>NZ_CP107907.1:2658270-3987405 GCF_041434015.1 Streptomyces sp. NBC_00454 | reverse complement strand
GGGAGCCCGGAGACCCTGGTCGAGATGACCCGGGAGGCCAAGGCCGTCCTCGACGCCGCCGACCCGGACGCGACCGTCGTCTGCCCGTCCATGGGCAGGCTCTGGGAGGCCGAGGGCATGCACGCGCTGGAACGGTTCTCCGAACTGCGCGGGTACGACTCCTGCGACGTCGCGGGGGTCAAGCTGTACCAGCGCACCGCCTCGGACCCGCCCGAGGAGATGCTCGGCCTGGTCGGCGAGATCGACCGCGCCTTCCACCGGGGCGGCTCGCACCCCAAGCTGTGGAGCACGGGCACCACGTACGACATCCCGCTCCAGAAGCCCCTGGAGGAACCGGCGGCCTCCGCGAACGCCGTCCGCTTCTTCCTCGTGGGCCTGTACGCGCGCTACCAGCGCATGTACTTCTACAACTGGGGCGGCAGCAAGATCCCCATCGTGATGCAGCCCGACGGGCAGCCGCCGACCACGGCCGCCCTGTACGTGGAGGAGCTGCGCCGCTGGGTGCACGGCACCCGGATCCGCTCCTGCGGCAACGGCGTCGCCGCCCGCCTGCCGGACGGGGTCTGGCAGTGCCGGTTCGACCGTGACGGTGCCGAGCTGACGATCGTGTGGGACCCGACGGGCACCGCCCGCCTGAAGGCGCCACCGGGCGTGAAGGCGGTGCGCCACCTGGACGACAGCACCTCGCCGGTCGCAGCCGACGGGATGGTCGAGGTCACGGCCCTGCCGGTGCTGCTCGAGCCGACGCCGTAAGGGTCGGGGGATCCGCCAGTCCCCCGCCCGGCCCGCGGCCTCTGGGCCGCTCGACCGGCAAGATCCGGAAGAGACGGCCTAGCCGTACATGCGGCGCATCGCGAAGTCGACCATCTGCTCGACCGCCTTCGCGTCGAAGACCATCCGGTGGTCGCCCTCCATGTCGAGGACGAAGCCGTAGCCGGTGGGCAGCAGGTCGATGACCTCGGCGCCGGTGATCACGAAGTACTTGGACTCCTTGCCGGCGTACCGGCGGAGCTCCTTGAGGGTGGTGAACATCGGGATGACCGGCTGCTGCGTGTTGTGCAGCGCCAGGAATCCCGGGGTGTCGCCGCGCGGGCAGTAGACCTTCGAGGTGGCGAAGATCTGCTGGAAGTCCTCGGCGGAGAGCGACCCGGTCGTGAAGGCGCGCACCGCGTCCGCGAGGGAGGGTGGAGACGGCTCCGGGTACAGCGGCGGCTGCTGCGCGTAGCCCTGCTGGGGCTGCTGCGGGGCGTACTGCTGCTGGGCGCCCGGGTTCTGGTCGTAGCCGTACATGGGCCGAAGCCTACCGAGGCGGGGGCCCGCCCGGACGACGAGTTCCGGTCAGCGGGACTTCAGCCCGTCGACGGGGCCTCGATCCGGCGTCCGGCCCGAAAGATCCGGCGAAACGGTGTGGCGCGGGCTACCGGGACTCCAGAGAGAGTCGTCACAGTCGAGCTGCTAGGGGTTGCGCGTTATTACCGGCGGGTAGCATCATTACGTTACCGATTGGTATGTACGAGGAACCCGTCTCACCGAGCCTTAACGGAGCCGTCGCCATGGGGCACTACAAGTCGAATCTCCGCGACATCGAGTTCAACCTCTTCGAGGTGCTCGGACGCGACAAGCTGTACGGCACCGGCCCGTTCGGCGAGATGGACACCGACACCGCCAAGACCATCCTCAGCGAGATGACCAAGCTCTCGGAGAACGAGCTGGCCGCCTCCTTCGAGGACGCGGACCGCAACCCGCCGGTCTTCGACCCGGCCACCAACACCGCGCCCGTCCCGGCGTCCTTCAAGAAGAGCTACCAGGCCTTCATGGACTCCGAGTACTGGCGCCTGGGCCTGCCCGAGGAGATCGGCGGCACCACCTCGCCCCGCTCCCTCATCTGGGCCTTCGCCGAGACCATCCTGGGCGCGAACCCGGCCGTCTGGATGTACTCCTCCGGCCCGGCGTTCGCCGGCATCCTCTTCGAAGAGGGCAACGAGGCGCAGAAGAAGGTCGCGCAGATCGCCGTCGAGAAGCGCTGGGGCTCCACCATGGTGCTGACCGAGCCCGACGCGGGCTCCGACGTCGGCGCCGGCCGCACCAAGGCGATCGAGCAGGCCGACGGCTCCTGGCACATCGAGGGCGTCAAGCGCTTCATCACCTCCGGCGAGCACGACATGGAGGAGAACATCCTCCACTACGTCCTCGCGCGCCCCGAGGGCCACGGCCCGGGCACGAAGGGGCTCTCGCTCTTCCTGGTGCCCAAGTTCGAGTTCGACTGGGAGACCGGCGAGCTGGGCGAGCGCAACGGCGTCTACGCGACGAACGTCGAGCACAAGATGGGCCTCAAGGCCTCCAACACGTGCGAGATGACCTTCGGCGACCAGCACCCCGCCAAGGGCTGGCTGATCGGCGACAAGCACGACGGCATCCGCCAGATGTTCATGATCATCGAGTTCGCCCGGATGATGGTCGGCACGAAGGCCATCGCCACGCTCTCGACGGGCTACCTGAACGCGCTGGAGTACGCCAAGGAGCGCGTGCAGGGTCCCGACCTGGCCAACTTCATGGACAAGTCGGCCCCCAAGGTCACCATCACGCACCACCCCGACGTGCGCCGCTCGCTGATGACGCAGAAGGCGTACGCCGAGGGCATGCGCGCCCTGGTCCTGTACACCGCCTCCGTCCAGGACGAGATCCAGTTCAAGCAGGCCGCGGGCGAGGACGCCTCCTCGCTGGTCGGCCTCAACGACCTGCTGCTCCCGATCGTGAAGGGCTACGGCTCGGAGAAGTCCTACGAGCAGCTCGCCCAGTCCCTGCAGACCTTCGGCGGCTCCGGCTACCTGCAGGAGTACCCGATCGAGCAGTACATCCGCGACGCCAAGATCGACACCCTCTACGAGGGCACCACGGCCATCCAGGGCCAGGACTTCTTCTTCCGGAAGATCGTCCGCGACCAGGGTGCTTCGCTGAACGTCCTCTCCGAGACGATCAAGAAGTTCCTCGCCGAGGGCGTGGGCGGCGAGGAGCTGGCCCCGGCCCGCGACGCGCTCGCCAAGGCCGCCGTCGACCTGGAGGCCATCGTCGGCCAGATGATCGTCGACCTCACCGCCACCGGCGAGGACGTCAAGAACATCTACAAGGTCGGCCAGAACACCACCCGCCTGCTGATGGCCTCGGGCGACGTGGTCGTCGGCTACCTGCTCCTCAAGGGCGCGGCCGTGGCCGCCGAGAAGCTGCCGGCCGCCTCCGCGAAGGACGTGGCGTTCTACACCGGCAAGATCGCGGCGGCGAAGTTCTTCGCCTCCCAGATCCTGCCCGGCGTCTCGGTCGCCCGCGCGCTCGCCGAGTCCGTCGACAACACCCTGATGGAGCTCGACGAGGCCGCGTTCTAGCCTCCGGGACCCTCCACACCCCTGCCCGTACGCGGTGTACGGACACACAGACGGCCGGACCCTCCCGCACGGGGGCCCGGCCGTCGCCGTCCGCTCGGCCCCGCAGGGCGGGGACGGGGCCACGGCCCGGCGCGGAGCCCCGCATCCCACGGCTCCACCCCCGGCGGGACCTGCGGGGTTCCCGGGATGTCAGTGCTTCGTGCGACGCTCGTGGGTATGAGCCCACAGGAGCAGCAGCGCGGCAGCAGGGGGTACTCCGTCCCGACCGGGCGGCCGTACGCCCTCAAGGAGCTGCAGGCGGCCGTGGGCAGCCTCGGCGACCACCTCCGGGAGCTCTACGACGGAGCCCACCCCACCGAGTACGAATCCGTCGCCGACGCCCTCTACACCGCCTTCCAGACCGCCGCCGGGCTCGCCCCCGCCAAGAGCTACACGGGCTGCCCCGAGCACCCCAACGGCGCCCTCGACCCCGAGGCGCCCGACGGCTGGGGCCGCTGCCTGATCTGCAACGACCGGCGGCGCCTCGGAATGCGCGCCCAGGGGGCCCGGGCGGCGGCCGCCGCCCCGCCCGCCGGGGAGCAGCGCCGGCTGGGCTATCCCGTGCCCGAGCCCCCGTACAACATGGACGCCCTGCTCGGCTGCCTGCGCACGGTAGAGGAGCGGCGGTTCCACCTGAGCCTGTCCTCGCCCCCCGAGGACTTCGTCGCGATGGCCGACGACCTGCACCGCGCCTTCATCGTGGCCCGCGAACTGTCCCGCCCCCGCAACGCCTCCGGGTGCTCCGAACACCCCGGAGCACCCATCGACCCCGACGCGCCTCCCGGAGAGGCCTGTATCTTCTGCGCCGGACGCAAAAGACGCGCACAGCGCTCCGCGCAGACCCCGGAGATGCTCCCGCGCATCCGCCGGGGCGAGCGCAGACAGCTGCAGCGACGCTTCGAGCGCCCGCCGGGCTGAAAGCCTCCGGGGCACAGGCCACACCCCTCGTGACCCCTTACTCCGGCTATCCGCCGCAGTCCGGCCAAGACGAACACGACCGTCGTTAAGGTGAACCACATGAGCTCTCCCGCCGCCCGCTTCGACCGCGGCCACACCGACGACCTGATGACCTTCTTGACGGCCAGTCCGTCGCAGTACCACGCCGTGGCCAACGCGGCGGAGCGACTGGAGAAGGCCGGATTCAGGCAGTTGGCGGAAACGGACGCATGGGACGCGAGCACGGGAGGCAAGTTCGTGACCCGCGGGGGCGCGATCATCGCCTGGTACGTGCCCGAAGGCGCGGCCGCGCACACGCCGTTCCGGATCATCGGCGCCCACACCGACTCCCCCAACCTCCGCGTCAAGCCGCTGCCCGACACCGGCTCGCAGGGCTGGCGGCAGATCGCCGTGGAGATCTACGGCGGCACCCTCCTCAACACCTGGCTCGACCGCGACCTGGGCCTGGCCGGCCGGCTGACCCTGCGCGACGGCACCGAACGGCTCGTCAACATCGACCGTGCGCTGATGCGCGTACCGCAACTCGCCGTCCACCTCGACCGGTCGGTGAACACCGACGGCCTCAAGCTCGACAAGCAGCGGCACATGCAGCCGATCTGGGGCCTGGGCGAGGTCCACGAGGGCGACCTGATCGCCTTCCTCGAAGAGGAAGAGGACCTGCCCCGCGGCTCCGTGGCGGGCTGGGACCTGATGGTCCATTCGATCGAGCCGCCCGCCTACCTGGGCCGCGACCGCGAGCTGCTGGCCGGCCCGCGCATGGACAACCTGCTCTCCGTGCACGCGGGCGTCGCGGCACTGGCCGCCGCCTCCACGGCGGAGAACCTCGCGTACATCCCCGTACTGGCCGCCTTCGACCACGAGGAGAACGGCTCGCAGTCGGACACCGGCGCGGACGGACCGCTGCTGGGCAACGTGCTGGAACGTTCAGTCTTCTCGCGCGGCGGCTCCTACGAGGACCGCGCGCGGGCCTTCGCCGGCAGCATCTGCCTCTCCTCCGACACCGGCCACGCCGTGCACCCCAACTACGCGGAGCGGCACGACCCCTCGCACCACCCGCGCGCCAACGGCGGCCCGATCCTCAAGGTCAACGTCAACCAGCGCTACGCGACCGACGGCAGCGGGCGCGCGGTGTTCGTGGCCGCCTGCGAGCGGGCCGGCGTGCCGTGGCAGACCTTCGTCTCCAACAACTCGATGCCCTGCGGCACGACGATCGGCCCGATCACGGCCGCCCGCCACGGCATCCACACCGTCGACATCGGCGTAGCCATCCTCTCGATGCACAGTGCCCGCGAACTGTGCGGCGCGGACGACCCGTACCTGCTGGCGAACACCCTCGTGGCGTTCCTGGAGAGCTGAGACCTACCGGTCGGACGGCCGGAAGCCCGCACCGCCCGCCGCATCCCGGCGGGCGGTGCGGGCTTTCGGCCGGGTGGGTCGTTCCCGGGAGCACCGCCGCGTGACGAACCGGTGGTGACGTTCCGTCATGGTCTGCTGGGCTCCCGTCACGTCCGGCCGACAAGGAGAGTCCCGTGCTCCGCATGGACCGCACGCCCCGCAGAGCCCGAACGCCGCGTATCGCAGGCACCCTGGGCATCGCCCTCGCCCTGCTCGCGTCCGCCCCCGCCGCGACCGCCACGACCGCCACGACGACGTCGCCGCCGCCGAAGCCCTCGTACGCGCTCGCGCATCCGCGGATCGTCGCCCACTTCGACCTCACGGCCGGGCAGACGCCGGAGAACATCGTCCTGGAGCCGGACGGTTCCGCCGACCTGACCTTCGCCCTCGCCCGCCAGGTCGCCCGGGTCTCCCGGCACGGCGACACCGAGATCCTCGCGACCCTGCCCGCCGTCGCGAACCCGGCCACCCCCCTCCTCGGCGCCGCGGTCGTCACCGGCATCGTGCGCACCCACGACGGGACGCTCTACGTCCCCTACCTCACCGGCACGGCCGTCACCGGCATCTACCGGATCACCCCGGACGGCGAGGTCTCCAAGTTCACCGACCTGCCCCCGAACGGCTTCGCCAACGGCCTCGCGCTCGACGAGCACCACGGCGTGCTCTACGCCGCCGACTCGGTCCTCGGCACCGTCTGGCGCATCTCCCTCGACGACGGCGAGGTGACCCGGTGGGCCACCGGCGCCGCGCTCCTGCCGACCTCGTTCATCGGCGCCAACGGCATCAAGGTGCACGACCACGCGGTCTGGGTCTCCAACTACGACCGGGGCACGCTCCTGCGGATCCCGGTCCGCGAGGACGGATCTGCCGGGGCCGTGGCGGTCCGGGCCACCGGGCTGGCGGGGATCGACGACTTCGCCTTCCCCGGGCACGACGACACGGCCCTCGCCGCCCTGAACTCCACCAGCCAGGTCGCCCTGGTGCGGCCCGACGGCACCCACCGCATCCTGCTGACCCCGCAGGACGGGCTGTCCAACCCCACGTCGGTGGCGATCCGGCACCACAAGGTCTACGTACCCAGCGCCGCCTTCGTCACGCTGCGCGACCCGAACCTCCTCCTCGCCCGCCTCGAGGAGGACGAGAAGGGCGAGAAGGCGGACGGGTACGAGGACTGAGCCCGCGCCCTACGGGGCTTCGTCCATCCCCGCCAGGACCAGGGGCAGCCGGGTCGCGCCGCCGTCGGCGGTGACGCTGAGCGGCACCCCCCAGTCCTGCTGGTGGACGTGGCAGGCCGGGTATTCGTTGGCCGGGTCGTCGTCGCAGGAGGCGGCCATCGCCGAGACGTGCAGGACGCCTTCGGTGAGCTCCGGATTGAGCGCGAGCTCCCGGAACAGGTCGGTGCCGGCCCCCTCCCCGGACACCAGCAGCTCGGGCGGGGTCGAGGAGACCAGCAGGCGGGTGGAGGGCCCGTAGCGGGTGTCGAGCTTCTGGCCGGCCGGGGCCTGGAAGACGATGTCGAGGCGGAGCGTGCCGGGGGCCACCTCGGTCGCGGCCCGCTGCGTACGGTGGGCAACCGCGTCCACCCGTACCGCCTCCTCCGGGAGCCTCAGCCGGGTCAGCCGGTGCCGGGCGGACTCGACGACCACGATGTCCTCACCGACCAGCACGGCGTCGCTGGGCTCGCGCAGATCGGTGGCGAGGGTGGTGACCTGGCCGGTGGCGGGGTCGTAGCGCCGCAGGGCGTGGTTGTACGTGTCGCACACCGCGACCGAGCCGTCGGGCAGGGCGGTGACGCCGAGCGGGTGCTGGAGCAGTGCCTGGGCGGCGTCGCCGTCGCGGTGCCCGAAGTCGAAGAGTCCGGTGCCGACGGCGGTGGTGATCGCGTAGCCGCCGCCGTCCCCCTCGCCGTCCGTCGGGTGCACGTACCGCAGGGCGCTGGTCTCGGAGTCGGCGATCCACAGCCGGTCCTCGGTGGCGGCGAGGCCGGAGGGCTGGGCGAACCAGGCCTCGGCGGCCGGCCCGTCGTGCAGGCCCTCGTTGGTGGTCCCGGCGGCCAGGGCGACGGTGCCGCTCTCCGGGTCCCAGGTCCACAGCTGGTGGACGCCGGCCATGGCGATCCACACCCGCCCCCGCCACCAGGCCACGTCCCACGGCGAGGACAGGTCCACCTCCAGAGCCGGCCCGGAGGTCGGCGACCCCTGCCACCACTGGCGGCCGGTCCCGGCGACGGTCTCGACGGCGCCGGTGGCGGGGTCGAACCGGCGCAGGGCGTGGTTCACGGTGTCGGCGACCACCACAGAGCCGTCGGGCAGCAGCGCCAGCCCCTGGGGCTCGCTGAAGCTCCCCTCGGTGGCGCTCCCGTCGGTAAAGCTGCGCTGCCCGCTGCCGATGCGCCGTACGACGCTCTCCCCGTCGGCGGCCAGCTCCACGAGCTGGTGCCGCGTCGAGTCGGAGACCAGGAGGTTCCCGGAGGGCAGCACGAGCGCCTTCCCGGGGAACCGCAGATCGCCCGCCACCGGCTCGGGAGCCACGTACGGCCCGTCGCCGCGCCGCAGCGTCCCCTTGGCCTCGTGCTCCGCCTCCAGCTCCTCGACGAGCCGCTCGATGGCGTGCGCGTGCCCCTCACCGGCGTGCTGCGCGACGACGTACCCCTCGGGGTCGATCACGACGAGCGTGGGCCACGCGCGGACGGCGTACTGCTTCCAGGTCGCCAGCTCGGGGTCGTCGAGCACGGGGTGGTGCACCTCGTACCGCTCGACGGCATCGACGACGGCGGCGTGCTCGGCTTCGTGGACGAACTTCGGCGAGTGCACACCGATGATCACGACGGTGTCGCGGTGCTTCTCCTCGAGCTCGCGCAACTCGTCGAGGACGTGCAGGCAGTTCACACAGCAGAAGGTCCAGAAATCGAGAATGACGATCCGTCCTCGCAGGTCGGCGAGGGTATACGGCTTACCGCCGGTGTTCAGCCAGCCGCCCTTGCCGATCAGCTCGGGGGCACGGACACGGGCACGTCGGGGCGCGGGCGCGGGGGTGGGCGCCGGGGCAGCATCGTTCATGTTTCAAGCTTGCCATCCAGGTGTGAACGCCGGACCACACGCGTACGACAAGGCCTCCCGGGCCCCGGAGACTGAGCGGGTCCGGTCCGGGGTACACCCCTCGGACAGGTTGGCGCCGGGGGGCGCCGGGGCGTTGAGGGGGGCGGGGGGCTATGGGGCAGAAGCTGCGGGCGGCATTACCGGCGGTGCTGGCAGCGGCGCTGCTGGGGCTGTTGCTCTGGTACGGGTCGTACTACACCACCATCCTGGTGTGGGAGCTGCGCAAGCTCGCGGCCTGGCTGGCGGCGCCCTTGCTGCTCGCGGCGGCCATCGGGGTGCCGTGGGCGCTGGTGAAGGCGGTCCGGCGGTGGCGCAAGCGCGATGCCAAGCCGGGCGGGGGCTCGGAGGTCGCCGACTGGGTCGCGGGGCTCGGATGCGTGGTCGCGGTGGCCGGGCTGGGGCTCGCGATCTGGTGGCTGATCTACGGCTCGTACCTCCAGGACCGCGAGTACATGCACAGCGTGCAGGTGGTGACCGAGGCAGTGCCCGATCTGTCTCCCCGGGCGCCGTACCTGGTCGGCAAGGCGCAGGCCGCGCCCCATCTGGGGGATGTCACCGGCGAGATCTCCGACATCACCTACCTGCCGGACTCGGACCGGTTCGCGACGCTGGTCGAGCGGCGCGGCTGGCTGGCCGGGTACGAGGTCGGGCTGGTCCAGGACATCCCGCTCGGCGCCAACAGCCGTACCCAGGAACGCTGTTCCTTCGACATCGACAAGGCGGATGCCAGGATCAGCGGCTGGTTCGGCCACAACCTGGGCCGGAAGATATCGGCACAGCAGCGCTGGGTGCGGTTCTCCGCCGACGACGCCTACGTGACCTGCTCGGGCGGGACGCCGACGGTGGTCGTCCCCCTCAAGCGCCAGACCGGCATCCTGGTGGTCACCGAACGGCCCGCCGGGGTCGCCCTCTACGACGGTCGGACCGGCAAGGTCACGATCACCACGGACACCTCCCGAGTACCCGGCCCCTCCTACCCGCTGAGCCTCGCGTCCCGGCAGCGGGAAGGGACCGCCGCGGTCGGCAGCTTCACCGACTGGTGGTTCGAGCGCACCGGCTGGGACGCGTCCGAGGACGGCGCCAATGACGGCAACGACTCGGAGTTCGCCCTGCAGTACCGCGACGGGAGCGGGCGCGGCGCGTACGTCACCCCCCTGACCCCGCAGGGCGAGGCCAGCTCGGTCGTCGCGGTGTCGACCGTACCGACCCGGTACCAGGGCAGCGGGCTGGCCCCGATGACCGTCCGCCGCCTCGCCCCCACCTGGTCCTCGCCGAAGGCGCTCATCGCCCTGATCAAGGCCGAGTACCGGGACGTCTGCTGCTACAACGACGACCGGGTGTTCGAGGTCATACCCACCGGTGGCAGCACCTGGACCGCCACGGTCGGCAGCGAGCAGAACATCCGCTACCGGGTGGAGGGCCGGGGCCAGGTGGACGGCCGGGAGGCGACCTGCCTGAAGGACGCCGCCGGAGCACTCATCCGGTGCGCGTACGCGGCCCCCGGCTCGCCGGAGGAGAAGGAACTCCAGCGCAGGGAGCAGGAGAAACAGAAACAGGAGCCCCCGGGCGGCCCCGGCGCCGGCGACCTCACCGGCTACACCCCCGAGCAACTGGCCGAGCTGCAACGACGGCTCTCCGACGAGATCACCCGCCGCCTGAAGGGCTGAAGGGCGAAGGGCGGTCAGGCAATCGATAGGGGCTCGGCGAGGAGGGCCGTCAGTCTCGGCAGGCGGACGGCGAGGGCCTCGCCGTCCCCGAAGTCGAAGTCCCAGGACGGGTCCAGGGGCGGGTACGCGATCGTGAAGGAGTCCGAGGGGAGCTCGCGGCCGGTGGCGCGCCCGTACGCCGTCCAGGCGATGGACAGCGTCTCCTCGTCCTCCAGCTCCTCTCCCCCGGCCGCCGCCTCGCGCGCGAGCGGGTGGTCCGCCAGCGAATCCGGGTCGGCCAGGGCGGCGGTGAAAACCGCTTCGCCCTGGGTGAGGAGCCAGCCGCGGAAGTAGTCGAAGCCGTCGTCGGAGCAGCCGCCGTTGATCAGGTAGGCCGCGGCCCAGAGCGGGGCCCGGTAGGACTCCCCCAGCAGGTCCCACAACACCTGCTGGGCGGCGGCTATCTCCCCTGCCGGACGCTGCGCGAGCAACTCCGCCGCGCGCGCCGCCACCCCGCCGGGCTCCGCGTCCGCGCGGGCCGTTTCGATCAGCTTCCAGAACGTCTGCTTGTCCATGACCACAGAGTGCCGCCCGGGTCTGACATCGGTACCGGCGTGAGGGGTCTCAGCTCTTGGAGCTGTGGATGAAGGATTTCAGGGAGGCCACCAGCGCCGTCACGAAGGATTCGCGGACCGGGGCCGGGAGGAGGTCCAGGGAGAGGTACGGGTTGAGGTCCTCCAGTTCGACCAGGAGGAGCTCGCCCGAGGGGGCGCGGCAGGCGTCCACGCGCTGGATGCCGTGGTCGAGAGTGTTCCAGTCGATGAAACCGCGGGCGAAGGCCAGGTCCGCCGGGGTGGGCTCGTAGGGGACGAGCTCCCAGCGGCGGGCCGGGTCCGGGGCGTACAGGGCGTACTGGAAGGAGTCGTCGACGAAGTAGAAGGACACCTCGTACGCGAAGTCGATGCGCGGCTGGATCAGGAACTCCCCCGGTGCGCAGTCCGGGTGCGGGGTGAAGGTGAGGCCTATCGAGTCCGCGCCCTGCTTCGGCTTCACCGCGTACGAGGCTGCGCGCGGGAGCAGGGCGAGGTCCGCCGGGTCGTCGACGGTCGGGATGACCGGGTGGCCGGACGCCGTCAGGTCCAGGAGGTACTGCTTGCCCGCCATGTCTCCCCGGCCGGTGAGCGGGTTGTAGACGGGGGTGCCGGCGGCGAGGGCGGCCGCGCGGAAGGAATCGTAGGCCTGCTGGTAGTGCAGGACCGGGCCGCTGTTGCGGATCACGATGGCGTCGAAGCCCGCCGGCAAAAGGGCCTGGGCGTCCAGCGGATGGCACAGGGCCAGCGGGAAGTGCTCGCGCAGCCGCGAGGTGAGGAAGACGTCCTCGTCGCCGTAGCGGCGGCCGCGCGCCGGGTACGCCAGATCGGTCACGTAGAGCAGAGGCATGGCGGCAACCTATCGCGGGCAGCGATGACGGCATGAAATACCTGGTTCGGGACAAAGTGCTGGCCCTCGGCGACGACTACTGGATCGAGGACGAGGACGGCCGCCACGCCTTCCTCGTCGACGGCAAGGCCCTGCGGCTGCGCGACACCCTGGAGCTGAAGGATCCCGACGGGCAGATCCTGATCACGCTGCGGGAGAAGTGGTTCTCCTTCCGCGACGCGATGACCCTGGAGCGGGACGAGCGGCGGCTCGCGGTGATCCGCCGGAAGCGGTTCTCGCTGCTGCGCAACCACTACCTCGTGACCCTCAACGAGGGCACCGAGCTGGACATCAGCGGCCGGATCCTGGACCGGGAGTTCAAGGTCGAGTACGACGGGGAGCTGCTCGCCCTGATCTCCCGCCAGTGGTACCGGGTCCGCGAGACCTACGCGGTCGACGTGATCCGGGAGGACGCGGACGCGGCGCTGCTGATCGCCGTCGCCGTGTGCGTGATCCGGATGGCCGAAAAGGAGCGCGAGGGCGACGGGGGCGGCGACGGGGACAGGGACGGCTAGGCCGCGCTAGCGCGGCCGGGCCTTCGGCGCCGCCCTGGTCGAGGCCGGCGCCGGGCCCATGATGTGTTCCGGGTTGACGAGTACGGCCCACCAGGTGCTGATGTCGTCCTCGTCTTCACCGGGTGCCGGGGTCCGCCAGCTCACAGCGACGTGCAGGACGCAGTGTTCGCCCTTCGCCAGCGGCGGCAAGGCCCAGCGCAGTCCGCGGTTGTCGTCGAGGTAGTCCACGCCCCACGTCATGTGCGGTGAGCCCGCGCCGCCCTCGTCGAGGAGTCCGGCCCAGCGCCGGGGCAGGCCGGCATCACGCTCCGCGCGGGAGCAGATGTCTTCCTCGTCGGGCCCGCCCAGCGTCAGCACCGTCCCCGCGTTCGAGAGCGAGACGGCCGCCAAGGCCTGTCCCCCGTTGTAGCCGCTCCGCACGTCCTCGGGCACGGCGTGGACACGGGCGGACAGTTCCACACGGCTCAGCAGGCGGTGGGCCCCCACCCGCCAGACGGCGCCCCAGCAATCCGCGAGCGGAAGCGTGCCGTCCTGGGTGGGTGGTTCGAACCGGCGGAGCAACAGCTCCAGTTCGGCGATCTTGTGCTCCCAGCGGAAGATCATCCCTCCGTCGGGCAGCCGGTGAACCGTGCGGGGCCGCGCCGGCACCTTCCAGTGGTCGAGGACCCCGCCGAAGCCCAGCACGCCCAGGGGTGTGACCACCGACGGTGTGATCGCGACGGGCTCAGCGCTTCTGGGAACGGCGGGGAGCAGACCAGGCATCTCCGGAGCCTATGGAATTTCCGGTCAGCGGCCCAGCCGGCGGTCCTTGAGGGCCGGGAACTGCTCGCGGGTCAGGGCGACCTTCGCCGGGTCGAGGTCCACGGTCAGGACGTCCTCCCCCGGGCCCGCCTCCGCGAGGACCTCGCCCCACGGGTCCACGACCAGGCTGTGCCCGGCCTGCTCCACGCCCGCGTGGGTGCCCGCCAGCCCGCAGGCGAGTACGTACGACTGGTCCTCGACGGCCCGCGCGCGGTTCAGGAGGGTCCAGTGGGCGCGGCGGCGGGCCGGCCAGCCCGCGGCGACGACCATCGTGGTCGCCCCGGCGTCGACCAGTCCGCGGAACAGCTCGGGGAAGCGCAGGTCGTAGCAGGTGGCGATGCCCAGCGTCTGCTCCGGCAGCTCCACGGTGGTCAGGGAGTCGCCGGGGGACATCAGGACGGCCTCGCCCTGGTCGAAGCCGAAGCGGTGGATCTTGCGGTACGTGGCCGCGAGCTCGCCCGTCGGGGAGAGGACAAGCGCGGTGTTGTAGAGCGAGCCGTCGCCCGCCCGCTCCACGACGGAACCGGCGTGCAGCCAGACCCCGGCATCGCGGGCCGCCTTGGACATGGCCTCGTAGGTGGGGCCGTCCAGGGGCTCGGCCTCCGTCTCGAACTTCTCGTAGGAGAAGGCCCCGACGGTCCACAGTTCGGGCAGGACGACGAGGTCCGAGGAGGACTGGTCGCGGACGAGGTCGGCGGCGCGGGAGCGGCGGGAAGCCACCGACTCCCCTTCGTTCACCGCGATTTGGATCAGGGAAGCGCGCACAGTACCACCGTCCTGGCATTCAAGCCGTCAACTCGGGCCTACGATCGTCACACGAAAGCACTGCCGGGGTGCTCACCGGCAGCGTAGTTTTGAAGCCATTGCACTAGCTTCCAGAACGCGCCAACGCGCCAATGAACAGCACGCGAGGGGTCCCGTTGACCGTCCATCCGCATCCCAGTCTTCAGCCCTATGCCGACGCGTGGACCCACTCCATCGAGGCGATATCCGAGCTGGTCCTCCCGCTGACGGAGGGCGAGTGGAGCCGGGCGACGCCGTGCCCCAACTGGTCCGTGCGCGATGTGGTCTCGCACATCATCGGCATCGAGTGCGAGCAGCTCGGCGATCCGCGGCCGATCCACACCCTGCCGCGGGACCTGCGGCACGTGGTGGACGAGTTCAGCCGCTACATGGAGGTCCAGGTCGACGTACGGCGCCACCACACGGCGCCGGAGATGACCTCGGAGCTGGAGTACACGATCATTCGCCGCTCCCGCCAGCTGCGCAACGAGAAGCGGGATCCGGACACCATGGTCCGCGGTCCGCTGGGCGAGCCGGCCACGCTGGAGCACTCGCTGAGGCTGCGCGCCTTCGACGTGTGGATGCACGAGCAGGACCTGCGGGCGGCGCTGGGGGTGCCGGGGAACTGGGACTCGCCCGGCGCGTACGTGGCGCGCGACATCCTCCTGTCCGGGCTGCCGAAGGTGGTCGCCAAGAAGGCGGGCGCGCCCGCGAACTCGGCCGTGGTCATCGATGTGCACGGGCCGCTGGAGTTCATGCGGACCGTACGGGTGGACGCGGAGGGCCGGGGCACGATCGACAAGGCCCCGTCGCTCGGCCCGGCGGTGACGCTGACCCTGGACTGGGAGACGTACGTACGGCTCGCGGGCGGGCGGGTGCGGCCGCACACCGTCGCCGACCGCGTGAAGGTGGAGGGCGACCCGGCGCTGGCCGAGGCGATCCTGGCCCACTTCTCCGTGACGCCGTAGCCGTAGCCGTAGCCGGGCCGCCGTAGCCGTGGCCGGGCCGCTCCGGGGTCCGAAGCGGCCCGGAGCTCAGGGGCGGGCCGGGCTGACTTCGGAAGGCGCGATGTCGGCCACGGCCCCTGCGGTGACCACGGCGCCGGCCACGGCGGTGGTCGCGCGGTCCCGTTCCCGGGACAGCGCCCGGCCGCGCAGGCGCAGGATCTGGCTGATGCCCAGCAGTTCCAGGACGAAGACCGAGGAGAAGGCGATCCGGTAGTCGTCCCCGGTGGCGTCGAGCAGCAGCCCCACCACCAGCAGGGTGGTCATCGAGGCGATGAAACCACCCATGTTGGTGATCCCGGAGGCGGTGCCCTGACGCTCGGCCGGGTTGGCCGGGCGGGCGAAGTCGAAGCCGATCATCGAGGCCGGACCGCACATGCCGAGCACCAGGCAGAGGCAGACCAGCAGCCACATCGGCGCGTGGTCCCCCGGATAGGCCAGGACCGAGCCCCACATCAGCGCGGTCACGGCGACCGTGCCCAGGGCCAGGGGGATCCGCGAGGACTGCCTGCGGCCCACGATCTGCCCGTAGATCAGCCCGAGGGCCATGTTCGAGGCGACGATCAGCGTGAGCAGCCCGCCCGCCGTGGTCCGCGACAGCCCCTGCGCCTCGACCAGGAACGGCATGCCCCACAGCAGCAGGAACACCATCGCCGGGAACTGTGTCGTGAAGTGCACCCACAGACCGAGCTTGGTGCCCGGCTCCTTCCAGGAGTCGGAGATCTGGCGCCGTACGAAGCCCCCCGCGCCCGACCCCGCCGCCCCGGCGGTGGCCGCGGGCCGCGGCGGCGGCTCGTGGCCCTCGGGGTGGTCGCGCAGGAACAGCACGAGCGGAACCAGGACGACCAGCCCGGCCACCGCGCTGCCCGCGAACGCCGGCACCCAGCCGATCCCGTGGAGTACGGGCGCCAGCACCAGGGTGGAGACCAGGTTGCCCGCCATCCCGACCAGCCCGGCCAGCTGCGCCATCAGCGGTGCGCGGCGGGCCGGGAACCAGCGGGTGCCGAGCCGCAGCACGGAGATGAAGGTCATGGCGTCCCCGCAGCCCAGCAGGGCGCGGGCGGCCAGGGCCATCCCGTAGGACGGGGAGAGCGCGAAGCCGATCTGTCCGGCGGTGAAGAGCACGGCGCCGAGGGTGAGCACCTTCTTGGTGCCGAGCCGGTCCACCATCAGGCCGACGGGTATCTGCATGCCCGCGTAGACCAGGAGCTGGAGGAGGGAGAACGTGGACAGCGCGGAGGCGTTCACGTGGAAGCGGTCGGCGGCCTCCAGGCCGGCGACGCCGAGGCTGGTGCGGAAGATGACGGCGACGAAGTAGACGGCCACGCCGATCGACCAGACGAGTACCGCCTTGCGGCCGCCGGGAGGGTCCTTGGGCAACGACGCCGGGGCGGCCGGCACGGTCGCGGAGCTCATCGGGAGGACCCCCGCACCAGTTCCGCGACCCGGCCCACGTGGGCCCGTACCGCCGCGGCGGCCGTATCGGCATCGCCGGCGCGCAGGGCGTCGAGGATCTCCGTGTGCTCGGCGAGCGTGCGCTCCACCCGGTCGGGGTGCGCGTGCAGCAGGGCGACGCCCATGCGCAGCTGGCGGTCGCGCAGCTGGTCGTAGAGGCGGCACAGGATCTGGTTGCCTGCGTTGCGCACGATCTCCGCGTGGAAGGCCCGGTCGGCGGCCATCATCGCCGGGAGCGCGCCCGCGGCGCCGTGGCGGCGCTGCTCCTCGATCAGTTCCGCGAGCCGGTCCAGCAGCCCGGGCGGGGCGGGCACGGCCCTGCGGACGGTGAACTCCTCGACCAGCAGCCGGGTTTCGATCACGTCGGCGATCTCCTGCGCGGAGACCGGCAGGACGAGGGCGCCCTTCTTCGGGTACAGCTTCAGCAGCCCCTCGGTCTCGAGGCGCAGCAGCGCCTCGCGGACCGGTGTGCGCGAGACGCCGACGGCGAGGGCGAGCTCGCCCTCCGTGAGCAGGACGCCGCCCTCGTAGCGCCGCTCGAGCACGCCTTCTTTGACGTGCTGGTAGACGCGCTCGGCGGCGGTCAGGGCAGTGGTCGCGGTGGTGGTGGTGGTCGCCGTAGTGGTCGCGGATGGCATGCGCACAGCATAGATACAACAGGGGTGCAAGCTGGACGCCGTCCACGATGTGGACCTTCGCTCACGACACCACGACGTCCAGGACGAACTCGTCCAGCGGAGCCTCGTCGGGATACGGCGGCCGCACCTGCGCGAAGCGGATCCGGGCCCTGCCCGCCACCCGCCCGCGTACGACGTACACGCGCTCCACGGTCGCGCCCGCGAGCAGCGCCCCCTCGGGCTCGGGCGGCTGCGGACCCTCGGAGACCGAGACGGCGTCCGCGTCGCCCGTCACCCGCCAGGTCCAGACGTAGCCGCGCGCACCGCGCCCGGTGAGCCGCAGATCGTACGGTTCACCGGGCGCGAGCGCCACCTCACGGACCTCCACGCGGGCTCCTCTCCGGTCTCCGGTCTCCGGCTCAGGCCGGGCCGATGACGGCCCCCTCCTGCCAGCCCGCGCCGTCGCGCCAGTAGTGCTGGAGCAGGCGGTCGGTGCGCAGGACGATCACCTCCAGGTTGAACCCGAAACTGCCCTGGAGCATCCCGGTGACCGCGAGCACGTCGTGGCCGAAGACCGCGGAGCGCTGCCAGGAGGCCCCGGAGGCGTTGCCGCGCCACCAGTGCTCGACGCGGCCGTCCCCGCCGGTCACGCACAGCTCGTAGTTCCCGGCGGTGTCCTCGTCGGCCGCCCCGTACTGCGCTTCGACCAGGCAGGGCGCGGAGGTGATCCCGCTACCGAAGATCTCGCCGGGCCGCCAGACGAACCCGTTCGGGTCGTCGCGCCACCACAGCTGCATCCGGCCGTCCGTACGGGTGGCGACCAGGTCGAGGTGGCGGGCGCGGGTCTGGATCAGGGCCGGGCCGTAGTGGGCGATGCCGGAGGCGAAGCGGCCGCCGTCGTTCCAGGTCCAGGGCGCGCCGTTGATCCGCCACCAGTGGTTGAGGCGGCCGTCCGCGGTGCGGACCACCACCTCGAAGTTGCCCGGGGCGCCGTAGTCGCTCTGGATGAACGCCGGGGTCGAGCCGACCGCCGCGTCCCCCGGGCCGAAGGCCCCGCCGTCGCGCCAGGCGCCGCCGGACTGCTCGTAGTACCAGTGGCGCAGCCGGCCGCCGGTGGTGACGTGGAGGGACTCCATGTTCCGGTTGTAGGTGGTCCCGGTGAAGGCGGGCTGGCCGGAGGCGTCGGAGCCGAAGGTCCGGGCGCGGGCCCAGGGGTACGGGGCGTCGCCCTCGCGCCACCAGTGCTGGAGGGCAGCGGCGGCGGTCCCCGTCCCCGCCAGGGCCGCCATCTCGAAGTTGCGGTGGGCGCGGCCGTTGCCGCTCTCGTAGACGTTGCCGGTGTGCAGACGGCGCTTGCTCCAGGGGTCGATGTTGGTGCCCTGCAGACCGCACTTGGCCCAGTGGTCGATCCTGGCCTCGCCGTACGCGATGCGGCCGTAGCCGCCGACGTGGAAGCCGGGTCCCCAGGAGTTCTTGAACAGCCAGCAGCCGGCCGCGTCGTCGTAGCCGACGATCAGGACGCAGTGGCCGCCCGCCAGACGGTCGCTGGTGCGGTGGTAGACGCCGGAGCCGAGGCCGAAGAAATCGTCGTACACGTCGAAACAGGCGGTCAGCGGACCGACCGTGTCGAGCCACACCTTCTGCTGCTCCACATCGCCGAGCCGCACGTGCTCGGGGATCCGGACGGTGCGGCCCGACCGGTCCCAGCTCGGGGTGTACTCGGCCCGCCAGGCGTCGAGCCGGTCGGGCGGGGTACCGGGCGGGGGCGGGGAGTAGGGCCAGCAGTCCGGATCGGCGAGCCCGCCGTTGATCCTGACCCAGTCGAGAGCGGACTCGGGGCTGCCCGTCTGCCCACAAGGAGCCCGCAGCCCGTCGTGCACGTCCCCCTCGGACCGCTCGGCCCACACGTGATGCTCGATCCGGGCCATCGACTCGACCAGCCCGGTCGCCCCGAACGCCCAGCAGGAACTGCACGGGTTCTGATCCTTGACCTTGGTGATCCAGGCCCACCCCCACCGCTGCCGCCAGTCGACGGCGACGGGCCGCGCGGTGGCGGCGGGGCCGCCGGGGCTTACGGAGCCGCCGGGGGCGGTGGGGGAGGTGGAGCCGCCTGGGCTGCCTGGGGCGCCCGGGGCGGTGGCGGCTCCGGAGCCGGTGGGGGCCGTGGGGCCGCCAGGGGCCGTGGGACCCCCGGGGCTTACAGGGCCGCCTGGAGCGGTGGGGGAGGTGGAGCCGCCTGAGCTGCCTAGGGCGCCTGGAGCGGTGGCGGCTCCGGAGCCGGTGGGGGCCGTGGGGCCGCCGGGGCCGGTGGGGGCTCCGGGGGTGGCGTAGGCCGTGGGGCCGCCGGGGCTTCCGGAGCCGCCGGCCCGGGCCTCCGGGCCCCCCGGGGCCGTCAGCAGGCCGTGCGCCGCCCTGCGCCGGGTGAGGTGCGGATTGCCGCTCGGCCGCCCGACGAGCTCCCGCAGATCCACCGGCGGCGCGGCCGCGGCGGGCGTGAGGCCGACCCCAGACCCCAGGCCCAGCGAGGGCCTCGGGACCGGATCCTCGTCGGCGAGATGTTCGCTGACGGACCACCGCGCCCCGTGGGCCACGAGCTGCGCGCGCAACTCCCCCGCCGTCTGGACGTGCTGCCCCGACTGCTCCGGCATTCCGGCCCCCAAGCCACCCCGTACGGATCCGAGCCCCGGGAGCGTCCACCTGGCCGGAGGGCGCGTCAAGGGGGTCCGTACGGTCGCGCGGCGGCACGGCGGTCGCACGCGGTCGCACGCGGTCGCACGCGGTCGCGCGCGGCGGCGCCGGGGCGCCGGGGGCGGCCCCGGTTAGGGCCCGGCCCCCTAGGCCGTCTCGGTCGGGCGGCCTCGGCCCGCGCAAACCGGCCGGCGCCGCCGGGCTGCGCGCCGGGGCTACTCGACGGGCAGGGCCGGCACCGGCAGGGCGGGGGCCGGGACCGGCAGGGCCGGGGCCGGGAGTGACGGGAGACCCGGGAGGCCGGCGCCGGTGAGCAGGGCGACCACGGCGGCGACCAGGTCGGTCACGACGTCGGTGGCCTTGGCCTTGGCGTCGGTGGAACAGCCGCACGGACCGGCGGCCTTGGTGAGACCGTCCACGGAGGCCTTGAGCTTGTCGATCGCCCCGGTGGCCAGGTCCAGCGGCCCGTCGGCCTTGGCCTTGGCCCTCATCATGGCCGGGGCGGAGACGGGCAGGGCCACGGGAGGCGCGGCGGGCAGCGCGACCGGGAGCTTCGGCGCGTCCACGGGCAGCTTCGGGGCATCGACCGGAAGCTTCGGCGCATCGACGGGCAGCTTCGGCGCATCGACCGGGAGCTTCGGCGCATCGACCGGCAGCTTCGGCGCATCCACCGGCGGTACCGGGACCGGCAGGGCCGGCGCGGCGGGCAGGGTCCTCTTCAGCTCCGCGACCGCCGCGTCGATCTTCTCCTTGAAGGCGGCGAGGTCCGCCTCAGGGAGCTTGCCGTCGGGGGACTTGAGCACCGCGGCCAGCAAGTCCGTGACGGGTTTGAGCAGTCCGGCGACACCTCCCAGCGACTGCACCTGCGCGAGCAGGGCCTCGGTGCCGGGAATGGCCTTCTCCGCGGCCACGGACGAGGCTGCGGAGGCGGCCACCGGCTTCCCGGGAGCGGAGGCGGCGCCCGCGAGGCCGGGGGACGCGGCCAGCAGGGTCAGGCAGAGGGCGGCGGGGACGGTGTAGCGCGTGATGCGGAGCAAGGTGTCTCTCCTGTCGGGAGCGAGCGGGGCGGGCACGTGGGTGTGCCCCGGGACCAGACCTGGTGCCGTGAGTCGCGAGCAGTAAGTCGTGAGTCGCGAGTCGTGACATGGGACGTGTCACCGTCCACTCACCGACAGCCCGTCAGCCCCCGCAACCGCAGCCCCGCCCCCGCCCTCGGCAACACGCCGAGCAACCGGCGTATGGGGCCCGCCTGACCAGCCGCGATCCCTTCACCCACCGGTCATGCCCCGTCAGGAACCTCCCCGACCCGCCCCCGACCGGGTCCCGGCAGCACCCGTAAGACGCCCGCCGTAAGGGGCTGGGCCATGCCGCCGCACGGAGGCATGGCCCGGCCCTGAAGCCCCCGTAGCCCCCGGAGCCCCGTCCGCCGGCCCCTACGGGGTCAGCGCCTGGCCCCCGATGTCCGCCGCCCCCGCGAGCTGGCCCTGCCACCACGCCTGCGCCTCGGCGTGCCCCATGGCCGCCCAGTCCGGGGTCCGCTCCACCTGGGCCCGGCCCAGCCGGCGGGCCAGCGCGACCAGTTCCCGGCCCGCCGCGCCCCGGGCCTCCTGGTAGCCGCGCAGCAGCTGCTCCCACGAATCCGCCGCGCGCCACACCTCCTCGAAGGCGCTGGCGTCCTGGAGCGCCTTGGCCGCGCCGCTGGTGTTGTGCGGGCGCACCACCGACGCGGCGTCCCCGGAGAGCAGGAGCCGGCCCGCCGTGATGGCGGTCGCCTCCAGGTCGTAGATGGGCTGGACGTACACGTCCGCCGGGTCCGTCAGCCCGAGCGCCCGACCCCAGTACGGCGGGAACTCCTCCTCCAGCAACTCCGCCAGGTGCACCGCCAGTTCCCCCGTCACCGTGCCCGGCGGGAAACTCGTCGGATCGTCCAGCCGCAGCCCGGCCGCGGGCGGCGGGGTGGCGTACAGCACCCAGTTGACGCGGAGCCCGTCCGGACCGGGGATCCGGTAGATCACGCAGGTCCCGCCCGGCCAGCAGACGGTGGTCACCGCCCCGGGGTACGAGTCCTCGTGCCCGCCCAGCGAATCCAGCAGCCGGGCCTCGAAGTTCCCCCGCCAGCACACGTATCCCGCGTAGTGCGGCCGCGAGTCCGGGCAGACCGCCTCCCGCACCACCGACCGGTAGCCGTCGGCCCCGACCACGAGGTCGTACCGCTCCACCGACCCGCCGGCCAGCCGCACTTCGCCCTCCGCGCTCACCCCGGCGACGCTCTCGCCCTGCCGGTACACCACCGAATCGGGGGTGGCCTCCCGTAGCCCGCGCCACAGCAGGCCCCAGTGGTACGAGTGGAACGGGAACGGCTGCTCCCAGATCACCCGCCCGCCCGGTCCCGCCTGCGGATCCCGGACCACCCAGCGACGCCGTGCCAACGGGTGCGCGGGGATCCCGGCGGGCAGCGCCCCGGCCGCGGCGAGTTCGGCGGCCCGGTCGTCGTGGACACACAGCCCGACCCCCCGGTCCGCGAGCCGCCCGCCCGTGCGCTCCAGCACCACCACCTCGCCCGCCCCGGCCCGCGCGGCCGCCGAAGCGAACGCGCACCCCGCGATCGAACCTCCCACCACCGCGACCGTTCCGCTGCCCCGCATAGCCGTTCCCTCCGCCGCGACGAGTCCTCCGGGGCCCGACACCCTACTGGCGTCGGGGGCACGGACGGACCGTACGATTCCGGCCAGGTACACAGCATCGGGGAGAGCACGTGACGAAGAACGAACGTCCAGGACGCAGACGAGGGATAGCGGCCATCGTGCTGCTGTTGCTCGGAGCGGCCCTGGTGGTGGGAACGACCGTCTGGGCCGCCCTCGGCGCACCGCACGGCCATCAATCGTTCGTCATGCGCAGCGACAACATGGCGCCCACCCACGTACTCGGTGACCGGGTCCCCTTCGTGATCGCCCCGGTGGGGGACGTGAAGCGCGGCGAAGTCGTCATCGTCGCCATGCCCTGGGGAAACGGCGGGGACTCGCTGTTCCGCGTGGTGGCGGTCGGTGGTGACCACCTCTCGTTCGCCCCCGGCACGTCCCGGCTGATGCTCAACGAAGAGCCGCTCGACGAGCCGTACCTCAAGGACCGCGCGGTGGCGGGGACCGTCCCGTTCGACGTGGTCGTACCGGAGGGCCGGATCTTCCTGATGGGCGACAACCGCGCCAATTCCTACGACTCCTCCTACAACACCGCCACCGCGATGCATGGCACGGTGGCGCTCTCGGCGGTACACGCCAAGACCGTCAAGGACCCCGCCGCAAGCGTCGACATCCGCTGGGTCCTGCTCGTGGCCGTACTGCCGCTCCTGGCCAGTGTTCCTCTCGGGATCTCGGCCCTGGTGGTCCGCAAGCGGGCCACGAAGGCGGCGCGGGCCGTCGTGGTCAGCCAGTGGCCGACTGCCACCTGACCTCACCGTCGTGCAGGTGGTCGGTGGGCATGAGCCCGGCGGCTCCGGCGACGGCGGCGGACGCCGCGTGGTCGGGATGGATGTGCGCGACGACCGTACGCACCCCACCCGCCCGAAGCCAGCCGATCAGCCCCCGGGCCGCCTCGGTGGCGATCCCGCGCCGCTGCCAGGCGGTCCCCACGACCCAGGCGATCTCGGCGACGCCTTCGGAAACGGTGGCCTGAACCGTGCCGACCAGGCAGTCCGCGTCGTCGAGCCGGATCACCCAGTTGCACCAGGAGACGGCCGGGTCCGGCGAACCGGCGACCAGCCGCTCGTAGCGGGTACGGAGGTCCTCCGGGCTGTACGGGGCCCCGCCGATGAAGCCGTGCAGCGCGGGATCGGACAGCACCGCGGCCATCTCCTCGGCATGCGAGACCCGCAGCGGCAGCAGCGTGAGCCGCGCGGTGCAGAGGGTCCCGGGTACGAGGTGCGCGGAGGGAGTCGTCACCATCGTCGGTGCACCGTTGCCTTGCTACCGGTCACGAGGCTTGCCGGCGGAACGTCATCGGCCACGACAGCGCCGGCGGCGATCACGGCATCACGGCCGATGCTGACGCCGGGCAGGATCGTGGCGCCAGCACCGATCCACACGTTCTCCGCCACGTCGATGGGTGCGCCGGTGAGGTACAGCCGCCGCTCCTCGGGGTCGACCGGGTGGCCGCTGGTGATGAACGTGACCTTC
Source organism: Streptomyces sp. NBC_00454 (assembly GCF_041434015.1). Lineage (GTDB taxonomy): Bacteria > Actinomycetota > Actinomycetes > Streptomycetales > Streptomycetaceae > Streptomyces. Next base: position 3,963,376 of record NZ_CP107907.1, on the reverse strand, counting down.
GGGCCAACCATGACGCGGTTGCCCAGCCGGATGCCGGCGTAGTCCAGGAACGTGCAGTTCTGGTTGATGAACACGCGCTCGCCGAGGTCGAGGTGGAGGCCGTGGTCCGTGTAAAAGGGCGGATAGATCGTGACCTTGGGCGGCAGCGGCTTGCCGAGGATCTGCTCGAACAGTTCCGCCTTGCCCTCTTCGTCCTCGAAAGGCAGGACGTTCAGGCGAGAGGTGAGCTCGGTGACCCGCAGGACCCTCTCGGCCATGGCCTGGAACTCGGCGCTGCGGATGAGCATGAGGCGGTCGCTGGACATGCCACGATCCTTTCTGATGTACCGGTGCCTTACCTGGCCGCCCCCGCCGCCGCGCGGAGCTCCCGCAGCGAGGGATTGACCATGGCGGGGCCGTCGCCGACCACGACGGTCGGCACGGTCTCGTTGCCGTCCGCGACGGAGCGGACGAAGGCCGCCGCGTCGGGGTCGTTCCAGATGTTGACCTTGTCGTACCGGGTACGGGTCAGCCAGAGCCCCAGCCGCAGCTTCATGCAGTAGGTGCAACCGGGCCGCCAGTAGACGGTTATCCCCTTCACCGCGCCGCCGCGAAGGCCGCCCAGGCGGTGTCGGTGACCTGGATGACGGGCCCGTCTGCGTCCTTGCTGTCCCGGACCGCGACCGTGCCGGCCACGTTGGTGGCCACCTCCACGCACTCCTTGTCGGCTTGGTCGCTGCTGTAGCTGGACTTCACGAACTCGAACTCGTTCACGGGGTTACATACCTTTGCTGATGGCATCGATCAGGCTCACGGAGTCGCGCGGCGCAAGGCTCAGCCGTGACACCCGGGCAAATGCCCGGCTGTAAGCCTCGTTGGCTTCCGCCCCTTCTGCCCACAGGGTAGAGGCGATGGTCTCGGCATAGCCGACGTCCAAGGCCCCCGGTTCCGCGAACGAAACGATGTTGAAGGAACCGTCGACACCATGGTGCCTCCCGGCCCGGAAGGGCAGCACCTGGACATGGACGTGCGGCAGCTTCGCCATCTGCACCAGGTGATCGAGCTGAGAGCGCATCACTTCGGCGCTGCCGACCTGGTGGCGCAACGAGGCCTCCCACAGCACCGCGTGGAACTCCATGGGCTCGTCACCCCGCAACCGCGCCTGTCGCTTGATCCGTGTGGTCACCAGCGCTTCGATCTCATCGGGGTGCGACCAGTTGGACGTGACGCCCAACGCCCTGACGTACTCCGGGGTCTGAAGCAACCCGGGAACCAGGGCCGGCTGCCATGTGCGGATACGTGTGGCGATCTCCTCCATCGCGATGTACTCGCCAAGGCCACCCACGATGGGCATGTGCTGCCACCAGCCCTTGGCCTTGCGCCGCTCCCGGTCCAACTTGGCCAGCGACAACAAACCGGCGACTGCCGACTCGTCCGTCTGCCCGTAGAGCTTGCACAGGGCCACGATGTCCGGATCCCGGAACGGAACCCATCCGCGCTCCATCTTGGCGACCTTGGCCGCGGTCGCGCTGAGCACCTGCGCCGCCTGCGGCTGCGTCAGGCCCGCCGCGTCGCGCAAGCGCAGCAGCTCACCACCCAGTCGACGCGCCAGCACCGTGGATACCCGGTTGTCCATGGGCACTTGATCCACCTCCTAGTACCCGCAGCAGTCTTCCCCGCCCGCCCCGTACCGCACAACTACTCCCTGGGGATAGATTTCCCCGCTTTAGCTTGCACACCACCCCGACCCCGCCCTACCGTCAGCGACGAACCACTCACCGCCCGTACCGGAGGTGCACGGACATGGACGTACTCACCCGACGCGACGTACGGAACTACCCGCCCCGCCAGGACTCCGTACCCGAGGCCCGGCGGCGGGCCGCGTGGCTTGCGGTGGCGTGGGGGCAGCCCGAGCTGGCTTCGGACGTGGCCTTGCTGACGAGCGAGCTGGTGACGAACGCGCTGTTGCACGGCTCCGTGTGGGACCGGTACCTCCGGGTCGAGGTGAAGCTCACCGGAGCAGTGCTCCGCATCGAGGTCACCGATCCGAAAGGAGAGCGGCGACCCGAACCGCGAGCGGCGGCCGACGACGATCAGTTCGGGCGGGGGCTGCACATCGTGAGCGCGCTCTCGGAGCGCTGGGGCGCCTCCGACCGGGTCGTCGGGAAGACCGTATGGGCCGAGATCGGGCAGCAGGGGCCCCGTTAGGCTGACCCGTATGGATGGGTGGACGGCGCCGAGTTCCATCGAGCGCGAGCTGTACGGGGCCAAGGCGCGCGGGGACTGGCCGGGGTACCTCGACGCCCTCGCCCGCAGCGAGCTGTTCCTGCCGCAGGCCCGCACGCATGTCGATGCCGAGCCGTCCCTGGCCCGGTTCCACCCCACCCCCGACGGCCGCAGCCTCGCCGTCTACACGCGCGGCATGCTGCCCGCCCCCGATCCGCACACCGTGTACACCCGCCAGTCCCTGGCCTGGTTCGCGAAGGCCTGGGACCACCGGGACCCGCCCCACCTCGCCGTGAACCCCGGCTCCCCCGCCGAGGCCTACCTCACCACCACCCCGGCCGACCGGGCCCGCTGGCAGGCCCACTGGGACGCCGTCGCCCCCGCCTGGGGCCTGGCCCCCGGAGCGGTGCACTCGCTGCACGCCGGCGGCCCGCTGCACGGGCCCGTCGCGCACGGACTGGCCGTCGGCGCCCATCTCGCCGTCTCCAACGGGGAGTTCTGGAACGCCCTGGCCCACCACGGCAACGGCTACGTCCGCGAACGCGAACGGCTCCGCAAGGCCTGGGGCATCACCACCCCCGAGGGCTGGCACGAGATCCTGCGCGCCATGCTCGCCGCCGAGATCGTCAGCCCCGTCTGGGAGTTCGCGCTGCGCGTGCGCCGCGTCCTGGCCTCCGACTTCGCCGGCCCCGTGGACGTGGAGCACTGGCGGCACGCGGCCGCCGCAGCCCTGCGCCGCAGCGCCGAGCGGGCCACCGAACCACAGCTCACCCCCGACGGGGTCACGGTGGCGCAGCCCCGGCCGACCGCCGAGGTGGAGGGCGAGGTGGCGGGCGTACAGCGGCTCATCGGCCGGATCGCCCGCTACGAGCAGCGCTTCCGCGCCGACGGGCTGCTCCCCGAGGACGGCTGGGTCCGCTCCGTCGAGGGCTGGGACCACGGCCGGGCCTCACAGATGGCCCGGTGGGGCCTGGCCACCCGCTACGGCACGCTCGAGGACGCCGAACGCGGCGTGCTGCGCGCCGGGGAGGCGGCGCGCGGGACGTACCGCTCGTGGGAGGAGTTCTCCGCCGGGTACGCGCTGGGGCGGTGCCTGCACTTCGACGAGGAGGAGTTCGGCGACTGGTACACGGGCTCGCTGGCCACGCACCTCACGCTGACCACCGACCCGGCCGGGCCGTGGCTCAACATCCCCTGGCGGGCGACTCCCTAGGGGCGTGGGCGGCTCAGGCCGCCGCCCCCACGCGCGCCGCCAGGGCCTTGCCCTTGGACTCCGCGTCCGCGAGCGCGTTCTCCTTCGAGACCTCCGCGAGGGGGATCAGATCGGCCATCGAGGGGTTGGACGCCGCCAGGGTCAGCTCGGGGACGATGAAGTCGACCTCGGCGCCGAACATGGCGGTCAGCACCCCCTCCAGGTAGTTCGTCACGAACTCCAGGCCCTCGCGCGGAGTACCGGCGGCGTAGGACCCGCCGCGACTGGCGACGACGGTGACCGGCAGGCCCTTGAGAGGGGAGTCGGGGCCCGCCGTGCGGCCCATCACGATGACCTGATCGAGCCACGCCTTCAGGGTCGAGGGGATCGAGAAGTTGTACATCGGGGCGCCGATCAGCACGGCGTCCGCCTGCTCCAGCTCCGCCACCAGCTCCAGCCGCTCGGCGAAGGCCGCGGCCTGCTCGGGGCTGTGGGTGGAGGGGTCGGTGAAGGCCGCGGACGCGGCGAGGCCGTCGAGGTGCGGGACGGGCTCGGCCGACAGGTCGCGGTAGACGACCGTGCCGTCGGGGTGCTGCTCCTCCCAGGCCTTGCGGAACGCGGCGGTCACCGCACGCGAGGCGGAACCGGCGGCGGGGCTGAGCGACGAGTCCAGGTGCAGAAGGGTGGCCATGGGAACCTCCAAGGAGTGCGTTTTTTCGTGCGTCACTATTATTAGCACAGTCACTTACTTTTTCTCACCCCCTGAGGTGAGGGTAGTACCCTGGAGCCATGGCGGACAGGACTGACAAGGCCCAGCATCGGGACGCTGCGGCGTGCAGCCGGGTGAGCGACGGCATCACCCAGGTCTTCGGGCTGCTCGGAAAGCGCTGGACGGGCGTGATCGTGGCCTCGCTGATGGACGGCCCGGTGCACTTCGCCGACCTGCGCCGGTCCATCTCCGGCATCAGCGAGCGCATGCTCTCCGACCGGCTGGTCGAGCTCGGAGCGGCCGGCCTGGTCCTGCGCGAGGTGGACGAGGGCCCGCCGCTGCGGGTGGCGTACCGGCTGACGGAATCGGGCGCCGCGCTGAAGCCCGCGCTCACGGAGCTCGGCGAGTGGGCGGAGAAGTGCCTGCTGAAGGGCGACGGCACCTGCTGAGCCGAGCCTGCTGCGTAGCCGATACCGAGCGGCAGTGCCGCAGCCGGCCGACCTGCCCTAGTCTCCCCGCGTCCGGAAAAGCCACCACGGGCGGGCCGGAGCCCCAACTACCGTGGCGCACATGACTACTCCTGTGCTGAACGACACGGTACGCAAGCTCCTGGACGCCCCGCACCCGGCGGTGCTGGCCACGCTGAACCCCGACGGCAGCCCGCAGAGTTCCGTGGTGTGGGTGACCCGCGACGGGGACGAGATCCTCATCTCCACCCAGCGCGGCCGCCGCAAGGAGCGGAACATCGCACGCGACGCCCGGATCGGCCTCACCGTCTTCGACCTGGCCAACCCCTTCCTCTACGCCGAGATCCGCGGCACCGCCACCATCACCGAGGACGCCGGCCGGGCCATCACCGTCCGCATCGCCGAGGAGTACGAGGGCCCGGGCGGCGGCGACGCGTACGCGAACGCCCCGGCCGAGGACGTACGGGTGATCGTGCGCCTCACCCCGACCAAGGTGGCCGGAAACGCCGCACACGCCTGACGAGGCACTAGGCCGTCTCTTTCGGATCTTGTCGGTCGAGCCCGCGTCGTCCGGTGCCGGGCGGCGCGGGCCCGGCAAGATCCGGAAGAGACGGCCTAGCCGATGAGGGCTGCCGTGACCACGGCCTCGACGCGGGTGCGCTGGTCATTGCCATGGGCCCCGGCATCGGGCCGCAGGGTGTAGACCGTCCGGCGGTGCCGTGCCGGGTCCATGAAGATGCCGCTGCTCCAGCCGCCACTGGAGCCGGTCTTGCCCCAGACCCTGGTGCCGTTCAGCTCTATGCCCATCAGCCCCCCGGCACTGAAACAGGCCGTCGGCGGGGGGCAGCTGGTGTTTCCGGGGGCGCTGGGCACCTCGGGGACTTCGAAGAGGTGGCGCTGCTGGGCCGGGGGCAGGAGCCGCCCCTCGGTCAGCGCGCGCAGGAACGTGTCGAGGTCCGCGGCGTTGGATTCCAGCCCGCCCTCCGCCCCGGCCCACGCTATCGACGGGTCCTCGGAGAGCCCGGTGTGGCGCAGGCCCAGCGGGCGCAGGATCCGCCGGTCGAGCTCTTCGGCGTAGGGGCGGCCGGTGACCTGCTCCACGAGCAGACCGGCGAGGAAGCTGTTCAGCCCGTTGTACTGCTGGACTGTTCCGGGGACCGGGACGCGGCCGGGGTTCTTCGCGGCATCCTCCGCGAAGGAGGCGGCGAGCAGCCCGCGCGGGGCGAGCGGCTCCGGCTTCGGCCTGGGCAGGTCGCTGGTGTGGTCCAGGAGCTGGCGCACCGTCACACCGGCGTAGCCGGCCGGGATCAGGTCGGGGAAGCGGGGGCGGACCGGCTCGTCGATGCCGATGCGGTGTTCGGCTACGAGCTGGAGCACCACCGCATCGGTGAACACCTTGGTCACGCTGCCGACGGGGAAGACGGCGTCGGCCTCCACCGGTCCGGCCGTCCCGGTGTACGGGAGGCGCGCGCCCGGGCCGGACACCCGGACCAGCGCCGCGTCCGTCACCCCGTCGGGCAGGGTGGCCAACAGCCGTCTCAGGGCATCCGGGCCGTGGCCTTGAGGGGCTGCGCGGGAGCCGTGGGGAGCGGGCCCCGAGGGCGCCGCCAGGGCCGCCGGGGCGGCGGCCAGACCGGCGGCGAGTACAGCCAGCGCCACACCGGTGACGGTGACGGTGACGGTGGCGGTGGCGCCGAGGCGGCGGGATGAGCGCGGGCGCATGGACATCGACAACTCCTGGGGTCGGCGCCCGCGGATCGGATCACCGCGTCCTGCGCTGCACCAACCATCGCCTTTCCAAGGCTGGTTGGGCGTCCGTGATCACCCTGACCGGCCCCGGAGATCACCCCCCGACCCCCTCGGGGTCAGGGCCCAGGGACTCCCTAGGGCAGTGCGGGCCGCAGGGCCGTCCAGGCGTCGGCCGCCACCGCCAGGGGGTCGGTGTCGGCGAGGTGGGGGCGCGCCGGGGCCATGCAGGGGATCAGATTCTTGATGCGCCGCAACCGCTGGATGTCGGGGCGCGGCAGGTCCCGCCAGGCGCGGGCCCGCACGGCCGCCTGGTCCGGGGTCAGGTCGAACCGGGCCAGTACCTCCCGGCACAGGGCGGCGGGGTCCCGGTCGGGGTCCCCGTCCCCGCCGGGGCCGAAGGTCCGGAGCAAGTAGGCCCGTACGTACGGCTGTTCCTCCGGGCGGCCCGCGCGGGCCAGCGCCGCCAGCGACACCCGGCCCCACCGCAGCCGCATCCCCTCGGGCAGGCCCTCGTCCTGCATCCGGGCCGTCGCCATGGCCCGCAGCGGGTCCGGATGCGGCTCCTCCAGCAGCGGCGGCCCGGTCGCCAGCCAGGCCTCGACCTCCGCCAGCGCGTGCCCGCCGGGCGGTACGTACGTCAACACCTGCCCGCGGGCGAGCAGCGCGACCACGGGTCCCGAGAGGTGCACCTTGGCCACGTGTCCCGCGTCGAAGGAGTCCACCGCGTGCCCGTACCGCTCGATCCTGCGCAGTCCGGTCCGCTCGTCCCCGACCGCGTAGACCTGCCCGGCCCGCGCGACGCCGCCCACGCAGCGGACCACGCACACGCCGCCCGTGACATCGGCCGCCTCGACGGCGTACACCTGCAATTCGGCGATGGACACCCCGCCCCACCCTTCTCCAGGCGGGGAGGCTACCGGGCACGGCCGGTCAGGTCACTCCGAGGAGGTCTCGAACACCAGGCGGATCTCCGTGACCTCGTAGCCGGCGCGGGTGAAGGCGGCGGCCATCGGTGCGTTCACGGTGTCCGTGGTGGCGGTGATGCGCTCCGCGCCCTCGGAGGCGTGGAAGCGGGTGATCTCGGCGAGGACCTCGTCGATCAGGCCGCGGCCGCGCTGTTCCGGTACGACGCCCAGGTAGCCGACGTTGCGGTGGTACGGGGTCGCGGACGGGATCGCCAGGCCGGCGAGGGTGCCGTCCGGGAGGTGTGCGAGGCGCCACCAGGAGCGCTCGCCGGGGCAGTCGGTGTAGAACTCGATGTCGTCGCGGGCCAGTTCCTCCGCGTCGATCGTGCGCAGCTCGTTCTGGGTGTGCAGGTCCAGGCTGCCGGCCGCGATGCGGGTGAAGGCCTCGAAGAACTCCTCGTCCGTGCCCTCCCGGAAGACCAGCCGCCCGGTGGGCTCGGCGGTCCCGGCGGCCGGGGTCCACTCGAAGCGCAGCCGCTCGATCTCGCGGGTCAGACCGGCCTTGTACGCGGCCTCCTGCCGCCAGGCGACCGCCTCGGCGAGGCCGCCGGGGGCGGTGCGCCAGTCGCGCGGCAGCGAGATGTTGTAGTCCGGGGCCTTCCCGAAGGCGGCGTGCCCGGCGGCGAGCAGCCCGGCGGCGACGGAGGCCGGGTCGGCCACGGAGCTCCGTACGTGGAGGCAGTCGAGGGCGCCCGGGCGCTCGCTGTCGGCGCGGCCCCACCACAGGGCGCGGGCCAGGATCTCGCCGTCCTCGTCCTCGGCGGTCCAGATCCACTCGGGACGCATCTGGTTCGAGGCGAGCTCTTCACGGACCTTCTCGGCGGTGAAGGCGGGAACGGGGCCCTCGACCGGGTAGGCGAGGGCGCGGTCCAGGTGGGCGGGGTCTGCTGCGGCAGAGCGGAATTCCATTGGCTGATGATCGCACCGCCGCTAACCCTCCCCAAGGGATTTCCACAGGATCTCCGCAGGTCAGCGCCAGGTGATGAGGGAGCGAAGGGTTCCGGTTTCGAGGTCGAGGGTGCCCTGGAAATCGCCCGAGGAGCGGGTGGCGAGGACCAGCACGGGGCGGCCGTCGGGTCCGGGGAAGGAGTGGAAGAAGCCGAGCACGGCGGCCGGGTTGCTCATCAGCTCGCGCGGCGGGCGCACGCGGCAGCGCCGCGAGCCGTCGGAGTGGTAGACGACGGCGTTGTCGGCGCGGGTGAAGGGGCGGGTGTCCAGGGGCTCGATGACGAGAGTGAACGTTTCGCCGTCCTGGGTCCACGTCAGGGGATCACTCACGGGCGGACCGACAGGGAGATCGACAGCGAGATCGACGGGCAGATCGACGGGCAGATCGGCGGGCGGACCGACAGCCGCATCGACGGACTGCCCTGCCGGCTGCTCAGCGGGCTGGTCTTGGGGAACTGGCATATGGATTCCCTGGGGAACCGGCCTCCGGGGTCACCCGGAGGCCGGAGCGGGCCGTCAGGACCAGGTGATCAGGCGGCGGGGGTGTTCGAGCACGGCGGCGATGTCCGCGAGGAAGCGGGAGCCGAGTTCGCCGTCGATCAGGCGGTGGTCGAAGGACAGCGCCAGGGTGGTGACCTGACGGGCCTTGACCTTGCCCTTGTGCACCCACGGCTGGAGCTTGATCGCTCCGACCGCCAGGATCGCGGACTCGCCCGGGTTGAGGATGGGCGTGCCCGTGTCGACGCCGAAGACGCCGACGTTGGTGATGGTGATCGTGCCGTTCTGCATGTCCGCCGGGGAGGTCTTGCCCTCACGGGCCGTGGCGACCAGCGAGGACAGCGCCCCGGACAGCTCGGGCAGCGTCTTGGCGTGCGCGTCCTTGATGTTCGGGACGATCAGGCCGCGCGGGGTGGCCGCGGCGATGCCCAGGTTGACGTAGTGCTTGAGCACGATCTCCTGGGCCGCCTCGTCCCACGATGCATTGACCTCGGGATTGCGGCGGATGGCCACCAGGACGGCCTTGGCGATCAGGAGCAGCGGGTTGATCCGGAGCCCCGCGAGGTCCGGGTCCTCCTTGAGCTCCTGGACCAGCTTCATGGTGCGGGTCACGTCGAAGGTGATGAACTCGGTGACGTGCGGAGCGGTGAACGCCGACCCCACCATCGCCTGGGCGGTGACCTTGCGGACGCCCTTGACCGGGATACGGGTCTCCCGCGCGGGTCCCTCGGCGAGTGCCTCGGCCGGGGCCTGGACGGGGGCCGACGCCGGGGCGAGCACCTCGGCCGGAGCCACCGGGGCCGGAGCGACCGCCTGCGGAGCGATGGCCGCCGCTGCCGCCGCGTGGACGTCCTCGCGGGTCACGATCCCGCCGTCGCCGGTCGGGACCACGGCCGCCAGGTCGATGCCCAGGTCCTTGGCCAGCTTGCGCACGGGCGGCTTCGCCAGTGCCTTGGCCCCGGAGGCGGCGGTGCCGTTCTGCGCGGGGACCACCACGGCCGCCGGCCGGGCCGGGGCCGCCTGGGCACGGGTCGTCTGGGCGGCGGCCGTGCCGTTCTGCGCGGCCACGGCCGGCTCCGGCGCCGCCTTGCGCGGGCGACGCTTCGTAGAGGCCGTGGAGACCCCGTAGCCGACCAGGACGGCCTGGCGGGCCGGCGGGGCCTCGGGAGCCGCCTCGGCGACCACCGGGGCCGCGACGGCGGGAGCGACCGGAGCCTCGTCCGCCTCTGCGGTCTGGACCGAAATGATGACCTGGCCGACGTCGACCGTCACGCCCTCCTCGAAGAGGAGCGCGTGCACGACCCCGTCGAAGGGGATCGGCAGCTCGACGGCGGCCTTGGCCGTTTCGACCTCGCAGACGACCTGGCCGTCGGTGACGGTGTCACCGGGCTGGACAAACCACTTGAGGATCTCGGCCTCGGTGAGGCCCTCGCCCACATCGGGCATCTTGAATTCGCGGATCGTCACAGGGCTCTCCTCAGTACGCCAGCGAGCGGTCGACTGCGTCGAGCACCCTGTCCAGGCCCGGCAGGTACTCGTCCTCCAGGCGGGCCGGCGGATACGGGGCGTGGTAGCCGCCCACGCGCAGCACGGGCGCCTCCAGGTGGTAGAAGCACCGCTCCGTGATGCGAGCGGCGATCTCCGAACCCACACCGAGGAAGACCGGGGCCTCGTGCACGACCACCAGCCGGCGGGTGCGCTCCACCGAGGCCTGCAGACCGTCGAAGTCGATCGGGGACATCGAGCGCAGGTCCACGACCTCCACCGACTTCCCCTCCTCGGCCGCCGCGGCCGCAGCTTCCAGGCAGACCTTCACCATCGGCCCGTAGGCCGCCAGGGTCAGATCGGTGCCCGCGCGGGCCACCCGGGAGCCGTGCAGGGAGTCGGGGATCGCCTCGAAGTCGACCTCGCCCTTGTCCCAGTAGCGGCGCTTCGGCTCGAAGAAGATCACCGGGTCGTCGCTGAGGATGGCCTGCTGGAGCATCCAGTAGGCGTCGCTCGCGTTGGACGGCGAGACCACCTTGAGGCCCGGGACGTGCGCGAACAGCGTCTCCGGGGACTCCGAGTGGTGCTCGACCGCGCCGATGCCGCCCGCGTAGGGAATGCGGATGACGACCGGCATCTTGATCGTGCCGAGCGAGCGCGCGTGCATCTTCGCGAGCTGCGTGACGATCTGGTCGTAGGCGGGGAACACGAAACCGTCGAACTGGATCTCCACGACCGGCCGGTACCCGCGCAGGGCCAGTCCGATCGCGGTGCCGACGATGCCCGACTCCGCGAGCGGGGTGTCGATGACCCGCTCCTCGCCGAAGTCCTTCTGCAGTCCGTCGGTGATCCGGAAGACGCCGCCGAGCTTGCCGACGTCCTCACCCATGATCAGGACCTTCGGGTCCGTCTCCAGGGCCTTGCGCAGCGAGTCGTTGAGCGCCTTGGCGATGGTCAGCTTCTGTACGGCCATGACCTTCACTCCCCGCCTTCGAAGGACGCGAGGTAGGCGGCGAACTGCGCGCGCTCCTCGTCGACGAGCGCGTGCCCGTCCGCGTAGACGTTCTCGAAGATCGCCATGGTGTCCGGGTCGGGCATCGAGCGCACGACCTCGCGCACCCGCTTGCCCAGGATCTCGCTCTCGGCCTCCAGCTCCGCGAAGTACGCCTCGTCGGCGGCTCCGGTCGCCAGCAGGTGGGCCTTCAGGCGCAGGATCGGGTCCTTGGCCTCCCAGGCCGCCGTCTCCTCGTCGCGCCGGTACTTCGTCGGGTCGTCCGAGGTGGTGTGCGCGCCCATGCGGTACGTGAAGGCCTCGACCAGCGTCGGGCCCTCGCCGCGTCGGGCCCGCTCCAGCGCCCAGCGGGTCACCGCGAGGCAGGCCAGGACGTCGTTGCCGTCGACGCGGACGCCCGGGAAGCCGAAGCCCTTCGCGCGCTGGTAGAGCGGCACGCGCATCTGGCGCTCGGTCGGCTCGGAGATCGCCCACTGGTTGTTCTGGCAGAAGAACACCACGGGGGAGTTGTAGACGGCGGCGAAGGTGAAGGCCTCCGCCACGTCGCCCTGGCTGGACGCGCCGTCGCCGAAGTAGGCGACGACCGCCGAGTCGGCGCCGTCCTTGGCCACGCCCATCGCGTACCCGGTCGCGTGCAGCGTCTGGGAGCCGATGACGATCGTGTACAGGTGGAAGTTGTTGGTGGTCGGGTCCCAGCCACCGTGGTTCACACCGCGGAACATGCCGAGCAGGTTGGTCGGGTCGACCCCGCGGCACCAGGCCACGCCGTGCTCGCGGTACGTCGGGAAGACGTAGTCGTCGTCGCGCAGGGCCCGGCCGGAGCCGATCTGCGCGGCTTCCTGGCCGAGCAGCGAGGCCCACAGGCCCAGCTCGCCCTGGCGCTGGAGCGCCGTGGCCTCGCCGTCGAAGCGGCGGGTCATGACCATGTCGCGGTAGAGGCCGCGCAGGTCTTCGGTGGTGATGTCGGCGACGAAGGGGGCGAATTCCGCGATGTCGGGATGATCCGCGACCTCGACCCGTTCCCCTTCCGGCGTCAGCAGCTGTACGAGCTGGGGTGCGGCGTCATCATGCGTCTGCGCGGTGGCGGCGGCGGCCTTGGCGGCGCTTGCCGCGCCTGCCTGCCGCTTGGTGCCGCTGCTGCGGCGCGGCTTGCGCGCGGCAGTGCTCTCCACGGTCACGATTGCTCCTCCGTCGGTCCGGCACCCGGGTTCTCCGGGGACCAGTGCGGCTCACCTGCATCTCTGCCCGCGCACGGGGTGGGTGCGCTTCGGGTCTGGGATTCAGGCGTGACAGGTGCCCCGGCGAGTGCCCTGCGCAATGCACGTTACCCAGTGCGTCGCATAACTGCGAAACCCCGTTTGACCTGCGATTTTGCTTGGATTTCCAAGTAAATCGGCGGAAGCGGGAACAACCACTGGTCACAGCCTTGCAGGGGGCCGGAACAACGGCACGTTATCCCGGCCTTCAACTTCATGGAAGGGCTTGAATCCTGGGCCTTCCGGCGGTAACAGGGGCCCGGCGCACGCCCCTGTACCCACCCCGGGACCTGCTATGACACCCACAACGTTCCAGCTTGCTCCGATTGCATCCGTTCCGCCCTCAAAAGCGCCTCTTGGGTAACTTCGAGGCTAGGATGGAGCCGGATAAGGGGCCATCCCATTGCCGTAACCGGCTCTTTTCTGCTGAGTCGCCGCCGGCACGTGCCCGGGGGCGCACAACCACTCGGACGGGTAGTCGATGAGCGCACAAGACGGTCAGGCCAAGATCAAGGTTTTCCTTCTGGACGACCACGAAGTGGTGCGTCGGGGTGTGCACGAACTGCTGTCGATGGAAGACGACATCGACATCGTCGGTGAGGCCGGCACCGCTGCCGACGCACTGGTCCGCATCCCCGCGACCCGCCCCGACGTGGCCGTGCTCGACGTCCGGCTCCCCGACGGGAGCGGCGTGGAGGTCTGCCGCGAGGTGCGCTCGCAGAACGAGGACATCAAGTGCCTGATGCTCACCTCGTTCGCCGATGACGAAGCGCTGTTCGACGCGATCATGGCCGGCGCCTCGGGCTACGTGCTGAAGGCGATCCGCGGCAACGAGCTGCTCAACGCGGTACGGGACGTCGCGGCCGGCAAGTCCCTGCTGGACCCCGTCGCCACGGCCCGGGTGCTGGAGCGGCTGCGCGACGGCAAGAACGGCAAGGGCGACGACCGGCTCTCCAACCTCACCGAGCAGGAGCGCAAGATCCTCGACCTGATCGGCGAGGGCCTGACCAACCGCGTGATCGGCGAGCGGCTGCACCTGGCCGAGAAGACGATCAAGAACTACGTCTCCAGCCTGCTCTCCAAGCTGGGCATGGAGCGCCGCTCCCAGGCCGCCGCATACGTGGCCCGCCTGCAGGCCGAGCAGCGCAGGTAGACCGGTAGACCCGTAGATTTCGGTCACACACCGTAACGCCCCGTGGATGCACGATTCCACGGGGCGTTCTGTTTAATTCGGGACCAACGTCCTCGATGTGCGGGGCGGGCTCCTCTTTTCCGGCACGGTGTCGGTACCGGAAAGTGGGTGACATGTCCCCAGAGGAACTCCACGCCATCGAACTGCTGCGCCGGGTGCCGTACGGCCGAGTCGCCACCAGCATGCGCGCGCTGCCCTTCCTCGCCCTCGCCCGCCACATCGTGGTGAACGGCAAGGTCGTCCTGAGAATGCACGCCGGATTCGGATACCACCAAGCCTGCAACGGCAGCGTGGTCTCCTACGGCGCCGACAATTTCAACTCCCCGGACCCCCAGCTCTGGTCGGTGCAGTTCACCGGCACGGCGAACATCGTCGAACCCACCACCGCCGAACTGGAACTCTTCGGCCCGGGTCCGCACTTCGTCGACGGGGCCGTCTTCGACCCGGTCTACATGCGCATCGAACCCCAGCTCGTCACGGTGCACACCCTCGCGGGCAATCTCGACCGGCAGTACCAGCACGCACTCTGAGGGACCCGCAGGGACTTTGGTCCCGACGGCGAACGGCCCGGCGGCCGGTTGGATCCAACCGGCCGCCGGGCCGTTCGCGTTGCTCAGGGTTACCGGTCCGGCTACTGCTCCGGGTCGGGGTTCGGGGGCTCCGGCGTCGACTTCGACGGCGTGGGGATCGGCGGCTTCGTCAGCGTCTTCGACGGCGTGGGCGTCGGAGTCGGCGTCGGGGTGGGCGTCGGCGTCGGAGTCGGCGAATAGCTCGGGGTGAACTTGCTGCGGCTCGGCGACGGCGTGTTGTCGTACGAGCGCGAGCTCTCCTGCGACGGCCTGGATGGGGTGATCTCCTGGGACGGAGTGGTGCTCGGCGAACCGCTGGAGCTGTTGGACGTGAGCGGCGTGGTCGGCGTTTCGCCCTTGTCCTTGTTGCCGACGCCGTTCATCGCGTACGCCACGCCCGCCGCGACCGCGATCACGGCGAGGACCGCGAACAGCCACAGCTTCCAGCGGCCGCCGCCGGACCGGTCGTCGTAGCCGTCGTACCCGTCGTAGCCGCCGTGCCCGCCCGGACCGCCCTGGCCGCCGCCGCCCGGGAAGGCCGAGCCGTCGTCCGGGTTGAGCGGGGGCACCATCGGCTGCTGGAACTGCGAGGTCGAGGAGTGCGAGTTGTAGCGGGGCTGACCGCCGCTGCCCGGCATCGGCATCGCGGTGGTCTGCGAGGGACCGCGGCCGTGCGGCAGCGACATCGTGACCGGGCCGGTGTTCCAGGTGCCGGTGTTCGGCCCCTGGTCGTGCAGCATCTGGAGGGAGTACTGGACCAGCCCGCGCATCTCCTCGGCGCTCTGGAACCGGTCGTCCGGGTCCTTCGCGAGGGAACGCATGACGAGCCCGTCGAGCTCGTGCGGGATGTGGTGGCCCTCGGGCAGCTGGGACGGCGGGATCGGCGCGTCCTGCACGTGCTGGTAGACCACCGACAGCGGGGTCTCCCCGGTGAAGGGGGGCCGCAGCGCGAGGAGTTCGTAGAGCAGACAGCCCGTCGCGTACAGGTCGGAGCGGTGGTCCACGGCCTTGCCCAGGGCCTGTTCGGGCGACAGGTACTGCGGCGTGCCCATGACCATGCCGGTCTGGGTCATCGTCGACTGCGCGCCGTGCAGGGCGCGCGCGATGCCGAAGTCCATCACCTTGACCGCGCCGGCGTCCGTGATGATCACATTGGCGGGCTTGATGTCACGGTGCACGATGCCGTGCTGGTGCGAGTACGCGAGCGCTTCGAGCACGCCGGAGGTGATGATGAGCGCCTGCTCGGGGCCCGGGGCCTCGGCGCTGATCAGCAGCTCGCGGATGGTGCGGCCCTCGACCAGTTCCATGACGATGTAGGGGACGACGCTCGGGCCGACCCGGTCCTCGCCCGAGTCGTACACGGCGACGACGGCATGGTGGTTGAGGCCCGCGACCGACTGCGCCTCGCGCGTGAACCGGGCCTTGGACACCGGGTCCTCGGCGAGGTCGGGGCGCAGCAGTTTGACGGCCACGGTCCGGCCGAGCCGGACGTCCTCGGCGGCGAAGACCTCGGCCATGCCGCCGCGTCCCAGACGGTGGGTCAGCCGGTAACGGCCGTCTCCCACCAGGCCGCCCGCGCCCCAGTGCTCAGGACCGTCAGCCATCCCGGCGCCGCTTCCCTCGGGTTCGGGTGCCATCAGTCCTCGCCGTCGTCTGTCTCGGCCGCCGCTCAGCGGTAGGTCCTCATCGTCTGCTCCGATGAACGCTACAGCCTCGGAACCGGTCACCGTTCGGACAGGACACCCGGTGGCCTTGTGGTCACGGAACGGGAACCTGGCTTGACGTGTGCTTGCCCTCCGGCAGACTGAGCCCGACATGCGCTCAGCCAGAGGCGTAGGGACACATCCCGAGGGGAAGCAACAGTCATGAGCCAGGACGGCACTCAGGGCCAGTACGCGGGCGGCTCTTTGGCCGGTGGCCGTTACCAGCTACGGGATTTGCTCGGTGAGGGCGGCATGGCGTCCGTCTACCTCGCCTACGACTCCGCGCTCGACCGCCAGGTCGCCATCAAGACACTGCACAGCGAGCTCGGTCGGGAGGCGTCCTTCCGCGAGCGCTTCCGCCGCGAGGCCCAGGCTGTAGCGAAACTGTCGCACACCAACATCGTCTCGGTATTCGACACCGGCGAGGGCGTCGTCTCCTTCGCGGACCCCTCCGCGGCCGACGGCGGCGTCATGCCGTACATCGTCATGGAGTACGTCGAGGGGCAGCCTCTCGGCTCGGTCCTGGACGCGGACGTCCGGCAGTACGGGGCCATGCCGGCCGACAAGGCGCTGAAGGTGACGGCCGACGTGCTGGCGGCTCTGGAGAGCAGCCACGAGATGGGCCTGGTCCACCGCGACATCAAGCCGGGCAACGTCATGATGACGCGGCGCGGCGTGGTCAAGGTGATGGACTTCGGCATCGCGCGGGCCATGCAGTCGGGGGTCACCTCGATGACGCAGACCGGCATGGTCGTCGGCACCCCGCAGTACCTCTCCCCCGAGCAGGCGCTCGGCCGGGCCGTGGACGCCCGCTCCGACCTCTACTCGGTCGGCATCATGCTCTTCGAGCTGCTGACCGGGCGGGTCCCCTTCGTCGCGGACTCGGCGCTGGGCATGGCGTACGCGCACGTGCAGGAGGAGCCGGTCGCGCCCTCCTCCATCAACCGCTCGGTCACCCCGGCGATGGACGCGCTGGTGGCGCGGGCCCTGAAGAAGAACCCGAACGAGCGCTTCCCCACCGCCGCGGCCATGCTCGACGAGGTCGCGCGGGTGGCGGGCGCCGGGCACACCGGGGCTCCGGTCATCGTTCCCGGCTCGCACCCGACCAACAGCGGCGCCGGGCTCGGCTCGGCCGTGTTCCCGCCGGTGGACTCCGGTCTCCAGGCGCCGCCGCAGTCGGTGCAGCAGCCGTACCAGGTCCCGCAGACGCCGTCCCCTTACGCTCCGACCCCGGCGCCCGCGCCGGCCGCGTACGGGTACCCGCAGCAGCACGCCCAGCAGCAGTACCAGACCCCGGCGCCGGCCCACCAGGCGTTCGGGGCGCCGACCCCGGCGCCGTACGCGGCCGTGCCCCAGAGCGCTCAGACCTCCGCCGGCGGGAGCCCGGCGAAGAAGAACGTCCCGGTGATGTGGGGCGCCATCGCGGTGGCCCTGCTGGCCGTGGGCGGACTGGTCTACGGGCTGCTGCCGAGCGGCAAGGACGACAAGGCCGACCCGCCGGCCGGGCCTTCCTCCTCGGCCTCCGCCTCCGGCTCGGCGAAGGCCGGGCACAAGGGGCCCGACACCTCGCGCGTGATCGACGAGAAGAAGTGCAAGGAGCCCCAGAAGGACTTCAACGACGCGACCAAGGTGCAGGCGCCGGACTTCCGGTACATCAACGCCGTCTCGGTGAAGGCCTGCATCCGGGCCGCGGGCTGGAAGTACGAGGAGAAGCCGCGCGACGAGGCGGTCTACGGCGAGGCGACGGTCGTCGAGCAGTCGCCCGCCGGCGGAGCCAAGATCGACCCGAAGGACACCACCTTCACGCTGTACGTGTCCACGGGCAACCCGGAGTAGGACCGCCGGCGGAGCTGTTGGCCGCCGACGCGGCATCCCGTACGGCCCGTACGGGATGCCCCTTTTGTCCGTTTATGTAAATCTGAGTGCGTGACATACGCCCGCGCGCTGCGCTGGACCGCCGGGGCAGCGTTGGCGTCCGCCGCGCTGCTGGTCACGGCGGACGCGAATGCCGGGCCACCGCCCGCCGCGACCTCCCGCGCCCGGAACCCCGCGGCCGCGCCCGCGCCCGCCCGCCTCGCCCCGCCCGCCCTCCTCGCCGCGCCCGTCGCCTCGCCGAGCACCCCGCCGACCGCCGCGTCCGTCGCCTCGCCGAGCACCCCGCCGTCCGCCGCGTCCGCCGTCAGCGTGGCCGAGGCGCCGGACCAGGCCTTCGAGGAGCTCGCCGGAAGCGCCGCCGGGGCCGGGCGGGAACGGCCGGGGCTGCCGGTCACCGAGCCCGCCAATCCCGAGACCGTGCTGGCCGCGCGACCCGTCCCGGCCCGCCCGCGCACCGAGCCCGTCCGCCCGGCCCCCGAGGCTTCTTCCACCCCGGCTCCGATCAGCGCGCTCGGGAGCGAGCCGAACGAGCGGGCCGCCGATCTGGCCGCGCACATACTGCCCCTCGGAACCGGATTCGCCCTGATGGGACTGGGTTTCGGCTTCATGGGAATGCGGCTGCGCCGGGGGCGCTGACTCCCCCTCAAGACCCACGGATCCCCACCCTCCGCCTTGCGACGTAGCCCTCAGGGTGGTTGCGGTGATCGACATACTCGGTATACATACTGAGTATGTCGATCCGCCACGGCCTTCTCGCCCTGCTGGAACGGGGCCCCCGGTACGGCTCCCAGCTGCGCACCGAATTCGAGTCCCGCACCGGTTCCACCTGGCCCCTCAACGTCGGGCAGGTGTACACCACGCTCGCCCGCCTGGAGCGCGACGGCCTCGTCGCCCCCGGCGGCGAGGACACCGCCGGGCACACCTTGTACGCCATCACCGACACCGGACGCGCCGAACTGCGCGAGT
The DNA here is from genome assembly GCF_041434015.1 of Streptomyces sp. NBC_00454. GTDB lineage: Bacteria > Actinomycetota > Actinomycetes > Streptomycetales > Streptomycetaceae > Streptomyces. The sequence goes on along the minus strand of NZ_CP107907.1, from coordinate 3,944,585 downwards.
GGTACGAACGCCCCGTGGACCGGGCCAACCCGCCCCGCGACGAGCTCGCCATCAAGCTCGCCATGGCCGTCGGCGCGCCCCACGTGGACATCCGCGCCGTCATCCAGGCCCAGCGGCACGCCACCGTCCAGGCCATGCAGGACTACACCCGGCTCAAGGCCCAGGCCCTGACCGCCATCGAGAGCGGGCGCACCGGCGAACGCGACGACATCGCCTGGCTCCTGGTGCTGGAACAGCTCATCTTCCAGACCGAGGCCGAGGCCCGCTGGCTCGACCACTGCGAGACCAGGCTCGTACGGCTCTGGGCGAGCGGGGAGCTCGCCAAGGCCGACCCGGACCAGGCCGACCCGGACCGGGCCGACCCGGACCAGGCCGGCCCGCGGACGGCCGGCGGGGAACCGCCCGGGGGGCCCACCGCCACCACGACCATCCCGACCACCGACCGGATGCCCCGTACCGCCCGCACGCGGCGGGGCTGACCACCGCTCATGTTCCAGGGGGGACCCTTCATGTCCGACCAGCCCGTACTGCAGCTGGACCAGCTCGTCCGCACGCACGGCAGCGGCGCCACCGAGGTGCACGCCCTGCGCGGAATCAACCTCTCCGTGTACCCCGGCGAACTCGTCGCCGTCATGGGACCCTCCGGGTCCGGCAAGTCCACGCTGCTCACCCTCGCCGGGGGCCTCGACACCCCCAGCAGCGGCCGGGTGATCGTCGAAGGCACCGACATCACCACCGCCGGCCGCAAGCAGCTGGCCGCGCTGCGCCGCCGCAGCATCGGGTACGTCTTCCAGGACTACAACCTGATCCCGGCCCTCACCGCGGCCGAGAACGTCGCGCTGCCGCGCGAGCTCGACGGGGTCTCCGCCCGCAAGGCCCGCGTCTCCGCGCTGGCCGCCCTGGAGGAGATGGGCCTGTCCCACCTCGCCGACCGGTTCCCCGACGAGATGTCCGGCGGCCAGCAGCAGCGCGTGGCCATCGCCCGCGCCCTCGTGGGCGACCGCCGCCTCGTCCTCGCCGACGAGCCGACCGGCGCCCTGGACTCGGAGACCGGGGAGTCCGTGCTCGCCCTGCTGCGCTCGCGCTGCGACGCCGGTGCGGCCGGGATCCTGGTGACGCACGAGCCGCGGTTCGCCGCGTGGGCCGACCGCGTGGTGTTCCTGCGCGACGGCAGCGTCGTCGACGAGACCCTGCGCAGCCACGCCGACTCCCTGCTCACCGGGCGGGTGGCCAACCAGTGATCTCCTCGTACCACTCCTGGATCGCAGCGATCCGGATAGCCCGCCGCGACGCCTGGCGCTCCAAGGGCCGCAGCGCCCTCGTCCTCGCCATGATCGCCCTGCCGATCGTCGGCGTCAGCGCCGCCGACCTCACCGTGCGCAGCTCCCAGCTCACCGCCGAGCAGCACGTGGACCGGCTGCTCGGCGCAGCCGACGCGAGGGTCGGCGACGCACACATGAACGGCCTTCCCCTCTACCAGTCGCCCGACGGGCAGAACTACGCCCCGGTCGGCGGGTACGACAAGCTCAACCAGAGCGGCGGCGTCAAAGAGACCGAGGAGACCCCGCCCGCGCTGCCGCCCGGCGCCGAGTCCACCCGCGACAGCACCGCCTACGCCAAGGTCCGCACCCGGTACGGGATCCTCTTCACCGAGCTGCGGGAGGTGGACACGGCCAGCCCGCTGACGAAGGGCCTGTGGAAGCTGGACCGCGGCCGGCTGCCGCGTGCGGCGGGCGAGATCATGGCCACCAACGCCTTCCTGGAGGAGTCCGGTTACTTCGTCGGCTCCACCGTGACCCCGCGCGATTCGGCGACCTCCTACAAGATCGTGGGAGCCTACGAGCTGCCCGACGCGCTCAAGCAGTCGCAGCTCATCGCCCCGCCCGGCAGTCTGTTCGCCCCGCTGGAGAAGGCCGGAGAGGCCTCCGGAGGCAGCGAACTGCGGACCCGGCACTCCTACCTGGTCAAGGTCGGCGGCGATGGTTTCACGTGGAACATCGTCAAGCAGGCCAACACCAAGGGCCTCCTCGTCGAGTCGCGCGCCGTCCTGCTCGACCCGCCCGCCGATGCCGACGTGCCGCTCTACCAGCAGGAACCCAAGAACAACTGGAACGGCGACGCGCTCCTGGGCAAGACCGAGCTCGCCATCCTGTCCACCGTCGTCGGCCTCGCCATGCTGGAGATCTGCCTGCTGGCCGGACCCGCCTTCGCGGTCGGTGCCCGGCGCTCGCGCCGCCAGCTCGGCCTCGTCGGCGCCAACGGCGGCGACCGGCGGCACATCCGGGCCATCGTGCTCTCCGGCGGCCTCGTCATCGGAGCCGCGGCCGCCGTCATCGGCACCGCCATCGGCCTGAGCCTCACCTTCGGGCTCCGGCCCGTCCTGGAGGAGCAGATCGGCAAGCGCTTCGGCGGCTTCGAGATCCGCCCGCTGGAGCTCCTCGCCATCGGCCTGCTCGCCGTCCTGACCGGGCTGCTGGCCGCCATCGTCCCGGCCGTCACCGCCTCCCGCCAGACCGTGCTCGCCTCCCTCACCGGCCGCCGCGGCGTGCGCCGGTCCAACCGGGTCCTGCCCGTCCTCGGCCTGATCGCCGTCGCGGGCGGCGCCGCCATCGCCCTGTACGGCACGGTCTCCGGGATGGGCTCCGTGGTCGTCGCGGGCGGCAGCGCCATCGCCGAGCTCGGCATCGTCGCCCTCACCCCCGCCCTCGTCGGCCTGTTCGGCCGGACCGGCCGCTGGCTTCCGCTGTCGCCCCGGCTCGCGCTGCGCGACGCCGTCCGCAACCGGGGGCGTACGGCACCGGCCGTGGCCGCCGTACTGGCCGCCGTCGCCGGAACCGTCGCCGTGGCCACCTACCAGCACAGCCACGAACTCCAGGCACGCTCCGAGTACGTCGCCCAACTGCCCTTCGGCACCGGCTTCCTGGAAACCCATGACACCTCCGCCTACCGGGACGTACCCGCCGTGCGCCTCGTGCTGGAGAAGGAACTCCGGCTGGGCGTACGGGCCGACGTGGACCGGATCGCCATCGGCAAGCCCGGCTGCTCCCCGTACTCCTTCAACCGGGGCTGCGGACGGGCCGAGATCATCATCCCGAAGGACCAGCGCTGCCCCCTCTACGCGACCAAGGAAGGCCCCGACGCCTTCACCGTGGAACAGCGCAAGGAGCTCAGCGCCGACTGGCGCTGCGCCCGGGAGACCATGGGCGTCCAGTACCCCCTGGTCGTCGCGGACGAGAAGCTCCTCTCCGTCCTGGCGGTCACCGACCCCGGCGCGGTGTCCGCGCTGAAGGCGGGCAAGGCCGTCTCCTTCTCCAGGCAGAACGTGAAGGACGACAAGGTCACCGTGCGGGTGATCACCTCCAACGAGACCCCGGACAGCGGCCTGGAGCCCGGTGAGGAACCGCCGGGCGAGGACAAGGTGTTCGCCGCCTATACGCTGCCCGATTCGGTGAAGGGCTACGGCCTGAAGCTGGTGCTGCCGCCTTCGGCGGCGAAGAACGCGGGCCTGGCCACCGCACCCTTCGGTTCGTACTTCAGCCTCGACGGCGGAGCGAGCTCCGAACAGCTGCAGCGGGTGGACGGGGCCATCGACAAGATCGGCGTGGACGCCTCGGTACGCGTCGAGAAGGGCTACCAGGGCAACGACAGCCTGATCATGCTCGCCCTGACCGTCTTCGCCGGTCTGGTCACCATCGGCGCGGCCGGCATCGCCACCGGGCTGGCCCAGGCGGACGCCGAAGCCGACCTCAAGACCCTGGCAGCGGTCGGCGCCCCGCCGAGGGTGCGGCGCACGCTCAGCGGCTTCCAGTGCGGGGTGGTCGCCCTGATGGGCGTGGTCCTCGGCTCGGCGGCCGGGATCCTGCCGGCGGTGGGCCTGCGGCTCACGGAGCGGCGGGCCGCGGCCGACATGGTCCGCAGCAGCATCGAGCACGGCTACGCGGAGACCGTGCCGTACATGCCCATCGCGGTGCCGTGGGCCACGCTGGCCGGCCTGCTGATCGCGGTCCCGGTGGGCGCGGCTCTGCTGGCGGCCCTGGTCACGCGGTCGAGCGGAGCGCTCGCCCGCCGCGAAGTCTGACCGCTGCCGGACGGCACCGCGGGTGCGACCGGCGGATGTTGGTGCCCCCGCACAGGGTGGATCACGCCTGTGCGGGGGCACACCGTGTGAAAGCGAAGGTGTGCGAGAGAATGACGGCATGGAGATGCCGAGGAGTGAACGGTCGCAGGACAGCCCCCCGCCCGGCCTGATCGTGGGGCAGGACGGGATGCCGGTCGGCGGCGCCGATGACGAGTCGCGCGAGGTCCCGGTGACGGAGATGGTCGAACAGCCCGCCAAGGTCATGCGGATCGGCAGCATGATCAAGCAACTCCTGGAAGAGGTCCGCGCCGCGCCTCTCGACGAGGCCAGCCGGGTCCGTCTCAAGGACATCCATGCCGCGTCCGTGAAGGAGCTGGAGGACGGTCTGGCTCCCGAGCTGGTGGAGGAACTGGAGCGCCTGTCCCTCCCCTTCACCGAGGAGGCCATCCCCTCCGAGGCGGAACTGCGGATCGCCCAGGCCCAGTTGGTGGGCTGGCTGGAAGGCCTGTTCCACGGCATCCAGACGGCCCTGTTCGCGCAGCAGATGGCCGCGCGGGCCCAACTGGAACAGATGCGCCGCGCCCTCCCGCCGGGTTCCTCCCACGAGGACGACGACGAAGGCCCCCACGGCGCCATCCGCTCGGGCCCGTACCTCTAGGTCCCAGCCCGTCCACAGCCCCTCCGGGGCCGTCCCCGCCCTCAGGGCCGGGGGCGGCCCCGGAGCCATGTGGGCGCGGCGCGGGCCGGAGCCGACCTCACAGCGCGACCATAAGGACCCGGTAAGCGCCAAAACCCGCCCGCAACACAACCCCCGCATACTCGGAACCATGACCTACGACGCCCTCGTCCTGGCCGGCGGCGCCGCGCGGCGACTCGGCGGGGCCGACAAACCCGGCCTCCTCGTCGGCGGCCGCCCCCTCCTCGACCGCGTCCTCGACGCCTGCGCCGACGCCCGGACCACCGTCGTCGTCGGCGACCGCAGGCCGACGGCCCGGCCCGTCCACTGGGCCCGTGAGGATCCCCCCGGCGGCGGACCCGTCGCCGCCCTGGACGCCGGCCTGCGCCACACCACGGCCGCGCGGGTCCTCGTACTCTCCGCCGACCTGCCGTTCCTGGACCGTGAAACGGTCCGGGCCCTGCTCGACGCGCCCGGCGGCGACGGAGCCATGCTCCGGGATCCCGGGGGCCGCGACCAGCCCCTGGTCGCCGCCTACCGGGCGGAGCCCCTGCGGAGGGAAATCGCCCTGCTGGCCGCCGAGCACGGCACCTTGACCGGTCTGCCGCTCCGCGCCGTCACCGCCGAACTCGACCTCACCCCCGTCACCGCGGCAGCGCCACTCGCCTCCTTCGACTGCGACACCTGGGACGATCTCGCCGCTGCTCGCGCCCGGATCAGAGAGCATGGAACCGTGCTGGAGCAATGGATCACCGCCGTCAAGAACGAGCTGGGCATCGACATCGCCGTCGACACCAAGACCCTGCTCGACCTCGCCCGTGACGCCGCCCACGGCGTCGCCCGGCCCGCCGCCCCCCTGACGACCTTCCTCGTCGGCTACGCGGCAGCCCACGCCGAAACCACCGGCGCCGACCCCGCCCAGGCCGTCGCCGAAGCCTCGCGCAAGGCCGCCGACCTGGCCCTGCGCTGGGCCGCCGAAGCGGCCGAAACGGCCGGCTCCGAAGGTCCCGGCACTGAAGGTCCCGGCGCCGAAAAGACCGGCTCCGGATGACCGCCGACGCCAAGGCCAGGGACACGGCCGGGGACACCGCCGCGGCCGACGCCCGCAGCGCGGCCGACCGGGACCTCGACCAGGCCCTCGCCCTGGTCACCCGCAACCCTGACGGCGGCGGCCACCGGGCCGCCCCCTGGCTCCGCGCCCGGGAGGCGGCCACACGCGCCGGTTCCGGCATCCGGGGCCGCACCCACCGGGTCCCCCTGGCCGCCGCCCTCGGCGAAGTGCTCGCCGAGCCGCTCGACGCCCTCAGCGACCTGCCCTCCTTCGACACCTCGGCCATGGACGGCTGGGCCGTCGCCGGGCCCGGCCCCTGGAGCATCCGCCCCGGCCAGGACGCACTGGCCGGCTGCGAACGTCCCGCGCCCCTCGCGGACGGCGAGGCCGTACGGATCGCGACCGGCGCCCGGATCCCCGCCGACACCACCGCCGTCATCCGCAGCGAACACTCCCGCGCATCCGGCACCCTCCTCCACTCCGACCGGCCCGTCTCCACCGGCCAGGACATCCGCCCCCGCGGCCAGGAATGCCGCTCCGGCGACCTGCTGCTGCCCAGCGGATCCCTGGTCACCCCCGCCGTCCTCGGCCTCGCCGCAGCCGCCGGGTACGACGAACTCACCACCCGGACCCGGCCGCGCGTGGAGATCCTCGTCCTCGGAGACGAACTCCTCACCGAAGGCCGCCCCCACGACGGCCTCATCCGCGACGCCCTCAGCCCCATGCTCGGCCCCTGGCTGACCCGGCTCGGCGCCGAGGTCATCGCCACCCGAAGGCTCGGCGACGACCCCGCCGGAGCCGAAGCGCTCCTCAAGGCCATCACCGGCTCCCCCGCCGACCTGGTCATCACCACCGGCGGCACCGCCTCCGGCCCCGTCGACCACGTCCACCCCGTACTCGCCCGGGCCGGCGCCGAACTCCTCGTCGACGGGGTCGCCGTGCGCCCCGGGCATCCCATGCTGCTCGCCCGCCTCGGCGACCGCCGCGATGGCCGCCACCTCGTCGGCCTGCCCGGCAACCCCCTCGCCGCCGTCTCCGGGCTGCTCACCCTCGCCGAACCGCTGCTCCGGGCCCTGGCCGGGCGCGGCGTCCGGCCCCGCTACACCGCCCCCGTGCGGGGCGACGTACCCGGACACCCCCACGACACCCGCCTCGTGCCGGTCCTGCTGACCGACGAACACGCCGTACCGCTGCGCTACAACGGCCCGGCGATGCTGCGCGGGGTCGCCGCCGCGGACGCGCTGGCCGTCGTACCGCCGCACGGCGCGCGCTCCGGGCAGGAAGTGGAGATCCTCGACCTGCCGTGGGCCTCGGGGGGATGTTTCACGTGAAACTTCACGGCTCCGACGCGATGGCGCGCGGCGCCGACGAGAAGCTCGTCTCGCGCCGCATCAAGCTGCCCAAGCGGGTCGTCGAGAAACCGCTGCGGCAGGTCACCCGACGGCTGCTGATGGCGCTCTTCGTGATGTGCCTGACGGTTCTGATCGTGTGGATCGACCGCGAGGGCTACCACGACAACGCCAACGACAAGGTCGACTTCCTCGACTGCGTCTACTACGCGACCGTCACCCTGTCGACGACCGGCTACGGCGACATCGTCCCGTACAGCGACAGCGCGCGGCTGGTGAACGTCCTGCTCATCACGCCGCTGCGGGTCCTGTTCCTGATCATCCTGGTCGGAACCACCCTGGAGGTCCTCACCACACGGACCCGGGAAGAGTGGCGGCTGAGCCGCTGGAGGAAGAACTTGCGTGACCACACGGTCGTCGTCGGCTTCGGCACGAAGGGCCGCTCGGCCCTCCAGACCCTGCTGGCCACCGGACTCCAGAGGGAGCAGGTCGTCATCGTCGACCCCAGCGCCAAGGTGATCGACATCGCCAACGCGGAAGGGTTCACCGGGGTCGTCGGCGATGCCACGCGCTCCGAAGTCCTGTTGCGCGCCGAGCTGCAGAAGGCCCGTCAGGTGGTCATCGCCACGCAGCGGGACGACACGGCGGTCCTGGTCACCCTGACGGCGCGCCAGCTCAATCGCGGCGCGAAGATCGTGGCGGCGGTCCGGGAAGAGGAGAACGCCCCGCTGCTGCGCCAGTCGGGCGCCGACGCGGTCATCACGAGCGCGAGCGCGGCGGGCCGGCTGCTCGGGCTGTCGGTACTGAGCCCGAGCGCGGGCACCGTGATGGAAGACCTGATCCAGCAGGGCAGCGGCCTCGACCTGATCGAGCGGCCGGTCAACCGCTCTGAGGTCGGCAAGTCGGTCCGGGACACCGACGACCTGGTCGTCAGCGTCCTGCGCGGCCACCGCCTGCTCCCGTACGACGACCCGCACGCGAGCCCGCTCCAGCTGACGGACCGTCTCATCACGATCGTCCGCGCGAGCCCCTCGGCATCCCCGCCGGTGGTCCTGGGCCCGGTGGAGTAACTCGCCCGCCCCGGAGGGCCGCACGCCGGCGCACGGCCCGGTAGCCTCCGGGCCATGCATGCGATCACCATCGAACAGCCCGGCGGCCCCGAAGCCCTGGTGTGGGCCGAGGTGCCCGACCCGGTGGCCGGCGAAGGCGAAGTCCTCGTCGACGTCGCGGCGAGCGCCGTGAACCGCGCCGACGTCCTGCAGCGGCAGGGCTTCTACGATCCCCCGCCGGGCGCCTCGCGCCACCCCGGCCTGGAGTGTTCCGGACGGATCTCCGCCGTCGGCCCCGGGGTCTCCGGCTGGTCGGTCGGCGACGAGGTGTGCGCGCTGCTCGCCGGCGGCGGGTACGCCGAGCGGGTCGCCGTTCCCGCGGGCCAGCTGCTGCCGGTACCGGCGGGCCTGGACCTGGTGACGGCGGCGGCGCTGCCCGAGGTGGTCTCCACGGTCTGGTCCAACGTGTTCATGGTGGCCGGTCTGCGCCCCGGCGAGACCCTGCTTGTGCACGGCGGATCGAGCGGCATCGGGACGATGGCCATCCAGCTGGCGAAGGCGGTCGGCGCGCGGGTGGCGGTGACGGCGGGCGGCAAGGAGAAGCTGGCCCGCTGCGCGGAGCTGGGCGCGGACATCCTGATCGACTACCGCGAGCAGGACTTCGTGGCGGAGGTCCGGGCGGCCACGGGCGGGGCCGGGGCGGACGTGATCCTGGACATCATGGGAGCGAAGTACCTCGCCCGGAACGTGGACGCGCTGGCCGTGAACGGCCGCCTCGCGGTGATCGGGCTCCAGGGCGGCGCCAAGGCGGAGCTCAACCTCGGCGCACTCCTGGCGAAGCGGGCGGCGATCACGGCAACCTCCCTGCGGGCACGGCCGCTGGAAGAGAAGGCGGCCATCATCGCGGCGGTACGGGAGCACGTGTGGCCCCTGATCGCCACGGGCCGCGTCCACCCGGTGGTCCACGGCTCCTTCCCGATGGCGGAAGCCGCCGAGGCACACCGGGTGCTGGAGTCGAGCGCACACGTGGGCAAGCTACTGCTGACCACCTGAGCGCGGCGGTGGCGGATCCCGCCACCGCCGCCAGGACCTACAGGCTGCGCAGCAGCACCGCCGGGGACTCGACGCAGTCGGCCACGTACCGCAGGAAGCCGCCCGCCGTACCGCCGTCGCAGACCCGGTGGTCGAAGGTCAGGGACAGCTGGACGACCTGGCGGACCGCCAGCTCGCCCTGGTGCACCCACGGCTTGGGGATGATCCGGCCGACGCCGAGCATGGCCGCCTCCGGGTGGTTGATGATCGGCGTCGAGCCGTCCACCCCGAAGACCCCGTAGTTGTTCAGCGTGAAGGTGCCGCCGGTGAGGTTCGCCGGGGCCAGCTTGCCCGTGCGGGCCAGCTCCGTCAGCCTGCCGAACTCCGCCGACAGGGACTCGGCGCTGCGCCCCTGCGCGTCCCGGACCACCGGGACCATCAGGCCGCGCTCCGTCTGCGCCGCGAAGCCGAGGTGCACGGCGGGGAGCCGGACGATCTCCTTGGCCGCCAGGTCCACCGTGGAGTTGAGCTCCGGGTAGCGCGCCAGCGCCGCCGTGCAGATCCGGGCCAGCAGCGCGAGCACCGAGATCTTGGGGCCGCCGGCGGCGTTCATCGCCGCCCGCGAAGCCATCAGTTCGGTGGCGTCCGCGTCCACCCAGCAGGTGGCGTCCGGGATCTCCCGCCGGCTGCGCGACAGCTTGTCCGCGACCGCACCCCGTACGCCCTTGAGCGGGATCCGCGTGGCGCCTTCCGGCGCGCCGGACGGGGCCGGTGCGACGGCGACGGCAGTCGCGACCGGCTCGGGCGCGCGCAGGGCCGCCTCGACGTCGGAGCGCAGGATCAGCCCCTCGGGGCCGGAGCCCGCCAGTGCGCGCAGGTCCACGCCGTGGTCACGTGCCAGCTTGCGGACCAGCGGTGAGATGACCGGTACGGGCCCACCGGCCACCAGCAGCGCAGCCGGGGCCGCGGCGGGTACGGGTACCGGGGCCGGGGCGGATACCGCAGCCGCAGGGACCGGTACCGGCGCGGCGGAGCCAGGTCGCACCCGCCTCCGACGCGCCGGACGCGAGTGGTCCGAGCCGTAACCGATCAAGGGCCGGGGCGCGGTCGCGGAGTCCGGGGACCCCTCGGGGGCGACGGCATCGGCCGGCACGCTCTGCGTCCCCACCGCCACGGTGATCAGCGGTGCGCCGACCGGCAGTTCCGTCCCCTCCTCGCCGAACCGGGCGGTGACGACACCGCCGTAGGGGCAGGGCACCTCCACCATCGCCTTGGCCGTCTCGACCTCGACGACCGGCTGGTCGATGGCGACGACGTCGCCGACCGCCACCAGCCAGCGGACGATCTCCGCCTCGGTGAGCCCTTCCCCGAGGTCCGGCAGTTTGAACTCCATCACCTGCGGCATCAGTTCTCCCACTGCAAACGGGCCACGGTGTCCAGGATCCGGTCCACGCCGGGGAGGTGGTGCTTCTCCAGCATCGGCGGCGGATACGGGATGTCGAATCCGGTCACGCGCAGCACCGGGGCCTCCAGGTGGTGGAAGCACCGCTCCGTGACGCGGGCGGCGATCTCCGCGCCCGGCCCGCCGAAGCCGCCCGACTCGTGGACCACGACCGCGCGCCCGGTCCGGCGTACGGAGGCCACCACGGTCTCCTCGTCGAAGGGGACGAGCGAGCGCAGGTCCACGACCTCCAGGTCCCAGCCCTCCTCGCGCGCGGCCTCGGCCGCCTCCAGGCAGACCGGCAGCGAGGGCCCGTAGGTGATCAGCGTCGCGCTCGTGCCGGCGCGCCGGACGAGGGCCTTGCCGATGCCGGGCACCACCGCGGGCGCCTCCGGCGACCAGTCGGCCTTGGACCAGTAGAGCCGCTTCGGCTCCAGGAAGATCACCGGGTCGTCGCTGGCTATCGAGGCGCGCAGCAGTCCGTACGCGTCCTCGACCGTCGCCGGAGTCACGACGGTGAGCCCGGGGGTGGCCACGTAGTACGCCTCGGAGGAGTCGCAGTGGTGCTCCACACCGCCGATCCCGCCGCCGTACGGCACCCGGATGGTGATCGGGAGCGGCATCGCGCCGCGCGTGCGGTTGCGCATCTTCGCCACGTGCGAGATCAGCTGCTCGAAGGCCGGGTACGCGAAGGCGTCGAACTGCATCTCCACGACCGGCCGCAGCCCGTACATGGCCATGCCCACCGCCGCGCCGAGGATGCCGGCCTCCGCGAGCGGGGTGTCCATACAGCGGTCCTCGCCGAACTCCTTCGCGAGCCCGTCCGTGATCCGGAAGACCCCGCCGAGCGCCCCGACGTCCTCGCCCATCACGTGGACGGTCGGGTCCTCGGCCATCGCGTCGCGCATCGCCCGGTTCAGGGCCTGCGCCATGGTCGCCGGCTTCGTGGTCACCGGCTTCGCCGCCACCGTGGTCATGACGGGTCTCCCTCTTCCAGCTCTGCCGCTTCCTGCTCGGCCGCGTCCAGCTCGGCACGGAGCATGGCCGCCTGTTCGCGCAGCCGGTCGGTCTGCTCCGCGTAGACGTGTGCGAAGAGGTCCATCGGATCGACCACCGGCTCCGCGTTCATCCCGTCCCGCAGTGCCGCCGCCATCTCCTCGGCCGCGTCCTTGGCGGCCTGGATGCCCGCCTCGTCCAGCAGCCCGCGGGCGGTCAGCTCGCGCTCCAGCAGCTCGATCGGGTCATGCGCCTTCCAGGCCTCGACCTCGGCGTCGCCCCGGTAGCGGGTCGCGTCGTCGGCGTTGGTGTGGGCCTCGATGCGGTACGTGACGGCCTCGATCATGGTGGGTCCGCCACCGGACCGGGCCCGCCGGACGGCCTCGGACAGCACCTCGTGCATGGCGGCGATGTCGTTGCCGTCGACGAGGCGGCCGGGCATCCCGTACCCCACGGCCTTGTGGGCCAGGGTCGGGGCGGCGGTCTGCTTGGCGAGCGGGACGGATATCGCGAAGCCGTTGTTCTGGACGAGGAAGACCACCGGCGCCTGCCAGACGGCGGCGAAGTTCATGGCCTCGTGGAAGTCGCCCTCGCTGGTTCCGCCGTCGCCGACCATGGCGAGGGCGACCACGTCGTCGCCGCGCAGCCGGGCGGCGTGCGCCAGGCCGACCGCGTGCGGCAGCTGGGTGGCGAGGGGGGTCGACAGCGGGGCTATCCGGTGCTCGCGCGGGTCGTACCCGGTGTGCCAGTCGCCCCTCAGGAGGGTCAGCGCCTGTACGGGGTCCAGGCCGCGGGCCACGGCCGCGAGGGTGTCGCGGTAGCTCGGGAAGAGCCAGTCCTGGTCCTCCAGGACGAGGGCCGCGGCGATCTCGCACGCTTCCTGTCCGACGGTGGACGGATACACGGCCAGTCGGCCCTGCCGGGTGAGGGCGGTGGCCTGCGCGTTGTAGCGGCGGCCGCGCACCAGCTCGGCGTAGCACCGGCGCATCAGCTCGGGGTCGAGCCGGTCGGCGGCCGGAGTGCCCAGCACCCGGTACGGCTCGGGGTCCGGGAGCAGCGGGGCGGCATCCGTACGGGGCCTCCAGGCGGGCGGCTGGGTGGAGCGGTGGGACGCACCGGCACCGGGCAGCTCTTGGACCGTCATGGCGGTGTACACCTCCTCGTGGGAAGCGGGCAGAGAGGGCCCCGGGTGTGAGGCCCCTCACCTACCGATTGTTCGGTTGTCCGCGCAATTTGGCTACAGGCGGCTCCAGGCTGTGGACAAACTGGCGACGACGCCCTGGTATGGGTGCAGGACGTCCAGGAGAGGCAGGCAACGGGCGATGGCGGATGAACAAATGGCCGGAGCGGGATCCGGGACGGGCCCCGGACCTGTACCCCCGGTAAGTGCTTCCGGGGTCCCGCAGGTCCCGCCGCGCCCCCTGGACCCGATCGACCGTTCGATCGTGCGCCTGCTCCAGGCGGACGGCCGCGCGTCGATACGTTCCGTGGCGGAGCAGGTCCACGTCTCCCGGGCCAATGCCTACGCCCGCATCAACCGGCTCATCGACGACGGGGTGATCCGGGGCTTCACCGCACGCGTCAACCACGAGCGGGCGGGCCAGGGCGCCTCCGCCTACATCACCCTGAAGATCGTCCAGAACTCCTGGCGCACGGTCCGCGAGCAGCTCCGCGAGCTTCCGGGCGCCGCCCACATCGCCCTGGTGAGCGGAGATTTCGACGTCCTGCTCCTGGTCCACACCCCGGACAACCGCACCCTGCGCGAGCTGGTCCTGACCCGCCTCCAGTCCATCCCGGAGGTGCTGTCCACCCGCACCCTGCTGGTCTTCGAGGAGACGGACCTGCTGGCCCGCGACCCGGCGGCGGGCCCGACGATCACGGAGGACTGAGGTCCTCCGCCGCGGGGCCCTCTAGCCCTTCCGGCCGGGGGCCTTCCTCCTCGCGTATGACAACCGGAGGTCCCGGGGGCCCGTCTGCACCGGTATGAGCACCAGCCCGACCCCCGACCCCGCCGTGACGTCCTGGCGGCGCCCGTCCGAGCCGCTGCGCTCCCTGTGCTGGGCCGCGGCCATGGCCGCGGCCGTCATCGCCGCGGGTTACGCCGCCCACCGCTGGGCGGGGGCCGGCATGCCCCTGGAGCCCCTGCCGGGCTCGCCGTGGCCCTACCTCACCGCGTGGGGCGTCCTCGGCTTCGGGGCGTTCCTGCTCGTCCGGTGGGCCACGTACGGCCTGGAGTGGGACGGGATGCTCTCCGCGGCGCCCGTCTTCATGGGCATCCGCGTGGGCCTGGCGTACCGCCCGGACCTGACGCTCCTCTACGGGTACGGCGCGCTGACCCTGGCCGTGGCGGCCTGCGCCGTCCTGGTGTGGCGGCTGCGGAGCCGCCGCCACCGGGCAGCGTCGTCCTGAGGGTCAGCGCTGGGTGCGCAGGCCGTCCAGGGCCATGCTGACCACCGCGTCCGCGAGCTGGTCGGAGGTGGTGCCCGGGTGCGGGCGGTACCACTCGACCAGGGAATTGACCATGCCGAAGAGGAGCCGGGTGGCGAGGCGGATGTCCACGTCCGCCCGCAGGTCCCCCTCGGCGGCGGCGGCCTTGAGCAGGTCCGCGACCTGGTGGTCGAACTCGCGGCGGCGCTCCAGCGCCCAGCGCTCGGTACGGGTGTTGCCGCGCACGCGCAGCAGCAGCGTCACGTAGGGGAGCTCCGCGACGAGGACCTCGACGGTGCGGCGCGTGACGTATTCGACCCGCTCGACCGCGCGGCCCCGTACCGCCCCGGACTCCCCCAGGACCGCGAAGAGCTCGTCCAGCGCCCGGCTGACGGCGCGGTGGAGCAGCTCCTCCTTGCCGGCGACGTGGTGGTAGATCGAGGACTTCGAGATGCCGGCGGCCTTGGAGAGGTGCTCCATCGAGGTGCCGTCGTAGCCCCGCTCGTTGAAGACCTGGACGGCGACCGAGAGGAGCGTCTCGGGCGTGTACGTGTCCCGTTTGACCGTCGTCATTCGCTCTCCCCCTCGTCGTACGCGTCCGCCTCGTCCTCGTCCTCGTCCGCGCCCTCGTCTTCTCCCGCCGCATAGCCCAGCTTGTACAGCGCCAGCGAAGGCGCGTACCGGCCGCCCGGGCAGCGCTCGTCGAGGTGGTGCAGCAGGTCGTACGCCCAGTCGCGGCCGAGCCGGTCGTGCCATTCTGCGGGGCCCGCGGGGTAGTTGACCCCGAGCCGCATCGCGGTGTCGATGTCCTCGGCGCCGGCCACGCCGCGCGCGATGGCGTCGGCGGTGAGGTCGATCAGCATCGCGACGGTCCGGGCGACGATCATGCCGGGGACGTCGCCGATGACGGAGACCTTCTTGCCCAGCTTCTGGAACAGTCCGATGGCCTCGGAAAGGGTCCGCTCGCTGGTGTCCTCGCTGGCGGAGAGCGCGATCCGGGTGGCGTCGCGGTAGTCGAAGGCGAGGTCGAAGTAGACGACGTCCGCGAACTCGACCGAGGTCTTCCCGTCGGCGAGCACGAGCTGCCCCTCGCCCGGGAGCTGGATGTACGGGCCCCCGTGCTCGGTGGAGGTCACCGCGATCCCGGCCTCCTCGACGAGGTCGACGAGAGCGGCCGCGGGCCCGAGGTCGCCGACGAAGGTGACCTTGGCGGGCGCCTCCTCGGGGCCGGCGGTGTGCGGGGCCGGGGCCTTCGCCTCCGGGCCGTACGGGTACCAGCCGTGGCCCGTCTTGCGGCCGAGGCGGCCCGACTGGACCAGGCGGCGCTGCGCGAGGGAGGGGGTGAACTTGGGGCTGCGGAAGAAGGACTCCCACACGGAGCGGGTGACGGCCTCGTTGACGTCCTGGCCGATCAGGTCGGTCAGCGCGAAGGGGCCCATCTTGAAGCCGCCGCTCTCGCGGAGCACGGCGTCGATGGTGGCCGGGTCGGCGCCCTGCTCCTCGTACACCGCGAAGGCCTCGGCGTAGAAGGGGCGGGCGATCCGGTTGACGATGAAGCCCGGGGTGTCGGCGCAGCGGACCGGGGTCTTGCCCCAGCCGAGGACGGTGCCGTACGCGCGGTCGGCGGCGGCCGGGTCGGTGGCGAATCCGGAGACCACCTCGACCAGCGGGAGCAGCGGGGCCGGGTTGAAGAAGTGCAGGCCGAGGAAGCGGCCGGGGTGCGCGAGGCCGGCGGCGAGCTCGGTGACGGAGAGGGAGGAGGTGTTCGTGGCCAGCAGTGCGTCCGGCGAAACCACCTCTTCGAGGGCCGCGAACAGCGCGCGCTTGACCGCGACGTCCTCGACGACCGCCTCGACGACGAGGGCGGCCCCGGCGAGCCCGGAAAGCCCGGCCGCCGCGTCGATCCGGCCGATCGCGTCCTCGGCCTCGGCCCGATCCAGCCGGCCCTTGGCGGCCATCCGCTCGACGCGGTCCTGCACGAAGCCGACCGCGTCGGCGGCGAGCGCGGCGTTGATGTCGTAGATCAGCACGCGGTGACCTGCGAGAAGGGCGACCTGGGCGATGCCCTGTCCCATGGTGCCGGCGCCGACGACCGCCACTGTGCGGGACCGCTCGATTGCTGTCATGCCCAGATCCTCCCGCACCGGTTTATCCACAGGCCTGCCGGGCCCTCTTGTCCCGACCGATCGTTCGGTTACTCTAACTCCAGTCTGCTCTTCTTCATCCCTTCTTGCCCGACCTGATCGCCTGATCCCGCCCGGCTCAACGAGGAGTTGGTCCCTGATGGCCGCCGAGCTCACCGTCCCCCAGCTGTCCGACAAGCACCGGCCGACCCTGGACCAGGCGCTGGCCACCATCCGCAGCCGCGCCTACTGGTCCCCGCATCCCGAGCACCCCAAGGCGTACGGGGAGAGTGCCCCGGCCGACGGCCTCGCCGCCTTCGAGGCGCTGCGCGGCACCCGGATCGACCTCGGGCAGCCCGGCACCGACGGCTGGACGGGCTCCGAGGTGTCCCCGTACGGCCCGGAGCTCGGCATCGAGTACCCGCACGTGGACCCGGACGTCCTGCTGCCCGCGATGCGGGCCGGCATGGCCGCCTGGCGCGACGCGGGGCCCGAGGCGCGCGCCCTGGTCTGCATCGAGATCCTGTCCCGGATCTCGGCCCGGACGCACGAGTTCGCGCACGCGGTCATGCACACCAGCGGCCAGGCCTTCATGATGGCCTTCCAGGCCGGCGGCCCGCACGCCCAGGACCGCGGCCTGGAGGCCGTGGCCTACGCGTACGAGGAGCAGACCCGGGTCCCGGGCCAGGCCGACTGGTCGAAGCCGCAGGGCAAGAAGGACCCGCTGGAGCTGGGCAAGACCTTCACGGCCGTCCCGCGCGGCATCTCCCTGATGATCGGCTGCAACACCTTCCCCACCTGGAACGGATACCCGGGGATCTTCGCCTCCCTCGCCACGGGCAACCCGGTCCTGGTCAAGCCGCACCCGCGCGCCGTGCTCCCGCTGGCGCTGACCGTCCAGGTGGCCCGCGAGGTCCTGGCACGGGCCGGTTTCGACCCGAACCTGGTGGCGCTGGCGGTGGAGCGGCCGGGCGAGGGCATCGCCAAGACCCTCGCCCTGCGCCCCGAGATCAAGGTCATCGACTACACGGGGTCCACGGAGTTCGGCGACTGGCTGGAGGCCAACGCCCGCCAGGCGCAGGTCTACACGGAGAAGGCGGGCGTCAACACCGTCGTCCTGGACTCCACCGACGACTACAAGGGCATGCTGTCCAACCTGGCCTTCTCCCTGTCCCTGTACAGCGGCCAGATGTGCACCACCCCGCAGAACCTGCTGATCCCGCGCGAGGGCATCGACACGGACGCCGGGCACAAGACGTACGACGAGGTCGTCTCCGACCTCGCGCGCGCGGTCGGCGGCCTGCTCGGCGACGACGCGCGGGCCAACGCCCTGCTCGGCGCGCTGGTCAACCCGGACGTCAAGGCCCGCCTGGAGGCGGCCGCCGGGCTCGGCGAGGTCGCGCTGGCCTCGCGCGAGGTGGTCAACCCGGAGTTCCCGGACGCCGTGGTCCGCACGCCGGTGATGGTGAAGCTGGACTCGGCCAAGCAGGACCCGCAGGCCCCGTACCTCTCGGAGTGCTTCGGCCCGGTCTCCTTCGCGGTGGCGGTCGACTCCACGGCTGACGCGCTCGACCTGCTGCGACGCACCGTCCGGGAGAAGGGCGCCATGACGGTCGGGGCGTACACCACGTCCGCGGACACCGAGCGGGCCATCGAAGAGGTCTGCCTGGAGGAGTCGGCGCAGCTCTCGCTGAACCTCACGGGCGGGGTCTATGTGAACCAGACCTCGGCCTTCTCGGACTTCCACGGTTCGGGCGGCAACCCGGCGGCGAACGCCGCGCTGTGCGACGGGGCCTTCGTGTCCAACCGCTTCCGGGTGGTGGAGGTCCGCCGCCAGGCCTGAGTCCGGTCGGGGTTGTCTCTGAGCGGGCCCGGCCGTGGCGGCACGGGCCCGCTTGACCCTCGACCTGGTGCAGGCCCCAGAGTCGTCGGTGTGGAGAGCGACATGCACAGCATCGGCGAGATGGGGCAGGGCAGCGGACTGGGTATCAGCGCCCTGCGGTTCTACGACCGCGCGGGCGTCCTGGTGCCCGCCTGGGTGGACCCGGTGACCGGGTACCGCTGGTACGCCCCCGAGCAACTGGACGAGGCCCGGCTACTGGCCCGTCTGAGGCGCTCCAGCATGCCCCTCGCGGACATCCGGCTGGTGCTGGCGGCCTGGTCAGGCGGGGAAACCGGTCTGGTGCCCCGGCTGCTGGACGGGCACCTGCGCCGGCTCGAACAGGGGCTGGCCGACGCGCGCAGCGAGTTCTCCACGGTACGAGCACTACTCGGACACAGGGAGACCGCCATGACCACCATGACCACCGCCGCCACCACCGACACCGCTGCCGCCACCGCCGCCACCCGGCTGACCCTGCCGGGCGCCGAGATCGCGGCCGCGCTGGACGCCGTGCGCTTCGCCGCCGGAACCGACCCCGAGCTGCCCGTCCTCGGCGGGATCCACTTCGACATCGAGGGCGGGGACCTGCACCTGGTGGCCACCGACCGCTACCGGATGGCCGTCGCCCGCACCTCCACCACCGGCCACGCCGGCGAGCGGGTCCAGGTGACCGTGCCCACCCCGCTCGTGGACGCCATGCGCGCCCTGCTGGCCGACGGCGCCCCGGCCCACCTCACCGTGGACGGCGACAAGGTCGGGCTGGAGACCCAGGGCCGCCAGGTCGCCGGCCAGAGCCTCGGCGAGGGGTTCCCCGACTACCGCCGCCTGACCCGGCTGCCCGAGGGCCGCCGCCTCACGCTGGACGTACCGGCGCTGCGCCGCGCCCTGGGCGAGCAGGACACCGAGGTGTGCGTCCTCGTCCTGACGGACGGGGTGAGCGTCGGCGACGAGGACTCCGCCGGTGACCGGGTGGGGGTCAACCCCGCGTACCTGCTGGACGCGCTCGCCGCTGGGGACGAACTGCTGCTGGAGTACGTGGGCCCCAAGGCCCCCCTCGTCCTCCTGCGCCCCGACACCGAGGACGCCTTCTCGCTCCTGATGCCGGTCACGCTGGACGCCTGAGCTACTGGGCGTCGTGCGGGTCCGGATGCGGGCCGCCCCAGTGGAAGAGGGTCATGGCCACGCTGGTGGCCAGGTTGTAGCTGGAGACCTGTGGCCGCATCGGCAGGGACACCAGGTGATCGGCGCGGGCACGGAGCTCGGGCGAGATCCCGTGGCGTTCGGAGCCGAAGGCGAGCAGGGCGTCGTCCGGGAGGGTGAGGGCACGGATGTCCTCGCCCTCCGGGTCCAGCGCGTAGAGCGGTCCGGGCGGCAGGGAGTCGAGGTCCACCCGGTCGACGGTGGTGGCGTAGTGCAGCCCCGCCCCGGCGCGGACCACGTTGGGGTGCCAGGGGTCGAGGTCGCCCCGGGTGACGACGCCGGTGGCTCCGAAGCCGGCGGCCAGGCGGACGACGGCGCCGACGTTGCCGAGGTTGCGGGGGTTGTCCAGCACGACCACCGGGGCCGTCCTGGGCATCGCGTCGAGCCGCGCCCGCCCTCGGTCGCGGTCCGGCCGGACCGCGAGGGCCGCCACCCCGGTGGGATGGACCCGGCCCAGCAGCTCCTTGAGCGGAGCCCGGAGCACCAGCCGGGCCACCTCGTCCTCGACGTCCGCGGCCAGCTCGTGCGCGAGGCCCCGTACGGCATCGGGATCGTCGGCGACGACGATCCGCACGTCCGCCCCGAAGCGCAGGGCGTGCTTCAGCGCGTGGAACCCGTCGAGGAGCACGAGGTCCTCCCGCGCCGCGGCCTCCCGCCACTGCCGTTCGGTGCCGTCGGACGTCTCGTGCTGCTCACTCATGCCACCGAGCCTACGGTCCGCTGCTCGGCCTCCGGTTCCGTCCCCAGGTCCCGGATCTGCAGGCCGCGGGCCGGCCGGCGTACGGGGACCCGTGCGGCGACCCGCGCGCCGAGCCAGACCAGGAACGCCGTCGGCAGGAACACCGCGTCGGCGGCGATCATCGCCAGCGAGAAGAACGGCAGGCCCAGCAGGACCGCGATCCCCGCGTGCTCCAGCATCATCAGCGCCAGCAGCACGTTCTTGATCCGCCGGTTGAACAGGGTGAACGGGAAGGCCACCTGGACCGCGACCGTGCCGTACGTCAGCAGCATCACCAGCGTGCCGCTGCTCGCCAGGAAGCCCGACAGCTCGGGCCACGGGGTGAAGTAGTCCAGGCGCAGCGGGTAGTACAGCGCCGTGCCGTCCTGCCAGCGCGAGCCCTGGATCTTGTACCAGCCCGCCGTGGCGTAGATCAGGCAGACCTCCACCGCGATCACCAGCATCCCCGCGTTGTGCAGCAGGTTCGCCAGGACGTCCAGGACCGCCCGGCCGTCGCCCTCGGGCTCGTAGCGGTCGACCATCCACCACAGCGCCGCGACCACCCACAGCGCCGCGAAGGCCGTCAGCCAGAGCGTGCCGAACCCGCCGGTCACGCCCCCGTACGCGAACACGGCGCCGAGCACCGACCACAGCACCGGCCCCGCGCGTCCGGCCGTGGCCGTGCCGAGGCGACGGGCGCGGGCGGCGTCGAGCGACCAGACCTGTGCGCAGCGGGTCAGCACGAGGTAGATCGCCATCAGGTGGATGACGTTGTCCCCGCCGTCGCCCATGAAGACGCTGCGGTTCTGGAGCGAGAGCACCCCGATCATGAACACCACGGAGGTCGCCCGGGTCCGCCAGCCCAGCATCAGGAGCGCGCTCGACAGCACGGACACGGCGTAGACGATCTCGAACCAGAGGGTCGAGTCCGACCACATCAGCACTGTGAAGGCGTGGTTCGAGGCGATCAGCCGCTCCGCCAGCTCCCAGCTCCAGGGCCCGTCCGGCCCGTACAGCTCGTGCCGGTTCGGGAACTCGCGCAGCAGGAAGAACAGCCAGGTGGCGGAGAAGCCGATGCGCACCACGGCGCTCTGGTACGGGGCCAGCGCCTGCCCGCTGACCTTGGCCAGCGCCCGGCCGGCGGCGGCGCGGGCGGCTCGGACCGTGTCGCTCACACCGTCCACCACGGCAGCTCCCGGTAGTACGTCTGGGTGTCGGTCGTCTCCTCGGACCACTTCGGTGCGGCCACCGTCCGGGTCGCCCCCCGCAGCTGGATCCGTACGATCCGGCCCTCGGCCAGGTGCGCGCCCTTGCCGACGGAGGTGTCCGCGTCCGTCCTGACCTTCAGCCGCTCCAGCGCGATCCGCCGCAGGTACTGCTCCGCGAGCTCGCCGCGCTCGCCGTTCGACTTGTTGTCCTCGTCGTGGGAGGCCGTGAAGAAGTCCCAGGCGCGCCGGAGCTCGTTCTGCTCGGTGTGGCTCGGCAGCAGGCTGTGCCGGATGGCCTCGCCGTCCTCGCGGGACAGCCCGCGGTAGTTGCTGACCACCAGCTCGCCGTCCTTCGTCCGGACCTCCACGCGCACCTCGACCGCGATGTTCTGCTGGAGGGGGTTGGGCGCGAAGAGCTTCCAGTTCTGTTCGAACTCGGGATAGATCCAGCCGTCGACCGTCCCGGCGTTCTGCTTGCTCAGCGTGTTGGACGGGGCCACGTGCAGGAAGACGAGCCCCAGGTGCAGGCAGGCGCCGATCGCCACGACCGCCAGGGCCAGGGAGGTGACGACCCGGTACGGGGTGGACAGACCGGCGATTCCGGGCGCCCTCGGCGGGCGCGCGGGGCCGTCTGCCGGGGGTTCGTGCCCCTTCGAATCCATCCCGCCCCGATCATCCGGCGTCCACAGGGTTGACCACAGAGGTTGACACCCTACGGGCCGTCGTCCCACCATTGAAGAGCATGAACCGAACGATCGGTCGGTCGGGCGGGACGAGGCGCGAAAAGACCCTGACAGGGGGCCGTGATGGTGGCAGTGACCCCGGAAGCGGGGCAGGAAGCGGGTATCGGCGTGACGGACGATCTCGGCACGCAGCTCGCGGCGGCATTCGACGCGGCCGTCGCGGCCGACGAGCGCGTGGAGCCGCGCGACTGGATGCCCGACGAATACCGCGCCACCCTGGTCCGCCAGATGGCCCAGCACGCCCACTCCGAGATCATCGGCATGCAGCCCGAGGCGAACTGGATCACCCGCGCGCCCTCCCTGCGCCGCAAGGCGATCCTGATGGCGAAGGTCCAGGACGAGGCCGGCCACGGCCTGTACCTGTACAGCGCCGCCGAGACGCTGGGCACCAGCCGCGACGAGCTGCTCGACAAGCTCCACGCCGGTAAGCAGAAGTACTCCTCGATCTTCAACTACCCCACGCTGACCTGGGCCGACGTCGGCGCGATCGGCTGGCTCGTGGACGGCGCGGCGATCACCAACCAGGTCCCGATCTGCCGCTGCTCCTACGGGCCGTACGCGCGGGCCATGGTCCGGATCTGCAAGGAGGAGTCCTTCCACCAGCGGCAGGGCTTCGAACTGCTCATGGCCCTCTCCAAGGGCACCGAGGCGCAGCACGCGATGGCGCAGGACGCCGTCGACCGGTGGTGGTGGCCCTCGCTGATGATGTTCGGCCCGCCGGACGGGGAGTCTGCGCACTCGGCTCAGTCGATGGCCTGGCGGATCAAGCGCCACTCCAACGACGAACTGCGCCAGCGCTTCGTGGACATAGCCGTCCCGCAGGCCGAGTCGCTGGGCCTGACCCTGCCCGACCCGGACCTGAAGTGGAACGAGGAGCGCGGGCACCACGACTTCGGCGCCATCGACTGGACCGAGTTCTGGGACGTGCTCAAGGGCAACGGCCCCTGCAACGAGGAGCGGATCGGGCAGCGCCGCGCGGCGCACGAGGAAGGCGCCTGGGTGCGCGACGCGGCCGCGGCGTACGCGAAGAAGCATTCATCGGCAATCGGATCCACCGCAAGCACCGGAAGCGAGGCTCGGGTATGACGCAGAACTGGCCCCTGTGGGAGGTGTTCGTCCGCTCGCGGCGCGGCCTCTCGCACACGCACGCGGGCAGCCTGCACGCCCCCGACGCGGAGATGGCCCTGCGCAACGCCCGCGATCTCTACACCCGGCGCGGCGAGGGCATCTCGATCTGGGTGGTGCCCTCCACGGAGATCACCGCCTCCTCCCCGGACGAGCGGGACCCGTTCTTCGCCCCGTCCGCCGACAAGCCGTACCGCCACCCCACCTTCTACGAGATCCCCGAGGGAGTGAACCACCTGTGACCAGCACCGACGTGGTCCACTTCGCCACCCTCTGCCTCGGCGACGACGCGCTGATCCTCTCCCACCGCCTCGGCGAGTGGGCGGGCCACGCCCCGGTCCTGGAGGAGGAGGTCGCGCTCGCCAACATCGCCCTCGACCTCCTCGGCCAGGCCCGCGTCCTGCTGTCGATGGCCGGAGACGAGGACGAGCTGGCGTACCTGCGCGAGGAGCGGTCCTTCCGCAACCTCCAGCTGGTCGAGCAGCCCAACGGCGACTTCGCCCACACCATCGCGCGCCAGCTCTACTTCTCCCTCTACCAGCACGAGCTCTACGGGGAACTGGCGCGCGGAGACGGCCCGTTCGCGCCTCTCGCCGCCAAGGCGGTCAAGGAGACGGCGTACCACCGCGACCACGCCGAGCAGTGGACGCTGCGGCTCGGCGACGGCACCGAGGAGAGCCGGGCCCGGATGCGGGCCGGGCTGGACGGGCTGTGGAAGTACACCGGCGAGATGTTCCAGCCCGTGCCCGGGCTCGACGCGTCCGACGGGGGCGACGGCATCGACTGGGCCGCCCTGGAGGGCCGCTGGCTGGCCGCGCTGGGCGACGTACTGGAGCGGGCCGGTCTGGCGCTGCCCGAGGGTCCCCGCAGCGGGGCCTGGGCCGCCGGAGCGGGACGTCAGGGACTGCACACCGAGTCGTTCGGTCGGCTGCTCGCCGAAATGCAGCACCTGCACCGCAGCCACCCGGGGGCATCGTGGTGACCGCCGCCGGGGCCGGGGCCTCCGCCGGCACCCGGAGCGGGCAGACCCGGCTGGAGGTGGAGCTGGCCGAGCTGGCCGGCTCCGTCCCCGACCCCGAGCTGCCCGTGCTCACCCTCTCCGAGCTCGGCGTGATGCGCGGGGTGCGGATGCACGAGGACGGCCACGTCGAGGTCACCCTCACCCCCACCTACACCGGCTGCCCGGCCATCGAGGCCATGTCCGCGGACATCGAGCGGGTGCTGACCGACCACGGGATCCCGGACGTCACCGTGCGGACCGTGCTGGCCCCCGCCTGGTCCACCGACGACATCAGCGCCGAAGGCCGCCGCAAACTGGCCGAGTTCGGCATCGCCCCGCCGCGGCCGCACGCCGCGGGCGGACCGGTTCCGCTCACCCTGTCGGTGCGCTGCCCCCACTGCGGGTCCACCGACACCGAGCTGCTCAGCCGGTTCTCCTCCACCGCGTGCAAGGCGCTGCGCCGCTGCATCGCCTGCCGTGAACCGTTCGACCACTTCAAGGAGCTGTAGATGGCCGCGTCCCCGCCGTCGCCCACCCCGGGGTCCGCGAGCCCGGTGCGCCCCGCGCGCCACGGAGCGTTCCACACCTTGACGGTGGCGGCGGTCGACCGGCTCACCGAGGACTCCGTCGCCCTGACCCTGGCCGTGCCGCCCGAGCTGCGCTCCGAGTACCGGCACGCCCCCGGCCAGCACCTCACCCTGCGCCGCAGCCCCCTGGACGGCTCCGGCAAGTCGGAGGTCCGCCGTACGTACTCGATCTGCTCCCCCGCCCCGGCGGCCGACGGGCCGGGCCCCTCGGCGCTGCGGGTCGGGGTGCGCCTGGTGGAGGGCGGGGAGTTCTCCTCGTTCGCACACAAGGAGATCGCCGCCGGGGACGCCCTGGACGTGATGGTCCCGGCCGGCCGGTTCGTCCTGGATCCGGCCGCGGCTCCGGCCGCCGCGCACTACGCGGCGATCGTCGGCGGCAGCGGGATCACCCCGGTCCTGTCGATCGCCGCCACCCTGCTCGCGTCCCGCCCCGATGCCCGGTTCTGCCTGGTGCGCAGCGACCGCAGCGCCGCCTCGACGATGTTCCTGGACGAGGTGGCCGACCTCAAGGACCGCTATCCCGACCGGTTCCAGCTGGTCACCGTGCTCTCCCGGGAGGAGCAGGAGGCCGGGCTGCCTTCGGGGCGGCTGGGCGAGGAGCGATTGGCGGCGCTGCTGCCCGCGCTGCTCCCGGTCGCCGAGGTGACGGGCTGGTTCCTGTGCGGACCGTACGGGCTGGTGACAGGCGCGGAGCAGGCGCTGGCCGGGCTCGGCGTGGAGCGGACCCGGGTCCACGAGGAGATCTTCCACGTCGAGGACACCGCCCCGCCCGCGCCCGTCGCTTCGGCCGCCGCCACCCACGGCCGGGTCACGGCCCGGCTCGACGGCCGCTCGGGCACCTGGCCGGTCCGGGAGGGCGAATCCCTGCTCGACGCGGTGCTGCGGGCCCGCGCGGACGCCCCGTACGCCTGCAAGGGCGGGGTGTGCGGCACCTGCCGGGCGTTCCTGGTGACCGGCGAGGTGCGGATGGACCGCAATTTCGCGCTGGAGGAGACCGAGACGGAGGCCGGGTTCGTGCTGGCCTGCCAGTCGCACCCGGTGACGGAGGAAGTGGAGATCGACTTCGACCGCTGAGCGGCGGTCCGGCTGCCCGGCCCAGCCGGGCCCCCTCACCGATTTCGGGAAGGTGCCTGTCCAATTTCAGGAACGTGTTCTATCTTGACGCACCGTCAGACAGAGCACGTTCCGGGCACGCGGGAGGACAGGCAGTGGACTTCACCTTCACCGAGGAACAGCAGGCCGCCGTCGAGGCGGCCAAGGCCGTGTTCGCGGACGTCGCCCCCGACAGCGTGCCCAGCCCCGCACTCACCCCGCGGGCCGTCGCCGAGGAGTTCGACCGCCCCCTGTGGGCCAAGCTCGCCGCCTGCGACCTGCTGAGCCTGGTCCTCGCCGAGGAGCACGGCGGCGCCGGACTCGACGCCATCGCCCTGTGCCTGGTGCTGCGCGAGGCCGCGAAGGTACTGGCCCGGGTGCCGCTCCTGGAACACTGCGCCACCGCCATGGCCGTCCAGGCCCACGGCAGCCCCGAACTGGCCGCCGCCCTGCTGCCCGGCGCCGGGGACGGCACGCTCGTCCTCACCGCCGCCGCACACGGCCGCAGCGGCCACGACCCGGCCGAGCTGGCCGTCACCGCGCGCCGCGAAGGCGACACGTGGACCCTGGAGGGCCTCCAGACGGCCGTCCCGTGGGCACACAGCGCCGACTGGATCGCCGTACCGGCCCACACCGGGGAGGGCGAGGCCGTCCTCGCCCTCGTCCCCCGCGAGGCCGGCGGCCTGACCCTCGCCGAGCAGTACTCCACCAGCGGGGAGCGGCTCGCCGAGCTCACCCTCGAAGGCGTACGGGTGCCCGCCACGCACCTCGTCGAGGCGGCCGGAGCCTGGGACCACCTGCGGCAGCTGCTCGCCACCGGGACCTGCGCGCTCGCGCTCGGGCTCGGCGAGGGCGTCCTCACCATGACCAGCCAGTACACCAGCAAGCGCGAGCAGTTCGGCTTCCCGGTGGCCACCTTCCAGGCGGTCGCCGTCCAGGCCGCCGACCGCTACATCGACCTGCGCGCGATGGAGGTCACCCTCTGGCAGGCCGCCTGGCGGCTCGACGCCTCGACGGGCGGAGCGGGCGGCCCGCTGCCGAGCGCCGGAGATGTCGCGGTGGCCAAGATCTGGGCCTCCGAGGGCGTACGGCGCGTCGTGCAGACCGCACAGCACCTGCACGGCGGCTTCGGCGCCGACACCGACTACCCGCTGCACCGCTACCACGCCTGGGCCAAACAGCTGGAGCTCCAGCTGGGCCCGGCCGCCGCCCACGAGGAGGCGCTGGGCGACCTGCTGGCCGCCCACCCCCTCGCCTGACGGGCCCGCGCTGCTCTCCCGTCAGACGACGAAGCCCGGGGTGCCCGCGTCCGTGACGACCGGGCGCCCTGCGGCCTCCCAGTCCTGCATGCCGCCGTCGACGTTCACCGCGGCGATGTCCTGGCCCCGCAGGTACTGGGCGACCTGGGCGGAGCGCCCGCCGACCCGGCACATCACGTAGACCGGGCGGTCGTCCTCGATCTTCTCGGTCAGCTCACCGATGCGCGCCACGAATTCGCTCATCGGGATGTGCAGCGCACCCTCGGCGTGGCCGGCCGCCCATTCGTCGTTCTCGCGAACGTCGAGGACAAAGGCTTCGGAGGGCAGTGCGGAAGCGGCCACCGAAGGAAGCGGTCCGGAGTTCATAACTGTCGCCTTCTCTCGTCACGGATAGGTGAGCCAACCTATCCGACGGGCCTTCCGCGGTGCCCCTGATGCCCTGCGGGCCTGCCCTGCGTACTACTCGGCGGACTGCCCCGACGTGAGCTCTGCCAGCTCCGCCTCGCGCTTCGCGACATCGCCGAGCAGCTGCTCGGCGATCTCCTCCAGCAGCCGGTCCGGGTCCTCGGGGGCCATCCGGAGCATCGACCCGATCGCGCCGTCCTCGAGCTCCTTGGCGACCAGCGACAGGAGCTCCTTGCGCCGCGAGAGCCACTCGAGGCGCTCGTACAGCTCCTCGCTCTCGCTCAGCCGCGCCGCGGCCGGTGCCGGGCCGGCCGCCCACTCCTGCGCGAGCTCGCGCAGCAGCTGCTCCTCGCCGCGGCCGTACGCCGCGTTCACCCGCACGATGAACTCCTCGCGCCGCGCGCGCTCGGCCTCGTCCCGGGCCAGGTCCGGATGCGCCTGGCGGACCAGCTCGCGGTAGAGGCGGCGCACCTCCTCCGACGGGCGGACCCGCTCCGGGGGCCGCACCGAGCGGTCGGTGAGCATCGCGGACGCGTCGTCGGACATCCCGTCCGAGTCCAGCCAGTCGTGGAACAGCTCGTCCACCCCGGGCATCGGCATCACCAGCGAGCGGGCATCGCGCGCACGGCGCAGGTCCTCCGCATCCCCGGTGCTCGCCGCCTTCGCCTCGGCGATCAGCGCGTCCAGCTCATCGAGCCGCGAGTACATAGGGCCGAGCTTCTGGTGGTGCAGGCGGGAGAAGTTCTCCACCTCCACCCGGAAGGTCTCCACCGCGATCTCGAACTCGATCAGCGCCTGCTCGGCGGCCCGCACGGCACGCTCCAGGCGCGCCTCGGGACGCTCGTCGGCGGTGGGGCCGGGCTGGGGCTCGGACGCTTCGGGAACTGTCTGCTCGCTCACCCGGCCAGCCTAAGGCCCGGCCGCCCGGGTGTTTCACGTGAAACATCGTCCGGTTTCACGACCGGCATGTTTCACGTGAAACATCGCCTTGCGGGGTCAGACCCCCATCTCTGCCGCGATCCGCCCGGACCGCACCGCCGCCACCAGGACCTCGTGGTCGGCCTCGCTGCGGTCTGCGTAGGCCACGGCGAAGGAGGCCATCGCCTCGTCCAGCTCGTCGTTCTTCCCGCAGTACCCGGCCAGCAGCCGCGGATCCGCGCTGTGCGCGTGGGCCCGTGCCAGCAGCGCACCGGTCATCCGCCCGTAGTCGTCGATCTGGTCGACGGCCAGCGCCGCCGGGTCCACGCTGCCCTTGCGGTTGCGGAACTGGCGGACCTGGAAGGGCCGCCCCTCCACCGTCGTCCAGCCCAGCAGGATGTCCGAGACCACCTGCATCTGCTTCTGGCCCGCCACCACCCGGCGGCCCTCGTGCTCCTCCGGAGGCGAGAGGAAGCCGAGACCGGGCAGGTGCGGCAGCAGGGCCGAGGGCCGGGCCTCCTTCACCTGGAGGACCAGCGCATCGCCGCGGTGGTCCAGCAGCAGCACCACGTAGGAGCGGGTTCCGACGCTGCCGGTGCCCACCACCCGGAAGGCCACGTCGTGGATCGCGTACCGGGCCAGCAGCGGCTGCCGGTCCCCCTGCAGGGTCTCCAGGTACGGGCCCAGCGCGGCCGCCACGGCCGCAGCCTCCCCGTCCCCGACCCTGCGCAGCACCGGCAGCGCGTCCACGAAGGCCCGGCCACCGTCGGGGGTGGCCTCGGTGGACTTCGCGGCGAACCGGGCGGAGGTGTTGTTGCGGGCCTTCTCCGAGACCCGCTCCAGCGTGCCCAGCAGGTCCCGGGCGTCGGTGTGCGAGACCAGTTCCTCGTCCGCGATGGCGTTCCACGCGTCCAGGGACGGCAGCTTGGCCAGCAGCCGCATGGTGCGGCGGTAGGCACCGACCGAGTCCAGGGCGGCGGCCCGGCAGGTGTCCTCGTCCGCGCCGGCCACCCGTCCGGCCAGCACCAGCGAGGTGGCCAGCCGCTTGAGGTCCCACTCCCACGGGCCGAAGACGGTCTCGTCGAAGTCGTTGAGGTCGATGACGAGCCGGCCGCGCACGTCCCCGTACAGGCCGAAGTTGGCCGCGTGGGCGTCTCCGCAGATCTGCGCGCCGATCCCGGTGATCGGGCCGCCGGAGAGGTCGTGCGCCATCAGCCCGGCCGACCCGCGCAGGAAGGCGAAGGGGTTGGCGGCCATCCGCCCGACCCTTATCGGGGTCAGTTCGGCGACCCGGCCGACATTGGACTCCTCCACGGCCCGCACCGCGTCGGGCCGGTCGGCAGGAGCCTCGAAGTGCGCGTGCGCCGACCGCGGTACGCGGGTCCGCAGCGCCTTGCCGGCCTCCCTGGGCGATCCGGCCGCCCGTCCCGCGGCGAACCGCGGTGCGAAGCCCCCGACCTCCGGGATCCGCTCCTTCGACTCCGGTTCCACCACGCGCTGTTCCGGTACCGCCGTCATGCCGCCCGCCCCCTGATCACCATTGGTTCGGCCCGACCGTATCTAGAGCCCGGCGTCCCTGGCCAGCAGGGCCGCCTGGACCCGGTTCTCGCACTCCAGCTTCGCCAGGATCCGGCTCACGTACGTCTTCACCGTCGCCTCGCTCATGTGGAGCCTCCGGCCCGCGTCCGCGTTCGACAGCCCTTCGCCCAGCAGGGCCAGTACCCCGCGCTCGCGCTCGCTCAGCCCGGCCACCTTGCGCCGCGCCTCCTCGGTGCGGCCCGCGGACTGCCCGGACGCCAGTTGGTCCACCACGTGCCGGGTCGCGGCCGGGGACAAGTAGGCGTCTCCGGCCGCTGCCGCGCGTACGGCGCCGATCAGCTCGCCCGGTGCCGAGTCCTTCAGCAGGAACCCGGCGCCGCCCCCGCTCAGCGCGCGCAGCACGTTCTCCTTCTCCCCGAAGGTGGTCAGGATCAGCGCCCGCACCTCCGGCGCCGAACGCCCCAGTTCGGCGAGGGCCGTCAGCCCGTCCATCACGGGCATCTGGATGTCGAGCAGCATCACGTCCGGCGCGTGCGCGCGGGCGAGTTCGACCGCTTCCCGGCCGTTCGCCGCTTCCGCGACCACCTCGATGTCGGCCGCCGAGGTCAGGATCATCCGGATCCCGGCCCGGATCAGCGGCTCGTCGTCGGCGATCACCACGCGGATCACCCTGGCCGTCACCCCTGTCACCCGTGCTCCTACGACTTGGTCCGGTACGCCTGCTTCTCGACGAGCTTGCCGTCCTTGAAGCAGAACCGGAAAACGCTGGTGGTGGTCAGCTCGGTGTCCTCGTCCTCCACCAGGGCCAGACACGCGGCCCCCTCCGGACGGGGCGGTCCCTTGCGGTCCAGCCCCTGGGTCAGGATGCTGTCCCCGCTGGGCAACCGCGAACGCACCGCGCTCTCCGGCTCGCCCACGCGGATGGCGTCGTAGTCGGCCCGGCTCATCGTCGCGTCGCCCACCGAGCCCACGAACAGTGCCACCGCGGCCCCGATCACGATCAGCAGGACCACCACGGCCGCGACCGCGATCCCGCAGCCCAGCGCCGCACCTCCGAACCGGCTGCGTCCGCGCATCAGCTCCCGGTCGACGGCCGCCCAGTCCATCGGCGCCCCGCCCCGGACCAGCATGTGCGCCCGCAGCTGCTGTCCGAAGTCGTCGGCCACCTCGCCGGCCCCGGCCGACTCCGCGCCGGTCTCCTGGGCCCCGGCCGGCTCGGTCCCGTACGGGAGCACTCCGGCCACCCGGAAGCCGCCGCCCTCCGCGGCCCCCGCGTAGACCATCCCGCCGACCAGCCGGGCCCGCTCGCGCAGCCCCGTCAGTCCCTGTCCGCCGGAGACCACCTCGCCGGGGCCCGGGGCGGCCGCCGGGCCGTTGGCGATCTCCACCACCAGCGAGTCGTCCTCGTACCGCAGTTCCACCGTGATCGAAGCGCCCGGAGCGTGCTTGTAGGCATTGGTCAGGGCCTCCTGCGCGATCCGGTACGCCGCGTGGTCGCACGCCGCGACCAGCGGCCTCGGGGTTCCCGCCGTGGTGAGCCGTACGTCGGTCCCCGCGCTGCGGGCCGCCTCCACGATCCCGGAGATGCCCGCCACCCCGCGTGCGGCCGGCTGCGCCTCCTCCACGGGCGCCGGCGCCTCCACCCCGTCGCGCAGGATGCCGACGACCTCGCGCAGCTCGTGCATGGCGGCGACCGAAGCCTGCCGCAGCACTCCCACCGCCTCGCGCTGCCGGTCGGTCAGCACCGGATCGACCTCCAGCGCCCCGGTGTGCACCGAGATCAGCGCGAGCTGGTGGCCGAGGCTGTCGTGCATGTCCTGGGCGATGCGCTGGCGTTCGCGCAGCCGGGCCTGGCCGGCGACCATCGCCCGCTCGCGCATCAGCTGGGCGTTGCGCTCCTGGAGGGCGCGCAGCAGCGTACGGCGCTGGGACCAGTAGCGGCTGGCCAGACCGGGCATGACCACCATGGCCAGGAACATCAGGGTGCTGAAGACGATGATCAGGACGGGCCGGCCCTGCGTCCAGTCCTTGAGGACGCTGAGCACGACGGCCGCGACGAAGGCTCCGGTGAAGGCGCCGAGCGCCCGCCCGACCCCCACGATGCGGCGCCCGGCCGACCAGCCGAGCGGGATCGCCACCAGGAAGGCCCCGGGCAGGTAGACGCCCACCGCCGAGCCGACCACCAGCGTGACCACCGGGAGCCGGCGCCGCAGCAGGGTCAGCACGACCACGGCCGCCGTGCTGGCCAGCATCCGGGCGGCGGACCCGTTGTCGAGTTCCTCGACACCCAGACCGAGCACCACCAGCACCCCGGCGAGCGCCAGGTCCCCGGCCAGCATCCGCCGGGTCCAGGGCTCGGGCCCCTTGAGCCAGTCCCGTCCCGCACGCGTTACCGCCATCGCATCCACGCGCCCGACCCTAGACAGCACCGCCCGCCCGCCACCGCTCTCTTTAGTCGCGCCCCGCCCGACGAAAGTCTCCCGGCGCATCACACCGCGCCTCCCCGAGGCGCATCTCCCCTGAAAGGCACTCCCCTGAGACGGGCACCACACCCGCACCCGCGAACCCGGGTACAACGAAGAACCCCCGCTCCGGATTTCTCCGAAGCGGGGGTTCCTCTGAAAGTGCGCGAGGGGGGATTTGAACCCCCACGTCCCGAAGGACACTGGCACCTGAAGCCAGCGCGTCTGCCGTTCCGCCACTCGCGCAAAGTGACTACCAGCGGTTCTTCCCTTGCGGGCCGTTCCCCTGGCGACATCGGAACATTAGCACGTGGGACGGGGTGGATTCACATCGCTTTCTGTGCTCCCCCGACCCCTCCCGACGACGGCCCCTCCCGCTCCGGGCTCCGGGTGCGGGACACTGTCCCCGGGGCGCCCCTACGATCGCTTGTGAGGACCAACACTCCTCCCCTCGCGGCCGATGGGGAACCACCCGAATCCGCCGTGCGTGGATACGATCAGTAAGCAGTACAGGGCGACAACGACGGAGGAGGTGCCCCATGGGAGTCCTGAAGCGGTTCGAGCAGCGACTCGAAGGTCTGGTGAACGGCACCTTCGCCAAGGTGTTCAAGTCCGAGGTCCAGCCGGTGGAGATCGCAGGCGCGCTCCAGCGCGAGTGCGACAACAACGCCACCATCTGGAACCGGGAACGGACCGTCGTCCCCAACGACTTCATCGTGGAGCTCAGCGCCGGAGACTACGACCGTCTGAGCCCCTACTCGGGCCAGCTCGGCGACGAGCTCGCGGGCCTGGTCCGCGACTACGCCAAGCAGCAGCGCTACAGCTTCATGGGCCCGATCAAGGTGCACCTGGAGAAGGCGGACGACCTGGACACCGGGCTCTACCGGGTCCGCAGCCGCACGCTCGCCTCCAGCACCTCCCAGGCCCCGGGCCAGCAGGCGCCGGGCCAGGGGCAGGGGGGCCACCAGGCTCCCCCGGCCCAGCCCGGTGGCTACGGCTACCCTCCGGTCTCCGCGCCGCCCATGCCCGCCGGACCGCCCCCGGGCGGCCCCGGTGGGCGCAGGCCGGCTCCCGGCGGACCGGCCGGGGCGGCTCCCGTACCGCCCGTGTCCCCAGGCGGCGCCGTCCGGCGCCACTGGATCGAGATCAACGGCACGCGCCACCAGATCTCGCGCCCGACGCTCGTACTCGGCCGAAGCACCGAAGCCGACGTGCGGATCGACGACCCCGGCGTATCGCGCCGGCACTGTGAGATCCGGACCGGAACGCCCTCGACGATCCAGGATCTAGGGTCCACCAACGGCATCGTGGTGGACGGGCAGCACACCACCCGCGCTACGCTCCGCGACGGTTCGCGGATCGTCGTGGGCAGTACCACCATCATTTATCGGCAAGCCGAAGGGTGAAGCGGGGGCAATGTCAGAGCTGACCCTGACGGTCATGCGGTTGGGTTTCCTGGCCGTTTTGTGGCTGTTCGTCATCGTGGCCGTCCAGGTCATCCGCAGCGACCTCTTCGGAACGAGAGTGACGCAGCGCGGTTCCCGCCGCGGCGCGGGTGCCACCGGCGCCCCGCAGCAGCAGGGCCGCCAGGCGGCCGCGGCGCCACCGCAGCAGCGCCAGCGCCGCGGAGCGCCCACCAAGCTCGTCGTGTCCGAAGGCACCCTCACGGGTACCACGGTGGCCCTCGCGGGCCAGACGATCACCCTGGGCCGCGCCCACGACTCCACGATCGTGCTGGACGACGACTACGCCTCCAGCAGGCATGCCAGGATCTACCCCGACCGTGACGGCCAGTGGATCGTCGAGGATCTCGGGTCCACCAACGGCACGTATCTCGACCGGACCCGGCTGACCACCCCGACGCCCATTCCGCCGGGCGCCCCGATCCGCATCGGCAAGACCGTCATCGAGCTGCGGAAGTAGTACGAGAATGAGCGAGCGGAGCGAGCGAGCCGCAGCGGTCCGTCCCACCGGGGATCCGGATCCGAGCGCGCTCCCGACCGGAGGGTGGGCAGTGTGGCTCGAGACCGGTTGTACCCCGAGGCGTCGACAGGGCAGGTGCGCATGAGTCTGTCCCTGCGGTTCGCCGCCGGATCGCACAAGGGCATGATCCGGGAGGGGAACGAGGACTCCGGCTACGCCGGTCCGCGCCTCCTCGCGATCGCCGACGGCATGGGCGGCCAGGCCGCCGGTGAAGTCGCCAGCTCCGAGGTGATCTCCACGCTCGTGCAGCTCGACGACGACGTCCCGGGCTCCGACATCCTCACCGCCCTCAGCACCGCGGTGCAGCGGGCCAACGACCAGCTGCGCGCCATGGTCGAAGAGGACCCCCAGCTCGAAGGCATGGGCACCACGCTCACCGCCCTCCTGTGGACGGGCCAGCGCCTCGGCCTGGTCCACGTCGGGGACTCCCGCGCCTATCTGCTGCGCGACGGCGTCCTCACGCAGATCACCCAGGACCACACCTGGGTCCAGCGCCTCGTCGACGAGGGCCGGATCACCGAAGAGGAAGCCACCACCCATCCGCAGCGCTCCTTGCTGATGCGGGCGCTCGGCAGCGGCGACATCGTCGAGCCCGACCTCTCCATCCGCGAGGTCCGGGTCGGCGACCGCTACCTCATCTGCTCCGACGGGCTCTCCGGCGTCGTCTCCCACCAGACCCTGGAAGAGACCCTCGCCGACTACCACGGTCCCCGCGAGACCGTGGCCTCGCTCATCCAGCTCGCGCTGCGCGGCGGCGGCCCCGACAACATCACCTGCATCGTGGCCGACGTCCTCGACACCGACAGCGGCGACACGCTGGCCGCACAGGTCAACGACACCCCGGTCGTCGTCGGCGCGGTCGCCGAGAACCAGCACAACCAGCTCTTCGACGGCGGCAACGCCATGCAGACGCCGGCCGGCCGCGCCTCCGGGCTCGGCCGCCAGGCCCCCCCGCCCGCCGGCGCCTTCGGCCCCCCCGGCAGCGGCGAGGCCCCCGGCTACGGCGGTTACGGTGCCCAGGGACAGGGCTCCGGAGCCGGCGGCGGGTACGGCAGCTTCGGCGAAGCCGAGCCGTACGACGGAGACGCGGGCTACGAGGACACGTACGACCACCCCCGCAGGCGTCGCGGCAAGGGCCGCAAGTGGACCACGCGCACGCTGACGCTGCTCGTCGTCCTCGGCGTCCTCGGCGGCGGCCTGTACGCGGGCTACCGGTGGACGCAGACCCAGTACTACATCGGCGTCAAGGGCGAGCACGTCGCGCTCTTCCGCGGGATCAGCCAGAAGCTCGGGCCCCTGGATCTCTCCACGGTGGAGAGCGACCGCCCCGAGATCGAACTGAAGTACCTGCCGACCTTCAAGCGCAAGCTCGTCGAGGCCACCATCAGCGAGACCAGCCTCGACGGCGCCCGCACCAAGATCAACGAGCTCGCCACCCAGTCCTCCGCGTGCAAGAAGGACGAGGCGCGCCGCGCCGCCGAAGCGCAGAACAACCAAACACCCGGCCCCGTCCTGACTGCCGATGAGCAGCAGGTCGTGAGCCAGTGCGAGAAGCAGTAGACATACGCGGGCACAGGGGGCCTGCCACACCATGAGCGTTGTCACCAACACGGCCACCATCGGCGCCATCGAGCTGCCGAGCCGGCGGAACACCGAGCTCCTGCTGCTCGCTTTCGCCGTGGCCATCCCGATCTTCGCGTACGCCAACGCGGGCCTGGCGATCCACGGGAAGCTGCCTCCGGGCATGCTCACCTACGGGCTCGGCCTCGGCGTCCTCGCGGGCATCGCCCACCTCGTCGTACGCCGCTACGCCAAGTACGCCGACCCGCTGCTGCTGCCGATCGCCACGCTGCTCAACGGGCTCGGCCTGGTGCTGATCTGGCGTCTCGACCAGTCGACGCGACTGCAGAACACGGCCAAGCGGATCTACGGGGCGTTCTCCGACTCGGCGCCCCGGCAGCTGATGTACACCGCGCTGGCGATCGCCCTGTTCGCCGGCGTGCTGGTGGTCCTCAAGGACCACCGCGTGCTCCAGCGGTTCACCTACATCTCGATGGCCGCCTCGCTCGTCCTGCTGATCCTGCCGGTCATCCCGGGCCTGGGCGCCGACGTGTTCGGCGCCAAGATCTGGATCAGCGTCGGCGGGTTCTCCATCCAGCCCGGCGAGTTCGCGAAGATCGTGATCGCCGTCTTCTTCGCCGGCTACCTCATGGTCAAGCGCGACGCCCTGGCCCTGGCCAGCCGGCGCTTCATGGGCCTCTACCTGCCGCGCGGCCGTGACCTCGGCCCGATCCTGATGATCTGGGGCATGAGCCTGCTCGTCCTCGTCTTCGAGAACGACCTCGGCACCTCGCTGCTCTTCTTCGGCATGTTCGTGATCATGCTGTACGTGGCCACCGAGCGCACCAGCTGGATCGTGATCGGCCTGCTCATGAGCGTGGGCGGGGCCGCCGTGGTCGGCGCCACCGCCAGCCACGTCAAGGTCCGCGTCACCGCCTGGCTCGACCCCTTCGCCTGCTACGCCAAGTCGGGCGCCTGCGAGCAGGTCGGCCAGTCGATCATGAGCTTCGGCTCCGGCGGGGTCCTCGGCACCGGCTGGGGACAGGGCAACTCCGACCTCATCGGATTCGCCGCCAACTCCGACTTCATCTTCTCCACCGTCGGCGAAGAGCTCGGGCTCGCCGGGGTCATGGCCTTCCTCCTGCTCTACGGCCTGATCATCGAGCGGGGCGTGCGCACCGCGCTCGCCGCCCGCGACCCCTTCGGCAAGCTGTTCGCCATCGGGCTCTCCGGCGCCTTCGCCCTCCAGGTGTTCGTCGTCGCCGGCGGGGTCATGGGCCTCATCCCGCTCACCGGCATGACCATGCCGTTCCTCGCGTCCGGCGGCTCGTCCGTCCTCGCGAACTGGATCCTCATCGCCATCCTCATCCGGATCAGCGACACCGCACGCCGACCTGCCCCGGCTCCGGCACCGTCCCCCGACTCCGAGATGACCCAGGTGGTCCGCCCGTCATGAACAAGCCCCTGCGCCGCATCTCGATCTTCTGCGGGCTGCTCATCCTGGCGCTGCTCGTACGGACCAACTGGCTCCAGTACGTCGAGGCCGCCGACCTGAGCACCCGCAAGGAGAACCGCCGGGTCCAGATCGCCCAGTACGCCACCGAACGCGGCAACATCATCGTCCAGGGCAACCCGATCACCGGCTCCGCGACGACCGACGGCAGCGACTACAAGTACAAGCGCACCTACGCCGACGGCCCCCTGTGGTCCCCGGTGACCGGCTACGCCTCGCAGGCCTTCGGCTCCACGCAGCTGGAATCCCTCGAAGACCAGATCCTGACCGGCAACGACGACCGGCTCTTCTTCGACCGCACCATCGGCATGTTCACCGGCGAGAAGAAGGCCGGCGGCAACGTCGTCACCACGCTCAACGCCGCCGCGCAGAAGGCCGCGTTCGAGAAGCTCGGCGAGAAGAAGGGCGCCGTCGCGGCGATCGACCCGCGCACCGGCGCGATCCTCGCCCTGGTCAGCACCCCCTCGTACGACCCCTCCGCCTTCGCCGGCAACTCCAAGGCCGACGAGAAGGCCTGGGTCGCGCTCAAGGACAGCGAGGACAAGAACCTCGTCAACCGCGCCCTGCGCGAGACCTATCCGCCCGGCTCCACCTTCAAGGTGGTCACCGCCGCCGCGGCGCTCGAGAACAACGTCGTCAGCGACATCAACGCGCCGACCGACACCCCCGAGCCCTATCTGCTGCCGGACACCAAGACCCCGATGGTCAACCACGCCAACGGGTGCGAGAAGGCCAGCCTCAACGAGGCCCTGCGCGTCTCCTGCAACTCCGTCTTCGCCAACATGGGCGCCAAGGTGGGGCGGGACAACATGGTGAAGACCGCGGAGAAGTTCGGCTTCAACAACGACAAGATCGACACCCCGGTCCGCGCCTTCGCCAGCGTCTACGACAAGACCATGGACAAGCCCGGCAACGCGCTGAGCTCGATCGGCCAGTTCAACACCGCGGCCACCCCGCTCCAGATGGCCATGGTCACCGCCGCGATCGCCAACGACGGCAAGCTGATGAAGCCGTACATGGTCGACCAGCTGGAATCGCCCAACCTGGACGTCATCGAGAAGCACGAGCCGCAGGAGATGAGCCGGCCGGTCTCCGCCGCCAACGCGCAGAAGATCCAGCAGATGATGGTCAACGTCGTCGAGAACGGCACCGGCACCACTGCCAGGATCAAGGGCACCGTCGTCGGCGGCAAGACCGGTACCGCCCAGCACGGCGAGGGCAACAAGAAGCGCCCCTACGCCTGGTTCATCTCCTACGCCGAGAACCCCGACGGCAGCTCGCCGATCGCCGTGGCCGTCGTCATCGAGGACAGCAGCGCCGACCGCGAGGACATCAGCGGCAGCGGCCTCGCGGCCCCCGTCGCGAAGGCCGTCATGGAAGCCGTCCTGAAGAGCAACAAGGGGTAACGGAAGGGACGGAACACCACGTGGGAGCCGCAAGGGGCATACAGGTGTGATCCGGATCACCGAACTCGTTCGGGTCCGAGCGTACGGTACCGGTCCGGTATCAGCCTGTGGTCACGAACCGATCACCGACGATCGGCCGGTAGCCTTTGCGCGAACAGCACACCGCCGGACCACACACGGGTGCGGTCGGGACTGACGGAGAGGGCTGCAACGTTATGGAAGAGCCGCGTCGCCTCGGCGGCCGGTACGAGCTGAGCCACGTGCTCGGCCGTGGTGGCATGGCCGAGGTCTACCTCGCCCACGACACCCGGCTCGGCCGTACCGTCGCCGTCAAGACCCTGCGCGCCGACCTCGCCCGCGACCCGTCCTTCCAGGCCCGGTTCCGTCGCGAGGCCCAGTCGGCCGCATCGCTCAACCACCCGGCGATCGTCGCGGTGTACGACACCGGCGAGGACTACGTCGACAACATCTCCATCCCGTACATCGTGATGGAGTACGTCGACGGCTC
The DNA here is from genome assembly GCF_041434015.1 of Streptomyces sp. NBC_00454. Taxonomy (GTDB): domain Bacteria; phylum Actinomycetota; class Actinomycetes; order Streptomycetales; family Streptomycetaceae; genus Streptomyces. The sequence goes on along the minus strand of NZ_CP107907.1, from coordinate 3,905,255 downwards.
GACCCTGCGCGAGCTCCTGCACTCCGGCCGCAAGCTGCTGCCCGAGCGGACGCTGGAGATGTGCATCGGCATCCTCCAGGCCCTGGAGTACTCGCACCGCGCCGGCATCGTGCACCGTGACATCAAGCCCGCCAACGTCATGCTCACCCGCACCGGCCAGGTCAAGGTCATGGACTTCGGCATCGCCCGTGCCATGGGCGACTCCGGCATGACCATGACGCAGACCGCCGCCGTCATCGGCACCGCCCAGTACCTCTCCCCGGAGCAGGCCAGGGGCGAGCAGGTCGACGCGCGCTCCGACCTCTACTCGGCCGGCTGCCTGCTGTACGAGCTGCTGGCCGTCCGGCCGCCGTTCATCGGCGACTCCCCGGTCGCGGTCGCCTACCAGCACGTACGGGAAGAGCCGCAGCCCCCGTCCAACTTCGACCCCGAGATCACGCCCGAGATGGACGCGATCGTGTTGAAGGCCCTGGTCAAGGACGCCGACTACCGCTATCAGTCCGCCGACGAGATGCGCGCCGACATCGAGGCCTGCCTCGACGGCCAGCCCGTCGCCGCCACCGCCTCCATGGGCGCGGCCGGCTACGGCTACCCCGACCAGGGGCACGGCTACGGACACCAGGGCTACGACCAGCCCACCACCGCCCTGCGGACCGCCGACTCGGGCCAGACCTCCATGCTCCCCCCGATGCCCGCGGGCGACGGCCCGTACGGGTACGGGGACCAGGGCCACGGCGGCTACGACCAGGGCGGTCACGGCCGGCGTCCGCAGAAGAAGAGCAAGGCCTCCACGATCCTGCTGGTGACCGCCGGCATCCTCGTACTGGTCGGCGCGATCCTCATCGGCCGCTCCCTCTTCAGCAGCACCGCCGACAACCGGCCCGAAGTGCCCAAGCTCATCGGTCAGACCTTCGAGCAGGCGCAGAAGAGCGGCGAGAACCTGGGCCTCACCGTCCAGAAGGACGGCGAGATGCCCTGCGACGCACAGCCCAAGGGCAACGTGTGCGAGCAGGACCGCGCCGAGGGCACCAAGGTCGACAAGAAGTCCGTCGTCAAGGTGAAGATCTCCTCGGGCGCGCCCAAGGTCGCCGTTCCGAACGTCATGAACCTGGCGATCGCCGACGCGGAGAAGGCGCTCACGGAGAAGGGCTTCACGGTCGAGAAGAAGACCGTCGAGTCCGACCGGCCCGCCGGCACCGTCCTGGACCAGAATCCGAAGAGCGGCGAGGCCGAGAAGGGCTCGGCCGTCTCGCTCCAGGTGGCCAAGGAGATCTCCAAGGCGACCGTCCCGGACCTGACGGGCAAGAACAAGAACGACGCGGCCAAGGCCCTCCAGGCGGTCAAGCTGAAGCTCGGCAGCGTCACGGAGGCCGACGCACCCGCGGGCACCCCGGCGGGAGCGGTGTTCCAGCAGGACCATCCCGCGGGCGACCAGGCCGACGTGGGCACCACGGTCAACGTGACCATCGCCAAGGCGGTCCAGCAGATCCAGGTCCCGAACCTGTTCGGCAAGACCCTCCAGCAGGCCCAACAGATGCTGGCCTCCAAGGGCCTGGTCCTCGGCTCGGTCACCGGACCGGCGGACGACAAGGCCAAGGTCCTGAGCTCGGACCCGGCGGTCGGCTCCCCGGCCACGCCGGGCCAGGTGATCAACGTGACCACGGTGGCCGGTGGCGGCGGAAACAACGGCGGCAACGGCGGCGGCTTCTTCGGAGGCCTCGGCGGACGCTGATCGACCGCGCGAACCCAGCGAAAAGGGTCCGGCCCCTCTCCTTCGAATCCCTGGAGAGGGGCCGGACCCTTTTTCCCTACGCGCGACCCGGCTAGCGCAGCTCCGCCGGCGGGGTGCGCTTGTCGTCGACCTTCTCGGTGCGCACCAGCTCGCCCCACACGATGTACCGGTACTTCGAGGTGTACACGGGCGTGCAGGTGGTCAGCGTGATGTACCGGCCCGGTGCGGTCCTGCCCGACTCCTTCGGGACCGGGCTGATCGCGTCCACGTTGTACTTCGTCGTCTGGGTCAGATCGGCGAAGACCTTGTAGACGTACCAGGTGTCGCGCGTCTCGAAGACGACCGCGTCGCCGTTCTTCAGCTTGTCGATGTTGTGGAACTTGGCCCCGTGCCCGTCCCGGTGCGCCGCCAGCGCGAAGTTCCCCGCCGGGTCCGAGGGCAGCGCCGATTTGACCGGCTCCGTGTAGTACCCGGCGACCCCGTCGTTCAGGACGTCCGAGCCGGTGCCCTGCTTGACCAGTACCTCGCCGTTCTTCATCGCCGGCACGTGCAGGAAGCCGATGCCGCCCTGGGTGTCCAGCGCCCCCGGCGCGGCGGGGCTCGCGGGAGCCGTCGCCGGCTTGTTCCACTGCTCGCGGACCGCGTCGCCGCGCGCGGAGGCGTCCCGGTCCGCGAGGACGTTCGTCCACCACAGCGAGTACGCCACGAACAGGCCGAGCACCAGGCCCACCGTGATCAGGAGCTCGCCCAGCAGGCTCAGGAACCCCGCGAGGACACTGCGGCGCGGGGGCGGTGCGGAACGTGACACTGCGGATTCCTCTACGGGCTGGTCAGCTCGGGCGGAGCGCCCTGGCTGCGGGGGCGTTCACCGGTCATCCTGCCCCATACGATCATCCGATAGGTGCTGGTGAACTCCGGTGTGCAGGTCGTCAGCGTGATGTACCGGCCCGGGGCGGTGAACCCCGATCCCACGGGCACCGGCTGGATCACCGAAACGTTGGCCGGCGAGGTCTGCGCCAGCTGCGAGGTCATCTCGTAGGTGTAGTACGCGTCCCTCGTCTCGACCACGACCTTGTCCCCCGGCACCAGCCGGTTGATGAAGCGGAACGGCTCGCCGTGCGTATTGCGGTGGCCCGCCAGCGCGAAGTTCCCCTGGGGGTCGGCCGGCATCCCCGTCTTCAGCGACTTCTCGCCGCCGTCGTAGTGGCCGACCAGCCCCTTGTCGAGCACCTTCGCCTTGTTCGTCCCCTCGGCGATCGGGACCTTCACGTCCAGCTTGGGGATGTACAGGATCGCGAAGCCCTGACCCGCCTCGAACGCCGTCACCGGCGGAGCGGCGTCCCCGGCCGGGCTGCGGTCCCAGTTCTGCGTCAGCGAACCGGCGGCGTCCTTGGCCGTCCGGTCGGCCAGGAAGTTCGTGTACCAGAGCTGGTAGCCGACGAAGAGCAGCATCACCACGCCCGTCGTGATGAACAGCTCCCCCGCCAGGCGGCTGAGCACCACCACCGGGCCTCCCGAGGCGGGCCGTCTGCGCCGGCGGCCCCGGCCCCCCGCGCGCGTGCGCTTGGCGGCCTCCTGAGCGGCCCTGCGCCGCGCGGCCCGGCCCTCCGAGGGCGCGGACGGCGCGAGCGTGGTCACGCGAGGGCCTTGCCCACCACCGGGGCCAGCCCCACCGAGCGCTCCACCGCGCCCGCGTCACCGCAGCGCACCAGCCAGTTCGCGAGCATCCGGTGGCCCCACTCGGTCAGCACCGACTCGGGGTGGAACTGCACGCCCTCGACGTCGTGCTCCCGGTGGCGCAGGCCCATGATGATCCCGTCCTCGGTCCGCGCCGTGACCTCCAGCACGTCCGGGAGGGTCTGCGGCTCGGCGGCCAGGGAGTGGTAGCGGGTCGCGGTGAACGGCGAGGGCAGCCCCTCGAAGACTCCGAGGCCCTCGTGGAGGACCGGCGAGGTCTTGCCGTGCAGCAGTTCCGGAGCCCGGCCCACGACGCCTCCGTAGGCCACGGCCATCGACTGCATGCCGAGGCAGACGCCGAAGACGGGTACGCCGGTGTCCGCGCAGTGGCGGACCATGTCGACGCAGACGCCCGCCTCTTCCGGGGTGCCCGGTCCGGGGGACAGCAGGACGCCGTCGAAGCCGTCCTGGGCGTGGGCGAGCTCGACCTCGTCGTTGCGCAGGACCTCGCACTCGGCACCGAGCTGGTAGAGGTACTGGACCAGGTTGAAGACAAAGCTGTCGTAATTGTCGACAACCAGAATGCGCGCGCTCACGGAGTGGCTCCCGATCCCTCGTCCACCGTCACATCGTTGAACGGGAGCAGCGGCTCCGCCCACGGGAAGACGTACTGGAACAGCACGAACACCACCGCGAGCACCAGCACGAGTGAGATCACCACGCGTACCCACGCGTTACCCGGCAGATGCCGCCAGATCCAGCCGTACATGCCGTCTGTGTCCTTTTCGTCCACGCCCGTTCAACGCACCGCGGGGGCGGTACGTCCACAGCCTAAAGCCACCCGGCCGGAGCGGAGGGTCACCTCGGCAAACCCTCCGGCCTGCCCTGCGCGAGGGTCCGCGTCTGGGTCAGCTCGGCCCAGACCACCAGACGGTGGCTGTGGCCCCATTCCGGGTCGCAGGTGGTCAGGGTCAGGTACCGGCCGGGGGCCCCGAAGGGCGAGCGGGCCGGCACCGGGTCGATCACGCCGACCTCCGTCGGAAGCGTGCGCAGCGGCTCGGCGCGGACCGTGTACGTGTACCAGCCGGTCGCGTCCTTGAGGATGACCGGGTCCCCGGGGCGCAGCTCGGGGATGTCCTTGAAGGGGTCCCCGTAGGTGCGGCGGTGGCCGGCCACCGCGAAGTTCCCCATGCCGCCGAGCCGGGCGGTGCCCGCGTAGTGGCCCAGGCCCTTCTTCAGGAGGTCCGTGCCCGTGCCCTCCAGGACCGGCTTGTTCCAGTCCGGTCCGAAGCGCGGGACGTACATCTCGGCGAAGGGCTGGTCGGGCGGGTAGGGCGCGGGCTCCGGGGCCGGTGCCGGTGTCGATGCGGATGCCGAGGGCTGCGGGGCGGGCGCGGGTGCGGCCGCGGGAGCCGCCGCCCAGCGGTCGCGCATCCGGGCCATCTCGCCGTCCATGGCCTGGTCGGCCTTGACCCCGGTCCACAGCAGGACGTAGGCCACGAAGAGCACGATGAGCGAGCCCGCGGTCAGGCACACCTCGCTGAACGTCCGTACCAGCAGGCGCAGTACGACATCACGGCGTGGCGGACTCCAGCGGCTTCGCATAGTGGAGGTCCACTGTGCCGGAGTAACCCGGCAGTGTCAGCGCCTTGTGGTCCTCCACTTTCCAGCCCAGCCCGTACGCGTTCACGTAGAGCTGGTAGTTCTGCAGCGCCGGGGAAGCCGCGAGGGCCTTCTTCAGCGCGGCCGGGTCGCCGACGGCCGTCATCTTGTACGGGGGCGAGTAGACCCGGCCCTGGAGGATCAGGGTGTTGCCCACGCAGCGCACGGCGCTGGTGGAGATGAGCCGCTGGTCCATGACCTGGATGCCCTGGGCGCCGCCCTGCCAGAGGGCGTTCACGACGGCCTGGAGGTCCTGCTGGTGGATCACCAGGTCGTTGGGCTGCGGCTCGGGGACGTTGGGGATGCGGGCCGTGGCGTTGGGCGGTGCGTCGTTCAGGGTGACGGTCACGGCCTTGCCGGTGAGGTCCTCGGTGCCCGAGGCGACGCGCAGGGCGGACAGCTTGGCGTCCTCGGCCCTGGTGCTGCCGTCGTCGCGCTCGGCGAGGGCGTCGACCTGGCCGCGCACCGTCGCGGTGCTCTTCTCCAGCTCCAGATTGCTCTGGCTGCGCTCGTGGATCAGGTCCGACAGCTTCAGGAGCGAAGCATCCGTCCGGATGTTCGTACCCTTGGAGGTGTTGAAGCTGGTGACGAAGATCAAGCCGGCCAGGGCGAAAACGGCGGCCGTCAGCAGCCGGACCGGTCTGGCACGGCGACGGGGACCCGCGGAGGAGTCGTCGGAATTGCTCAACGTACCCTTCTCCTTCAACGCCACAGGTCCACTACGCTAACGGACGCCCGGGGCAGGCAAGGTCCCCAGCCCATCGACAGGAGAGCCCCTCGTGCCGAAGTCACGTATCCGCAAGAAGGACGACTACACCCCGCCGCCCACGCGGACGCCACAGGCCATCAAGCTGACGAACCGCAACTGGGTCGCCCCGGTCATGCTGGCCTTCTTCATCATCGGCCTGGTGTGGATCGTCGTCTTCTATCTGTCCGACACCCAGCTGCCGATCGAAGCCCTGGGCAATTGGAACATTGTGGTCGGTTTCGGCTTCATTGCGGCGGGATTCGGCGTCTCCACGCAGTGGAAGTAGCCCCCCGATAGTCACGCGGTACTACCGGCTCCGCAAGCTCTCCCCATGAGTTATCCACAGCGTCATCCACACCTGAGGAAAAGACAGAAGATCTGTGGATAACTCTGTGGAGAGTTGACGCCGGTGTGATCAGGTGAGTGCGGAAAGTTCGGCCGTCCGGACCGCGATCACGGCCGCTGCCAGCAGGAACACCGCCACACAGGTGCCCCACTGGACGAAATTGCGATTCCTGGCACCCATACCTTTTCCCCGACCGGCGGCGGGCCACAACAGGCCCAGCGCGACCAGGACACCGGTGACGAGGCCGCCGATATGGGCCTGCCAGGACACGTTCAGCCCCGGTACGAAGGTCAGCACCAGCATGAACACCGCCATGGTGATCAGCGGGCGCATCTCGTACCCCATCCGGCGGGCCAGCACCACGGTGCCGCCGAGCAGGCCGAAGATGGCCCCGGAGGCCCCGAGAGTGGCCGTGTTCGGCGGGGTCAGCAGATAGACGAGGGCGCTGCCGCCCAGGCCCGACAGCAGGTACACCGTGAGGTAGCGGGCCCGGCCCAGCGCCCGCTCCAGCGGGGCCCCGATGAACCACAGGCCGAGCATGTTGCCGAAGATGTGCCACATCTGGACGTGCAGGAACGCCGAGGTCATGAGGCGGTAGTACTCGCCCGTGGAGACACCTTCGAGAGGTCCGCCCAGCTGCTCCCGGTAACGGCCGAGGAGCTCCAGCTGGATTGCCAGCTCTGGGAAGACGTGGGCCCCGAGGAAGAAGGCGACGTTGATCCCGATCAGGATCTTGGTGACCAGGTGGGGATCTGCGGCCACCACCCCGCCCGCGATGGTGCGCGGGGCGTTCGCGGCGGCCCCGTGGCCCGTACCGGAGCCCTCACGGACGCATGTGGGGCACTGGAAGCCGACCGAGGCGTTGATCATGCACTCGGGGCAGATCGGCCGCTCACAGCGCGTGCAGCGGATCCCGGTCTCGCGGTCCGGGTGGCGGTAGCAGCCCGGAAGACGGTCGGTGTCCATCGGTCCCCTCGGTCGGCGGCGGGGCGGCGGAGCGGGGCGGCTGATCCGCCCTGCCCGTCCGGTACGTATCGAGGACGGACGGGCGGTGGCGAAAGGTTCCCGGACGGCGGCCGGTCCCGGCGGGCGCGGGGTCGGCGGTCAGCAGCCGCGGGGTCGGCGGTCAGCGCCTCGCGATGACCACGGACTGGATGATCACGTCGTCCAAGGGCCGCTCCGTGCGCGGGTTGGTCGCGCCGCCGGCGATCGCGTCCACGACCTTCTGGCTGGCCTTGTCGGTGACCTCGCCGAAGATGGTGTGCTTGCGCGTCAGCCAGGCGGTGGGGGCGACGGTGATGAAGAACTGCGAGCCGTTGGTCCCCGGGCCGGCGTTGGCCATGGCGAGCAGGTAGGGCTTGGTGAAGGCCAGGTCGGGGTGGAACTCGTCGGCGAACTGGTAGCCGGGGCCGCCGGTGCCGTTTCCGAGCGGGTCGCCGCCCTGGATCATGAATCCGCTGATGATCCGGTGGAAGACGGTGCCGTCGTAGAGCGGGTCCGTGGTCTTCTGCCCGTCCGTGGGACGCGTCCATTCGCGGGCGCCCGTGGCGAGCTCCACGAAGTTGCGCACGGTCTTCGGAGCGAAGTTCTCCAGCAGCTCGATCTCGATGTCGCCGTGGTTGGTCTTCAGGGTGGCGTAGAGCTTCTCGGCCACGGATCTGCCTTCCATAGTCATCACTGTCGGTTCCAGATCCTCGCACGGAGGGCCACGCCGGGCAGAAATCGTCCACCCATATGCCCTGTCGCGCATGCCGGTCGGCGATATGGGAGGCATGATCCGACAAAGGGTGGAAAGGTGAACTGTGTCCGCCACCGAGGAGGAGGATCCCGTGACCCGCAAGGAAAGCGTGCGCCTGGCAGCGACAAGTGCCAGGGATACGGTGCGGCACGCAGCGGAAGTGGTGGCGCCGTACGCGGAATCCGCCAAGCACACCGCGGTGCATTACGCCCACGAGGCGAATGAACGGCTCGCGCCGAAGGTTTCGTATGCGGCGGGCGAGGCTGCCAAACAGGCCCGCTCGACGTACGACTCCCACGTACATCCCCGGATCCTGTCGGCGCGCTCCCATGTGCCGCCGCATGTGGACCGGGCCGCGGTCAATGCCGTGAAGCAGACCCGTCTGGCGGCCCGGCACGCGGCGGATTACACGCAGCCGCGCCTGGAGAGTGCCCTCGCGGCGGCCCAGCCGGTGGCCGAGGAGGCCGCGTCCCGGTCCACTGCGGCGCTGGCGGCGCTGCGCGGCCAGGTGTCGGCTAAGGAGGTGCAGGGACTCGTACGGCGCCACGAGCGGCGGGCGCGTTGCGGCCGGCTGTTCAAGGGCGTCGCGGTGGTCGGCGTACTGGCGGGCGGCGCTTTCGCCGCGTGGAAGTGGTGGGACCAGCAGTCGAACCCGGACTGGCTCGTCGAGCCGCCGGCGGCCACCGAGCTGTCGGCGCGCGACGAGGAGGCCCCGGCCGGCTTCGACGACGTACTGACGGCGAAGGAGCGCGAAGCGGAGGGCGGGAGCACCGCCCTCGACGACGAGGGCGTCCAGGCAGAGGCCGAGGCCATCGAGGCCCGCATCGACGCGGAGGACGCGAAGCGCAAGCACCGCTGACGACCGCGGCGGCAGGTCGCAGCAGCTGATCACGCACAGGGGCCCGGATCCTTTTCAGGATCCGGGCCCCTGTGCGTGCGCCTTGCCCCGCCGCTGGATCCGCTACTGGGGAAGGGTGAGGACCATGCCCGGGTGGATCATGTCGGGGTTGGACCCGATGACGCCCTTGTTCATGGCGTAGAGCTCGCGCCAGCGGCCCTCGTTGCCGAGCTCGCGGCGGGCGATCGCCGAAAGCGAGTCACCGGAGCGGACCGTGTACTTGCGCTGCAGCTTGGGCGCCACGGGCGCCGCGGGCACCGCCTTGTGCGCGGCCGAGGACATGGTGGGCGTGTGCGGCGCGTGAGGTGCGACGGGCGGCGCCGCCGGAGGCGCGGGCGCGGGCTTCGGCGCCGCGGCCGCCATGCGCTCGGCGGCCTCCTTGGTGGCCGTCGCCGAGTCCGTGTACCTGATGCCCGCGTCGGACGGCATCGCGGACGGCGCCGCCGGAGCGGCCGCGGCCTGCTGTTGCACCTGCTCAGCGGCCTTCTCGGCCGCGTGTTCCTTCTTCTTGTCGGACTTCAGGAAGTCGAAGAGTCCCATGTGTGTACGCCTCCGGCATGGTGTTGCCCCCCTGGGCTGAGTGCCTTTCCCCACTCTCTGCCAGAAGGCGCCGGACGGCCCTGTGACTGGGCCATCCGGGGGACGGGGCGGCTACTGCCGGGCGCGCCGCGCCGGGCGCGGACCGTCCGAAGGGATCTCCAGATCGCCCTGGGCCAGCAGCTTCAGACCGCGCAGCAGAGCCGTGCGCTCGGTGTCCGCGAGGGAGGCGAGGGCATCGGCGTGCACCCGGTCGACGATGCGGCTGCTCTGCTCGGCGACGGCCGCGCCCTTCTCGGTCACGAAGATGACCCGGGCCCGGCGGTCCTTGACGGACGGGCGCCGCTCGGCCAGACCGGCCCGCTCCAGGGCGTCCACGGTCACGACCATCGTCGTCTTGTCCATGTCGCCGATCTCGGCGAGCTGGATCTGGGTCCGCTCCTCCGTCAGCGCGTGCACGAGGACGCAGTGCATGCGTGCGGTGAGCCCGATCTCGGCGAGGGCAGCCGCCATCCGGGTGCGCAGGACATGGCTGGTGTGGTCCAGAAGGAAGGAGAGATCCGGCTCGGTCTGGGTGGGTGCCATGGCAGTCATGTCACCACCCTAGCAATTCGATCCGAAGAAAATAGTCTGCAACGAAACTATCTGCTACGGTCACATCAGTCGCCCTCACTGCCCACCGACTGGAGAGACAGATGCCTGCCGCTTCCGCTCCCGCCCCCACCTCCGCTCCGGCGGTTCCCTCCACGCCGCCCACCGGCCCGGCCGCCCCGACCGCCCCGGGTAAGCCCGCCACTCCGGCTGCCCCGGCCGCCCGGCGCGGGCTGCGGTCCCGGTGGACCGCCCTCGCGGTGCTCTCCACCGGCGTGCTGATGACGGTCCTCGACGGCAGCATCGTCACCGTCGCGATGCCCGCCATCCAGAAGGACCTGGGCTTCACCCCCGCCGGTCTCAGCTGGGTCGTCAACGCCTACCTGATCGCCTTCGGCAGCCTGCTGCTCCTCGCGGGCCGGCTCGGCGACCTGATCGGCCGCAAGCGGATGTTCCTCGCCGGGACCGGCGTCTTCACCGGAGCCTCCCTGCTCGCCGGATTCGCCGGCTCCCCCGAGGTGCTGATCGCCGCCCGCTTCCTCCAGGGGCTGGGCAGCGCGATGGCCGCGGCCGTCAGCCTCGGCATCCTGATCACCCTGTTCACCGAGCCGCGTGAGCGCGCCAAGGCCATCGCCGTCTTCTCCTTCACCGGCGCGGCCGGAGCCTCCCTGGGCCAGGTGCTCGGCGGAGTACTGACCGACGCCCTCGACTGGCACTGGATCTTCTTCATCAACCTGCCCATCGGGCTCGCCGCCCTGGCACTGGCCCTGCCGGCCCTCCCCAAGGACGGCGTCCAGGCCGGACCGGGCCTGCGGGCCGGGGCCGACGTACTCGGCGCGGCCCTGGTCACCGCCGGTCTGATGCTGGGCATCTACACCGTGGTCGAGGTCGAGCAGTACGGCTGGCTCTCCGCGCACACCCTCGGCCTCGGCGCCCTCTCCCTGGCCCTGCTGGCCGGCTTCACGCTCCGCCAGGCCAAGGCCCGGACCCCGCTGGTACCGCTGCGGATCTTCCGCAACCGGACCGTGATCGGCGCCAACCTGGTCCAGATGCTGATGGTGGCCGCGCTGTTCTCCTTCCAGATCCTGGTCGCCCTCTACCTCCAGAACGTGCTCGGCTACGGAGCCGCCGAGACCGGTCTCGCGATGCTTCCGGCAGCCCTGGTCATCGGTGCGATCTCGCTCGGCGCCTCTGCCCCGCTGAACTCCCGCTTCGGTGAGCGCAACGTGCTCCTGACCGGCCTCGCCCTGCTGGTGGCCGCCCTCGGCCTGCTGACCCGGCTCCCGGTCCAGGCCGACTACGTCACCGACCTGCTGCCCGTGATGCTGCTGGCCGCGGGGTTCGGTCTGGCACTGCCCGCCCTGACCGCGCTCGGGATGTCCGGCGCCGACGAGCAGGACGCGGGGCTCGCCTCGGGCCTGTTCAACACCACCCAGCAGATCGGCATGGCCCTGGGCGTGGCCGTCCTGTCCACCCTGGCCGCCTCCCGCACCGACTCCCTGCTCTCCACCGGCCACAGCCGCGCCGAAGCCCTCACCTCCGGCTACCACCTGGCCTTCGGGATCGGCGCAGGCCTCCTGGTCACGGCGCTCGTGGTGACCACGGTCCTGCTGCGGAGCACGCGGCGCTCCTGAGGACCGCGTCTCCGGGCCGATGTTTCACGTGAAACGGGCGGATGTTTCACGTGAAACATCCGCGGCAGGAAAGACCAAGAGGGCGCAGACATGACGATGGGCCGCCGCTCCGCACACGCGGAGCGGCGGCCCATCGCCGTATCGGTCACCTCGACGGCACTACTTCACGAAGAGCCCGTTCAGCGTCCCGTAGTCCAGCGGCCCGCCGAGCGAGCCGTACGTGCCCTCGCCCAGCAGCTCCCGCGTGGCGTTGTGGGCCGCCGCGTACGCCGCCTGCGCGACGGCGGTGCCCACACTGACCCGGCGCACCCCGGCCTTCGCCAGCTCGGCGATGGAGGGAGCACCCGGCCCCGCCATGGCGTTGACCGGCAGCGGCCCCCGGGCGATCTCGCCCAGGGCATCCAGGTCCAGCAGACCCGGTACGAAGATCCCGTCGGCGCCGGCGGCCGCGTACGCCCCGATGCGCGCGAGCACCTCGCCCAGCCGGCCGGACTCCTCGCCGATCCCGAACAGGAACACGTCGGTACGGGCGTTGACCACCAGCTCCGGCAGCCCGGCCCCGGCCGCCGCCGCACGGGCGGCACGGATCCGCTCGCACTGCTCCTCGACGGTGTGGAGCGGGCCGCCCGCGGCCTTGGAGTCCTCCAGGTTGATGCCGACCCCGCCCACCGCGACGACCCCGCGCACGGTGGCCGCGACGTCCCCGTAGCCGCCCTCGACGTCCACGGTGACCGGCAGGTCGACGGCCGCGACGATGCGGGCGGCCGCCGCCAGCATCTCCTCCCGCTCCGCGTGCTGACCGTCCCCGCGCCCGATCCCCCAGGCCACCCCGCCGCTGGTCGTTGCGATCGCCGACGCCCCGGCGGCCTCGATCACCGCCGCACTGCCCGCGTCCCAGGCATTGGGCAGCACGAGCATCCCTTCGCCCAACGCCCGCAGCCGCAGCGCCTTCTCGGTGGTCTTCGCGTCCACAGTCATCCGAATCTCCTCAGCCTTGCCCTAGCCGAACGATCGCCATATCGAGCCAATCGGCGAGGCCTTGGCGGCCCTCCCCGCTCAAGTGTCCACAACAGTCGGCCGATTGGACGACGGGACATGAGCCTGCCGGGCCACCGGGGACGGCGAGGCGCCGCCGGGGACGAAACCTCGCGGGAGCGCGGGTCGTCGGGCCGGCGGGCTGGCGGGCTGGCGGGCTGGCGGATCAGCGGGATCGGCGGGATCGGCGGGACCGGAGAACCGCCGATCCCGCCGGGCGACCCGAATCCCGCTGGGGGCCTCCCCGCGCGACCCGGAGCCCCCGCCCGCACACGGGACGGGCGACGGATTCCCGGCCCGAAGGCCGCTCGGACCCCTCGGCCCGAGCAATGAAAAAGACCCCCTCGATCTGCATTCCAGCAGGTCAAGGGGGTCTTCGAGGTCGTGGAGCCTAGGAGATTCGAACTCCTGACATCTGCCTTGCAAAGGCAGCGCTCTACCAACTGAGCTAAGGCCCCTCGATATGGACGCAGCACTCCCCCGGGAGGGAGTGACCGTTCCGCAGAACAGAGTACCGGGTGTACCCCCTCATCTCGCAAAATGATAGGGACTCCCGCCCTGCGACCACTCTCCGTAAGATGCTCGCGAGGTTCGCACCAGCGAAGGGGAGTAGTAAGAGTGGACGCAGTACAGCAAGAGGCTACGGCCAGAGCCAGGGAACTTCAGCGGAGTTGGTACGGGGAGCCGCTCGGAGCGCTCTTCCGCCGGCTCATAGATGACCTCGGCTTGAACCAGGCCCGCCTCGCTGCCGTCCTCGGGCTGTCGGCGCCGATGCTGTCCCAGCTGATGAGCGGGCAGCGGGCAAAGATCGGCAACCCGGCCGTGGTCCAGCGGGTCCAGGCTCTCCAGGATCTCGCCGGCCAGGTGGCGGACGGAAGCGTCAGCGCGGCAGAGGCAACCGACCGGATGGACGAGATCAAGAAGACCCAGGGAGGCTCCGTCCTCAGCAACAGCACCGGCCAGACCGCAGGCGGCTCCGGCGCGCCCACCGTCAAGCGCGTGGTCCGGGAGATCCAGTCGCTGCTGCGCTCGGTCTCCGCGGCCGGCGACATCATCGACGCGGCGAACACCCTCGCCCCCAGCCACCCGGAACTGGCAGAGTTCCTCCGGGTCTACGGAGCGGGTCGCACGTCCGACGCGGTCGCCCACTACGAGGCACACCAGAACTGACGGGCTGCTGACGACGGGGGACGAGCGCAGCGATGGGTGAGATCTTCGCGGGCCGGTACGAGCTGATCGATCCGATCGGGCGTGGCGGCGCCGGTGCCGTATGGCGGGCCTGGGATCACAGGCGCCGCCGGTACGTCGCGGCGAAGGTCCTCCTGCAGAGCGATGCCCACACCCTGCTGAGGTTCGTCCGCGAGCAGGCGCTGCGCATCGATCACCCGCACGTGCTGGCCCCGGCCAGCTGGGCGGCGGACGACGACAAGGTCCTGTTCACCATGGACCTCGTCGCCGGCGGTTCCCTCGCCCACGTGATCGGCGACTACGGGGCCCTGCCGCCCCGGTTCGTGTGCACGCTGCTCGACCAGCTCCTGTCGGGGCTGGCGGCGGTGCACGCGGAAGGCGTGGTCCACCGCGACATCAAACCGGCCAACATCCTGATGGAGGCCACTGGAACCGGGCGGCCGCACCTGCGGCTGTCCGACTTCGGCATCGCCATGCGCAAGGGCGAGCCCCGGCTGACCGAGACCGCCTTCGTGGTCGGCACCCCGGGCTACCTGGCACCCGAACAACTCCTCGGGTCCGAACCGGATTTCACCGCCGACCTGTTCGCCGTCGGGCTGGTCGGCCTGTATCTGCTGCACGGGCGCAAGCCCGACTCCCAGGCGCTCGTGGGGCATTTCCTCACCCACGGGACCCCCGAAGCCCCGGAGGGCGTTCCCGCGCCGCTGTGGGGCGTGCTGGCCGCCCTGCTCCAGCCGGACCCGCAGAACAGGTTCAAGACGGCCACGGGGGCGCGCAAGGCCCTTGCCGAGGCCCTGGAGCTGCTGCCCGCGCCCGCCGCGGACGAGGATCCGGTGGAGGTCTTCGACCAACTGGGCCCGGTCCCGGCCGGTTTCACTCCCCGGACTCCGCAGGAGACGGTCCTCAGCGCCGGCGCGGACCTCACCCCCGCCGCCGACACCTCCGTCGCGCCCACGGCGCCGACCGTGCCCACGCAGGCCCCGCAGCAGGCGCCCCAACCGGTGCCGCAGCCCACCCGGGCCACCGCTCCCACCCCCGTCTACGGGCCTTCGGAGACGGGCAGTTTTCACCTCCAGCCACCCCTCCCCCGGCCGCCGGACCCCGCCCGGCCGCTCCCCCAGCCGCAGCCCTTCCCCGCCCCGGCGGCCCACCCGCAGCCGCCCGCGCAGCCCCGTACCCGCTCCCTCGCTCCGCCGTCCGCGAAGGTCTCCGCCGGGATCCTGTGCGCCGCACTGCTCTGCTTCGCCGTCGGGATCTGGGCCCTGACCCGGATCTAGGGCCTCACCTGAATCCGGGCATGACCCGGATCCAGGGCCCGCCCGGGCTCAGGCCCGACGTCGGGACAGCAGGATCCAGCCGCCGAGCACGAGCAGCAGCAGCGTCCCGGCTCCGAAGCCGGCGCCCGCGACCGTGCGCATCACCGACCGGTTCGCCGCGGCGTCCGCTGCCTCCACTGCCGTGGTGCCCTCCTTGGCGGCGGTCCGGTCCTCGGCTCCGATCCCGAATCCGCCGGCCGCGAGGCTCTCCGCGTAGGCGGGTGCCTTGCCCGCCCCGCCGATCAGGTCCAGGCGCAGGGTCAGCGGCACGGGCACCGCGTCCTCGGTGAAATCCCCGACCTTTCCGGCCATGGTCACCGCGACGTAGTACCAGCCGGCCATCCGGACGGGCTCCACGTTCCGGTCGCTCGAGAAGCGGTTCTCGTACGCCACGGGCGCCGTCCTCGGCAGGGAGACGCTCGCCTGCTTTCCGTCGTAGGAGGCGTCCTTGGAGTCGACCAGGGCCCGGTAGGGGCTGTAGAGCGAGACGGTGAGCCCGTCCGAGGCCGAGCCGTACTCCTTCGTCCGCCGGGCGGCGGCGAGTTCGGCCCCGAGGCCGAGTTGCTGTCCCCAGTCGAGCGGCACCCGGTAGTAGCGGGTCTGGCCGGGCCGCAGGCTGTCGCTCCACACCCCGGCGTCCAGGGCGCGCGCGTCGTTGAACCCGGTTCCGCCGGCCCGCGGCGCCGGATCGGTGCCCGGCAGGGTCGGGGAGGCCGAGGGCCAGACGCTGGGCGCGGTGGTGGGCGCGCTGCCCGAGGCGAGGCCCGGTTCGCGCTGGACCCGGAGCTCCAGCGGCCAGGCGGCCGGGTTCCCGTCCTTGGGCGCCGTACGGGTCACCTTGGCGTAGTAGACCCCGGCCCCCTGGCAGTCGGCGTCCTCCTGCAGCTTTCGGGCCCCCACCGCGCTGATGGGGACGGGGTCGTAGCCGAAGGCGGCCCGGCCGGTCCCCCCGCACGCGCGGTTGTCCGGGGACATGATCTCCACCTCGACCCCGTCGCTGTAGCCGATCTTGGCGTCCAGGGCGGGCCGCAGGACGGCGGAGACGTACACGGAGGAGCGGTCGTCGAGGTTGAGCCGGTAGAAGCGCTCCCCGGGCGCGAGCGAGTCCTCGTAGGTCGATCCGGCCTCCAGCAGCGGGGCGCCGGCGGTGGAGGGCTTCCCCTCGACGGCCTTCGCCCCGTCAGCGCTGCGGTACACCGGCACCGGGCCGGCCCCGGCCCCCGTCCCGGCCCCCGTCCCTGCCCCCGGAGAGGGCGCGGCCACGGCAAGGGGCGCGGCCACCAGCCCGAGGAAGACCACCCCGATCGAGAACCCTGCCGAAAGCCCGGCCGAGAGCCCCGCCGACACCCCCGCCGACCTCGGCAGAAGTCTCCGTACCCGCCCCATCACGCCCACCCACCCCGACTTCACCAGCGCAAGCCACCATTTTGCATACCGCAACTTTTCGTCACAGAGCAGCACAAAGCCCCGACCGCAGCGGCAGTCGGGGCTCTGGGATCAACCTTGGGTCTCACACACCGGAACCGGAAGGCACGGAGTCAGTTGCCTCCGTCCACAGGTCCTGCTCGGCGCGGTCCGCCTGGATCTGGCGGTACACGAGGAGCCCGCCGATGGCGGCCAGTGCGACCAGGAGCAGCTTCTTCACCGCGCGACCTCGTCTTTCGTTGACGTAGGAGACTTCTGGCGCCCAACAATACACACCGACCGATACCGATCGGTGACCTGCCGGGAACCCAACTGGCCCTACGACAAAGACCCCCAGGCCATGGGCCTGGGGGTCTTCGACACTGTGGGGCTAACAGGATTTGAACCTGTGGCCTCATCCTTATCAGGGATGCGCTCTAACCAACTGAGCTATAGCCCCATCCGCGCTGCGCGCTGACTTCTGAAGGTTAGCGCACAGACCCGGTGACTCCAAAATCGATGGCGGCGACCCGTCTGCGCAGGTCATCCGCCTCGTCTTCGGAAGCTCTACTCGTCCTCGGCGAGCGTCAGCTCCACACCGCCGACGAACCCCGCCGACAGGTTGTAGATGAACGAGCCGAGCGTCGCCAGCGCCGTCATGAGCACCACGTCGATGACCGAGATCACCGAGGTGAAGATCAGAACGCGCGGCAGCGACAGGAAGGACTGGAGGTCGAAGCCGTTGCTCTCGTTCGAGCCGGTGGCCTCGCTGATCGTGCCGCCGACGCTGGAGAAGATGCCCATGGCGTCCATGACCATCCACAGCACCACCGACGCCACGACCGTGCAGACGCCCAGCGCGATGGACAGCAGGAAGCTGACCTTCATCACCGACCACGGGTCGGCCTTGGCCACCCTGAGCCGCGCCTTGCGCGTCCTGGGCGCCGTACGGGTCCCCGGGCGCGGCTTGCGCTGCGCTCCCGGGTCACCGGCGCCGCGCGGCGCCGCGGGGCCCGCGGGCGCCGCGTAGGCCTGCGGCGGGTGGTACGGCTGCTGCGGCTGCTGGCCGGCCTGCGGCTGCGCCTGAGTCTGCGGCGACTGAGGCGGCTGCGGTCCTCGGGTGTCCGTCACGGTTCCCCCCTGGGAGTCCGCGGCAGGGCCACGGGCACCGTTCGCTCCAGTCTTGGACGGTCCGGCGCCCGTGGCTCCACTCACGCTTACTCCTCGTGCTCCCCAGCCGAGGGCTCCGTGCCCTCGGCGGCCTCGGCGGCCTGTCCTTCGACGGCCGCCTCGGTCCCGATCTCGGTCTCGTTCTCGCTGTCGTTCTCGCTGTCGTCGACCTCGTCAGCATCCTGACCGGCCTCCGCGTTGCGGGCGATACCTACAACGGCATCCCGCTTGCCCAGGTTGATCAGCTGGACGCCCATGGTGTCACGGCCGGTCTCCCGTACTTCGTTGACGCGCGTACGAATCACACCACCGCCGAGGGTGATGGCGAGAATCTCGTCCGTTTCGTCGACCACGAGGGCACCGACGAGCGATCCGCGGTCCTCCACGATCTTCGCGGCCTTGATGCCCAGGCCGCCACGGCCCTGGACGCGGTACTCGTTCACCGGTGTCCGCTTGGCGTAGCCGCCGTTGGTCGCGGTGAAGACGAACGTACCGGGCCGGACCACGCTCATGGAGAGCAGTTCGTCACCCTCCCGGAAACTCATGCCCTTCACGCCCGAGGTGGCGCGGCCCATCGGGCGCAGCGAGTCGTCGGTCGCCGTGAAGCGGATCGACTGCGCCTTCTTGCTGATGAGCAGCAGGTCGTCATCGGCGGACACCAGCTCGGCGCCGATCAGCTCGTCGTCGCTGCCGTCCTCCGTCTCCCGGAGGTTGATCGCGATGACACCACCCGAACGGGGCGAGTCGTAGTCCTTGAGCGCCGTCTTCTTCACCAGGCCGCCCTTGGTGGCCAGGATCAGGTAGGGCGCGGCCTCGTAGTCGCGGATCGCGAGGATCTGGGCGATCTTCTCGTCCGGCTGGAAGGCCAGCAGGTTCGCCACGTGCTGCCCGCGGGCGTCGCGCCCGGCGTCCGGGAGCTCGTACGCCTTGGACCGGTAGACGCGGCCCTTGTTCGTGAAGAACAGCAGCCAGTGGTGGGTGGTGGACACGAAGAAGTGGTCGACGAGGTCGTCCTGCTTCAGCTTCGTGCCGCGCACGCCCTTGCCGCCGCGCTTCTGCGAGCGGTAGTCCTCGGTCTTGGTGCGCTTGACGTACCCGCCGTGGGTGATCGTGACGACGATGTCCTCTTCGGCGATCAGGTCCTCGATGGACATGTCACCGTCGAAGGGCACCAGCTTGGAGCGCCGGTCGTCGCCGAACTTCTCGACGATGGCCGCCAGTTCCTCGCTGACGATTCGTCGCTGGCGCTCTTCCGAGGCCAGGATGGCGTTGTACTCGTTGATCTTGGCCTGGAGCTCGTCGTGCTCGGCGACGATCTTCTGCCGCTCCAGGGCCGCCAGGCGGCGGAGCTGCATCTCCAGGATCGCGTTCGCCTGGATCTCGTCGATCGACAGCAGGCCCATCAGGCCCTCGCGGGCGATCTCGACCGTGTTGCTGCGCCGGATGAGGGCGATGACCTCGTCGATCGCGTCCAGCGCCTTGAGCAGACCGCGCAGGATGTGGGCGCGCTCCTCCGCCTTGCGCAGGCGGAAGCGCGTGCGCCGGACGATGACCTCGATCTGGTGCTGCACCCAGTGGCGGATGAACGCGTCGATCGACAGCGTGCGCGGCACGCCGTCCACCAGCGCCAGCATGTTCGCGCCGAAGTTCGTCTGCAGGTCGGTGTGCTTGTAGAGGTTGTTCAGCACGACCTTGGCGACGGCGTCGCGCTTGAGCACGATCACCAGGCGCTGGCCGGTGCGCGAAGAGGTCTCGTCGCGGACGTCGGCGATGCCGCCGACCTTGCCGTCCTTGACCAGGTCGGCGATCTTCTGCGCCAGGTTGTCCGGGTTGGTCTGGTACGGGAGCTCCGTGACCACCAGGCACTGGCGGTTCTGGATCTCCTCGACCTCCACCACCGCGCGCATCGTGATGGAGCCGCGCCCGGTCCGGTACGCCTCCTCGATGCCCTTGCGGCCCACGACCAGGGCGCCCGACGGGAAGTCCGGGCCCTTGATCCGCTCGATGAGCGCGTCCTGGAGCTCCTCGTGCGAGGCCTCCGGGTGCTCCAGCGCCCACTGGGCGCCGGCCGCGACCTCGCGCAGGTTGTGCGGCGGGATGTTGGTGGCCATGCCGACCGCGATACCGGCGGAGCCGTTGATCAACAGGTTCGGGAAGCGCGCCGGCAGGACCGTCGGCTCCTGGTTGCGGCCGTCGTAGTTGTCCGTGAAGTCGACGGTCTCTTCGTCGATGTCACGGAGCATCTCCATGGCCAGCGGCATGAGCTTGCACTCGGTGTAGCGCATCGCGGCGGCCGGGTCGTTGCCCGGGGAGCCGAAGTTGCCGTTGGAGTCCACCAGCGGCATGCGCAGCGACCACGGCTGGGCCAGGCGGACCAGGGCGTCGTAGATCGAGCTGTCACCGTGCGGGTGGTACGTACCCATGACGTCGCCGACGACGCGGGCACATTTGTAGAAGCCCTTCTCGGGCCGGTAGCCGCCGTCGTACATCGCGTACAGCACACGACGGTGGACCGGCTTGAGGCCGTCCCGTACGTCGGGCAGCGCGCGGGAGACGATGACGGACATCGCGTAGTCGAGATAGGAGCGCTGCATCTCGGTCTCGAGCCCGACGGGCTCGATGCGCTGGACGGGCTGCTCCTCTGCGGGGTTCTCCGCAGTGGGGGTGATTTCGTCGGCCATTGCTGGTCAGAAGTCCTTTCAGGCGGTCAGCTGAGCCGACTCAGATGTCGAGGAAGCGAACGTCCTTGGCGTTGCGCTGGATGAAGGAGCGCCGGGCTTCGACGTCCTCACCCATCAGCACCGAGAACAGGTCGTCGGCCTGCGCGGCGTCGTCCAGGGTGACCTGGCCGAGCACGCGGTGGTCCACGTCCATGGTGGTGACGCGCAGCTCCTCGGCGTTCATCTCGCCCAGACCCTTGAAGCGCTGGATCGAGTCTTCCTTGATCCGCTTGCCCTGCCCCTTGCCGAGCTCGACCAGGGCGTCGCGCTCGCGGTCCGAGTACGCGTACTCGAAGTCGTCGCGGCCCCACTTGATCTTGTACAGCGGCGGGCGCGAGAGGTACACGTGCCCGGCCTCGACCAGCGGCCGCATGAAGCGGAACAGGAAGGTCAGCAGCAGGGTGTTGATGTGCTGGCCGTCGACGTCGGCGTCGGCCATCAGGATGATCTTGTGATAGCGGAGCTTCGCGATGTCGAAGTCCTCGTGCACACCGGTGCCGAAGGCGCTGATCAGCGCCTGGACCTCGGTGTTCTGGAGGATCTTGTCGATCCGCGCCTTCTCGACGTTCAGGATCTTGCCGCGGATGGGCAGGATGGCCTGGTACATCGGGTTGCGGCCGGACTTCGCGCTGCCACCGGCCGAGTCGCCCTCGACGATGAAGATCTCGCACTTGGTCGGGTCGTTCGACTGGCAGTCGGACAGCTTGCCCGGCAGCGAGGCGCTCTCCAGCAGACCCTTGCGGCGGGTGAGGTCGCGGGCCTTGCGGGCCGCGACGCGCGCCGTGGCCGCGTTGATCGACTTGCGGATGATGTCCGCGGCCTCGTTCGGGTTGCGGTCGAACCAGTCGTTGAGGTGCTCGTGGACGACCTTCTGCACGAAGGTCTTGGCCTCCGTGTTGCCCAGCTTGGTCTTCGTCTGGCCCTCGAACTGCGGCTCGCCCAGCTTGATCGAGATGATCGCGGTCAGACCCTCGCGGATGTCCTCGCCGGCGAGGTTGTCGTCCTTCTCGCGAAGGAACTTCTTCTCGCGCGCGTAGCGGTTCACCAGACCCGTCATCGCGGCGCGGAAGCCCTCTTCGTGGGTTCCGCCCTCGTGCGTGTGGATCGTGTTGGCGAAGGAGTAGACGCCCTCGGTGTACTGAGAGTTCCACTGCATCGCGATCTCGACCGAGAGCAGGCGCTCCTTGTCCTCGGCCTCGACGTCGATGACGGTCGGGTGGATCAGCTCGCCCTTGCGCGCGTTCAGGTGCTTCACGAAGTCGACGATGCCGCCTTCGTAGTAGTACTTGACCGTGCGCGCCTGGTCGTCGTCGGTGGCCTCGGCCGTGTCCGAGCCCACCGTCGCCTTGGCCGACTCGCGCTCGTCCGTCAGCGTGAGGGTCAGGCCCTTGTTGAGGAAGGCCATCTCCTGGAAGCGGCGCGCGAGCGTCTCGAAGGAGTACTCGGTCGTCTCGAAGATGTCGGGGTCGGCCCAGAACGTCACCGAAGTGCCGGTCTCGGACGTCTCCTCGTTCTTGGCGAGGGGCGCGGTCGGGACACCGAGCTTGTAGTCCTGGGTCCAGCGGTAGCCGTCGGTCTTGACCTCGACCGCGACCTTCGTCGACAGGGCGTTCACGACGGAGACGCCGACGCCGTGCAGACCGCCGGAGACGGCGTAGCCGCCGCCGCCGAACTTGCCGCCCGCGTGCAGGACCGTGAGCACGACCTCGACGGCCGGCTTGCCCTCGGACTTCACGATGCCGACCGGGATGCCACGGCCGTTGTCGATGACGCGCACGCCGCCGTCGGCCAGGATCGTCACGTCGATGGTGTCCGCGTGCCCGGCCATCGCCTCGTCGACGGAGTTGTCGACGACCTCTTGCACCAGGTGGTGCAGGCCTCGCTCACCGGTCGAGCCGATGTACATACCGGGCCGCTTGCGGACCGCGTCCAGGCCCTCCAGGACCTGGATGGCACCTGCGTCGTAGGCCTTGTCCTCACCGTTCCCGGCTGCGGAGGTGTTCTTCTCGTTGGGGTTGCCCGAATCGGCCACGAAGCGCCCTTTCTGGCACAGCACAGGCCGGACTCCGGGGCCAGCAGGCATGCAAGCAGGAGCGGCTGCGTCGATCTGCGTTGTCAGCGGTGGTCAGCTTTACTCGACTGAATCCCGCGCGAGCGCGAGATTCTTGTTCAGTCTACCGGTACCACCGACACGAATGGGGGTTTGCCGGTACCTGAGTCCTCATGTGCCGCCCCGAAACTGCTCTCTCCGACTCCCCATATCAGGGGAGGGGCTCTAAGAGGCTCACGCGGGCATTGAGCGCTTCGGGCTGTCAACCTCCCACTACCGTGAGGGACACCACCCGCGCAGACGTACGGAGCGGGCCCGCGCACACCGCCGCCGACCGCCGTACGGGGCCTCGCGCGGGCACTCGTACGCCCGCTCGCGCTCCATCCGTACGGGGCCCCGCGGGCTCACTCGTAGGTGTCGCCCGGGCCCTTGCTGCCCGGCGCCCGGTACAGCCCGTACCGCTTCGGCGCGCCGCCCGGACCGTGGACCTTGATCAGCCGGACCGTGCCCTGCCCCAGGTCCTGGTTGAGCCGCGCCACCAGCTGCGGAGCCAGCAGCTTCAGCTGCGCCGCCCACGCGGAGGAGTCGCAGCGGACCACCAGCTCGTGGTCCTCGTAGCGGTCCGGCACGCAGTGCGCCGCGATGTCCCGGCCGACGATCTCCGGCCAGCGCTCCATCACGCCCGCCACCGCCATCGGCATCTCCCAGCCGCGCTCGGTCCGCAGCCGGTCCAGCGCCGCCATCAGCGGCATCGGGTCCCGGCCGTCGGCGCGGGCGCCGGAGCGCAGGCCCTGCTGGTACGGGCGCTTCTTGCCCGTCGCCGCGTTGCCCCGGGCCCGCGCCTGCTCCCGGGCCGCCGCCAACGCCTGGCGCGCCAGGTCCACGCCGGAGGGCTCGGGCACCTTGCGCGCGGGCTCCTGACCGTCCTGCGACCCGCTGGCGGGCCTGCCCGCGCCGGGCCCGGCTGCGGCCGGCTTGCCTGCGGCCGGCTTGCCTGCGCCCGGCCCGCCTTCGCTCCGCTTGGGCTCGCTCCGCTTGTCCTCGTTCACAGCCGGGTCACCTCACCGCCGGCGACAGCGAACCGCGTGCCGACCAGCACCCCCGGGACGTCGTCGTCGACCGCCGCCGTCACCAGCACCTGCTCGCCCGGCGCCACCAGCTCCGCCAGCCGTTCCCGGCGCCTTGTGTCCAGCTCGGCGAACACATCGTCGAGGATCAGCACCGGCTCGCTGCCCTCGGAGCGCAGCAGCTCGTAGGAGGCCAGCCGCAGCGCCAGCGCGTACGACCAGGACTCGCCGTGGCTCGCGTAGCCCTTGGCCGGCAGCTCGCCCAGGCGCAGCAGCACGTCGTCGCGGTGCGGGCCGACCAGGGTCACGCCGCGCTCGATCTCCTGCTTGCGGACGTCCGCCATCGCGGCGAGCAGCACCTCGTAGAGGGCCTCGCGGGTGCGGGCCCCGCCGCCGTCCACGGCCTCGCCCGCCTCGCCGGCCGCCGAGGACTTGTACGTCAGGCCGATCGGGCCGCCACCGGGCGCGAGCTGCTCGTAGGCCTTGTCGGCCAGCGGCAGCAGGGTCGCGATCAGGTCGAGGCGCTGGGCCAGCAGTTCCGCGCCGGTGCGCGCGAGGTGCTGGTCCCAGACGTCGAGGGTGGACAGGTCCATCGAGCGGCCGCCGTGCCGGCGGGCCATCGCCGCGGACTTCAGCAGGGTGTTGCGCTGCTTGAGCACCCGCTCGTAGTCCGAGCGCACCGCCGCCATGCGCGGCGAGCGGGCCGTCACGAGCTCGTCGAGGAAGCGGCGCCGCTCCCCCGGATCGCCCTTGACCAGGGCCAGGTCCTCGGGGGCGAACAGCACCGTGCGGACGATGCCGAGCACGTCCCGGGGCTTGACCTGCGAGGACCTGTTGATCCGGGCCCGGTTCGCGCGGCCCGGGTTCAGCTCCAGTTCGACGAGCTGCTGCCGCTCGCCCTGGGTGACCGCGGCCCGGACGACGGCCCGCTCCGCGCCCATCCGCACCAGCGGGGCGTCGGCGGAGACGCGGTGGCTGCCGAGGGTCGCGAGGTAGCCGATGGCCTCGACGAGGTTGGTCTTGCCCTGGCCGTTGGGGCCCACGAAAGCCGTGACGCCCGGGTCGAGGGGAACCTCGGCCCGGACGTACGAACGGAAGTCGGCCAACGAGAGATGCGAAACATGCATATGGCGCCGACCTCCCCCGGCTTCCTGCTGCTCTGCTCTGTGGAGCTGTGAAATCTGTGGAGCGGTGATCTGTGGAGCGGTGATCTGTGGAGCGGTGATCTGTGGAACCGGATCCACAGCACCTGTGGGTGCTGTGGATCCCTTGTGGATTACTTCTTCTCGACCGCGTGGCCGCCGAACTGGTTGCGCAGCGCGGCGATCATCTTCATCTGCGGGGAGTCCTCCTGGCGGGACGCGAAGCGCGCGAAGAGCGAGGCGGTGATCGCCGGCAGCGGCACCGCGTTGTCGATCGCGGCCTCGACCGTCCAGCGGCCCTCGCCCGAGTCCTGCGCGAAGCCGCGCAGCTGCTGCAGGTGCTCGTCCTCGTCCAGCGCGTTCACGGCCAGGTCCAGCAGCCAGGAACGGATGACCGTGCCCTCCTGCCAGGACCGGAACACCTCGCGGACGTCGGTGACCGAGTCGACCTTCTCCAGGAGCTCCCAGCCCTCGGCGTAGGCCTGCATCATGGCGTACTCGATGCCGTTGTGGACCATCTTCGCGAAGTGGCCGGCGCCGATCTTGCCCGCGTGCACGGCCCCGAACTCACCCTCGGGCTTGAGGGCGTCGAAGACGGGCTGGACGGCCGCGACGTGCTCCTTGTCGCCGCCGTACATCAGCGCGTAGCCGTTCTCCAGGCCCCAGACGCCGCCCGAGACACCGCAGTCGACGAAGCCGATGCCCTTGGCGGCCAGCTCGGCGCCGTGCTTCTCGTCGTCGGTCCAGCGCGAGTTGCCGCCGTCGACGACGATGTCGCCGGGCGAGAGCAGGCCCGCGAGCTCGTCGACGGTGGACTGGGTCGCCGCGCCCGCCGGGACCATCACCCACACCACGCGGGGGGCCTGGAGGCTGTCCACAAGCTCCGCCAGGCTGTGGACATCGGCGAGGTCCGGGTTGCGGTCGTATCCGATGACGGTGTGGCCGGCGCGGCGGATGCGCTCGCGCATGTTGCCGCCCATCTTGCCGAGACCGACGAGACCAAGCTCCATCAGGTGGTTCCTTAAGCGTTGTGGCCGTCTGTGCCGGGGTTCCCCGCTGCCCGGGGACATCCCCCGTGCCGAGCCTACGCCGGGCGGCGTGACCCGGCTCCACGGGCACTCCGGGTCGCGGGGCGGGGGCCCGCACGAGGCCCCGTACGGGCCGTCCACGAGGCCCCGTACGAGGCTGCGAGCCGGACCGGCGGACCGGACGGCGTGCCCGGGGCCCGGGAACGCCGTCGGGCCCGGCCCCGCGGGAAGCGAGACCGGGCCCGACTGTGTGCTCGATCGTCCGCGTCCGCGGACTCAGCCGGAGAGGCGGACCGGCATGATCAGGTACTTGTACGCCTCGTCGGCCTCGGCGTCGACCGCCGGGCGGCCGCTGAGCAGCGCCGGCTTGGTGGACGTGGTGAAGCTGAGCTGCGCGGCCGGCGAGTCGATCGCGCTCAGGCCGTCCAGCAGGAAGGTCGGGTTGAAGGCGATCGAGATGTCGTCGCCCTCCAGCTTCGCGTCGACGCGCTCCACAGCCTGTGCGTCGTCGGAGGAGCCTGCCTCCAGGATCAGCACGCCCTGCTCGAAGCTGAGGCGGACCGGGGTGTTGCGCTCGGCGACCAGGGCGACGCGCTTGACGGCCTCGACGAACGGGGCGGTCTCGATCACGGCGACGGAGTTGAACTCGGTCGGGAAGAGCGTGCGGTACTTCGGCAGGTCGCCTTCGAGGAGGCGGGTGGTGGTGCGGCGGCCGGCGCCCTCGAAGCCGATGAGGCCCTCGCCCTTGCCGGAGCCCGACAGCGCGATGGTGACCGTGTCGCCGCTGGTGAGCGACTTTGCGGTGTCCAGGAGCGTCTTGGCGGGCACCAGGGCCACGGCCGAGGCCTCGGGGTCCTCGGGCTTCCACAGGAACTCGCGGACCGCGAAGCGGTAGCGGTCGGTGGAGGCCAGGGTGACGCGGTCGCCCTCGATCTCGATGCGGACACCGGTCAGCACGGGCAGCGTGTCGTCGCGGCCGGCCGCGATGGCGACCTGTGCGGCGGCGGAGGCGAAGACCTCACCGGGCACGGTGCCGGTCGCGGTGGGCATGACCGGCAGGGCCGGGTATTCCTCCACAGGCAGGGTGTGGAGTGTGAATCGCGAGGAGCCGCAGACCACGGTCGCCCGTACACCGTCTGTGGAAATCTCCACCGGGCGGTTGGGGAGGGCGCGGCAGATGTCGGCGAGCAGCCGGCCGGAGACCAGGACCGTGCCGTCCTCCTCGACGTCCGCCTCGACGGAGACGCGGGCCGAGACCTCGTAGTCGAAGCCGGAGAGGGACAGCTTGCCCTCCTCGGCCTTCAGCAGCAGGCCCGCGAGAACGGGCACCGGCGGCCGGGCCGGGAGGCTACGAGCAGCCCAGGCCACCGCCTCCGCGAGTACGTCGCGCTCCACCCGGATCTTCACCGGAAACCGCCTCCTGCTGTTGCTCGCTCGTCTGCCGGCCTTCGTCGTCGGCTCGTCGATGCCTCGACCGTTGCCGGGGACCAGTCTGACGTACGGCGCCGACAGTCGTTGCTGTCGGCGGTCAAGTCGGGAGCGAGGTGTCGGGGAGGGCGATCCACCGAGTTGTGCACAGGACCTGCTTGAAAACCGAAACCGGGCTAACTCTCTATGGGGGTAGTAGTAGGGCCTGTGGAAACGGTGGATAAGCCTGTTTTCGCAGGTCAGACCGCGTTTTTTATCCCCACACCCTGTGGGTGGCACCGGTGGACAACCAGGTGTCTCTGTGGAGAACGAAAACTTCTGCACAGGCCATCCCCAGATGACCCCTACTACTCCACAGGTGTGTCCCCAGGTTTCCCCCAGTACTCCACAACCCAAACGTCGACTTCGGTGTGACCGCTTTCACTCGGGGCGGTGAGAGTGGGTGGTTCGTTGCCGAACAGTGGACAACGGTGTGGGGAAGTCGTCTGATCCTGTGCACAGGACCCGGGAAGCTGTGGACCGCCGGTGGACAACGCGGTGGATGGACCTGTGGACAAAATTTCTGTCCACACCCTGTGGATAGTTGTTGCGCACAATTCCACAGGGGCCTGACCAGCCCTGATGGTGCCTCACAGCTGGGCCCTGTGGACAGTCTTGTGGGTGGAGAACCCCGTCCCCAGGGTGTGGACGGAAGAAAGTCGTCCAATCTGTGGATGAGTTGCTCCATTGGGGGCGTATTCGAACAGGTTGGGGGCGCACTAACGAAGAAGGGCGCCCCCGAAGTGACCCGGGAGCGCCCTCAGAAAGCGTTTTAAGAGGCCTCAGCAGCCCTCGGCGACGCCCGTACGGCCCGTTCACGGGGCCCGCGTCAGCCGTTCTTGATGCGGTTGGTGAGCTCCGTGACCTGGTTGTAGATGGAGCGGCGTTCCGCCATCAGAGCGCGGATCTTGCGGTCCGCGTGCATCACGGTGGTGTGGTCGCGGCCGCCGAACTGTGCCCCGATCTTGGGCAGCGAGAGGTCCGTGAGCTCCCGGCACAGGTACATGGAGATCTGCCGGGCGGTGACCAGGACCCGGCTGCGCGAGGAGCCGCACAGGTCGTCCACGGTCAGCCCGAAGTAGTCGGCGGTGGCCGCCATGATGTCGGTGGCGGTGATCTCGGGCGAGCTGTCCTCGCCGCCCGGGATCAGGTTCTTCAGGACGTCCTCGGTCAGGCCCAGGTCGACCGGCTGCCGGTTCAGGCTCGCGAAGGCCGTGACCCGGATCAGCGCCCCCTCCAGCTCGCGGATGTTGCGCGAGATGCGGGAGGCGATGAACTCCAGTACCTCCGGCGGGGCGTTGAGGTGCTCCTGGACGGCCTTCTTGCGCAGGATCGCGATGCGGGTCTCCAGCTCGGGGGGCTGGACGTCGGTGATCAGGCCCCACTCGAAGCGGTTGCGGAGCCGGTCCTCCAGGGTGGCGAGCTGCTTGGGCGGCCGGTCGGAGGAGAGCACGATCTGCTTGTTGGCGTTGTGGAGCGTATTGAAGGTGTGGAAGAACTCCTCCTGCGTCGACTCCTTGCTCGCGAGGAACTGGATGTCGTCGACGAGCAGGATGTCCATCTCGCGGTAACGCTTGCGGAACGCGTCGCCCTTGCCGTCGCGGATCGAGTTGATGAACTCGTTGGTGAACTCCTCGGAGCTCACGTACCGCACCCGGGTGCCGGGGTAGAGGCTCCGCGCGTAGTGCCCGATGGCGTGCAGCAGGTGCGTCTTGCCCAGACCCGACTCCCCATAGATGAAGAGGGGGTTGTACGCCTTCGCCGGCGCCTCGGCGACGGCCACCGCGGCGGCGTGCGCGAAGCGGTTGGAGGCGCCGATGACGAAGGTGTCGAAGAGGTACTTGGGATTCAGCCGGGCGGTCGGCTCCAGCGGGCCGGAGGTCGAACCGCCGGACGGGGCCGAAGGCGCGGGCCGGCTGGGCGCCGGGCGCGGGGCCGGCTGCTCGTACTGCTGCTGCTCGTACTGATGGGACTGGCGCTGCTGCTGGCTCTCGTACTGCTGGCGCGACTGCTGCTCGTACTTCTGCTGCTCGTACTTCTGGGGTTCGTAGGAGCCCTGGTCGTAGGAGGAGGGCTCGGACTGCTGGAGGTAGCCCGGCTGCGGGGAGGCGTACGGGTCGCGCTCGGGGAAGCCGCCGAGGCGGGGCTGCTGCCAGCCGTAGTCGTCCTGCTGGCCGCCGCGGGGCCAGGCGCCGGGCTCGGGGCGCGGCTGCTGGTAGTCCGGGTAGGCGGGGCGGGCCGTGGGCAGCCGCTCGTCGTCGGAGGAGCCGGGGCCGGTGTGGCCTCCGGGTCCGGTGTGACCGCCGGAGCGCTGGCCGCCGTAGGGCTCGTAGTCGTCGTGCCCGGACGGTCCGCTCGGGGTCTGGGGCGCGGGCTCGCCGGCGGAGTCGTCCACGGTGATGGCGATCCGGATCGGACGCCCGCACTCACGGCTGAGGGCATCGCTGATGAGCGGGGCGAGGCGGCCTTCGAGGACGCGCTTGCCGTACTCGTTGGGGACGGCGAGCAGGGCGGTGTCGGCCACGAGTGCCAGGGGCTGGCACCGTTCCACCCACTGCTTGTCCTTGGGCTCGATGCTGTTCTGACCCTCCCCGAGGAGCTTTTCGAGCACCCTTGGCCACACTGCGGCAAGATCGGCAGGTACGTCAGCCACAGAGCACGCTCTCTCACAGGGGTCCCACGAATGTGTGGTTCTTTGGGACGGTCGGGACAAAAAAACCGGGGTCGGGCAACGGTAGTCAGGCCGACGGGTACGGTTCAAGTCGTTGTCCACAGCCTGTGCACAGTGTGAGGCCCCGACGGCTCGGTTTGACCGGATGGCGTAGCCGCGCGTACCGTAACGAGGTCGAGTTGTCGATGGCTGCTGCCGCCTGCCTACCGATGGGCGAAGATCACTGGTTGTGATCGTTTTGCGGTGCCACTCGGGCGAACACGCGAGTTTTCTCCTCGTGGGCGCACGGTGACAGCCAGGCGATGTCCCGCCTAAACGATTAATTCTCTGGAGCCCCCGAGTGAGCAAGCGCACCTTCCAGCCGAACAACCGCCGTCGTGCCAAGACCCACGGCTTCCGTCTCCGGATGCGTACCCGTGCCGGCCGCGCCATCCTCGCGAACCGTCGTGGCAAGGGCCGCGCCGAACTCTCCGCGTAACTGACGGGCGGATCGTGACGTCGTGCTGTCTCCCGAAAATCGGCTGAGGCGGCGCGAGGACTTCGCGAGCGCGGTACGTCGAGGTCGCCGGGCTGGTCGCCCGCTCCTCGTCGTCCACCTACGTACAAGCGGTGCAACGGACCCGCACGAGTCGGGGGAGATCGATCCCTCGACGCGTGCGGGTTTCGTCGTCAGCAAAGCTGTCGGCATCGCCGTCGTACGCAACCGGGTCAAGCGCCGTTTGCGCCATCTCGTCCGCGAGCGGCTGTCTCAGCTGCCCGCAGGTAGCCTGATGGTGGTACGGGCTCTGCCCGGAGCGGGTGATGCCGGTCTCGACGAGCTGGCCCGGGACCTTGATGCCGCGCTGTTGCGGCTCTTGGGAGGCGTGGCTCGATGAAGTACCCGCTGCTCGCATTGATCAAGCTGTACCAGTGGACCATCAGTCCGCTGCTCGGGCCGGTGTGCCGCTACTACCCCTCGTGTTCGCACTACGGGTACACGGCCATCGACCGGCATGGTGCGGTGAAGGGGACTGCCCTGACCGCCTGGCGGATCCTGCGGTGCAATCCGTGGTCCCCGGGTGGTGTGGATCACGTCCCACCCCGGAAACGCCCGCGTTGGCACGAGCAGCTGCGCAGTGCGTTGCGTAGATCTCGCCATGCTCAAGGAGCTTGATTAGTGGACACGATTGCCAGTTGGTTCACCTTCATTACCACGCCCGTCTCGTGGATCATCGTTCAGTTTCACAAGGTGTACGGCGCCATGTTCGGCGCGGACAGTGGATGGGCCTGGGGCCTGTCCATCGTCTCCCTGGTGATCTTGATTCGTATCTGTCTGATCCCGCTCTTCGTGAAGCAGATCAAGGCGACGCGGGGCATGCAGGCGATCCAGCCGAAGATGAAGGCGATCCAGGAGCGCTACAAGAACGACAAGCAGCGCCAGTCCGAAGAGATGATGAAGCTGTACAAGGAGACGGGTACCAACCCGCTCGCCTCGTGCCTTCCCATCCTGGCGCAGTCCCCGTTCTTCTTCGCGCTCTACCACGTGCTCGCCGGCATCGCGAACGGAACGCCGATCGGCCAGATCGACGGCCCGCTCCTGGCGAGTGCCCGTAACGCGCACATCTTCGGCGCTCCGCTGGCTTCCAAGTTCACGGACAGCGCGGACAAGGTCTCCGCTCTCGGCGCCTCGGTCACGGACGTGCGGATCGTCACCGCCATCATGATCGTCCTGATGTCGCTGTCGCAGTTCTACACGCAGCGCCAGCTGATGCAGAAGAACGTCGACCTCTCGGTCAAGACCCCCTTCATGCAGCAGCAGAAGATGCTGATGTACGTCTTCCCCCTGATCTTCGCGGTCATGGGTATCAACTTCCCCGTCGGTGTCCTCGTCTACTGGATGACCACGAACCTGTGGACCATGGGTCAGCAGATGTACGTGATCAACCAGAACCCGACCCCCGGATCCAAGGCCCAGGACCAGTACCTGACCCGCCTGCTGAAGCACGTCAGCACGCACGGCGAGCTCAAGGGCCGGGGCAAGAAGAAGATCGTCGCGGCGATCGTGGCCAAGGGCCCGGACCGCAACGACAACGAGCGCAAGTTCATCACGGCCCTGACCAAGCAGGGCATGGCCGCTCAGGACGACGGCTCCGTGATCAAGAGTGTCGAGGCCACCGCCGACGCCGACTCCGCCGGCAACCCGCTCCAGAAGCGGCAGCAGCCCAAGCGTCAGTCGAAGTCGCAGCGCCAGACGCCCCCCAGCAAGCCCTCTCCCAAGAAGTAAGAAGGAGTCCCTCCCGTGACGGAAGGCACCACCACCGCCGCCGCTGAGAGTGGCGACACCCTGACCCGCCTCGAGCAGGAGGGTGAGATCGCGGCCGACTATCTTGAGGGTCTGCTGGACATCGCCGACCTGGACGGCGACATCGACATGGACGTCGAGGCGGACCGCGCCTCGGTCTCCATCGTCAGCGAATCCGCACGCGACCTGCAGAAGCTCGTGGGCCGCGACGGTGAGGTGCTGGAGGCTCTGCAGGAGCTGACCCGTCTCGCGGTGCACCGCGAGACCGGGGACCGCAGCCGGCTGATGCTGGACATCGGCGGGTTCCGCGCGAAGAAGCGCGAGGAGCTGGCCGTGCTCGGCGCCAAGGCGGCCGAGGACGTCAAGGCTTCGGGCGAGCCCCTGAAGCTGGCTCCGATGACCCCCTTCGAGCGGAAGGTCGTCCACGACGCCGTGGCGGCCGCCGGTCTGCGGAGCGAGTCCGAGGGCGAGGAGCCGCAGCGCTTCGTCGTTGTGCTCCCGGCCTGATCGGAAGCTATGAGTGTTCGGCCCCGTCTGTCTCGCAGGCGGGGCCGAAGTTTGTCAGCCTGGCAGTGAAGCGGTTTTGACACCATGCAGTACGGAAGGACGGTCCCCGTGACGGAGGCAGCTGAGCTTCCCCCGATGCCTGAAGAAGCGCCCCCGGCACCCGAGGTGGCGCACAAGGTATTCGGTGAGTTTTTGCCGCAGGCCGTGCGCTATGCGGAGCTGCTCGCGGACCTGGGGGTCACACGGGGCCTGATCGGGCCGCGCGAGGTATCGCGACTGTGGGAGCGGCACCTGCTGAACTGCGCCGTGCTCTCCGAGGTGGTACCCGAGGGCGTCACCGTGTGCGACGTGGGCTCGGGCGCCGGCCTCCCCGGCATCCCGCTGGCCCTGGTCCGCCGCGATTTGAAGATCACGCTGCTGGAGCCGCTGCTGCGCCGTACCAACTTCCTCCAGGAAGCCGTGGAGCTGCTGGGCCTGGACCATGTGACGGTGGTGCGCGGGCGGGCCGAGGAAGTCCTCGGCAAGCTGCAGCCCGTGCACGTGGTGACGGCTCGGGCCGTGGCCCCGCTGGACCGGCTCGCCGGCTGGGGTGTTCCCTTGCTGCGTCCGTACGGCGAGATGCTGGCGCTCAAGGGCGACACCGCCGACGAGGAACTGGTGGCGGCGAAGGCCGCGCTGACGAAGCTCGGTGTGGTGAAGACCTCGGTGCTGCACGTCGGCGAGGGGATCGTGGACCCGATGTCGACCGTGGTGCGGGTCGAGGTCGGCGAGAGCCCCGGCGGGGTGAGGTTCGCGGCGAAGCGGGCCAAGGCCGCCAGGACCAGCCGTACGCGCCGCCGTCGCTGATCCTGCTGCTGCGCTCCTGCTCCCTCTCCCGTTCCGGGCGATTTTCCGGGCATCTTCAGGCGTGTTGCGCCCTATAGGTATGGATTTCGGAGTGTCGTAGCGGCCGGATGACTCCGTCCGGGCATCGTGTTTCACGTGAAACGTCGCTCTCTGCTGCACGGAATCATCAGCCGCGGTCGTGCGGCTACGTCCCCCCGTCACCGCAAGGACGAAGGGGAGACGGAGTTGTCCACAACGGTGGATTCATCCACAGGAGTACGGGCCCCGCTGGTTCGCGACCCCGGTGACATGGCAGGCTCTGTTCATCGCGAGCCTGATGCCGAGGAGAGTGACACCGTGCGGTCAGACGCCAACCTCGCGGGGCCGATGGCCGATCCGGTCCCCGGTCCCCGCTCTGAATCGCCGGGCGAAGATGTTTCACGTGAAACATCGGCCCCGCCGCTTGTAGACAACGAAGACACACCCATCGGCCGAGCCGCGCAGATCGCGGTCGAGGCCCTGGGCCGTGCGAGTGAGGGCCTGCCCCGCCCCGCACAGACCCGGATCATGGTCGTGGCCAACCAGAAGGGCGGCGTGGGCAAGACCACGTCGACCGTGAACCTGGCCGCTTCCCTGGCCCTGCACGGTGCGCGGGTCCTGGTC
Organism: Streptomyces sp. NBC_00454; assembly: GCF_041434015.1. Taxonomy (GTDB): domain Bacteria; phylum Actinomycetota; class Actinomycetes; order Streptomycetales; family Streptomycetaceae; genus Streptomyces. The sequence continues at coordinate 3,871,158 of NZ_CP107907.1, read as the reverse complement.
GTGGACCTCGACCCGCAGGGCAATGCCTCCACGGCGCTGGGCATCGACCACCACGCGGACGTGCCGTCCATCTACGACGTGCTCGTGGACAGCCGCCCGCTGATGGAGGTCGTCCAGCCGGTGGTCGATGTGGAGGGGCTGTTCTGTGCTCCTGCCACCATTGACCTGGCGGGTGCGGAGATCGAGCTGGTCTCCCTGGTGGCGCGCGAGAGCCGCCTCCAGCGGGCCATCCAGGCGTACGAGCAGCCGCTCGACTACATCCTGATCGACTGCCCGCCCTCGCTGGGCCTGCTGACGGTGAACGCCCTGGTCGCGGGGGCGGAGGTGCTGATCCCGATCCAGTGCGAGTACTACGCGCTGGAGGGACTGGGTCAGCTGCTGCGCAACGTCGACCTGGTGCGGGCCCACCTGAACCCCACACTGCACGTGTCCACGATCCTGCTGACGATGTACGACGGCAGGACCCGGCTGGCCTCGCAGGTGGCGGAGGAGGTGCGCACCCACTTCGGCAAGGAGGTGCTGCGCACGAGCATCCCGCGATCGGTCCGCATCTCGGAGGCCCCGAGCTACGGGCAGACGGTGCTGACCTACGACCCGGGTTCCAGCGGTTCCCTCTCCTACCTGGAGGCGGCGCGGGAGATCGCGCTGCGCGGGGCCGGAATCCAGTACGACGCCCAGCACCCCCATCTGGGTGCGGGCATGAACAACACGCAGAGCATGGCGGAGGGGATCCAGTGAGTGAGCGACGTAGGGGTCTGGGGCGGGGGCTCGGCGCGCTGATTCCCGCGGCTCCCCAGGAGAAGACGCCGCCGGTGATCGGTGCGGCGGGGTCGACGTCTCCGTCGGCGGTGCCGGTACTGACCGCGGAGCGTGGGATCGCGGCGGCGAGGCTGGCTTCGCTGGCGCAGGCGGATGTTTCACGTGAAACATCGGCGGCGATCGCGGCCGCCGAGCCCGAGCCGGCTGCGGCCCCGGAGGTCGAGGAGGTGGCGGGAGCGACGTTCGCGGAGCTTCCGATGGACTCGATCACGCCGAACCCGCGCCAGCCTCGCGAGGTGTTCGACGAGGACGCGCTGGCCGAGCTGGTGACCTCCATCCAGGAGGTGGGCCTGCTCCAGCCGGTGGTGGTGCGGCAGTCGGCCCCGGGCCGCTATGAACTGATCATGGGCGAGCGCCGTTGGCGGGCCTGCCGGGAGGCAGGGCTCCAGCGCATCCCGGCGATCATCCGCGCCACGGACGACGAGAAGCTGCTGCTGGACGCTCTGCTGGAGAACCTGCACCGGGCCCAGCTGAACCCGCTGGAGGAGGCGGCCGCGTACGACCAGCTCCTCCAGGACTTCAACTGCACGCACGATCAGCTGGCGGACCGGATCGGGCGTTCGCGTCCGCAGGTCTCCAACACGATTCGGCTGCTGAAGCTGCCGCCTTCCGTGCAGCGGCGGGTGGCGGCGGGAGTGCTCTCGGCCGGCCACGCGCGGTCACTGCTCTCGGTCGACGACTCCGAGACCCAGGACCGGCTGGCGCACCGGATCGTGGCCGAGGGGCTGTCGGTGCGTGCGGTCGAGGAGATCGTGGCGCTGATGGGCTCGGAATCCTCCAGCGCCGTGAAGCCGAAGGGCCCGCGGGCGGGCGCCCGGGTCTCTCCGGCGCTCAACGAGCTGGCGACGCGGCTGTCGGACCGGTTCGAGACGCGGGTGAAGGTGGATCTGGGCCAGAAGAAGGGCAAGATCACCGTCGAGTTCGCCTCGATGGAGGATCTGGAACGGATCCTGGGGACGCTGGCGCCGGGCGAGGGCCGGGTCTTGGATCAGGGAACTTCCGCGGAGTAGCCCACCGTCCGGGGGCGGTTCGTGCCGGCGTGAGCCGGCGCGGGCCGCCCCTTTGCCTTGCTGCGGTTTCGGGTGATTCGAGCTGTGGATACGATGCGGTCATGGGTCGTCGGCTGGTACCGCTCACGCTGGACAACCTTCAGGATCTGCCGAGGCGTTGCCGGTCCTGTGTCTTCTGGGAGCTGGATCCGGTCAGCGGCGAGGCCGCCGTGAAGGCGGGCACCCCTGCCCAGGAGAAAGAGGCGTGGATCTCCGCCGTCCTACTGGAGTGGGGCTCCTGTGGCCGGGTGGTCTATGTGGACGAGGTCCCCGTGGGGTTCATGCTCTACGCGCCGCCGGCGTACGTGGCCCGTGCGACCGCCTTCCCGACCAGCCCGGTGTCGCCGGACGCCGTACAGCTGATCACGGCATGGATCATGCCGGGGTATCAGGGGCAGGGCCTGGGGCGGGTGATGGTGCAGACGATGGCGAAGGACCTGCTGCGCAGGGGGTTCCGGGCGATCGAGGCGTTCGGGGACGCGCGCTGGGAGGGCCCGGCCTGTCTGCTGCCGGCGGACCATCTGCTGGCCGTGGGCTTCAAGACCGTACGGCCGCATCCGGTCCATCCCCGGCTGAGGCTGGAACTGCGCTCCACGCTGTCGTGGAAGGAAGACGTGGAAATGGCCCTGGACCGCCTGCTGGGTGCGGCCCGGAAGGAACCGGCGCTGCGTCCGCTGTGAGAAGGCGTCACCGATACGCCAAACGGGGCCGCTCCCGAGAGGAGCGGCCCCGTTTCACGTGAAACGTTGGTCCGTCAGACGGTCTTGGCCGTGATGAACGGGTCCAGGTCGCGCAGGATGGCGGCCTTCGGCTTGGCACCGACGATGGTCTTGACGACCTCGCCGCCCTGGTAGACGTTCAGGGTCGGGATGGACATGACGCCGTACTTGGCGGCCGTGCCCGGGTTCTCGTCGATGTTCAGCTTGACGATCTCGATCTCGTCGCCGTACTCGGCGGCGATGGCCTCGAGGGAGGGCGCGATCTGGCGGCACGGACCGCACCAGGCGGCCCAGAAGTCCACCAGGACGGGCTTCTCGCTGCTGAGGACCTCGGTGTCGAAGTCTGCGTCGGTCACGTTCTTGAGGGTGCCGGCCACAACGGCCTCCTTCTTTTCCTGCGGGGAAATGGGGTGTGGTGCTGCTTGCGGGGGTCAGACCGCCGCGGTCGCCTTCTCGACGTCCGCGAGGGCGGCGAGGAAGCGCTCGGCGTCGAGGGCAGCGGAGCAACCGGTGCCCGCGGCCGTGATGGCCTGACGGTAGGTGTGGTCGACGACGTCGCCGGCACCGAACACACCGGTGAGGCTGGTGCGGGTGGAGGGGGCGTCGACCTTGAGGTAGCCCTCCGCGTCGAGGTCCAGCTGGTCCTTGAACAGCTCGGTGCGCGGGTCGTGGCCGACGGCGATGAAGAGGCCGGTCACGGGCAGCTCGGAGGTCTCGCCGGTCTTGGTGTTGCGCAGGGTCAGCCCGGAGAGCTTCTGCTCGCCGTGGATCTCGGCGACCTCGCTGTCCCAGGCGAAGCTGATCTTCGGGTCGGCGAAGGCGCGGTCCTGCATGGCCTTGGAGGCGCGCAGGGAGTCACGGCGGTGGACGATCGTGACGGACTTGGCGAACCGGGAGAGGAAGGTGGCTTCCTCGATCGCGGTGTCGCCGCCGCCGACCACGGCGATGTCGTGGTCCTTGAAGAAGAAGCCGTCGCAGGTGGCGCACCAGGAGACACCGCGGCCGGACAGGGCGTCCTCGTTGGGCAGGCCCAGCTTGCGGTGCTGGGAGCCGGTGGTCACGATCACGGCCTTGGCGCGGTGCACGGTGCCGGCGGTGTCGGTGACGGTCTTGATCTCACCGGTGAGGTCCACGGCCACGATGTCGTCAGGAACCAGCTCGGCACCGAAGCGCTCGGCCTGACCGCGCATGTTGTCCATGAGGTCCGGCCCCATGATCCCGTCCTGGAAGCCGGGGAAGTTCTCGACCTCCGTGGTGTTCATCAGGGCGCCACCGGCGGTGACGGCACCTTCGAAGACCAGGGGCTTGAGCGAAGCGCGTGCGGTGTACAGGGCGGCCGTGTAACCGGCCGGCCCGGAACCGATGATGATCACGTTTCGTACGTCGCTCACGGGTTACTTCCTCGTCTCTGCGGACTGCCTGCTGCCTACCGGGGGGCCGGTGTGAACTCTCACCCCACCCAACGGATCCTACGGCGCCCGCATTCCCGAGCCGTCCACCCGGGCTTCGGAGCGGCTCAGCTCCGGGGGTAGGTGCTCTTCAGCAGGGGTTCTCCGGCAGGGGCCGAGGGGGCGGCGAGGCAGGCGGCGCTGACGAGGTAGGCGTCCACGGAAGCGGAGTCGCCGGGGTGCGGAAGGACGAGGAGGAAGACATCAGTGCCCTCGTAGCTGCCGCGCTCGGAGGCCAGGGGCTCCTCGGAACGGCCGGTGGCCTTCTGGACGCAGGCCGGGACCGGGGGTGCCGCGCGGTCGGCGGGGGCCAGTCCCGGAGCAGCCGGAGAGTTGTTCTCCACCCCGTAGGTGTTGTTCTGGTCCCCCGGCACCTTCTTCACCTGGTCCGCGGAGGCGAGGAGTCCCTGCACGTTGTCCTGGAGGCCCTGGGCCGTGTACGCGTGCCCGCCGGGCTGGGCCTGGGAGCTGGCGGAGTTCGTGCGGGCGGACATGTCCCCGCTCTGGGGGCCGGAGAGGAAGTTGGTCAGGAGAACACCGACGGCACAGGCGGTGAGCAGGCCGCCGACGACGGCGATCCGGCGGCGGGCGCGACGCCTACCGGGTCCCGTTGGGCCGGCCGGGTGACCGGAGGGCCGCAGAGGGCTGGATTCCGTGAGCGGGGCGGTCGATGTTTCACGTGAAACATCGGGGGCCGCTCCCCCGCCGGCCGGACCGGTCCGGCCGACGGGCGCGGCTTCGGTGCGCGGGGTGGTGGAGTCGAGGAGGGCTTCGGCGGCGAGGGCCGCGTCGATCCGGCCGGAGATGTCGGAGGGCATCCGGGAAGGGCCGGGGAGCGTGCCGAGCAGCGCCCGGATCTCGTCGAGGGAGGCTCGGACGTCTGCGCACAGGGCGCAGTCGCCCAGATGGCTGCGGACTTCGGCGGTGCGGGACGGGGAGAGGAGGCCTTCCGTCAGCTCGGAGATCTCCGAGACATCGGGGTGCCGGATCGTGCCGGTCGTACCGGTTGTGGGGTTCACGCTCGTCCACCTCCGCCCTTCACTGCGTTGGGATCCGGGGTTGTTTCCCCGCGGTCTGCCGTCGGTGGGACGGTTGTCCCCGGTGTCCGGTTCCTTCCCCGCTCGGTGTCGGTGTTATCCCCGGTATGCGTGCGCAGATGAGTGAGGAGCGGGACGAGTTTTGCCCGGCCACGGGCACAGCGGCTCTTCACGGTGCCGACGGGGACGTCGAGGATGCGGGCGGCTTCCGCGACGGGGTAGCCCTGCATGTCGACGAGGACGAGCGCCGCCCGCTGTTCGGCCGGGAGGGTGCTCAGGGCGGCCAGGAGCTGGCGGTGGAGGTCCTGGCGCTCCGCGGGGGCCTCGGCGGACTCGTGGGGCTCCAGAAGGCGCTCCAGCCGTTCCGTGTCCTCGAGGGGTGCGGTCCGGCGGGAGGCGGCCTTGCGGGCCCGGTCCAGGCAGGCGTTCACGGTGATGCGGTGCAGCCAGGTGGTGACGGCTGATTCACCGCGGAAGGTGTGCGCGGCCCGGTAGGCCGAGACGAGTGCGTCCTGCACGGCGTCGGCGGCTTCCTCGCGGTCGCCGAGGGTGCGCAGGGCCACGGCCCACAGCCGGTCCCGGTGGCGGCGCACGAGCTCACCGAAGGCGTCCGGATCTCCGGCGGCGTGCAGCGACAGGAGTTCCTGGTCGCTGCGGCCTCCGGGTGTGGCTTCGTCCAACGGTGAGCCCCTCCCCTGCCGTCCGTCAGCCCGTGAACTTCACATCCGTGATGGCCTGCTTGAAACCCGCCTGGCTGTACGCGTCGGCGGGCGCCTTGGGCATCGCGGTGATCCAGATGAGCACGTAGCGGGCCTTGACCGGTGTGTCGGTGGCCAGCTTGAGGGTGCTGTCCGAGGTGCTGCCGGTGGCGATCTTCGGCATGGAGCGGACCTGGCCCGACGGGGACAGGGCGCCGGCGTCGTAGAGCGTGGCGGTGGTGTGGTTGCCGGCGAACTTCAGCGCTATCGAGGCACCGTTGACCTCGTGCTCGGACCCGAGGTCGTAGACGACACCGACACCGGCCTTGTACTCCTCGCTCATCTCGGGACCCTCGACGTAGGACTTGGTGCGCCAGAAGGTCGTGGCGTCCCCGTCGAAGGTGTTCGTGACGCTGTCGGGGTCCTGGTCCTTGCCGTCCGGGGAGAACTCACGGGCGCCCGTGACGGCGAGGAGAACCGGCTCCTTCTTCTCCGGGGCGTCGTCGCCCTTCGGGTGCTGGTTCTGGTTGCTGCCGTTGTTGCCCTGATTGCCGCGGCCCAGCAGGTTGTCGGCGAGCTGCCAGCTGCCCAGACCGAGGGCCGCGATCAGGAGGGCGGCGACGCCCCACTTCAGGACCCGGCCGGTGCGGCTCTGCAGCGGCGGCGGGGGGACGACGCCGAGCGTCTGCGGGGCGGGCATGCCGGAAGGCGTGGGCCTGCCGTAGCTGCCCTGCTGGTAGGTGGTGTGCTGGTACTCCGGAGGCGCGGTGAAGGTGGGCTCCGGCGGCCGGATGCGGGGCATCGCGGCCACGGCCTTCGACAGCTCTTCCGGGGTGGTGCAGGCGGGTTCCTGACGGGAGGCGGTGGCTCCGTCGTTGGCGAGGGCGCGCATGGCCAGTTCACCCAGGCCCCGGTGCACGCCCGCGCGGACCTGGTCGGGAGCGATCAGCCCGACGCCCTTGGGCAGGCCGGTGAGGCCGTAGGCGTCGTTCTCGTACGGCCAGCGCTGGGTGAGGGCGGCGTACAGGAGAGCGCCGATGGCCTCGGTGTCCGCACGCTGCGGGGTGTCGCTGGTGATACCGCGCAGCGCGGCGTTCACGGCGAGGCCCCGGATGCGGTACTGGCCCGTGGAAGTGCGCAGTATCGCGCTGGGGGTCAGCCGCAGGTGCGCCAGGCCCTCGCGGTGCGCGGCGGTCATGGCCTGGGAGATCTGGCTGACGAGCTGGTAGGCCTCGTGCGGCTCCAGGGGGCCGGCGGCGAGAACCGCGGTGAGCTCGGTGGCGTCGGGCAGCCACTCGTGGACGACGTAGACGAGGTCGTTCTCCTCCACGGCGTCGAGGACCTGGACGAACCGGGGGTCGCCGAGCAGGGCGGAGGAACGGGCCGCGGCCAGTACGGCACGGGCCCGCGCGTGGTCAGCGGGCAGCAGGTGGACGCCCACGGCGCGGCGGAGCTTCTCGTCCATCGCACGCCAGCTGCTGAATCCGTCCAGACGGGTGACGCACTCCTCGAGGCGGTAGCGCCTGGCGAGCTTGTGGCCGCTGTGGAGTTCGGGCGAGGCCGCAGGTGCCGCGTTTCTGCGCTCGCCGTCCTTTTCGGGCATGGGTCCGTCCGCGGCCTGTCCGTTCTGGGTGTCCACCCCGTCGGCCGTGACCTGAGCCGCCTCAGCGGCCGGCGGCTCGTTGCCGCCGTTGTCGGCCACGTCGACGGCAGCCGTGCTACGTTCCGCCACCGTCGTCCCTGCCTCCCCATCCGTTACGCGCTGTCGGCCAGTCTGCGAAGCCATGCCAATTGTGCCCACAGTCCGGCCCTCTGCACGACACGCTAAAGAAGGGGATGGATGTGCGCATCAGCGCCCCAGGCGTCCGCGGACCATCCCGACCATGGCGTTGAGTTCTTCGATGCGCATCCGCTTGGCGGCGACGAGGAACACCGCCGCCAGGGCGATACCGCCGGCCACCAGCGCGGCGAGCGATCCGAGGGCACCGCTGCCCATGAAGTGCAGGACCGCGAAGGCGACGACACCGGCCACCACCGCGGCGGGAAGGCAGGCCCCGATGAGCCGGGTGTAGGTGCGCATCACGTGCGCTCCGTCGAGGTCGCCGCCGAGGCGGGTGCGCAGCCGGCGCCAGGCGACACCTACGCCGACGGCGTAGCCCAGGCCGTAGGCGGCGGCCATGCCGACGACGGCCCAGCGGGCCGGGAGCACGAGGAAGGCGATCGCGGAGAAGCCGGCGTTGACGGCAGCCACGATGACCGTGTTGTAGAAGGGGGTCCGGGTGTCCTCGTAGGCGTAGAAGCCGCGCAGGACGACGTACTGGACCGAGTACGGGATCAGTCCGAGGCCGAATGCCATCAGGATGAAGCCGATGTTCTGCGCGCTCTGTGCGCCGGAGCCGGCGTAGAGCAGTCCGGCCATCGGGACGCCCAGGGCGAGGAACGCGAAGGCGCAGGGCACGATCGCAACCGCAGAGGTGCGCAGACCGTAGGAGATGTCGTCGCGGACGGCGGCCGCGTCGCCGTCGTGGGCGGAGCGGGAGATGCGCGGCAGGACGGCGGTCATGACGGAGACGGTGATGATGGCCTGCGGCATCTGCCAGAGCAGCAGGGCGTAGTTGTAGCCGGTGATGCCGGTACCGCCGTGGCCCTGCTTGTCGGCGACCTCGCCCGCCCAGGTGGCGAGCTGGGTGACGACGATCAGGCCGAGCTGGTTGGCGAGGACGAAGAAGAACGTCCACTTGGCCAGGCCGGCGGCCTTGCCGAGGCCGTGGCCCTTCCAGTCGAAGCGCAGGCGCGGCTTGAAGCCGGCGTCGCGCAGGTAGGGAACCATCGACAGGGACTGGACGACCAGGCCGAGCAGGGTGCCCAGGCCCAGCAGGCGGACGCCTTCGGGGGTGATGCCGGCCTCGGTGACCCCGGTGGTGGTGAAGCCGCCGAAGGCCCAGATGAAGGCCCCGAAGGTGGCGATGACGACGATGTTGTTGAGGACGGGGGTCCACATCATCGCGCCGAACCGGCCGCGGGCGTTGAGGATCTGACCGAGGACCACGTGCACGCCCATGAAGAACATGGTGGGCAGGCAGTAGTGGGCGAAGGCGACGGCCACGTCCAGCCGCTGCGGATCGTCGGCGATCTTCTGCGACATCATGCCGATGAACAGCGGGGCCGCGAGCACGCAGATGGTGGTGACGGCGCCGAGCAGGACCATGACCAGGGTGAGCAGCCGGTTGGCGTAGGCCTCTCCCCCGTCCTCGTCGTTCTTCATCGCGCGCACCAGCTGCGGGATGAAGACCGCGTTGAGGGCGCCGCCGCCGACCAGGACGTAGATCATCGTCGGCAGGGTGTTGGCGACCTGGTAGCTGTCGTTGAGTGTGGCGACACCGATGGCACCGGCGATCACCAGGGTCCGCATGAAGCCGGTGATGCGGGAGACGATCGTGCCGGCGGCCATCAGGGCGCTGGACTTGAGCAGGCTGGAGGCGCGGCCGGAGGGCTTGCTCGGCGCCGGGGCGGCCACGGGGGCGTCCTCGGCGGGGGTGCGGGGAGCCGCGTCCTGGTCCCGGTAGAGGTGCGCGAAGGCGTCCGGCCGGGGCTCCTGGTCGGCGGCCTTGGTGACCAGCGAGTCCACGCCCACGAACTGGGTGGTGGTGGCGTGGTCGCCGTAGGGCAGGTGCCGGGAGGGGCCGTCCGGCTCGGGCGGCGGGGTCTGGGCCCAGACCCTCGGGTCCGGGGAGTACGCGGGGGCCGGCGGGGCGGCGTAGAGCGGGCCGGGCTCCTGGTAGGTACCGGGTGGCGGCGGGGGGTGCGAGGCCCGGTCGTAGAGGACCTCCGCGACCGGGTCCTGGGCGGACAGGTCCTGCGACCGGTAGGGGTCGTAGGCGTAGGCGTCCTGGACATAAGGGTCGTGGTCCGGTGCGGGCGCGGGCGCGGGAACCTGCCCCGGCACCGGGGTGCCGGGGTCAGTGCCCTGGGAGGGCGCGGGCCCGCCGGCGCCCTGCGCGCGGTCACCTTCGTACGGCGCGTTCATCGAAACCCCACCTCATCGTCCCCAGGCCGACCGGCCACGGCATCGCTCAACGGTCCACTGTCTCACCCGTGCCGGACGCGTCCGTGCTTTGCGGTCCGGTGTCCGGGGACTCGTCACTCTGCTGCGTGTTCTCCTCTTCGGCTTCCGCGGCGGCACGTGCCGCGACGCGCTTGCGGCTGGCGTACATCTTGATGCCGGCCAGGACGAGGAGGAGAACGCCGCCCGCGATGACGAGCATGACGGTGGGGGTGACCTCGGTGGCCTCGACGGTGAACTTGCGTTCCTTGCCGTAGGGGACGCCATCGGTCGTGTAGAGCTGCGCGGTCACCTCGACCGGGCCGCTTGCAGTGGCATTCGCGGGGAACTTTACGGTCTGGCTGTGCCCACCTTGGACAGCGACCTCCTGCTGGGCCTCACCGCTGTCCCCGAACATCAGCCGGGTCGGGTTGGCGGACTTCAGACGCAGGACCAGATTGTGGGTGTCCTGGACGAGGCTGTTCTGGATGCTGACCGGGATGGTGGCGCTGTGTCCGGAGAGGGTGGCATCGGACTTGGAGATGACCTTGACCTTCTCGGTGAGGCCGATCAGGTACTGCTGCACCTGGTCCCGGTAGTCCCGGGCCTCGTCGGGGCGGCCGCGCCAGGAGGTGGACATCTCCCGGTTGGTGGCGTTGCCGAAGGGGATCTCGACGCGGTCGGGCGCGGTCAGGATGACCTTGAAGTGGTCCAGCGTGCTCTGGGTGGTACGGATCTGCTCGAAGGCGGAGACCGGCAGTTCCTGCTTGCTCAGCGCCTCCGGGTACTGGCCGGCCCCCGGGACCTGGGTGGCGGCCCGCGGGTCGGGCGTGGCGGCGGCCGCGGCCTCCAGGTCGGCGGGCTGGGTCCAGCGCCCGGACTGCAGCTCCCGGACGGCGGTGGCCATCGTCTGGGCCTGGCTGGAACTCGGAGTCCGCTGCGGGGTCACGACGAAGCTGCGCTGGTTGTCGGGAGCCTGCAGGTTCAGGGCGAGGGCGTGGGCGAGGAACTCCTGCACCGCGAGGGTGGAGTCCCCGGCGCCGAGCATGCTGCCCTGGAAGGCGGTGGAGAGTTCGGCGTCGGCGACGATCGCGGTCGTGCCCGCACCGATGGGCCGCGCGGCCGAGGGGGTGTAGCCGAGGGAGCCGGTCTCCTGGAGGCTGTCGCTGCGGGTGAGGACGTTGTGGGCGCCCGCCGAAGTGGCCACGTTGACGATCGACGGGTCGATCGCTCCGTCCACGGGCCAGGAGAAGTCGGTGCTCGCGGGGACGTGCAGGACCGTCTCGACGGCCTGCTTCGCCTTGTCGGTGGCGGGCCGCAGCTGGCCCAGCGTCCCGGAGACGTCCTTGCCGTGGTGGGCGAGCGAGGCGATGTCGGGGTCCGCGAAGGGCAGTGCGACGACCTTCTTGCCCTGGACGGCGCTCTCCAGCGAGCTCAGCCACTGCTCGGCGATCGCCTTGTTCTTGCCCTGGACGGTCCGGCCGTCGGGGGTGCGGATCCGGTAGCCCTTGGTCATCGCGTCGACCGTGTAGAGCAGGTCGGGGTCGATGAGCCAGGCGATGGGCAGGTCCTTGCCGAGCGAGACCATCTGCTCCAGGCGGCCGCCGGGCCGCAGCTCGTCGGCGAGGCTCTCGTCGAGGAAGACGGGGGTCTGCAACTCGTCCGAGCCGGTCTCCGCGGTCAGGTGCGTGGTGGAGATCAGCGGCCACACGTACGTGAGCTGCGAGCGCTTGGCCGCGGCCTCCGGCTGCCAGGGCAGGAAGGTCCGCTTGATGCCGAGGATCTGCTCGGAGGTACGGCTCTCGGTCTCCCCGGACAGGGAGACGCCGAGCTGGTAGACGCCGTCCTTGTCCAGCTCCAGCTTGTTCACGGGGACCTTGAGCGTGAAGGGCTGGGCGACCTTCGGGAGCAGCGTGTCGATCTTCACCGCGAATTCGGCGCTGATCTCGGCGGGGTCGGTGCCCGCCCGGTAGGCACCGCGGTCCGCGGTCTCGTCGATGGAGCTGCGGTCCCCCAGCACCGGCCCGACCCGCAGACCCACGTGCGCGGCGGTGATCTTCTCGCGGCCGTTGTTGACCACGGTGCCGGAGATGGTGAGGGTGTCGCCCTTGACCGGGGCGCTGGGCGTCAGGCCGTCGAGCTGGACGTCGACGGTGGCGGCCGCGGCCTCGGCGGCCTCGGCCTTGGGGGCGGGAGAGTAGATCAGGGCGGCGAGCACCGGAGTGCCGGCGAGCAGGACGACTGCGCGCCGCAGCCAGCGTCGCCGGGCAGGAGCGGGGACCGCCCCCTGAATGTCTGCCGCCTCGGCCACGCGCTCGCCCGTCCCTCGAAGTGTCAGTGGTCGTCGTTTGTGCGTCCACGCATGGTAACGAGGCCCGCTGTGCGCGAGTGCCGCGCCTTGCTCCACATGATCGGGCCCGGCCCGGAGCGCTTGTGGGCCGGGGTGGCCACAAACAGGGAAGCTCCTGGCGGGCCGGGCACGTACCCTTTTCTGTTGTGCCGAACGCCAACGAAGAGAACTCCAGTGTCCTGAGTCAGGGACAGGTCCGCGCGGTGAGTGAACTGCTCCGGATCGCCCCTGTCGCCGACGAGCTCGGCCGCCGTTTCCAGGAGGCGGGATTCCGCCTCGCCCTGGTCGGCGGGTCCGTCCGCGACGCGCTGCTCGGGCGCCTCGGCAACGACCTCGACTTCACCACCGATGCCCGTCCCGAGGACGTCCTCAAGATCATCAGGCCGTGGGCCGACTCGGTGTGGGACGTCGGCATCGCCTTCGGCACGGTCGGTGCGCAGAAGCTGGCCCGTGTCGAGGGCGCCGAACGGAACTTCGAGATCGAGGTGACCACGTACCGCTCGGAGTCCTACGACAGGACCTCGCGCAAGCCGGAGGTCTCCTACGGAGACTCGATCGAGGAAGACCTCGTCCGTCGTGACTTCACGGTGAACGCGATGGCCGTCGCGCTTCCCGAGCAGGAGTTCGTGGACCCGTACGGCGGTCTGGAGGACCTCCGGGCGGGCGTCCTGCGGACCCCCGGCACCCCGGAGGACTCCTTCTCCGACGATCCGCTGCGGATGCTGCGGGCGGCGCGGTTCGCCGCGCAGCTCGACTTCGAGGTCGCCCCCGAGGTGGTGGCGGCCATGACGGAGATGTCCGGCCGGATCGAGATCGTCTCGGCGGAGCGGGTGCAGGCGGAGCTGAACAAACTGCTGCTGTCCGCGCACCCGCGCAAGGGCCTGGGCCTCCTCGTGGACACCGGGCTGGCCGACCACGTGATGCCGGAGCTTCCGGCGCTGCGCCTGGAGAGCGATGAGCACCACCGCCACAAGGACGTCTACGACCACTCGCTGATCGTCCTGGAACAGGCGATCGCCCTGGAGGAGGACGGCCCGGACCTGGTACTGCGGCTCGCGGCCCTGCTGCACGACATCGGCAAGCCCCGCACCCGCCGGTTCGAGAGCGATGGCCGGGTCTCCTTCCACCACCACGAGATGGTGGGCGCGAAGATGACCAAGAAGCGCATGACCGCGCTGAAGTACTCCAACGACATGATCAAGGACGTGTCGCGGCTGGTGGAGCTGCACCTGCGCTTCCACGGCTACGGGGACGGGGAGTGGACCGACTCCGCGGTGCGGCGCTACGTCCGCGACGCCGGCCCGCTGCTGGAGCGCCTGCACAAGCTGACCCGTTCCGACTGCACCACGCGCAACAAGCGCAAGGCGAATGCGCTCTCCCGCACCTATGACGGGCTGGAGGAGCGCATCGCCCAGCTGCAGGAGCAGGAGGAGCTTGACGCGATCCGGCCCGACCTGGACGGCAACGAGATCATGCAGGTCCTGGACGTCAGTCCCGGTCCGGTGATCGGCAAGGCCTACGCGTTCCTGCTGGAGCTGCGGCTGGAGAACGGTCCGATGGGGCGTGATGCGGCGATCGCGGCCCTCAAGGAGTGGTGGGCGGCGCAGGACTGAGCCGGATCGGCCCGGCCGCCGCCCGTCGATGTTTCACGTGAAACATCGACCGGCGGCGACGGGGTTCAGGGCGATGTTTCACGTGAAACATCGCCCTGTCGCATGAGGAACGCGGCGGTCAGGGCATAGAGCGTGGCCACGCCGAGGATCAGTGGGACGGACTGCCCGTCGAGCGGGAGCACGAGCGCGGCCACCGCGGCGGCGCCGACGAAGGCGGCGTTGAAGAGCACGTCGTAGACGGAGAAGACGCGGCCGCGGAAGGAGTCGTCCACCCGGGACTGCACGACGGTATCGGTGGAGATCTTGGCGCCCTGGGTGGCGAGGCCGAGCACGAAGGCGGCGGCCAGCATCGGGCCGGGGGCGAAGAACAGTCCGAGTGCGGGGACCAGCACGGCGGATCCGGCGGCGCAGGCGGTCATCCATCCCCGGGTGCCCAGCCGGTCCACGAGCCAGGGGGTGACCACGGCGGCCGCGAAGAATCCGGCCCCCGAGACACCGACCGTGACCCCGAGCAGGGCCAGTCCGTCGGACTCGTTGTCCGACCAGGCGTAGCGGCACAGCATGAGCAGCGTGACGAACAGGGCCCCGTAGCAGAACCGCATCAGGGTCATGGCGGTCAGCGCCCGGGCCGCCTCGCGCCGGGAGGCCAGGTGGCGCAGGCCGTCGGCCATGCCCCGTACGGCGAGGGCGACGCCCTCCCGCACCGTCGGGTTGATCCTGCCGGGAGGGTGATCGGGCCCCAGGCGGCCCACGGCGAGGCTCAGGGAGACCAGGGCGGCGCACAGGTAGAGCACGGCTGCCAGGAGCACGACGAGGGCGTCGGAGTCGGATGCCAGTACGCGGACGAGGAAGGCCAGTCCCCCGCCGGCCACGGCCGCGAGGGTTCCGGCGGTGGGTGAGAGCGCGTTCGCGGTGACCAGTTCGCCGGGCCCGACCACGCGTGGCAGGGAGGCGGCCAGCCCGGCCAGGACGAAGCGGTTGACGGCGGTCACGGACAGGGCCGAGGCGTAGAAGAGCCAGTCGGGGACGTGCGCGACGATCAGCATGCCGGTGACACAGGCGAGGAAGGCCCGCAGCAGGTTGCCGTAGAGGAAGACCTGGCGGCGCGGCCAGCGGTCGAGCAGCACGCCGGCGAAGGGCCCGACCACCGAATAGGGCAGCAGGAGCACCGCCATGGCCGAGGCGATGGCCGCGGGCGAGGCCTGCTTCTCCGGGGAGAAGACGACGTAAGTGGCCAGTGCGACTTGGTACACGCCGTCCGCGGCCTGGCAGAGCAGCCGCACGGCGAGCAGGTTGCGGAAGTCCCGCAGACGCAGGAGTACGCGCAGATCACGTACGACAGCCATGTGGGCAAGGGTCACATACGCGGAGGGTCCCCGGGCACATTGCCCGGGGACCCTCCGCGGAAGAACAGCCGAAGTCCAGGTGTCGTTGCCGACCCTTGGGATCCGACTAGCGGTCGACCTCGCCCTTGATGAACTTCTCGACGTTGGCCTGGGCCTCGTCGTCGAAGTACTGGACCGGCGGGGACTTCATGAAGTAGCTCGACGCCGAGAGGATCGGGCCGCCGATACCGCGGTCCTTGGCGATCTTCGCGGCGCGCAGGGCGTCGATGATGACACCGGCGGAGTTCGGGGAGTCCCACACCTCGAGCTTGTACTCGAGGTTCAGGGGGACGTCGCCGAACGCGCGGCCCTCGAGGCGGACGTAGGCCCACTTGCGGTCGTCGAGCCACTGGACGTAGTCCGACGGGCCGATGTGGACGTTCTTGTCACCGAGCTCGCGGTCGGGGATCTGCGAGGTGACGGCCTGCGTCTTGGAGATCTTCTTCGACTCGAGGCGGTCGCGCTCGAGCATGTTCTTGAAGTCCATGTTGCCGCCGACGTTGAGCTGCATGGTGCGCTCAAGACGGACGCCGCGGTCCTCGAACAGTCGCGCCATCACGCGGTGCGTGATGGTGGCGCCGACCTGGGACTTGATGTCGTCGCCGACGATCGGGACACCGGCCTCGGTGAACTTGTCCGCCCACTCCTTGGTGCCGGCGATGAAGACCGGGAGGGCGTTGACGAAGGCGACCTTGGCGTCGATGGCGCACTGGGCGTAGAACTTCGCCGCGTCCTCGGAACCGACGGGGAGGTAGCAGATCAGGACGTCGACCTGACGGTCCTTGAGGACCTGGACGACGTCGACCGGGGTCTCGGCCGACTCCTCGATGGTCATGCGGTAGTACTTGCCCAGGCCGTCCAGGGTGTGGCCGCGCTGAACGGTCACGCCCGCACTCGGGACGTCACAGATCTTGATGGTGTTGTTCTCGCTGGCGCCGATGGCGTCCGAAAGGTCGAGGCCGACCTTCTTCGCGTCGACGTCGAACGCGGCGACGAACTCGATGTCGCTGACGTGGTAGTCGCCGAACTGGACGTGCATCAGACCGGGGACCTTGGCCGCCGGGTCGGCGTCCTTGTAGTACTCGACGCCCTGCACCAGCGAGGCGGCGCAGTTGCCTACGCCGACGATGGCTACGCGAACCGAACCCATTCCGGTTGCTCCCTGTTTGTTCTCGGACGAGGCCTGCGAGATGCAGGCCTCATTTAGCAGTTTCGTCGGACGGACCGGGTCGTCTCTGATCCCGTCCCGCCCGCTCACTCTCGATGAGCTCGTTCAGCCAGCGCACTTCGCGCTCCACGGACTCCATGCCGTGGCGTTGCAGCTCGAGCGTGTAATCGTCGAGCCGCTCGCGAGTGCGGGCGAGCGAGGCGCTCATCTTCTCCAGGCGCTCTTCAAGTCGGCTGCGACGGCCTTCCAGGACCCGCATGCGCACTTCTCGTTCGGTCTGGCCGAAGAAAGCGAAGCGTGCGGCGAAAGACTCGTCCTCCCAGGCATCGGGGCCCGTGTGGGAGAGGAGCTCCTCGAAGTGCTCCTTGCCTGCCGCCGTCAACCGGTAGACGATCTTGGCGCGGCGCCCTGCGAGTGAAGCGGCGAGAGCGTCTTCCGGGGCATTGCCCGGTTCTTCGATCAACCAGCCGTTGGTGACGAGCGTCTTGAGGCAGGGATAGAGCGTTCCGTAACTGAACGCCCTGAACACCCCCAGTGAGGTGTTGAGCCGCTTGCGCAGCTCATAGCCGTGCATGGGGGATTCGCGAAGCAGGCCGAGTACGGCGAACTCGAGGATGCCTGAGCGCCTGCTCATCCGCCTGCCTTCCTCCGCCTCGGAGTGTTTATGCCGAGCTGATGTATCGGCTCGATACATCCAGACGATAGAACGGGCTGCTCCCGGCTACAAGTCACGACACGGTGACCGGCGTCACATCCTCAATTCACACAGGGCAAGTTGCCTGTTTTGGGATGAACTTCGGCACTGAGGGGCTTTTGGGCGTGCGTAGTCTGTGCGCCATGACACCGGGGGGACCGGAACTCACCTGCCGCTTCCAGGCCACTCGCCTGCCCGAGGAGTAGTCGTTCGATGAGCGAGCACCGCCGCAAACCGCAACAGCCCCAGGGTGGCGGCCGCGCCGCGGCCCGCAAGGCTGCCCAGCAGCGCCCCGGACGGGGCGCCGGGTCCGGACACGACGTCCCCACCTCGTCACCGAGCGGGCCGTATCCGGAGGAGCCGGGCCGTGGAGGCAGAGCCGGCAACCGGAGATCCTCCGGGCGGGAACCGGCGGGACGGGCCAGGGGCGCCGCAAGGGCTGGACGCGGCACGGGCCGCCCGGACAAGCGGTTCATCAACTACCCGCGCTCGGACAAGGCGGGCTGGAAGCGTTTCATCCCGTCGTGGAAGCTCGTCGGAGGCACGGCCTTCGGCTTCTTCGCGATCATCATCGCGGGCGCCGGAATCGGCATCGCCTCGGTGAACACCCCCGACCCGAACAAGACGGCAGAGGCCCAGAACAACGTCTTCTACTGGGCCGACGGCACCCAGATGGTCGCGACCGGTGGATCCGTGAACCGCCAGATCGTGCCCATCGGGAGCATCCCCCGGTCGATGCAGAACGCCGTGATCGCGGCGGAGAACGAGTCCTTCGAGTCGGACAAGGGCGTGGACCCGATGGGTATCGCCCGCGCCGTGTGGAACATGGCCAAGGGCGGGTCCACCCAGGGCGGCTCGACGATCACCCAGCAGTACGTGAAGAACACGTACCTGGACTCCGACCAGACGCTCAAGCGCAAGGTCACCGAGCTCTTCATCTCGATAAAGCTGGGTGTGAGCGAGGAGAAGAACACGATCCTCGCGGGCTACCTGAACACGGCCTACTACGGACGCGACGCCTACGGGATCCAGGCCGCCGCCCGCGCCTACTTCGGCAAGGACTGCGACAAGCTGACCCCGTCCGAGAGCGCCTTCCTCGCCTCCGTGCTCAAGGGCCCGAACCTCTACAACCCGGACGGCGGCATCGGCACCGCGGCCACCCCCCAGGCCAACACCGAACGCGCCAAGCAGCGCTGGGCCTGGGTGCTGGACCGCGAGGTCACGGTGGGGCGCATGCAGCAGTCCGAGCGGGACCAGTTCAAGGAGTTCCCCCAGCTCGTCGAATCCGCTCAGGCCAAGGGCATGGCGGGACAGATCGGCTATCTGGTCGAGACGGCCAAGGCCTACATGATGAAGAGCAAGGGCATCACGGTCGACGAGCTGGCCAAGGGCGGCTACCAGATCTACACCACCTTCCAGAAGCCGAAGGTGGACGCACTGGTCAAGGCCGTCGAGGAGACCCGCGACGGGCTGATCGACGAGAAGAAGCGGCCCGACACCGACACCTTCGTCCAGTTCGGCGCTTCTTCGGTGGACGTGAAGACCGGAGCCATCGTCGCCCTGTACGGCGGTCCGGGCATGGACAAGAAGTACTTCAACAACAACGCCAACACCTCCGGTGTCCAGGTCGGCTCGACCTGGAAGCCGTTCGTGCTGGCGGCGGCCATGGAGTACGGCACGCAGAATTCGAACGGCGCGGGGATCTCGGCCGACAGCAAGTACATGGCCAACGACCTCACGGTGATCAACAACCGTGACGGCAAGCCCCTGCGCGACGGTTCGGGCAAGCCGTTCAAGCAGAAGAACGAGAGCCCGACCGCCTACGGGTACGTGACCCTGAACGAGGCGATGGAGAAGTCCATCAACGTCCCGTTCGCCCAGCTCGTCTTCGACGTGGGCCACACCAAGGTCCGGGACGTCGCCAAGGCCTCGGGCATCCTCCCGGAGACGATGGACCCGAACGACAATGCCTCCTTCGCGCTCGGCACCTCGACGCCCAGCGCCATCCGGATGGCCGACTCGTACGCCACCTTCGCCGGCTCCGGCACCCACCACGAGCCCTTCTCCGTGACCAAGGTGAGGAAGAACGGCGAGGACCTGGCCGGCTTCGAGGCTCCCAAGGCGCAGCAGGCCATGGACAACTCGATCGCGGACAACATCACCAAGGTCCTGCGCAACGTCGTCGAGAACGGCACCGGCACCAAGGCGAAGAAGCTGGGCCGGCCCGCCGCCGGCAAGACCGGTACCACCGATGACAACATGTCGGCCTGGTTCGTCGGCTACACGCCCCAGCTGTCCACCTCCGTGACCCTGTTCCGCTCGGACCCCAACGCGCCGAAGAAGGAACTGATCTCGATGAAGGGCGTGGGCAACATCCCGTCCCTCCACGGTGGTGACATCCCCGCCGAGATCTGGGTCAAGTACATGAAGGAAGCGCTGAACGGCGTTCCGGAGACGGACTTCCCGGAGCCGGACAAGCTCGGCGTCGTCGCGGACGCCTCCGGCGCTCCCTCGCCCTCGCCCTCGATCGCCCCGTCCATGTCCCCCTCTCCGTCCCCGACCCCCTCGATGGAGCCGTCGCCGTCCCCGACCCCCTCCAAGGGCGGGAAGCCCTCCTGCAAGCCGTGGGAGATCTGCGACCCGGGGGCGAGCCCCACCACATCCGTCTCGCCCTCGCCCTCGCCCAGTAAGACGGGCGGCGGCAGACCGGGCGGCACGACGAACGGCGGCAGTACCGGAGGCTTCCCGATAGGGGGAGCCACGGGCGGCTGATCCCGCCGCCCCGAGGCAGGGCCGCAGAGGGCCGTCGCACCAAGTGCGACGGCCCTCTCCCATGTCCGGCGCGGTACGGCAGGATGTGCGCATGACGAAGGTGCACGAGGACAGCCCCGTACTGCCCACCCAGCAGGACGAGGTGGCCGCCGCCGGGAGCGAGCTCATCGGCGGCCCGATGGGCCGCTACGCCCGGCTGGGAGGCCACTGGCTGACCCCGGTGCGCGTCGTGGTGCTCGTGGCCCTGGGGATGTTCGCGCTCGGCATGGTGCAGAAGCTGCCCTGCTACGACTGGGCGTGGTTCCGCGGGGCCGGGTCCCAGTACACCCACGCCTGCTACTCGGACATCCCGCACCTCTACGTCGTACGCGGCTTCGCCGACGGCCTCACGCCGTACTTCGACCGGCTCCCCGGCGACATGCAGTTCCTGGAGTACCCGGTGCTCACCGGGGTCTTCATGGAAGTCGCCTCCTGGCTGACCCCGAGCAGCGGCTCGATGCAGCACCGGGAGCAGATGTACTGGATGGTCAACGCGGGCATGCTGATGGCCTGCGCCGCCGTGATTGCCGTATGCGTGGCCCGTACGCACCGCCGGCGGCCGTGGGACGCCCTGCTCTTCGCCCTGGCGCCCGCCTTCGCGCTCACCGCGACCATCAACTGGGACCTGCTGGCCATCGCCCTGACGGCCGCCGCGATGCTCATGTGGTCGCGGGGCCGGGCACTGGCCTTCGGCATCCTGATCGGCCTCGCCACCGCGGCCAAGCTCTATCCCGTACTGCTGCTCGGGGCCGTGTTCGTGCTCTGCTGGCGGGCCGGGAAGTGGCGCGCCTTCGGTGCGGCGGTCGGCGGCGCGGTCGCCTCGTGGCTCGTGGTGAACCTGCCCGTCATGCTCTTCGCCTGGGAAGGCTGGACGAAGTTCTACACCTTCAGCCAGGAGCGGCCCATCGACTTCGGCTCCGTGTGGCTGCTGATCTCCCAGCGCTCCGGGAACCCGCTGTCGGGCGCCAACACCTACGCCACGGGCCTGACGCTGCTGCTGTGCGCGGGCATCGGCTTCCTCACGCTGACCGCACCGCGCCGCCCCCGCTTCGCGCAGCTGGCCTTCCTGCTCGTGGCCGCCTTCATCCTGGTCAACAAGGTCTACTCGCCGCAGTACGTGCTGTGGCTGATCCCGCTCGCCGCGCTGGCCCGGCCGCGCTGGCGGGACTTCCTCATCTGGCAGGCGGGCGAGGTCGTCTACTTCCTGGGGATCTGGTTCTACCTGGCCTACACGACCAGCGGTGAGAAGCATCAGGGCCTGCCGCTGGAGGGCTACCAGCTGGCGATCGCGGCCCATCTGCTGTGCACGCTCTACCTGTGCGCCGTGGTCGTGCGCGACATCATGCTGCCCGAGCGCGACGTGGTGCGGCGCGACGGGTCGGACGACCCTTCCGGTGGCGTCCTGGACGGCGCCGAGGACGTGTTCACCCTGTCGCACACGGCGAAGGCGCCGCAGTACGCGGCGCCTTCGGACGGACGGCGGGTCGAATGGGGCGCGGGCCCCGAGGACTGACTCAGGCCTCGATCGCCCGGTCGAACTGCGTGGTGGTGTGACGCAGGTGCGCCACCAGTTCGTCGCCGACCTTCGGCTCGGGAGAGTCGGAGGGCACGAACAGGATGGACACCTGCATGTGCGGCGGCTCTGCGAACCAGCGCTGCTTGCCCGCCCACACGAAGGGCGACAGGTTGCGGTTGACGGTGGCCAGCCCCGCCCGGGCCACGCCCTTGGCGCGCGGCATCACCCCGTGCAGGGCCTTGGGGGCCTCCAGGCCCACGCCGTGCGAGGTGCCGCCGGCGACCACGACCAGCCAGCCGTCGGAGGCGGCCTTCTGCTGGCGGTAGCCGAACCGGTCGCCCTTGGCGACGCGGGTGACGTCGAGGACCGCACCGCGGTACTCGGTCGCCTCGTGGTCGCCCAGCCAGAGCCGGGTGCCGATCCGGGCCCGGAAGCGGGTCTGCGGGAACTGCTGCTGGAGGCGCGCCAGCTCCGCCGCCTTCAGGTGGCTGACGAACATGGTGTGGAGCGGCAGCCGCGCCGCGCGCAGCCGGTCCATCCAGCCGATGACCTCCTCGACGGCGTCGGAGCCGTCCGGGCGGTCCAGCGGCAGGTGCAGGGCGAAGCCCTCCAGCCGGACGTCCTCGATGGCCGTGTGCAGCTGGCCGAGGTCCTGCTCGGAGATGCCGTGCCGGCGCATGGAGCTCATGCACTCGATGACCACGCGGGCGCCGACGAGACCCCGGACCCCGTCCAGAGAGGACACCGAGCGGATGACCCGGTCCGGCAGCGGCACCGGCTCCTCACCGCGCCGGAACGGGGTCAGGACGAGCAGGTCCCCGCCGAACCAGTCCTTGATGCTCGCGGCTTCGTACGTCGTCCCGACGGCCAGGACGTCGGCACCCATCCGGGTCGCCTCCTCGCAGAGCCGCTCGTGGCCGAAGCCGTAGCCGTTGCCCTTGCAGACCGGGATCAGCCCGGGGAACTGGTCCTGGATCTGCTTCTGGTGCGCACGCCAGCGCGCGGTGTCGACGTAGAGCGTGAGCGCCATGCCCGTCCGGAGCCTCTCTCGAAAAGCTGCGTGGTGCAGCGGTGCGGTGTGTGGATGGGGCGGTGGATCAGCGGCGGGACATGTAGATGTCGAGCGCCTTGTGGAGCAGCTTGTTGAGCGGGAAGTCCCACTCGCCGACGTACTCGACGGCCTCGCCGCCCGTGCCGACCTTGAACTGGATCAGACCGAACAGGTGGTCGTTCTCGTCCAGGGTGTCACTGATGCCGCGCAGGTCGTAGACGCTTGCGCCGAGCGCGTACGAATCGCGCAGCATGCGCCACTGCATGGCGTTCGAGGGGCGGACCTCGCGCTTGTGGTTGGCGGAGGCGCCGTACGAGTACCAGACGTGCTGGCCGACGGTGAGCATCGTGGCGGCGGCCAGCGGCTCCCCCTCGTGCTTGGCGATGTACAGCCGCATGCGGTTGGGGTCCTCGGCGTTGAGGGCCTTCCACTGGCGCTGGAAGTAGACGAGCGGACGCGGGCGGAACTTGTCGCGCTCGGCCGTGATCTCGTACAGGTGCTGCCAGGTCGCCAGGTCCTCGTAGCCGCCCTGGACCACCTCGACGCCGGCCTTCTCGGCCTTCTTGATGTTGCGGCGCCACAGCTGGTTGAAGCCCTTGAGGACGTCGTCCAGCGAGCGGTTGGCCAGCGGCACCTGGAAGACGTAGCGGGGCTGGACGTCGCCGAATCCGGCGCCGCCGTCCTCGCCCTGCTGCCAGCCCATGCGGCGCAGCTTGTCGGAGACCTCGAAGGCGCGGGGCTCGATGTGCGAAGCCTCCACGTCACGCAGGCGCTTGACCTCCGGGTCCTGGATTCCGGCCTTGATGGCGGCGGAGTTCCAGCGGCGGATGACGACGGGCGGGCCCATCTTCACGGTGAAGGCGCCCTGCTGCTTGAGGTGGGCCAGCATCGGCTGGAGCCACTCCTCGAGATTGGGGGCGTACCAGTTGATGACGGGGCCCTCGGGAAGGTACGCGAGGTACCTCTTCACCTTGGGGAGCTGGCGGTACAACACAAGGGCGGCGCCGACGAGTTCGCCGGACGAGTCGAACCATCCGAGGTTCTCGGAACGCCACTCGTTCTTCACGTCGGCCCACGCCGGGACCTGGCAGTGGCTAGCCGAGGGCAGGCTCTGGAGGTAGCCCAGATGCTGCTCTCGGCTGATGGTCCTCAGGGACAGGCTCATGCGGGGCGTCTCCTCCGGCGGCTTCGCTGGCTATGGCGCGAAGCCTACTGCGACAAGGGCGCCACCCATCTGGGGGACGGGCCGGGCCCGGGCCGGTGGGAGGCCGGCGCCCTGTCGCGGAGGTACGCCGGTCAGCCCAGCCAGCCGCCGAAGAGCCCGCCGTGTGCCATGCCGAGGAAGAAGCCGATGCCAGCAGCGCCAAGGCCGACGATCAGTGCGAAGCGCTCGCGTGTCGTCTCCGAGATGAACTGTCCGTAGGCGCCGGTGAGGATCCCGACCAGCCCGGTCCACGAGCTGAGCAGGTGCAGATTGTGGAAGAACGCCGTGATGAACGCCACGGCGCCGAGGATCAGAGTGACCGCGACCAGGGTGTCCTGGACCGGATGAGGCTTGCCGTCCGTCGCGAAGAGCGAGATCGACGGGGGCGTGGACTGGCGTCGCATTGCCTGTGCCATCGGAAGGCACCTCCTGGCTGCAGCAGAGCGGTGCTGCGGGCCTGCTCCGGCAGGGGCCGGGGCATAGCACCGAGCACACCCGATGGATACAGATTGTGGCCTCCTGGTGCCGGATTTCAACCGGAAGGAGTCGACCAGGTAGTCTGTACGGTCTGCGCGGTGTCTGCTTGCGGACGCCGTGCGTACGCATCACGACCCTCCTGCCACGGAACGACCGTGGCCGCTGAGTCCAAAGGAGGTGGGTTCCACATGCGTCACTACGAAGTGATGGTCATCCTCGACCCCGATCTCGAGGAGCGCGCTGTCTCCCCGCTGATCGAGAACTTCCTTTCTGTCGTCCGTGAGGGCAACGGAAAGGTCGAGAAGGTCGACACCTGGGGCCGTCGTCGTCTCGCTTACGAGATCAAGAAGAAGCCCGAGGGCATCTACTCGGTCATCGACCTTCAGGCCGAGCCTGCGGTCGTCAAGGAGCTTGACCGACAGATGAACCTGAACGAGTCGGTTCTCCGGACCAAGGTCCTCCGCCCCGAGACCCACTGAACTTCGGTTCAGCGGTAATCGGGACCGAGTAGCAACAGCAGCCCAGCAGCAATCCCCGCCGAGAGGTTCATCCATGGCAGGCGAGACCGTCATCACGGTCGTCGGCAATCTCGTCGACGACCCCGAGCTGCGCTTCACCCCCTCGGGTGCGGCGGTCGCGAAGTTCCGTGTCGCGTCCACTCCCCGCACCTTCGACAAGCAGACCAATGAGTGGAAGGACGGCGAGAGCCTGTTCCTGACCTGCTCGGTCTGGCGGCAGGCGGCTGAGAACGTCGCCGAGTCTCTTCAGCGAGGCATGCGCGTCATCGTGCAGGGCCGGCTGAAGCAGCGGTCGTACGAAGACCGTGAGGGTGTCAAGCGCACGGTCTACGAGCTGGACGTCGAGGAAGTCGGCCCCAGCCTGAAGAGCGCCACGGCCAAGGTCGCCAAGACCAGCGGTCGCGGTGGTCAGGGTGGATACGGCGGCGGCGGTCAGCAGCAGGGTGGCGGCGGTGGCAACTGGGGCGGAGCCCCCAGTGGCGGCGCTCCTCAGGGCGGCGGAGCTCCCTCCGACGACCCGTGGGCGTCCAGTGCGCCTGCCGGCGGCTCGCAGCAGGGTGGCGGCGGTGGCTGGGGCGGAAGCTCTGGCAACACCGGCGGCTCCGGCGGTGGCTACTCGGACGAGCCTCCCTTCTAAGGGCAGCTCGAACCCCCACTTCTTGATTTCACAGGAGAGACACAATGGCGAAGCCGCCTGTGCGCAAGCCTAAGAAGAAGGTCTGCGCGTTCTGCAAGGACAAGACCGCGTACGTGGACTACAAGGACACGAACATGCTGCGGAAGTTCATTTCCGACCGTGGCAAGATCCGTGCCCGCCGCGTCACCGGCAACTGCACGCAGCACCAGCGTGACGTCGCCACGGCTGTGAAGAACAGCCGTGAGATGGCGCTGCTGCCCTACACGTCCACCGCGCGATAAGGAAAGGGTGACCGAATAATGAAGATCATCCTGACCCACGAGGTCTCTGGCCTCGGCACCGCCGGCGATGTCGTCGACGTCAAGGACGGTTACGCTCGCAACTACCTGGTCCCGCGTGGTTTCGCGATCCGCTGGACCAAGGGTGGCGAGAAGGACGTGGCGCAGATCCGCCGCGCCCGCAAGATCCACGAGATCGCGACCATCGAGCAGGCCAACGAGTTCAAGGCCAAGCTCGAGGCCGTGAAGGTCCGTCTGGCCACCCGTGCGGGTGACGCCGGTCGTCTCTTCGGTTCCGTCACGCCGGCCGACATCGCCACGGCGGTCGAGGCTTCCGGTGGCCCCAAGGTCGACAAGCGTCGCGTCGAGCTGGGCTCCCCGATCAAGACCCTCGGTTCCTACCAGGTCTCCGTGCGTCTGCACGCCGACGTGGTCGCGAACGTGGGCGTCGAGGTCGTCGCCGCCTAAGGGCTGCGCAGTGAAGGGCCGCACCCCCTCGGGGGTGCGGCCCTTCGTCGTTCTCGCGATGTTTCACGTGAAACATCGCCACCAGCGCCCCGAGGTCTAGCGGGTCGCCCCCGCGATCAGCCAGCGGCCCGAGCGGGTGCGCAGCTGGAGGGTGACCATGCGGACCAGCATCATCAGCGTCATGGCGCACCAGAGGGCCGTCAGCCCCCCTCCGAGGGCCGGTACGAGCAAGGCGGCCGGGGCGAACACGGCGAGGGTCAGCAGCATGGCCCAGGCCAAGTAGCGGCCGTCGCCGGCGCCCATCAGGACCCCGTCGAGGATGAAGACGATGCCGGAGACGGGCTGGGAGACGGCCGCCACGAGCAGGGCGGGCAGCAGGGCGTCCTCTACGGCGGGGTCGCTGGTGAAGAGCGGGATGAACACGGGACGGGCCGCGATCACCAGGAGGCCCAGGACGATGCCGGAGACGATCCCCCACTGCACCATGCGGCGGCAGGCGGCCTTGGCTCCCTCGGTGTCCCCCGCACCGAGGTAGCGCCCGATGATGGCCTGCCCGGCGATCGCGATCGCGTCGAGGGCGAAGGCGAGCAGGGTCCACAGGGAGAGCAGGATCTGGTGGGCGGCGATGTCGGCGTCGCCCAAGCGTGCGGCTACGGCGGTGGCGATCAGCAGGATGGCGCGCAGGGACAGGGTCCGCACCAGCAGCGGTACGCCCGCCTGGGCGCAGGCCCGGATCCCTGCCGCATCGGGACGCAGGGAGGCGCCGTGCCGGCGGGCGCCGCGGACGACCACGGTCAGGTAGGCGGCGGCCATGGCGCACTGGGCGATCACGGTGCCCCAGGCGGAGCCGGCGATGCCGAGGCCCGCTCCGTAGACGAGGGCGAGGTTCAGGGCCGCGTTGAGGGTGAAGCCGCCGATGGCGACGTAGAGCGGGGTCCGGGTGTCCTGGAGGCCGCGGATCACTCCGATGGCGGCGAGCACCACGAGCATCGCGGGGATGCCGAGGGCGGAGATCCGCAGATAGGTGATCGCGTACGGGGCGACGCTGTCGGAGGCGCCGAAGAAGGAGACCAGGGAGGGCGCCGCGGGCAGGACGACGGCGATGACGGCAGCGCCGAGCAGGAGTGCGAGCCAGATGCCGTCCATGCCCTGTCGGATGGCGGCCGGCAGGTCGCCGGCGCCGACGCGGCGGGCCACGGCCGAGGTGGTGGCGTAGGCGAGGAAGACGAAGAGGCTCACGGCGGTGGTGAGCAGGGCTGCCGCGATGCCGAGACCGGCCAGCTGGGGGGTGCCGAGGTGTCCCACGATGGCGCTGTCGGCCATCACGAAGAGGGGTTCGGCGACGAGCGCGCCGAAGGCGGGGAGGGCGAGCGCGAAGATCTCGCGGTCGTGTCGTCTCGGGGCAGCCTTCGGTGCTGCGGGGGCCTGTCTCATGTGCTCAATCTAATCTTCCACAGGTAATAGACGCAAGGCCCTTTAGATCCTTACGTTTGCGTCGATTCGCGCGTTCGTCCCACCTCATTGGAGGCGATCTTGAGACAGTGGCGAATATTTTTCTCACCCACAGTCAGTGGAGGGGGAAATCGCAGGTCAGGTGGGGTGACAGGGTAGGTCTGGTGATTTTGTCCACAGCGCCGTCCCCCGGTCCGTGCACAGCTTCGGGGGAGTTACCCACAGCATTGGCGCCGTCATCCACATCTCATCCACACAGCCTGTGGATAACAAGATTGGCTGACGCCGCTCCCGGCCCTACCGTGGTTCGATGTCCGACTCGCCGAGAGCCGATTCGGGTGCCCCAAATGTCAGAGCCGTGTCGTAGAAAGAGTGGCACGGCGATGTCCGCGTTGCGGACGGGAGGAGGTGGCCCGGTGAGCATGCCCGAGCCCATGGACGACCCCTGGGCCGACAGCGGTCCAGGTGACCGTCTGCCCGCCCGTTCGCGCCGTAACGGCGAAGGCCGCGGCCGCGGGGACGATGAGCAGGACCGAGGGCGCGAGTCGGGCTCCTGGGACGGCGGAGGGGGCGGCTTCGAGCGCGTCCCGCCGCAGGACCTCGATGCCGAGCAGTCCGTCCTGGGCGGCATGCTGCTGTCCAAGGACGCCATCGCCGATGTGGTCGAGGTGCTCAAGGGCCACGATTTCTACCGCCCGTCGCACGAGACCATCTACCAGGCCATCCTCGACCTGTACGCCAAGGGCGAGCCGGCCGACCCGATCACCGTCAGCGCCGAACTGACCCGGCGCGGCGAGATCAGCAAGGTCGGCGGGGCTCCGTACCTGCACACGCTGGTCCAGTCCGTCCCGACCGCGGCGAACGCCGAGTACTACGCCGAGATCGTCCACGAGCGGGCCGTCCTGCGAAGGCTGGTCGCGGCCGGTACGAAGATCACGCAGATGGGTTATGCCGCCGACGGAGACGTCGACGAGATCGTCAACAGTGCCCAGGCCGAGATCTACGCCGTCACCGAGCAGCGGACCTCCGAGGACTACCTGCCGCTGGGCGACATCATGGAAGGCGCCCTCGACGAGATCGAGGCGATCGGCTCGCGCAGCGGCCAGATGTCGGGCGTTCCGACCGGCTTCACGGACCTGGATTCGCTGACCAACGGTCTGCACCCCGGCCAGATGATCGTCATCGCGGCCCGCCCCGCCATGGGTAAGTCCACCCTCGCGCTGGACTTCGCCCGTGCCTGCTCCATCAAGGCCAACCTGCCCAGCGTCATCTTCTCCCTCGAAATGGGGCGCAACGAGATCGCGATGCGCCTGCTCTCGGCGGAGGCCCGGGTGGCCCTGCACCACATGCGCTCGGGCACCATGACGGACGACGACTGGACCAGGCTGGCCCGCCGGATGCCGGACGTCTCCGCGGCCCCCCTCTACATCGACGACTCCCCGAACCTGTCGATGATGGAGATCCGGGCCAAGTGCCGCCGGCTCAAGCAGCGCAACGACCTCTCGCTCGTGGTCATCGACTACCTCCAGCTGATGCAGTCGGGCGGCTCGCGCCGTCCCGAGAGCCGCCAGCAGGAGGTCTCGGACATGTCCCGAAACCTCAAGCTGCTGGCCAAGGAGCTGGAGGTGCCGGTGATCGCGCTGTCCCAGCTGAACCGTGGTCCCGAACAGCGCACCGACAAGAAGCCGATGGTCTCCGACCTGCGTGAATCCGGCTCGATCGAGCAGGACGCCGACATGGTGATCCTGCTCCACCGCGAGGACGCGTACGAGAAGGAGTCACCCCGTGCGGGTGAGGCGGACCTGATCGTGGCGAAGCACCGTAACGGTCCGACGGCCACCATCACCGTCGCCTTCCAGGGTCATTATTCGCGGTTCGTGGACATGGCCAACACGTAGCATCCGCCCCATGGATGCCGTATCTGAAGATCTTGTCCTGCTCCCCGCGACCCGGCGCGCGCTCCTGCGGCGGATCGCCGTCGCTCAGCGCGAAGGCCGGGCGCCGTCTCTGGTGGCGGCCGTGGTGCGGGGCGCAGAGGTGGTCTGGGAGGGCTCCCGGACCATGGTCGAGGGGCACGGGCCCGACGGGAACGTGCAGTACCGGATCGGGTCGATCACCAAGACGTTCACCGCCGTTCTGGTGATGCGCCTGCGCGACGAGGGGCTGCTGGCGCTCGGTGATCCGGTGGAGAAGTTCCTGCCGGGCACGGGTGTCGGAGAGGTGACCATCGGCCAGTTGCTCTCCCACACGGGCGGGTTGGCGGCCGAGACGCCGGGCGAGTGGTGGGAGCGGACGCCGGGCGCGATGCGGCCGGAGCTCTCGGACGTGCTCGGCGAGCAGCCCTTCCGCTTCGAGCCGGGCCGGCGCCACCACTACTCCAACCCGGGCTACACGCTGCTGGGTTCGGTCGTGGAGGCCGTGCGCGGCAAGCCGTGGGAAGAGGTGCTCCGGGCCGAGGTGCTGGAGCCGCTGGGGCTGGCGCGCACGGCGGCGCAGCCGCAGGCCCCGGCCGCGGGCGGTTGGGCGGTGCACCCGTGGGCGGATGTGATGATGCCCGAACCGGCGGAGGACCTGGGGCTCATGGCCCCGGCCGGTCAGCTGTGGTCCACCACCGGTGACCTGGCACGGTTCGCGGCCTTCCTCGTACGGGGCGACGCGCGCGTGCTGAGCGCCGAGTCGGTACGGGAGATGCGGACGTCGGCCACTCCCCCGGAGCCCGGTCTCGCCGACCTCGGCTACGGGCTCGGGATGCAGCTGACGCAGTACGGCGAGCACAGGCTCGCCGGGCACACCGGCTCGCTCCCGGGCTTCGTGGCCTGCCTGTGGCTGAGCGAGGCGGAGGACGTGGCCGCGGTGGTGCTGGCCAACTGCACCTCGGGGCTGCCCGTCTCCACGCTGGCCGCCGATCTGGTGGCGATCGTCGCGGAGGCCGAGCCGCGCCTTCCCGAGCCCTGGCGGCCGCTCCGGGAGGCCGATCCGGTCGCCCTGGAGCTGTGCGGCCCTTGGTACTGGGGTACGTCGGCGCAGGCCGTCCGGCTGACCTACGACGGGTTCCTCGAGCTGGGCCCGGTGGCCGCCAACGGGCGCTCCGCCCGCTTCCGGGCGGAGCCGGACGGCAGCTGGACGGGCCTGAACGGCTACTACGCGGGCGAGTCGCTGCGGGCCGTGCGACGGCCGGACGGGTCGGTGAGCCACCTCGACCTCGCCTCGTTCGTGTTCACCCGCGAGCCGTACGACACCGGGGCTCCGGTACCCGGCGGGGTCGACCCGCAGGGCTGGCGGGGCATCGGCTGACGCTGCCGGACCGCCCTCACCCCGCTGCGAGTTCACGCTCCAGCGGGGTGCGGAAACGCGGGGTGATACGGCTGTCCCCGAGCCAGGAGCCGAGCCGCTCGGCTTCCGCCGCGATCGCCTTCCCGGCGGAGCGGCCCGGATCCGCGAGCAGCCGGTGCACGATCCGGCCGTCGGGGAGCTGGGCCCAGCCGCCGACGATCTCGCCGTTCCACCACACGGTCGGGCCGATGTTGCCGGCGTAGTCGAAGAGGGCCGCCCGGTGCGCGGGGTCCAGGTGGAAGCCACGGTCCGCCCAGCCCATCGCGCTGGGGTCCAGGGCGGGCAGCAGGGCGGCCCAGGGCTCCGGGGCGGGCTCGGGGCCGAAGTCACCGGGACCGACGAGGGCGGTGGAGCCGTCCTCCAGCCGGACCTCGTCGGGGCCGACGGCCGCGAGGGCCTTGCGCGTATCGGTGAGGGTCCAGCCGGTCCACCACTTGAGGTCGGCTTCGGTGGCCGGGCCGTAGGAGTGCAGCCAGCGACGGGCGAGTTCGGCGCGGGCCTCGGCCGGGGGCATGGCTGGCCAGGGCTCGGTGTGCACCCAGCGGTACTGGCTGGAGGTCCACGACCCCCGGGGCCGGTCGCGGCGGATACGGCCGTCGGCGGCGAGCAGCCGGATGACGCGGGTGGCGACACCCGTCTCGGTCTCGTACTTCTTGCCCCGGAAGACGGTGATCTTCTGTCGCAGGTCAGGGACGGCGGCGGAGAGCTGGCTGCCGGTGGACGGTCCCCGGGTGTCGAGCGCGTCCAGCGTGGCGCTCTCGGCCCGCGCCAGCCAGTCGGCGTCGAGACCCTGGCCGTCCTCCTGGAGGTGCTTGAGGAGCGTGCGGCGCTCCTTGGTGGCGATGGCCCGGGCCGTGGAGGAGTCCACGTACGGCGCGAGTTCGGTGGAGACGGCGAAGAGCGTGTTGCGCATGCTGAGCAGCCGCACGAGGCTCACGTCCTCGTAGAGGGCCCGCTCGATCACGGAGGCCTCGCCCTCGCTCAGCCGGGCGCGGGCCGAGAGGAAGACCGTCGAGGCGTCGGTGGCGTGCAGGGCGATGACGGCGTCCGCGACCTGCGGCACATCGGCGGCGCGGGCGGACGGCGCGAGCCGGTGCCGGCGGCCGAGCCGGTTCCGGCGCTCGGCGTTGGTGACGAGGGGAAGTCTCATCCTCCCGATCGTAGGCCGGGCCGCAGACAGTGGCCCGGCCTACGCACGGCGGGTTCAGAGCTGGAGCTTGAACCCGAGGTGGGAGCCGGTGAAGCCGAGCCGCTCGTAGAAGCGGTGGGCGTCGGTGCGGGCCATGTCCGAGGTGAGCTGGACGAGGTTGCAGTCCTCGGCACGGGACTGCTCGATCGCCCATTCGATGAACCGGGTGCCGAGGCCGCTGCCCCGCTCGTCCGTATGGACGCGTACGCCTTCGATGATCGAACGCGTGGCTCCCTTGCGGGAGAGTCCGGGGACGATCGTCAGCTGGAGGGTGCCGACGACGCGGCCCGCGCGGACGGCGACGACCAGGTGCTGGTGCGGATCGCCCGCCAGCCGTTCGAAGGCTGCCCGGTAGGGGGACAGATCGTCCGGGGACTCCCGGGTCATGCCGAGTGGGTCGTCGGCCAGCATCGCGACGATCGCGGGCAGATCCTCCTCGCCGGCCGGGCGAATGATCAGGTCGGAGTCTTCTCCGGTCATGGTGCGGTGCTCCTCGTTCACCCTGCCGCCACGGTGAGCGGGGCCCATCGGCGGGTCCAGTCACCGGGCAGGCCGGGGATGTTCCGGGTCATGACGGCGTTGAAGGCAACGGAGCCGAGGCCCCGCTCCTTGAGCCAGCCCAGCAGCTCTTCATGGCGGACGTCGACATCGGTGCGCAGGGGGCGGTCGGTGGCGGCGGCCAGGGCGGTGACCAGAGCCTGGGCCGTGGCGGTGTCCCGGGCGACCAGCGGCCCGATGACATGGGTCTCCATGTTGGGCCAGATGGCGCCGTAGCCGATCAGCTCGCCGGCGGTGTCCTCGGCGACGAGCAGCCGGTCCGTGAAGGCGGGCAGCCGGGTGATCAGTTGCGTCCGGTCGGTGCCGAAGACCTCCCCGTCCAGCCGGAGGATCCGCTGGATGTCCTCGGCGGTGGCCGGCCGGACCGGGACGGTGCCCGGCGTGGGGGCATCGGCATCCGGGCGGAAGGCACCCCGGAGCATCTCGGCGCGCCCCGTGGTGTCGAAGCCGAGCTCCTCGTAGAGGGGGCGGCCGTACGGGGTGGCGTGCAGGGTGAGGGGGATGCCCTTGAGGAGGTCGTCGCAGATGTAGGCCATCAGGTGTCTGCCCAGACCCCGGCGGGCGTAGCGGTCGGCGACCAGGACCATGCCGATGGCGGCGAGTTCGGGCTCCGCCTGGTCGGGTCCGTACCGGGTGACCACGCAGACCGCGGCAAGCCCCCGTCCGTCCGGGGCTTCGATGCCGTAGCCGTGGCCGGCGGAGAGCAGGAGCCCCCACTTGTGATCCTCGCGGGGCCAACCGCGGTCTTCGGAGAGATCGGCGCAGTGGGGGAGGTCGTCCACAGTCAGTGCGCGGATCGGCAGGGCGGTGAGAAGGGGTGGTGTCACAGCCCCAGACTGGTTCATCGGCCGGGCCCCGGTCCAGGGAATTTGGGCTCGATGTTTCACGTGAAACATCGAGGTGGGGAAGGTGGAACCGGCCGATGTTTCACGTGAAACACGCTGTTTCACGTGAAACGGAGCCACTAGCCTCGACGGTTATGACCCTCCTGCACCTCTTCGACCTCGACGGAACGCTGATGTACGGATCGGCGGCCCCCGTCGAGATCTCCCGTCAGCTCGGACTGACGGACGAGATCGCCCAACTGGAGCGTGCCTTCGTGGCGCGGGAGATCGGGCCGCACGAGTTCTCGCTGGCCGCCCAGAAGCTCTGGACGGACCTGACCCCGGCACATGTGCGGGCCGCGTTCGAGGGGGCGCCCTGGATTTCGGGCATCCGCGAGGTATGGCAGGAGATCCGGGAACGCGGGGACTACTGCGCGGTGATCTCGCTGTCGCCCTCGTTCTTCGTGGAGCTCCTGCTGGAGTGGGGCGCGCATGCCGCGCACGGTTCGGTCTTCCCGGAGGTTCCGTTCACACGGCCGGTGGACATGGCCGGAATCCTGACGCCGGAAGGCAAGGTGACCGTCGCCGACCGGCTGTGTGCGCAGTTCGGGGTGGAGCGGAGCGACTGTGTCGCGTACGGGGACTCCAGTACCGACGTGGCGCTCTTCGAGGCCGTCCCGCGCTCGGTCGCGGTGAACGCCCGGCCGTACCTCGTGGAGAAGGCGACGCACGTCTACGAGGGTCGTGATCTGCGGGAGGCATACCAGCTGACAGGGGTGGCGCGCACGGGAGTTGAGGCATCTTAAGGGGAAAGTGGGTTCGAAACGCGGATTTCCCGCATTTCCCCGCAAGCTCTGGGGCGGACTGGCACGCTGTGGAACCCGGAACCACGGATTCGAAGGCCGTGGCGTGTGCAGACCTACCGAGATGCTCGAAGCGAGGCACCGCATGGACGCTCCGCCCACCAGATCGGCAAGACGGAGGACCGCCCGGATACCGTCCGGGGGCAGTGCGCCAGAGGCTTCTCCCGCACCCTCCCCCGATGCCGTGCTCATCCGCCGGACCCTCGCGGAAATCGCACCCGTCGCCGACAAGGTGACTTCCTACTTCTACGCCCTGGTGTTCACGGCGCACCCGGATCTGCGGGGGATGTTCCCCGCCGCCATGGACACCCAGCGGGACCGGCTGCTGAAGGCGCTGCTGACCGCCGCCGAGCACATCGACCATCCCGAGGTGCTCACCGCGTACCTGAGCCGGCTCGGCAGCGGGCACCGCAAGTACGGGACCCAGCCCGGCCACTATCCGCCGGTGGGCGAGGCCCTGATCGGGGCACTGGCCCGGTACGCCCAGGACAGCTGGGGGCCGGAGACCGAAGCCGCCTGGGCGCGGGCGTACACCGCGATCTCCCAGATCATGATCGACGCGGCGGCCGAGGCCGACACCAAGGCGCCGCCGTGGTGGCACGCCGAAGTGGTCTCCCACGATCTGCGCACCTCGGACATCGCGGTGCTCACGGTCCGCCCCGACCAGCCGTACCCGTTCCTCGCGGGCCAGTACACGAGCCTGGAGACCCCGTGGTGGCCACGGGTCTGGCGGCACTACTCCTTCGCCTCGGCCCCCCGTGCGGACGGGCTGCTGTCCTTCCACGTCAAGGCGGTCCCGGCGGGATGGGTCTCCAACGCGCTGGTGCGCCACGCCCGGCCCGGTGACGTACTGCGGCTCGGGCCGCCTGCCGGTTCCATGGTGGTCGACCACAGCACCGACAACGGCATGATCTGCCTGGGCGGCGGCACGGGCATAGCACCGATCAAGGCGCTGATCGAGGATGTGGCCGAGCACGGGGAACGGCGCCCGGTGGAGGTGTTCTTCGGAGCGCGCAGTGACCACGACCTCTACGACAAGGACACCCTGCTGGGTCTGCAGCGCTCGCATCCGTGGCTGTCGGTGCGCCCGGTGGTGTGCGCGGACGGACTGGCCGGACAGCTGCCGGAGGCCATCGGCGAGCACGGGCCCTGGAGTTCGTACGACGCGTTCGTCTCGGGGCCGGCCGCGATGATCCGCAGCGGGGTGGACGCGCTGAAGAGGATCGGGATCCCCGGGGAGCGCATCCGCCACGACGAGGTGGAGGAACTGGCGGGCGTCGCCGGCTGATTCCGGCCGGCGCCCGCGATCGGTTCGGAGGGTCAGCCCAGGTCGGGGGCGTGCATCGCGCGCACGCCCTCGATGTTGCCGTCGAGGTAGTGGCGCAGAGACAGCGGGACGAGGTGGACGGCGGCGATGCCCACGCGGCTGAAGGGCACGCGGACGATCTCGTACTCGCCCTCCGGCTCCTCGATCTCGGGCCCGTGGCGCTGGCTGGGATCCATGGATTCGAGATGACAGACGAAGAAGTGCTGCACCTTGACGCCGGTCACCCCCCGGTCGGCGATGTGCTCGACGGTGTCGACGAAGCAGGGCACCACATCGGTGATCTTCGCGCCGAGTTCCTCGTGGATCTCTCGGTGGAGGGCGTCGACGACGGTCAGGTCCGAGGGCTCCACGCCCCCGCCGGGAGTGAGCCAGTAGGGATCGACGCCGGGCTTGGTGCGCTTGATGAGGATCAGGTCGTCACCGTCGAGCAGGATCGCGCGGGCGGTGCGTTTGACCACGGGACGTTCGGTCATGGGAGAAGAGTGGCCCAGACTTCCGCTTCTGAAACGCATGGCGGCGAAATGCGCCGGGGCGCGAGCCGGGCGGTCCGGGTCACCGGGCGGCAGACCCGGACCGCCTTCCGGCAGGCTGATCAGGCCGTGGAACCCGCCACGTCGAGGGCCCGCAGCACGTCCGCGACCAGGTCCTCGGTGTCCTCGGCCCCGGCGGAGAAGCGGATGAACCCCTCCGGCACGGCGTCGCCGCCCCACCGCCCGCGCCGCTCCGCGGTGGACCGCACCCCGCCGAAGCTCGTGGCGTCCTCCACGAGACGCGTGGCGGCCATGAACCGTTCCGCATGCGCGCGGTCGGCCAGGGTGAAGGAGACCACCGATCCGAAGCCCCGCATCTGGCCCGCGGCCGTCTTGTGGGACGGATCCGAGGCCAGGCCCGGGTAGCGCAGCCCCGAGACGTCCGCACGGCCGGAGAGGGCCTCGGCGACGGCGAGCGCGTTGGTCCACTGGCGCTCGCAGCGCAACTGGATGGTGGACAGGGAGCGGTGGGCGAGCCAGGCCTCCATGGGGCCCGGGATCGCGCCGACCACCTTGCGCCAGCGGCGGATCCCCGCGGCGAGTTCGGCGTTGCGGCAGACGACGTAGCCGAGCAGCAGGTCGCCGTGGCCGGTGAGGCCCTTGGTGCCGCTGGCCACCGAGAAGTCGGCGCCGAGCTCCAGGGGACGCTGGCCGAGCGGGGTCGCGAGGGTGTTGTCGACGGCGACCAGGGTGCCGCCCGCGTGGGCCGCGTCCACGAGGCGCCGGATGTCGCAGACGTCGAGCCCGGGGTTGGACGGGGTTTCCAGCCACAGCAGCCGGGCTCCGTCGAGGACCGCCAACTGGGCGTCCCCGCCGGTGGGGGCGGTGCGCACGTGGACCCCGTAGGCCTCCAGCTGCTCCCGTACGAGGGGCAGGGCCTGGTAGCCGTCGTCGGGCAGGACCACGGTGTCGCCGGCCCGCGCCTGGGAGAGCAGGACGGCGCTGACCGCGGCCATGCCGGAAGCGAAGACGACGGTGTCCACGCCCTCCTGGCCGGGGGCTTCCAGTTCCCCGATGGCCCGCTCCAGCAGGGTCCAGGTGGGGTTGGTCTCGCGCCCGTAGGTGTACGGGCCTTCGACCTCGCCGGGGAGGTGGAAGTGGGCGGCGAAGACCGGACCGGGCAGCGTCGGCTCGTTCTTGGCCGGCTCGGGCAGACCGGCGCGGACGGCGACGGTGCCGTCCCCGAGCCGCTCCGCCCGGGCCGGAGCGCTGTCGGGTGTGCTCATGGGGTGTGCTCCTTCACGGCTTCGCGTACGGCGTCCAGCAGGCCGGGGCCGGCCGCCTCGACCAGTTCCAGGCACTCTTCGAATCCGCCGAAGGGCCCGTAGTAGGGATCGGGTACGTCTCCCTGAGAGGCCGTGGCCGCAGGGTCGTAGGACCGCAGCAGCCGGACCTTGGCGGCGTCCTCCGGCGTGGGAGCCAGCGCCCTCAGGTCCCGCAGGTGCCCGGCGTCGAGCGCGATGACGAGGTCCAGACCGGCGAACCAGGAGCTGCGGAACTGCCGGGCCCGGTGGGCCTGCTCGTACCCGGCGGCCTCCAGGACCGCGACGGTGCGCGGATCGGCGCCGGCCCCCTCGTGCCAGCCGCCGGTGCCCGCGCTGTCGACCTCGACCAGGTCCGCGAGCCCGGCATCGGCTACGAGGGAGCGGAAGACGGACTCGGCCATGGGCGAGCGGCAGATGTTGCCGGTGCAGACGAAGCACACGCGGTACATGGGCGCCCGCTTCAGTTCTTGTCGGGCAGGACCATGTTCACGGCCCAGGAGACGATGGAGATGATGAGGGCGCCGACCACCGCGGTCCAGAAGTTGTCCACGTGGAAGCTGAGGTCGAACTGCTTGGCCAGCCACGAGGTCAGCATCAGCATCAGCGCGTTCACCACGAGGGTGAACAGGCCGAGGGTGACGATGAAGAGCGGCAGCGAGAGCAGCTTCACCACGGGCTTGACGATGACGTTGACCACGCCGAAGATCAGCGCGACCAGGATCAGGGTGAGGGTGCGGCGGCCCATGCTGCTGCCGTCGTCGAGAGTGATGCCCGCGAGGAGCCAGATGGCGACGGCGAGGGCCGCGGCGTTGGCCACTGTCTTGACTACGAAATTCGTCATGTGTCCGATCGTTGCAGAGATGATCCCCGTGGAACATCAGCTGATCTGCGGATGGTCAGGGCACGAGAGAGCACAAGGGGTACAAAGACGATGAAGGCCTTCCGGCTGACCGAGCTCGAGGCCGAGCGGGCCGCGAACGAGGGCGCCTATCTCCAGTTCCTGCGCGAGCGGAACATGTCGGTGGGGCTCTACGCGCTGGACGCCGGTGAGAGCGACCCGCAGCAGCCGCACGGCCAGGACGAGGTGTACTTCGTCGTGAGCGGCCGGGCCTCCATCACCGTCGGGGAGGAGACGACGACGGTGGCGAACGGGAGCGTGGTCTACGTGCCGGCCGGAGTGCCGCACAAGTTCCACCACATCACCGAGAACCTCAAAGTGATGGTGGTCTTCTCTCCGCCAGAAGGGTGAACGGACCGCGGAAGTGAGGGTCGGGAGCCCGGTCCCCCTAGGGGGCGGATCAGGGGACTCCGAGGGCTCGCGGGCCCCCGCCGGGAGCCGTGGCCTCCTAGCATCGAGAGCAGGAAGTCACGGACAAGGACGCGGACAGGGAAGAGGTTGGGGACATGGAAGGCATCCGAGGGATATTCGAGGGCATGCCCTGGTGGGTCAAGTGGGTCGCCGTGCCGCTGCTGGTGCTGCTCGTCTTCGGCGGTGTGATCACCACGATCCTGGCGACGCTGATCGGCTTCGTGTTCAAGGCGCTCCTCTTCGTGGCCCTCGTCGGCGGCCTGATCTTCATCGTCAAGAAGTTCACCGGCAGCGGGACGAAGTCCTCCTCCGGGGACTGGTAGAACTTGGGCAACCCGGGCAACACCGTGATTAACCCAGGTGAGGGAACGTGAAGCCCTAAACCGCTCACAGCCCGGGAATCGGCGGATAGAGTGGCAATCTGTGCCGTTCCCTGGGCACCGAAAGCCGGTACTGCCGCCCTGACCTGCGGTTCTTTCAAACAGCCGCCGAGCACGACCCCCAGGAGTCACGGCACACGCGGGGGCGGCCCCCGCAGGGCGGGCCCCCCACGGCCCGCCGCCACGCCTGGGGGTGAGCTCTTGTCTTCGGTTCACAGTGCCGGTGTGCCGACTCTGATCGGTTCGGTGCAGAGGGCATTGAGGCTGCTCGAAGCGGTCGGCTCCCATAGCGAGGGAGCTCCGGCGAAACAACTGGCGCGCGAGGCCGGGCTCCCGCTTCCCACCGCGTACCACCTGCTGCGCACCCTGACGCACGAGGGCTATCTGCGTCGGGAGAGCGGGGTCTTCGTCCTGGGTGACGCCGCGGGCCGACTGGCCGGTGGCGGGCTCCAGCAGAAACGTCGCAGCATGATCCTCGACTCCCTCGCGCACTTCCGCGACGCGGTCGGGGCCCCCGTCTACTTCGCGGTCTACCGCGAGGGTGAAATCGAGGTCGTGGGTGTATCGGACACCCCGGCCAATCCGGCCTGCGAGGAGTGGGCCGATTTCCGCGAGACCGGCCACGCGCACGCCATCGGGCAGTGCCTGCTCGGCCAGCTCGACGAGAAGACGCGCAAGGAGTACTACGACCGCCACCCGGTCGAGGCCATCACCCCTTACACCGTGGCCGACTTGCGGGCTCTGGAGCAGCGGATCGGCTCCATGGAGCGGATGCAGCCGGTGACCGAGCGGCAGGAATACGCCCTGGGCGCGGTGTGCGCGGCCATCCCCATCACCGCCGGAGACACAGCGGCGACCATGGCGATTTCTCTCCCTCTGCACCAGGAACATCGATTGCTGTATGCGGTCGATCGGCTACGGAGTGAAGTAGGCGCGCTGTTGAGCACCCTCTCGTTCTCTATCAGTATCTGAAAACTCACTCCTTGTGATCTGCTAGCGCTTCCACCACTCTTGTCAAGAGGGCCTTGGGGGATCATTCCTGGCCACTTCCACTACAGCGGGGTAGGCAATGCGCGAGTCGGTACAGGCAGAGGTCATGATGAGTTTCCTCGTTTCCGAGGAGCTCTCGTTCCGGATCCCGGTGGAGCTCCGGTACGAGGCGCGTGATCCATACGCAGTCCGTCTGACCTTCCACCTTCCCGGAGACGCGCCCGTGACCTGGGCGTTCGGCCGGGAGCTGCTTCTCGACGGGATCAACAAGCCGTGCGGTGACGGTGATGTCCACATCGCCCCCACCGACCCGGAGGAGCTGTCCGATGTCCACATCCGGCTGCAGGTGGGCGCGGACCGGGCGCTCTTCCGTGCGAGCGCGGCGCCGCTCGTCGCGTTCCTCGACCGCACCGACCGGATCGTTCCGCTCGGACAGGAGCGCAACCTCGGGGACTTCGAGGAGAACCTCGACGAGGCGCTCGACAAGATCCTGGCGGAGTCGCGGCAGAACGAGCAGAACGCCGGCTGACCGGTAGCCGGTGGCGACGCGGGCCGACCAGAGCCTGCCGACCGACCGGAACGACCACCACGCACCACCGCACGTCCACACCGCGGCTCAGCGTGCCGACGCGCTGAGCACACCACCTTGCCGTTTCCCATGACCGGCCGCGCGCGCGAATTGACCAGCCGCGCCCGCCGGTCGCCCGCCCTCGGCCCGTCCGTTGCCGGTCAGCGCTTGCGCCGCCGGCCCCGGCCGCCGCGCAGTGGCCCCGAGGCAGCCGTCCCCGCCGGGGCAGCCGTGCCCGCCGGGGATCCCGCGCGGTCGGCGGACACCACCAGCGCGGCCAGCGCCGTCGTCACGGGTACCGAGGCGACCAGTCCGATCGAGCCCACGAGGGTCCGTACGATCTCTTCCGCCACCAGCTCGCTGTTGGCCACCGAACCCATGCTGCTGTTCGCGATCGAGAACAGCAGGAGCAGCGGCAACGCGGCGCCCGCGTAGGCCAGTACCAGGGTGTTGACCACCGAGGCGATGTGGTCCCGACCGATCCGGATGCCCGCCCGGTACAGCTCGCGCGGGCCCATCGAGGGGTCTGCCTGGTGGAGTTCCCAGACGGCCGACGTCTGGGTGACCGTCACATCGTCGAGTACGCCGAGCGATCCGATGATGACACCCGCAAGCAGCAAACCGCTCATGTCGATGTGCGGATAGAGCCCGTGGATCAGCCCGGTGTTGTCGTCGGTGTTGCCGCTCAGGAACGCCCAGCCGATGAACAGCGAGCCCAGCAGGCCGATCAGCACCAGCGACACGATGGTGCCGAGGACCGCCACCGAGGTACGGGCCGTCAGGCCGTGGCACATGTAGAGCGCGATCAGCATGATGGCGCTGGCCCCGACCACCGCCACCACCAGGGGGTTCGAGCCCTGGAGGATCGCGGGGAGGATGAACAGGGTCAGTACGCCGAAACTGACGACGAGGGCGATGAGCGCGAACACCCCACGCATCCGCCCGACGACGACGACCGCGAGGGCGAAGATGCCCGCCAGCAGGGCCATCGGGAACTTGCGGTTCACGTCGATGACGGAGTACTGGAGGTCGCGCGGCGCGTCCGGCGCGTAGGCGACCACCACTTCCTGGCCGTTCGTCAACTGTCTTGGTGCGCCTGGCTGGATGATCTCGAAGAACTCGCGGCCCTTGTCGGGGCCGGTGGAGACCTGGACGGTCGCCTTCTTGCAGTCGCCGGTCTGCTCGGCGACCGCCTCGCGTCCCGACGGGGTGGAGGTGTCGCCGGTGGCCGGCACCTGCGCGGCGTTCACGGATTTGCAGTCGACCTGTGCCAGTGCGACGACCTTCCCCTGCTGGGTCTGGCGGTCGAAGCCGACCCCGGAACGCTCGTGCGCCGGGGCGCCCCCCGGCCAGAGCACGACCATGCCGACCACGACGGCGGCGGCGAAGGGGATCAGCACGGCGGCGATCACCTTGCGCAGGTGCTTCGAGACGGGGGCCGCCGGACCGTGGCTGTGCGAGTGGCCGTGGGAATGCCCGGACGGGGAGTGCGCGGACGACGAGTGTCCGGACGGCGAGTGCGCGGACGACGAGTGCCCGGGCGCGTGTCCCGGCGAGTGCTCTGGCTCCGCATGCGCGTGGCCGGCGTGGTCGGTGTGACCAGCGGGATCTGTGGGCTCGATGGGGGGCTGCGGCGAGGACGTCACCGGCAGATCATCGCAACAGATGAGGGGGCCCACTGTTCAGCACGCCACACATGACGCTAGCGTGGGGGCTACTTTGCACAACGCGGGAGCTCGGAGCACCGGGCTGAGAGGGCGCTGATCACCGTTCGCATTCGAATATGCGTACGGGAGGAGGCTGCGTCGACCGCCGAACCTGTTACCGGGTAATGCCGGCGTAGGGAGATTAGGTCTCATGACCATTCAGGACGCACGCACGCCTGCCGTCAGCCAGGACGCCGACGGCCAGACCGAGCGCCAGCCCGGCTGGCACAAGGGGTACGTGGCGGGCTCCCGCCCCGACATCCGGGTGCCGGTTCGCCAGGTCCACCTCACCAACGGCAAGGACGTGACGCTCTACGACACGTCCGGTCCGTACACCGACCCGCAGATCGAGACCGACGTCCGCCGGGGCCTGCCGCCCCTGCGCGAAAACTGGATCATCAGCCGCGGTGACACCGAGGAGTACGCGGGCCGCCCCGCGCGCCCCGAGGACGACGGCATCAAGCACACCTCGCCGCGCGGTGGCCTCAAGAACCTCGACGCGGTCTTCCCGGGCCGTCCGCGCCTGCCCCGCCGGGGCCGTGGCGGCGCCGCCGTCACGCAGCTCGCGTACGCCCGCCGGGGCGAGATCACCCCGGAGATGGAGTACGTCGCGATCCGCGAGAACGTCTCCCCCGAGGTCGTCCGCGAGGAGATCGCCGCAGGTCGCGCGGTCATGCCGGTGAACGTGAACCACCCCGAGATCGAGCCGATGATCATCGGCAAGCGGTTCCTGGTGAAGGTCAACGCCAACATCGGAAACTCCGCGGTCACCTCCTCGATCGAGGAGGAGGTCGACAAGATGACCTGGGCGACCAAGTGGGGCGCCGACACGGTCATGGACCTCTCGACCGGCCGCAACATCCACACCACCCGCGAATGGGTGCTGCGCAACTCCCCCGTGCCGATCGGCACCGTGCCGCTGTACCAGGCGCTGGAGAAGGTCGACGGCCGCGCCGAGGACCTGACCTGGGAGATCTACAAGGACACGGTCATCGAGCAGGCCGAGCAGGGCGTCGACTACATGACGGTCCACGCCGGCGTGCTGCTGTCGTACGTGCCGCTGACCGCCCGCCGCAAGACCGGCATCGTCTCGCGCGGCGGCTCGATCATGGCCGCGTGGTGCCTGGCGCACCACAAGGAGAACTTCCTCTACACGAACTTCGAGGAGCTCTGCGAGATCCTCGCGACGTACGACGTCACGTACTCGCTGGGTGACGGCCTGCGCCCCGGTTCCATCGCGGACGCCAACGACGCGGCGCAGTTCGCGGAGCTGAAGACCCTGGGCGAGCTGAACACGATCGCCAAGCGGCACAACGTGCAGACGATGATCGAGGGCCCCGGGCACGTCCCGATGCACAAGATCAAGGAGAACATCGACCTCCAGCAGGAGATCTGCGAAGAGGCGCCGTTCTACACGCTCGGCCCGCTGACGACGGACGTCGCGCCCGCGTACGACCACATCACCTCGGGCATCGGCGCCGCGATGATCGCCTGGTGGGGCACCGCGATGCTCTGCTACGTCACGCCCAAGGAGCACCTGGGCCTGCCGAACCGCGACGACGTGAAGACCGGCGTCATCACGTACAAGATCGCTGCTCACGCGGCGGACCTGGCCAAGGGGCACCCGGGTGCCCAGGAGTGGGACGACGCCCTGTCGGACGCGCGGTTCGAGTTCCGGTGGGAGGACCAGTTCAACCTGGCCCTCGACCCGGACACGGCCCGTTCGTTCCACGACGAGACCCTCCCGGCCGAGCCGGCCAAGACCGCGCACTTCTGCTCCATGTGCGGTCCGAAGTTCTGCTCGATGAAGATCTCCCAGGACATCCGCCGCGAGC
The DNA here is from genome assembly GCF_041434015.1 of Streptomyces sp. NBC_00454. GTDB lineage: Bacteria > Actinomycetota > Actinomycetes > Streptomycetales > Streptomycetaceae > Streptomyces. The sequence continues at coordinate 3,827,047 of NZ_CP107907.1, read as the reverse complement.
ACGGCGGAGACCTCAAGGCCGAGGAGATCCAGGCCGGCATGGCGGAGAAGTCCGCCGAGTTCGCGGCCTCGGGCAACCGCGTGTACCTGCCGCTGGCGGACTGACGCACGGTCGGCTGAGGCACGGCGCGCCGGCGCACGTGCGCTGACGCACGGCCGGGGCGGCCCCGCGACCCATGGGGGGAGCCGCGGGGCCGCCCACGGCCGGGTTTCAGCGCAGTGCGGTGAGGTAGCGCTCCGGTGCGTCGGGGGCGGCGGCGTTCCGTGTGCCCAGCAGGCTGAGGCACCGGTACGCGAGGTCGGTGGAGCCGTAGACGTGGTGGGCGACCAGGGCCAGCTGCTTGAGCTGCTCGTCGGTCATGGTTTCGGGATGCCCGAAGTCACGTACGTACACGACGTCGGCTTCGAGGAGCTGGTGCTGGGCCTGGCGGAAGTCGCCGCCGAAGACCACGGGGGCGATCGGCCAGCGCTTGACCGCCGTGAAGGCGTGCGGGATGAAGCCCTGACGGCGCAGCTCCTGGTCCACGTCGCCGAACACGGGCTGGTCCTCGTAGAGCGGGACGAAGGACACCTCGGTGTGGATCGCCACGGCCTCGGCCAGCTTCTGCCGGGCGTTCTGGAACACCATCAGCTCGGCACCCTGGATGTCGATCTTCAGGAGGTCGAAGGCGCCGACCTCCGCCACGTCGTCCAGCCGCCGGGTGTCGATCGGGATCTCCTCGAGGACCCGGCCCCATTCGGTGAAACCGTTGAAGAGCCCGAGCCGGTTCGGGTCGGGCCTGTAGAGGCTGGTCATCCCGGAGGCGGCGGCGACGCGGAGGGTGTGGGCGCCGCCGTCGCCGATGGCGTCGGGCAGGTAGGTCTCGTACGGGCCCTTGCGGCGCTGGAGCTCGTCGAGGGCATCGGGCTGGGGTTCGAACCCGGTCACACGGCACAGGCCGGACCGCAGCATGTCCCGGTACGGGGGGTCCCCGTCGATCGGGTTGGCGCCGATGTCGACGACATGGGTCTGGCGAACCGGTTGCACGAGCGCGAGCACGGGCGAGACGGCGGCGGTCGATGCGGTGGCGGTTGCTGCGGCCGTGGTTGATGGGGCCGTGGTTGATGCGGCAGTGGTTGATGCGGTGACGGTCATGACACTCTCATCCTCACGATCAGGCGACGACGCGGTACGCCGCGCCCAGCTTGCGCCGGGCGAAATCGAGGTTCGCGGAAACCCGTTCGCGCTGGTCGTCGGGGAGACTGCCCTCGCTCAGGAGCCGCTCGCAGCACTCCAGTGACTCCTGGTACTCCCCGACCCAGTAGGCGGCGATCGCGAGTTCGTCGAGCGCACGCCACTCGTGCCACGAGAACTCGACGAACAGGATGTCCTGCGGGCGGGGGATCCGCGCCGCCTCGCGGGCGAACATGTAGGCGAGCGGCCAGCGGTTCTGGACGCGGCAGAGACGGGCGAGCTCGCCGATCGCCTCGCCGCGGGTGGGACGGCTCTCGTGCGCGCGCAGGTAGCGGTCCATCACCTCGGCCGGCGGCCGGTCGAGACTCGCGGCGAGCCGTGCGGCGTAGACCTGGGAGCAGTACGTCTCCTCGGCGAAGCCCGCCATGCCCGCCCGGCGGTCGTAGGCGGCGAGGGACTTCTCGGGTTCGCCCGCGTCCCGCCAGCTCTGGCCGAGGTAGAACACGTAGCGGGTGTTCTCGGGTTCCTTGATCAGCCCCTGTTCGAGGATCTCTGCATCGCGCAGGTACTTCTTCCGCTGGCCGCCCTCGCGGAGGCGGGCGCCGCCGCCGACGCTGAGGATGTTGGCGCCCTCGAGCACTCCGAGGCTGAACTCGGTGTCGCACTCGATGTACTCGTGGAGCACGCCGACGTACCGCCAGGGCAGCCGCGTGGAGACCAGCGCCGGCCGCCAGTGGATGATCGGCCCGTCGTGCAGGGCGACGCGGTAGGCGTCGAGGGTCAGGTCGGGCATCCGGAACCCGGGCTGCACCTGCATCTCGTCGTCGGCGTCGATGAACAGCAGGTAGTCGGCGCTGGAGCGGGCGAGCTCGATGGCCTCGGTGCGGCTGCCGTCGAATCCCTTCCACGGTCGTTCGTGGAGGACCCCGGGCAGATCGCTGAAGCACTCCCGGATGACGTCCTGCGTGCCGTCCGTCGAGCCGGTGTCCACGATCACCCAGGTGTCGATCAGGGGACGCATCGAGTCAAGGCACTTCCGGATGGTCGGAGCCTCGTCCTTGACGATCATGTTCAGACAGACTGTTGGTTTCACGGGTCCCGTCCGCTGTAGTGGCCGTTCCTGCCGGCGGTTGGGCCGCTGTGCCTCGTGCGACTAAGGGGGGGCGCTGCTCACGGCTCGCCGGTCCGGATGGATCGTCGGTGACTCTAGGGATCGGGCACGGGGCACCGGTGGGCGGCGCGCCGACGGGGATCCGGAGTTCGCAGTCGGCAACATGCCTCGGCCGGTCGGTGGCGCCGGTGCGGTTGATCGGCGCCGGCCTCGACGGACACCCCTGATTGGCGGTCATTTAGTAGGCCGATGTGTTGATAGTGGGTCGCAGCGCTTGAGGTGTTGCACGCGCAACCCGTAGCTCCGAAGGAAGCTCGTACCCGCAACCGGGACACCACGGATTCCGGTCGGCTTACCTCCCAAGGAGCGCTCAATGAGTCGTGAGCACCGATCCAGGTCGATCCTCGGCCCCCTGCCCCGCAGTAGGGCCTGGCTGACGGGATCCACCCTGGCCTCGCTCTCCCTCGTGCTGGCGGGCGTCGTCAGCCCCATCGCCGCTGCGGCGCAGTACGCCGCACCGCAGGTGTCGGCGGCCCGACCGGCCGGTGGCGGCGGCGGTGGCGGCGGGGAGGACTGCCGGGAGCGGCCGCACCACGACGACGAACCGCTGCGCGCCGGGATGCTGAACCGGTACCTCGGGGGTGGTGGTGACGACGACGAGTACAACGACGACCACGGCCGCGATCACGACCACGACCACGGCAAGTGCGTGGGCCCGACGGGTCCGACCGGTCCGACCGGGCCCAAGGGAGATACGGGTCCGACGGGTCCGACGGGTGGGGCGGGCGCTACGGGCGCCACCGGTGCGACGGGTGCTGATGGCGCTACGGGTGCCACTGGTGCGACCGGCGCGGACGGCGCTACGGGTGCGACGGGTGCTGATGGCGCTACCGGTGCCACAGGGGCGACCGGTGCCACGGGCGCGGATGGTGCCACGGGTGCCACGGGTGCGACGGGCGAGACCGGTCCGACGGGTCCCACGGGTCCGACGGGTGTGGACGGTGCGACGGGCGCTACGGGTGCGACGGGCGAGACCGGTCCGACGGGTCCCACGGGTCCGACGGGTGTGGACGGTGCGACGGGCGCTACGGGTGCGACGGGCGAGACCGGTCCGACGGGTCCCACGGGTCCGACGGGTGTGGACGGTGCGACGGGCGCTACGGGTGCGACGGGCGAGACCGGTCCGACGGGTCCCACGGGTCCGACGGGTGTGGACGGTGCGACGGGCGCTACGGGTGCGACGGGCGAGACCGGTCCCACGGGTCCGACTGGCGCCGACGGCGCTACGGGCGCTACGGGTGCCACGGGTGGGACCGGCGCGACCGGCGCTACGGGCGCTACGGGCGCTACGGGCGCTACGGGCGCTACGGGCGCTACGGGCGCCACCGGTGGGTGCAACGCCATCGCCAACTACAAGCCCAGCGGATCCCGTGAGGTCAAGGCGGTGATGATCAACGGAATCGCGTACGTCGGAATCCGGGGCATCGCTCCGGACGCGACGCCCTTCGACTGGCACAACCTGACCAACCCCACACGCAACCCGGGCTACCCGACCGGGCTGGCCTGCGGAATCGCCGTCGACGAGCACTCCAACGGGGCGAACATCGAGATTTCGACCACCGACGGGCGGGTCTTCGAGACCTTCTGCGAGGTCGTCACCTCCGGACCGACTCTGAACTGCGGGACGGCCGGCGGTCCCCCCACCAACCAGCACCCGTGGACCCTGATCACCCCCGGCCCCACCACCGCTCCCGCGCTGCGGAGCTCCCTCCAGACCCCGCCCGCCAGGAAGCCGGAAGCCAAGAGCCGGGCGGCCAAGAAGCCGATGGCCAAGAACCCGCCGGCCAAGGGCAACAAGTTCCGCGACTAGCAGCGGAACGGGTCACCCCAGTGCGCGGGACCCAGTGACCCGGTGATCCCACAGCAAACCCCAGCGGCCCGGAGCGCCGGTCGGACCTCGGTCCGGCTGTTGTTCCGGGCCGTCGGCGTACGGGCGGACTGCCCTCCGGTGGTGTGCCGCCGGGCCGGGGGCCGCCGAGTGGCCGTCCCCAGACGGCCATGTGGCCGTGTGGGGCTGCGCCGTTCCGCTGACAGGAGGGCGCGTCGGCCCGCCCCTCGGCGGCGGGGTCCTCAGGATGGCCTGCGGAGTCCGGTCATATTTCCGGACTTTGGAAGACCGTCGACCCAATGCGCGCGAGGAGCGGTACATGAGTTCTGAGAACAGGGCCCCTGCATCCCTGGGGCCGTTGCCCCGACGGGCCGGCTGGCTGACCGGCGGCACGCTCGCGTCGGTGGCGCTGGTGCTGGCGGGCATGGCCACCCCGGCCGTCGCGCTGGCCGCGCCGGCGACCGGGGACCACTGCAAGTCAGGGCAGCACAGACCGGACAGCCTCCGTAAGCAGGAAGGTGCGGTCGGGCAGCCCCAGGCCGCGCACGACGACGAGTGCAAGGTGGGCCCGACGGGTCCGCGAGGCCCGCGGGGCCCGCGCGGACCCAAGGGCCACACGGGCGCGACGGGCCCGACCGGGCCCACTGGAGCCACCGGTGCCACGGGTGCCACCGGGGCCACCGGCGCAGGGGGTGCCACCGGCGCGACCGGAGCCACGGGCGCGACGGGTGCCACGGGTGCGACCGGAGCCACCGGCCCGTGCAGTGACATCGACAGCTACGCGCCCTCCGGCACCGAGGACTACAGCGCGGCGCTCAACGGGGGCCACACCTACGCGGGCCGGGCCGCCACCGTTGGTGGCAGTCCCGTCTGGGTCGACTACTCCGGCGTCACCGGCTATCCCAACAGCGCAGAAACCGGATTCGCCTGCGGAGTCTCCATCAGCGGGTCGAACAACGACGCGTACGTCAAGGTGCTGACGACCACCCGCCGGGTGTTCCAGCTCCACTTCGACATCCGAGGCGGGGCCTTCGCACCGGTCGGCAACTGGACGGAGCTGACCCCGGCTCCCGTCCCCGCCTTCCGGGCCAAGGCGGTCGCCAAGGGCGAGGACATCACCTGGAAGGGAGACCTGGGCTACTCGGGTCCCCCGAACACCGTCGGCGCCGAGTAGCCCTCACTCCGGCTCGTTCTCCGGGCCGCCGAAGTCCGGGCTCGTGAAGTCCGGGGACGTGTAACCGGGCCGGGGTCCCTGCGCGGGGGCCCCGGGGCTGGTGAAGTCGGGCCGGGAGTATCCCAGGTTGGGGATGCGCCCGGCCCCCGGCTTGCGCGGGGTCGGGAACCCGGCCCCCGCGCTGGGATCGGCCAGCGCGTCCCGTAGGAACGGCATGATGCCGCGCTCCAGCAGGGCGTTGCGCCAGGCCTCCCGGGCCCGTGACACCTCGTCGGGTACGGCCTCGGTCTCGTCCGCGGCCACCTCGGTGGAACTGTTGCGCACGGCCGTCACCAGCAGCCCGATCACGGCGAAGAGCAGGGCGGCGACCGTGAGCCCGCCGAAGAGCCAACCGGCCGTCAGCATGGTCTCCGCGAAGGCCGGTTCGGGTTCGAAGCCCTTCAGGATGTAGCCCACCATCAGGAAGATCAGCATGGCGGTGCCGGCCAGGACCGGGGCGAGGACCGCGACCACGGCGCCGACTCCCGCGCCGCCGCCCTGTCCGCCGCTCTCCCGGGCCAACGTTCCGGGCGTGGACAGGACCTCGTCCTGCCGCTCCTTGCGGACCTTCACGTAGTGGTCGTACTCGGCTGCCGCCGCGGCCGTCAGCAGCGCGCTGGCTCCCATGGCCATCGTGCGCAACTGTTCGGCGTTCAGCCGTTCGCCCAGGGTGGCGAGCTCGGGCCGGTCGTTCGCGGTGCGCAGCGCCTCGTCGAGGAGCCGATCGAACTCCGGTCGGTCTTCGGTGAGCAGGTGCGGAGCGCTGGTCATGTGCATCCCCCGATGCTCCGTAGGGGCCGGTATGCCCGCGTAGACCCGGGCACCGGCACAAACGGAGGAGAGCCTGCTGCGGATAGAGCGATGGTAGAGCGCCCATGCCGTGCGTTGACAGGGGCTTTCCGGAAATACCCCGCTCCGGGAACCCTCAGTCGTTCAGCGGGAGTTCTACGACGAGCAGTTTGCCCGCCATCGTCACGCCGCCGTCCATGGCGATGGCCAGTCCCTCCGCGTACACGTGGGGACCGACCACGGCCTCGGGGCCGCGCGGCTCGTCGCCGTCCTCGGTGCCCACCTCGCCCAGCAGGTACGGGATGGGGCTGTGGCCGTGGACGACGCGACTGCCGCCGTAGGTGCCCAGGAGCTCGCGGACGGCCTGCGGACCCGTGCCCTCGTCGCGGAAGGCGAAGCGCTTGGTGAACTTGCGGAACAGGTCCCAGGTGATGTCCGCGTCGTTGCGGTTGAGCAGCTCGTGGATGGTGTCGTTGACGTCTTCGACGGAGTCGCCGTAGTCGAGGTAGGCGGTGGTGTCGGAGTGCAGGAGCAGGTGGTCCTCGACCAGGACGGCCGCGTCCAGCCGGGACATCCACTGCAGGTGGACGTCCTGCAGGCGCTCCATGTCGGTGCGCTGGCCGCCGTTGAGGAGCCAGGCGGCCTGGAAGGTGGCGGTGCCGGCGCCGGAGACGATGGGGGTGTCGCCGAACCGCTTGGCGCCGATGAGCAGCAGCTCGTGGTTGCCCATCAGGGCCTTGCAGTAGCCGCCGGCGGCGGCGGCCTCGGCGGAGAGGCGCATGACGAGGTCGATGACGCCGATGCCGTCGGGTCCGCGGTCGGTGAAGTCGCCGAGGAACCAGAGCCGGGCGTTTCCGGCGGACCAGTTGTGGTCGGCGTCGATGAGGCCCTGGACCTGGAGTTCGGAGACGAGTTCGGCGAGGTAGCCGTGGACGTCGCCGACCACGTAGAGCGGTCCGGGACCGTCGGCCGCGAAGTCCTGCGGGACGTACTGGACCTGGACGGTGTCGCCGGGGCCGCCGAGGGCGCCGCGGCCGATGACCGGGAGGTCGCGCTGGGTCGGCGTGTAGTCCTCGAAGTCGCCGTCGTCCTCGGAGTCGTGCTCCTCGGGGACGGCGGCGTACGGGGCTTCGTACCCGTAGCCGTGCTGCGCGGGTACGGGAGCGAGCGCGGGCAGGGGCGGAGGTACGGGTACGGGCGCGGGGCTCTCGCCGTAGTACGCGGGGTACTCCCCGTACACGGGGGCGGCGTCGCCGGGCACTCCGGCGGGCACGGTGACCCCGGAGGGCACGGAATGCGGGGCGGGTTCGACGACGGGCACCCGGAAGTCCCGCTGCGTGTCCGTCCGCACCGCGGGTCCCTGACCGGCCCCCTGCGTCATCGACCCCTCCACCACCGTCGCACTGCCGTACACCTGCGGACCTCCCGCCTTCTGGGCGGAGGGTCCGTGATGTCGTGCGCCCATCATAGGAATGCAGCTCGCGCTCTGTGACGCACCAGGGGTGGTGAATCCTGGCCGGAGCTACTTGTTCCTACCGGTTTCTCCCCATATCTGCACTGCCGAAATCCTGAGCGGGGCCGAAGGCTCCGCCCAGGGACCGGTGTGGTCGGTCAGTCCTGTGCCGGGGAGCGGGGCGGGCTGACGGTCGTACGGGGCTGCCTGCGCTGGGATGAAGTACGGATGATCAGTTCGGTCGGGATGACCTGTTCGACGGGTCGCCCGGTGTCCACGCCTTCGATGGCGTCGATGAGCAGTTGTACGACGGCGGTGCCGATGCGGCGCGGTTTGAGGGACAGGGTCGTGATGGGCGGTTCGGTGTTGGCGTACACGGTGGATTCGCTGCAGCACACGAGCAGCAGGTCCTCGGGAACGCGCAGGCCGTAGCGCCGGGCGGCGGCGAGCAGGTCGGTGCCGTTGGGGTCGAAGAGCCCGTACACGGCATCGGGCCGGTCGGGGCGGGCGAGCAGCCGGTCGGCGGCGACGGCGCCGGCGCACGGGTCGTGGGCGGGGTAGGACTCGTAGACGGGGTCCTGGCCCACGCGCTCGCACCAGCGGAGGTACGCGGTGGTGGAGAGGCGGGTGTAGGTGTCGGTGGTGGTGCCGGTCAGCAGCCCGATGCGGCGGGCGCCGGCGGCTGCGAGGTGGTCCAGGAGGCCCAGTACGGCGGCCTCGTGATCGTTGTCCACCCAGGCGGTGACGGGGAGTGAGCCTGCCGGGCGGCCGTCGGAGACCACGGGCAGGCCCTGGCGGACCAGTTCGGTGACGACGGGATCGTGGTCGGAGGGGTCGATGACGACGGTGCCGTCGAGGGCCACGTTGGACCAGACGTCGTGTCGGGAGGTGGCGGGGAGGATGACGAGGGCGTAGCCGCGGGCGAGCGCGGCGGAGGTGGCGGCCCTGGCCATCTCGGCGAAGTACGCGAATTCGGTGAAGGTGAAAGGTTCATCCCCGTACGTCGTCACGGTCAGGCCGATGAGGCCCGACTTGCCGGTACGGAGGGTGCGGGCGGCCGCGGAAGGGCGATAGCCCAGCCGGTCGGCGACCTCGCGGACGTGGCGGCGGGTGGCGTCCGGCAGCCGCCCCTTGCCATTGAGCGCGTCGGAGACGGTCGTGATCGAGACGCCCGCCGCCGCGGCCACGTCCCTGATGCCGGCCCGGCTTTGTCGGCCGGCGGCCCGCCGGGTGGTCTCGGTCCGGCTCACCTGGTGCTTCCCTGCTGCTGTCATGGCGAGCCGATAGTAGGGCTCGGGGGGCCGGGTGGTCCGGATGCATATGCAGGCGTTGACAGGCACGATTCTGCATGGTTCGCCACCCCCAATGACCTTGGAAACCAAGGTGTTTTCCCCCAATGGGGGCGAGGTGCGCTTGTCGTCGGGTCCGGGCATGCCAAAACGGTGCGGTGTCGGGCAGGTTTCAACTCACCTGTACGAGGGACGCGCGCCACGGCGCAGGCCACCGGCGCGCGCATATATGCGTGCGCTCTCCCGCATTCCTGGCGCCCGCCGTTCTCGGATGGGCGGAATCCTCATAAGGTGAGGAGTATTGAGTCGACGGCGACGTCGTACGGGATGGTCGAGGAGGACCTGCGGTGAGCGAGAAGAGCCCGAAGCTGCGCGCCGAGCTGGACGGCATCCCCACCTACAAGCCCGGGAAGCCCGCCGCAGCGGGCGGTCCCGTGGCGTTCAAACTGTCCTCGAACGAGAACCCGTACCCCCCGCTGCCTGGGGTGCTGGAGACCGCGGTCGCCGCGGCCGGACACTTCAACCGCTACCCCGACATGGCATGCACGGGTCTGGTGAACGAGCTCGCCGACCGGTTCGGGGTCCCGGTGGAGCACATCGCCACGGGCACCGGCTCGGTCGGGGTCGCCCAGTCGCTGATCCAGTCCACGGCGGGGCCGGGCGACGAGGTCATCTATGCCTGGCGGTCTTTTGAGGCTTACCCGATCATCACCCAAATCTCGGGTGCGACCTCCGTCAAGGTCCCGCTGACCGACGGGGACGTGCACGACCTGGACGCGATGTTCGAGGCGATCACCGAACGGACCCGGTTGATCTTCGTCTGCAACCCGAACAACCCCACGGGCACCGCCGTGCGCCGGGCCGAGCTGGAGCGGTTCCTCGACCGGGTGCCCTCCGACATCCTCATCGTCCTCGACGAGGCGTACAAGGAGTTCGTCCGCGACGTGGAGGTGCCGGACGGCATCGAGCTCTACCGCAGCCGTCCGAACGTGGCCGTGCTGCGCACCTTCTCCAAGGCGTACGGGCTCGCGGGCCTGCGCGTCGGATTCGCGGTGGCACACGAACCGGTGGCCGCGGCGCTGCGCAAGACGGCGGTGCCCTTCGGCGTCAGCCAGCTCGCCCAGGACGCGGCGGTCGCCTCGCTGCAGGCCGAGGACGAGCTGATGGGCCGTGTCGGGTCGCTGGTCGCGGAGCGCACGCGGGTCCACGGGACGCTGCTGGCCCAGGGCTGGACGGTGGTTCCCGAGACGCAGGCCAACTTCGTGTGGATGCGCCTCGGCGAGCGGACCGCCGATTTCGCGGCGGCCTGCGAGAAGGCCGGTGTGGTGGTCCGGCCCTTCGCGGGCGAGGGCCTGCGGGTCACGATCGGCGAGACCGAGGCGAACGACCTCTTCCTGCACACGGCGGAGGCGTTCTTCAAGGAGATGTAGCCACCCGCTTCGAGCAGGTGAGGCTACGCGAGTTCCACGCGGATGGAGTCGCCGTCGCGGACGGTGGCCAGCAGGCGGGGGTCGCCGTCGAACGAGCCGAGCACGTTGCACGGGCTCGCCAGGCGGCTCTCGCCCCCGCGGGAGATCGGCGTCGGACCGTAGGGCAGCGCGAGCGCGTCGCCCTCGGTCCAGAACGCGACCGTGCCGGGGGCGACGACCTGCTGGGCGTCGTGCTCCAGGGCCACGGAGACGCCCGTGTCGAAGTAGACCTCCTCGCCCCAGGTGTTCGCGGTGGCGGAAATCGGGAGGGCTTCGGCGAGCGCCTTGGCGGTGGGGGTCTCGTCGAGGGTGGCGGTGAGGTGGCCGGCGGGCCAGAGGATCCGAATCTTCATGGGTCGCATTCAACAATCTGTTGAATGTATTCGCTAGGGGGGACCCCCCTGAAAGATGCCGACACCCGTACGACATAATGCTTGTGAATGTGAACGCGTTCACAAGCGTGTCCTGCTTCCTCCCGGATTGAGTGGGATACAAGAGGCAAACTGCGGCTGTGACCACGGGCGAACCGAAGGAGACGAGGACGTGGACCTAGCTTTGGCGCCAGAGACACTGGCGCGATGGCAGTTCGGTATTACCACCGTCTATCACTTCCTCTTCGTTCCCTTGACGATCTCGCTGGCCGCGCTCGTCGCGATCCTGCAGACCGCCTGGGTGCGTTCGGAAAAAGAGAAGTACCTCAAGGCCACGAAGTTCTGGGGCAAGCTCTTCCTGATCAACATCGCGATGGGCGTCGTCACCGGAATCGTCCAGGAGTTCCAGTTCGGCATGAACTGGTCCGACTACTCGCGCTTCGTCGGTGACATCTTCGGCGCCCCGCTGGCCTTCGAGGCCCTCATCGCCTTCTTCTTCGAATCCACCTTCATCGGCCTGTGGATCTTCGGCTGGGACAAGCTGCCCAAGAAGATCCACCTGGCCTGCATCTGGATGGTCTCGATCGGCACCATCCTCTCCGCGTACTTCATCCTCGCGGCGAACTCCTGGATGCAGCACCCGGTCGGCTACCGGATGAACCCGGAGCGGGGCCGGGCCGAGCTCACCGACTTCTGGCTGGTGCTCACCCAGAACACGGCGCTGACGCAGTTCTTCCACACCATGACGGCCGCCTTCCTGGTCGGTGGCGCGTTCATGGTCGGCATCGCCGCCTTCCACCTCTCCCGCAAGCGGCACATCCCTGTGATGCGGACCTCGCTGCGGCTCGGCCTGGTCGTCATGATCATCGCCGGACTGGGCACGGCCATCAGCGGTGACCTGCTCGGCAAGGTGATGTTCAAGCAGCAGCCGATGAAGATGGCCGCCGCCGAGGCGCTCTGGGACGGCGAGGCGCCGGCGCCCTTCTCGGTCTTCGCCTACGGCGACGTCGAAAAGGGTCACAACACGGTCGCCATAGAGATCCCGGGCCTGCTGTCCTTCCTGGCCAACGACGACTTCACCTCCTTCGTCCCGGGCATCAACGACGTGAACAAGGCCGAGCAGGAGAAGTTCGGGCCCGGCGACTACCGGCCCAACATCCCCGTCGCCTACTGGGGCTTCCGCTGGATGATCGGCTTCGGGATGGCCTCCCTGGGAGTCGGCGTCCTGGGACTCTGGCTGACCCGCAAGAAGTTCATGCTGCCGCCGGGGCTGCGCACCGGTGAGAACGAGGTCCCGCACCTGGTCCTCTTCAAGAAGGCGCTGAGCCCCAAGTTCACCAACCTGTACTGGGTGATCGCGCTCTGGACCATGGGCTTCCCGCTGATCGCCAACTCCTGGGGCTGGATCTTCACCGAGATGGGCCGTCAGCCCTGGGTGGTCTACGGAGTCCTGCGCACTCGCGACGCCGTCTCGCCCAATGTCTCCCAGGGCGAGGTGCTCACCTCGATGATCGGCTTCACGCTGCTCTACGCCGTGCTCGCGGTGATCGAAGTCAAGCTGCTCGTGAAGTACGTCAAGGCCGGCCCGCCCGAGCTCACCGAGGCCGACCTCAACCCGCCCACCAAGATCGGCGGGGACGACAAGAACCCCGACCGGCCGATGGCCTTCTCGTACTGAGGCTGGGGAGACCACACCATGCAACTCCACGACGTCTGGTTCGTGCTCATCGCCGTCCTGTGGATCGGCTACTTCTTCCTCGAGGGCTTCGACTTCGGGGTCGGCGTACTGACCAAGCTGCTGGCCCGCGACCGCAAGGAGAAGCGGGTCCTGATCAACACGATCGGGCCCGTCTGGGACGGCAACGAGGTCTGGCTGCTCACGGCGGGCGGTGCGACCTTCGCCGCCTTCCCCGAGTGGTACGCCACCCTCTTCTCCGGCTTCTACCTGCCGCTGCTGATCATCCTGATCTGCCTCATCATCCGGGGCGTCTCCTTCGAGTACCGCCACAAGCGTCCCGAGGACAAGTGGCAGACCAACTGGGAACACGCGATCTTCTGGACCTCGCTGATCCCCGCGTTCCTGTGGGGCGTGGCCTTCGCCAACATCGTGCGCGGCGTGAAGATCGACCAGCACAAGGAGTACGTCGGCACCTTCTTCGACCTGCTCAACGTCTACTCGATCCTCGGTGGCCTGGTCACCCTGAGCCTCTTCACCTTCCACGGCGCGGTGTTCACCTCGCTCAAGACGGTCGGTGACATCCGGGACCGCTCGCGCAAGCTGGCCATGCGGCTCGGGGTGGTGACCGCCGTGCTGGCGCTCGCCTTCCTGATCTGGACCCAGGTCTCGCGCGGCGACGGCTGGAGCCTGGTCGCGATGATCGTGGCGGTCCTGTCCCTGGTCGGAGCCCTCGGCTTCAACTTCGCGGGCCGGGAGGGCTGGGCGTTCGCCCTGTCGGGAGTCACCATCGCGGCCGCCGTGGCGATGCTGTTCCTGACGCTCTTCCCGAACGTCATGCCGTCCTCCCTGAACGACGCCTGGAACCTCACGGTCACCAACGCCTCGTCCAGCCCGTACACCCTGAAGATCATGACCTGGTGCGCGGGGGTGGCGACCCCGGTCGTCCTGCTCTACCAGGCGTGGACCTACTGGGTGTTCCGCAAGCGCATCGGTACGCAGCACATCGCCGACGCGCACTGAGTCCCGGCCGGCCGACCGGCCCCGTCTGACCCTTCCCGAGGGATGTTTCACGTGAAACCGATCGACCCGCGCCTGCTCCGGTACGCCCGTTCCACCCGTCTCTTCCTGGGGGCGGTGGTGGCTCTCGGGCTCGCCGGGGCGGGGCTGGTCGTCGGCCAGGCGATGCTGATCGCCGAGATCGTGGTCGGTGCCTTCGAGGACGGACTGGACGGGTCGCAGCTCCGGACGCCCCTGCTGCTGCTCGCGGCGGTGGCGCTCGGACGGGGCCTGGTCGCCTGGCTGACGGAGCTGGCCGCGCACCGGGCCAGCGCGGCGGTCAAGTCGGAGCTGCGGGGCCGGCTGCTGGACCGGGCCGCCGACCTGGGGCCCGGCTGGCTGAGCGGGCAGAGGACGGGATCCCTGGTGGCGCTGGCCACCCGGGGCGTGGACGCGCTCGACGACTACTTCTCGCGGTACCTGCCCCAGCTGGGGCTCGCGATCGTCGTCCCCGTGGCGGTGCTCGCCCGGATCGTCACCGAGGACTGGGTGTCGGCGGCCATCATCGTGGTCACACTGCCGCTGATCCCGGTCTTCATGATCCTGATCGGCATGGCCACCCAGTCCCGGATGGACCGCCAGTGGCGGCTGCTGTCCCGCTTGTCGGGGCACTTCCTGGACGTGGTGGCCGGACTCCCGACCCTGAAGGTCTTCGGCCGGGCGAAGGCCCAGGCCGAGTCCATCCGCAAGATCACCGACGACTACCGGCAGGCCACGATGCGCACCCTGCGCATCGCGTTCCTGTCCTCCTTCGCGCTCGAACTGCTGGCGACCCTCTCGGTGGCCCTGGTGGCCGTGACCATCGGCATGCGGCTCGTGCACGGGGAACTGGACCTGTACACCGGGCTGGTCATCCTGGTCCTGGCACCCGAGGCGTACCTGCCCCTGCGTCAGGTCGGCGCGCAGTACCACGCGGCGGCGGAGGGGCTGGCGGCCGCGGAAGAGATCTTCGACGTGCTGGAGACCCCGGCCCCGGAGGCGGGCGGCACGGCCGCCGTACCCGCTGCGGGGCTGCGGATCGAACTGGACGGGGTCGCGGTCCGGTACCAGGGCCGGGGCGAGGATTCCCCCGGACCGGTCTCGCTGACCGTGGCGCCCGGCGAATGCGTGGCCCTCACCGGACCGAGCGGCGCGGGCAAGTCCACGCTGCTCCAGGTGCTGCTGGGGTTCGTGACCCCGAGCGCCGGCCGGGTGCGGGTCGGCGGCGTGGACCTGGCGGAGCTCTCTCGGGAACAGTGGCGGGAGCGGATCGCATGGGTGCCGCAGCGGCCGCACCTGTTCGCCGGGACGATCGCGCAGAACGTACGGCTGGCGAGGCCGGAAGCCGAGGACGAGGCCGTCGTCGGTGCCCTGAAGGACGCCGGGGCCTGGGAGTTCGTGGCCGGACTGCCGCACGGCGCGGACACGCTGCTCGGCGAGGGCGGTGTCGGTCTGTCCGCGGGGCAGCGGCAGCGCCTCGCACTGGCACGGGCGTTCCTGGCGGACCGGCCGGTGCTGCTGCTGGACGAGCCGACGGCCGCGCTGGACGGCGAGACCGAAGCGGGCGTCGTGGAGGCGGTACGCAGGCTCGCGGTCGGGCGGACCGTGCTGCTGGTGGTGCACCGGCCGGCGCTGCTCGCCGTCGCCGACCGGGTGGTGCGCGTCGGGGCGGGCCCCGCGGGGCTGCTTCCGCACCCCGCGCCCGCCCCCGCCTCCGCCCTCGCCCGGACCTCCGAGGGCTCGGGCGTGGAGGCGGCGGACCCTGCCGGAGTGAGCGACCCCGGGGAGTGGATCCTCGGGAGCGCGCCCGCCGAGCGGGTGGCGAAGGCGGCCGGAGCCGATACGGGCGGGCGGGACCCGCTGCGGCGGGTCAGGGCCGTGGCCAAGGCGTGGCAGGGCCGCTTCCGGCTCGGGCTGCTGCTCGGGGCACTGGCCGTCGGGTGCAGCGTGGGGCTGATGGCCGTCTCCGGCTGGCTGATCTCGCGGGCCTCCGAACAGCCGCCCGTGCTGTACCTGATGGTGGCCGTCACCGCCACGAGGGCCTTCGGCATGGGCCGGGCCGTCTTCCGGTACGCGGAACGGCTCGTGTCCCACGACGCCGTGCTGCGCATGCTGGCCGACCTGCGGGTCTCCGTGTACCGGGGGCTGGAGCGGATCGCCCCCGCCGGGCTGCGCGCGCAGCGGCGCGGGGACCTGCTGACCCGGCTGGTGGCCGACGCCGACGCCCTGCAGGACTACTGGCTGCGCTGGTTGCTGCCCGTCGGCACCGCTGTGCTCGTCGGGACCGGGTCGGTGGCGTTCACCGCCTGGCTGCTTCCCGAGGCCGGAGCCGCGCTCGCGGCCGGGCTGATCGCCGCCGGCGTCGGGGTGCCGCTCGTCAGCGCGGTCTGCGCGCGCCGTACGGAGCGCCGGCTCGCGCCCGCCCGGGGGGAGCTCGCCACCCGGGTGGCCGATCTGCTGACCGGGACCGCGGAGCTGACCGTGGCCGGAGCCCTCGGCGGGCGGAAGGCCGCCGCGAAGGAGAGCGACCGCACCCTGACCGGGATCGCCGCCCGCACGGCCGCCGTCACCGGGCTCGGGAGCGGGCTGTCCGCCCTGTTGTGCGGGCTGACCGTGGTGTGCGCCTCCGCCGTCGGCGCGAGCGCCGTCGCCGGGGGCCGGCTGTCCGGGGTGGCCATGGCCGTGGTCGTGCTGACTCCGCTCGCCGCCTTCGAGGCCGTCACCGGGCTTCCGCAGGCCGTCCAGTACCGCCAGCGGGTCCGCCGAAGCGCCGAGCGGGTCTACGAGGTCATCGACTCGCCCGTCCCGGTCACCGAGCCCGAGCGGCCCGAGGTGCTGCCCGCCTCGCCCTTCCCGCTGAGGCTGACGGGGCTCGCCGCCCGCCATCCCGGGCAGGAGCACGACGCCCTGCGCGGGCTCGACCTGACCCTGGAAGCGGGCCGCCGGGTCGCGGTCGTCGGCCCCTCGGGCGCGGGCAAGACCACGCTGGCGCAGGTTCTGCTGCGCTTCCTGGACCAGCACGAAGGCTCGTACACCCTGGGCGGGACCGACGCGCGTGCGCTCGACGGGGACGACGTGCGCCGGGTGGTGGGCCTGTGCGCCCAGGACGCCCACATCTTCGACAGCTCGGTGCGGGAGAACCTGCGCCTGGCCCGCACCGGGGCGAGCGAGGAGCAACTGCGCGGAGCGCTCGCCGCGGCGCGGCTGCTGGAGTGGGCCGACGGCCTTCCCGACGGGCTGGACACCCTGGTCGGTGAGCACGGCGAGCGGATCTCCGGCGGTCAGCGCCAGCGCCTCGCGCTGGCCCGGGCCCTGCTCGCGGACTTCCCGGTTCTCGTCCTGGACGAGCCGGCCGAGCACCTGGACCTGGCGACCGCGGACGCACTGACCGCGGACCTGCTGGCCGCGACCGAGGGCCGCACCACCGTGCTGATCACGCACCGGCTGGCCGGGCTGGAAGCGGTGGACGAGGTGCTCGTACTGGACCGCGGCGCGGTCGTCCAGCGCGGGGCGTACGCGGAGCTCGCCGCTGTCGAGGGGCCACTGCGGAGGCTTCTGGAGCGGGAGAGGGCAGCGGACCGCACGACGGCCGATTCCGAAGGCTCGTCCTTCCTTGCTCCTGACTCCCCTCACTCCTGACTCCCCTCACTCTCGACTTTCCTCACTAAAGCGGACTAACTAGTCTCAAGAGCATGTCAGCGCAGGAGTCCCAGCAATCGCCCGAGTCATCGCCGGAGCCGTCACCGGGAAAGCCCGACCCGCTGGAGGCCGCGACCGCTGCCACCCGGAGTCTCCAGGGGCTGTCCACCGAGCTCACGGCCCGGGTGCCACAGCTCCTGGAAGCCATGCGGTCGGTGGGCACCGGCCTTGAGCTGCACTCCACGCTGGACCGGATCTGCGAGACGGCGGCCGAGCTCGCGGACGCCCGCTACGCGGCCATCGGCGTCGTCGACACCGAGGGCCGGGGGCTATCGGACTTCGTCACCTTCGGCATCAGCGACCAGTTGGCCAAGAAGATCGGGCACCGCCCGGACGGGAAGCGCGGCCTGCTCGGCGCCCTGATCTCCCACCCCGACACGGTGCACCTCGCCGACCTGAGCAAGGACCCGCGCTCGGCGGGATTCCCCGAGCACCATCCGCCCATGAAGACCTTCCTCGGCGTCCCGATCCGGGTGCAGGGCGAGATCTTCGGCAACCTCTACCTCGCCGAGAAGAACGGCGGCGGCGAGTTCAACGACTACGACGTCCACATGGTCCGGGTACTGGCCACCGAGGCGGGCATCGCCATCGGCAACGCCCGGCTCTACGAGGCCGCCACCCAGCGCGAGCGCTGGATCGACGGTTCGGTCGCCGTCACCACCGCCCTGCTGTCGGGCGGGGACGCGGACGACGCGCTCGCGGTCGTCGCCGAACAGGCCCGCCGGCTCGCCGATTCGGCCGCCGGGATCGTGATGCTGCCCGCCGAGGAGGGCGGGATGGAGATCGTCGCGGTCTCCGCGGAGAACCCGGCCACCTCGCTCGGCGTGGTGATCCCGGCCGAGAGCCCCGTGGTCGCCAGGCTCCTGGAGGGCGAGCCGGTCTTCGTGGAGGACGCGGCCTCGGATCCGCGCATGATCAGCCGCCTGACGAGCCAGTACGGGGCCTGCATGATGCTCCCGCTGCACAGCGGCGGCCGGGTGCTGGGAGCGCTCGTCACCCCCCGCGCCCGCGGCAAGCGGCCGTTCAGCGAGGCCGAGCGGACCCTGGCCACGCAGTTCGCCTCCCAGGCGGCGCTCGCGCTGATGATGGCCGAGGCGCAGCGCGACCGGGAACGGCTTGCGGTCTTCGAGGACCGCGACCGCATCGCCCGCGATCTCCACGACCTGGTCATCCAGCGGCTCTTCGCCACCGGCATGATGCTGGAGGGCGCCCAGCGCCGGTCGATCGTGCCCGAGGTGCGTGACGGGGTCGGCAAGGCCGTGGACGAGCTCGACGTGACGATCCAGGAGATCCGCACCGCGATCTTCGCCCTCCAGCAGGGCCCGGCGGAAGTCCCCTCGGGTCTGCGCACCCGGGTACTGCGGGAGATCAACATGGCTGCGGTGCCGCTGGGCTTCAAGCCCGCGCACCGCTTCCTCGGGCCGATCGACGCGGTCGTCGGCGAACTCGTCGGCAAGAACCTGATCGCAGCCCTGCGCGAGGCCCTGTCGAACGCGTTCCGGCACGCCGAGGCCTCCCGCATCGAGGTGGTGCTCGACGCCACGGTCACCCTGGCCGACGGACGGCCCGGGGTCCGGCTGGAGGTGGCGGACGACGGCGTGGGCATCCCGGAGGGCGGGCGGCGCAGCGGGCTGCGCAACCTGCGCCGACGGGCCGAATCGCTCGGCGGCTCCAGCTCGTACGGGCCCGGCCTCGACGAGGACGGCGGCGGGACCACCCTGGTGTGGGAGGCCCCGCTCTAGGCGGTTCCTCAGGACCGGGGGCGGGCAGCCCGGTCGGCCAGGATGCGCTCGATGACGAGGGCGACGCCGTCCTCGTTGTTGGCGACCGTACGGCCGGACGCGGCCGCGATCACGTCCGGATGGGCGTTGCCCATCGCGTACGAGGTGCCCGCCCAGCCGAGCATCTCCACGTCGTTCGGCATGTCCCCGAATGCGACCACCTCGGCCGCCGAGATACCGCGCTCCTCGCAGCACAGCGCGAGGGTGCTGGCCTTGGAGACGCCCGGTCCGCTGATCTCCAGCAGGGCGGTCGGGCTGGAGCGGGTGATCGAGGCGTACGCGCCGGCGTGGGCGCGGGCCAGCTCCAGGAACTCGTCGGGCGCCAGCTCGGCATGGTGCGCGAGCACCTTGAGGACGGGCGCCGAGTCGTCGTCCGTGTCCTCCTGGAGCAGCTTCTCGGCGGTGGCGACGTTGGCGCCCGGGTCCTGGAAGAAGGGCGGGTACGCAGGCTCGTAGTTGATGCCGGTGGTCAGTTCGACGGCGAACGAGGTACCGGGGGCGGCGGCCCGCAGAGCCTCCACCACCTTGAGCGCGGTGAGCCGGGGCAGGGCCCTGACCTGGACGAACTCCCGGCCCGTGGGCGAGCGGTCGGTGTGCGGATCGAAGGCGTGCAGATCGACGACGGCAGCGCCGTTGGCGCAGATCGCCAGGCCGTGGCCATGGACGTGGTCGCTGACCACGCCCATCCAGCGGGCCGGGCGTCCGGTGACGAAGAAGACCTCGATGCCGGCCTCCTCGGCGGCGGCGAGTGCGTCGACGGTGCGCTGCGAGACGGATTTGTCGTCGCGCAGCAGGGTGCCGTCGAGGTCGGTGGCGATGAGCCGGGGCGTGGGGGTTGGCCCGTCCGGGCACTGGGGAGCCGAGGTCACGGATCCATCTTCGCCCATGAGCCCGGGTCGCCGGGCCGGACCCCTGTCGGGGCCGGGGCCGATGGCGATGTTTCACGTGAAACATCGCCACATGGTTGTCAGTGGTGGGTGGAAGGATCTCCTCGCCGGTTTCGATGACGTCACACGGGGGGCGACGTGCTCATCCCTTCAACCCGGAAGTCGGACTGCGACTCCTGCGGCGGCCCGTACGCCAGACGGGTCATGAGCCTGAGGATGTCGCTCTGCTCACGCTGCGAGTGGGAGGGATCCGCTCGTCCGGACCGCGAGCCGGTGCTGGTGGGGGAGATCCTGGCCGGCCCCTCGGGCCCCTTGGCCCAAGCCGCCGGCGGTGGCGGCGCCGCACCCCCGGTCCGGGCCGGCCAGGCCCCGGGCGGGACGATCTGCCGCATCTGCGGCGGCGCTGCCGAGTGGCACCGCACGGTGCGGGGCCGCTGGCTGATGATCGAGCCCGGTTCCTGGCCGTCCGGCTCCGTCCCGGCGGGCAAACGCTGGCACATCACGGACAACGGCACCGCCGTCTCCCTGAGCGCCACCTCGGTCTCGGGCAACTGTCGGATCTGTCACTTCGACGTCTGCTACCGGGCTCCGGCGCCCATGGGATCACCGCTGATGCTCGAGCTGTGGCGCAAGAACGCCCAGCGTGGAGCGTGAGGGAGGCCCGGCGACGGTCGTAGGCTCAGGGGTATGACGTTGCGCCTGAGCACTGTGATCCTTCCCGTCCACCGGTGGCACGAAGGGGGGCGCGAGCGCTGGCAGCGGGCAGAGGCACTGGGGTTCCACGCCGCCTACATCTACGACCACCTGTCCTGGCGGACCTTCCGCAAGGGTCCGTGGTTCGGTGCGCTGCCGACGCTCACGGCCGCCGCCACGGCGACGGAGCGGATGCGGCTGGGCACGCTCGTCACCTCGCCCAACTTCCGCCACCCGGTGACGCTCGCCAAGGACCTGATCTCCCTGGACGACATCTCCGGCGGCCGGATCACGCTCGGCATCGGCGCCGGCGGCAACAGCTTCGACGCCACCGTGCTCGGCCAGGAGGCGTGGACCCCCAAGGAGCGGGCCGACCGGTTCGGCGAGTTCCTGCCGCTGCTCGACCGGCTGCTCACGGAGGACTCCGTCTCGCAGCGGGGAACGTTCTACTCGGCCGACGAGGCCTTCAACATCCCCGGCTGCGCCCAGCGGCCCCGACTGCCCTTCGCCGTCGCCGCGACCGGACCCCGCGGACTGAAGCTCGCCGCGCAGTACGGGCAGGCGTGGGTGACGACCGGCGATCCGAAGATCTTCGACGAGGGCACCCCGGAGCAGTCGGTGGAGGCCATCCGGGGCCAGCTCGACAAGCTGGGCAAGGCCTGTGTGGAGACCGGCCGGGACGTGGCGGAGCTGGACAAGGTCCTGCTCACGGGCTTCACCCCGGACCGCGGGGGCCCGCTGGAGTCCGTGGACGCCTTCGTCGACTTCGCGGGCCGCCACCAGGATCTCGGCATCACCGAGCTGGTGATCCACTGGCCGATCCCCGATACCGAGTTCGCCGCCGACCAGGACGTCTTCGAGCGGATCGCGACCGAGGGGCTCGCCCAGCTCGGCTGAGCCGGACGGCTCCGCCTCTGCCTCCGCCGCACGGTGCGAGGCGGAGGCAGAGGCAGAGGACGGCGCCGGGTTGTCAGGCCGCGGCCCGCAGCAGGTGTTCCACGGTGCGCTCGGCGCTCTCCAGCAGCCACTCGGACGCCGTGCCCCCGGGCAGTGCGCGGAGCTCGTCGGCGAACGCCGTCACCCGGGCGGCGCCGGCTTCGGGCCGGCCCAGCTCGTTCTCGGTCCAGGCGGCGTTGGTCACGCACTGGAACCGGGACTCCAGCCGGTCCGGCCCGAGCTCGGCGTGCAGACCGGCGGCCCGTTCCCAGAGCACGATCTCCTCCAGCCGCAGCGCTTCCAGCTCCGCCCCGCTCAGCGACTCGGCGGCAGCGGCGACTTCGCCGTCCCGGTCCCCGTCCTCGTCCTCGTCGTCGTCCTCCACGTCCGCGCAGACACGGCGGTCGAGGACCTGGGCCAGCTGGTTCCAGGTCTCGGCGAGCTCGGCCCGCAGCTCCCGGGAATCCGGAGCCCCGGCCGACGCGGCGGCCAGGACCTCGGCCGCCTCCTCCATCCTGGTCCGAGCCCTTGCCATCGTCGCGTTGGTGACCTCGTCGCGCAGCCCCAGCCAGGCCAGCGACCGCAGGATCCGTACCTCGGCGATCGGCGCGTCCTTCGAGCGCCGGTGCAGCTCCAGAGCCCGTTCGTACGCGGCCACCGCCTCCGGCACCAGCCGCGCCTCGGAGAGCTGGTCGGCCGCGGCCTGGGCGAAGTTCGCCTGCGGACGCGGGTCCTCCCAGTCCTTGGCCACCTCCGCCGCGCACAGGTACTGCTCCGCCGCGCCCCGGGGGTCCTTCAGCTCGCGCAGCAGATCGCCCAGGAATTCCCGTACGGACGCGGCCTGGCCCTCGCCGTGCTCCAGCAGGTCCGGCAGCGTCGACTGGAGCACCTCGGCCGCCTCGGCGGCGCGGCCGTCGCGGGCGTGGCACCGGGCGAGCATCAGCCGGGCCTGGGCCCCGCCGCGCGCCGTGAGTCCGGCCTGGTCGAACCAGTGCGCCGCCTCCAGGGCGTGCCCGGCGGCCTCCGCGTCCGCTTCGCTCCGCCGCAGCAGTACGTCGGCCAGGGTGAGCCGTACGACGCCCTGCGCCTCGGGGTCGGTCAGTTCGGCGGCGTGCGTCAGCGCCGCCCGGGCCGCAGCCTCGGCTTCCGCGGGCTGGTCCAGCGACATCAGCACCCCGGCCCGCAGCACCAGCGGGTCCACGGCGAGCCACGGCAGGCCCGCCGTCACCGACCGGTCGGCGCAGGCGGCGAGCAGGGCCACGGCTCGCTCCGGGTCCCCCTCCGAGAGGGCGAGCCGGCCCAGCATCTCCTCGGCCTCCGCGATCACGTCGGGCAGGGCGGAGGCCTCGTAGGCATCGATGAAGGCACCGAGCTCGGCGACCAGTTCGCCGTGCCCGTGGTCGTGCCCGTGGTCGTGACCGGCGTGGCCGGCATGGTCCGCGTGGCCGTCGTGGGCTCCTTCGAGCGAGCGGAGGTAGGACTCCACCCGGATCGAAGTCAGCTCCGCGAGGGCGATCCGCCGGGTCCGCAACGGCTCCGCCGCGTCCAGTGCTTCGGCGGCGCGCAACGCCACCGCGAGCAGCCCGCGCAGCTCCTGCGCGCCCGTCCCGGACTGCGCGGCCACGGTCGCCAGCCGCAGCTCGGTCAGGGCCGCGCGCTCCGGCCGGCCCAGCGCCAGGTAGCCCTCGCGCACCCCGGTCAGCAGTTCCGCGGCGTCCTCGGCCCCGGTCCGTGCGGCCGCCAGGGCCCGGTGGTCCGCCACGTCGGCGGCGATCAGCGGGTCCGCCGCGGCCTCGGGGTGTACCGCCACCTCGTTCCAGAGCGCGTCCGACCCCGGGTGTCCGAGATCCCGTGCCGTCCGGGCCCGCTCGACCAGCCCGGCGAAGCCCCCGTCTGATGAGGAGGCGTCATGACCGGATGCCGGAGCCGGAGCCGGAGCCGGAGCCGGTACCTGGACGGGGACCGGGCGCGGCCGCGGGAGCGCGGCCAGCGCGGAGCTGCGTACGCCCAGCGGCAGGGCCGCGGCCAGCGGGGCCCGGCCGATCCGTTGGAGGAACCGCTCCGAGACCCGGGTGGAGCCGTTGCGCGCGTCGAACCGCCGGGCCGTGTCGAGCGAGCCCGCGCGCAGCACCTCGTAGAGCTCGGACACGGTGTGCGGGACACCCTCGTAGGGGACGGCCGGGCTCTGCCCGTGCCCCAGTTCCTTCAGACGGCGCAGCAGGACGAGCACGCCGCCGTGGAACGCCAGCCGGTCGGAGAGGTTGGCGAGCGGGCCCACGTGCGCGGCGTGTTCGGAGAGGATCTCCAGGCCGCGCGACTCGTTGCCGGTGAGCGCGCAGAACTCGATGTGGCGGCCGAGCGAGGGCAGCAGGCTCTCGTTGCCCCGGGCCAGCCGGTATCCGCGCAGGTGGGCGGAGCGGGCCTCGTCGAGCCGGCCGAGCCGCACCAGCGGCAGCAGCGAGGTGGCCAGCACCCGGTGGGGCTCCTCGGCGCAGGTCCGCTCGCCGGACAGCACCGGCTGCCAGACCTTCAGGGCCTCGGCGTCATCCCCGCGCATCACCGCGTACTGGCCCTGGCCGTTGAGCTCGCAGGCATGGCAGTCGCTCATGTCGTCGCGGTCGGCGGCCTGCCAGCGGGCGTACGCCTGCCCGGCGCGCTCGTCGTCGCCGGTCGAGTCGGCGAGCCACAGCTCGGACTCGCGGACGGGACGCTCGCTGTAACCGGCGATCCGGTAGCGGCGCTCCATCTCGTCCAGCCAGCCGGTCGCGGAGTCCATGGGGACCTCGGGGGAGTGGCTGATGGCGGTGGCGATCCACTTGAACTGCCAGAACAGCGAGTGGGTGTCCCATTCGGAGAAGGCGCCGGGGTCCTTGTCGTACTCCTGGAGCAGCCGGGCGAAGGGTACGAGCATCTTCGGCGACTCGGCGCTGTACAGGTAGGCGTTGATCTGGGTGTCCAGGGCCTCGCGGAACAGCGCGCGGTCCCCGCTGGCCTCGGCGGCGGCGGACAGTGCCTCGGCGTGCGCGTTGCGCGCGGTGCCGCCGGGGGACTGCCGGTTCTCGGCCAGCCCGCGCTCGATCTCCTCGCGCGTCATCGTGCTCACTTCTCGTCCTCCCGGGTGTCGGCGGGGTGCGTGGCCCATTCCAGGAGCCCGAGGAAGGCCCGGTTGAGCAGGGTGGTGTCGCCCGGCCGCAGCGGTCGCTGGGACATCAGCAGGGCCTGCCCGTACAGCGATTCGACGGCGGTCGCGGTCAGCGCCTCGTCGGGGAGGGCGGCTATCCGGCGGATCAGCGGGTTGTTGTGGTTGAGGACCAGGCGGGCGCGCGGGGCGGAGCCGCGCAGTGCGCCGAGGATGCCGCTCCACAGCGAGTCGGCGCTGTCCAGGGCGGCGGTGCGGTCGCGCTCCTGGCGGGCCTGGCGGTCGTCGAGGTAGAGCGCGGGGACGGCCACGGGCTGGAAGGCGCGCAGGACGACATCGCAGCTCTGGGGCTCCAGCCGGGTGCGGGCGGTGGCCAGGAAGGGGGCCAGGGCCAGCTCGGCGGAGGTCGGAACGGGGTCGAGGCGCTCGGTGACGGCTCCCGCATCGAGCTCGGTGACCTTGAGCTCCGGCCGCACGGTGGGCAGCAGGGCCAGCAGGTCGGCGTCGTAGGTGTAGCCGGCGTTGATGACTCCGAGGCCGTGGGCCGCCGCGATCGGGGCGATCTGGCGGAACTCCTCCACGGTGCGCGTGAAGTGGATGTCGGTGTGCGCGGCCGCGAACTCCTCCAGGCTCATCGAGCCGTCGCTGGTCTCGAAGGGCAGCCAGGGCAGCATCAGGCCGAGCAGCTCGGGGTCGTGCCGGGCCAGCGATTTCACCCCGAGGTGGTGGACGCTCAGGAAGGCGGCCAGGCGCTCCGGTTCGCTCGCGGCGAGCTCGGCGAGCCAGGTGCGGATGCGGGCTCCGAGGGCCTCGCGCACGGCGGCCAGGGTCTCGTCGTCGTACAGGTTCTCGCGCGAGGCGGTGGGCCGCAGGGTGTCGGTGTCGAGGACCGCGCGGACGAAGAACGCCCAGTCGGGCAGCAGGTTGTCGGCCTTGTCGGTCAGCAGCATGCCCTTGAGGTGGACGCGGTGTCCGGACCGGTGGGCGGGGCTGGTCGGCTCGGGCAGTACGTACGCGACTCCGCGCACTCCGGCGACCGGCAGGTCGAGGTCGATGCTGTCGAGCGGGGTGAAGCCGAAGAGCTGCGCGCAGTGCCCGGCGAGTGCGACGCGGCGGGCTGCCGGGGTGGGGAAGGCGCGGTCCCACACGGCGGGCCGGTCGGTGATCGGGCGGGGTGCGGAGCCTTCGCCGGAGCCCTCACGGGACCCCTCGTCGGAGCCTTCGTGGAAGGTGATGTCGTAGGGGAGGAGGGAGCCGTAGTCACGGGCCAGCTGTTCGACCTTGGCCGGGACGAGCCACTCCTCGGCGCCGGGGCGGGCCTCCAGCACGACGGTCGTACCGGGCTCCGTGCGGGCGTCGGCGGGCAGTTCGCGCACGGTGTACGAGCCGTCGTCGGTGGCCAGCCATTCGACGGGCGCGGCCAGGGGGTCGCGGGCGGAGCGGGTGACGACGCGGATCTGGCGGGCGACGACGAAGCAGGCGAGCAGGCCGATGCCGAACTGGCCGAGGAACTCCTGACGGGTGGTTTCCAGCCCGTGCTCACCTCCGCGCTTGGAGCTGCGGCCGATGGTGGCGAGGAGGGAGTGGGCCTCGGCGGCGGTCAGGCCGATGCCGCTGTCCTCGATGGTCACCCGGTTTCCGGCGGCCGACAGGCGGATGCCGATCTCGGCCTCGGGATCCAGGGCGCGGCGGGCGGTGACCGCGTCGACGGCGTTCTGGAGCAGCTCGCGGACGTAGACGCGCGGGCTGGAGTAGAGGTGGTGGGAGAGCAGGTCGACCAGGCCGCGCAGATCGACCTGGAAGGTGTTCGCCGAGGGTTCGGAATCGGCCGGTTCGGCGATCGGGGCCGGTTGTGCGGACGTCATGGTGCGTCACCTCGCGTGCTGTGTCGGTGGTTCGGCGACCGCGAGGTACCCCCCTCACAGATCCCGGAGCGAGGAACAGCGTAGGGGGCCGGTACGACAATCTCCCGGTGAATTCCGCTGCCCCGGAGGGCCCGGCCTTCGGAGGGGAGGTCAGGGGGGAACTAGGAGAAGCGGATGAACTCCGGGGGCACGGAATCGGCCAGCCACACCCCGTTGGCGCTGATCCGGAAGACGTGTCCGGCGGCGTGCATCGCTCCCGCGTCCACGCTGAGCACGATCGGGCGGCCGCGCCGTGCGCCCACGCGGGTCGCGGTCTCCCGGTCGGGAGAAAGGTGCACGTGGTGGCGGGCCATCGGGCGCAGCCCCTCGGCGCGGATCGCGTCCAGGACGGCGGCGACGGTGCCGTGGTAGAGGTACGCGGGCGGTTCGGCCTCCGGCAGGCCCAGGTCCACGCTGACGGTGTGGCCCTGGCTGGCCCGGATCCGGGTGCCTTCGACGGCGAAGCGCTGCTTGTCGTTGGCGGCGACGACGTGGTCGAGTTCGGCCCGGCTGATGCGGAAACCGTGGGCGGCCGCGGCGCCGAGGAGATCGTCGATCTCCACCCAGCCCTGGGGGTCGAGCACCAGTCCGATGCGTTCCGGCTGATGCCGCAGGTGTTTCGAGACGTATTTGGACACCTTGACGGTGCGTCTGTCATCCATTCGTCCAGCGTGCCGGGTCGGCGGGGTCCGCCGCAGGGATTTTCGGCCAGTTCGTCGAACCTGGACTCCCTCTGTCGCGTTTCCAAGATACGGAATACATTTTCCGCGGAACTGCCACCAAAGGGGAAGTATATTATGACAAATGGTGCGTCTCTGTCGCGTCGCGCGGCTGCTGAGCTCATCGGCACCGCGGCTCTGCTCGTAGTGGTCATCGGATCCGGGATACAGGCCGCCGCACTCTCCGCCGACGCCGGCGTCGCCCTCGTCGCCAACTCGCTCGCCAGCGCCATAGGCCTCGGGCTGATCATCACCCTCTTCGGCCCGCTCTCCGGAGCCCATCTCAACCCCGTGGTCACCCTCAGCTCCTGGTGGGGCCGGCGCATCGGGGGCGAGGGGCTCGACGGGCGCGAGGCCCTCGTCTACACCGCGGCCCAGACCGCCGGGGCCATCGGCGGAGCCGTCCTCTCCGAGGTGATGTTCGGCCACACCCCGGGCACCTTCTCCACCCAGGTCCGGGGCGGGGGACACCTGCTCCTCGGGGAGGTCGTCGCCACGGCCGGACTGGTCCTGGTGATCCAGGGACTCGGCCGGATCGGCCGCGCGAAGTTCATCCCCGTCGCGGTCGCCGGGTACATCGCCGCCGCGATCTGGTTCACCTCCTCCGGGTCCTTCGCGAACCCGGCCGGCACCATCGGGCGCAGCTTCAGCGACTCCTTCACCGGCATCGCCCCGCAGTCGCTGCCGGGCTTCATCGCCGCCCAGCTGCTCGGCGGGATCCTCGGTCTGGCCCTCGCGGCGCTGCTCTACGGGAACGGCCGACGGGCCCCGAAGCGCCCGGCGGCCGAGGTGGGCGAGGTGGCCGAGACGGCAGTGGTGGCTGAAATCGGCACTACTGGCCAGGCCTACCAGACCGTGAGCTGACCTCCAGGGCACAGTTCCCCACAGGGGCGCCGGAGTTGTCCACAGCCCTTTGCGCCGGTTTCGGCGGCAAAAGAGGGATCCGCCCTGTGGACTACTGATCGAGCACTACCGGCCGCCCCGACTCGCCAGATCGTTCATCGTCCGGGCCTGCAGCTCCCGTTCCGTGGCAGCCCGGACGAACTCCGCCACATGGTCGGCGCCCACCAGGTCCTGGACCGCCCGGACCGTCTCGGCGGGCAGAGCCACCGGGGTCGGACCCGAAGGCTGCGGGGACCCGGCCGCGCCGAGATGGCGCTGCAGGTGCCGGGTCGCGAAGAGCCGCATCGCCCGGGCCAGTTCCGCATCCACCGTCTGCTGGGCCAGCGGCCGCAGTCTGCGTACCATCGTCGCCGCCTCGGCGGCGTCCGAGTCCGTCGGCGGGACGGCTCCCAGGTAGCGCGCGAAGACGTGCTCCGTGGTGAACTCCAGGAAGCGCGAGGCGATGTGCTCCACCTGGCCGCGCAGTTCCCGCAGGTGACCGGTGATCGCGGGCAGCGGGACCCCGGCCGCGTACAGCTCGGCGGCCACCGCCAACTCCTGCGGGGACGGCACCCGGAACTGGTCCGGCCGTCCGGGGATCCGCTCCAGTACGCCCAGCTCGCACGCCTCGCCCACCGCGTCGTCGTCGGGCTTGCCGCCGAACCGGTCGTTGAGCTCGTCCCGGCTGATCCGGGCGGCTTCCTCGTCCGTCCACGGTCCGTGCACCTCGGCGACCAGCCCGAGGACACCGCCGAGCCCGCGCCCCGCGTCCCAGGCCTCCAGCAATTCCTTGATGGAGGCCAGGGTGTAGCCGCGGTCCAGCAGGTCGGCGATCTGGCGCAGCCGCGCCAGATGCGTGTCCCGGTAGACGTTGGAGCGGCCCCGCCGCTCCGGCTTCGGCAGCAGGCCGCGGTCCTGGTAGGCCCGGATCGTGCGCACGGTCGCACCGCTGTGGTGCGCCAGATCCTCGATCCGGTACTCGGCTACTGCCTGCTCGGACAATCCCGGCTCCCTACGACATGGCGGCTCGGCCGACCGCGCCTGCCGCGGTCCGTGCGGCAGGCGAAGCCGCGAGGTACTCGACCGCCCTGCGCAGCGAGCCCTCCTGCGAGGGATGGTACGACCGCCGGAAGTAGCGGGGTATGGCCGTGCCGAGCTCTCTCCAGGTGGGCAGCAGTCCCTTGGCCACAGCACGGTTGTGCTCGCGCAGCGAATAGCGCGGCCGACCCGGCAGTTCCGGGTCGTTGCGCAGGAGGTACGAGGTCCCCCACAACCACAGCCAGGCCAGCACCGGGGCCACCACGGCCATGCCCTCGATGCGGCGCGCGTAGCGGGGCAGCCCCGCGCCGCCGCAGTGCTGGTACATGTCGAAGGCGACGGAGCGGTGCTCCACCTCCTCCGCGCCGTGCCAGCGCAGCAGGTCGAGCATGACCTCGTCCGCGCCGGCCCGGTCCAGCCCTTCGGCACCGAGCACCCAGTCCCCGAGGACCGCCGTGAACTGCTCGATCGCGGCGACCAGGGAGAGCCGGAAGCGCAGCCACTCCTGCGCGGTGACGGGCGCGCCGAACGGCGGGGTCTCCCCCAGCAGCTTCTCGAAGAGGAGGTCCACGTACTTCGTGTACGCCGCGGTGGGCAGCTGCTGTTCGGCGAGGTGGTCCAGGACGTAGGAGTGCTGCACGCTGTGCGTGGCCTCCTGGCCCATGAACCCCTTCACCTCCCTGCGCAGCTCGGGGTCGGTGACCAGGGGAAGGCCTTCCTTGAAGACCTTCACGAACCACCGCTCGCCGGCGGGCAGCAGCAGGTGCAGCACGTTGATGACGTGGGTGGCGGTGGGCTCGTCCGGTATCCAGTGCAGCGGGGTGGTCTTCCAGTCGAAGGCCACGCGCCGCGGGGCGATCGCGTACGGGGCCCCGCTCACAGCCTGGGCTCCAGCTTCGCGAACCGCCGCAGGGTGCCCGGTGCGAAGCGGGACATCCACAGGGCGCCCTTGGACTCGGGAGTCACCGGGACCACGGCCTGGTTCTTCACCACGGCGAGCAGGATCGCGTCGGCGACCTTCTCCGGCGGGAAGTTGCGCAGTCCGTAGAGGCGGGAGGACTTCTGCTGGCGGCGCTTCTCCTCGGCCTCGTCCACCCCGGTGAACCGGGAAGTGGCGGTGATGTTGGTGTTGACGATGCCGGGGCAGATCGCCGACACCCCGATCGACTTCGACGCCAGCTCCGCGCGCAGGCACTCGCTGAGCATCAGCACCGCGGCCTTGGAGGTGCTGTAGGCGGGCAGGGTCTTCGAGGGCAGATAGGCCGCGGCGGAAGCGGTGTTGACGATGTGCCCGCCCTGGCCGCGCTCGGCCATCTGCTTGCCGAAGATCCGGCAGCCGTGGATGACCCCCCACAGATTGACGTCGAGGACCTTCTTCCAGTCCTCGGCGCTGGTCTCCAGGAACGGCCCCGACAGGCCGATCCCGGCGTTGTTGACCAGGACGTCCACGACCCCGTACTCGGCGGCCACCTTCGCCGCGAGCTTCTCCATCGCCTGCTCGTCGCTGACGTCCACGCATTCGCCCCAGGCCTGCGGCGAGCCGACCAGGCGGGCCATGTCGGCGGTGCGCGCCGCGCCCTCGGCGTCCCGGTCCACGCACACCACGCGGGCTCCGGCCTCGGCGAACGCGAAGGCGGTGGCCCGGCCGATGCCGCTGGCGGCTCCGGTGACCAGGACCAGCTGGCCGCCGAAGCGGTCCGCGTACTTGCCCGGCGCCTTCTGTTCGGGCGCCCGCGTGGCGGGCTCCTCCCGGGCGGTGACGAACTCGCTGATCCAGGCGGCCAGCTGGTCGGGCCGGGTCCGGGGCACCCAGTGCTTGGCCGGCAGGGTGCGCCGGACCAGGTCGGGGGCCCACAGCTCCAGCTCGTCGTAGAGCCGCTCGGAGAGGAAGACGTCCCCGGTGGGGGTGATCAGCTGGACCGGGGTGTGCGCGTACGCGTCGGCGCGCGGCCTGCGCATGCGCGCCCGGACGTTGTCCCGGTAGAGCCAGGCGCCGTGCGCGGCGTCGATGGGCAGCGAGGCCGTGGGGTACCCGTCGGCCGGGACCTTCTCCATCCGCTGGAGCATCTTCGGCCACTGCTTGCCGAGCGGTCCGCGCCAGGCGAGCTCCGGCAGCACCGGCGTGTGCAGCATGTAGACGTACCAGGACTTGGCGCCCTGGTTCAGCAGCTGGGCGACCCGGCGCGGGGTGGGGCGCGCCATCCGCTTCTTGATCCAGTGGCCGAAGTGGTCGAGGGAGGGCCCGGACATGGAGGTGAAGGAGGCGATGCGGCCCTCGGTGCGGGCGACCGTCGCGAACTCCCAGCCCTGTACGGAGCCCCAGTCGTGGCCGACCAGGTGCACCGGGCGGTCCGGGCTGACCGCGTCGGCCACCGCCAGGAAGTCGTCGGTCAGCTTCTCCAGGGTGAAGCCGCCGCGCAGCGGCTCGGGGGCCGTGGAGCGCCCGTGGCCCCGTACGTCGTAGAGCACGACGTGGAAGCGGGAGGCCAGCCGCTCGGCGACCTCGGACCAGACCTCCTTGCTGTCCGGGTACCCGTGCACCAGGATCACGGTCGGCAGCTCGGGGTCACCGAGCTCGACCACGCACAGCTCGACCCCGCCCGTGCTCACCCAGCGCTCGCGCGCCCCCGCGAAGGCCGTCCCGGACGCCTTGCCGAATTCCGTGCCGCTCATGCCGTCTTCTCCTCAGCCCAGCGCCGCACGTGCGGCAGGTCGTCGTCCAGCCAGAACGCGCTCTCCTCGGGGTCCTGGGAGTCGGTGACGACCAGGATCTCCTCGAATTTGGCGCCGGTGCCCCGGAACCCCAGATGCGGTTCCACCGCCCACAGGCCGGGCTGCGGCGGGTGGTCGGAGAAGTGATACGGGCTCCACAGCGGGGACCAGCCCTCGCGGTGACCGTGCAGGGCGTCGGAGACCAGCCCCTTCAGGGCCTGGGTGCCGAACCCGAACGCGGTCGGAGACCAGCGCCGCTCCTTGACCCGGTCTATCTTGTGCGCGATGACGCCGAAGGGGTAGGCCCGGTGCCGGTTCGCGTACCCCTGGCTGATCATCAGCCGCTCGACGTCCTCGTAGATGTCGCGCAGGGAACGGCGCTCGCGCACCTGGTCCAGGATCAGCGCGCGGTGTGCCCTGAGGTCGGACATGAGCCGGTCCTGCACCGGATTGAGGCCGAGGCTGCCCGAGTACCCGATGTCCGCGGTGTAGCCCTTGTAGACCGGGGCCATGTCGAGGATGAACGGCATCCCCGGCTCCAGGGCCCGGTTCGTCGGGAAGAACTGCAGCGGGATCTTGAAGTCGGTGAAGGCGGTTCGGTCGCCGAACCACGCGAACGGCATGTGGAACCAGTCCCGCACCCCGCGCTCCCGCAGCCAGTCGCGCTGCATCCGCGCGGCCTCGCGCTCGGTCACGCCGGGGCGCAGCTGCGCCGCGACGGCCTCCGCGCACTCGTAGGAGAGGCGCTGCACTTCCTTGAACCCGCGCAGTTCGGCGGAGAGTTCTGTGGTGCGTTGCTTGGTGTCCCCAGCCATGCCAGCCGTCCGTCCGTATAGCCGTACGCGCCCGTAACTTGACACTGATGAATGTGACAATGACTGGAGATCACGTCAAGGCCCGTGCACGGACCTGTGGACAAACTTGTCCGGTACACATCAGCCCTACATCAGCCTTATGTCGGGGTCCGTAGTCCTGAAGGCGGAGACGGGATCGAGCTCCAGGTCTGACGATCCGCGGGCACGGCGCCACTAACGTCGTTCACGTGACTGTCATCGCGACCGAAAGCCTGAGCAAGCGGTACCCCCGAGTGACCGCTCTCGACCGGCTCTCCCTGGACATCGGGCCCGGAGTAACCGGCCTCGTGGGCGCCAACGGAGCCGGCAAGTCCACGCTGATCAAGATTCTGCTGGGACTCTCCCCCGCCACCGAGGGCACCGCCGCGGTGCTCGGACTCGACGTAGCCACCCACGGCAGCGCCATCCGAGAACGCGTCGGCTACATGCCCGAGCACGACTGCCTGCCCCCCGACGTCTCGGCCACCGAGTTCGTCGTGCACATGGCGCGCATGTCCGGGCTCCCGCCGACCGCCGCACGCGAGCGCACCGCGGACACCCTGCGCCACGTGGGCCTGTACGAGGAGCGCTACCGCCCCATCGGCGGCTACTCCACGGGCATGAAGCAGCGCGTCAAGCTCGCCCAGGCA
Source organism: Streptomyces sp. NBC_00454 (assembly GCF_041434015.1). Classification (GTDB taxonomy): domain Bacteria; phylum Actinomycetota; class Actinomycetes; order Streptomycetales; family Streptomycetaceae; genus Streptomyces. Next base: position 3,793,705 of record NZ_CP107907.1, on the reverse strand, counting down.
CTGGTCCACGACCCGCAACTTGTCCTCCTCGACGAGCCCACCAACGGGCTCGACCCGGTCGGCCGCGACGAGATGCTCGGCCTGATCCGCCGCGTCTACACCGACTTCGGCATCTCGGTCCTGGTCACCTCCCACCTCCTCGGCGAGCTGGAGCGGACCTGCGACCACGTCGTGGTCGTCGACGGCGGCAAGCTGCTGCGCTCCAGCTCCACCAGCGACTTCACCCAGACCACCACCACCCTCGCGGTCGAGGTCACCGACTCCGACACCCACCCGGACGGCACCGCCGCCCTGCGCAAGGCACTCACCGAGGCCGGTGTCGTGCTGCACGCGGGAGAGGAGGAGGGCCTGCCCGGCGCCGGCCACATCCTCCTGGTCGAGGCCACCGGCGAGGCGACGTACGACACCGTCCGCGACACCGTCGCCGACCTCGGCATCGGCCTGGTCCGCATGGAACAGCGCCGCCACCACATCGCGGAGGTCTTCCGCGACAGCGACGCAGCGGCCGCTCAGGCCGCAGCCCAGTCCGCCCAGGCCGCCGCCTGGGCCGCCACCCAGCAGAAGGGAGCCGGTTCCGATGGCGCCTGACACCTCGACCCAGATCCACAACATCGGCTACCGGTCCTACGACGGCCCCCGCCTCGGCCGCGCCTACGCCCGCAAGTCGCTGTTCGCGCAGTCCCTGCGCGGCGCGTACGGACTGGGCCGCTCGGCCAAGTCCAAGGTGCTGCCGATGCTGCTCTTCGCGGTGATGTGTGTTCCCGCGCTGATCCTCGTGGCGGTCGCGATCGCCGTGCCCGGCTCCACCTCGCTGCCGATCAAGTACACGACGTACGCCATGACCACTCAGGTGATCGTCTACCTCTACCTGGCCTCCCAGGCACCGCAGTCCGTCTCGCGGGACCTGCGCTTCAAGACCGTGCCGCTGTACTTCTCGCGGCCGATCGAGCGAGTGGACTACGTGCTGGCCAAGTACGCGGCCATGGCCTCGGCGCTGTTCATCCTCACCGCCACCCCGCTGGTGATCATGTACATCGGCTCGCTGCTCGCCAAGTTCGACTTCGGCGACCAGACCAAGGGATTCGGGCAGGCGCTGGTGTCGGTACTGCTGCTGTCGCTGCTCTTCTCCGGACTCGGCCTGGTCATGGCCGCCCTCACCCCGCGCCGCGGCTTCGGCGTCGCCGCCATCATCGCCGTGCTCCTGATCCCCTACGGCGCCGTGTCGGCCGTCCAGGCCATCGCCCACGAAACGGGCTCGGGCGGGGTCATCGAGTGGCTCGGCCTGTTCTCCCCGATGAGCCTCATCGACGGACTGCAGAGCGCGTTCCTCGGCGCCGACTCCGGCTTCCCCGACAGCACGGGCCCCTCGGGCGCCGCCGGCGCCGTCTACCTGCTCGTCATCCTCGCCCTCATCGCCGGCTCCTACGCCGCCCTGATGGCCCGCTACCGGAAGGCCGGGCTGTGACCATCATCGACATCGACCACACCTCCCGCTGGTTCGGGAACGTCGTCGCCGTCAACGACGTGACCATGCGCATCGGTCCCGGAGTCACCGGCCTGCTGGGCCCCAACGGCGCCGGCAAGTCCACCCTCATCAACATGATGGGCGGCTTCCTCGCCCCCTCCACGGGCACCGTCACCCTCGACGGCACGCCGATCTGGCGCAACGAGCAGGTCTACAAGCAGATCGGCGTCGTGCCCGAGCGCGAGGCCATGTACGACTTCCTCACCGGCCGGGAGTTCGTCGTCGCCAACGCCGAACTGCACGGCCTCGACGACGTGGCGGCCCAGCGGGCACTGGCCACCGTCGAGATGGAGTACGCGCAGGACCGCAAGATCTCCACGTACTCCAAGGGCATGCGCCAGCGCGTGAAAATGGCCTCGGCCCTGGTCCACGACCCCTCGGTGCTCCTGCTCGACGAGCCGTTCAACGGCATGGACCCGCGTCAGCGCATGCAGCTCATGGAGCTGCTGCGGCGGATGGGCGACTCCGGCCGCACCGTGCTGTTCTCCTCGCACATCCTGGAGGAGGTCGAGCAGCTCGCCTCCCACATCGAGGTGGTCGTCGCCGGCCGGCACGCGGCCTCCGGTGACTTCCGCAAGATCCGCCGCCTGATGACGGACCGCCCCCACCGCTACCTCATCCGCTCCTCCGACGACCGGGCCCTCGCCGCGGCCCTGATCGCCGACCCGTCCACCGCCGGGATCGAGGTCGACCTCAAGGAAGGCGCCCTGCGCATCCAGGCCGTCGACTTCGGGCGCTTCACCGAGCTGCTGCCGCGGGTCGCCCGTGAGCACGGCATCCGGCTGATGACGGTCTCGCCCTCCGACGAGTCCCTCGAATCGGTCTTCTCCTACCTCGTCGCGGCCTGAAGGAGCTGGCATCCATGTACAACCCCACCGTTGCCCGGCTCACCTACCGGGCCCTGCTCGGCCGCCGCCGCGCGCTGATCCTCCTCGCGCTGCCCGCCCTGCTGATCGTCATCTCCATCGCCGTCCGCGCCTTCACGGGCCTGGACGACAAGGTCGCCGCCGACCTCCTCGGCGGATTCGCCCTGGCCACGATGGTCCCGCTGATCGGTGTCATCGCCGGAACCGGAGCCATCGGCCCGGAGATCGACGACGGCTCGATCGTCTACCTGCTCTCCAAGCCGGTGAAGCGCCCGACGATCATCATGACCAAGCTGATCGTCGCGATCGCCGTCACCATGGTCTTCTCCGCGATCCCCACCCTGATCGCCGGCTTCATCCTCAACGGCAACGGCCAGCAGATCGCCGTGGCCTACACCGTCGCCGCCCTCATCGCCTCGGTGGCCTACAGCGCCCTGTTCCTGCTGCTGGGCACCGTGAGCCGGCACGCGGTCGTCTTCGGCCTCGTCTACGCGCTGATCTGGGAGTCCCTCTTCGGCAGCCTGGTGGACGGTGCCAAGACCCTCAGCGTCCAGCAGTGGGCGCTCGCCCTCGCGCAGAAGGTCGCGGGCGAGGGGTACGTGGACGCCACCGTCGGGCTGCCCACCGCCGTGATCCTGCTCGTGGCGGTCACCGTCGGAGCCACCGTCTACGCCGGCCAGCGGCTCCGCCGCCTCACGCTGGCGGGCGACGAGTAGCCAAATCCGCGCAAAACCTGTGCCCCGCCCGGCCCACCGGCCAGGCGGGGCACAGGTTTGCGCGGCATCATCGGGACATGATCAAGCCCGCCGAGCCCGAGCCTTCCAGGCCCGTGAGGTCCTGGATACGGGCAGCGCCCGGTACCCACATCTGGCTGCTGATCATCGCCGTCACGAGCATCGTCGTCGTGATCGTGCCTGACCACCTCGAACACATCCTGCTCCACCGCAACAGCAGCAATATCCACGAGCTGGCCCGGCACCCCACAAGAGCCCTGCTGAGCAGCGCCTTCTGGATCGAGAACCCGGCCTCGCTCGCCCTCTACGTCCTGCTCTTCGAGATCTTCCACGCCAACGTGGAACGCTGGCTCGGCACCCTGCGCTGGCTCCTGATCGTCGCGACCGGCCACATCACGGCCACCCTGCTCAGCCAGCGGGTCGTCCTCATGGCCATCCGGGACAACCGGGCCCCGCGCAGCATGGTCCACGTCGTCGACATCGGCGTCAGCTACGGACTCGCGACCGCCGTGGGGGTACTGACCTACCGTCTCCCCAGCCCCTGGCGATGGTTCTACCTGGCGGGCTCCGTGGCCTTCTTCGGGCTCCCCCTGGCCACCGGCGGCACCTTCACCGACCTGGGCCACGCCATCGCCCTCGCGGTGGGCCTGCTCGCCTGGCCGCTGACCCGCCACCCGCACCCGCGCAGGCACGACGAGCATGTTTCACGTGAAACATGACCCGGACGAAATTCGCTGGTACGCCGTCTTCACCGCGGGCAGAGTGAGCGGTGCGGGGAGCAACAAAAAGGTCCGGAACAGCCACTTCGAGCGCGCCTGGTGGCGCGGGCTGTTCCGGACCTTTCCCCATTCCTGTGCCTGGTTACGCGGCGCCCAGCAGACGCTCCAGGACGACCGCGATGCCGTCCTGCTGGTTGGAGGTGGTCACCTCGTCGGCGACCGCCTTCAGTTCCGCATGGGCATTGGCCATGGCCACCCCGTGCGCGGCCCAGCCGAACATCGGGATGTCGTTGGGCATGTCGCCGAAGGCGATCGTCTCGGCCGCCTTCACCCCCAGCCGGCGCGCGGCCAGCGAGAGGCCGGTGGCCTTGCTCAGCCCGAGCGGCAGGATCTCCACGACACCCGGACCGGCCATGACGATGCCGACCAGATCGCCCACGGTCTGCCGGGCCACCTCGACGAGACTGTCCTCGTCCAGCTCGGGGTGCTGGATGTACAGCTTGTTCAGCGGATCCGTCCAGACCTCGGCGGTGTCTTCCAGGTAGATCGCCGGAAGGCCCTCCTGCACCTGGTAGCCGGGGCCGAACAGGACTTCGCCCTCGACCCCGTCCCGGCTGGCGGCCAGGGCCAGCGGACCCACCTCGGCCTCGATCTTCTCCAGCGCCAGGGCGGCCAGCTTCCGGTCGAGCGTCACCGAGGTCAGCAGCCGGTGCGCGCCCGCGTCGTAGACCTGCGCGCCCTGTCCGCAGACCGCGATGCCCTTGTAGCCGAGGTCGTCGAGGACGTGCCGGGTCCAGGGCACGGCGCGGCCGGTGACGATGATGTGCGCCGCGCCGGCCGCACCCGCGGCGACGAGCGCCTCACGGGTGCGTTCCGAGACGGTGTCGTCATCACGCAGGAGCGTGCCGTCGAGGTCGGTGGCGACGAGCTTGTACGGGAACGGGGCCGTGCTCACTTGGAGATCGGCTCCAGGAATTCGCGGCCGCCCAGGTAGGGACGGAGCACCGGGGGCACCCGGACCGTGCCGTCGGCCTGCTGGTGGTTCTCCAGGATCGCGACGATCGTGCGCGGGACGGCGCAGAGGGTGCCGTTCAGCGTGGACAGCGGCGCGGTCTTCTTGCCCTCGCGGTAGCGGACCGACAGGCGGCGGGCCTGGAATCCGTCACAGTTCGAGGCGGAGGTCAGCTCGCGGTACTTGCCCTGGGTGGGGATCCACGCCTCGCAGTCGAACTTGCGGGAGGCGGAGGAGCCCAGGTCGCCCGTGGCCACGTCGATCACCTGGAAGGGCAGTTCGAGGCTGGTCAGCCACTGCTTCTCCCACTCCAGGAGCCGCTGGTGCTCGGCCTCGGCCTCCTCCGGCGCGACGTACGAGAACATCTCGACCTTGTCGAACTGGTGGACGCGGAAGATGCCGCGGGTGTCCTTGCCGTACGTGCCGGCCTCGCGGCGGAAGCACGGGGAGAAACCGGCGTAGCGCAGCGGCAGCTTGTCCGCGTCGATGATCTCGTCCATGTGGTACGCGGCGAGCGGGACCTCGGAGGTGCCGACCAGGTAGAGGTCGTCGCCCTCCAGGTGGTACACGTTCTCCGCGGCCTGGCCGAGGAAGCCGGTGCCCTCCATGGCGCGCGGGCGGACCAGCGCCGGGGTGAGCATCGGGATGAACCCGGCCTCGGTGGCCTGCGCGATGGCGGCGTTGACGAGCGCGAGCTCCAGCAGGGCGCCGACACCGGTGAGGTAGTAGAAACGCGATCCGGAGACCTTGGCGCCGCGCTCGACGTCGATGGCGCCCAGGGACTCGCCGAGCTCCAGGTGGTCCTTGGGCTCGAAGCCCTCGGCGCCGAAGTCGCGGATGGTGCCGTGCGTCTCCAGGACGGTGAAGTCCTCTTCACCGCCGACGGGCACGTCCTCGTGGACGATGTTGCCGAGCTGGAGCAGCAGCGTCTTGGCGGCTTCGTCCGCCTCGTTCTGCTCGGCTTCGGCCGCCTTGACGTTCTGCTTGAGCTGATCGGCCTTCTTCAGCAGCTCGGTCCGCTCCTCCGGAGAGGCCTTGGGAATGAGCTTGCCGAGCGACCTTTGCTCATTGCGCAGTTCGTCGAATCGCATGCCGGAGGACCTGCGGCGCTCGTCGGCGGAGAGCAGTGCGTCGACGAGCGCGACGTCCTCTCCACGGGCGCGCTGCGAGGCGCGGACACGGTCAGGGTCTTCACGGAGCAGCCGGAGGTCAATCACCCCTCCAGGCTACCGGGCCGGGCTTCGGGCGCCGCACCGATATCACGCTGCGTGTCGCTTTGTCCCAATTGCCGCGAATGGAAAACTTCCGACGGGCGGCCGGAAGTGCTCCTTCCTCCGGGGTCGATAAAAGCGGCCCCATTCCCCGAAAAGGGGCACGGGGTCCCCGATCGGGCAGCCTCTGAGCAGGGCTGGAGGCCGTTCCTTGTCCACAGGAATTCCCCACGGCACCGGCTTATCCACAGGCTGTGTGCCGCATCTGTGGATACAGGAATAGATCAATCCTGACCGCGGAGCGAGCAGGGTCAATCAGGGTTCAAACCACCCTCACACACTCATTCGGGTGGGAATGGCTCGCCCCAAAGAGTTGATCGGTGATGCAGGGGTGACGCCGTTCACCTTCCGCTCCCCAGCGCGAAACCTGGGTCACCCGACCGATTTGTCGACCTTGTCGTGCCGCTCTGTCGACTTGTCCCCAGGTCTGCATCTCTGCCTGTGGATAACTCTGTGGACAGTGGACAGAGCGCTACGGGCGCCCGTCGAGGCAACGGGTCAGCCAGTCCGAGGCAGCGGTGAAATCGCTGTCCGAGGTCCCCGACCGGGTCGCACGCACATCACCCTGAGCGACACCGGCGCGCGGATACGAGCCGAGGAAGCGGATCTGCGGGCAGGTCCGCTTCAGGCCCATGAGGGCCTCGCCGACCCGGCGGTCGGAAATGTGGCCCTCGGCGTCCACGGCGAAGCAGTAGTTGCCGATGCCCTCGCCCGTCGGCCTCGACTGGATCAGCATCAGGTTCACCCCGCGGACGGCGAACTCCTGGAGCAGCTCCAGCAGAGCACCGGGGCGGTCGTCGCCCATCCACAGCACGACGGAGGTCTTGTCCGCGCCGGTCGGCGCGGCCGGCCGGGCGGGGCGGCCGACCAGCACGAAGCGGGTCTCCGCGTTCTGCGCGTCGTGGATCTCGGTGACCAGCGGGACCAGCCCGTAGGTGACGGCCGCGAACTCGCCCGCGAAGGCGGCGTCGAAGCGGCCTTCCTGGACCAGCCGGGCCCCGTCGGCATTGGAGGCCGCCGACTCCCACACCGCGTCGGGCAGGTTCGCCCGCAGCCAGTTGCGTACCTGCGGCTGGGCCACCGGGTGCCCGGTGACGGTCTTGATCTCCGAGAGCTTGGTCCCCGGCCGGACCAGCAGCGCGAAGGCGATCGGGAGCAGCACCTCGCGGTAGATCATCAGCGGTTCGCCCGAGGCCAGCTCGTCGAGGGTCGAGGTGACCCCGCCCTCCACCGAGTTCTCGATCGGGACCAGCGCTGCCGCGGCCTCCCCGTTGCGTACGGCGTCCAGGGCGGCCGGGACCGAGACCATCGGGACGAGCTCCCGGGTCGCGGCTTCGGGCAGGGTGCGAAGGGCGGCTTCGGTGAAGGTGCCCTCGGGACCGAGATAGGTGAAGCGGGTGGCCGACATGCGATCAGCCTAATGCCGGGCCCGCGACGCCACAGAGCTGTTCATCCCTCGAGCAGCCGCTGTCCCACGTACTCCCCGGCACCGGCGCCGGGCGGGACCGCGTACAGGCCGCTGGACTCGTGCCGGATGAACTCCGACAGGGCGTCGCCCCGGTCGAGCTTGCGCTGCACGGGGACGAAACCGCGCGCCGGGTCGGCCTGCCAGCAGATGAAGAGGAGCCCCGCGTCGGGCGCCCCGTCGGGAGCCGTCCCGTCGTGGAAGGAGAAGGGGCGCCGGAGCATCGCCGCCCCGCCGTTCTGCGCCGGGGCGGAGATCCTGGCGTGGGCGTTGGAGGGGATGACCGGCTTGCCGTCGGCCCCGAACTTGCCGAGGTCCATTGGGGTGGTCTCCTCGCCCCCGGTCAGCGGGGCGCCGGTGGCCTTCGTACGGCCGATGACCTGCTCCTGCTGGGCGACCGACTGCTGGTCCCAGTGGTCGAGGAGCATGCGGATGCGGCGTACGACGGCGTACGAGCCCCCCACCATCCAGGAGTGCTCGGCGGGCACCGTTCCCTGGACGAAGATCCGCTTGTCGAAATCGGCTTCGGCCGGCTTCGGGTTGTTCGTGCCGTCCACCTGGCCCATGAGGTTGCGCGCGGTCATGGGGGTGCCGGTGGCGCCGGGAGAGCGGTTGAAGCCGTTCATCTGCCAGCGCAGGCGGGCGGCGTCCCCGGCGTCCTTCTGCAGGGCCCGCAGCGCGTGGAAGGCGACCAGCCCGTCGTCGGCGCCGATCTGGACCCACAGGTCGCCGTTGCTCCGCTGGGCGTCGAGCCGGTCCGAGGAGAAGTCCGGCAGCGGATCCAGGGCGGCGGGTCGCCGGGCGGTGAGGCCGGTGCGATCGAAGAAGGAGTGGCCGAAGCCGAAGGTGATGGTGAGGGAGGACGGTCCGGCGTCGAGGGCGATCCCGGTGTCGGCGGTCGGCGCGGCCTCTCCGGCGGTCAGCCGCCGGGCGGTGTCGGACCACCGGCGCATCAGGGCGGCGGCCTCGGTACGGGCGGCGCCCGGCGCCAGATCGAAGGCGAGGACGTGGCCCTTGGCCTGGAGGGGCGTGGTGATGCCGGCCTGGTGCTCCCCGTCGAAGGCGACCCGGGTGGAGCCGAGGGAGGCGAGGCTGCCCGGGGCGCCCCCGGAGCCGGCCGTCCCGGTGCCGGCCACGGCGGAGTGCACGAGCGCTCCGCCGGCGGCGCCGAGCGCGAGCCCGGCGGCGCCCGCGGCGCCGACGGTGCCCAGCAGGCGGCGCCGGGAGATCTCGATATCGGGAGTGCCCGTGGTGTTCTCGGTGGTCTCACTGTTCTGGGTCACGCTGATCAGCCGATCTTGACGTTCTTCTGGACGGTCGTCTGGTCGATGTCGGAGGTGCGGACGGTCACGTCGATCCGCCAGTCGCCGGCCAGCGGCAGCTGGACGCCCGAGGCGCTCCAGTGTCCGGGGGCGGCGTGTTCGGGCACGACGGGCAGCGGGCCGATGTCCTTGGCCGCGAGGGTGAAGGAGACCTTGACCTCGGGAAGGTCCACCGGCCGGCCGTCGGGGGTCTCGGCCCAGACGTGGAGGGTGTTCGCGCCGACGCGGCCCGGATCCAGCTGGAGCCGGACCGAGCCCTTGCCGTTCTGGCCGCCCGTGTCGTACGGCAGGGTGATCTTGACCGCGCGGTCGGGGACGGCGGCGGCGTTGGAGCCGCGGCTCGTCTCCAGCTCGGCGGCGCGGCCGGGCTCGGTGCTGGTGAGAACCGTGGTGACGGCCAGCAGGACCAGGGCGACGCCCGCCTCGGCGAGCACGGACCGGCGCAGGCCCGCGCGGTCCGGATCGGCGTCGCGTGCCTGCTTCTCCTGGGCGCTGCGCCGAGCGGCCCCCTGGCGGGCGAGCTGCGCGGCGCGCTTGGGGTCGGTGGACGCAGACGCCGACGCGGCCGATGTTTCACGTGAAACATCGCCCTGTGCGACAGCCTTGGCCTTCGCCTTCGCCTTGACCGGCTTCCCGGCCGGGGCCGCCTCGGCGAGCCGCGAGGTCCACTTCCGGGAGACGGAGGCGATGGCGACGAGGACGCCGACGAGGCCCAGCTTCACGAGCAGGAGCTGCCCGTAGGAGGTCCCGGTGAGGGCGGACCAGCTGCCGACCTGGCGCCAGGACTGGTAGGTACCGGTGGCGGCGAGCACGAGGACGCTGACGAAGGCGACGGTGGAGAAGCGCCGGATGGCCGCGCGCTCGATCCCCGGGACCTTGTGGAGAGCGACGAGCAGCGCGGTGAGCCCGCCGAGCCAGGTGGCGACGGCCAGCAGGTGCAGGATGTCGACGGGCATGGCGAGGGCGGGCTGGAGGCCGGTGGAAGCGTGCTCGGCCAGCGCCCAGGTGGCGGCGATGCCGGCGGCGACGACGGTCCCGCCGATGGCGAGGCCGAAGACGAGATCGCTCTCTCCCCCGGCGTCCTCCTCCATGGCCTCGGCGGAGCCCTTGCCGCTGCCAGTGTTGCCGTTGCTCCCGCCGCTCTGGTGGCGCCGTGCGTAGGCGCCGAACAGGACGGCGATGAAGAGCGCGGCAGCGCCGAGGAGGAGCAGCCGCGAGACGAGGGAGGCGCCGGACTTGGTCTCCAGGACGGCCTTCAGCCCGGCGAGGTCGAAGACGTCGGCGAAGTTCCCGGACCCCGTGTAGGGGTTGCGGAGCAGGAGCATCGCGAGGGTGGCCACGGTGAGCGTGACCCAGGCCCGTACGACCAGCTTCTGCATCGGCCGCTCGGCGGCACCCCGGCGCCAGCACAGCAGGATGAAGCAGGCGGCGCCGACGAGCACGGCGAACCCGGCGTAGGCGGCGTAGCGAGCGACGTCGTAGGCGATGGCGACGGGCCCGTCGCCCGCGGTCTGCGCAGGCAGCGTGACGGCGGTCCGGGAGGGGGCTCCGATGGAGAAGGTGAAGGCGCCGGAGACCGGATGGCTGTCGGCGGAAATGGCCTGCCAGGCGACCGTGTAGGTGCCGTCGGCCAGTCCGGGGCGCAGGGCGGTGCCGTAGCGGATGACGTTTCCGCTGCAGAGGTCGCGCAGTTCACCGGTGTCGATGCGCTTGCCCTGCGGGTCCAGTACGCGGATGGAATCGCCGTTCATGGCGACCCCCTCCGAGAACGAGAGGGTGACCTGGGCGGGCGCCGTGGCGACCACCGCCCCGTCCTTGGGGTCGCTCGCGGTCAGCGCGGCGTGCGCCGAGGCCGGGACGGCCGCGGTGAACAAGGCCGCGAGCAGGGCTGCGAGGACCAGCGTGAGCCGCGGCAGGAGCGCCCTGGCACGGACGCGGGCCGCGGATGGGGCGGGGGCGGTGGCCGTCATGGCGTGTCAGTCCCTCGGTCCGTCAGTGCTCGTTGGAGGTCGGTGCCTTGTACGTACGCTCCTTGACGTCCAGCTCGACCTCGATCGGGTCGGCCTTCTCGAAACGCAGCTCCACGGTGACCTTGTCGCCGACCTTGGGAGTGTTCTTCAGGCCCATGAACATGACGTGGTTGCCGCCGCGTTCCAGCTTGAGCTCACCGTTCGCGGGCACGTCCATGGACTGCACCTGCTGCATCTTCTGATCCTTGGTCTCGTGGATCTGCAGATCGTCGGAGAGCGGGCTCGTGATGCCGGTCAGCTTGTCGGCGGTCTTGGAGTCGTTCTTGATGACCATGAACGCGCCGGCCATCTTGTCGTTGACGGGCTCGGGCATGTAGCCGCCGCTGACCGTCAGCTTCGGCTTGGCGCCCGAGTCGGCGGAGCCTGCCGAGTCCTTGGCGTCCGAGGAGCAGCCGGATATGGCGAGCGCTGCCGTCAGGGAGAGGGCGGCGGCGAGGGTGCGGGTGGTGCGGGTGTTCACGGGTTCTCTCCCTTGATGATCTTCGGCAGGTCCTTGGTGTAGTCATCGACGGTGGCGGACTCCCCGTAGAGGAGGTACCCCTCGTCGTTCTTCGGAGAGAACGCGATGACCTGGGCGCCGTGCATGGAGACGACCTTGCCGTCGGCCCCCTTCGTGGCAGCCTCGATACCGATGCCGAGCGTGCGCGCGGCGGCCTGGATGGTGGCGAAGTCCCCGGTCAGCCCGGTGAATGCCGGGTCCAGGCCCTTGAGCCACGAGCCGAGGGATTCGGGAGTGTCCCGGTCGGGGTCGGTGGTGACGAAGACGACCTGGAGCTTGTCCTGGTCGGCCTTGGGAAGTGCCTTCTTGGCGACGGCGATGTTGCCCATCGTCAGGGGGCACACGTCGGGGCAGTTGGTGTAGCCGAAGTAGATGAGCGTCGGCTTGCCCTTGGTCTGCTCGCGCAGGTTCCACGGCTTGCCGGTGGTGTCCGTCAGGACCACGTCCGGCTTGTCGAAGGGGCGGTCGAGCACGGTCGCGGCGCCGGCTTTCGCCTGGCCTCCGCTGATCTGGGTGACCTTGCCGGTGTTGGCCGACTCACCACCGCAGGCGGTCAGGGTGAGGGCGGCCGCCGCCACGAGGGCGGCGACCGTCACACGTGTGGTGCGCATGGAAATGTCCCTGGGATCGGGGTTGGTACGGGTGGATCCGCGTGTCCGGCCGAGACCGTCACAGCCCGGCCGGACAGACGGATCGGCATATCGGTGCGGCAGGTCAGGAGGTGCGGCGGCGCGAGGCGACGCCGAAGGCCACGCCGCCGAGGCCGATCACGATGCCGGCGATGCCGAGGGCCCGCGCGGTCGTGTCGGAGCCGCTCTTGGCGGCCTCGGTGTGGTCCGTCTTGTCGGCGGCGGCGCCGTTCTTGTCGCCGTCGTGGTGGTCGCCCGCGCCCGCTGCCGGGGCGGCGGTCAGCTTCAGGACGGGGGCCGGGTTGGCCGGCTCCGCCGAGCCTTCCTTGGCCTCTTCGATCCAGCGGACGGTCTCGTTGTTGTCGTACGTCTGGATCGCCTTGAAGACCATCTTGTCGGCGTTGGTGGGCAGCTGGCCGATGGACAGCGGGAACTGCTGGAACTTGCCGGGCTCGATCTTGCCGCCCGACCAGGTCACCTTGGTGACGGCCTCGTTGATCTGCTTGCCGTGCACGGTGAGCGGCTTGTCGAGCTTGCTCTTCTCCACGGTCACGGTCCAGCCGGGAACGTCCTGCGGCATGACGGACGACAGCGGCTGGTCGGCCGGGAAGTTGACCTCGAGCTGAGTGGTCGAGGCGTTGTCGCGCTCGTTGGGGACCTTGAAGTTGATCGTCGCGTAGCCGCCCTTGGTGGCCTCGCCGGGCTGCACGCCGACGTGGGCGAAGGCGGTCCCGGAGAGGAGGAGGACGGTACCGGCGGCGAGGGCGGCGGCGAAGGAGACGCGAGAGGTCTTCATGGCAGAAACACTCCACGGAAGCTGTGGTGACGGTGGCTCCGCACGCGGCGCGCACGGAGTTCGCGGCACCGGTGCTCCCGTCGTACGTCCCGGGGAGGAGAAGTGCCGCGTCAGGCTGCGAGGGCGAACGCCGTGGGCGGCCCGCGCCTGATCACCGTGTGCTGGAGAGCGTCCCGGCCGGTGGGGACGGCGGGGTCCGCGGCGGTCCCGGCGGCCCGGGGGGTACGGACCGGCGTGCCCGGGAGCCCGGCGCCGAGGGCCCGTACGTAGGCCAGCGCGGCACGCAGCGGGCGCACCGGGTCGGCTTCGGCGGACAGGGCGGCGAGCCGGGACAGTTCGAGGAGCCGGAACAGCGCGGCGTCGCCGCGGCCGAGCAGCCAGCCGGCGGCCAGCGCGGCCAGCAGGTGGCCGACCAGCATGCCGGGGCTGAGCAGCCCGGTGGCCGGCTCGGCGAGGCCCTGCCCCATGTGCGCGTGCGTCATGTGGCCCTGGGCCTCGGCCTGGGCGGCCATGGCCGACGGGTCGAGGCCGGCAGTCTCCAGGATCCGCCGGGCGTCGGCCGGGCCGAGCGGGACGGTGTTGCCCCCGCACACCAGCTGCGCGGCGAGCGCCGCGAGCGAGGTGTCGGAAGGGCCGGTGCCGGCCGCCGGGACCGTGGCGCCGTGCTGGCCCAGGCCGAACAGCGTGTGCAGTGCGAGCTGTCCGGTGGCCAGTGCGGCGGCGATGCCGGGGAGCGAGCGGCGGCGTCCCGCGAGAGGGGCCGCGACGGCGAAGACGGCGAGGAAACCCGCGCACAGCGACCACCAGGGCACCGTGGCGCAGGAGGCCAGTGCGTGCCCGACCGCGGACAGCACGACACAGACCGCGGTGAACACCGCGGTCCGGATCAGCCTCAGGCCGGGTCCGGCCTGCGTCGCGTGGGGGGCAGTCATGGCCGGGCCATCATCGCACTGGGCTTAGTCGCTTCATACGGCAGGTGCGCAGGTTGCTTCGCGTTCCGGCGCGGTCACGTCGGCCCATACCGCCGCATACACCGCCGCCCGGGAGCGTCGCATCGGCCGAATGAGGGCTCTCTCGGTCCCCAGGGGCTTACGCCCCGCCGCGGGCGGCAATAGGTAACCGTATGAGCATCTGGTGGTCTCTCCACTTGAGGCGCGAAGCAGCGAGCGTGCCCCTTGCCAGGCGGCTGCTGCTGGGGACGATGGAGACCGCGGGGGTGGACCCGGACATCTCCTTCGACCTGTCGGTGGCGCTGAGCGAGGCATGTGCGAATGCGGTGGAGCACGGCGGCTGCGGAGCCTCGCCGCACGGCTCCGTTCCGGAGGGGGCCGGGGCGTACCACGTCACGGCTTATCTGGACGGGGACCGCTGCCGCATCGAGGTGAGCGATTCGGGCCCGGGGTTCCCGCCCTCGACGGTGGCCCGCCGCAGACCCTCCCTGGCCGAGCACGGCCGGGGCCTGCACCTGATCGCGGAACTCGCCGACCACGTCCGCTTCCGCAACCGGCCGGGCCGGGGGGCCGTGGTGAGCTTCGACAAGATGCTGAAGTGGCGGGACGACTCGCTGCTGAAGGTGTCCTAGACGCACCGGTGGGCGGGACCCCGGAGAGGATCCCGCCCACCTGAACCAACGGCGGCGTCAGCCCTTGAGCCGTGCCATCCACGCCTCGACATCGTCGGAGGTGCGGGGCAGACCGGCCGACAGGTTCCGGTTGCCGTCCTCGGTGACGAGGATGTCGTCCTCGATCCGGACGCCGATGCCGCGGTACTCCTCGGGCACCGTCAGGTCGTCGGCCTGGAAGTACAGACCGGGCTCGACGGTGAGGCACATGCCGGGCTCCAGCGTGCCGGCCACGTACGCCTCGACGCGCGCGGCGGCGCAGTCGTGGACGTCCATGCCGAGCATGTGACCGGTGCCGTGCAGGGTCCAGCGGCGCTGCAGGCCGAGCTCCAGAACACGCTCGACCGGGCCCTCCAGCAGGCCCCACTCGACGAGCTTCTCGGCGAGTACGCGCTGCGAGGCGTCGTGGAAGTCGCGGAACTTCGCACCCGGCTTGACGGCGGCGATGCCGGCTTCCTGGGACTCGTAGACCGCGTCGTAGATCTTGCGCTGGATGTCGGTGTACGTGCCGTTGATCGGCAGCGTGCGCGTGACGTCGGCGGTGTAGAGGGAGTGGGTCTCCACGCCGGCGTCGAGCAGCAGCAGGTCGCCGGAGCGGACGTCGCCGTCGTTGCGGACCCAGTGCAGGGTGCAGGCGTGCGGGCCGGCGGCGCAGATGGAGCCGTAGCCGACGTCGTTGCCCTCGACGCGGGCGCGCAGGAAGAAGGTGCCCTCGATGTAGCGCTCGGAGGTGGCCTCGGCCTTGTCGAGCACCTTCACGACGTCCTCGAAACCGCGGACGGTGGAGTCGACGGCCTTCTGCAGCTCGCCGATCTCGAAGGCGTCCTTCACGGCGCGGGCCTCGGAGAGGTAGACGCGCAGCTCCTCGTCGCGCTCCTTGGTGACCTTGTCGGTCAGGGCCGCTTCGATGACGGAGTCGTGGCCGCGCACGTTGCGGACCGGGCCCTCGGCCTCGGTCAGCTCCTCGGCGAGCTTGCGCACGTCCTTGGCGGGGATGCCCAGCAGCTGCTCGGCCTCGGCGAGGGAGTGCCGGCGGCCGACCCACAGCTCGCCGCTGCCGGAGAGCCAGAACTCGCCGTTCTCGCGGTCGGAGCGGGGCAGCAGGTAGACGGTGGCGTGGTGGCCGGTCTCCCCCGCGGGCTCCAGGACCAGGACGCCGTTCTCGGTCTGGTCACCGGTGAGGTACGCGTACTCGGTCGAGGCACGGAAGGGGTACTCCGTGTCGTTCGAGCGGGTCTTCAGCCGGCCGGCGGGGACGACGAGGCGCTCGCCGGGGAAGCGCGCGGACAGCGCGGCACGGCGGGCGGCGGTGTGCGCGGCCTGGGCGATCGGCTCCAGTCCGTGCAGCTCGGTGTCGGCCCAGCCGGTGCGCATGCTTTCCGCGAGTTCCTCGCTGACGCCCGGGTACAGCCCGTTCTTGCGCTGCTTGTGCTTCTTCTGGGGCTGCTCTTCTTCCGGGGTCTCCGGGGTGAGCTCGTCAGCCACGTCTTCTCCTCAGTACGACGGACACGGACCGGGTATGGACCTCAGCCATCGTATGTGTGAGCGGAAGGCGGCCGACGAGCCGTGTGACAAATCAGTCAAACCGGGCCGCGAGCAGGACGATGTCCTCGTCCGTGCCGGCGAGCGGAGCACCGTCGGACGGGCCCCCCTCAGGCAGTACCGTCCGCAGGATGTGGTCGCAGATCGCGGCCGGGTCCTCACGGGCGCTACGGGGGATTCCCGCGGCCGCGGCGTGCAGCCGCGCGTACGCACGGTCCATCGGGTCGCCGGTCCGCCGCAGCAGCCCGTCGGTGTAGAGCAGCACCGTTTCTCCGGGCGCGGGCTCGATCTCCACGCTCGGTGCCTCCCAGCAGGACAGCATCCCCAGCGGCGCGGAGAGCGTGGTCTCCACGTACTCGGTGCGCCGTTCGCCGATCAGCAGCGGCGGGGTGTGCCCGGCCCCGGCCAGGATGATCTTGCGTCCCTGGCCGCCCGTGGGGGAGGTCCCGGCGGGCTCGCAGTAGGCGAAGAGCGCGGTGGCCGAGCGCGCGGGCTCGGTCAGGCGCAGCAGCAGCTCCAGATCGGAGAGGACCGCGACGGGGTCCTCCCCCTCCATGACGGCGTACGCCCGCAGCGAGGCCCGCAGCCGTCCCATCGCGGCGATGGCGCTCGGGCCGGAGCCGGTGACCGAGCCGACGGCCAGCCCGAGGGCGCCTTCGGGCAGCGGCAGGGCGTCGTACCAGTCGCCTCCGCCGCGCGGGCCGGTGTGGTGCCGGGCGGCGAGCTGGACCCCGGAGACGCGGGGCAGCCTGCTGGGCAGGAGCTCCTCGGCCACGGTTGCCAGGTCGGAGCGGGAGCGCTCCACCTCCAGCATCCGGGCCAGGTGCTCGGAGGCGTGCCGTACGTACAGCCCGACCAGGTCGCGCTGGCGCTCGCTCGGCTCGGCCTGTTCGTCGTAGAGCCAGACGGCCGCACCGAGCCGGCCGGTGGCCTCGGCGGTCAGCGGCAGCGTGTAGCTGGCCGCGTAGCCGAGGCGGGCGGCGACCTCGCGGTGGCGGGGGTCGACGGGGGTGGCGTACCCGCCGGAGCCGGGGACGGAGGTCATGCCCGGTTCGGGGAGCACCTCGGAGCCCCCGTGGGCGTCGGGCAGCCCGTCGAGGATGCGGCCGTACGAGGTGGCGCTGCGCGGCACCGTCTCGATGTGGCCGAGGTCGGCGCGGCCGAGACCGAGGCCGATCGTGGTGGTGGGGCCGAGTCCGTCGGACGGTTCCAGGGCGATCAGGCCGCGGCGGGCGCCGACCAGAGCGGCTCCGGCGCGCAGGAACTCCTGGAGGGAGGAGCCGAGGTCACTGGCGCGGGCGAGCCGCTCGGTGAGCTCGTGGAGGGTGGTGAGGTCGGAGACCATGCCCGCCAGGCGGTCCTGGATCACCGAGCTCGCGGCGGGTCCCTGCGCCGGAGCGTGGGCCGTGCGAGCGGGCGTGGACGCGGTGGTGGACGTCGGTGTGGGCGCCACAGTGTGCGGGGACGCTGTAACTGCTGGATCGATTCCAGCCACTTTCGGCAAATGCGGGGCGCTCATGGCGTCCGCCTTTCCAGCTGGTGCGATTCGCCATTTAGCATCGCAAACCCCCAGATCATGCTGCGCCGCCTTCTATGAATCCACATCTACACGCACACGAGGAGCGATGTCCAGCATTGCCCCCATGGGAATCCTGGTGTCCGTGGGACGGCAACTCACTGTCCGGTCGGGGCTAGAACTTGGCCGGAAAATGGGGGAAGCGGACGGTTTTTGCGGTCGACTGGGCGGGTCCCCGGGTCGGTCCGGGTACGTAATCGGTGGCGCGCGGGGACAGTTGGCGCAGCCCGGCACCCGTCGGGAACCGCCCGGCACGGACCGTCGTCCCCATCGACGACAGCCGTTCCGGTGCCGGCGCGGGTCGCGTTCCGCCCCGGCCGGACGTTTCATGGACCCGTAAGAAAACTGCACGAACCGTGTGAACCTGCTTCTGGCGGACAGTGACGCGAAACGTGTACGTGTGGTGAAACACCGCTTACATGGTGTGATGTGGCCCTCGGCGTTCAACGGAAAGGAACGAGCGCTCATGCGCGAGATCCTCGGAAGGCGTCTCCAGCGGCTCCGCAATCGCTTGCAATCCCTGCGCCCCGCCCCGCCGCAGGGCGATGCGGCGGCCCACCTCGAAGCGGCGCTCGACTGCGCCGTCACCTGGCAGTGGCCCGTACTGCCCGCTGTCGGGCGCTCCGGCGCCGACGGCGCGCGGTGCGCCTGCCCCGACCCCGACTGCGTCGTACCCGGCGCGCATCCCTTCGATCCCGGGCTGCTCGCGGCCACCACCGACCCCCGGATGGTCGCCTGGTGGTGGGCCAACCGGCCCGGTGCCTCGGTCCTGCTGGCCACCGGCGGGTCCGCGCCCTGTGCGGTGAGCCTGCCGGCCGGCGCGGCCGCGCGTGCCGTCGTACGCCTCGACGCGCAGGGCATGCGGCTCGGGCCGATCGTGGCCACGCCCACGCGGTGGTCGCTGCTCGTGGCGCCGTACTCGCTGGAGCGGCTCGGCGAGCTGCTCTACGCCAAGGACCACGTGCCTTCCTCGCTGCGATTCCACGGCGAGGGCGGCTACTTGCTGCTGCCGCCCTCCGCCGCGATCGGCGGCGGCCAGGTGCGGTGGGAGCGGGAGCCGGGCGGCGCGAACGGCTCCGGCGCGGTCGCCGGTGAGCTCTGGCTGCCGGAGGTGGAGGCGGTCGTGGACGCGCTGGTCGAGGCGAGCAGCGGGGCCTCCGGCGGCGGCAGCCGGCTCGCGTACTGACCCGGTGCGCCCGCCGCAGCGGCCGGAACGGGCGTGTGGGGCGCCCGGGGATCACTCGTACGGGTGTCAGCGTGACGAGTTTCCAAGGGAATTGGGCGCGGGGATCTCCGCGCCCCATTCCCGCGTCGCTATCTTCGGCGAATGAATCTCCGCCTGATCGGTATCGGCGCCGGTGTGTTGATCATCTTGTCGCTTCCACTGGCGGGAGCGATCGCCGGGCCGGATTTCGCCGGTCAGAGTGACGGAAAAGGCGGCGGTCTGCTCTCCACCTTCGGACTCGGCGACTCTCCCGATTCCGGCGGTGGTTCCGATTCCGGCCGACCCCGTACGCGCGTACCCGCAGCGGGGCCCGCCGCCGGCTCAGGGGCCGCGTCCGGAGCCCCGTCCGCGGGGGCGCCCGCCCGGCCGGGACCGGCCGAACAGCCCCGTACGGACGCGCACTGCGGACCCGAACTCTCCGCTCCCCAGGGCGTGGAGGCCCAGACCTGCGTGCTGACCGGTGAGGGACGGACCTGGGGGCGCAGCTACTACCGGAACACCAGCGGTCGCGCGCTGGAGGCGGTGCTCACGGTGATGGGGCCCGCCGGGCGGACGGTGCAGATCCGCTGCGCGGTCGGCGCGGGTGACGAGCCGGGATTGTGCGAGACGCCGAAAGATCCCTCGGCAGGAACGGCGGACGCCTACTCGGCCGTGGCGGAATTTGCAGTTCCGGATGCGGAAGGGGCGCTGCTTCTGCGGTCCGGCAGCAACTCGCCGGTCCCGGGTGACCGTTGAACATCACCGGAAAATCAAGGGCCCGGTCGCTGGCGACGGGGGATGCACCAGCGACCGGGCTACAAGAACGGTAACAAGAGATCGCCTGTTCGCAAATTCGATCTCTGATATTCAGACACCGATTTGCAGGCGATTAGCGGGAGTTGTGACTCCGGTCACCGGTTGCCGATGGCCCGTCACCCTCCGGCGCCGGGGCCCGCGGACGGGCCCGGCGGCCGATCAGCTGAGCGTCACCTGGCGGTTGGTGAGACCGCCGCGCGCCCGGCGCTCCTCCGTGGTCAGCGGCGCCTCCGTGGCCAGCGCCGCGGCCAGCCGCTCCGCGAGCTCGGCGGCCGGCTTCTCCACGTCGTCGGCCGAGACCCCGGTGGGCAGGTCCCAGACGGGGACCATCAGGCCGTGCGCGCGGAAGGAGCCGACGAGCTTGGTGCCTTCGCCGAGCGAGGAGGTGCCCGCCGCGTGCAGTCGCGCGAGCGCGTCGAGCAGCTTCTCCTCCGGCTGCGGCATGACCCAGCGCAGGTGGTTCTTGTCCGGGGTCTCGCACCAGTAGGCGGCGTCCACGCCGGCCAGCTTGACGGTCGGGATGGCGGCGGCGTTGGCGCGCTCCAGGGAGGCGGCGATCTCCGGCGAAGCGTTCTGGGCGCCGTCAGCCTCCGGAATCCAGAATTCGAAGCCGCTGTGGACAACCGGCTCGAAAACGCCGTCGGCGGCCAGGAGATCCTGAAGTCGCGGACCCTCGGCGGGAACCCGGCGGGCCGCGACGACGGTGCCCGGCTCGGCGGCGAACGCGCGCTCCAGGGTGTCGGCCATGTCCCGGGAGAGGTCGCCGGAGGTCGAGTCGTTCTGGAGGCCGAGCAGGATGGAGCCGTCCTCGCGGCGCAGCGCCGGCGAGGCCAGCGGGAGCACGGTCACCAGGGTGACGGAGGGGACGCCCTCGGGCAGGCCGTCCTTGAGGGTGAGCGGGATGGTCGCGGCGGGCACGAGCTCGCGCAGCGCCACCCAGTCGCATTCGCCGGGCAGGCCCTCGAACGGGCGGGCCACGTGCTCGGTGACGGCGTGCGCGGCGGCCGCGCCGTGACAGGCCTTGTAGCGGCGCCCGGATCCGCAGGGGCAGGGCTCGCGGGCGCCCACCACCGGGATCTCCCCGTTGTTGAGCTGCGGCTTTGCGGTCTTCGCGGCGGGGCGCTTCTTGGCCATCGTGGGTGTCTCCCGGTTGCGGCGGTACGGCGTCGGTCTGGGCGCGAGCCTAGCCGTTCGTACCGCCGGAACCGGTGGGGTGCGGCCGGGAGCACGGTCGGCGTGCGCTCCCGGACGGCCGCCATCTGCCTTCTCGGAGACCGGAAATGAGAGATCTGGGAGAGATCACGGATCCAGATCGTCGAAGGCCGTACAGAAGTCGATCGCCGGGGGCGCGACGCGCGTAGCGAAATCCTCGTGCCGGGCCCCACAGGCAACGGTCACCCATACGGTGACTTCGCCTGCCGCTCCATCCCGGACACCCCAGTCCTGGGCCAGGGCGCTGATGATGTTCAGCCCCCGCCCGCCTCGCGCGGTGACCGAGGGCGTGGCCGGGATGGGGCGGGTGGGCCCGCCGCCGTCCGTGACCTCGACCGTCAGCCGCCCCGCCTTGTCGACGCACCACGACGCGCGTATCTCGCCGTCGCCGACCTCCCGCGCGCCCAGCGGTCTGCCGTGCCGGCAGGCATTGCTGAGCAGTTCGGAAAGGATCAGAACTGCGTCGTCCACGACCGATTCGGACACCCCGTTGACGCGCAATTGTTCGCGCATCCGGTGCCTCGCCTCGCCCACGCCCGCAGGACCATGGCGTACGTCCATGCACGACGACGTGGGCACTTCCTGTGCCACCATCAACGCCACCCCCGGAACCTCCTTAGCCCCACGCATGGTCTGGATGCCCCAATGGCCTGGACCGGAAACCGCCGAAGCGGAGGCCTCTGGCGCATTCGTCATGGCCGAATGCGGAGCGGATGCGCCGGTGCACACCCCGTCACGAACGGGTCGTGAGTGACGGGTGCGCAAAAGGGGACGTCAGCGCCCTAGTTGTGACAGAACCTGTCGGGGTCTGTTCGTGATGATCGCTTCTACACCCAAATCAGCGCAGAGCTGAACATCTTCTGGATCATTTACCGTCCACACGTGTACGGAGTGACCCGCTGCCTGAAGCTTGCGGACGAAGCCCGGATGGTTGCGCACGATCCGCATCCCGGGGCCCGCGATCCGCACCCCGGCCGGCAGTCGCCCGTCCCGCATCCGGGGCGAGATGAACTGCATCAGGTACACGGTCGGGACGGTCGGCGCGGCCGCCCGCATCCGGTGGAGGGAGCGGGCGGAGAAGCTCATCACCCGGACCGGGTGCGGGCCCTCAGCGGGCGGGGCGTCCAGGCCGAAGCGCTTGAGCAGGAAGAGCAGGCGCTCCTCCACCTGTCCGGCCCAGCGGGTCGGATGCTTCGTCTCGATCGCCAGCTGCACCGGCCGTCCGGCGTCCGCGACCAGCTCCAGCAGCCGCTCCAGGGTGAGCACGGAGGTGCGCTCGGGGTCGGCGTCCCAGTCGGGGGACTCCTCGCGGTCCTTCCACGAGCCGAAATCGAGTGCGGCGAGATCGGCGAGCTCCAGGGCCGAGACGGCGCCCCGCCCGTTGGAGGTGCGGTTGACCCGGCGGTCGTGGACGAGGACCAGATGGCCGTCGGCCGTGAGCCGGACATCGCACTCGAGGGCGTCGGCCCCGTCCTCGATGGCCTTGCGGTAGGCGGCCAGGGTGTGCTCGGGGGCATCCTCCGAGGCGCCGCGGTGGGCGACGACCTGGATGGGGCGCGGCGTTGCGTGGGTCACGGGGCCATGGTGCCACCGGGAGGGGTCCCGATGTCGTGGGGAGCCCGACGGGTACTTCTGCGGATGCGTCCGAAATGTCGGAGATAAAGGATGGGGGAGACTCACAGGTCCGGCTTACAGTGCTCTGACGGGTCATGGGAAAGGCTTTGCCCAGGAACTTGTGCGGCACGTCGAACGTTCAGTCGGACCGATATCGCCAGATTTTTGAAGCCGTGTGTGACGAGGAGAGAGCGCTGTGAGCACCGAGAACGAGGGCACCGCGGCCCCGACGCCCCCCGCGGCCCCGCCCGTACCCCCGGTGGCCGCTCACGCCCCCGAGGCGCCTGACACGCCGGCCGCTCCCGCGCCCGAAGACGCGCCGCCGGTGGTTCCCGCGGCCGCCGATCCGGTGACCCAGCAGCTGCCGCCGACGCCCGCGCCCGGCGCCGAGCCGACCCAGCAGCTCCCGCAGACTTCGGCCCCGGCCCCGGCCTCGGCCGCGCAGCCCGAGGCTCCGGCGTACGGGCAGGCTCCGGCGTACGCCGAGGCGCCCGCCCCCGCGCCGCAGGCGCAGGCGCACGGCGCCGAGGGCTGGCCCCCGCCGCCGCCCGCGGCCCCCGCGTACGCGTCCGACGGCGGCCACGGCGGTGGCGCGTGGGGCGTTCCGCCGCTCGCGGCCGGAGCTCCGCAGCCCAAGCCGAAGGGCAAGGGCGGCATGATCGCCGGCGTTCTCGTGGCGGCCCTCCTCGCGGGCGGCGTCGGCGGCGGCGTCGGCTACTGGGCGGCCGACCGGAGCTCCAAGGGTTCCGGCTCGACCACGGTCAGCGCCGGAAACACCCCCAAGGACCTCAAGCGGGAGGCCGGCTCCGTCGCGGGCCTGGCCGCCGGCGCGCTGCCCAGCGTGGTCACCATCGAGGCCTCGGCCGGAGACGGCGAGGGCGGCACCGGTACCGGGTTCGTCTACGACCAGCAGGGCCACATCCTCACCAACAACCACGTGGTGGCCTCCGCCGCCAACGGCGGCAAGCTCACCGCGACGTTCTCGGACGGCAAGAAGTACGAGGCCGAGGTCGTCGGCCGGGCCCAGGGCTATGACGTGGCCGTCATCAAGCTGAAGACCCCGCCCTCCGGCCTCAAGCCGCTCCCCCTGGGCGACTCGGACAAGGTCGCCGTCGGCGACTCGACCATTGCGATCGGCGCCCCCTTCGGCCTGGCCAACACGGTCACGACCGGCATCGTCAGCGCCAAGAACCGCCCCGTCGCCTCCGGTGACGGCTCCGGCGGCAAGAATTCGTACATGAGCGCCCTCCAGACGGACGCCTCGATCAACCCGGGCAACTCCGGCGGCCCGCTGCTCGACGGCCGCGGCGCGGTCATCGGCATCAACTCCGCGATCCAGTCGGCGGGCAACGGCAGCTTCGGCGGCGGCCAGGCCGGCTCCATCGGCCTCGGGTTCGCCATCCCGATCAACCAGGCCAAGAACGTGGCCGAGTCGCTGATCAAGACGGGCAAGCCGGTCTACCCGGTGATCTCGGTCTCCGTGGACCTCGCGGCCAAGACCGAGGGCGCCAAGATCTCCGAGAGCGGCGCGTCCGCCAACGAGCTGGTCGACCCGAACGGCCCGGCCGGCAAGGCGGGCCTGAAGCCCGGCGACATCATCACCCAGCTGGGGGACAAGGCCATCGACAGCGGCCCGACCCTGATCAGCGAGATCTGGACGTACAAGCCGGGCGAGACGGTGAAGCTGACCTACCTGCGCGGCGGCAAGCCGACCACCGTGGACATCACCTTCGGTTCGCGGGTGGGCGACAAGTAGGCACCCGGGCCACGGGCCCAACTGGCTTGATGGGGAGGGGCCGCAGGCGGGATTCCGCCTGCGGCCCCTCCCAACATCCGCTTATGCTTCAAGGGTGTTCGATTCGCGGCACATACGGACGTTCCACGAAGTGGTGGCCTCCGGGTCCTACTCGGCTGCCGCGCGCGTCCTGGGGTACACCCAGCCCGCGATCACCCAGCAGATGAAGGCGCTCGAACGCGCCGCCGGAACCCCGCTGTTCACCCGCGTCGGGCGCCGCATGCAGCTCACCGAGGCCGGGGAATCCATGGCCCGGCACGCCGAGTCCATCCTCGGCAGCCTCTCCGCCGCCGAGGCCCAGCTGAAGGCCTACGCCCGGCTGCGCACCGGCCGCGTCCGGCTCTGCGGATTCCCCAGCGCCAACGTCACCCTCGTCCCGGAAGCCCTGAGCGGTCTGGCCAAGGACCACCCGGGCATCCAGGTCGAGCTGCTGGAGGGCGAGCCCCCGGACTCGTTGCGCAGGCTGGAGCGAGGGGAGTGCGACATCACCCTGGCCTTCACCTATCCCGGGCTGCACGAGGAGATCCCGGAGGCGGTGGCCGAGGTCAAGCTGCTGGAGGACCAGCTGACGGTGCTGCTGCCGACCGGGCACCCGCTGGCCCGGCGGCGGGCCGTGCACCTGGCGGACCTCGCCGAGGAGCGGTGGATCGCGGGCTGCCCGCGCTGCCGGGCGAACCTGCTGCACGAATGCGCGGAGCTGGGCTTCGTCCCCGACATCCGCTTCGCCACCGACGACAACCTGGTGGTGCAGAGCCTGGTCGCCCAGGGGCTGGGCGTCGCCATGATGCCCGCGCTGGTACTCCCCTCGCTGTCCCTGACCAAGGTGTGCGGGCGGGCCCTGCAGCCGGCCGCCCGCCGCCACATCTCCGCCTACGTGTACCGCGACCATCTGCGGATCCCGGCGACGGCGGTGGTCCTGGACACCTTGAGGCAGGCGGCATCGAACCGGATCGGCTGCTGACCGGGCAGGAAGATCCCTTCGCCAACCCATAAGCGGGACTTGGGAATTCGGCTCAGAACTGTCGTTGGACGTGATGGGTGGGCTCGCAGACGCTCCCCCTATGACCACCACCACGCCGGCCCGAACGACCGCGAGGATGGCCGCCCTCGTCGATGAGATCCGTACGGTCGTCGAACGGGGTCTGGCCCCCGACCTGACCGCCTACCTGGTCGGTGAGCGGCTCGCCCCCCACCTGGGGATGCCCGGCCTGCTCGCCGCCGAACAGTGCGAGGGTCACCCCGACCGGTACCGGCAGCACGTCCTGCACGCGGAGCCGGACGGCAGCTTCTCGGTGGTGGCCCTGGTGTGGCTGCCGGGTCAGGAGACCGCCATCCACGACCACGTCTCGTGGTGCGTGGCCGGCGTGCACCAAGGCGAGGAGAGCGAGCTCCGCTACCGCCTGGCCCCGGCCACGGCCACCTCCGGAGCCCGGCTGGTGGCGACGGAACACGTGGTCAACGGCCCGGGGGAGGTCTGCGGGTTCGCCCCGCCAGGAGACATCCACAAGGTCCGCAACTCCTGTGGCACGAAGGCGATATCCCTCCACGTCTACGGGGCCGACGTCGTCCGCCTGGGCAGCAGCGTCCGCCGCGTCTACACCCTCCCGGCCGACTGATGGCCCTGCTGAACCGCCCGTTGAGCGGAGCGGGCTCGCCGGTTCCGGACGATGTTTCACGTGAAACATCCGCTCCGTGGCCCGGGTTGGGACTGGCGGCGGCCGGAGTCCTGGTGGCCTGGTCCGTCCACAGGCTGGTTCCGTGGGTCCCGATGCTGACGGCGTCCGTGGTTCTCGGCATCACCGCCGCGCACCTTCCGGGCCTACGGGGCTTCGTACGTGGATCCGCGCGGCCGGGCCTCTCCCTGGCCGGGAGGCGGCTGATGCGGCTCGGCATCGTCCTGCTGGGCCTGGCGCTGGGCCTGGACCAGGTGCTCCGGCTGGGCTGGGCCACGGTGGCGATGGTGGGTGCCGTGGTGGCGGCGACCTTCTTCGGCACCCTCTGGCTGGGCCGCAGGCTCGGCCTCCCGGGCGACCAGCCGCTGCTGATCGCCACCGGATACTCGATCTGCGGTGCCTCTGCCATCGGAGCCGTCAGCGAGGTCTCCGGCAGCGACGAGGAGGACGTGGCCTCCTCGGTCGCCCTGGTCACCCTCTGCGGGACCCTGGCCATCGCGGTACTTCCGCTGCTCCAGGCCCCGTTGGGGCTCTCCGACCCGGAGTTCGGCCGCTGGGTGGGCGCCAGCGTCCACGACGTCGGCCAGGTGGTGGCGACGGCCCAGACCGCGGGCCCGGGGGCACTCGGCGAAGCGGTGCTGGTCAAGCTGATGCGGGTGGCGATGCTGGCCCCGCTGGTGGCGGCGGTGGCCTTCTCGGCGCGGGCCCGCAAGCGCGGTGTGCGCACAACCTCGGGCCGCCGGCCGGCTCCGGTGCCGCTGTTCGTGGCCGGATTCCTCGCGGCGGCCGCGCTCCGTGCCACCGGGGTACTGCCCGACACAGCGCTGGAATGGGCGCACACCGCGCAGGAACTGCTGCTCGCCTCGGCCCTGTTCGGGCTGGGCTCCGCGGTCAACCTTCCGGCCCTCTCCCGCACCGGCGGCCGCGCCGCCCTCCTGGGCCTAGCCGCCTGGCTGGTGGTGGCGGGAGTCTCCTACGGAGGCGTCCTCCTCACCTCATAGCCCCGGAGCACCCGGGACCCGGGCCGCCTGACCCCGGAAATCCGCAGCGCCGCCCACCCCCACCGCCCGGTACTCTGTACCCGCCAGGTGGGTTGCCCGAGCGGCCTAAGGGAACGGTCTTGAAAACCGTCGTGGCGCGAGTCACCGTGGGTTCAAATCCCACACCCACCGCATTGCGGGGCCTCAGGGCCCGGCTCAGAAGGGGTGCCACCGATCCGGTGGCACCCCTTCTGCATGTGCCCGCCTCGGCCGTGCCGTCCGCACGGACTCCCGCCTCAGGCGAACCAGACCACCAGACGCACGCCCTCGGCACCATGCAGCCCGGCGAGCGTGCGCATGACGGTCCAGAGAGCGCCCCAATCGCTGTCCCCTACGACCTCGCGGCGGCGGAGCCGTCCGACGCGGAAGAGCCGGTCCCCGTCGGGCCACTCGGTGCCTTCTGGGTAGACGCGGCCGGCGCGGTAGAGGGCCAGGGGGTCCTTGACGCCGGCCAGCTTCCCCCATCGATTGAGGTCCATGTTCCGGCCCTGGAGCACCCATGTGCCATCGGGGCCCCGGCGGTATTCGTGGACGCAGTCGTCGGGCTCGGCGGCGTACTCGTCCCAGTCGGCGGCCTCCAGTTCCGCCCAGCTGATCCATGTGGTGCCTTGATCGGACGGCGTGTGGTGGCTCAGGGTCATCGGCGATACGTCCGGCGGCAAGCCGCGGTCGGCGGCGAGCGGCCGGAAAGAGGTGGTGTCGCGGACGCCGAAGAGGGCGCCGAAGGCGGCATAGGAACGGCTGTTGTAGAGGTGGTCGATGCTGCAGACCGCGTCCCAGCTGCGGTCGTCCTCGTCCAGCCAGCGGTCCCAGCGGCATTCGATGACGCCGTAGATGTCGGTTCCCATGCCCGGATCCTCCGGCGTCGGACCGGCCGTACGCCAATGATTTCCGGGGTGGAAATCATGGCATTGGTCCCTTTGGGTGGTGTTTGTCGGAAGATCGGCGCGCGTCGTGGAGGCCGTGCGGTTGCGCTCGCATCATGACGAATGTATTCAGATCCGCCCGTCGGAACATCGCGAAATGAGGGAACCGTCATGGCTCACCGCAGCACCATCACGTCGATCTGGACCACCGTCCTCGCAGCTCTCGTGGCCCTCTTCGCCTCCCTCGGGTTCGGTGGCAAGGCCGCCCCGGCCGCCGCCGCTTCGCTCTCCTCCCCCGTCACCCCCGTGGCCGCCGCCGCGAGCCGGCCGACCTTCATGGCCCGGCGCACCTGGCGGGCGATGATGCGGGGCGGATCGCTCCCGCCCACCATCAAGCAGCGCATCCGCGCAGAGGCCCACGGCAAGACCCCGTCCGTCCGCCGCTCCAGCACCGCCGCCGCACTCGCCACTGGTTCCGACTCCGGCTCCCGCTCCGCGTTCGAGTCCGACAGCGGTCACCGTACGGCCGCGGTCGCCGCAGCGGTCCGGGTCGCCGCCGCCCGCCGGGAGATGGCGCTCGCCGCGTAGTCGCACGGTCGCGCAGGACGGCTCGAGCAGGGCAACCGTAGGAGCAGGGCGGCAGCAGTAGCACGCAGCCGCCGAGACGTGGCCCGTAGGACGCCGCACGCCGTACGCAGGACACGACGTGCAGGACCCAATGCGCAGGACCCAATACGCAGCACGCAGCACGCAGCACGCAGCACGCAGCACGCAGCACGCAGCACGCAGCACGCAGCACGTACGAGCACGGCAGCAGGCGCTGGAGCCCGGTCGGTCGGTGGAAGCAGGCCGCGACCGCGGATCGCGCCGCGTGGGTGCCCCGGAGCGGGGCACGGTGGGATTGCCCCGGCGGGTGCCGGGGGCGTGCAGGGGGCGCGAAGCTTGGCATTGCAGGGCCGCAGGCCCGGGAGACGGTGGGGTTCCCGGACGGCGCGGCCCTTTTCGGCATGTCCGGGGCCGGCGGGTTGGCGGAACGCTTCGCCTCTTGCGCGGCGGGGGTTTCGCCGGTTGTCGGGGCGCTGACCTGCGGGGGCGGGGGCGCGAATGAGGTTTATCCGATGTTGGTCATGCTTGCGGGGGAATCGCAGGCTCCGGGGTGGTTCGCCGGGGATTCGGTGGGCAACTCTGGTGTCGCGACGCCGCACAGCACGGAACGAACCGAGACAGTCGGCCAACTGCCTTGGAGCAACCCCCACTTCGGTTTCATGGAGGATTCAGACATGGCAAGCATCCGTACCGCCCGCGTCATCGCCGCCGTCGCCGCTCTCCCCCTCGCCGTCGCCCTGTTCGGCGGGGTGGCGTCGGCCGACAACGGCGCCTTCGCGAACGACGGATCGAATGCGAGCGTCGCCAGCATCATCGGCAGCGGCGTCGGCGGCAGCAACCACGGCAACTCCTCCACATCGCAGCAGGTGGCCACCGGCTCCGGTGCGTCCAACCAGAACAACACCGCGCAGGTCAACGGCTCGGCCTTCACCGCGATCGAGCAGCACAACTCAACTGTCGCGGTGAACTTCTATCCCTGGCGGTAGCTGCGGCCTGAGCCGCGCTGACTGTTGAGGGCGCCTGTGCGACCGGACCGGCTGGGGTCCGGTAGCGCAGGCGCCCTCGGGCGTTTCCCGGCCCTTGTCGCCGCTCCCCGGCCTTGACATCCACGTGGAATCTGACGGACAGTCAGGTCCACTTGATGATGTGATGCCGGGAGGCCAGCGCCGTGCACCTCGCCCCGACCGAAGGCCAGTTGCGGCTCCGTGCCGAGCTGCGGGACTACTTCGGAAACCTGCTGCCGGACGGGGTGCCCCAAGACCCCGCCGAGCAACGCGCACTACTGCGCCGCATAGGCGCCGACGGGCTGCTCGGCCTCGGCTGGCCCGTCGAGTACGGAGGCCAGGGCCGCGGGCCCGACGAGCAGTTCGTGTTCTTCGACGAGGCCTACCGGGCAGGTGCCCCCGTCTCCATGGTCACCCTCAACACCGTCGGCCCGACCCTGATGAAGTACGGGACGCAGGAACAGAAGGACTACTTCCTGCCCCGGATCCTCAAGGGCGAACTCGTCTTCGCCATCGGCTACTCGGAGCCCGAGGCGGGCACCGACCTCGCCTCCCTGCGCACCAAAGCCGTGCGGGACGGCGAGGACTGGGTGGTCGACGGGCAGAAGATCTTCACCTCCAACGCCCAGAACGCCGACTGGATCTGGCTCGCCTGCCGCACCGACCCCGAGGCCCCCAAGCACAAGGGCATCTCCATCATCCTGGTGCCGACCGGGAGCCCCGGTTTCGCCTGGACCCCGATCGAGACGGTCGGCGGCCTGACCACGACCGCCACGTACTACGACTCCATCCGCGTGCCCGCCGGCAACCTCGTCGGCCCCGAGCACGGCGGCTGGGGCCTGATCACCAACCAGCTGAACCACGAGCGCGTGGCGCTCGCGGCCATCGGCATGCAGGCCGAGGACTTCTACGAGGGCGCGCTCGACCATGCCCGTACCCCCGACCCGGTCACCGGCGAGCGTCCCGCCGACCGCCCCTGGGTGCAGTCCCGGCTCGCCGAGGCCCACGCGCGCCTGGCCGCCGTACGCCTCCTCAACTGGCGCCTCGTCCAGGACGTCGGGGCCGGCTCACTGGCCCCCGGCGACGCGAGCGGCGTGAAGTTCCTGGGCACCGAGTCCACCGTCGAGGTCTACCGGATCTGCCAGGAAGTGGTGGGGGAAGAAGCCCTGATCAGGGGGGCCGGGGCCTTCGCGGGCGGCGAGCTGGAGCGGATGAACCGGGCCGCCCAGGTCAACACCTTCGGCGGCGGCGTCAGCGAGGTCCAACGGGAGATCGTCGCGATGATGCGGCTCGGCATGAAGGGGAGGAAGAGATGACCGCCAGCAACGCCAGCAACGCCAGCAACGCCAGCGCCACCGGCACGGCAAGCGCTGCCGTCACCGCCGCTGCCGACGAGGAAGAGGCAGCCCGGTTCCACGCGCTGCTGAAGGCCTTCGAAGGGCGGCCCGCCGCCACCGCCGGACAGGGCAGGGACGCGGTCAACGAGCCGATGATCCGTCACTGGTGCGAGGCCATGGGCGACACCAGCCCCGCCTACACCGGGCCCGGGGCCATCGCTCCGCCCACCATGCTCCAGGCCTGGACGATGGGCGGACTCTCCGGCCACGCCGGCCGTTCCTCCGCCTACGACGAACTCCTCGCGCTGCTCGACGGCGCGGGCTGTACCTCCGTGGTCGCCACCGACTGCGAGCAGGAGTACCTGCGGCCGCTGCGCCCCGGCGACGCGATCACCTTCGACGCCGTCATCGAGTCGGTGTCGCCGCGCAAGACCACCAAGCTGGGCACCGGGCACTTCGTCACCACCCGCATGGACGTCCGCGCGAACGGCGAGGTGGCCGGTACGCACCGGTTCCGGATCCTCAAGTACGTACCGGCCGCGAAGAAGGCGGCCGAGCCAGCCGCGCAGCTGGCCGCTCAGCCAGCCCGGCCGCCGAAGAGGACCGCCCAGCGTCCCCGCCCCGTGATCAACCGCGACAACCAGGGCTTCTGGGAGGGGGTCCGCGAGCACAAGCTGCTGATCCAGCGCTGCACCGCCTGCGCCACGCTCCGCTTCCCCTGGCTCCCCGGCTGCAACGACTGCGCGAGCCTGGACTGGGACACGGTCGAGGCCTCCGGCGCAGGCACGGTGTTCAGCTACGTGGTCATGCACCACCCGCCGTTCCCGGCCTTCGACCCGCCCTACGCCGTGGCGCTCGTCGAGCTCGCCGAAGGCGTCCGCATGGTCAGCAACATCACCGGAGTCCCGTCCGACAAGGTCCGCATCGGACTGCCCGTACAACTGGAGTTCCTGCGCGTGGACGAGGAACTGGAACTGCCCGTCTTCCGGGGGAGCGAGGCCTGATGGACTTCCACCCCACCGAGGAACAGGCGGCGGCCGCCGGGCTCGCCGCCCAGATCTTCCGCGATCTGGCCACCCACGACCGCCTCGCCGCCACCGGCACCGGCAGCGACTCCGAGCTGTGGAAGGCCCTCACCACCGCCGGGCTGACCGGCGCCGTCGAGGAGGTCGGCCTGCTCGGCCTGGTGCTCCTGCTGGAGGAGCAGGGCCGCACCACCGCGCAGACCCCGTACGCCGCCACATGCGTCTACGGGATCCTCGCCCTGACCCGGCACGGCAGCCCCGAGCAGCGCGCCCGGCTGCTGCCGGCCCTGGGCTCCGGCGAGGCGGTGGCCGCCGGTGCCTTCCCGAACCGCGGCCGGATCACCGCGACGCAGGACGGCCGGCTCACCGGCACCGCCCCCGCCGTGCCCTGGCTGCGCGATGCCACCCACGTGCTGGTCCCGGACGCCGCCGGGACCCTGTGGCTCGTACGGACCGACGCGCCGGGAGTGCACACCTCGGCGGTGGAGACCACCGCGCCCTGGTCGGCCGGGAGCCTGACCCTGGCCGACGCCGAAGCGGAACGCGTCGGGGCGCCGGGCCCGGCGGATGCGGCGGAGGCCTACGCCGACGTGCTGGCGGTCGCCCGCATCGCCTTCGCCGGGCTCCAGGCAGGCGTCTGCGCGGGCTCGCTCGCCCGCGCGGTGGAGTACACCTCCACCCGCGAACAGTTCGGCCGGCCGCTCTCCACGAACCAGGGGGTCATGCTGCGCGCGGCCGACGCGTACATGGACACCGAGGCGATCCGGGTCACCGCGTACGAGGCGGCCTGGCGCGTCGACGAGGGGCTCGTGGCGGGCCGGCACGCGCTGACGGCGGCCTGGTGGGCCTCGGAGGCAGGCAAGCGGGTCGTCCACGCGGGCCAGCACCTGCACGGCGGGATGGGCGCCGACCTCGACCACCCCGTCCACCGGCACTTCCTGTGGGGGCGCCAGCTCGACGCGTACCTGGGCTGCGGCAGCGAACTCCTGGCCGAGCTGGGCGCGCTCCTGTTCGGCGAGCCCGCCCGTGCGGGCGGCTCCGGCAACTCCGATCACGCACCCGAGGGGGACGGCGCATGAACATCGGCGACACACTGCCGCCGCTGGAGATACCGGTCACCCGCACCCTGATCGTCGCGGGCGCGATCGCCTCCCGCGACTACCAGGACGTGCACCACGACGCGGAGCTCGCGCGGGAGAAGGGCTCCCCGGACATCTTCATGAACATCCTGACCACCAACGGTCTGGTCGGCCGGTACATCACCGACCACCTGGGCCCGGCCGCCGTCCTGCGCAAGGTGGCCATCCGCCTCGGCGCCCCCAACTACCCGGGCGACACGATGACCCTCACCGGCACCGTCACCGCCCTCGACGGGGACACCGCCGAGATCAGGGTCATCGGGGCCAACGGCATCGGCCACCACGTCACGGGCACCGTCACCGTCACGCTGGACACCGCGCCGGGCAACGAGCTCGGAACCTCGCCGGGCACCCAGGGAGGCACCGCATGAGCGTCCGCACCCGCGACGAGCTCGGCGGGCGCGCCGCCATCGCCGGCATCGGCGCGACCGAGTTCTCCAAGGACTCCGGCCGCAGCGAGCTCAAGCTGGCCGTCGAGGCCGTTCACGCGGCCCTCGAGGACGCCGGGCTCACGCCGGCCGACGTCGACGGCATGGTCACCTTCACGATGGACACCAGCCCCGAGATCACGGTCGCCCAGGCGGCGGGGATCGGAGACCTCTCCTTCTTCTCCCGCATCCACTACGGCGGCGGCGCCGCCTGCGCCACCGTGCAGCAGGCCGCCCTCGCCGTCGCCACCGGGGTCGCGGAGGTCGTGGTCTGCTACCGCGCCTTCAACGAACGCTCCGGCCGCCGCTTCGGCTCGGGCGTCCAGCAGCGCGAGCCCTCGGCGGAGGGCGCGGCGCTCGGCTGGTCACTGCCCTGGGGGCTGCTCACCCCCGCCTCCTGGGTGGCCATGACCGCCCAGCGCTACCTGCACACCTACAACCTGACCCCGGAGGCCTTCGGCCATGTCGCGGTCACCGACCGCCGGCACGCCGCGAACAACCCGGCCGCCTATTTCCACGGCAAGCCCATCACCCTCGCCGACCACGCGGCCTCCCGCTGGATCGTCGAACCGCTGCGGCTGCTGGACTGCTGCCAGGAGACGGACGGCGGCCAAGCCATTGTGGTCACCACCGCCGAGCGGGCCCGGGACCTGAGGCAGAAGCCGGCCGTGATCACCGCCGCGGCGCAGGGCGCCGGCCGCCGCCAGGAGGGCATGACCTCCTTCTACCGCGACGACCTCACCGGGCTGCCCGAGATGGACGTCGTCGCCCGCCAGCTGTGGCGGACCAGCGGACTGCGGCCCTCGGACATCGACGTGGGCATCCTCTACGACCACTTCACGCCCTTCGTCCTGATGCAGCTGGAGGAGTTCGGCTTCTGCAAGCCGGGGGAGGCGGCCGATTTCGTGGCCGCGGACGCGCTCCCGATCAACACCCACGGCGGCCAGCTCGGTGAGGCCTACCTGCACGGGATGAACGGCATCGCCGAGGCCGTACGCCAGCTGCGCGGCACCTCCGTCAACCAGGTCGCGCAGGCGGAGTACGCCCTGGTCACGGCCGGTACCGGGGTCCCGACCTCCGGCCTGATCCTCGGCGCCGACGGCTGATCGCCCCGCCCGGAAGCGGCAGCCGGAGGGCTGACCGCCCGTCCGGCAGAGGAAAGGGGAAGCCCCACCTCCTCCACCTTCAGGAGGTGGGGCGACCCCCGCCCCTACAACCTGAGGCGGACTCGTCTTCGGCACTTGCGGCCGATTCCGGGAAGAGCTCCCGCTCCTAGCGTGGAGGCATGACCACGCCTGTGTGCACGCTCGCCTCGAATCCGACGCCGTACCCGTCGTTCTCGGCGTACGTCCGGACCCGCGGCACGGTCCTGATGCGGACCGCGCGCTCGCTCACCGCGAACCCCTGCGATGCCGAGGACCTGCTCCAGACCGCGCTCGCCAAGACGTACGTGGCCTGGGACCGCATCGAGGACCACCGGGCCCTGGACGGCTACGTCCGCCGGGCCCTGGTCAACACCCGCACCAGCCAGTGGCGCAAGCGCAAGGTGGACGAGTTCGTCTGCGACGAGCTCCCCGAGCCCGAGGAGCCGCCGGCCGCCGACCCCGCCGAGGCACAGGCACTGCGCGACGCGATGTGGCGCGCGGTGACCCGGCTGCCCGACCGGCAGCGGGCGATGGTGGTCCTGCGGTACTACGAGGACATGAGCGAGGCCCAGACCGCCGAGCTGCTCGGGGTCTCCGTCGGCACGGTCAAGAGCGCCGTCTCCCGGGCGCTCGTCAAGCTCCGCGAGGACCCGGAACTGACCCCGGTTCGCTGACCCCGATTCGCTGAGCCCGTCGACGTTTCACGTGAAACACTCACCCGTCCGCGCGCTGTTTCACGTGAAACATCGGGCGTGTTCTACCGCTGGGTAGTGACATGCCGACCGGTACGTGCGCAGAATCGGCAGCATCCGTAGCCGCCGCAGCGCCGCAGCGCTCACCGGGAGGACGCTTTGCTGAGCACGATGCAGGACGTACCACTCCTCGTCACCCGCATACTCCAGCACGGGATGACGATCCACGGGAAGTCCCAGGTCACGACCTGGACCGGGGAGGCCGAGCCGCACCGACGCAGCTTCGCCGAGATCGGAATCCGTGCCACTCGCCTGGCCAATGCCCTGCGCGATGAGCTCGGAGTCCAGCAGGACGACCGCGTCGCGACCCTCATGTGGAACAACGCCGAGCACGTGGAGGCGTACTTCGCGATCCCCTCGATGGGGGCCGTCCTGCACACGCTGAACCTGCGGCTCCCTCCCGAGCAGCTGGTCTTCATCGTCAACCACGCCGTCGACCGGGTCGTTCTGGTCAACGGCACCCTGCTGCCGCTGCTGGCGCCGCTCCTGCCGCACCTGCCGACCGTGGAGCACGTCGTCGTCACGGGTGTCGGCGACCGCTCCGTGCTGGAGGGCCTCGACGTGCGCGTGCACGAGTACGAGGAGCTCCTGGCGGGCCGCCCGGACACCTACGCCTGGCCCGAGCTGGACGAGCGCCAGGCCGCGGCCATGTGCTACACCTCCGGCACCACCGGGGACCCCAAGGGCGTCATCTACTCGCACCGGTCGATCTACCTGCACTCGATGCAGGTCAACATGACCGAGTCGATGGGACTGACCGACCGTGACACCACCCTCATCGTGGTTCCGCAGTTCCACGTCAACGCCTGGGGTCTGCCGCACGCCACCTTCATGACCGGCATCAACATGCTGATGCCGGACCGCTTCCTGCAGCCCGCCCCGCTCGCCGACATGATCGAGCGCGAGAAGCCCACGCACGCCGCGGCCGTCCCCACGCTCTGGCAGGGGCTGCTCGCCGAGGTCACCGCCAACCCGCGCGACCTGACGTCGATGAAGCAGGTCACCATCGGCGGCGCGGCCTGTCCGCCTTCCCTGATGGAGGCCTACGACAAGCTGGGCGTCCGGGTCTGCCACGCCTGGGGCATGACCGAGACCTCCCCGCTGGGCACCATGGCCCACCCGCCTGCCGGTCTGACCGCCGAGCAGGAGTGGCCGTACCGCATCACGCAGGGCCGCTTCCCGACGGGTGTCGAGGCCCGTCTGGTGGGCCCCGGTGGCGACCTCCTGCCCTGGGACGGCGAGTCGGCGGGCGAGCTGGAGGTCCGCGGCGCCTGGATCGCGGGCGCCTATTACGGCGGTGCGTCCGGTGAACCGCTCCGGCCCGAGGACAAGTTCAGCGCGGACGGTTGGCTCAAGACCGGTGATGTCGGAGTGATCAGCTCCGACGGCTACCTCACCCTCACCGACCGGGCCAAGGACGTCATCAAGTCCGGCGGCGAGTGGATTTCCAGCGTGGAGCTGGAGAACGCGCTGATGGCCCACCCCGAGGTCGCCGAGGCGGCGGTCGTCGCCGTTCCCGACGACAAGTGGGACGAGCGCCCGCTGGCCACCGTCGTCCTGAAGGAGGGGGCCACCGTGGACTACGCGGGGCTGCGCGCCTTCCTCGGCCAGTCGATCGCCAAGTGGCAGCTGCCCGAGCGCTGGGCGTTCATCGAGGCGGTGCCGAAGACGAGCGTCGGCAAGTTCGACAAGAAGGTGATCCGCAAGCAGTACGCGGAGGGCGAGCTCGACGTCACCAAGCTCGACTGAGCCCCGCCCCCGGCCGGGGGCTACTGAACCCGCGTGAGCCATGGCCGCAGCAGCTTGCTGACGGCGGGCATGGCCACGTAGGTCATCAGGGAGCTGAAGACGACGGTGAAGGCGGCCGTCCGCAGCACGATGTGCAGATCCACCAGCAACGGACCGAGCAGCAGGTTGCCCGCGAGCGAGATCGGGAAGATGGCCAGCCCCGAGCTGATCGCCATCTTCCACCGCGGGGGCGCCGGCCGGGCCGTACCCGGCTTGGCGAACCAGGTCTCCATGCCGTGCAGTTCGCGCCGGGCTATCTCGGTGTGGTGGTGACCCAGGCAGTTCGAGAACCACGCGGCCCGCTCGGCGGAGTCCTGCCACCGCTGGAAGGCCGCCTGGTTGCGGAAGCGGTGCACCAGGAACCAGGGCCCGCCCTCCACGGCCGGGCGGAACAGCCCGTACCCGAGGTGGTCGGGGAAGGCCGCGGCCGTCTCCAGGATCCCGTGGGCCCAGGCCTCGAAGTTCTCCTCGTGGCCCGGGTCCACCTGCCGGGCTATGAGCAGGCTGACCTCCCCGTTGTCGGCGGGGACGGTGTGCTCGCTCGTGTCGATGATGGCCATGCGGCCAGGATGGCTAGTTGGTGCCGATCTTGGCCAGCAGGTCCACGATGCGGCCCTGCACGTCCGCCGTGGTGGACCGCTCGGCGAGGAAGAGCACGCTCTCGCCCGAGGCCAGCCGCGGCAGTTCGGCCGGGTCGATCCCGGTGGTCGTGTAGACGACCAGCGGGGTGTGGTTCAGCTGCCCGTTGG
The DNA here is from genome assembly GCF_041434015.1 of Streptomyces sp. NBC_00454. Classification (GTDB taxonomy): domain Bacteria; phylum Actinomycetota; class Actinomycetes; order Streptomycetales; family Streptomycetaceae; genus Streptomyces. The sequence continues at coordinate 3,755,905 of NZ_CP107907.1, read as the reverse complement.
CGCGCAGCCAGTCCACGATCCCGGCCCGGCGGCGGCGCACCTGCATCAGGTCCATCACCACCAGGTTGGGCCGCATCCGCGTGGCCAGTTCCACGGCGTCCGTATCGGCGTCGGCCCGCGCGACCTGCATGCCGCGCCGCTCCAGGGCGGCGGTCAGCGCGGTGGCGATCTCGTCGTGCTCCTCGATCAGCAGCACCCGGGAGGGGTGCTGCTCGCTGTCGCGGGGCGCGAGCGCCTTGAGCAGCACGGCCGGATCGGCGCCGTACGCGGCTTCGCGCGTGGCGTGCCCCAGCCCGGCCGTGACCAGTACGGGAACCTCGGCGGCCACCGCGGCCTGGCGCAGCGACTGGAGGGCGGTCCGGGTGATCGGCCCGGTCAGCGGGTCCACGAACAGCGCGGCGGGGAACGCGGCGATCTGCGCGTCCACCTCCTCGCGGGAGTGCACGATCACCGGACGGTAGCCGCGGTCGCTGAGGGCCTGCTGCGTCTGCACATCGGGGGCGGGCCAGACGAGGAGTCGGCGCGGGTTGTCCAGCGGCTCGGGGGGCAGTTCGTCGTCCACGGGGCGCGGTACGGGCCGGTTGACCACCTCGACGGCGCCACCGGGGCCGTCCAGCGGCTCGGGACCCTCGTCGGAACCGGCCTCGGGGGCTCCTATGGCGAAGGCCCGGCCCTGGGGTGCGGGCTCCGCGAGCCGACGCCGGCGGCCGGAGCCGTTCGTGTCGGTCGAGAGGCCCTGGCCGAGGGTGCCCAGCGCACGGACGCTGATCGGGTTTCCGGCGGCTTCCGCCGGGGTGTCCTGCGGCTGTCGGGCTCCGGGCACGGCGATCTGCCCGGCCTCGGCTTCGTCCTCGGGGGCGGTACGGGCCGCCGGCACCGGCCAGGCCGGGGTGGCCGGCAGCGCACGGCGCCGCCCGGTCGGATGCGTTTCGGGGTCTACGGGGCCCTGCGCGCCCGCGTCCGGCTGCCCGGCGGGAGCCGCGGGCTCGGCGGGGGGCGCACCCAGTACCCGGCGTCCACGACGCCCGCCCGGGGCTTCGCCCTCGGCCTCGGCGGGAACGGGGCGGGAGCCGGCCATGGCGGGGGCCTGCGGAGCCTGCGGGGGCTCCGGGGCCGGGGCTGCGGACGGGCCGGCGGGCAGCGCGAAACCGCCCTCGGGGGCGATGGGCCGAGCGGCAGCCGGAGCGACCGGCGAGGCAGAGGGCGAGGCCGAGGGTGCGGGCGTCGGGCGGAGCCCGGTCGCCGGCACCGGACCACCGGGCTGCTGCGCTCCCGCGGGGCCCAGGGCACGCCGCCGCCCGGCGGGATGCTCGGTCAGCGGGACAGGAGCCAGCGGAATCGGAGGCACCGGCATGGGACCCACCGGCATCGGCGGGAGCGCGGGCACGGAGGTGCCCTGCGGGGGTACGGGCCGTCCGGGGCCGCCGTCGCCGTGACCGCCGCTGCCCTCGTCGTTTCCGCCGTCGCCGTTCTGGCCGCGGCGCCGCCCGGTTCCGGTGTTGCCTCCGGTGCCGCTCGCGCCACCACCCAGGCCCGCCGGGTTCACCGGGGACTGCGCGAGCTCGGCGGGACCGCCGTCGCCCGGCTGGGCCTCGCCGCCCCGGCGCCGCCCGGACGGCAGCGCGAGTGCGCTCCCACCACCGGCTGCGGCCGCCTGGCCCACGGCCTTCGGCCGGTCTCCGGCGGCGTCCGGACGCGTACCCGCGCCCGTACCCGTGGAGGCGTCGGAATCGGCATCGTCCAGGAAGGAGTCCACGCCGCGCCGGGCCCGGCGGCCGCCGGAGATCTTGGCGGGGCCGCCTTCGGCCCCGGGCTCCTGCGCGGCGGGCTTCTCGGGCTCGGGCAGGGTGACCATCCCGGCCCCCGCGCCCAGCGGAAGCTCCAGCACGTACGCCCCGCCGGGCGCGCCCGGCACCTCCACCGTCTGCAGCACACCACCGTGCGCGGCCACGATGCCCCGTACGACCGGCTCGTGCACCGGGTTGCCACCCTCGTACGGGCCGCGCACCTCGATCCGTACGACCTCGCCGCGCTGCGCGGCGGCCACGACGATCGTCGAGTCCATGTAGCCACTGCCCTGGCGGGTCTTGCCCGTGGCGTCCACCCCGGCGACGTCCGCGATCAGGTGCGCGAGGGCGGTCGCGATCCGCTCCGCGTCCACCTCGGCCTCGATGGTCGGGGCGTGCACGGCGAACTGGGCCCGCCCGGGGCCGATCAGCTCGGTGGCGCCGTCGACGCCGGCCGCGACGACCCCGTCGATCAGCACCTTCTTCTTGGCGAGCCTGTCGGTGCCCGCGTCGAGGCGCTGGAAGCCGAGCACGTTGTCGACCAGCGTGGTCATCCGGGAGTAGCCGGCGGCCAGGTGGTGCAGGAGCTGGTTGGCCTCGGGCCACAGCTGTCCCGCGTCGTCGGCGGCCAGCGTGGCCAGCTCCCCGCGCAGTTCCTCCAGGGGGCCGCGCAGGGAGTCGCCGAGGACGGCCAGCAACTGGGCGTGGCGCGCGGCCAGCGCGTCGTAGGAACGCCGGTCGGTGAAGGTCATGACGGCGCCGACGAGCTGCTCCCCGTCCCGTACGGGGGAGGTGGTCATATCCACGGCGACCGGCTGGCCGGTCTTGTTCCACAGCACCTGGCCGCGTACCCGGTGCTTGCGCCCGCTGCGCAGCGTGTCGGCGAGCGGGGACTCCTCGAAGGGGAACGGCGAGCCGTCGGCGCGCGAGTGCTGGACCAGCCCGTGCAGCTCGCGGTTGCCGAGGTCGGTGGCGCGGTAGCCGAGGATCTGGGCCGCGGCCGGATTGACCAGGACGACCCGTCCGTCGGTGTCCGTGCCGACGACGCCCTCGGCGGCGGCCCGCAGGATCATCTCGGTCTGGCGCTGGGAGCGGGCCAGCTCGGCCTCGGTGTCCACGGTCTGCGAGAGGTCCCGTACGACGAGCATCAGCAGCTCGTCGCCGGTGTACGAAGGCTGCGGCTCGCGGTAGGCGTCACGGCCGTCCAGATGGGCGGCGGTGACCTCCACGGGGAACTCGCTGCCGTCGGTGCGGCGCGCGACCATCCGCTTCGGACGGGCACGGCCGCCCTCGTCCTCGCCGGGCCGGCGCATGGAGCCGGGGATCAGCTTGGAGTCGAACTCGGGCAGGAGGTCGAGCACGCCGCGGCCGACGAGCCCGGTACCGGGGCTCTCCATGACCTCAAGGGCGATCGAATTCGCGTTGACGACCGTGCCGTTGGCGTTGACGAGCAACAGCGCGTCCGGAAGAGCGTCGAGTATTGCTGCGAGGCGAGCAGCGCCTCGGGATGGCCTGCTGCTCACGACGAGCTTCCTCCCTGACCACAACTACCGGCATGTCACGGGAGGAGTCTAAGGGCACGGGCCGCCGGTGAGAGGGCTGATGTGCCGTGGATCCCGCTTGACCGTCACATCCTCCCAGGTCAGGAACGCCCACGCGGAAGCACAGGTTCCAACTCGTTCCAACGGCTGATCTCACATCCGTTCGTCCGGCGGAACTGGGAGTCCACTTTGCGGCCGTGCCAGGTTCCGGTGATCCGGGCGGTGGCGGGGCCGCCGCTCTGCATGGTGCAGAGCTGCCGTTTGGCCTCGGGGGCGAAGGGGTCCTTCCCCTCGCGTGCGAGGTCTTCGAGGCGGGCGCAGGCCTCTTCGGCCTGGGGGTGGTTCCCGGCGACCGGGTTGCACTCCAGCCGGTACTGGCCGTCCGCCCGGGGGTTGCCGGTGTCGGCGACGGAGATGGTGAGCCGGTCGGGGGCCGCCAGCAGCCGCCCGAGGGGTGGCAGTGGGGGCAGTGGGCCCACCGCCGCGGCGGCCAGGGCGGAGGTGACGGCGAAAGCGGCGAGACGCAGCATGGGGCACTCCAGGTCGTCCGTACGTCGTACGGCTGACCAACGACGGGCGGGCCCCGACGTTCCGCCCGGAGAAGGCGAGGGAAGCAGACTCGCGCAGAAGGCGACCGGAGAGGGCGCGCGGAGAAGGCGCACAGAGAGGGCGCACGGAGAGGGCTTAAGGCTTTGCCCTTCGGGCCGCGCTCCTTGTACCGTGGGACCGGATTGGTGACGGGCCCCTGGCCTGTGTCATCATCTGCACGCACCTTCGTACGCGAGGGTGTGCTGGAGGCGTCGCCTAGTCCGGTCTATGGCGCCGCACTGCTAATGCGGTTTGGGGCTTACCCCCCATCGAGGGTTCAAATCCCTCCGCCTCCGCACTTCACGAAGCCCCGGTCCTTGCGGACCGGGGCTTCGGTGCTTTCCGGGTCCGGGCGCGGTCTTCGGGTCCGGTGCCCGGATCGGGGCCGACGCGGGGCGTTCCGGCCTGGCCGGGGCGCGTCACGCACCCAAGCGGATGATCTTCTTCCAGCCCGTTTCTGCAGGTCAGAGCGGGTGGGGCTAATGGATTTCGCGTCCCGGCGAGGTCCATGTATTGTTGTTCTCGCAAGGCCAACGGGGCGCAAAACCCCGGCCAGCCAAGCACTCGTAGCTTAACGGATAGAGCATCTGACTACGGATCAGAAGGTTGCAGGTTCGAATCCTGCCGAGTGCACAGCCCAAGAGGCCCCCCGGTTCACCGGGGGGCCTCTTGCGTTTCCCTCCTCCTTGCGGATGAGAGCTGGCTCGGGAGAGCTACGGGGTGAGATGGCTCTGCCGGGGGACGCTGGGTGGTGAGGGGTCCGGATACGGTTCTTGGAGATCGATTCACCAGGCAAGCGGGGGGACTCTCATGGGACTGTTTGGAAACGCGCACGCTGTGGACCCGGCGTCGGCGCACCGCGATTACGCGCGGCTGCTCGGGCAGGGGGAGCAGGTGCACGCGGCGTATCTGCTGATCCGCGACACGATCCTGTTCACCGACCGGCGGCTCGTGCTCATCGACAAGCAGGGGCTCACGGGGAAGAAGGTGGAGTACCACTCCATCCCGTACCGGAGCATCACGCACTTCTCGGTGGAGACCGCCGGCCACTTCGATCTGGACGCGGAGCTGAAGATATGGCTCTCCGGCAGCTCGGCGCCGATATCCAAGACCTTCACCAAGGGCGTCGACATCTACGAGGTCCAGGCGATCCTGACGCAGTTCGTCGCCCGCTAGGCCTGGGCGGGCGGGCTGCGCCGCGCGGAGGAGGACTGCCGCCGCGGCACAGCCCGCGGGCTCACCGGGTTTCCGGGTCCAGCCAGGGCCTGCGGCCCGGTCCGGCCGGGTGGGTGCCGGTGACGCCCATGACCACCGAATAGAGGCTGGTCTCCGCGGTGATGAAGAGGCGGTTGCGCTTGGCGCCGCCCCAGGTGATGTTGGCGACCGTCTCGGGGATGTTGAGCCGTCCGATCAGGGTGCCGTCGGGGTCGTAGCAGTGGATTCCGTCGTCCATGGCAGCCGCCCAGAGCCGGCCGTCCTCGTCGAAGCGGAGATTGTCGAAGCGCGCGGCTTCGCGGTCCCCTGTCCGGGCGAAGATCTCGCCGTCGGAGAGTGTGCCGTCATCGCGTACGTCGAAGACCCGGATGGCGCCCTCCCGGGTGTCGGAGACGAAGAGCCGCGTCTCGTCGTTCGAGAAGACGAGTCCGTTCGGGGCGCCGAAGCAGTCGGCGACCAGGCGTACTTCACCGGTGGCGGGATCGATGCGGTAGACGTTGTTGGAGCCGATCTCGCTCTGTGCGCGATGGCCCTCGTAGTCGCTGGTGATGCCGAAGTCCGGGTCGGAGAACCAGATGGAGCCGTCGGACCTGACGGCCGCGTCGTTCGGGCTGTTGAGCCGCTTGCCCTGCCAGCGGTCGGCCAGCACGGTGACGGTGCCGTCGTGCTCCGTCCGTGTGACCCGGCGGTTGCCCTGCTCGCAGGTGATCAGCCGGGCCTCGCGGTCGAGGGTGTTGCCGTTGGTGTGTCCGGCTGAGCGGCGGAAGACGCTGACGGCGCCGGTCTCCTCGTCCCAGCGCAGCATCCGGTCATTGGGGATGTCGCTCCAGATCAACTGCCGCCAGGCGGGGAGGTAGACGGGCCCCTCGGCCCAGCGGCAGCCGGTGTAAAGAACCTCCAGGCCGTCATCACCGTTCATGCACCGACCGGTACGGAAGCGGTCGTCGAGCATCTCGTACAGCGCGGGGCGCTTGCTGGCCATACCGACTCTCCCCCTTGGTGCCGAATCTGCTTCGGCTTGGAGTGAAGATTGGAAGATCAGATACTGTTGAGGCAAGGGTAATTCGAATGGAGAGTCGTGGATCACATTGATCGGGCCCTGCTGGCGCAACTCCAGCAGGAGGCCACCCAGTCCTACGCCGCGCTGGGTGAGGCCGTGGGCCTCTCCGCCGGGGCGGCTCATGAACGGGTCCGCAAACTGCGTGAGCGCGGGGTCATCCGGCGGACGACGGTGGATGTGGATCCTGCGGCGGTCGGCAGCGGGGTGCTCGCCTACGTGATGGTCGACTCCACCGCCTGGATGGGTGACTCGCGGCCCGCCTTCGAGGCCATCGCCGAGATCCAGGAGGCGCACGTGATCGCAGGCAGCGCCTCCGTCATGGTCAAGGTCAGAACGGCCACCACCGATCAGCTGCAGGACGTGCTGCGCCGCCTCTACGCCATCGACGGAGTGAGCGGGACACAGGCCACCGTCGTCCTGGAGACCTTCTTCGAGCGGCCCCTCCCGCTGTGACCTGGTGGTGCACCGGGATCCGGTGGATCGACGGCCGGCCCGCCATCGGCTGGTACGGGCAGGGGCCGGGTCGGGGGGAGCGGAACAGCCCCCTCGCGTACGGGCAGCCGCTCGCCTTCGCCGCGCGCGGTGAGCGCCGGTGCCTCGGTGTCCGGCGGGCCGGGCGGCGGACGCCCTGCCCGACGGCGCGGACCGTGCCGGGCCCGGCCGGGAACGCGCAGTGCCCCGAGTGCGCCCGGCTGGACCGGTCGTTCTCGGTGGCGGCGGACACCAACGCCGCCGATCCGCGCACCTACCGGGTGTACCTCGCCTGGTTCGGGCCGGGCCTGGTCAAGGTCGGCATCACCGCCGAGGAGCGGGGATCCGCCCGACTGCTGGAGCAGGGGGCGGTGACCTGGGCCTGGCTGGGCCGAGGACCGCTGATGGCCACCCGGCGCACGGAGGAGCTGCTCCGGGCCGCCCTCGGGGTGCCCGACCGGATCGCCTACGCCCGCAAGCGGGCCGTCCGGGGCCACCTGCCGCCGGGCCCGGAGAGGGCGGCGGAGGTCGCCGCTCTGCACGTGCGCGCTGCCGCGCTGGAGGGGTGGCCCGAGTCGCTGGAGCGGGTGGGGTGCGAAGTGGTCGATCACGTGGAGGCGTTCGGGATCGCCGCGCTGCCCGCACCCGCCCGGGTGGTCACTGAGATGGTGCCCGGCGGGACCGTCTCCGGGCGGCTCGTCGGTGCGGCCGGACCCGACCTGCACTTCGCCGACGGGCTGGTCGTGGACACCCGGCTGCTCGCGGGCTGGGAGTTGGCGGCTCCTGCGGAGGGAAGCGCCACCGACGTGCCCGTGGCCGGGATCCCGCCGGTCGCACCGGCCGTGCCCGCCGAGCAGGACGGGTTGTTCTGAGGAGGCCGGACCGACCTTCGCGGGCTTCGGTTCCAAGGTCAAAACTTGGATCCCTTTGGGCTCCGGCGCCGGTTTGCGGTGGACATGCCGGGGCCGGTCCGCAGAGGGTGGTGGACATGACCATCCAGCCTGTGCGGGCGTTCGAACCGCCTTATGTCATGAGCGTTTTCACGAGCGTGCGGACCGCTGACGACAGCGGATACCCCGAGACCCTCGACCGGATGAACGAGCTGGTCGCCGCCAACCCGGGCTTCCTGGGCTACGAGTCGGCGCACACCCCCGGCGGACTCGGCATCACGGTCGGCTACTTCCGCGACCACGAGTCCCTCGGCGCCTGGCGCCGGGACCTGGAGCACCAGGCGGCCATGCGCCAGGGCCGCTCCGACTGGTACGAGAGCTACACCCTGCACATCGCGACCGTAGAGCGGAGCCACGGTTTTGTCCGTGAAGACAGCTGAGGCCGTCCGCGCCTTCCGGGAGCGGCTCGGGGTGCCCGGACTGGTCGACGTACACACCCACTTCATGCCCGAGCGGGTCCTGGACAAGGTCTGGGACTACTTCGACGCGGTCGGTCCGCTGACCGGCGTCGAGTGGCCCATCACCTACCGGCACGAGGAGGAGCAGCGGGTGGCCCTGCTGCGGGAGTTCGGGGTCCGGGCCTTCACCTCCATGCTCTACCCGCACAAGCCGGCCATGGCCGCCTGGCTCAACTCCTGGTCCGCGGAGTTCGCCGCCCGCACCCCCGACTGCCTGCACACGGCCACCTTCTTCCCGGAGGAGGGGGTGACGGCGTACGTCCGCCAGGCCGTCGAGGCAGGGGCCCGGATCTTCAAGGCGCACCTCCAGGTGGGCGGCTACGACCCCACCGACGACCGGCTCGACCCGGTCTGGGGGCTACTGGCCGAGGCGGGGATCCCGATCGTGATCCACTGCGGTTCGGGGCCCGTACCGGGCAAGTACACCGGACCCGAGCCGATCGCCCGGCTGCTGGCCCGGCACCCCCGGCTGCCACTGGTCATCGCGCACATGGGGATGCCCGAGTACGCCGACTTCCTCGACCTCGCCGACCGGTACACGGAGGTCAGGCTCGACACGACCATGGCCTTCACCGACTTCTCCGAGCAGTTCAGCGGGTTCCCGCCGCAGGACCGGGGCCGGCTCGCGGACCTCGGCGGGCGGATCCTGCTGGGCACCGACTTCCCGAACATCCCCTACCCCTACGAGCACCAGCTCTTCGCACTTGAACGGCTCGGGCTCGGGGACGGCTGGCTGCGTGCCGTCTGCCACGACAACGGCGCCGGGCTCTTCGGCCTGGTCTGAGGCGCGGGAGGGGTTTCTCAGGCAATTCACAGGTTCAGGCAAGAACGTTTTCAGGGGCGCCGGACAGCGTGTACGCATGACTGCGACGACCACCTCCCACGCGTCCACGTCCACCAGCAACCCCACGGCTCTCGTCCGGCCCGACGGCCGCCCGTGCCGGGTCCTCGTCGTGGACGACGAGGCCGCCCTGTCCGAACTGCTCTCCATGGCCCTGCGCTACGAGGGCTGCGAGGTACGCAGTGCGGGGGACGGGGCGAGCGCGGTGCGCGCGGCACGGGAGTTCAGGCCGGACGTGGTCCTCCTCGACATCATGCTTCCCGACATGGACGGGCTGGCCGTCCTCGGCCGGCTGCGCCGGGAGCTCCCCCATGTGCCGGTGCTCTTCCTGACCGCGAAGGACTCGGTCGAGGACCGCATCGCGGGCCTCACGGCGGGCGGCGACGACTACGTCACCAAGCCGTTCAGCCTGGAAGAGGTCGTGGCCCGGCTGCGCGGCCTGGTGCGCCGCTCCGGCGCGGCGCAGGCCGCGCGCGGCGGTTCGGTCCTGGAGGTGGGCGACCTCCGCCTGGACGAGGACAGCCACGAGGTGACCCGGGACGGGCAGGAAGTCCACCTGACCGCGACCGAGTTCGAGCTGCTGCGCTACCTGATGCGCAACCCGCGCCGGGTGCTGAGCAAGGCGCAGATCCTGGACCGCGTGTGGTCGTACGACTTCGGCGGCCAGGCCAACGTCGTCGAGCTGTACATCTCCTACCTGCGGCGCAAGCTGGAGAGCGGCACCGGCCGGCCGCCGATGATCCACACCCGGCGCGGCGCCGGCTACCTGATCAAGCCGGCCGAGTAGTGGCCCTCCGGCTGCCAGGACGGCCCCGATGGCTCCGATGGCCCGGACCGTGCGGGAACGGCCGTCGGCCCTGGTCCCTGCGGACCCGGCTGGTCGTTTCGGCGGTGGCCCTGATCGCCGTCGTCGGCGCGGCCATCAGCACCATCACCACCCTCGCCCTGCGCTCGTACCTGGTCGACAAGGTGGACGAACAGCTCAGCGTCTCCGTGGAGATGGCGAGCCGCCCCAACGCGGGCAAACTCAACCGCGAGGGCGGCCTCGGCCTGGTCCTGGCACCGGGCTCCCCGCTGAACACGGTCGGGATCCGCCTCGATCCCTCCGGGAAGGTCCTCGGCAGTGCCCGCAGCGACCGTAGCGCCGCCGTCGGCGGAGCCGGGATCGACAGCCATCCGATCCTGAGCGATTCCCAGATCTCGGTTCTCGCGGAGGTCGCACGCAAGGCGGCCCACGGCCGTTCCGGCCCGGTGGAACTGCACCTGCCCGAGCTCGGCGGCTACCGCGTGCTGGCCGCGCCCGACGGGAACCTCGTGCTCGGCTTCCCGCTCACCGAGGTCGACTCCACGGTGAGCACCCTGATCGCGGTCGAGGTCTGCGTGACCCTCGCCGGCCTGATCGCGGCCTCCCTCGCCGGGCAGGCCCTGGTCGGCGTCGCCCTGCGCCCGCTGCGCCGGGTGGCCGCCACCGCCACCCGGGTCTCCGAGCTCCCCCTGCACAGCGGAGAGCCCGCCCTCCACGAACGGGTCCCCGACGCGGAGGCCGATCCCCGTACCGAGGTCGGGCAGGTCGGTGCGGCCATCAACCGGATGCTGGGCCACGTCTCCTCCGCTCTCACCGCCCGCCAGCAGAGCGAGACCCAGGTCCGGCAGTTCGTCGCCGACGCCAGCCACGAGCTGCGCACCCCGCTCGCCTCGATCCGCGGCTACGCCGAACTGACCCGCCGGGGCCGGGAGGAGCCCGGTCCCGACACCCGGCACGCCCTCGGCCGGATCGAGTCCGAAGCCACCCGGATGACCGGCCTGGTCGAAGACCTGCTGCTGCTGGCCCGGCTCGACGCGGGCCGCCCGCTGTCCACCGACGACACGGACCTGGCTCCGCTCGTCGTGGACGCCGTCAGCGATGCCCGTGCCGCCGGACCCGACCACCACTGGCGCCTGGAACTGCCCGACGAGCCCGCCCCCGTGCACGGCGACCCGGCGCGGATCCAGCAGGTCCTGGTGAACCTGCTGGCCAACGCCCGTACCCACACCCCGCCCGGGACGACCGTCACGGCGCGTGTTTCACGTGAAACATCCCCCGGCGATCCCTCCACCGTTTCACGTGAAACATCCACCATCCGGCTCCGGATCGAGGACGACGGCCCCGGCATCCCGCCCGCCCTGCTGCCCCACGTCTTCGAGCGGTTCGCCCGCGGCGACGCCTCCCGCTCGCGGTCGGCGGGCTCCACCGGCCTGGGACTCGCCATCGTCCAAGCCGTGGTCTCGGCCCACGGCGGCCGGGTCGAGGTCCGCAGCACCCCGGGTCACACCTGCTTCGAGGTCACCCTCCCGCTGGCCCCCGGCACCCCCGCCGCCACGGTCCCCGCCCCCGCGGCCGCCGACTCACAGACGGAGCACAGGGTCAGCACACAGGGGTGACAGCCCCGGCCGAGAGGGTCGGGGCATGGCAATCGACACCTCTCCCGGCGCCCTCCCGGTGCGGGCGCCCCTCGCACCCGTGCCGGGCGAGCCCGTCCTCGACGTGGTGATCCCGGTCTTCAACGAGGAGAAGGACCTCGGGCCCTGCGTACGCAGGCTGCACGAGCACCTGACCCGGACCTTCCCGTACCCCTTCCGCATCACCATCGCCGACAACGCCAGCACCGACCGCACCCCCGAGGTCGCGGCCTGGCTCGCCGCCTCGGTCGCCGGGGTGCGCAACACCCGGCTGGAGGAGAAGGGCCGCGGGCGCGCGCTGCGCACGGTGTGGGGGGACTCCGAGGCGCCCGTGCTCGCGTACATGGACGTGGACCTCTCCACCGACCTCAACGCACTGCTGCCGCTGGTCGCCCCGTTGATCTCCGGCCACTCCGACCTCGCCATCGGCACCCGGCTGGCCCCCTCCTCGCGGGTGGTCCGGGGAGCGAAGCGGGAGTTCATCTCCCGGGCCTACAACCTGCTCCTGCGCTCCTCGCTCTCGGCCCGCTTCAGCGATGCACAGTGCGGGTTCAAGGCCATCCGCCGGGAGGTCGCCGAGCGGCTGCTGCCGCTGGTCGAGGACTCCGGCTGGTTCTTCGACACGGAGCTGCTGGTCCTCGCCGAGCGGGCCGGACTGCGGATCCACGAGGTGCCGGTGGACTGGGTGGACGACCCCGATTCCACCGTCCACATCGCCCGCACCGCCGCCGAAGACCTCAAGGGGGTCTGGCGGGTGGGCCGCGCGCTGGCCGTCGGGGCGCTGCCGCTGGACCGGCTCGCCCGCCCCTTCGGCGACGACCCGCGCGATCGCACCGCCCTGCCGGGGGTGCCGCGCGGGCTGGCCCGCCAGCTGCTGGGGTTCTGCGTGGTCGGGGTGCTCTCCACCCTGCTCTACCTGCTGCTCTACTCCGCCGCCCGGACCGTCGCCGGACCCCAGCTGGCCAACGCGGCCGCGCTCCTCCTCTCCGCCGTCGCCAACACCGCCGCCAACCGCCGCCTCACCTTCGGGGTGCGGGGCCGGGACCGGGCCGTGCGCCACCAGGCCCAGGGGCTCGTGGTGTTCGCCATCGGGCTCGCCCTGACCAGCGGCTCGCTCGCCGCGCTCGCGGCCGCGGGCGGCCGGCCGCCCCACAGCACCGAACTGGCCGTCCTGGTCACCGCCAACCTCGCCGCCACCGTGCTGCGCTTCCTGCTCTTCCGCGCCTGGGTGTTCCCCGAACGGCGCGCCAACCCCGCCCACACGAAGGACACCCTGCGATGACCACGGCAGCACTGCCGCTCCACCCGCCCGCACCGCCGCTGGCGGCGGCCCGGACGGACCTCTCCCGGCCCCGCTGGGAACGCCCGGCCTTCGCCGTCCTGCTGCTGGCCACGGCCGTCCTGCTGCTGTGGGACCTGGGAGCCTCCGGCTACGCCAACTCCTTCTACTCCGCCGCCGCCCAGGCGGGCAGCGAGAGCTGGAAGGCCTTCTTCTTCGGCTCCTCCGACGCGGGCAACTCCATCACCGTGGACAAGCCCCCGGCCGCCCTGTGGCCGATGATGCTGTCCGTCCGGCTCTTCGGGCTCGGTGCCTGGCAGATCCTCGTGCCCCAGGCGCTGATGGGAGTCGGCACCACCGCCGTGCTCTACGCCTCCGTACGCCGCCAGTTCGGTCCGGCGGCCGCACTGATCAGCGGCGCGGTCTTCGCGCTCACGCCCGTCGCCGCGTTGATGTTCCGTTTCAACAACCCCGACGCACTGCTGACCCTGCTGATGACGGTCACCGTGTACTGCGTGCTGCGGGCCCTCGACGGGGCGCACACCAAGTGGCTCGTCTGGGCCGGGGTCGCGGTCGGCTTCGCCTTCCTGACCAAGACCCTGCAGGCCTTCGTCGTCCTGCCGCCGCTCGCCCTGCTCTACGCGGTCTGCGCGCCGACCCGGCTGCGCAGGCGACTCGGGCAGCTGGCGCTGTCCGGGCTCGCGATGGTGGTGGCCGGCGGCTGGTGGGTGGCCATCGTCGAACTGTGGCCCGCGGCCTCCCGCCCGTACATCGGCGGCTCGCAGAACAACTCCTTCCTGGAGCTCACCCTCGGCTACAACGGCCTCGGCCGGATCAACGGCGAGGAGACCGGCAGCGTCGGCGGTGGCGGCGCGCGCGCCGGTGGCGGCGGTGGCGGGGGCATGAGCTGGGGGGAGACCGGCATCGACCGGCTGTTCTCCTCGAACATCGGCGGCCAGATCTCCTGGCTGCTGCCCGCCGCCCTGATCCTGCTCGTCGCGGGCCTCGTCGTGACCTGGCGGGCCCGCCGGGCCACCGACTCGCTGGAGGGCATGGCCCGCGCGGCCTTCCTCGCCTGGGGCGGCGCGCTGCTGATCACCGGGCTGGTCTTCAGCTACATGCAGGGCATCTTCCACGAGTACTACACCGTCGCCCTGGCCCCCTACGTGGCCGCGCTCATCGGCATGGGCATAGCCGTCCTGTGGGAGGAGCGGGGCGGCCGGGCCGCGTCCCTGACCCTGGCCGGAACCCTCGCGGTCACGGCGTACTGGGCGTTCGTGCTGCTCGGGCGCTCCGCCGGATACGTGTCCTGGCTGCGCTGGGCGGTGCTCGTCGCCGGACTCGGCACGGCGCTCGTCCTGCCCTTCGCGGCGCGGCTGGGCAAGCGCGCCGCACTCGGTGTGGCGGCCGTCGCCCTGGGGGCGGCGCTGGCCGGACCCCTCGCGTACTGCCTGACCACGGTGACCACCGCGCACACGGGGTCGATCGTGACGGCGGGTCCGGCGGTCGCCGGCGGCCGCGGCGGTCCGGGCGGGATGCGCGGCTTCGGGCCGGGAGGCGAAGGCCAGCAGGGCACCCCGCCGCAGGGCATGCCCCAGGGGGGCGGCGCCCCGAACGGCCAGGCTCCCGGCGGTCAGGCCCCCAACGGTCAGGCCCCCAACGGCCAGGCCCCCGGCGCCACGGGCAACAGGCCCACCGGCAGCGCGCGCTCCGAGCGGTTCGGCGGCGGCCCCGGCGGGATGGGCGGCGGCATGGGCGGTCTGCTCGGCGGGACGAAGACCAGCGCCGAGGCGAAGGCCGCGCTGCGCGCCGACGCGGACAAGTACACCTGGGCGGCGGCGGCCGTCGGTTCGCAGAACGCGGCGAGCTACCAGCTGGCCTCGGGCGAACCGGTGATGGCGATCGGCGGCTTCAACGGCAGCGACCCGTCCCCGACCCTGGCGCAGTTCAAGGAGTACGTGAAGGCGGGGAAGATCCACTGGTTCATCGGCGGCAGCGGCGCCGAAGGCGGCGGCGCGGCAGCCGGCGCCGGCGAGACCGGGACCGCGGCCCGTGGCGCAGGCGGGCCCGGCGGAGGCACCAGCAGCGCCATCCAGACCTGGATCCAGGCCAACTTCAAGGCCTCCACGGTCGGCGGAGCCACCTTCTACGACCTCACGGCGCCCACTTCCGGAACCTCGTGATCGCAGGGACGCCGGACCTGACGCGGCACTAGCATCAAGGGGGCGGACCGGGCATTCCGGGCTGAACCAGTGTCGTGAGGAGGGTGCCTCCATGGTGACCGCGGCCGATCCGGGCGATGGCCGGGCCAGTGTGTGGCTGGCCGCGCGGCCCGCCGTTCGCGCCAGACGGCGCAGTGAGGCACCCTCCGGGCTCGACCGGGACCGGATCACCGCGGCCACCGTGCGGCTGCTCGACGCCGAGGGGCTGGCCCGGTTCTCCATGCGGCGGCTGGCCGCCGAACTCGGGGTCACCGCGATGTCCCTGTACTGGTACGTGGACACCAAGCACGATCTGCTGGAACTCGCCCTGGACAGCGCCCTGGGCGAGCTGGACCGGTCGGCCGGGCCGCCCGGGGAGGGCTGGCCCGGCCGGCTCCGGTCGTTGGCCCGGGGCTACCGGGGGCTGCTCGTGGAGCACCCGTGGGTGGCTCCGCTCACCGCCGCGTATCCGAACATCGGCCCGCACGCACGGGCCTTCGAGGCCGCTCTGCAGCGGCTGCTGGACGGTACCGGCCTGACGGACGCCGTCCGGACCGGCGCCCATCTGGCCGTCTCGCAGTTCCTGCACGGCTGCGGAGCAACGGTCCGGCGGCCGCCCGACGGGGAGTTCTGCCTCGCGCTCGACGTCCTGATCGCCGGGATCGAGGCGCACACCGTGCCCGCCGGGCCCGCAGCCCCGCCGGGCCCGCAGCCCCGTAGGACCGCAGCCCCGTAGGACCGCAGCCCCGTGGGACCGCAGCCCCGTAGGGCCTTCGGCTATTGCGCCGGGGTTGCCGCCGGGGTCGGCTCCGGGGCGGAGGAGGCGGCCGCCGGGGTGTGGCCCACCGGCTTCGACTTCAGGGCGACCTCCTTGATGAACACCACGAGCACCAGCGCGAGGAGCGCGGTGGGGGCGGCGTAGAGGAAGACGTCGCCGACTCCGTGCCCGTACGCGGACTCGATGACCGCGCGGAACGGCGGGGGCAGCTTGTCGAGGTCGGGGATCCCGCCCCCGCCGGTGCCGCCGTGGCCCATGGCCGCGGCCTTCGGGCCGAGGGCGGTCAGGCCGTCCTGGACGTAGTGGGTGACCCGGTTGGCCATGACCGCGCCGAGCGCGGAGACGCCCATCGCGCCGCCGAGGGAGCGGAAGAAGGTGACGACGGAGCTGGCGGCACCCAGGTCCTCGGGGGCCACCTGGTTCTGGGCGGCGAGGACCAGGTTCTGCATCATCATGCCGAGACCGAGGCCGGTCAGGACCATGAAGACCGCGATGTGCCAGTACTCGGTGTCGGAGCGCAGGGTGCCCAGCAGGCCGAGTCCGGCCGTCAGGAGCACGCCGCCGGAGACGAGCCAGGCCTTCCACTTACCGGTCTTGGTGATCACCTGACCGGAAACCGTGGAGGAGACGAAGAGCCCGCCGATCATCGGAATCGTGAGGATTCCGGACATCGTCGGGGACTCGCCCCGGGCCAACTGGAAGAACTGGCTGAAAAACACGGTGCCCGAGAACATCGCGATGCCGACGAAGAGCGAGGCGCCCGAGGCGAGGCTGATGGTCTTGTTGCGGAAGAGGCGCAGCGGAATGATCGGGTCGCTCGCCCTGGACTCGACCAGGAGGAAGAGCAGGCCGAGGACGAGGGCGCCGCCGGTCATCGCCGCGGTCTGCCAGGAGATCCAGTCGTACGAGGTGCCGGCCTGCGTCACCCAGATCAGCAGGGACGAGACGGCGCCGCTGATCAGGAAGGCGCCCAGCCAGTCGACCTTGACCTCGCGGCGCACGACGGGCAGGTGCAGGGTGCGCTGGAGGACGATCAGGGCGATGATCGCGAAGGGGACGCCGACGTAGAAGCACCAGCGCCAGCCGAGCCAGCTGGTGTCGGTGATGACCCCGCCGAGCAGCGGGCCGCCGACGGTGGCGACGGCGAAGACCGCGCCGAGGTAGCCGCTGTACCGGCCGCGCTCGCGCGGGGAGATCATCGCGGCCATCACGATCTGGGCGAGGGCGGAGAGACCGCCGACGCCGATGCCCTGGACCACGCGGCAGGCGATGAGCATCCCGGTGTTCTGGGACATGCCCGCGACCATCGAGCCGAGGACGTAGATCACCAGGGATATCTGGACCAGCAGCTTCTTGCTGAAGAGGTCGGAGAGCTTGCCCCACAGCGGGGTCGCCGCCGTCATCGAGAGCAGGGCCGCGGTGACCACCCAGGTGTACGAGGACTGGGTGCCGCCGAGGTCGCTGATGATCTGGGGCAGGGCGTTGGAGACGATCGTGGAGGACAGGATCGCCACGAACATGCCGAGCATCAGCCCGGAGAGTGCCTTCATGATCTGCGCGTGGGTCATGGGCGCGCTGTCGGACGTGCTCTCCGACCGGCCGCCTCCCCGCACACCGGTGGGTGTGGTCGTGGCCATGTTTTTCCTTCTGTCTAGCTGTCTAGAAGCGCGAAGCTCGACCGGAGCCGGGCCAGCAGGGCGTTGAGGTGGTCGATGTCCGCTTCGGTCCAGGCGGACAGGGCCCGCTCCAGCGCTCCGGTGTGGCGGGTGCCGAGCTCGGTGAGGAGCGCGCGGCCGGCCGGGGTGAGGCGCAGGATCCGGCAGCGGGCGTCGCCGGGGTCGGTGTCGCGGGTGATCCAGTGGTGCGTCGCCGCGTGGGCCACGTGGCGGCTGGTCACGGAGATGTCGAGGGCCATGAGCTCGGTGAGGCGGCTGAGCCGCATTTCGCCGTGGCGGTCGAGCACGGTGAGGACGGCCGCGGAGCCGGGCGGGCAGTCGGGGGGCAGGAGCCGGGCGAGGTCGCGGGTGACGGCGCCGGTGCCGGTGAGCTGTCGGGCCAGTTCCGCGTAGCGGGTGGTGGGTGTGGCTGGTGCGGCGGTTGTGGTCGGTGCGCTCACCGGGCGGCCCCCCTTGATGTCGTTGCTTCGGGCAACCATAGAAGCAGATGGTTGTTACAGGCAAATGAATCGGGGGGTGGGGCGGTAAAGGAATGGGAAAACCCGCTAGGGTCCTGCGCATGGCTGCGAATCACAACTCGAACCACAACTCACAGGCTCCCGAGGGTGACTACGACCCCGCGGGCAGCACCCAGATGTTCCGGGCGTTCGTCGACGAGCCGGTACCGGTCCCCACCGTTCCGGGGTCGCGGATGCAGAACCGCGCGGCGCGCAAGACGGGGCCGGGCGCCGGGGTGTGGGTGGCCGTCGGTATCGGCGCGGTGCTCCTGATCGGCGTGGTGGCCTGGCTCGCGCTGGGCTGAGGCAGGCCGAGCAGGGCCGGGCGGCGCCGGAGCGCTAGCTCCAGGTGGCCGTGACCTTCTGGGTCTCCACCCGCATGCCCAGGGGTACGCGCCAGGACTCGACGCAGACCGTGTAGGTCTGCGTCTTCGTCGTGTTCGCGGCGATCGGGGCGGGCAGGGGCTGCGTCGAGGTGATCGTGGCCCAGTCGACGCCCAGGGCGCCGATGATGTGCGTCGCGAAGCCGACAGTGCCCGAACGGGCGGCGGTGCCCCCGGTGTTGGTGAACGACACGGTGACCTGTTCGCACCAGCGGTCCGCCGCGGCGGTACGGGTAGGCGTGCCGACGCTCAGCTTCGCCGCCGTGGCCGGAGCGGGAGGCGGCGCCGGGCTGGTGCTGCCGCCGCCGCCCGGCTTGGTCGGAGTGCCGGGGCCGGGGCCGGATCCAGTGCCGGATCCGGGGTCGGGGCTCGTGGCGGATCCGGGTGTGCCGCTCCCGTTGGTGGGAGGGATCGCACCGGGTGTGGTGCCGGGTCGGTTGTCGGAGCCGCCGGGGGTGCTGGTCGTGGCTCCGCCCGGGGCGGAGCCGCCGGGTGGCTGGGACCCCGGAGTGCCGGTCGACGTACTGCCGGAGGATGCGGTGGATCCCGCCGTCGCCGGCGGGAGGGGCTGGAACTCCACCCGGCCCTGCGGCGCGACGTTCTCGCCCGCGCCCCGTTCGGGGACCGCGGCCGCCGCGCCCACGGCCACGTAGCCTTCGCGCGCCGGGCCGCCGCAGCCGGTGAGGGCGGCGGCGGCAGCCGTGCAGCACAGGGCGAGGAGGGCGGCTGACCGCGATGGCTTTCGCATCCGGGCAGTTTTGCTGACGCATCGTCAATTGTGAAGCGGGTGCGGGAGATTGTCCCCGGCCGCACAGGGCGGCCGGGGGCGGCTATTCGCCGATCAGGCCGACGCGGAGCTGCGCGAGCGTGCGCGTGAGCAGCCGGGAGACGTGCATCTGGGAGATGCCGACCTCCTCGCCGATCTGCGACTGCGTCATGTTCGCGAAGAAGCGCAGCATGATGATCTGGCGCTCCCGGGGCGGGAGTTTGGCCAGCAGGGGCTTGAGCGACTCGCGGTACTCGACGCCCTCCAGTGCGGTGTCCTCGTACCCGAGCCGGTCCGCGAGCGAGCCCTCGCCGCCCTCGTCCTCGGGAGAGGGCGAGTCGAGCGAGGAGGCGGTGTAGGCGTTGCCGACGGCGAGGCCGTCGACCACGTCCTCCTCCGAGACCCCGAGCACGGCGGCGAGCTCCGGCACGGTCGGCGAGCGGTCGAGCTTCTGGGCGAGCTCGTCGCTGGCCTTGGTGAGGGCCAGGCGCAGTTCCTGGAGCCGGCGCGGGACGCGGACGGACCAGGAGGTGTCGCGGAAGAACCGTTTGATCTCACCGACGACCGTCGGCATCGCGAACGTCGGGAACTCCACGCCGCGTTCGCAGTCGAAGCGGTCGATCGCCTTGATCAGGCCGATGGTGCCGACCTGGACGATGTCCTCCATCGGCTCGTTGCGGCTGCGGAAGCGGGCCGCGGCGTACCGCACCAGGGGGAGGTTCAGCTCGATCAGGGTGTCGCGTACGTACGTCCGTTCGGGACTGTCCGCGTCGAGGCCGGCGAGCCGGTGGAAGAGGGAGCGGGAGAGGGTGCGGGTGTCGATCCGGGTGTCGATGGCTTCCGAGCGGTGGGACACTGCCGGCGCCTCACGCTGCTTGACGAGCGTGAGTACCTGTGAGCTGCCCTGGTCTACGGACATGCCACCCCCTTGAGGTCGCGGACGGTCGCGCTTCTCTGCGCGCCCGTCGGAGGAACGCAGCCTCCACCTGAATACCGGAGGCGGGGCTGCGGCAAACGCGGTTCCAGCAGAATGTCACATGTCGGCAACACGCTGTAGCGCCATGTCGACATGTATCTCCAGCGACAGAACGCGTTAGGCCTGCTCTAGGACGGAAAAATCCTGCTCTGCCCCGAACCGCGTAGAACGATCTCCACTCGATCCGGTTAGGCCTCGATCCTGTTTGCGGATCGCAGCCGGGCGAAGCTGCGGGCGAGCAGCCGGGAGACGTGCATCTGGGAGACGCCGAGCTCGGCGCTGATCTGCGACTGCGTCAGATTGTTGTAGTACCGCAGGAGGAGGATCCGCTGCTCGCGCTCGGGCAGTTGTACGAGGAGGTGGCGGACGAGGTCGCGGTGTTCGACCCCGGCCAGCTCGGGGTCCTCGTAGCCGAGGCGGTCGAGCAGCCCCGGGAGCCCGTCGCCCTCCTGGGCGGCCTCCAGGGAGGTCGCGTGGTAGCTGCGGCCGGCCTCGATGCAGGACAGGACCTCGTCCTCGCCGATGCGCAGCCGCTCGGCGATCTCCGGGGTGGTCGGGGTGCGGCCGTGGAGGGTGGTGAGGTCCTCGGTGGCGGCGTTGACCTGGACCCAGAGCTCGTGGAGGCGGCGCGGGACGTGGACGGTGCGGACGTTGTCGCGGAAGTAGCGCTTGATCTCGCCCACGACGGTCGGCATCGCGAAGGTCGGGAACTGCACCCCGCGGTCGGGGTCGAAGCGGTCGATCGCGTTGATGAGCCCGATCGTGCCGACCTGGACCACGTCCTCCATCGGCTCGTTGCGGCTGCGGAACCGGGCCGCCGCGTAGCGGACGAGCGGGAGGTTGGCCTCGATGAGGGCCCCGCGCACCCGGGTGTGCTCCCCGGTGCCCGGCTCCAGCTCCTTCAGCTGCCCGAACAGCACCTGGGTGAGGGCCCGGGTGTCTGCGCCCCGGCTCTGCGGCCTCGGGGCCGCCGGGGGCTCTTCCGGGGCCTCCTGCTGGGGCGGTACGTGGGATTCCTGCTGCGGGGCGGTGGAGTCCTGCGGGGGCTGCGGGTGAGGCTCCCGGTGCTGGTCCGGAAGCTGGTCCGGCAGGGGGTCCCGGTGCTGGTCCGGGAGTGGATCCCGGTGGGGGGCCGGGAGCGGGTCCCGGTGCGGGCTCTGCTGTGAGTCCAGCTGGGATTCCTGCTGGGGCGGCACCTGAGGCGCAGTACTGGCCGGCACGGTCACGCCACCCCTTCACGTCACGTCATCAACTCATCCGTCAAAAGCGGTCATAGCATCACAAGACATGTGCACTGTGTGCAAGCACCGTATATTGCCGTGTTGAGGGCAAGTTGGGCATATCGGGGCATTGTGGCCCGTCTGCGGGAACGCAAAAAGCCCCCCACCCGTCGGAGTGGGGGGCCGGGAAAGTCCGGAAACCGCTTCAGCGTACGGGTTCAGCGCACCAGTTCGGTCATGAACTCGCCGATAGCCGTCGCGGCATCCGAGAGTCCCTGGAAGCCGATTCCCACCATATCGGCGGCTTTCTTGGGCTGAGTGATGATGACGAAGAGGACGAAGACGGTGAGGGCGCCCGAGATCAGCTTCTTGGTGTCCACGTGCGCTGTCGGCCTCCCCAACCGGTCCTGCAAGGTCGGGTGAGTCTAACCGGTCGCGTTCGAACACTCACCTGTCCTTTAAGGACCAATGGCCCGGCGGTCCAGGCCCTTTGCCGGTGTGCCGGGGGCGGGCGGAGGCGCAGACTTGAACACGAGCCCACCGGTTCTGGCAGGAAATCGGTGGGTGAGGGACAGGACCTCACTGCGGGGTCCAAGCCGCAAGCTTCCCCCCTGACTGCGGCTTGGACTGGCAGGTTCCGTCCTCATCGGGGGAAGTGGCTTGTCCCCCCGATGCCACTTCCCCCGTCCCAACCGTCGAAGGTCCCGACTCCGGTCGGGGCCTTCTTCGTGTTTTCCGAGCCCGAGCCCGGACCCGAGCCCGAGCCCGGACCCGCTACTCCAGGCCGCCGGCCAGGTCGACGACCGGCTGGACCGGAGCCACCAGGGGCTGCATCTGGTTCGGGATCTCCATCAGCTGGTTGAGCTGGTTCAGGCCTCCACTGACCTGGCTGCCGATGTCCTGCACCGAGGACGGCGTGGCCCCGGCCGGCATCCCCGGAGCGGCCGTCGGCAGGTCCGGGAGGGTCAGCGGGGAGATGGGGGCGGCGGAGGCGGCGGGTGCCGCGAGGCCAGCGGCGGCCCCCGCGAGGGCGATGGCGGCGAGCATGCGCCGGGTCTTGGTCATGCCGTGACAACGGCCGAGGGGGCGGGCGGTCACGCGGACGCCCCCAGCAGGGCACACGTCCGGACCAGTGGTGGAACAACGAGAGCCCCGACCCTTGCGGGGCGGGGCTCTCGTTCAGAGCGGTAGCGGTGGGATTTGAACCCACGGATAGCTTGCACCATCACACGCTTTCGAGGCGTGCTCCTTCGGCCGCTCGGACACGCTACCGAGAGAGAGCTTAGCCCAAGGAGACCCGTGCTCTGAAATCCGTTCCCCCGGGAGCGGGACGGCGCGGTCAGAGATCGCGGAAGAAGTCCGTCAGCTGCCGCGCGCACTCCCCCGCGAGCACGCCGCCGATCACCTCGGGACGGTGGTTGAGCCGGCGGTCCCGTACGAGGTCCCAGAGCGATCCGGCGGCGCCCGCCTTCTCGTCGGACGCCCCGTAGACGACCCGGGCCACCCGCGACTGCACGAGCGCGCCCGCGCACATCACGCACGGCTCCAGGGTCACCACGAGGGTGCACCCCGGGAGCCGCCACTCCCCGAGCGCGGCGGCCGCCCGGCGCAGCGCCAGTACTTCGGCGTGCGCCGTCGGGTCGCCGGTGGCCTCGCGCTCGTTGTACCCGGTGGCGAGGAGTACCCCGTCCGGGCCCAGCACGACGGCGCCGACCGGCACGTCGCCGGCCGGCACCGCCCGCGCGGCCTCCTGGAGCGCCAGGCGCATGGAGTCCCGCCACGGGTCCCGTACGGGATCGGGTGCGTGCGTGGTGTGGTGGTGCGCGGGGATCACTAGCGGACGGCCTCCAGGACCTCGGTGGCGCCGAGCGAGTCGGCGATCTCCGAGAGCGCGTCGCCGTCCAGGGTCATCAGTTGTTTGTGGCTCACCCCGAGGTCGTCGAGCAGCCGGGGGTCGCCGAGCGGGCCGGAAGGCACGGGTTCGGCGCCGGCCCGGACCTCGTCGTCCGCATCGTCTTCCTCACCGTCCTCACCGTCTTCCTCGGGGTTGTCGTCCGAGTACGAGGCGATGACTTCGTCCTCGCCGTCCTCGGTGCCGTCGAGGTCGAGCTCGTCGAGTTCGTCGTCCTCCTCGTCCTTGCCGAGCAGCTCGTCGGTCAGCATCGATCCGTAGGAGCTGCGGGAGGCGGCGGAGGCGTTGGACACGTAGAAGCGCGGGTCTTCCTCGCCGTCCACGCGGACGACCCCGAACCAGGTGTCCTCCTGTTCGATGAGGGCAACCACCGTGTCGTCGTCGACAGCGGCGGAACGGGCGAGATCGATCAGATCACTCAGGGACTCGACGTCGTCGAGTTCCAGGTCGCTCGCTTCCCACCCGTCTTCGGTGCGCGCGAGCAGTGCGGCGAAATACACCGTGACTCTCCCACTGGTCATAGGCGTGCCGGTTGGGGGTCCCCCCGGCCGGAGGTGGGTGAGGGGTCGAACGGCCGTCGTGCTCGCCGTTCGTGCCCCGCCCAATCGGCATCGTGGCAGAAACGGAGGCTTTGCGAGAGGTGTTCCGCAGCGTGGCGCTGGCCGCGCGTGTTGTACGGGGCCTCCGCGGGCCCGCCCGACACCCGGCCAGGACCCCGGTCGGCACCCGGCCGGAGCCCGCCCCGGGGCCCTCGCCGGCACCCTCCCCGGGCCCGGGGAGGGTGCCGGACGGGGCCGCGAACGGGCGGTCACCAGCGGAAGGTGCGCATGCGCATCTGCTGGCGCATGCGGGCCGCGCGGGCACGTCTGGGCTGGACGCGGTCGCGCAGTTCCCGGGCCTCGTGCAGGTCACGCAGGAACTGCGCGCGCCGTGCTCTGCGCTGCGCCGTGGTCTCCGGTGTCTCGTGGTCGTCGTCGGGCATGGGTCACCGCCCCTGGATGGTCCGGTCCGGTCCGCCCCCCGCACCCCACCTTCCCCCGGACCGGCCGTTTGATGCCACCTTCCGTCCCAGGTCAGTGCGATTTGGGTGCTGGTTCCGTCCGAGTCGGGTCGCAGTGGGTTCCGGGTTCAGTCGGATTCCGTCAGCGTCGGGACCACGGCCACCGGTCCGTGGGCGTGCTGGAGCACGGCGTTCGCCACGGAGCCGATCATCAGGGACCGGATGTGCCGGCGCGGGTGGTGGCGGCCGACGACGACCAGCGCCGCCGAGTTCGAGGTGGCGACCAGCCGTCCGGCCGCGTCCCCGGGCACCGCCGCCTGCTCGACGGGGACCTTGGGGTACTTGGCGCGGAACGGTGCCAGGCGCTCCGTCTGGGAGCGCAGCATCTCCCGCTCGGCCGGGACCGCGTTCTCGTCCTCCCCCAGCAGCGCCTCCGGCGGGATCACCGCGAACGGGCTGTCGATCACCATCGTCGGCGACGGCGGGATGCTGTACGCCGACACCACCTGGACGGTCGTCCCCCGTGCGGCGGCTTCCGCGAACGCGAAGTCCAGTACGTTGTCGGGCGTCTCCGAGGCGTGCAGTCCGAGCACCACCCGGCCCGCGGAGGGCTGGGCCGCGACCTCGACCCCGCGCTCCTCGTGCGCGACCACGACCACCGGGCACGGGGCGCTGGTGGCCACGGCGCGACTGTTCGAGCCGAGCAGCAGGGCGGCGAACCCGCCGCGGCCCCGGGAGCCCATCACCAGCATCCGGGCGCCCTCGCCGATGGCCCGCAGGGCCTCCGGGACGGAGCCCTCCAGGGACTCGTAGTGGACCTCGGAGGGCAGCGGGCGCCCTTCGGCCAGGACGGCCCGTATCCGTTCGCTGACGGGGTCGGGGACCTCGTGCGGCTCGTGGCTGTCCTTGAGCGAGGAGCGGCGTGCCGCGTAGAGCTGGGCGCTGTCGGGCAGCACGTGGGCGACGAGGAGCCCCGTGTGGTGGCGTAGCGCTGCGGCCCTTGCCCACTCCAGGGCCTTGAGGCTGTGTTCGGATCCGTCTACCGCCGCGACCACCATGGGATTGCTCATCAACCAAGAGTGCTGGGGGTCCGGGCGGGTCGCATCTCCAGGGGTTTGGGGGCGTGGCCGCCGCTTCGGGCACGAAGGGGTGGGCACAGCGCGTAGCCTTTTGGGTGTGGGTCGCGTCATTGCGTCCATATGTGCAGGTGGTGCGGTCGCGGGCAGAGCGGTCGCACCTGTGCGGTCGCAGGTGGAAAACCGGGCAGCTGAGTCTTGGAGGATGTTGTGCGTTTGCAGGTCGTGGATCACCCGTTGGTGGCGCACAAACTCACCACCCTGCGCGACAAGCGCACCGACTCCGCCACCTTCCGGCGCCTCGCCGACGAGCTGGTCACCCTGCTCGCGTACGAGGCCACCCGGGACGTCCGCACGGAGCAGGCCGACATCGTCACCCCGGTCGGCCCGACCACCGGCGTGAAGCTCTCCCACCCGCGCCCGCTGGTCGTCCCGATCCTGCGCGCCGGTCTCGGCATGCTCGACGGCATGGTGCGGCTGCTGCCGACCGCCGAGGTGGGCTTCCTGGGCATGGTCCGCAACGAGGAGACCCTGGAGGCCTCCACGTACGCGACGCGCATGCCGGAGGACCTCTCGGGCCGCCAGGTCTACGTGGTGGACCCGATGCTGGCCACCGGCGGCACGCTCGTCGCGGCGATCCAGGAGCTGATCAAGCGCGGCGCGGACGATGTGACCGCGGTGGTGCTGCTGGCCGCGCCCGAGGGCGTCGAGGTCATGGAGCGCGAGCTGGCGGGCACCCCGGTGACGGTGGTGACGGCCGCGGTGGACGAGCGGCTCAACGAGCACGGCTACATCGTGCCGGGGCTGGGCGACGCGGGCGACCGGATGTACGGCTCGGCCGAATAGAGCCGAAGGCCGAGGACTGAACGCCGAAGACTGAGCGGTGAACGGCGAAGGGCCGGCTCCTCGGAGCCGGCCCTTCGCCGTTCGCTGTGGGTGTCAGGGGTTCAGCACTTCTTGGCGGGTGCGGGCTGCGGGTTGGCCAGGGCGGCCAGCGCCTTGTCCGCCTCCTCCTTCGGAGTGAGGTCCTTGAAGGCGTCACCGAGGATCAGGTCGATGTCGGCGGTCTCGCGGGTGTCGGTCTGGTGCGCGGCCCCGGCCAGGTTGGTGCCGAGCACGGAGAAGACCGCCTTGTCGGTCTGCGGCGAGCCGACCAGTATCCCGGCGTCCGGGACCTTCTTGTCGAAGTCGGCGGGGGCGTTGCCGACCTTGCCGATGGCGAAGCCGCGCTTCTTGAGCTCGTCGCCGACCGCCTTGGCGAGGCCCGCGCGCGGGGTCGCGTTGTAGACGTTGACCGTGATCTGGCCGGGCTGCGGGAGCGTGACCTGCGGGGCGGTGGAGGCCGCCGCCGCTGCCGCGCCCGCCTTGGGGGCGGGGGTCGCGCAGTCCTTGGCGGCGGCCGCGGGTTTGCCCGAGTCGCCGCGGAACACGTCGATGAGCTGCATGGCCCCGTAACCGATCAGGGCGAGCCCGACGATCGATCCGAGCACGAGGAGGACGATCCGGCGGCGGCGTCGCGGGCGGGACATGCGGGGGTAAGCCGCCCCCGTCACGCGGTACTTTCCGCCCATGCCAGGGGGAGTGAGCATGCTCATGAGCGCAGCGTAATGCCGACCGGAGCCGATGCCCACCGAATCATCTGTTCATAGGGCAAGAGCGACCCGAAAGGCGCAACCGGGACGCAACCGGCGCCCGGTGGGGCCCTACGGGGCCGTCGGCGCGGGGTGCTCCCGGTGTGTCTCGTGCCGCTCTGCGGCGCGTCGATCCAGGTCGGGGGGTCAGCCCAGTTCGAGGACGCGCGCGTGCAGGACCTGGCGCTGCTGGAGCGCGGCGCGGACGGCGCGGTGCAGACCGTCCTCCAGGTAGAGGTCGCCCTGCCACTTCACGACGTGGGCGAAGAGGTCCCCG
This sequence comes from Streptomyces sp. NBC_00454, assembly GCF_041434015.1. GTDB lineage: Bacteria > Actinomycetota > Actinomycetes > Streptomycetales > Streptomycetaceae > Streptomyces. Next base: position 3,728,883 of record NZ_CP107907.1, on the reverse strand, counting down.
TAGAAGGTCGAGTCCTCGGCGAGCAGCGTTTCGAGGTCGAGCTGGCCTTTGGTCGTCACCAGCTGGTCGAGCCGGACCGGGCGCGGGGCGACATCCGCCCACTGCCGGGTGGTTTCCCTGCCGTGGTCGGGGTACGGCCGCCTGTTTCCGATGCGCTTGAAGATCACACGGAAAGCCTACCGGGCCGGTGCCTGCGGGCGCAGCCTTGCGATGACGGTGCAAAGGTGGCAAACAGCGCTATATCGGGAGTGATGAATGAGCGAGAGCACCGACCCCGCGTCCCCGGCAGGCCAGATCGCCGCCGGGTACGCCTTCACCGGACCCGCGCTCGATCTGGGGGCCCTGCTCTGGGACGGGGCCTGCCTGCCGGAGCGGCAGATCCGCATTCCGCTGTCCATGCTCAACCGGCACGGGCTGGTCGCGGGAGCCACCGGCACCGGCAAGACCAAGACGCTCCAGCTCATCGCCGAGCAGCTGTCCGCCAACGGGGTTCCGGTCTTCCTCGCGGACATCAAGGGCGATGTCTCGGGCATTTCCGCGCCAGGCACGAGCAACGCGAAGATCGAGGAACGGGCCAAGGACGTGGCCCAGGAATGGGAGGGCACCGGGTTCCCCAGCGAGTTCTATTCGCTGGGCGGGATCGGGCCCGGCATCCCGCTCCGGGCCTCCGTGACCAGTTTCGGACCCGTCCTCATGTCCAAGGTGCTCCAGCTCAACCAGACGCAGGAGCAGTCGCTGGGGCTGATCTTCCACTACGCCGACACCAAGGGCCTGGAGCTCATCGACCTCAAGGACCTGCGGGCGGTCGTCGCCTTCCTCGTGTCCGACAAGGGAAAATCGGAGCTCAAGGGAATCGGCGGGCTGTCCACGGTGACCGCCGGGGTGATCCTGCGGGCCCTGACCGCCTTCGAACAGCAGGGCGCCGCGGAATTCTTCGGGGAGCCCGAATTCGACACGAGCGAATTCCTCCGAACGGCGGCGGACGGGCGCGGGCTGGTCTCCGTACTGGAGCTTCCGGCGGTCCAGGACAAACCACAGCTCTTCTCCACCTTTCTGATGTGGCTGCTGGCCGATCTGTACGGGGACCTGCCGGAAGTCGGGGACCTGGACAAACCGAAACTCGTCTTCTTCTTCGACGAGGCACACCTGCTCTTCAACGGAGCCTCGAAGGCCTTCCTCGAAGCGATCACCCAGACGGTGCGGCTGATCCGCTCCAAGGGAATCGGCGTCTTCTTCGTGACCCAGACGCCGAAGGACGTACCGGCCGACGTGCTGGCGCAGCTCGGCAACCGGGTCCAGCACGCGCTGCGCGCGTTCACGCCGGACGACGCGAAGGCGCTGAAGGCGACGGTGAAGACCTTCCCGAACTCCGCGTACGACCTGGAGGAGCTGCTGACCCAGCTGGGGACCGGCGAGGCGGTGATCACCGTACTGAGCGAGAACGGTGCGCCGACCCCGGTGGCCGCTACGAGGCTGCGCGCGCCGCAGTCGCTGATGGGCCCGATCGACGCGGCGGCCCTGGACCAGGCGGTGAAGTCCTCGCTCCTCTACTCGCGGTACGCGGAGCCGGTCGACCGGGAATCGGCGTACGAGAAGATCAGCGCGGAGCAGGCGGCCGCGGAGGCCGAAGCGGAGGCGGCGGCCGCTGCCGCGGAGGCGGCGAAGGCGGAGAAGGCGGCGGCCGTGGCGGCCCGCAACGCGCCGAAGCCGGACCCGTCCCTGGCGGAACAGGTGGTGGGCAGCGGGCTGTTCCGCTCGCTGGCCCGGTCGATCGGGACGCAGCTGGGGCGGGAGATCTCGCGGTCGATCTTCGGGACGGCAAGGAAGCGGCGCTGACCTGGCCGTGGTCGGGCTTCAGGGATTGGCGGGGCTTGATTCGGTGCGGCGCCGTGGTCGGGCGGTGGCCCGGTGGTGGTGGAAGGCGTACCGGTCGGCCGCGGGGGCTGCGAGACTCGGGGTATGCGGACCGAACTCACCGACACCACCTCCAGCAAGGTCAACCGGGCCCTGCTCGACGCCCGCCGGGCCATCGGCAGCCAGACGATGGGGCTCGTGCTCAACCTCCTCGTCGCCACCGACGAGGAGGGGGCCTACGACGCCGTCCGCGCCGCCTCCGAGGCTTCGCGCGAGCACCCCTGCCGGATCATCGTGGTCATCAAGCGCACGGCCCGCGGCCCGCACCGGCTCCGGCAGAACCGGCTCGACGCCGAGCTGCGGGTCGGCTCCGACGCCGGGTCCGGGGAGATCATCCTGCTGCGCCTGCACGGCAGCCTCAACGAGCACGCCGGATCCGTGGTGCTCCCGCTCCTCGTGCCGGACGCCCCCGTCGTCGCCTGGTGGCCCGCCGATGCTCCCGAGGCGCCGGCCCTGGACCCGCTGGGGGCCCTCGCGCAGCGGCGCATCACCGATGCGGAGGCGGCCGACGATCCCGTCGCGACGCTCGACGCCCGGGCCTCGGCCTACGCGCCCGGGGACACCGACCTCGCCTGGACCCGGCTGACGCCGTGGCGCTCGCTGCTGGCCGCCGCCCTGGACCAGAAGCCGCTCCCGGTGACGGCCGCGGCCGTGGAGAGCGAGCCCGGCAATCCGAGCTCCGAACTGCTGGCCCGCTGGCTGGAGGACCGGCTCGGGGTTCCGGTGGAGCGGGTGGCCACCGCGGGACCGGTCATCACCCGGGTCCGGATGACGACCACCGGCGGGGAGATAGAGGTGGACCGCCCCGACGGGATCCTGGCCACCCTGCTCCTGCCGGGCAGCCCCGACCGCAAGGTGGCCCTGAAGATCCGCAGCAGCGCCGAGCTGATCGCGGAGGAGCTCCGCAGGCTCGACGCCGACGAGGTCTACGCGTCCGCGCTGCGCTTCAGGCGATCTGCCCAGGCGTCGCTCTCCGCGTAGTGGTTGTCGTAGACCGGCTGGCTGTCGATGATGTCCTGCACCGTGGCCTCGCCGGCCCGGACCCGGCCGAGCAGCCGGTAGTAGTCGAAGCGGCCCATGCCCGGGGTGAAGCCGACGAAGACCTCGGCCGTGCTGTCGGCGGCCGGGGCGAAGGCGTGCTTCACACCGGGCGGGACCGCGAGGAAGTCGCCCTTGGTGAGGGTGTGTATCTCGTCGCCGACGAGGACGTCGAGCCGGCCGTCCGTGACGTGGAAGAACTCGGTCGCCTTGGTGTGGAAGTGCACGGGGGCGCCGGCCGCGCCGACCTCGAAGCTCGCCGTGTTGCAGGTGAGCTCGGCGGTGTCGGTGAGCAGCGTGATGAGGCTGCCGGGGCCGTCGGAGATGGATTCGGCGGTGGTGGCGCGCGTCAGGTTCTCGGTCATGATCAGAATTCTAGGGCGGGGGTCTGACAATCCCCGGAGGTTTCCGGCGGTCCGGCCGCGTCTATGTCGAACTGTCAATTCCGGTTCCCTCACTGGCCCTTGGCCGCCTTGGCCGCCGCCTTCGCCTCCTGTTTGTGGGCCCGCACCTTCGCCAGGGATTCGGGTCCGGTGATGTCGGCCGCCGACCGGTAGACGTTCGCCGGGCCGTACCCGCCGGCCGCCTCGCGCCACCCTTTCGGGCGTACCCCGAACCGTTTGCCGAGCAGCGCCAGGAAGATCTGGGCCTTCTGCTCCCCGAAGCCGGGCAGCTCCTTCAGCCGCCCCAGCAGCTCGGCGCCCGTGGCCGCGTCGGCCCACACGGCCGCCGCGTCCCCCTCGTAGTGCTCCACGAGGTACGCGCACAGCTGCTGGATCCGCTTCGCCATCGACCCCGGGTAGCGGTGCACGGCGGGCTTCTCGGAGAGCAGCGCGGCGAAGGCCTCCGGGTCGTGGGCGGCGATCGCGTGCGCGTCCAGATCGTCGGAGCCGAGCCGCCGGGCGATCGTGTAGGGCCCGGAGAACGCCCACTCCATCGGAACCTGCTGGTCGAGGAGCATCCCGACGAGTGCGGCCAGCGGGCTGCGGCCGAGCAGCTCGTCGGCCTCGGGCTGCTGGGCGAGCCGGATGGTGGCCGCCCCGAACGTGTCCTTGTCCATGGCTCCAGGGTCCCGCGCGCGGGCTCTCCGCGCGCGATTGTCAGTGCCCGCACCTAGCGTGAGAGGCGAGACGGGTCACGTCGTACACGACACAGGAGTCGATCGATCATGGCTGAGTTCCCCGAGGGCACACCCTGCTGGGTGGACGCGATGTTCACCGATGTGGAGGGCGCCAAGAGCTTCTACGCCGCCGTGCTGGGCTGGACCTTCGGCGAGTCCAGCAGCGAGTACGGCAACTACACGCAGGCCTACTCCGACGGCAAGGCCGTCGCGGCCGTCGTCCCGCCGATGCCGGGGCAGGAGGGGGCCTCGCAGTGGTGTCTGTACTTCTCCTCGCCCGACGCGGCGGCCACCGCCGGGAAGATCAAGGCGGCGGGCGGCGAGGTGCTGATGGAGCCGATGCAGGTCGGCGCCTTCGGCACGATGGCGATCGCCAAGGAGCCGGGCGGCGCGGTCTTCGGCGTCTGGCAGCCCGGCGAGCACAAGGGCTTCGAGAAGCCCGCCAGCGAGGTGGGCGCTTACGCGTGGGCGGAGGTGTTCACGCGCGACGCGGCCAAGACGGACGGGTTCCTGCCGCAGGTCTTCCCGTACGGCGAGCAGCAGATGGAGGCCGGCGAGAACCCCGAGATGCCCGGCATGGACTTCAAGGTCTTCAACCTGGGCGGCCCGGAGAACGTGGTGCTGGGCCGGATGAAGATGGGCGACGAGTTCCCGCCCGAGATCCCCTCCTACGTCCAGGTCTACTTCGGCGTCCCGGACTGCGACGCGGCGGTCGCCAAGACCCAGGAGCTCGGCGGCATGCTGCACTTCGGCCCGATGGACAGCCCCTTCGGGCGCTTCGCCGCGGTCACGGACCCGCAGGGCGCGGCCTTCGCGGTGATCGACATGTCCACGACGGTGGGTGAGATGCCGACCTTCGCCTGACCGGACCCTGCGGGGGCCCCGGCTTCGCGGCGCCCCGGTTTCGCGGCACTACGCCGCGAAGCCGAGGGCGAAGGCCGCGATGACCGGTGCCATGTAGATCACCGGGAACGCCACGTGCCCGTACGAGCGGGCGCGGAGCACGGTGATCACCGCCCCGCTGTAGTAGAGGACCAGGCCGATGCCCGCCGCGATCCCGATGAGCGGGACGAAGAGGCCGATCAGCAGGCCCAGCGCCCCCGCGGCCTTCGCCAGGCCCAGGAGGGTCCACCAGGTCCGCGGGACCCCGTACTCCTCCAGGGGCTGCACGACCCACGAGGCGCGGGTCAGGAGCGAGTAGCCCGAGAAGGCCGACATGGCGGCGGCGACGACGGCGACGACGGTGGCTGCGGTGTTCATGGCGGGGGCTCCTCGGCGGTCAGTGTGGTGTGGCTTCACTGCACTGACCCGGCGCCGCCTGAGAGTGTGACAGGGGCGCCGGAAAAGATTTCCGAGCGCATCGACGCATCTACCTAAGAGGTCGAACCACTCATGAGCCTGAGCATCCGCAACCAGATCGCCGGCACCGTCACCGCCGTCACCGCCGGCGAGGCCATGTCGACGGTCAAGGTCCGCCTGGAAGGTGGCCAGGACATCACCGCCGCGATCACCACCGACGCGGTCAAGGACCTCGGCCTCGTCGCGGGTTCCTCCGTCAAGGCGCTGGTCAAGGCAACCGAGGTGGCCCTGGCGACGGCGGCCGTCGAGGGGATCTCCATCCGCAACCAGATCGCCGGCACCGTCGCCGACGTCGCCACCGGCGGCGCCATGGCCTCCGTCAAGGTGGACGTGAACGGCGGTGGTCTGACCGCCGCCATCACCAAGGACGCGGTCGAGGCGCTCGGCCTGGCCGCCGGGACCTCCGTCGTCGCACTGATCAAGTCCACCGAGATCAGCCTCGCCACCAACTGAGCGGGCCACGAGGCGGGTCGGCCGGGTCAGAGGCCCAGGCTCGGCGGGGACAGCGCGCCGAACCACACGTGGGTGACCGCGCTGACGTAGCGCGCCCCGCACCGGTCCGAAGGGACCACCAGCTGTGCGCCCGCCCCGTCGAGGTCCTCGCCGTCGAGGCGGGTCGCCAGCAGGATCGGGCTGTCGCCGAAGTCCACGTCCAACTCGGCCCAGGACAGCACCGAATGGTGTCCGTCGCCGCCGCTCACCGCGAGCAGGAACCGCGAACGGTCCTTGCGGCGGCGGGGGTCGAAGGCCGGACCCGCGTCCGCGATGACCTCGCGGAGCAACGGGCCCTCGAACACGTGGTGTTGCGGACCGTTCGTCGCGCAGTCGAAGGTGACCGCGGCCCGGTGCTGTGCCCAGTCCCGCAGGTCCGCGACGCTCAGGGTCGCCGGGTGGTCCAGATCGCCGTGCAGCATGAGTTTGGCCATGGCTGACTTATGCCCGGCAGTGTGTACCTCAGAACCTCATCTGCGAGGTTGAGAGGTTGATATGAGTTGCAGGTGTGGCTTCATTGGTCGTTTCGGCCTGGCATGTTCTGCGACATCCTCTGCCATACGGCATCCCGGAGCAGCGGCATCTCCGTGAAGCGGATGCCCGTCGCGTCGCGCAGCGCGTTCGCGAAGGCCGGGCCCACCGGGTTGAAGGGGCTCTCGGACATGGACTTCGCGCCCAGCGGGCCGATCGAGTCCGAGGTCTGCGTGAAGTGGACCTCCGTGCGCGGCACGTCCGCGTACTGCGGCAGCCGGTAGCGGCGGAACGCCGCCGTCGTGACCTCGCCGCGCTCGTCGATCCGTACGGTCTCGAAGAGGGTGGCGCCCAGGGCCTGCGCCACACCGCCCTCCACCTGGCCGAGGCACTGCATCGGGTTCATCACCTTGCCCGCGTCCGCCGAGTGCACGCTGCGCAGGATCTTCATCTCCCCGGTGCCGGGGTCCACGGCCAGCCGGAACCACTGGGCGTTGAACGCCACCGAGCGCGGGGTGCCGCCGAAGTGGCCCTCGCAGCTGATCTCGCTCGCCCTCCCCTTGGCGTGGGCCGCCTCGTAGAGCTCCTTGAGGGTGACCGGCCGGCCCGCGCAGTCGAAGGACTCGGGGCCCAGCAGGCACAGGTGCCGGGCGACGCCCGTGTGCTCGGAGGCGAAGGTCTTCATGCGTTCGGCGAGCGAGGTCGCCGCGAGCAGCACCGCCTTGCCCGCCACCACGGTGCCGGCCGACCCGAAGGCGCCCGTGTCGTGCCGGACCACGTCGGTATCGGCCTGGCGGACGGTCAGCCGGTCCGCGGTGGTGTTCAGCGCGTCCCCGGCGAGCTGCTTGTGGACGGTGGTGGTGCCGTTGCCGAACTCGGCGGTGCCGACCGCGATGTCGTACGTGCCGTCCCGGAGCAGGGTGATCGTGGCATCGGCGTAGTGGCCGCGGGGCGGACTCGTGGCGATCATCGACACGGCGGCGCCCTGGCCGGTCACCCAGCCCGGCGGAACCTTCTCGTGGCTGGTGTCCTCGGCGATCGCCCTGCGCACCACCGCCAGGCACTCGGCCAGCCCGTAGCTGGCGATGAACAGGTCGTCGTCGTGGCCGATCGGCGTGTGCATGGGGTCGAGAGGGCCGATGATGTTCTTCTCGCGGAACTCCAGGGGGTCCATGCCCAGGCGCCGCGCCACCTCGTCCATCGCCGACTCCAGGGCGAAGGTGGTCTGGCCCAGCCCGTAGCCGCGGAAGGCGCCCGACGGGACGACGTTGGTGTAGACGGAGTAGGCCTCGACCTTCTTGTGCGGGGCCTTGTAGATCACGAAGGACTCGCCGGCGCTGTGGTACATCACGCCCGGGCCGTGGTTCCCGTAGGCGCCCGTGTTGGACACGATGCGCATGGAGATGGCGGTCAGGGTGCCGTCGGCGCGGGCACCGAGCTTGATCCGGACGGTGAACGGGTGCCGGGTGCTGGCGCCGTAGAACTGCTCGGCGCGGGTGAACTCCAGCTTCACCGGACGGTGCAGCTTCATCGCGGCCAGCACCACGATGTCCTCGGCGAACATCTCCTGCTTGCCGCCGAAACCGCCGCCGACCCGGCCCGCGACCACCCGGACCTCGTCCTCGCCGAGCCCGTACAGCGCGCACAGGGCACGCCGGGTCAGGAAGGGGGTCTGGGTGGAGGAGCGGACGGTGATCCGCTCGCCGGTGCCGTCCTCCTTCGGTTCGAACCAGGCCACGCAGCCGTGGGTTTCGAGGCTGGCGTGCTGGACGCGCTGGGTCCGGAAGGTCTCCTCATAGACCACCGCGGCCTCGGCGAAACCCCGTTCCACATCGCCGATCTCGCCGTGCACCTCGCCGGCCACGTTGTTCCCGACGCGGGCGATGCGCGCCTCGGGCCCCTTGCCCGCGTGGATGACCGGCGCGCCCGGGGCCATGGCCTTCTCCGGGTCGGTCACGTACGGGAGTTCCTCGTAGGTGACCTCGATCCGGCGGCAGCCCTCCTCCGCGGCGCCCTCGCTGTCGGCGACGACGGCGGCCACGCGCTGCCCGACGAACCGGACCACGTCGTCCAGCAGGCGGGTGTCGTCGGGGTCCTCGTGCGGGTGCTCGTGGCGGGCGCTGGAGTAGAGCACGTCCGGGACGTCCTCGTGGGTGAACACCGCCCGCACGCCCGGCACGGCCAGCGCCTCGGAGGTGTCGATCGCGGTGATCCGGGCGTGCGGGTGCGGGGAGCGCAGCAGCTTCATGTGCAGCAGCCCGGGCACGTCGATGTCGAAGGTGTAGCGGGCGGTGCCCGTGACCACCTGGGGAGCGACGGGCGCTGCGAGGTTGCGGCCGACGGCCTTGCCCGCCTCGGGTTCCTCGGTGTGCTTCACGCCGCGGACGGCGTCCTCGATGGCGCGGTAGCCGGTGCAGCGGCAGATGTTGCCCTTGAAGGCGCGCGGCAGGTCGTCGAGCTTGCCGTCGCAGTGGGCGGTGCCCTTCTCGGCCTCCAGGGCGGCGGTGGTCATCACGAACCCGTTGGTGCAGAAGCCGCACTGGAAGCCCTGTGCGTCCAGGAACTTGCGCTGTACCGGGTGGAGTTCGCCGTCGGGGTGGGCGAGGCCCTCCAGGGTGGTCACCGAGCGGCCTTCGGCGCGGACGGCCGGGTAGAGGCAGCTGTGCACGGCCTGCCCGTCCACGTGGACCGTGCAGGCGCCGCAGTCGCCCTGGTCGCAGCCCTTCTTCACGCCGAACCAGCCGCGCTCGCGCACGTAGGTGCGCAGGCACTGGCCGGCGCGGGGCTCCTCGGTGAAACGCTGCCTGTTGATGTCGATCTCGTAGCTCATCGGAGTCCCTCCGCGTCGGAGCCGGCGTACGGATCGTCCTCGGGACACAGTTCGCGGCGGACCTCCTCGGCCAGGCGCAGGGCCATGTGGCGGCGCCAGGCGGGCAGGCCGTGGATGTCGTCGTACCACTCGTCGGGGCGGACGGCGCAGTCGATCGCCCGGCGCAGCTCGGCCGCGGTGGGCGGCAGCGCGAACCAGAAGCGGAACGGGCGGATGGTGGCGGCCGAGACCGTGACGGCGAGCGAGCCGTCCCGGGGGTCGGAGGCGCCGATGACGAGGGCGCCCGAGCGGCCGAGCCCGTAGAGGGAGGCCTGCCGGAAGGCCGTACGGGAATCCAGGGCGCGGGCGGGCAGCCGCACCGAGCGCAGCAGCTCGCCGTCGCGCAGGTCCTTGAGCCCGGCTCCGCGGATGAACTCGGTGACGGGCACCCGGCGGGTGGCGCCGTCCTGGCCCTGGAGGAGGACCGTGCCGTCGAGGGCGGCCGAGAGGGAGACCATCGGCCCGGCGGGCAGGCCGTTGCAGAGGTTCCCGCCGACGGTCGCCATGTTCCAGATCTTGAAGCTGGCCAGGAAGGCGCGGCAGCACTGCTCGATGAGCGGCGCGGCGGTGGCGGGCAGGGTCCGGCCGAAGCGGGACAGCTCGGTGATGGTGCAGGTGGCGGCGATGTCGAGGGAGCCGTCGGGCTGCCGGGACAGTGGTGGCCAGCCCATCCGGGAGAGGTCGATCAGACGGCGGACGTGCGGCTGGGGTTCGGAGAAGAGGTAGGTGCCCCCGCCGAGCCAGGCGTCGCCGGGACGCCAGGGTTCGCGGCGGCGGGCGTCACGTACGTCGAGCACCGTGTTGAGGTCCATTTTTTCCGCCGCCTTCGCTGTCCTCGAATGTCGTCCCGGGGCGGTTTCGTCCGTCCTGATGCCAGTGAAGCAACGGGGTGCGGGCCCCGACGACTGGTCCCGGCCACGGAAATGAACCAGGGCCGCCGAGATCGTCCTGGTGGATCATCCAAGAGCCCTTCTCTGGGGTTGCCCTTGCATTTACCATGGTGAACCTCATATTCGCCTCGCGATTGTGGGCTACCCCAGCCGCAAGGAGTCCCTGCCGTGCACGTCCTCGATCTGCTCCAGTCCGACAACCTCGGCCTCACCCTGCTCTGGGGCGAAGAGCCCCTTCTCGGCCAGGAGGTCAGCGGGGTGACCTCCACGGACCTCGAGGATCCCGGCCGGTTCCTGGGCCCCGGGGAGCTCGTGCTCAGCGGCCTCGTGTGGTGGAAGCCGGGCGCCACGGCCGCCGGCCGGACCGACCGGTTCGTCGCCGCCCTGGCCTCCGCCGGGGCGCGGGCGCTGCTGGCGGGCGAGGAGACCCACGGCAAGGTGCCCGACGAGCTCGTCGCCGCCTGCCGGGCCCACCGGATGCCGCTGGTGGCGGTGCCCGCGAAGACCAGCTTCCGGGCCGTGACCGAGGCGGTGTACCTGCGCCAGTGGGGCGACCTGAGCAGGCGCCCGACCCGGCTCTTCGCGCTTCCCGAGAACGTGCGCAGCGAGCTCAGCCGGCTCCTGGAGGGCGGGGCCGCAGCCGCGGAGCTGCTGGACCGGGCCTGCGCCCACCTGGGCCGGGTGCCCTGCTACCTGCTGACCGCGAGCGGCCGCACGGTGGCCCGTACCCCCTCCGCACCCGCGATACCGGCCCGGCGGGCCTCGATCGCCAACCCGGCGCGGGGCGGGGTCACCCTGCGGATCGAGGCCGAGAGCTCGCCCTACGACGCCTGGCAGCTGCACGTCCCGGACGCGGACGCCGCCCCGCCGAGGGTCCTGCACGAGATCGCCGAGGTGTTCGCGCAGTACCGCGACGGGGAGACCCGGAGGGACGCCGCGCGGCGGGCGGCCGGACGGGAACTGCTCGCGCTGGTGGCCTCGGAGAACGCCGAGCCCGACCAGCTCGGCGCCGCGCTGGTGGCGGCCGGACTGCCCGCGCAGGGCCCGTACCGGGTGGTGGCGGCCACCGACGCGGACGCGCTGGTGGAGGCGCTGCGGCACCTGGACGGGGTGCGGTGGGCGTCGGGGGAGACGGGAGCGGTGCTGTACGAGCCCGCGGAGCCGGAGCCGGAGCCGGAACGGCGGGGGGACCCGCGCCCGGACCCGCGCCCGGACCCGCGCCCGGACCCGCGCGCCGACCCCGACGCGGTCCCGGCCGAAGGCGCCGTGGCGGACCGGCTGCGCGCTGTGGCCGCTGCTCCGGGCCTGCGGCGACCCGGAGGCCGACCTGCGGCTCGGCGTCGGCGCGCGGGCGGACTCGGCCGAGGGGCTGCGCGTGTCACTCAGCCAGGCCCGCTTCGCCCTCACGGCGACGGACACGGAGGTGCCGGTACGGGGCGTCGAGCAGCTGGACACCCTGGCGGAGCTGCTCTCCGGAGTCCCGCCGGAGGTGCGCGGGGTGTTCGGTTCGCGGACGCTGGGGGCGCTGGGCGACGGGATGCTGCGCGAGACGCTGGAGGTGTTCCTCGCCAACAACTGCTCCTGGACGCGCACCGCGGAGGCGCTGCACCTGCACGTGAACACCGTCCACTACCGGATGGAGCGGGTGGAGGCGCTGACCGGGCGCGACCTGTCCCGGCTGGACCACAAGCTGGACCTGTACGCGGCGCTGAGGTGCTGACCTAGGTCGTCTCTTCCGGATCTTGCCAAGTCCGCGAAGAGACGACCTAGACCAGGTCGATGTGGACGTCCGTGGACTTCACCCGGGCCGTCACGGTCACCCCGACCGCGATGCCGAGCTCCTCGACCGACTCCCGGGTCACGACGGAGACGATGTGGTGCGGGCCCGACTGGATCTCCACCTGGGCCGCGACCTCGTCGAGCAGGACGGCCGTGACGATCCCGGCGAAGGAGTTGCGCACGGAGGTGGCCGCGGCCGTCTCCGGAACCGGATGCAGTCCGGCGGCACGCTCCTTGGCGAAGGCGGCGAGAACGGCCCCGTCGACGCTGCGGACCCCTTCGGGGCTGCGGCGCGCGGGAAGCCGCCCCCCGTCGGCCCAGCGGCGGACGGTCTCGGGGCTCACGCAGAGCAGGCCCGCGGCCTGCCCGATGGAGTACGACGGCACGTGCGCAGCCTAGCGCCGCCAACGCGCGGGTCCGGGCGGGAGTAGCGTCGTAGGTGCGACCAGGCGGCGGCCCACTGCATGGGGCCGCGGCACGGAAAGAAGGGTGCCGCCGATGTCCCTCCCGTCCTCCCCCTCCTCCGCGGGCGCTCCGTCCGAGCCGGACGCGCCGTCCCTCCCCTTCCTCGTCGGATTCGACGGATCCGTACGCAGCCTCGCCGCCGCCCGCTGGGCCGCGCGGGAGGCGGTGTCGGCGGGGGCCGCGCTCCGGCTGCTCCACGTCGGCCGTGCCTGGCCCACCATCCAGCCGATCTCCCCCGAGTTCCAGCCCGTGCTCGGCGCGAGCGAGCGGGCCGCCGAAGGCGTGCTGAGCGCCCTCGCCGAGGAACTGCGCGCCCTGCACCCGGGGCTGGCCGTCGAGACGGCCACCGCCGAGGGAGGACCGGCCGGCGAGCTGCCGCGCGCCGCCGCGCACGCCCGGCTGCTCGTCGTCGGAGCCGGCGGACACAACCACCACGTCCCGCTGCTCGGCTCCACCGCGCTGCACGTCGCCGGGCGCAGCGAGATCCCCGTCGTCCTGGTCCGGGAGCCGGCGCCGGCCGCGGAGCGCGGGCAGCGCGGGGTGGTCGTGGGCGTGGACCCGGCCGGCGACTACGAGGCCGTACTCGGCTTCGGGTACGCCTGGGCGGCCGCGCACGGACTGCCGCTGCGCGCCGTGCACGCGGGCCCGGAGCCCTCGCAGTCGCTCGAGGCCGCGGTGGCCAAGGTCTCCGCGGCGTACCCGGAGGTGGCGACCGAGTGCGTCAGCCGTCCCGGGGACCCCGCGCACGTCCTGGTCGACGAGTCCGCGACGGCCGACCTCCTGGTCGTCGGCCGCCGCCACCACCGCCCCCTGCACGGCATGGGCCCCACGGACCACGCGGTGGCCCACTACGCCCGCGGCCCGGTGGCCCTGATCCCGCACGGCTAGGCCGTCGCCTAGGCCCACCAGCAGACGCCCCGCCCGGCCAACCCGCTGACCTCCCGAATCCGGGGCCGTGGCAGGGTGCCCGCATGAGCGTGAGCGAGGGGAGCGATCCCCGGAACCCGGCGGGCATCCGCGTGGGCGACATCTACGAGGACTGTTCGTTCCACCCGGTGCTGTGCACCGACATCGAGGACAACTGCGGGCTCGTGCTCAGCGGTGTCTCGTTGATCGACGGCACGCACCCCCGCTCGTGCGACGCGCGCTACTGCGAACCCGTCCTCATCCGGGCGCAGGACGTCATGGCCATCAAGGGAGACCTGGCGGGCTACGCCGCCCGTCGCCAGGCCGAACGGGCGGCGTAGCCCAGGCCGTCGCCGATCCCGCCTGCCTCGGCGTACGTGCGCAGTCGGGCCAGGGCCAGGGCCTGTCGTCGGTTCTCCAGCACCTCGCGCAGGGCGGGATCTCACCGCCTCAGCAGGACGATCACCGAGCCCCACATCGTCAGCAGGACGTTGCCCAGGGCGTACGGGACCGTCGTGCCCAGGGCCGGGATCTGGCTGCGGGCGCGCTCCGTCAGGGCGCCGAGGGCGGCCGTCGTGGTCTGGGCGCCGGCCAGGGCGCCGAGGAGGATCGGGAGGGGGAGGCGCTGCACGAAGTGGCCGTAGGCGAAGCCGGTCAGGAGGGGGACCGTGGTCACGACCGCGCCCCAGAGCAGCAGCGGCCAGCCCGCCTCGCGCAGGCCGGGGACGAAGCTGGGGCCCGCGTTGAGGCCGACGATGGTGACGAACACGCACAGGCCGAGCGTGCCCATCAGCCACTGCGCCGCCGACGGCAGGTTCCCGTAGGTGGGGTACTTCGCCCGGATCCAGCCGAAGACCAGGCCCATCAGCAGCGCCCCGGTGGAGGTGGACAGCGAGAGCGGGGCGCCGGCCGCGTGCAGGGCGGGGATGCCCAGGCAGCCGCCGAGGAAGAGGCCGAGGGCGATCCACACCATGTCGGTGGCGAAGCTGGTCGGGACCGGCTTGCCCAGTTCCCGCGCGGCCTCGTCCACCAGTCGGTGCGGCCCGGTGAGGACCAGGGTGTCCCCGCGTTCCACGGTGCTGTCGAGCCGCACGCGCAGGTCCGTACCGGCCCGCCAGTGTTCCTCGACGAAGACCCCGGGCATGAAGTCCTCGTGGCGCAGGGTGCGGATCGTGCGGCCGCTGTTGTTGCGGTTCGTGATGACCACGTGCAGGGATTCGGTGCGGTAGGCGAGGAGCTCGAAGTCGTCCGTCTCCATGCCGATGTGCGTGCGCGCGTCGTACGCGACGAGGTCGCCCCGGACCGCGCTGACGGCCAGGACGTCGCCCAGCTCGATCCGGGTGTCCGGGGTGTGGTCGAGGATCTCGCCGGCCCGGCGCAGTCGGGTGATGTAGAGCCGGCGGCCGTGGGCCTTCTGCTCCGCTTCGAACTCGCCGATGGTGCGGCCCGCGAAGGCCGCCACGTCCACGGCGTAGGCGCGCAGCACGTGCTTGTAGTAGCCCTCCCCGGCGTCCGGGTCCGCCTCCGAGGCCTCCAGGTCGGCGGCGAGTACGGCGCTTTCGGCCGCGAGGTCCCTGCGCAGCAGGCGGGGCAGCACCCCGGCGAGGAGCAGGGCGGGCAGGACCGTACCGAGGGGGTACGTGACCGCGTAGGCGACGGCGACCAGGTGGGACTGGTCGGTGGCCGCGGCGGGGCTCATGCCGGGGATGTGGGAGATGGCGTCGGAGCCGACGCCGATGACGGAGGACTGGGTGAGGCCGCCCCCGAGCAGACCGGCGGAGAGGCCCGGACCGTAGCCGGCGAGGGTGGCGAAGGCCCAGGCGGTGGCGAGGCCGGTGACGCAGACGATGAGGGCCAGGACCACTTGGGGGAGGCCGTCCTTGCGCAGGGCGCGGAAGAACTGCGGGCCGACGTCGTAGCCGAGGGCGAAGAGGAACATCAGGAAGAAGACGGATTTGATCGGGCCGTCGATCTCCACCTCGGCCTGGGAGCCGATGACCAGGCCCGCGACGAGGCAGCCGGTGACGGCGCCCAGGGCGATGGACTTGTACCGGATCCGGCCGAGGAGGAAGCCGGCGGCGATGGTCAGGAAGATCAGCAGCTCGGGGTAGGGGCGGAAGATCTCGGTCCTGAGCCACTCCACCATCCGTGCCCCTCCTCCATCCGCGCCACCCGCCGCCCGGCATCCCGCCGCCGACCGCCGCTGCGCCCGGCTGCCGGTCGAGCCCGTTCCGGGAAACGTTATGTGGCGGTATGCCCCTGCGCATGTCCGGAGTCGGCGGACGGGCTCGCCGCCAGCCTGCGGACCAGTCCGACGAGGGCTTCGCGCTGCTCCCCGGGCTGGGCGCCGGCGGTCTCGGGGGCCACCATCCGGACCAGCTGGGGGAGGTTGAACCAGCCGGCGGTCAGGGCGATCACCGCGTACATGAGGTGGCCGGCGGGCACGTCGCCGGTGAGCGCCCCGGCGTCCTGGGCCTCGCCGATGGCGGCGACCTTGCGGGCGTAGTGGCCGGTCCGCTCGTCCTCGGCGGCCACGGCCTCGCCGCGGTGCAGTCCCTCCCAGGCCAGCAGGCGCAGGAAGTGCGGGTTGCGGCGGTGGTAGTCGAAGACCCGGGCGGTGTAGTCGCCCAGGTCGGCCGCGGACTCGCCGGTGAGCGGGACGGCGTCGGCGAGGCGGCTCAGTTCGCATTCGAGGACGGCGCCGAAGAGCGCCTCCTTGTTGCCGAAGTACTGGTAGATCCGCTCCTTGTTGACGCCCGCGCGGGTGGCGATCGCGGCCACCCGGGCCGCCTCCGGGCCCTTGGCCGCGAACTCCTCGATGGCGGCGTCGAGCAGGAGCTTCTTGGTGCGTTCGGTGTCCCAGGCCATGGGGCGACCTTATCGCAATCCCAACCAACCGGTTGGAGTTTGGGTCGGGCCGGGCTATTCTCCAACCGTGCGGTTGGAGAATTTCCACCGCCCGAACTGGGGGAACACCATGTCCGCGAGCACCACCACGTCCACATCCACCACGACCGCCACATCCACCACTCCAGCAGCGCCCGGCGCGCCCTCCGTGCACCGCCGGGCCCTGATCACCTGGCTGGCGATCTACCCCTCCGTCACCGTCGTCCTGGCCCTGGTCGGAGGGGCCACGGCCGGGCTGCCGCTGCCGGTCCGGACGCTGATCCTGACGGCGATCGTCGTCCCGACCGCCGTCTACGTCCTGGTCCCGGCCCTGGTGAAGGCCAATGCCGCACTCGTGGGCCGCCCCCGCCGGGGCTGACGGCGCCGCCGCCGGCCGGGGCTCCGTACGGGCAGGAGCCGCTACGCCTCCGGGCGGACCCGGAAGGTGATCGCGGCGGCCAGTTCCGCGCACCGGGCCACGGCCTCGGCGCGGGTCGGGGCCGTGGCGACGACGTAGCCGTTGTCGCAGGCCAGCAGGGAATCCATGGCGGCCACCCGGTCGCCCGGGTTCTTGGCGACCACCACCGCTTCGGCGGCCTCCCCGAGGCCCTTCAGGAAGGGCACCATGTGCGGGGCCTTCGCGCCCGGCGCGAGGCGGCGTACCGGGATGCCCCGGGCGGCGAACTCCTCCAGGCCCTCGATACCGGTGAGGACTCCCGCGGCCGGGGCCTCCAGGAAGCGGATGGCCGCGCCCCGCAGCGGCTCGGGCGCCGTCTCGGGGAGCTCGTCGATGCCCAGCGGTACGGTCATGAACAGCCGCGCCGGGTCCCAGCCCGTGGAGCGGCGGACCATCTCGGGGATGCCGCTGCCGGACAGCCGGTTGTGGGTCTCCAGCAGGCGCGGTCCCGCCGGGGTGAGCACGTACTCGCTGTGCGAGGGGCCGTCGGTGAGGCCCACGGCGTCGAGGATGTCGGCGTTGAGCCGGTGCAGTTCGGGCAGGAAGGGCGCCGCCAGGTCGCTGGAGACGCTGCACTCCCACTCCACGAAGTGCTCGTTGACGCGGTACTCGCAGATGCCGAGGACGATGTGGCGGCCCTGGTGCGAGAACCCCTCGACACTGACGACCGGCCCCTCCAGATACTCCTCGGCCAGGACGCCGCCGTAGCCGAACTCGGTGATCTCGCGGAAGGCGCGGGCCGCCGCTCCGGCGTCGTCGACCATGTTGATGTGCAGGCTGCCCGCGCCCTTGCCCGGCTTCATCACGATCGGGCCGCCGACCTCGGCCAGGAAGGCGACCGCGTCCTCGGTGTCTCTGATCATCCGGTGGCGTACGGGGCTGAGCCCGTGGCGGTCCAGGGCCTGACGGGTCAGGGACTTGTCCTGGATGATCCGCGAGACCTCGGGCGGGGTGCCGGGCAGGCCGAGCTTCTCGTTGAGCTCGCCCACCGACACGGCCGCCAGCTCGGTGGTGGTGAGGATCCGCTCGAAGGGCTGCTCCTCGTGCAACGGCTGGAGCAGCGCCAGCAGTTCCCCGGCGTCGGTGATGTCACCCGTGAGGACGGTGGAGCAGTGCTCCTCGGCCTCGGCCCGGTCGAACTGGCCCTCGGTGTGGACGAGGACCACGTCGATGCCGAGCTCCCGGGCCCCGTGGACGGGGGCGGGACGGCCGCCGACGACGGCGATGCGGCGCGGGCGCGGAGCGGCGGCGAGGGCGGGGGAGGTGTCGGCGGCGGTGTCGGCGGCGGTCATGCGGAAACTCCTACGGGCTGGCTCTGGACGGGGACGCTGGGGTGAACTTCGCGCTCCACGCGCGGCAGGATCTCGGTGAGGTAGACGTCCTGGATGGCCGGGCCCTCCCCGTGCGCCTCCCAGTGCGCGCGGGTCAGCCAGCGCTCGACCAGGACGAACTGCCTCGGATCGGCCTGGGACTGGTACGCCTCCCAGGCGACGCAGCCGTCCTCGGCGAGGCACATCGGGCGCATCCGGTCGAGGGCTTCGGCGACCGCGGCGATGTTCCCGGGGCCGGTGGTGCGGATGATGACGATGAGGTCGAACATCACTTCTCCTGGACCGCGACGGCGGCGGCAGCGGTGGCAGTGGCGGTGGCGGTGGCAAAGGCGCCGGCCGTAGCGGCGGCGGCGGTACGGGCGAGGGCGGGCAGCCACTCGGAGACCGGGGTGAAGCGGTGGCCGAGCGAGGTGGCCCGCTCGGCGGACATCCCGAAATCGGCCGGGCAGGAGAAGGGCGAGAGGTCCGGGTCGCCCGCCGGGTCCTGCTTCTCGACGACATGGGCGCGCAGCCCGGTCGCCGCCTCCACCGCCGCGCAGACGTCGTACACGTCCGCGGTGTCGGGGGAGGTCACGTTGACCGTCCCGGTCATCGCGGTGGTCGCGGCCCGGGCGAGGAAGGCGGCGGCGTCCTCGGCGTGCACCAGGGAGGTCCGGCCGGGGGCGGCGTGCGCCACGATCGGGAGGCCGCCGCGGACCCGGTCCAGGTGGAAGCCGACGCGCCCGGTGAAGTCCCCCTCGGCGGCCAGTACATGGGCCACCCGGGCGATGACCACCGGCACCCGGGAGGTGGCCAGCAGTGCGGCCTCGGCCTGTCGCTTGCCCTCGCCGTAGTTGGCGCCGACGTAGGCCGGGTCCTCCCACGGCAGCTCGGTGTCGTAGGCGTAGTGCGCCGTGTCGAGCTCTTCCTCGCGGGCGAAGACGCTCATGGCCGGTGCGGGGATCCGCCAGCGGAAGGTGTCCTTGTTGTACACCTCCATGCTGCTGGTCAGAACGAACTTCCCGGCCCGGTCGCCGAAGGCCTCGGCGGCTTCGACGGCGGCCTTCGGGGTGTAGCACATCTGGTGCACCACGGCGTCGAACCGCTCGCCCGTCACCGCCCAGGCCAGCTCGCCGGGGACGTTCAGGTCGGCGACGAGCCGCCGGACCGAGGTGCCGAAGGGGTCGGGGGTGATCCCCCGGTTGACCACGGTGACGCGGTGGCCCGCGTCGAGCAGTCGTTTCACCAGCAGCTTGCCGAAGAACCGGGTGCCGCCGACCACGCAGACATCAGCCATCTGCCGCTGTCCTCATCTTTCTGGGTACGAAGGGGGTGGGGGGAAGGGGATGCGGAGCGACTACTTGGCGGAGACCGCTTCGACGGGCTCCGCGGCCTCCGAGGGCTGGTCGACTTCGGCCTGCGGCGCCGGCTCGTCCCGGCTGACCAGGCAGATGACCGCGCAGCCCGCGGCCACGACCGCGGCCACGTACCAGTTGGCGCCGGGGACGCCCCAGGAGAGGGAGAGGTCGAACAGGGCGCCGGCGAGCAGCGAGCCGACCATGTTCCCGGCGCTGCGGAAGAAGTGCATGGCGCCCATGGCCTTGGCGAGCCGGTCCTCGGGGACACGGCGGGCGACCCAGATGTCGAAGGACGGTACGAAGAGGATCTCGCCGAGCACCACGGTCAGGCAGCCGACGACCACCCAGGCGGCGCCGCGACCCGCACCGAAGGCGACGAAGGCCACGGTCATGCCGGTCAGTCCGACGGCCATGACGGCCCCGGGGCGCAGGTGCTTGATCAGGAACTTGAACAGCGGGTACTGCAGGACGAGGACGCTCAGTCCGGTGATCCAGAAGGGGGTGGAGGGCGCCCACTGGGTGACGTACTCCTGCATGTGCAGCGGGATGCCGACGACGAAGCCGATCGACAGGAACCAGAAGACCGCCGAGAGGATGAAGTAGCGGGTGGCGCCGCGCACTTCGATGCCCTTGAAGACGGCGGTGCTGAAGAGCGGGCGCTTCTCGGGGGCCGGGGCCGAGGGGTCGGGCTTGGGGCCGAAGCCGTCCCGGGGGATGAAGGAGGAGGCGGCCAGGCAGAAGCCGATGAAGATCGCGAAGACGATGGAGAAGAGGGTGCGCAGGTCCACGTCGGTGAGCAGGGCGCCCAGCAGCGAGCCGCCGAACAGGCCCACCTGGGCCGACATCTGGAAGGTGGAGAACGCCTTGGGCCGCTCGTCCTCGGGGTAGGAGACGAGGATGTTCTTCAGGCCGGGGAAGGCCGTTCCCGAGCCGAAGCCGATGAAGAACGCGAGCGCCCCGTAGACGAGCACGCCGCTGCTGAAGCCCATCGCGCCCAGCGCCGTGGCCTCCAGTGCCGTGCCGAGGAAGACCGCGCCGCGGATGCCGACGCGGGCCGCCGTGCCCTCGTAGAAGAAGGTGGCGAGCAGGCGTCCGACGTAGGTCATGCACATCACGACGCCGGCCCAGAAGCCGCTGTCGGTGCCGCTCAGGGAGGCGACGAGGACGGGGAACCAGATGAAGTTCCCGATGTGGGCGAGGAAGATCCCGGCGTTGACGCCGATCAGTGCTCGTCTGCGTTCGGTGGTCACAGCGCGGCCTTTCCCTTGGTGGTGGTGGCGCGGAGATCCGCGATGACCCGTGCGACCGCGGTCCGGTCGACCGGTACTCCGGCCACGACGGTGGCCAGGGGCAGCGCGGAGAGGGGTGTCCCCGCCGCGTGCAGGTTGTAGGTGGCGGCGGCCCCGACGGAGAGGGGGTGGATGCCGGTGGGCGCCCCGCTCATCTCGTCGAAGTAGCGGCGGCCGCCGAGGGTGGCCTGGAGGCGGAGCGGTTCGGCGAGCGCCGGGTCGTCGCCGCGCAGCAGGTCGAGCTCGGAGAGGAAGGAGTAGCCGTGGTAGGCGCCGGTGTTGCCGGCGTCGGTGCCGACCAGGAGGTTGCCCTGCTCCAGGGTGGCCAGGGCGTTGCGGCGCATGTCGGCGAGTGCGGCGGTACGGGTCTCCTGGACCCCGTACTCGATGCCGAAGGGCTGCTCGATGGCCGAGGCGAACTCCCGGTTGTGGGGGTCCTGGGTCTCGGTGAAGCCCTCACGGCCGTACTCGGTGGCGAACTCCTCCCCCGTCATGATCATCGAGCGCAGTCCGGCGAGGGTGGAGACGAAGCGGGCGCCGTCCAGGCGCTTCCAGTCGGCCGCGTCCAGGGTGCGGTCGCGCACCGAGTGGGCGAAGAGCCTGAAGCCGCAGTCGTACGCCCACTGCGTCTCCTGGAGCGTGTTGCAGTCGATGACGGCGGTGATGCCGCGCTCGGCCGCCATCCGGGCGGTGAAGCGCAGCACCTGCTCGGACATCCGGGAGAACCGGACGGGAGAGCCGGGCTGTTCGGTGCCGTCCGTGAACATCACCTTGAGGAAGGTGCCGCCGCGCTCGGCGTTGGAGCGCAGCGCGTGGTCGAGGTCGGCCTCCACGGCGAGCATGTGGACCGGTACGGGGAACTCCACCCCGTGGCCGTAGCGTCCGGCCGCGTCGGTCCTGGCGGTGACCGCGTAGCCGGGGTGGGCGATCTCGGGGAAGGGCCAGGGCGACTGCTGCCGGCCGGCTTCCCAGGCGTCGGCGACGATCGGGAAGCCGAACATGTCCACGATGTGGGTGACCCCGTGGAACAGGTACTGCAGGGCCACGATCCGGGGGTCGTCGGTGCTGTCGTCGAAGTTGGCGGGCAGTGCGACGTGCGCGTGGGTCTCGGTGTATCCGGGCCACAGCTCGTCCTCGCCGCCCCGGCGGGTGCCGGAGGGCTCGATCCGGGTGAAGACCCCGCCCTCGGTGGTGACGTCGAAGAGGGCGGTGGGGTCGAGGGCGGGGACGGCCACGCCCCGCAGGGAGGCGGGCACGGGCGCGAGCGGGCCGTCCGTGACCGTGGTGCTGGTGGCCGGGGAGCTCATCGGGCGACCTCGACCTTCATCCGCAGCTCGATGCTGTCCAGGCCCTCTTCGCAGCGCTTGTTGACCTCGTCGCGGTCGGAGCCGGTGAAGATGATGTGGCCGATCCAGTCGAAGTTGGAGCGGGACAGCCGGGTCACCGGGGTGCCGGGCTTCCGGTAGGCGAGCGCGCTGTGGTAGCCGGGCAGATCGGCCAGCTTGTCGAAGGCGATGGACTCGACCGTGCCGTCGATGGGGGCGCCGAACCAGTGGCCGCCGGCGGTGGTGTCGCCGGGGAAGGCCAGCTCGGGGCGCTCGCCGAGGGCCTGGCGGATGACCTCCAGGTACGGGTCGACGCCGGAGCTGATCTGCATCAGGCTGGGCACGATCCCGCCGATGAGGCGGCCGTTGACCTCGCAGAGCACCGGGCCGTCCGCGCCGAGCAGGAACTCGGTGTGGATGAAGCCGAAGTCCACGCCGAGGCCTTCCAGGACCTGGGTGGTGGCCGCGAAGAGCTCGTCCTGGAGCGGGTGGCCGCGGAAGTAGGTGGCGCCCATCTCGATGAAGTAGGGGAAGCCGCTGAGCGGGCGGTCGGTCAGGCCGAGGTGGACGATCTCGCCGGAGGCCAGGACGCAGGACTCGACCGAGATCAAGTCGCCGGTGACGAACTCCTCGATCAGCAGGTCCGGGATGCGTACGACGCCGCGCCCGTAGTCGGCGACGTCCGCGAGCTCGGCGAGGTAGGCGCGCAGGTCGTCCTCGTCCTTGAGGTGCAGGACGTGCAGGCTGGCCGTGCCGTCGGAGGGCTTGACCACGCAGGGGAAGCCGATCTCGCGGACGGCGGGCTCGATGTCGGCCGGGTCGGCGACGTGGGCGAAGCGCGGCTGGCGCACGCCCTTGCCGTCGAGGGTGAGGCGGGTGAGGTGCTTGTGGCGGGCGTTGCGGGCGCCGTCCACGCTCATGCCCGGCAGGCCCAGGGCCTCGGCCACGGAAGCGGTGTGGACGGTGTGGTACTCGCTGTACGTGGTCACGCCGTGGATCGGCTTGCGCTCGTGCAGCTCGCGGGCCAGGGCGGTCAGCTCGTCGATGGAGAAGGCGGTCTCGCTCTTGATCACCTCGCAGTTGGGGTGGGCGTACGCGGCTTCGGCGAGCGGCGAGGCGGCCAGGTAGAAGTCCGGGTCGACCGAGACCAGGGTGACGTCGTGGCCGAGCTCCAGGGCGTTGGCGATGCCGGCGATCCCGTTCGGATTGCACTCGATCATGAGGATGTGCACGGTGACTCCTGAGTGGTGTGGTGGGTGGGGCCTATGGGGCTACGGGGACTGCGGGGACTGCGGGTGTTGCTCGTGCTGTGAAGTTCTGGTGGGGGGTGGGGGGCTCAGGCCGCGCCGGCCAGTGCCTGGTCTCCCGCCCGGTCCACGGCCGCCAGCACCGCCGGCAGGTCCAGGCCGACCGCGGCCATGACCTCCGCGTGGTCGCCGCCCTGCGAGGGCCAGCTGCGGTTCGCGCTCGCGGCCGTCACCTCGCAGCGGGGCAGCAGCAGCGCGAGGGCCTCGGCGACGCCGCCCTGGGCGCGGTGCTCCTCGACCACGACGAACCGGCGGTGGTGGGCGGCCAGTTCGGCCGCTGCTTGGGTCAGGTGCTCGTGGTCCAGGTACACCAGGTGGGCGTGGGCGGTGCCGGGGGCCGCGAGGCGGGCCTCCATGGCCAGCCGGGTCCCCTCCTCCCCCACCGAGACCAGGCACACGTCCTCGGATCCGGCCCGGAACTCCCAGTTGACCAGCGGGAGTTCCCCCTCGTACGGGCCTTCCGCGGCTGCGGTGTCCAGGGACTCGTAGGCCGCGTTGCGCCCCGTACGGATGTAGTGGGGCTTGCCGGAGCGGACCGCCTCGCGGATCACCGCCCGCATCTCGGCCTCGCCGTAGGGGGCCGCGATGGTCACGCCGGGCACCGAGCGCAGGACCGCGAGGTCCTCCAGGGTGTGGTGGGTGGTGCCGAACCAGGCGCCGGAGACACCCGCGTAGGGGGCCACCACGGTGACTCCGGCGGCGAGGTAGCCCAGGGTGAGCTTGAGGCTCTCCGCCGCACGCAGCGCCGCGAACGGAGCGAAGGTGCTGACGAAGGGCTTGTACCCGGCGGAGGCGAGGCCCGCCGCCATGTCCACCATCGCGCCCTCGGCGATGCCGAGGTTGAAGAAGCGCTCCGGGTGGGCGAGTTGGAAGGCGTGGCCCTTGCCTCCCAGGTCCGCCTCCAGGCAGAGCAGGGCGGGGTCTTCGGCGCCGAGCAGGGCCAGCTCGTCGCGGTAGGCGTCACGGCCCGAGAGGGTCATTTGATCGCTCGCTTCCACTGGTTGGCCCGCCGGGCGTCGATGCTCACGTAGTGCGAGGCGGCCTTTCCTTCCACGGCCGGAACCCCCTTGCCCTTGACGGTGGCCGCGATCACGGCCAGCGGGCGGGTGGCCGAGGAGCGGTCCCCGGCCAGCAGCGCGGTCAGCCCCGCCAGGTCGTGGCCATCGGTCTCCACCACGTCGAACCCGAAGGCGGCGAACCGGCCCGCGAGGTCGGGCAGCGGGGAGATGTCGGCCACCATCCCGTCGTTCTGGCCGCCGTTGCGGTCCACGACCAGGACGAAGTTGCCGAGCCGCTGGGCGGCGGCCACCTGGCAGGTCTCCCAGACCAGGCCCTCCTGGAGCTCGCCATCGCCTGCGACGGCGATGCCGAGCCCCGGGAGAGAGCCGATCCGGCGGGCCATCGCCCAGCCGGCGGCGTACGGCACCCCGTGGCCCAGGCTCCCTGTCGGGAACCGGACTCCGGGGACCTTCGGCCCCGGGTGCCCCGTATAGGGGCTGCCCGCGAGGCCGTACAGCGGCGCCGGGTTCTCCGGCAGGATGCCGCTGACGTAGAGGGCCGCGTAGAGCCCGGCGGCGGCGTGCCCCTTGCTCAGCACGACCTCGGTGCCGTCCCCGGCCGAGGCCCGGTGCAGCGCCGCGATCAGGATGTCGAGCACCGAGAGGCTGCCGCCGAGGTGGCAGCCGCGCGGGCTCGCGGCCATGTCGACGACGAGGCGGCGGGCCTCGGCGGCGCGGGCGGCGAGGACTTCCTGGACCTCGTCCCCGGAGAGCTCGGCCGGTGCGTCGAGTACGGCGGTCATCGACGGCTCCCTTCGGGCAGGGCGAACCAGCGGTTCACCGCGTCGGCGAGGAGCGAGCGCGCGGTGCGGTACTCCATGCCACCGATGCGCTCCTCGTCGGTGTGGTCGAGGGAGGAGTCCCCGGGCCCGTACGCGACCATCTGTACGCCGCGCCAGGTGGTGGCCAGCGTGTTCATGTCGGAGGTGCCCTTCTTGACCACGTACCGGGGCCGGATGCCGGCCTCGGCGAAGGCCCGGTTGAAGACCTTGACGAGGGATCCCGAACGGCCGCCCGCGTGGCCGGGGGTGGCCCGCAGGACCTCGACCGAGACCTCTTCGCCCGCGTGGCCCAGGGCCAGGGTGCGCAGCAGGTCCAGGTCGGCGGCAGGCGGCACCCGGAAGTTGAGGGTTCCGACGGCCCGGTGCCGGTCGCGGCCGGTCTCGCAGGTGATGTCGATGACGGCGGAGAGCGCGTCGGGCGCCTCCTTGAGGACCGATTCGCGGATCGCGCCGAGTACGTCGATCAGCCGGTCGGGCGCGGACGTGGCGTCCATGCCCGCCGAGTGTCCGCTGGAGACGGAGGCGGTCACCTTGAGCTTGAAGAGTCCGAAGTAGCCCAGGGTCAGGGTCTGCGAGCCGCTGGGCTCGCCGATCACCACGGCTTCGGCCGGGTAGTGGTCGCGGGCGTGGAAGGCGCCCTTGGAGGAGGAGATCTCCTCCTCGACCGCGCCGACCACGACGAGCTGTCCGTCCTCGGGGATGTCCGCGTGGGCGAGCACCTCCAGGAAGCCGGCCAGGCTGCCCTTGGCGTCCACGCTGCCGCGGCCCCACAGTTCGTCCTCGCGCCACTCGGTGGTCCAGTGGTGCGGCACTGTGTCGAGGTGGCCGAGGAGCAGCAGCCGCCGGGGGCCGTCGCCGCGGGTGGCGACGAGGTTGCCGACCTCGTCGATCCGGGCCTCCATGCCGCGCTCCCGGCACCATGCGACGAGGAAGGAGGCGAGCTCCTCCTCGTCCCCGGAGACCGAGGGCACCGCGACCACCTTGGTGAGCAGCCCCAGGTCGGCGGCGGGCTCCCGGACCGGCCAGAAGCGGGTCCAGCCGGAGGGGTCGCGCAGGGTGTGCGGCCCGGTGATGGCCACGTCGGCGCTGCCCTTGAGGGCGATCTCCGCCGCGCGGACCTTCTGGCGCATCCGGCCGCCGGCGTAGCGCGCCCCGTCGCCCGGGTAGGCGTCGGTCAGGGTGGAGGCCGGGTCGGCCGGGTCGGTGAGCAGTCCCGCGGTACCGGTGACCAGGCGCAGGTGGTCGGCGCCCAGGGCGTTGGAGAGGACCGCGGCCAGGACGTCGGCGTCCACGTTGAGCGGGGCGCCGCCGTCCCGGTCGGCGACCGGGGCGGACAGCGCGACCACGTCGTAGGTCTCCAGGAGCGCCCGCAGCCGTACGGTGTCGACCTCGTCGGGCACTCCGGCCCGGTGGTCGCGCACCACGATCGGGCGGTCCTCGGCGGAGAGCGCCTTCAGCGGACGGTTGGCCCGTCCGGTCACCAGGCCGCCGCGGGCGGCGACCGAGGTGAAGACGCTGAGTCCGAGCTCCCGCAGGCCCGCCTCGGCGGCCGGCAGGGTGACCCGCTCGTACGCGTCGACCAGGTGCCCCATCTCCTCCGGCGGGCAGTAGCGCACCGTGTCGCCGTTGGCGAGGCGCAGCTGCGGCATGGGCCGGCCGATCGCCTCGTAGTGGCGCTCGATGCCGGTGGCTCCGCCGGTGATCAGGAGCACCCGGGCGCCGCGGGCCACGAGGGCGGCGATCTCCCCGTGGACGGTGCCGCGGTCGAGGGTGGCGCTGCCCGCCTTGACCACGTAGAGGGGCCGGGTCACGGGGACACCGCCGTGGAGGGCAGGCCGGCCGCCTCGTCGAACCCGCAGATCAGGTTCATGGCCTGGACGGCCTGTCCGGCAGCGCCCTTGAGCAGGTTGTCCAGGGCGGCGACCGCGACGACCTGTCCGTCGCGCACGGCCACCGCCACCTCGGCGATGTTCGAGCCGACGACGGCCTTGAGCATCGGGAAGTCCTGCGGCAGTTTCGGCGCCGGGCGGACCCGGACGAACGGCTTGCCCACGTAGGCCTTGGCGTAGGCGCGCTTGACGTCGAGGGGGGTGACCCCCTCGCGCAGGTCGGCGTAGGCGGTGACCATGATGCCGCGCGCCACGTCGAGGCTGTGGGTGGAGAAGCGCAGGTCCATGGCGGCGCCGGTGAACTCGGCGATGACCTGGCGGATCTCCGGAGCGTGCCGGTGGCCGTGCAGCTTGTGGACCCGGAAGTTGCCGCTGCGCTCGGCCGGGGACTCGCTGGAGCCGCGGCCGCCGCCGGAGGAGCCGGTCTTGGCGTCGACGACCACCCGCTCCTCGACCAGCGAGGCGGCGAACAGCGGGTAGAGGGCGTAGACGGTGCTGACGGCCATGCAGCCCGGCAGGCTGATGAAGCGGCTCTCCGGGACCGAGGGGCTCAGCTCCGGGATGTAGTACGCGAATTCCTCGGACGGCGGGTTCGAGGCGGTCTTCGGGTAGTACGAGGCGACCTCGGCCTCGTCGCGGAGCCGGAAGTCGCCGCCGAGGTTGAGGATCCGCTTGGCGTACGGGGAGATCTGCGGCAGCTGCACGGGAAGCGTG
Source organism: Streptomyces sp. NBC_00454 (assembly GCF_041434015.1). Classification (GTDB taxonomy): domain Bacteria; phylum Actinomycetota; class Actinomycetes; order Streptomycetales; family Streptomycetaceae; genus Streptomyces. Next base: position 3,701,205 of record NZ_CP107907.1, on the reverse strand, counting down.
CCGGTGGGCAGGCACCCGAAGGCGATGTCGACGGGGTCGATGTCGGCGAGCTGGGCGAGCGGGCGGAACTTGAGCCCCGCGGCCCGGGGGTGGTTGCGCAGTCCGGGGTGGACGCTGCCGATGGTGGCGCCCGCGGAGCGCTCCGCGGAGAGGAACGCGAGCTCGACCCCGGGGTGCTCCAGGAGCAGGCGGATGACTTCGCCGCCGGTGTAGCCGCTGGCGCCGATGACGGCGACGCGGACCTTGTGCTCAGCCAAGACGGGCCGCCTTCTCGTAGGGGCGGCGGTAGTCGCCGGCCTCGACGAGCTTGCGGATGGCGTCCGGGCGGCGGGCGACCTTCCGGAAGGCGTCGGCGTAGCGCAGGATGCGCTCGTACTCCACGGGGGAGCGCAGCTCGCGGCAGAGCACGAGGGTGCTGTCGAGCATGCCCAGGGTGACCGGGAAGTCCTCGGGGCGGTGGTCGCGCACGGCGCCCGGGTTGAGCGAGAACGGGTAGCCGTTGCCGAAGCCGTCGCGGTGCTGGAACGGCAGGTGGCAGGGGATCGGGGTGTTCTGCCACTCGCGGGCCGGTACGCCCTCGGCGACGAGCAGTTCGTGGACCGCTTCCTTGACCGCGTGGACCGGCAGGTCCTCCAGGCCGACGGCCTCCGGGTGCAGGGTGGTGCGGTACATGTTGTAGGCGTGGGTGTGGCCGGCCGGTACGTGCGGCGGGGTGAACAGGCCGGTGTCCTGGAGGACTTCGCCGAGCAGGGTGGCGTTGCGGGCCCGGATCTGGTCGTAGTACGGGAGCCGCTTGAGCTGGCCGGAGCCGAAGGCGGCGGCGACCCAGGACATGCCGTAGTCGATGCCGTGGCGCTCCAGGTAGCGCACGGAGCGCTCGTAGGCCTCCTCGGTGGCGAAGAAGGCGATGCCGCCCTCGCCGCCGAGCGGGAAGTTCTTGTCGGCCATCAGGCTCTGGCCCGCCGCGTCGCCGAAGGAGCCCGCGACCTGCTCGCCGATCTTGGCGGAGTGGGCGTGCGAGGCGTCCTCGACGAGGGCGATGCCGTGGCTGTCGGCCAGGGCGCGCAGCGCGGACACGTCGGCCGGCAGGCCGTGGACGTGTACGGGCATCAGTGCGCGGGTCCGGGGGGTGATCGCGGCGGCGGCCGCGGCCGGGTCCATGCAGTACGTCACCGGGTCGATGTCCACGAACACCGGGACGGCGTGCGCGGCGACGACGGCCTGGGCGGTGGCGATGAAGGTGAACGCCGGGACGATGACCTCGTCACCGGGCTGTACGCCGGCGCCGACGAGGGCCATGTGGAGGCTGGAGGTGCCGCTGGCCGTGGGCAGTGCGTAGTTGGCGCCCACGTACTGGCGGTAGGACTCGGCGAAGTCGGCGACGACCTTCTCCGGGGCCTGGCGCTGCGCGAGCATCAGGTTGAAGACGTCTTCCTTGGTGATGATCGGGAAGAGCGTGCGGCGCAGGGACTTGGGGATCATCGCGTCGCCGCCGAGGGCGGCGAGCTCGGCCTCCAGGTCGGCGGCGGCCGGCAGCGGGAGGGGGGCGGACGGGAAATCAGTGATCATGAACGTGCTCCAGACAGGGCGGCGGGTCGCGCCGAGTGAGTCAGGGCCATCCGTGCGCAGGCGGCGACCAGCGGGCTCAGCCGGTAGTTGAACTGCACTCCGGGCACCAGGGAGTCGTCGGCCTCCTCCTGCGTCCACATGGTCCGCAGGTCGTAGGCGCCGAAGATCTTCAGCCGTTCGGCTCGGGCCCACACCTTCGCGTCGTCGGTCAGGACGGCGGCGGCCGGGCCGAAACCGAGCCCGGTGAGGTCGACGACCAGGGCGGGGGCGGTGGACGCGGCGGCCAGCTCGGGGAGCCGGCCGGCGTTCTCGGCGTCCAGCTCGATCCGGTCGTAGGCGGCGGGCCCGCCGTCGTGGACGACGCCGACGCCGAGCCAGTTCAGGAAGGCCAGCGAGGACTCGTCCTGCTCGGGCAGCGAGATCGTGTCGCCGTGGCCGATGCCCTGGCCGGCGAGGGCCGCGTGGACCGCGCCGGTACGGCTGTTGAGGAGGACGGCCTTGGCGCGTCCGGTCTGCTTGGTCAGCAGTCTTTCGAGGCCGGGTAGTTCCCGGTCGCTCTTCTCGATGCTCATGACCACGCCCGAGGTGAGGACGCGGGTGAGCACCGTAGCGGTGTCGAACAATTCCATGGGGGCTTCTCCGGTATGGACGGTTGCCGGGTGGGCGGGCGCACGCGGGCATGGCGGTGCCTTCGCGGGTGCGGGTTCGGGTGAAGTACGGGCCTGCGGCCCTGGAGGGCGGGCCGCAGCGACCCGGTGACCCGGGCCCCGTACGAGGCAGGTGCGAGGCCTCGTACGGGGACCCGTACGGGTTCCGGGGCGCGGCGCGCCCGGTGTCAGACGGCCGAGGCCGCGAGCTGCTGCCCTGAGCGGTTCTCCGAGAGCCCCAGTGCGGGGCCTTGCGAGTGCTCCTCGGAGAGCTGCTGCGCGATGTAGGCCGCCAGATGGCCGGCCACATTGACGCCGTGCAGGGCGGAGGAGCGCGCGAACTCGGGGTTCGCGTTCACCTCCAGCACCAGCAGTTCGCCGGTGGTGAGGTCCTCGACCAGGTCCACCCCGTAGAAGCCGGGGCCCAGGGCGTCGACGACCTGACCGCAGAGCTTCTCGATCTCCGGGGTGATCTCGGTGCGGCGGACCTCCGCACCGAGGTGGGTGTTGGTGCGCCAGTCGTCCGACACGCGCTGGATCGCCACCACCGGGGTGCGTCCGACGACCACCACGCGCAGGTCGTGGCCGGGCTTGTCGATGTACTCCTGCACGACCACCGGGAAGAGCTTCCCGCCGGCGTCGGCGGACTCCCGTCCGCCCACCCAGGCGTCCACGCACTCGGCGTTCGCCATCTTGGTGACCCCGCGTCCCCAGGACCCGCTGACCGGCTTCACCACGGACGGCAGTCCGAACGCGGCGACGGTGGAGCGGACCTGGTCGTAGCTGAACGCGTGCCGGGTGACCGGGTGCGGGATGCCGCTGCGGGCGAAGAGCAGGGCTTGGAGGCCCTTGTCGTTGCAGGTCTCGATGGTCGAGGCGCGGTTGAGGGTGGTGACGCCCGCGTGTTCCAGGCGCCGGGAGACGCTGATCGCGTCGCGGTGGGAGAGGTTCCTGATCAGAGCCAGGGCGGGCGGGCCCGAGTGGCCCGCCACCACCTCGGCCAGATCCTCCATCAGCAGCGGTTGTGCCTTCAGTCCCTCGGCGCGCAGCGCGGTGAGAAGGAGCTTCTCGTCCGGGCGCAGCATGGTGACCGAGAGCAGGACCTGGTCGGGGGAAGTCACTCGCCCCAGTCCTCTTCCACCTCGGGGGCAAGGTCCAGGCGGACCGTGGCGTCGGTCTTCTCGACTACCTCGTGCTCCTGGCCGCAGGCCGTGCACTCGGTGATCTCACCCTTCTCCCAGTCCGCCTGCACCTCGAATTCGGTGTCGCACACGAGGCATTTCGGAGCCGCGATTGCGGTGGTCATTTTTCTCAGTCTCCTTCGGTAAATCGACATGCCGGAACTCGGGATGACGAGTGCGGCAGGATGGCGGCCCGTCGGCGGGGACACCACCATTTCGAGCCGTTCCCCTTCCCCGGGGTCACGGGGGAAGTGAAGCTAAAGGGGCTGTGACGTGCCGTCGAGCGGGTGGGGGCGACCTGGTCGTCGCGGCCTCACGCGCCGCTCGCCACCGGCGTGGTACCGGCTCAGGCCCAGCCCGGGTCGGCCGGTACGGGCGCCGGCGCCGCGCCGATGTGCGTCGCATCCTGGGCGGCCACACCCTGGGTTCCGACGACTCCGGCTGCTGCTGCGGAGAGCGCCAGTACGGCTGCTCCGGCGGCCAGCGCACCGGTGATGACGCGCATGAATAGGACGTCCTTCATTTCCGTTTCCCCCTACACAGTTACTTGGTGGTTCTCGTGCTGTTGGCCACAAGAAAGAGAATGCCGGTGTGCGCAGGCCGACGGAAGGGACGTCGGGGGTCATGATCGTGCATTGCGTGAAGCAGAAGGGGACCCGGCATGTGCCGTCTGACGGAGGGCGATCAAGACTCGGACCCCGAGAGGTCCCGCTCATCGGGGGAGGTCTGCGACGAGGGAGTCGAGTACTACCGGGCCGCAGTGCAGAAGGGCCGCGCGGCCAGGGCCGACGCCCCCCGCTGCCTGCTCGAACTGGGCCTGCTGGCCCCCGCGATGGACGACCCGGACTCCCTGATACCGATACCGCCGGCCGTGGCCACGGCCACGCTGGCGCACCCCGTGGAACTGCGCATCCTCGAACAGCAGCGGGAGCTGGCCGCCCAACGCGCCCTGCTGTCGCGCATGGAGGGCGTCTACCGGGACGTGCGCTCGGACGGCAGCGAGGCGGTCCAGCGCCTCACCAGGGCTCCGGTGATCGCCGCCGCCGTGGAGAACGCCGTCCAGTCCGCCGAGACCGAGCTGCTCACCGCGCACCCCGGCGGCGGACGCCCCGAGGAGGTGCTCGCCCAGTCCCTCAAGAACACCCTGGAGGCCTGCCGCCGCGGAGTGCGCCAGCGCACCCTCTACCAGCACACCGTGCGCACCCACGGCCCCACGCTCGACTACATCAAGGCCGTCACCGACGTCGGCGTCGAAGTGCGCACCGTCAACGAGGTCTTCGACCGCCTGATCATCTGCGACCGGTCCGTGGCCTTCATCCCCGACAAGGAGCGCGAGCACCGCGACCACGCGCTCAAGGTCACCGACCCCGGCATCGTGTACTTCCTCGTCTCGGTCTTCGAACATGCCTGGGACCGCGCCGAACCCATCGTCTACGAGCCCGACCAGCACCGGCCCAAGGTCCTCACCGACGAGACCCGGCTCCACGTCCTGCGCCTGATGGTCGACGGGTACACCGACGCCGCCATCGCCAGCCGGCTCGGCATGAGCACGCGTACGGTCGCCACCCACCTGAAGCGGATGTCCGACCTCCTCGGCAGCAACAGCCGCGCCCAGCTCGCGTACCTGACGGCCCAGAGCGGGCTCCTGGACGGGCCGAGACCCCCGGGGTGAGCGGACCGGGAAACGCGAAGGGCCCCACCGCGAGCGGTGGGACCCTTCTGCAATGCACTGCCGTGAGAGCTCTCGGCTACTCGCTGACCAGCACCGGGATGGAGAGCACCACGCTCGCCGCGGTGCCGGTCAGGGCGCCCGGGGTCACCGTGAAGGCGATGCCGTCCGGACCCGCCGCGCGGGGGCCGTCGTGGTGCTCGGCGCCCTTCGCGTCCTCGCCCTCCTCCTGGTACTCGAACTTCCCGGTCCCCACGAGGCGGCCGGCCGCGTCGTAGTACGCGGCGGCCACCTCCAGGGCCAGGGTGTCGCTGACGTCGGAGGTGATGGCCACCCGCCCGGTGACGGTCTTCTTGCCGGTGAGCACCAGGCCCGTCAGCTTCACCCGGTCGTTGAACGGGCCCTGTTCCACCCGGACCTCGCCCGGCGCGGCCGGCTGCGCGAGGGACGCGGCCGGCGAGGGCGCGCTGCGCGGCGCCGGCATGGCCACCGGGGACACCGAGACGGCGGGTGCGGCGCCGCCGGTGTCCTTGCTGCCGGAGCAGCCCGTGGCGAGGGCGAGTACTGCGGCGGCGGCCAGCGCGGCGGCCGCGCTACGGGCGAGGTGTCTCATCGGTTGCTCCTGGTGGGGCAGGGTCAGTGGGCGGAGCGGCCGAACAGCGAGCGGTACATCTTGCCGTACAGCTCGGTGTTGTTCTGGCTCGCGGCGAAAGCGTTTCCGCCCGGACCGTAGGCGTAGATCGGGACGTCGGCGCCGGTGTGGTTGCCGGACAGGTAGGTCAGCCAGAGGCTGGCGTCCGCGCTGCCGTCCTTGATGCCGGGGGCGTCGTCGGGGGTGCGGAAGGTGGCCGGGGCGAAGTTCTTCGCGTCGGCGGAACCCGCACCGTTGACGATGCCGCTGGAGCGGACCGGGTCCTTCGCGCCGGAGGCCGGGCGCGAGGGGGTGCTGTTGTTCGCCGTGTTGCCCGCGTCGGTGTTGGCGGGCGGCGCGACGGCCTCGGAGTTGGTGTAGGTGCCGTGCTCGATGATGTTGAAGCCGGCGCACTCGTGGTCGGCCGTGACGATCACGAGGGTGTGGCCGTCCTTCTTCGCGAAGTCCGTGGCCGCCTTGACCGCGTCGTCGAACGCCTTGACCTCACCGAGCGTCTGCGCGGCGTCGTTGGCGTGCGAGCGCTTGTCGATCTGGGCGCCCTCGATCTGGAGGAAGAAGCCCTTGTTCTTCTTGTTGCGGTCCTGCTGCTTGCGGTCGGTCAGCAGCGAGATCGACTTCTTGGTCATGTCGGCCAGCGTCGGCTCCTGCTTCTGCACGGCGTCCGCGGGCAGGCCGGCCTTGGCCTGCTCGACGGTCAGGTTGCCGCGGTTGAAGAGGCCGATGACCTTCTTGCCGTTGGCCTTGTCCAGGTCCGTCTTGGTGGCGACCTTCTGGCTGGCGGCGCTCTGGGCGGGCAGGGCGGCGTCGCCGAAGCTGCCGAGCACCTGGTAGCCCTGGGCCTGGAGGGCCTTCTGGTCGTCCGGCTCGAAGCGGGCGAGGCCGCCGCCGAAGATCACGTCGGCGGTGCCGTTGCGGGCGATCTGCTCGGCGATCGGGGTGATCAGCGTCTTGTCCGCGGGCGCGGCCTCGTACGTACCGTCTTCCTTCTTGGGAAGGCAGGCGGCGTCGGAGTAGACCGGGCCCTGGCAGCCGCGCAGCAGCGCGTGGCTGACCTGCGCGGCCGGGGTGGCGTCGGTGATCTCGGCGGTGGAGACGTTGCCCGTGGCGAAGCCGGCCGCGTGGGCCTGCTCCATCAGCGTGGCGACCCTCTTCTCGTACGAGTCGACACCGAGGGCCGCGTTGTACGTCTTGACGCCCGAGGCCCACGCGGTGGCGGAGCTGGCCGAGTCGGTGACCAGCGAGGGCTTGTCGGAGCCCTTCTCGACGGCGTACGTGGCGACGGCGCCGTAGTTCGGCAGCTTCTCCATGTTCAGCTTGCCGGCGGCACCGTAGAACCGCTCGCGGGCGGCCGTGACGTGCGTGCGGCCCATGCCGTCACCGAGCAGGTAGATGACGTTGCGGATCTCGCCGTGCCCCTGGTCGCTGTACTGGGGGGCGGAGTTGGCGCTGACGGCGGTACCGGCGGCCACGGCACAGGTGATGGCCAGGACGGTAAGTGTCTTCACAGATCTGCGGCGCATGTGTGGGAGATCCCCCTCGGGTGGTACGACTCGGGCAAACCGAAGGTAGGAGCGGGGCATGAACACGACCCCCCTAACCAGTGGAGTGCAGTCGAACAGCCAGAGGCCTGAACCGGGCCGTTTCGGTTTTCAGAGGCCGAAGCCGGTGAAGAACTGGTAGCTGGTGGGGTCGCCGGGCATCTGCCAGTTGAAGCCCTGGAGGAAGAAGCAGGCGACCAGGTTGCTGGCGGCGAAGACGAAGAGCACGGCCAGGGTGACGGCTCCGGCCCGGCGCAGCGCGGGCGAGGTGGTGCCGGCGTCCAGGGGTTCGGCCACGGGGGTCAGGAACAGGGCGGCCGCGGCGGCCAGCGCGGCTGCGAGGAAGGTGATCAGGGCCCAGGTGTAGAGGTGCAGGCCGAACAGGGCGCCGGCGTAGCCGGGGTCCGGGGGCACGATGTGCATCAGGACCTGGGCGGCGGAGACGGTGCTGCCGATCAGGGCGGCCCCGATGGCCCAGCCCCAGCCCGAGGCCCACTCCCGGGTGGTCACCGAGCCCTTGCGGGACCGGGCGATGATCCAGGCCGGGCCGAGGGCGCTGAGCAGGAAGAACATCCGCTGGAGCAGGCACATGGGGCAGGGGTACTCCCACAGCCCGAACTGGAAGAAGTAGGCGCCGGCCAGGGTGCCGCAGAGGCCGATGACGTAGGCGTGGGCGAACCACAGCCCCAGTCGGTTCGAGGTCTTGCTCATGGTGAGGTCTCCTCCTCCTGAACGCGGTGGTTCAGAGGGCGATGTGGAAGGTGTGGGTGATGACGTGGGGGAGGAAGGCGACCGTGGTGACGATCAGGGTTCCGGTCCACAGCAGCATTCGGGACCGGCCCGGCCGGTCGCGGAGCACCGTCATGACGCACAAGAAGATGAGGAGGAAGAGGAGGGTGTACATGGTGTCCCAGCTTCATCGGGGGATCTTTTCTTGACTCCACCCTCCGCCCGGGAGTTCCGTGCCGGTAGCGGCAACGGATCGATGCATCCATAGAACCGTTCTATGGCCTAGCTCTACGAGCCCGCCGCCACCGGGCGCCGCGCGATGGCGTACAGGTCCCGGGCCGGTCCCGCGGGCCGCTGCCCCGCGGGCCACACGGCGCGCAGGGACCGCGTCATGTCGAGACCGGTCACCGTGGTGGTCTTCAGGCTGCCCGAGGCGAGCTCGGCGGAGACGGCGAGCGAGCTGAGCACGGCCGGACCGACACCGGCGGCCGCGGCGTTCTTGATGGCCGTGGTGGAGGAGAGCTCCATCAGCGCTGCGGGCTGCCAGCCGGGGACGCGGGCGGCGACGGCCCGTTCGAAGGAGGTACGGGTCCCCGAGCCGGGCTCGCGCTGGATCAGCGGGGTCGCGGCCAGCTCCGCCAGGGTGATGTCGGTGCGCCGCGCCCAGGGGTGGCGGGGCGCGAAGACCACGACGAGGCGGTCCCTGGCCACGAGCCGGCTCTCCAGCCCCTTGGGCGCCCTCGGGCTCTCGATGAAGCCGATCCCGGCCCGCCCTTCCAGGACGGCCCGGGCCACCGTGGCCGAGTTCCCCGGCTCCAGGGTGAGCGTGGTCCCGGGAGCGGAAGTGCGCAGGGCCACCAGCCACTTGGGGAAGAGGTACTCCGCGACGGTCTGGCTGGCGGCCACGTGCAGACGGGAGTCGCGCTGTTCGCGCAGGGTGTCGATGCCCGCGCCGAGCTGCCGGGCCGCCTCGACCACCGGGCCGGCCCACTCGGCGATCAGCGCGCCCGCCGGAGTGGGCCTGGAGCCCAGCGTGGAACGCTCCAGGACCGGCAGGCCGACCAGCTTCTCCAGGTAGCGGATCCGGGAGCTGGCCGACGGCTGGCTGATGCCGTGCGCCTCGGCGGCCCTCCCCAGGCTGCCCAGTTCGATGACGCTGAGCAGCAGGTCCAGGGCCGGGAGATCGGGGACGCGAGGGGGGAGGGGCATAGAGCCAGTCTATGGATGCATCGATCCGTTGCCGCTACCGCGCGGGCGTGGCCCGGCCCGAATGTGGACGCATGAGCACTTTGGCCCTCGCGCCGGAGACCGTGGCCCGCTGGCAGTTCGGCATCACCACCGTCTACCACTTCCTCTTCGTCCCCCTGACGATCTCCCTCGCCGCGATCACCGCCGGCCTGGAGACGGCCTGGGTCCGCACCGGCAAGGAGAAGTACCTCCACGCGACCAAGTTCTGGGGAAAGCTCTTCCTGATCAACATCGCGCTGGGCGTGGTCACCGGCATCGTGCAGGAGTTCCAGTTCGGCATGAACTGGTCCGACTACTCGCGCTTCGTGGGCGATGTCTTCGGGGCGCCGCTGGCCTTCGAGGCGCTGATCGCGTTCTTCCTCGAGTCCACCTTCATCGGGCTGTGGATCTTCGGCTGGGACAAGCTGCCGAAGAAGGTCCACTGCGCCTGCATCTGGCTGGTGTCCCTCGGGACCGTGCTGTCCTCGTACTTCATCCTGGCGGCCAACTCATGGATGCAGCACCCGGTCGGGTACGCCGTGGACGGCGCCGGCGGAACGGCCGGCGGTGCGGCCGCCGGGAAGGCGCGGCTCACCGACATCTGGGCCGTGCTGACCCAGCACACCACCCTCGTCCAGGCCGGACACACCCTCTCCGCCTCCTTCCTGACCGGCGGGGCGTTCGTCGTCGGCATCGCCTCCTTCCACCTGTGGCGCAGCCGCCGCGCACCGGGCCGGCGGACGGCCGTGATGCGCGCCTCGCTGCGCGTCGGCCTCGCCGTCGCGGCGGTCGCCGGGCTGGCCACCGCCGTCAGCGGCGACAGCCTCGGACAGGTCATGTTCGAGCAGCAGCCGATGAAGATGGCCGCCGCGGAGGCGCTCTGGGACACCAGCGCGCCCGCGCCGTTCTCGGTCTTCGCGGTAGGTGACGTGAGCGAGGGCCGCAACGACGTCGCCATCGAGATCCCCGGCCTCCTCTCCTTCCTGGCGCACCACGACTTCACCGGATCGGTGCCGGGCATCAACGACACCGCCCGCCAGGAGGCCGCGCTCCACGGAGGCCGGCCCGAGGACTACGTCCCGAGCATCTTCATGACCTTCTGGGCCTTCCGGCTCATGATCGGCTTCGGGATGGTCTCCTTCGCCGGCGCGGTCGCCGGGCTGTGGCTGACCCGGACGAAGCGGTGGCTCGACCCGCGCCTGCGGACCGGCGAGGAGGAGACCCCGCGGCTGATGGTGACCGCCCGGCGCGAGCTCGGCCCCTTCCTGACCCGGTGGGTGTGGCGGGCCGGAGTCCTCACCCTGGGCTTCCCGCTGATCGCGAACTCCTTCGGCTGGATCTTCACCGAGATGGGCCGCCAGCCCTGGGCGGTCTACGGCCTGCTCAAGACCGCCGACGCGGTCTCGCCCGGCGTCTCCACGGCCTCGGCCGCCGTCTCCCTCTGCGTCTTCACCCTGCTCTACGCGGTCCTCGCGGTCGTCGAAGTCCGGCTGATGATCCGCTACGCCGGGGCCGGACCGCAGCTCGACGACGGAGCACCGGACCCTGCGGAGCCCGCCGACCGCCCCGTGACCTTCGCCTACTGACTTCTGCCTGCTGACTTCCGCCCACCGACCTCCGCCCACTGACACCGCGCGCGCACCCGCCTACGTACGAGGGACGACTCCCCATGCAACTCCACGACGTCTGGTTCGTGCTGATCGCCTTCCTGTGGACGGGCTACTTCTTCCTCGAGGGCTTCGACTTCGGCATCGGCATCCTCACCCGGATCCTCGCCCGTGACTCCGAGGAGCGCGGGGTGCTGCTCGCGACCATCGGCCCGGTCTGGGACGGCAACGAGGTCTGGATGCTCACCGCCGTCGGCGCGACCTTCGCCGCCTTCCCCGACTGGTACGCCGCCCTGTGCAGCGGGTTCTACCTGCTGGTGCTCGCCCTCCTGGTCTGCCTGATCGTGCGCGGAGTCGCCCTCGAATACCGGGCCAAGCGGGCCGACGTGCGCTGGCGCCGCACCTGCGACCGGTGCGTCCTGTGGACCTCGCTGGGATGCGCGTACCTGTGGGGCCTCGTTTTCGCGAACATGGTGCGGGGTGTGCCGATCGGCCCGGACGGGAACTGCACGGGCACCGTCCTGGACCTCCTGCACCCGTACGCGCTGCTGGGCGGCTGCGTCACCCTGTGCCTGTTCACCCTCCACGGGGCGCTCTTCGCCGCGCTCAAGACCACCGGCGCCATCCGCCGCCGCGCCCGCGCCCTGGCCTGCCGACTGACCACCCCCACCGTCGTGGCCATGCTGCTCTTCGTCCTCTGGACCCAGGTCCACCGCCCTTCCGTCCCCGCCTTCATCGTGCTGACGGTGGCCGTCGCCGCCCTGTTCCTCGTGGCGGAGATGACCGAGAAGGCCCGGGAGGGCTGGGCGTTCGCGCTCTCGGGGCTGACGGTGGCGGCCCTGGTCGCGGGGCTCTTCCTCGACCTGTTCCCCGAGGTCATGCCCTCCTCGACCGACCCCGCCTGGAGCCTGACCGTCCAGGGCGCGGCCTCCTCCCCCTACACGCTCACGATCCTGACCTGGGTCGCGGCCTTCGGGGCTCCCGTGGTCATCGCCTACCAGGCCTGGACCTACTGGGTGTTCCGCCGCCGGATCGGCGTCACCCGGCGGCCGGAGCGGGCCGCAGCGCACCGGTGAACAGCCCGCGCAGGGTCAGGGATCCGGCCACCAGCCAGGCCGCCAGCAGGAACGCGTACAGGGCGAGCGCGAGCCAGCGGTAGAGGTCCAGGCCGGTGTGGCGGGCCAGGCCCTCCGCCCCGGTGACGCAGGTGCCCACCGGGAAGGTCAGGGCCCACCAGGTCATCGAGAAGCGCATGCCGCGGCGCCGGGCGTGGACGAGCACGGCGCCCGCGAAGGCGAACCAGAGCAGCGCGAACCCCATCACCGGCACCCCGTAGATCACCGCGAGCATCCGGAAGCCGTCGGTGTACGGGGCCCGGACCACCCCGGGCGCCGCGTCGGCGAACTTGTTCACCGCGGTCGTGGACTGGCCCAGCGGGCCGAGTACGAGGAACAGCGTCGGCGTCAGCGCGAGCGGCAGCCGGGGGCCGCTGACCAGCCGTGCGAAGACGGCGGGGAGCAGCACGAAGGTCGCCAGCAGGCTCAGCCCGAACATCCCGTAACAGCCGAGCAGCAGCGCCTCCTGCCACTGGCCGGCCGGCAGATGGGGGATCAGGAGCGGACCGAGGGCCGCCGAGACCATCGGCGCGACGATCGGAAGCAGCCAGACGGGTGACGCGCTGCCGGGTTTGATCTGGTGCCGCTCCACCATCAGATACGGGATCGCGACGGCGGCGAGCAGTCCGACGGCCGTCCCCGCGAGGAACAGGACCGTGTCCACGACGACGGCCGGCCCCTCGCCGATCCAGTCCTTGCCCACCAGCATCGCGCCCCCGCCGACCGCGAGCAGCGCCATCGAGAGGCAGCCGTAGAACGGAGCCACCGCCGGGTCGAGCAGGTGGGCCCTGGCCTGGTCGTGGTGCAGGGCCCAGTGCACGGCGCGGGCGCACAGCAGGACCGCCAGCATGACCGCGGACAGGACCCACACCAGCAGACAGCCGGTGCGCAGTCCGGGCACGTCCACCGGCAGGGCCACCCCGGCGTTGGCGACGATGGCCGTACCCATGACGGCGGCGTACCAGTTGGGGCCCAGGTGGCGGACGAAGGGCTCCCGGGCGGACGGGGCGCCGTCGGGGACGGAGACAGGGGCTGCCATGCCCACACGGTGTCCCGGGACCGCGACCCCCGCCACCCGGGACGTCGCAGGCCCTGCCCGGTTCAGCCGTGCTCCTCCTCCTCGGACTCCATGCGCCGGATCCCTTCATGGGTGAGGGTGACCATCGCGGGAGTGTTGCCCGGTTCCCAGTCGACGACGATCAGGCCGTCGCCCGCCAGATAGGTGCAGGCGGCGGCCAGGTCCTGTTCCGGTACGTGGAGGTCGCGTCGCAGCTGTGCTCCGGTGATGCCGAGGAGGCGGTTGCCTTCGACGGCTTCGTACAGGACCCGGAGCACCTGTTCGCGGTAGGTCTTGCGGTCGCGCAGTGTGGCCATGACCGCGTCCTTTCATGTGTGGTGGGTGGGCTCCCGGGCCCGCGGGACCCTCAGGTCTCGTCGGAGTGGGCGCCGGCGCCGACGGGGGTCCGGCTGGCGGCCAGCCAGGAGCGGGCGGGGCCGGCGGGCGTTCCCGTGTCCACGGTGAGGTGGAGGCGGGTGTCGCCGTCGAGGCCGGGATAGCTGCGCTGTTCCGCGCCGGCGAAGCAGTGGCGAAGCACCTCCGCGACCGCTCGGGCGGCTTCGGGCGTGTGCGCGACGATCCGCACCTCGGCGTGCCCGGGCGACGGCAATGTCTGGGTCTCGATGTACTTCACGTGGGCGTGTTTCCTTCGTGTCGGGCCAGGAACCGGCGGGTGGGGGCGCCGTGGCGCCCCGTCCGCTGCCCCCGGTCGGAGGAGGGTCTGCTCCTCACCGGCCGGCATCTGCACGGTGGGCTCGACGACTGGTGTCGTCCGGCAGACCGGGAGGTCTCGGCAGGGGGTCGCTGAAGTGGTGGGCCGCGATCCGCGCGTCGTGCTGCGCGTTGAGCAGGTGGATCAGGCGCGTTCCGATGCCGGTCACGAGGATCATCACCGCGATGAGGACGATGGTCTCCACGGAGCTCACCTCCAGCCGTTCCCGGGCAGCGGGAGATCGCGTCGGTCCATCGAATTCCCGAAGGGGGACATGCAGGCCCCGCCCTCGCTCTCCCAGCCGGATTCCTGGCGCAGGGCGTCGCGGATGCCGCGCCCGATGGCGGCTTCGTTGGCCATCAGGACGCCCGCGGTGAGGACGCTGCCGGGGATCGCGGCGGCGGCCATGAGCCGGGCCGCGGCGGCGGGCTCGGTCTCGGGCGGGATGACCAGGAGGTCCCAGCGGCCGACGGTGTAGGAGAGCAGGATCAGCTTGTCGGGGTCCTGTTCGGTGAACCAGGCCACGTGCAGCGTCCGCCCGTCCGCGGGCACCGTGTGCGGTACGGCGGGCCAGCGGGTGGGGTTCACGGTGACGCGCGTGATCCGCCCCCAGGGTTCCTCCAGGGCGGCGGCGAGCGGTGGGAGCTCGGCTCCGAGGTCGCGGGAGCGGGGCCACCAGGCCCCGTCCAACTGGCCGGCGAGCATGGTCTTCGGCGTGAGGGACAAACGGGCCGGAAGCTCTGCGGCGAGATCGCGGGGCGCGGTCCGATCGAGGGCGGTGATCATGATGTGGACCTGCCCCCGGACTGCCCGTCGGCAGCCCGGTTTTTAGGCGATCGCCAGGAATGACACCCGCGTGAAAGCCGGTGCGCGAAATACTCCCGGTGCTTTCACTGTACGCCTGTTCGGTGGACTCTGACCGGCGTGACCAGGCATTTTCCGGTGAGCGGTGGAGCGGGCGGCGGGAGTATCGTGAAACGACGGCGGGCTCGTGCACGTCGCCGACCTGGCACCGGCGTCGGCATCAGTGCCGACCTGCGATGAGGCGCGGCCGCACCCCGTAGACGGGCGGACCCACATGGCTGACTCCGACATCCCCGGCACGCCCCCACTGCTCCTGCCGGATGAGATCCATCAGGCGATCAGGCCGGGTACGGCCCTGCTGCGGCTGGAGACAACGCAGTCCCGGGAGGGGCTCCTGGACGGCGCGTGGTGGCCCCGCACGCGCGAGATCGAGACCGAGCTGCCCGCGCTGATCAGCACGTTGACCGAGCACCTCGGGCCCATCACCCGCGTCGGCGTGGACGCATCCGCCTGGAACGCTCTCCCCGCCCGCCTGGTCATCGACGGCCAGGTGGTGCACCTCGACTCCGACCCGGTCGGCGACGACACCGTCCTCATCACCCGCGGCCACAACGACCACTTCGCCCTGCTGGTGGTTCCCCCGGGCACCACAGCCGACGCCGCCCGCGAAGCGATGGCCCGCGCCGTCCGCGCCGACAACATCACCCAGGCGGCTCAGATCCTCATCGCCACCCCACCCGAACCTGCGCGCTGAGCGACCCCGACGGCGGCCTCGTGCTGCCTGAACAGTCGGCTCGGCCACCACATCCACCGACCCGCGTCCAGGGTCAGCGCGGTGACCAGCACCGAGCGGACGATCAGGGTGTCCAGCAGCACGCCGAACGCCACCGCGAACCCGAGCTCGGCCGCGAACACCAGCGGCAGCGAGGCCATCGCCGCGAAGGTGCCGGCCAGCACCAGACCCGCCGAGGTGATCACTCCCCCAGTGGTGGACAGCCCCGTCAGCGCACCGCGCCGGGTGCCGTGCAGCAGCGCCACTTCGCGTACCCGGGTGACCAGGAAGATGTTGTAGTCGATGCCCAGGGCGACCAGGAACACGAACGTCAGGAGTGGGAAGGAGGCCTCCTCCCCGGCGAAGTGGAACACGTGGTGGAACACCAGGCTGCTCACGCCCAGGGCCGCTCCGAAGGACAGCACCACCGTCGCCATGAGCAGCAGCGGAGCGACGACCGCCCGCAGCAGCAGCGCGAGGATGAGGAGCACCACCACCAGCACGATGGGGATGATCACCTCGGAGTCGCGGGCGGCGGCTTCCTGCGTGTCGAGCATGATCGCCGTGCTGCCGCCGACCTGGGCATCCGCGCCCTCGATCCCGTGGACCGCCGTCCTGACCCGCTCGACGGTGCGTATCGCGTTCTTGCCGCTGGGATCGTCCTCGAGTTCCCCGAGCATGATGGCCTCGCCGTCCTTGACCACCGGCGCCGAGACGCCGACGACCCCCGGTACGCCGGACAGCGCGGTCCTCACCCGCTCCGCCGAGGCGGCCCCGGCCACGACGACGACGGGGTCGCCCGACCCGGCCGGGAAGTGCTCGGACTGGATCCTCTCGCCGACGGCCATCTGCGGCGTGCTGGTGAACTGGTCCTTGTTGGAGAGCCCGTCGGCCTTGAGCCCGAGCATCCCGATCGCCATGATCCCCAGGACGAGCGAGGTGGCGATCCACACGATCCGCGGACGGCGGGAGACGGCGGCGCCGACCCGGTCCCAGACGCCTTCCCGGGTCTCCTCCGCCGATCCGTACGCCGGCCGCACCGGCCAGAAGATCCAGCGGCCGCAGATGACCAGCAGGGCCGGCATCAGCGTGACCATGGCGAGCAGTCCGACGAGGATGCCGACGGCACAGGCCGGCCCGAGCCCCTGGGTGGAGCTGAGGGTGGCCAGCATCAGCAGCGTCAGGCTGACGGCGACGGTCGCGGCGCTGGCGACGATCGCGGGACCGGAGCGGTACAGGGCTTCCGCCATCGCCTCGTGCCGGTCCTCGTGGCGCAGCAGCTCTTCCCGGTAGCGCGAGATGAGCAGGAGCGCGTAGTCGGTGGCGGCGCCGAACACCAATACCGTCAGGATGAAGCTGGTCTGCTTGTTGACGACGAGTCCGGCGTTCTTCGCCAGCAGGTAGATCACCGCCTCCGAGGTGGCCAGGGCGACGCCCACGGTCAGCAGGGGCAGCAGCGGCAGCAGCGGGCTGCGGTAGGTGAGCAGCAGCATCACGACCACCACCAGTGCGGTGATAGTCGTCAGGGCGCCCCCTCCGCTGAACGCCTTGATCGAGTCGGACGCGTGACCGGCCGGCCCGGTGACGTGGAAGCCGAGGCCGTCGGCGTTCTCCTTGCCGACCTCGGTCATCGCGTCGACGGTCTTGCCGATCCCCTCCCAGCCCGTCTTGTCCTTGCGGACCTGGACCACGGTCTGGATGGCCTTGCCGTCCTCGGCCTTCAGCGGCCCCTGCGGCTGCCCCGCGACGTTCTCCATGCCCTTGAAGGCCTCGGCGTCGGCCCGGGCCTCGGCCATGTCGTCAGGGGTGACGCCCCCGGGCCGGTCGTAGATCACGATCGCGGGCACGGTGTCGGCACGCTGGAAGTTCTCGGCCCGGGCGACGACCTCGGTCGACTCCGCGTTACCGGGCAGCCAGGCCGAATTGTCGTTCTCCTCGACGTCGCCGAGCCGGCCGGCCAGCATCAGGACCGGGATGAGCAGGGCCGCCCAGAGGGCGAGCACGACCCATTTCCCCACTCGTCCACCGGGCAACGAAGCCAGTCTTCGCATCATGTTGGGTTCTCCCGTCGCGGATGGATTCCGCACTACGAGCGATTCGGGCCGCCGGATTGTGAGGTCCGGGGACCCGAATGTGACCCACGCCTCATCGGCGGTCCCTGACGGCAGCTGCGACGGGCAACGCAAAGAGCCCCACCGCAAGCGGTGGGGCTCTTCAACGTATTGCCCGGTGAGAGCAATGGCGGAGGATACGAGATTCGAACTCGTGAGGGGTTGCCCCCAACACGCTTTCCAAGCGTGCGCCCTAGGCCACTAGGCGAATCCTCCGCGGCAAACAATACAAGACGTTGAGGGGTGCTCGCGAACGTGATCGTTCCGGAGGGGTCCGGGAGCGGAGCGGGGGGAGTCCGGGAGGGTCTTCGAAGGGCGGGTGAAGGATGAGTGGAAGGAGCCGGCTCGATTCCGGGGCCGTCCATCCGCTAGGGTGGGGTCAGCCCCTCACGTGGCGCTATCTCACCCAACTCCCCCAGGGCCGGAAGGCAGCAAGGGTAAGTGGGCTCTGGTGGGTGCGTGGGGGGCGCTTTGCGTTCCGGGGCGGGTGCGGAAGCCGGTGAGGACCCCTGGCGGAAGCCGGTGAGGACCCCCGGCGGGAGCCCGTGGTGACAGGCCGGGCGGGGTCGGCGGGCCGCTGTTGTCGGCGGGCCCGGATAACCTCGTAGACGTGTCGTCCCTTGCGCTGTACCGCCGCTATCGCCCCGAGTCGTTCGCCGAGGTCATCGGGCAGGAGCATGTCACTGCCCCGCTGATGCAGGCCCTGCGGAACAATCGGGTCAATCACGCGTACCTGTTCAGCGGTCCGCGAGGCTGTGGCAAGACCACCAGCGCGCGCATCCTGGCTCGGTGCCTCAACTGTGAGCAGGGCCCCACGCCCACCCCCTGCGGGGAGTGCCAGTCCTGCAAGGACCTCGCGCGCAACGGGCCGGGTTCCATCGACGTCATCGAGATCGACGCGGCCTCGCACGGCGGTGTGGACGATGCCCGTGACCTGCGCGAGAAGGCCTTCTTCGGGCCCGCCTCCAGCCGGTACAAGATCTACATCATCGATGAGGCGCACATGGTCACCTCGGCGGGCTTCAACGCCCTGCTGAAGGTGGTCGAGGAGCCGCCGGAGCACCTCAAGTTCATCTTCGCGACCACCGAGCCCGAGAAGGTCATCGGGACCATCCGGTCCAGGACGCACCACTATCCGTTCCGGCTCGTGCCGCCCGGCACCCTGCGGGACTACCTCGGCGAGGTCTGCGGCCGCGAGGGCGCGCACGTCGAGGACGGGGTGCTGCCGCTCGTCGTGCGGGCCGGAGCGGGCTCCGTGCGCGACTCCATGTCGGTCATGGACCAGCTGCTGGCCGGCGCCGCCGACCAGGGCGTGACGTACGCCATGGCCACCTCGCTCCTCGGATACACGGACGCCTCCCTGCTGGACTCCGTGGTGGACGCCTTCGCCGCCGGCGACGGGGCCGCCGCCTTCGAGATCGTCGACCGGGTGGTGGAGGGGGGCAACGACCCGCGCCGGTTCGTCGCCGACCTGCTGGAGCGGCTGCGCGACCTGGTGATCCTGGCCGCCGTGCCCGACGCCGGGGAGAAGGGGCTCATCGACGCCCCGGCCGATGTCGTCGAGCGGATGCAGGCCCAGGCCTCCGTGTTCGGGGCCGCCGAGCTGTCCCGCGCCGCCGATCTGGTCAACACCGGGCTCACCGAGATGCGCGGCGCCACCTCGCCGCGGCTCCAGCTGGAGCTGATCTGCGCCCGGGTGCTGCTGCCCGCCGCCTTCGACGACGAGCGCTCCTTCCAGGCCCGGCTCGACCGGCTGGAGCGCAGTGGAGTGGCCCCGGCCGCCGCCTCCTTCGCCCCCGCGCCCGCCATGGGCTACGTACCCGGCCCCGAGGCGCACGCCATGGCCCCGGCCGTTCCCGCGCCGGTACGGGCCCCTGTGGCGCCCGCCCCCGTCCAGCAGGCCCCCGCTCCGGTCCAGGCTCCGGTCCAGGCGCAGGCTCCGGTGGCTGCCGCGGAGCCCGCGGCCGCCGCCGTGGCGCCGCCCGCCGCCGCGCCCGGTGCGTGGCCCGGGGCCGCGCAGCCCGGTGGCGGAGCGCCCGGCGCATGGCCGGGAGCCGCCGCCCCGGCAGCCGCTCCGGCCGCTCCGGCAGCCGCGGCCGCGCCGGCCGTCGCCGGTGCCTGGCCCAGCGCCTCCGCTCCCGGAGCCGCGGCCGCGGCCCCCGCGCCCGCTCCGGCTCCGGTCGCCGCCCAGGCCGCCGCGCCCGCACCGGCCGCCGCCCAGGCTTCGCCCGGCATGGCCGCCGGCGCCGGGCAGATCCATGCGATGTGGCCGGCCGTCCTGGACGCCGTCAAGAACCGCCGCCGCTTCACCTGGATCCTGCTCAGCCAGAACGCGCAGGTCGCCGGCTTCGACGGCACCACGCTCCAGCTCGGCTTCCCCAACGCCGGAGCCCGCGACAACTTCGCGAGCAGCGGCAGCGAGGACGTGCTCAAGGCGGTCCTCGCCGAGCAGTTCCAGGTCAACTGGAAGATCGAGGCCGTGCTCGGCGGGGGCAACCAGCCCATCGCGCCCGTCTCCGCGTCCTCCTACGGGGCTCCGCCCGCGCCCGCCTACAACCCGCCGGCCCAGACCCAGCAGGCCCCGGCCCCGCAGCAGCACCAGCAGTCCCCCCAGCAGCCGCCGCAGCAGTCGTACCAGCAGCAGCCCCCTCCGCAGCAGGCCCCCGCGTACCAGGGGCCCCCGCCGGTCGCGCCCGAGGACGACGTACCGGAGGACGACGATCCGGACCTCGTCGACTCCGCGCTGACCGGGCACGAGCTGATCGTGCGCGAGCTCGGAGCCACCGTTGTAGAGGAATATACGAACGAGTAGCCGTCTCATTGGGTGGCCGCACGAAAGGGAATCCGGAGCGCGGGCTACCCTTCATGCCGTGAAGGTCCTCGTCATCGGCGGCGGCGCCCGCGAACATGCCCTGTGCCGCTCTCTGTCCCTCGATCCCGACGTCAACGCGCTGTACTGCGCTCCAGGAAACGCCGGCATCGCCGAGGTGGCCGAGCTCCGCCCCGTCGATGCCCTCGACGGCGAAGCCGTCGCCCGCCTCGCCACCGAGCTCCGCGCCGACCTGGTCGTCGTCGGCCCGGAGGCCCCGCTCGTCGCCGGGGTCGCCGACGCCGTCCGCGCGGCCGGCATCCCCGTCTTCGGCCCGTCCGGCGAAGCGGCGCAGCTGGAAGGCTCCAAGGCCTTCGCCAAGGACGTGATGGCCGCGGCCGGCGTCCCGACGGCACGCAGCTACGTATGCACCACCCCGGAAGAGGTGGACGCGGCCCTCGACGCCTTCGGCGCCCCGTACGTGGTCAAGGACGACGGGCTCGCCGCCGGCAAGGGCGTCGTCGTCACCGACGACCGGGCCGCCGCCCGCGCCCACGCGCTCGGCTGCGACCGCGTGGTCATCGAGGAGTTCCTCGACGGCCCCGAGGTCTCCCTCTTCGCCATCACCGACGGCGTCACCGTGCTGCCGCTCCAGCCCGCGCAGGACTTCAAGCGCGCGCTCGACGGGGACGAGGGCCCCAACACCGGCGGCATGGGCGCGTACTCCCCGCTCCCCTGGGCCGACCCGAAGCTGGTCGACGAGGTCATGGCCTCCGTCCTCCAGCCCACCGTGGACGAGCTGCGCCACCGCGGCACCCCCTTCTCCGGGCTGCTCTACGCGGGTCTGGCGATCACCTCGCGCGGTGTGCGGGTCATCGAGTTCAACGCCCGTTTCGGCGACCCCGAGACCCAGGTGGTCCTGGCCCGGCTGCAGACCCCGCTCGCGAGCGTGCTGCTGAACTCGGCCAACGGCACCCTGCACGCCCTGCCCCCGCTCAGCTGGCGCGAGGACGCGGCCGTCACCGTCGTCATCGCCTCCCACAACTACCCGGAGACCCCGCGCACCGGGGACCCCATCGAGGGCCTGGCCGAGGTGGCCGAGCTGGACGCCCCGCACGCCTACGTGCTGCACGCCGGGACCCGGCGCGAGGGCGACGCGGTCGTCAGCGCGGGCGGTCGCGTCCTGTCGGTGACGGCCACCGGCTCAGATCTGGCGCAGGCACGGACCAGGGCGTATAAGGCCGTCGAGCGGATCAGGCTCGACGGTTCGCAGTACCGCACGGACATCGCGGCCAAGGCCGCCGAAGGCCGCTGAACGCCGCTGACCAGCGGGATTTCACGGACGCGGGCCCGGAACGCACTCGGTGCGGCCGGGCCCGCGCGCGTGTTCGCGTGCGAGTGCATCCAGCTGCGTTCGAACGCACCCACCTTTACCCAAAGCCATTCCATCGGGTGATCGTCCGCCGGTCTGCCTGACGGCCGCGCCCGCCCCAACTATGGTGCGGCGCAAGCATTCCGGCTCTCATTCCGGCACTTGGCCCACCGGCATTGCGATGTCAGTGGCGGGTGTCACAGTGGGGGAGTGAGCAAAGCCGCCGCAGGGCAGAGGGGGTGAGGTCCGGCCGTGTCCGGGACAGGTTCGATCGCTGAAGTGGGCACGCCGTCCGCGCGTTCCCGAGCCCTGGCAGTGCTGCGCGTGCGCAGCAGGGCCCTGGCCGTCGGGATGCTGCCCGCCGCCCTCGCGGTGGTGCTGGTGGCCGCCCGGATGACGGGCCGGCTCGTCGGCGACCCCTGGCCCGCGGTGACCCTCACCGTGTGCGCGGTCGCCGCCCTCGTGCTCCTCGTCGGCGGGACCTTTGCCGCCGTCGTCCTGCGGGCGAGCCCCGCCGTGACCCCGACGGTGCCGCTGTCGGAGGCCTCCGCCCCCGATCTCTACCGGCTCGTGCGGGACCTGGCGGAGCGGATGGACGTCCCGGTGCCCTCCGCGATAGCCCTCACGCCCGACTGCGACAGCTGGCTGGAGGACCGCACCCACCCGGCCCACCGCCGTGCCCTTACCCGCATACCGGGTGCGGCCGCCGGCTCCCCCGGACCCTGTCCCCCGGAGTCCGCACCGGGCGCCGCCCCCGTGCTGGTGATCGGCTCCCCGTTCCTGTGGTGGATGCGCGTCGCGGAGCTGCGGGCCGTGCTCGCGCCCGTCGTCGCCGGTACGGGCCCCTCCGCGCACCCGGACATAGCCGACGCGCGCGGATTCGTACGGGGCCTCGACGCCGCCGTGGACGTGGGCAACCGGCGCTTCCTCGGCTGGATCGCCGCCCCCGCCCGGCTGCTGCTGCGGCTGTGCCGGGTCGACGCCGCCGAGATGGAGCGCGGGGTGGCCGCCGC
Source organism: Streptomyces sp. NBC_00454 (assembly GCF_041434015.1). Classification (GTDB taxonomy): domain Bacteria; phylum Actinomycetota; class Actinomycetes; order Streptomycetales; family Streptomycetaceae; genus Streptomyces. The sequence continues at coordinate 3,678,621 of NZ_CP107907.1, read as the reverse complement.
CGCCTCCGACCGTGCACAGGGTGTGGACTACGGGCTGCGGATCGTCGCCCAGGAGCAGGTCGGCCTGGCGTACGCCGGCTGGGACCGGCTGCTGACCCGGGTCGCGCTGCCCGCCTGGCGGATGGGCCGCTGGCCCGCGCACCTGGACGCCGGGGTCGTCTCCGCGCTGACCGAGCTGTCCCGCCGCGACCGGCTGGCCGACGGATTCACCTCCAGGCTGGGCGAGCGCCCGGCGTGCGATCTGCTGGAGCAGCCGGGAGCGGTGGACGAGGCCGCCTCGCTGCTGGCCGCGCGGCTCTTCCACGGCGGCCCCGCCGAGGCCGGACCGGACTGGTCGCCGGTGGACTGGGCGGCGTATCCGGAGGAGGTCGTCGACCGCAAGTGGCGTACGGAGGCGGGGCGGCTGCTGGCCGCGCTGGACGCGCTGTCCGCGCCCGCCGCCTCCACGGTGGAGCGGGTGCTGTCCTTCCTCGCGGACACCGCCGACGGAGAGGCGCTGGCCGGCCGGCTCAGCGGGGACCTGGCGCGGGAGGCCGTACCGGCCGCCGCCGCGAAGGGCGCGGACGCCGTGCCGCTGTTCCCCCTGGAGGCCCCGCGCAGCGGCCGGGACCTGCTGACGGACCACGTGGTGGCGCTGGTGTGCTGCGCCGCGGTGGACTCCGCCGGGGCCGCACCCGGACTGGACTGGCTGGACGGGCCGGTCCTGCTGGTCGGAGGCGTGCGGCGGCCCGACCTTGCGCCGCGGGTGCTGTCCCTGGTGGAGGACGGGGACTCCGAGCCCCTGCGGGACTGGCTCGCGGAAGTGGGCGTACGGCCCGAGAAGCCGGTCCGGCTCGTCTAGGTGGCCTGAAGGCGGCCTACTGCTCCATGGGGTACGGCCACTTCGCGGGTCTGATGTGCCGTCGACCAACGGCTGAACTTTTCGCGACGAACGGTGACGGACTGAGTGCGTTATGTGATGTGCTGGGACCGGTCCAGGCGTTCGGGGGAGCGAGGGAGGGGAGCGGTATGGGTGCGGAGCAGATCCGGCGTTGGGAGTCAGGTGCGCTCGCGCACGCGGTGACCGATCCCTTCGGGCAGGGGCCACTGCCGTGGTTCCGCGGGAGCGAGCTGTACTACGACGACCACGGGCAGGTCGTGCCCTGGTACGTGGATCCGGCCGTGGCCGCCGGACAGATCCCCCGGGCCCGGAGCAACGGCGGTCCCCGCACCGCCGACGACGTGCACCGGCAGATCAAAGGTTTCGCCTCCACCGGAGCAGTCGCCCCCGGCGAGGCCATCGACTTCCACATCACCGTGGACCCGCCCCAGCAGTTCTCCGTCGACGTCTACCGCATCGGCCACTACGGCGGCGACGGCGCCTCCAAGATCACCACCAGCCCCCGGCTCTCCGGCATCGTCCAGCCCGCGCCCCTCACCGCCGACCGCACCGTCTCCTGCCACCACTGGTGGCTCTCCTGGCGGCTCCAGGTCCCCTCCTACTGGAGCGTCGGGGCGTACGTGGCCGTGCTGACGACCGCCGACGGCTACCGGTCGCACATCCCCTTCACCGTGCGCGACGACCACCCGGCCGATCTGCTGCTCCTGCTCCCCGACATCACCTGGCAGGCCTACAACCTCTACCCGGAGGACGGCCGGACCGGGGCGAGCCTCTACCACGCCTGGGACGAGGAGGGCCGGCTGCTCGGCGAGCGCGACGCCGCCATCACCGTCTCCTTCGACCGCCCCTACGCCGGCGCCGGCCTGCCCCTCCACGTCGGCCACGCCTACGACTTCATCCGCTGGGCCGAGCGCTACGGCTACGACCTCGCCTACGCCGACGCCCGCGACCTGCACGCCGGCCGCGTCGACCCCACCCGCTACCGCGGCCTGGTCTTCCCGGGCCACGACGAGTACTGGTCCGCCCCCATGCGCCGCACCGTCGAGCGCGCCCGCGACCACGGCACCTCGCTCGTCTTCCTCTCCGCCAACACCATGTACTGGCAGGTGGAGCTCTCGCCCTCGCCCTCGGGCATCGACGACCGGCTCCTGACCTGCCGAAAACGCCGCGGCCCCGGCCGCCCCAGCCTCTGGCGCGAAGTCGACCGCCCGGAGCAGCAGTTGCTCGGCATCCAGTACGCGGGACGGGTCCCCGAGCCCGCGCCCCTCGTCGTGCGCAATGCCACGCACTGGCTCTGGGACTCCACCGGCGCCGCCGAGAACGACGAGCTGCCGGGCCTGGTCGCGGGCGAGGCCGACCGCTACTTCCCGCGCACGCAGCTCCCCGAGCACCAGAGCCGGATCCTGCTCGCGCACTCCCCGTACGAGGACGGCGAAGGCCACCTCCGCCACCAGGAGACCTCGCTCTACCGGGCTCCCAGCGGCGCGCTCGTCTTCGCGTCCGGCACCTTCGCCTGGTCGCCGGCGCTCGACCGCCCCGGGCACGTGGACGAGCGGGTGCAGCGGGCCACCGCCAACCTCCTCGACCGGATCTGCAAGCGGGACTGACCGGTGGGCCGACCGGGGAGCTGACCGGGGGACTGACCGGACCCGTTGTCCGGGGAGGCGGACCGGTGCGGGAGAATGGGCCGCGCGCTCGTACAGAACCACAGGGAGACTCCGTGCCCGGATTCGTCGAAAAGCCCGAGCCGGTACAGGTGCCCGGCCTCGTCCACCTCCACACCGGCAAGGTCCGCGACCTCTACCGCGATGAGGACGACAACCTCGTCATGGTCGCCAGCGACCGCATCTCCGCCGCCGACTGGGTACTGCCCACGGAAATCCCGGACAAGGGCCGGATCCTGACCCAGCTCTCCCTGTGGTGGTTCGACCAGCTCGCGGACCTCGTCCCGAACCACGTCCTGAGCACCGAGCTGCCCGCCGGGGCTCCCGCCGACTGGGCCGGCCGCGCCCTGGTCTGCCGCAACCTCGACATGGTCCCCGTCGAGTGCGTGGCCCGCGGCTACCTCACCGGCTCGGGCCTCGCCGAGTACAAGAAGACCCGTACGGTCTGCGGACTCGCCCTGCCCGAGGGGCTCGTCGACGGCTCCGAGCTGCCCGCCCCGATCTTCACCCCGGCCGCCAAGGCCGAGGTCGGCGAGCACGACGAGAACGTCTCCTACGAGGAGGTCGCGCGCACCCAGGGCGCCGAGACGGCGGCCCTGCTGCGCCAGACCACCCTGGCCGTCTACGGCCGGGCCCGGGACATCGCGCGCGAGCGCGGGATCATCCTGGCGGACACCAAGTTCGAGTTCGGTTTCGACAAGGACGGCGCCCTGGTCGCCGCCGACGAGGTGCTGACCCCGGACTCCTCGCGCTTCTGGCCGGCCGACCTGTGGGAGCCGGGCCGCAGCCAGCCCTCCTTCGACAAGCAGTACGTCCGCGACTGGCTGGCCTCCCCGGCCTCCGGCTGGGACTCCAAGGGCGAACTCCCGCCGCCCGTCCTCCCGCAGGAGGTCGTGGAGCAGACCCGCGCCAAGTACGTCGAGGCCTACGAGCGCCTCACCGGCCAGACCTGGGTCTGAGGCCGGGAGCGGCGAAGGGGCCCCGGGAACGGGGCCCCTGGGGTCGGCCCGGCCCCCGCCCGGCCCTTGGAACGAGAGAAGCCCCCCGGTCCGAGGACCGGGGGGCTTCTTCACTGCAGAGCGGACAACGCGACTCGAACGCGCGACATCCACCTTGGCAAGGTGGTGCTCTACCAACTGAGCTATGTCCGCAGGTGCGCCGTAGCGCGAGAACTACTATACCCAACCCCGGGACCGTGCGAGACGCACCGCCGTGTGCCGGTTCTCGGCGCCCAGCTTCGAGGCCGCCGAGGAGAGGTAGTTCCGTACCGTCCCCGGGGACAGTGAGGCCCGCTCCGCGATCTCCGCGATCGGCGCCCCGTCCCCGGCCAGTTCCAGGACCTCCGCCTCCCGGGCGGTCAGCGGGGAGTCGCCCGCACTGATCGCGTCGGCCGCCAACTCCGGATCCACGTAACGGCCTCCGGCGTGCACGGTGCGGATCAGCTCGGCCAGCCGCTGGGCCGATACCGTCTTCGGCGCGAAGGCCCGTACCCCCGCGGCGAGGGCCCGCTTCAGGTGGCCGGGGCGGCCGTGACTGGTCACGATCATGGTCTTGCAGTCGGGGAGTTCGGCCCGCAGGGATGTGGCCACGCTCACACCGTCGGCCCCCGGCATCTGCAGGTCCAGCACGGCCACGTCCGGGCGGTGGGCCCGCGCCATCGCGAGCGCCTCCGGCCCCGAGGCCGCCTCCGCGACGACCAGCAGATCGTCCTCCAGTCCCAGCAGGGCGGCCAGCGCGCCCCGGATCAGGTGCTCGTCGTCGGCCAGCAGTACGCGTACGGGGCTCATGAACGTGTCTCCGCTTCCAGGATCGGTTCGGCCGCAGGGCCCGGGATTTCGGCGCGCACCCTGAACCGGCCGCCCTCCACCGGACCGGCCTCCAGCGTGCCGTCCAGCACCGCGAGCCGCTCCCGCAGGCCCGCGAGCCCCGAGCCCGGCGGCCCGGCCGGGACCTTGGGGGCCCCGTCGTTCTCCACCACCAGCGTCAGCGCGCCCGAGGGCGCCGCCGTCAGCCGGATCACGCAGCTGCGGGCGTCGCCGTGCCGCAGCACGTTGGTCGTCGCCTCGCGCACCACCCAGCCGAGCGCCGACTGGGCCTCGGCGGGAAGGTCGCGGCCCGCCGTGAACTCGACCCGGCAGTCCATCCCGGCCGCGTGCAGCACCCCGCGCGCGCCCTCCAGCTCCACCGCGAGATCCGCCTCCCGGTAGCCGCGGACCACGTCGCGGACCTCCTTCTGGGACTCCCGGGCGATCCGCTGCACCTCGATCATCTGGTCCACCGCCTCCGGGCGTTCGCGCCGGGCCAGCTGTACCGCCAGCTCGCTCTTGAGGGCGATCACCGCGAGGTTGCGGCCCATCACGTCGTGCAGGTCGCGGCCGAAGCGCAGCCGCTCCTCGGCCACCGCGAGCTGCGCCTGGAGCTCGCGGGCGCGGTCGAGCTCGTACACCGCGCCGAGCAGCCATCCGGAGAACCCGCAGGCCGCGGAGAGGAAGGCGCCGCCCACCAGGACCGCGACCGCGTAGCCGGTGGCCTCGCCGGCCGGGATCCCGAAGGCGAGCGCGGCCACCCCGACGAGGACGGCGGTGGCCGGAGCCACGTAGCGCATCTGCCGGACCTCGCGCAGGCACAGGACGAGCGTGCCGCTGGCGAAGGAGGTCATGCCGACGAGCAGGGTCGGGGCCAGCGGCGGGTCCACGGGCCGCACGGTCGCCCGTACGGCGAGGACGGCGAGGCACGCGGCCGCGGTGACGGCGACGGTGAAGGCCGCGAGCCGTACGGGGCGCTCGCGCCGGCCCGCGATCCAGTCCAGGGCCCGGGAGGAGAGGACCCCGACGACCACGGAGTGCGCGCACACCGTCAGGAAGAGGGAGACCCCGAGCACCGGGGAGGTGTTTTTGGCCATGGACCCCAGGGCCGGCAGCCCGATCGAGAAGATCTCGATCAGCACGAAGAAGTGGAACGACCAGCGCGTGTAGAGCTCGACCTTCCCCGCGCTGCTGCGGTTCTTCCACCATCCCGTGAGTTTCATGGCCCCAGTCTCGCGGCGGGACGGCGGACCCGGCCATGACACATGTCATCGGGTTTCGGGTATCCGACCGGAGATCGGTCCGCTATCCGGGCATACGAAGAAGACCCCGATCAATGATCGGGGCCTTCATACGCTGAGCGGACGACGCGACTCGAACGCGCGACATCCACCTTGGCAAGGTGGTGCTCTACCAACTGAGCTACGTCCGCATGCTTCCCACGACAAAACTGCCGTGCGATGCGTGCATCACTCTACCTGATCCACAACCGTGGTCGGTAAAGCCTGCAGAGCGGGTGACAGGGATCGCACACTGCGCCTTCCCCCTGGAAGGAGGATGTTCTGCTACTGAACTACACCCGCACGACTTCGGGGTTTGACCTTGCGGCCTCGCCCCTTGGCGTGATCCACACACTAGCGGACCAGTAGGGGTGGATGGCAAATCGGCCCTCAGTGAGCCGCGTTGTACTCCTCGTAGACCTTCTTGGGGATCCGGCCGCGCGGGGGGACGTCGAGCTGGTTGGACCGGGCCCAGGCCCGGACGACCGCCGGGTCGGGGGCGATGGCGGTGTGCTTGAACGCCTTCCCGGAACGGGACTGGCGGCGGCCGGCCGCCACGAACGGGGCGAGGCTCTTCCGCAGTTTCTTTGCGTTGGCCACATTGAGGTCGATCTCGTACGACTTACCGTCCAGCCCGAAGACGACCGTTTCCGATGCTTCTCCGCCATCGATGTCGTCGGAGATCGTGACTACTACGCGCTGCGCCACGGATATCGGTCCCTTCGTGCGACCCCGCTCCCCCGCTGACGAGCTGGGATGGAGCGGTGATGTCGCCTGTGTGGATGTTTCGGAGCAATGCAACTTTCCGCCCCCGTCACGCAGCAGAAAATGCCGACGCATCGGAGGATTCCTTTGTACCCCGATTCTCATTGCATTGCGAAGCCCAGTTAATTATCTCCGCGTGTCCCGCCGCAATGCCGGACGCGTGTTTTTCCGGCGGATTTTGCGAAGCGTTGGTGAAGCCGAAACGACGTGGAGGATCGCACAAGAGAGATATCTACCCGCGTAGAAATTTCCTACAGGTACGCTGAGGGAACCGCCTTCGCACCAACCACCTCATCGGGAGTGCCAGTGGCACGCGTCGTAGTCGACGTCATGCTCAAGCCGGAGATCCTCGACCCCCAGGGCCAGGCGGTGCAGCGTGCACTACCGCGCCTGGGCTTCGAGGGAATCGCCGACGTCCGCCAGGGGAAGCGCTTCGAACTGGAGGTGGAGGGACCGGTCGACCAGGCCGCCCTCGACCGCATCCACAAGATGGCCGAAACCTTCCTCGCCAACACCGTCATCGAAGACTTCACCGTGAAGGTCGAGGCCTGACGGTGACCACTCGCATCGGAGTCGTCACGTTCCCCGGAACGCTCGACGACCGTGACTCGCTGCGCGCCATCCGCCTCGCGGGGGCCGAGCCGGTCTCGCTCTGGCACCGCGACAAGGACCTGCACCAGGTCGACGCGGTCGTCCTCGCGGGCGGCTTCTCCTACGGGGACTACCTGCGCGCCGGGGCCATCTCCCGGTTCTCGCCGGTCATGGAGACCATCATCGAGCAGGCCAAGGGCGGCATGCCCGTCCTCGGCATCTGCAACGGCTTCCAGATCCTCACCGAGGCCCACCTGCTGCCGGGGGCGATGCTCCGGAACAACCACCTGCACTTCATCTGCCGCGACCAGAAGCTGCGGGTGGAGAACGCGGAGACCGCGTGGACCGGCGACTACACCGCCGGCCAGGAGATCTCCGTACCGCTCAAGAACATGGACGGCCGCTACGTGGCCGAAGAGCGCGTGCTGGACGAACTGGAGGCCGAAGGGCGAGTGGCCTTCCGGTACGTCGACGTGAACCCGAACGGCTCGCTGCGCGACATCGCCGGCATCACCAACGCCGCGGGCAACGTCGTCGGCCTCATGCCGCACCCCGAGCACGCGGTCGAGCCGCTGATCGGGACGGGCCGCACCGACGGCCTCCCGTTCTTCACCTCGGTCCTGAAGAAGCTGGTCAACGCATGAGCCTCGACACGGTCAAGAACGCCTCGGAGACCCCGGACTCGGCGCAGCCCTGGAAGGAGCTCGGCCTCAAGGAGGACGAGTACGCCCGCATCAGGGAGATCCTCGGCCGCCGGCCCACCGGCGCCGAGCTCGCCATGTACTCGGTCATGTGGTCCGAGCACTGCTCGTACAAGAGCAGCAAGGTCCACCTGAAGCAGTTCGGCGAGAAGGTCCCCCAGAACGACGCGATGCTCGTCGGCATCGGCGAGAACGCCGGCGTCGTCGACGTGGGCCAGGGCTACGCGGTCACCTTCAAGGTCGAGTCGCACAACCACCCCTCGTACATCGAGCCCTACCAGGGCGCGGCCACCGGCATCGGCGGCATCGTCCGCGACATCCTCGCCATGGGCGCCCGCCCGATCGCGGTCGTCGACCCGCTGCGCTTCGGCGCGGCCGACCACCCCGACACCAAGCGCGTCCTGCCGGGCGTGGTCGCGGGCATCGGCGGCTACGGCAACTGCCTGGGCCTGCCGAACATCGGCGGCGAGGTCGTCTTCGACGCCTGCTACCAGGGCAACCCGCTCGTCAACGCCGGCTGCATCGGCGTGATGAAGCACGAGGACATCCACCTCGCCAAGGCCTCCGGCCCCGGCAACAAGGTCATCCTCTACGGCGCCCGCACCGGCGGCGACGGCATCGGCGGCGTCTCGGTCCTCGCGTCCGAGACCTTCGACGACACCAAGCCCACCAAGCGCCCCGCGGTCCAGGTCGGCGACCCCTTCCAGGAGAAGCTCCTCATCGAGTGCACCCTGGAGATCTTCAAGGAGAAGCTGGTCGCGGGCATCCAGGACCTCGGCGGCGCCGGGCTCTCCTGCGCCACCTCCGAGCTGGCCTCCGCCGGCTCCGGCGGCATGCGGGTGGACCTGGACACCGTCCCGCTGCGCGACGCGACGCTCTCGCCCGAGGAAATCCTCATGAGCGAGTCGCAGGAGCGCATGTGCGCGATCGTCGAGCCGCAGTACGTGGACCGCTTCATGGAGATCTGCGAGAAGTGGGACGTGATCGCCACCGTCATCGGTGAGGTCACCGACGGCGAGCAGCTGGAGATCTACTGGCACGGCGAGCTCATCGTGGACGTGCCCCCGGGCACCGTCGCCCACGAGGGCCCGACCTACCACCGCCCCTACGCCCGCCCCTCCTGGCAGGACGCCCTGCAGGCCGACGACGCGGGCAAGCTGCCCCGCCCGGCGACCTCCGAGGAACTGCGCGCGCAGGTCCTGGCCCTGGTCTCCTCGCCGAACCAGGCGTCGAAGTCCTGGATCACCGACCAGTACGACCGCTTCGTGCAGGGCAACACGGTGCTCTCGCAGCCCGAGGACGCCGGCATGGTCCGCATCGACGAGGAGACCAACCTCGGCGTCGCGATGGCCACCGACGGCAACGGCCGCTTCGCGAAGCTCGACCCGTACACGGGCGCGCAGCTCGCGCTGGCCGAGGCGTACCGCAACGTCGCCGCGACCGGCGCCAAGCCGCTCGCCATCTCCGACTGCCTGAACTTCGGTTCCCCCGAGGACCCGGACGTCATGTGGCAGTTCGCCGAGGCCACCCGCGGTCTCGCCGACGGCTGCCTGGAGCTGGGCACCCCGGTCACGGGCGGCAACGTCTCCCTCTACAACCAGACCGGCGACATCGCGATCCACCCGACCCCGGTCGTGGCGGTCCTCGGTGTGATCGACGACGTCAACCGCCGTACGCCGATGGCGTTCGCGGAGGCCGGCCAGCTGCTGTACCTGCTCGGCGACACCGCCGAGGAGTTCGGCGGCTCCGCCTGGTCCGAGGTCGTCCACCAGCACCTGGGCGGCATGCCGCCCAAGGTGGACCTGGGCCGCGAGAAGCTGCTCGGCGAGATCCTGATCTCGGCCTCGCGCGACGGCATGATCGACGCCGCGCACGACCTGTCCGACGGCGGCGTGATCCAGGCGCTCACCGAGTCCTGCCTGCGCGGCGGCAACGGTGCGCGGATCGTGGTGCCCGAGGCGCTCGACGCCTTCACCTTCCTGTTCTCCGAGTCCGCGGGCCGGGCCATCGTGGCCGTCCCGCGCAGCGAGGAGCTCCGCTTCACCGACATGTGCGGTGCGCGGGGCCTGCCGGCGACCCGGATCGGTGTGGTGGACGGCGAGGAGATCGAGGTCCAGGGCGAGTTCACGCTCCCCCTGACCGAGCTCCGCACCGCCCACGAGGCGACGATCCCGGCGCTGCTCGCCTGAGCCGCCATTTTTTTCGAGCCCCCGTCCGGAACTGTTCCGGGCGGGGGCTCGTCCGTTCCGGCAAGGAGCCCGCGCCGACGGCGGTGGCGGGGCCGACGGGGGAACGGGGCGCAGATGGCGCAGAGTCGGGGCCGATGGCTCCTCGGGGTCGGGATACCGGTGATCGTGGCCGCCGTGGGGGTGGGCGGCTGGTTCCTCTACGACAACTCCGGGGACCGCGCGCGGAGCCGGGCGGAGATCATCGAGAACTGTCAGGGACTGGTCGATCCGGATGCGGTGATGGGGTTCGGCATGCCCAGGGTGGAGGCGGGCGCCTCGGCGGACCAGGCGTGTGTGCTGCTGCGTGCGGTGACGTTCGAGGGCCAGGAGCAGATGGAGGAGTTCGCCTCCCTCAAGGTGGAGGCCTCCAAGGACGCCCAACCGGGCGGGAGCCGGTTCGACTACGACGCCCGCAGCGTCGTGGCGATCGCGCGGTGCGCCGACCCCGCCAGGTCCGGCGGAGTGACCGCCCTGCGGGCGACCGCCGCCACCGAGGGCGACTCCCCGGGCCGCGGCAGGCCCGGTTTCCTGTCGGGACTGGCCCGCGAGGCGGCCCTGCGCGCGGCGGCGAAGGCCGGCTGCGAGACCACCCTGCCTGCGGCCCCGAAGGTCTGACGGCGGCCGGATCCCGGGCGGCGTAGGGTCGGCCCCATGCCTCCCGCCAAGAAGAAGCCGCGCACCTACGACCCCGCCCGGACCCGCGCGGCCGTCCTCGCGCAGTTCGGCCATGTCCGGGATGCTGTACGGGGGTTGGACCCCGAACAGCTCGCCCGGCCGAGCGGGGTCGGGGACTGGTCCGTCGCCGAACTCGCCGCGCACATCGCGTGGATCGCCGACTCGCTGGCCGGCGGCCTCGCCCGGCCGCCCGCCGCCGTCGCCGAACTGCCCGCAGCCGAATGGCCCTTCGCGACGGCCTCCCTGGCCGGCAAGATCGCCGAGGCGGCCAAGGAGACCCTGGAGGGCGCTCCCCTCGCCGAGCTCTACGACCGGGCCGGCGACCGCCTGGCCGAGGCCCTCGAGACGCACCCCGGCAGCCGGGTGCTGGACCTGTGGATCGGGGCCATGACCCTGGCCGACTTCCTGGTCACCCGCACCGTCGAGCTCGTGGTCCACACCGACGACCTGCGCCGCGCCACCGGGCTGGACATCCCGATCGACCGCCAGGCCCTGGCCGCCTGCACCCGGCTGCTCGCCGACGCCCTCGCGATCAAGGCGCCGGGCGGGGCGGTGGAGTTCCGGGTCCCGCCCTTCGCGGTGATCCAGTGCGTCGAGGGCCCCCGGCACACCCGCGGCACCCCGCCGAACGTGGTGGAGACCGACCCGCTGACCTGGATCCGGCTCGCCACCGGCCGCACCGGCTGGGCCGAGGCGCTGGCGGAGGCCCAGGTCAGGGCCAGCGGCGAGCGCGCCGACCTCTCGGCGCAGCTCCCCCTGATGAGCTGACCGGGAACCGCTCCGTCCCGGCCCGCGTCCCACCGGCATGCGTACGCCGCGTCTGCTCCCCGCCGCCCTGGTCGCCGTACTCGCGCTGTCCGCCACGGGCACGGCCTGCAGTGCCCCCGGACACGGGGCCGCCGAAGGGAACGTGATCAGCCTGAGCACGAAGTCCGGTACCCCCGAGGCGCCCCTGGTCGCCACCGTGTGGACGGTGGATTCCCTGATCGGCGGGGGCACCGCCAGCTCCCTGCCGGCCGGGGCGCAGGGCAGGGCCCGCTTCACCCTCGCCGCCGACGGGTCCGCGAGCGGCAGCCTCGGCTGCAACCGGTTCAACGCCAAGGCCACCGTCGCGGGCGACTCGCTCACCTTCGGGCCGCTCACCACCACCCGGATGGCCTGCACGGGCCCCGAGGGCTCGGTCGAGCAGGCGCTGACCGAGCTGTTCGGCAGCGGCCCGCTCGCGTGGAAGGTCCAGGGCGACACCCTCACCCTCACCGCGGTCGCCCCGGGCACCGGCATCACCGCGAAGGCGGCCTCGGCCGTGGAGTGATCCCGCCCGGGCGCGGGATCCATGGGAGGGGGCTTTCCACAGGCTGTGGACCACGTCACCGACCCGGGGACAGGTGATCAGCCCGGGTACGGGAGCAGCCCCGAGTCCGTCTTCTCCCAGGCCGCCCGCAGCTCGGCCAGCCGGGCCGGTTCCAGCGCCGCCCTGTCGGCCTGTTCGCGGATGTCCCCGGCCAGGTTGAAGAGCTGGTCGCGGCCCGCCTTGCCGCGGTAGTACTTCCAGTCCCCGCGGCGCAGCGCCCGCTCTCCGCGGACCCGCCAGAAGAGGTTCCGCTCGGCGATCTTCTCGCCCCGCAGCAGGTATCCGGCCAGGCTGACCCCGTCCAGCGGGTACGCCGGGTTCGCGCGGGCCCCGGCCAGTTCCAGCAGGGTCGCCGTCCAGTCCGGGGTGAAGACCGGGACGTGGCTGACCTGGCCGCCGTCCAGCCGGGCCGGCCAGCGCACGATGTTCGGGACCCGGATCCCGCCCTCCTGGAGGGAGGCCTTGTTGCCCGAGAGCGGCCAGTTGTAGGAGAAGCGCTCGCCGCCGTTGTCGCTGGAGAAGAAGACCAGGGTGTCCTCCTCCTGGCCGGAGCGCTTGAGGGCCTTCAGCACCTCGCCGACCGAGCGGTCGAGGTCCTCCACCATCTGCCGGTACTTCTCGATCGAGCCGCCGTCCTGGTGCCACAGGGCCCGTGCGTCGCCCGCCTTGATCCGCCGCTCGACCTCGGCGCTCTCCGCGGTGTCCCCGTCGGCGATCCACGGCCAGTGCGGGGTGGTGAAGTTGAGGTTCAGCAGCCACGGCTTGTCCCCGTGGTCGCGGGAGACGTACTCGCTCGCCCGCTCGGTCAGGATGCGGGTGTAGTACCGCAGGTCCTTGTACTCGGCGTCGCCCTCGTAGAGGTCGTACTCCCCGCCCAGACCGAGCTTGGAGTAGTACTCCAGCGCACCGCCGAAGTTGCCGAAGAACTCGTCCCAGCCGGACTTGGTCGGGCTGTAGTCGGGCAGGTAGCCGCAGTGCCACTTGCCGATCAGCGCGGTCGCGTAGCCGGAGCCGCGCAGCAGCGAGGCCAGCGTGGGGTGGGTGGGCTCCAGCCCGGCCGTCTTGTCGGCTATCGGCTCGGCGAGCCCGCCCTTGGTGCGGCCCGGGTAGCGCCCGGTGTACAGGCTGAAGCGGGTCGGGGAGCAGGTCGCGGAGCCGGAGTAGGCGTCGGTGAAGCGCACGCCCTGGCGGGCGAGCCTGTCCAGGTTCGGGGTCTTGATGTTCGGGGACCCGTACGAGGACAGGTCGGCCCAGCCGAGGTCGTCCCCGAGGATGAACAGGATGTTCGGGCGGCGGGAGCGGCGGCCCCGGTCGGCCCGGAACTCCCGCTCCGACCCGGCGGCGGGGGACTCGGCCGCCTGGGCCGCCCCGGCCGGCGAGGCGGCGCCGAGCCCCACGGCCGCGGCGGCGGCGGTTGCTCCGACGGCGCCGCCGAAGGCACGCCGGGACAGCTTGTTCTCGTACGAAGACACAGGTACTCCAGGGCACGGCTCGCCCACTCGCCCCGGGCGGGCGCGGGACGGCGCGCGGCACGGCAGGGCGGAGCTGGGCGGAGCGGAAATGTGAAAGAGGAAGGAAGAGTTGTGGCTACGCGGAACAGCGACAGATGGCGCTCGCGACACGGACCAGGTCTACGTGGCGGCGCTCTACGAGGGTGACGGAACGGTCACCGAGAGGCTGCATGGGTCGAGAGACTGTCCGAATGCGGTTGTAGATGTCAACAAGGGCATCCGGATACCGAGACGCCACCCAATGCGGAGCGCACGTCACCCTCCGTGCTGTGACATTTCCCGGGCGTCCCCAATTCGGACCGGTGGTCGATCTCGCCTACACTCGGGGGCGTGCCTCGTGGTGATGGACGACTCAACCACGACCTGCTCCCCGGCGAGAAAGGCCCCCAGGACGCTTGCGGCGTCTTCGGTGTCTGGGCTCCGGGTGAAGAGGTCGCCAAGCTCACCTACTTCGGACTGTATGCATTGCAGCACCGTGGACAAGAGTCCGCGGGCATCGCTGTGAGCAACGGTTCCCAGATCCTCGTCTTCAAGGACATGGGCCTCGTTTCCCAAGTCTTCGACGAAACCTCTCTCGGCTCGCTCCAGGGTCATATCGCGGTCGGTCACGCCCGCTACTCGACCACTGGCGCCTCCGTCTGGGAGAACGCTCAGCCGACCTTCCGTGCGACCGCCCACGGCTCCATTGCCCTGGGTCACAACGGCAACTTGGTGAACACCGCCGAGCTCGCCGAAATGGTCGCCGACCTCCCCCGTCAGGACGGCCGCGCCACCCAGGTGGCGGCCACCAATGACACCGACCTGGTCACCGCCCTGCTGGCCGGCCAGACGGACGACGACGGCAAGCCCCTGACCATCGAGGAGTCGGCCACCAAGGTCCTCCCGAAGGTGAAGGGCGCCTTCTCGCTCGTCTTCATGGACGAGGGAACGCTCTACACCGCCCGTGACCCGCAGGGCATCCGCCCGCTGGTCCTCGGCCGCCTCGACCGCGGCTGGGTGGTCGCGAGCGAGACCGCCGCCCTCGACATCTGCGGCGCCAGCTTCGTCCGCGAGGTCGAGCCGGGTGAGCTCATCGCGATCGACGAGAACGGTCTGCGGACCTCTCGCTTCGCGGAAGCAAAGCCCAAGGGTTGTGTCTTCGAGTACGTCTACCTGGCGCGCCCGGACACCGACATCGCCGGCCGCAACGTCTACCTCTCGCGCGTCGAGATGGGCAGGCGCCTGGCCAAGGAAGCCCCGGCCGAGGCCGACCTGGTGATATCGACGCCGGAATCGGGCACGCCCGCCGCCGTCGGTTACGCCGAGGCCAGCGGGATCCCGTACGGCGTCGGCCTGGTCAAGAACGCCTACGTGGGCCGGACCTTCATCCAGCCCTCGCAGACGATCCGCCAGCTCGGCATCCGGTTGAAGCTGAACCCCCTCAAGGAAGTCATCCGGGGCAAGCGCCTGGTGGTCGTCGACGACTCGATCGTCCGCGGCAACACCCAGCGCGCCCTGGTCAAGATGCTCCGCGAGGCCGGTGCGGCCGAGATCCACATCCGGATCTCCTCCCCGCCCGTGAAGTGGCCCTGCTTCTTCGGCATCGACTTCGCCACCCGCGCGGAGCTGATCGCCAACGGCATGACCGTCGACGAGATCGCCACCTCCATGGGCGCGGACTCCCTCGCGTACATCTCGCTCGACTCGATGATCGAGGCGACCACCATCCAGAAGCCCAACCTCTGCCGTGCCTGCTTCGACGGCGAGTACCCCATGGAGCTGCCCGACCCGCAGCTTCTGGGCAAGCAGCTTCTGGAGACGGAGCTGGCCGGCGGTACGGACGCCGCCGACGCGCTCCGGCGCCCGTAGGGCTCGCAGCCCCGTAGAGCACCCGGTCCCCCTGGGGCCGGTGTGCCCTGCCCACCCTGCTCAACCTGCGCGGGGCCCTGTCTTCGAAGCTTCTCCCGGGGCCCCGCACCACACGCAGCAACGACACGAAAGCTCTCTCCTGTCATGACAGAGAAGACCACCGGTGCCAGCTACGCAGCCGCGGGCGTCGACATCGATGCGGGAGACCGCGCCGTAGAGCTGATGAAGGAGTGGGTGAAGAAGACGCAGCGCCCCGAGGTCCTCGGCGGCCTCGGCGGCTTCGCCGGCCTCTTCGACGCCTCCGCCCTCAAGCGCTACGAGCGCCCCCTGCTGGCCTCCGCCACCGACGGGGTCGGCACCAAGGTGGACATCGCCCGCCGCATGGGCGTGTACGACACCATCGGCCACGACCTGGTCGCGATGGTCATGGACGACATCGTCGTCTGCGGCGCCGAGCCGCTCTTCATGACCGACTACATCTGCGTCGGCAAGGTCCACCCCGAGCGGGTCGCGGCCATCGTCAAGGGCATCGCCGAGGGCTGTGTCCTGGCCGGCTGCGCCCTGGTCGGCGGCGAGACCGCCGAGCACCCGGGCCTGCTGGGCCCGGAGGACTTCGACGTGGCGGGCGCCGGCACCGGAGTCGTCGAGTACGACGCCCTGCTGGGCGCGGACCGTATCCGTACGGGCGACGCCGTGATCGCGATGGCGTCCTCCGGTCTTCACTCGAACGGGTACTCACTGGTCCGCCACGTCCTCTTCGACCGCGCCGGGATGTCCCTGGAGCAGCACGTGGAGGAGCTCGGCCGGACCCTCGGCGAGGAGCTCCTGGAGCCCACCAAGATCTACTCGCTGGACTGCATGGCGCTCACCCGCACCGCCGAGGTGCACGCCTACTCCCACATCACGGGCGGCGGCCTCGCGGCCAACCTGGCCCGGGTGATCCCGGACCACCTGCACGCCACGGTCGACCGCTCGACCTGGGCCCCGGGCGCGATCTTCGACCTGGTCGGCAAGGCCGGGCAGGTCGAGCGCCTGGAGCTGGAGAAGACCCTGAACATGGGCGTCGGCATGATGGCCGTGGTCCCGCAGGAATCGGTGGACGTGGCCCTGACCGCCCTGGCCGACCGGGGCGTCGACGCCTGGGTCGCGGGCGAGATCCTCGAGCGCGGCGACCACGCCGAGGGCGCGACCATGACCGGTGACTACGCGAACTAGCGCGAGCGGACAGCACGGAAACCCGGTCCGGGGCAATGCCCTGGACCGGGTTTCGGTGTTTCAGACCTGGTGTGCAGACACCACGAGAGCGTCACGCACCGCGAAAGCGTCAAGCACCGCGACGATGCGCCGACGGACCGGACTCTTCGTCCTCGTCCTCTTCGTCATCGTCGTTGTAGAGCGCCGCGTACTTGGCGTACGGGTCGTCCTCATCTTGATCGTCATCGTCATCGACTTCGACCGGCACGCTGACAGGCAGCGGCGGATCAGTCGGCGATGCGCCCAGCTCATTGGCCAGACGCGACAAGTCAGTCCCGCCGCTGCTGTACTTCAGCTGGCGGGCGACCTTCGTCTGCTTGGCCTTTGCCCGGCCGCGCCCCATGGCTCGACCCCCTCGGTGACGGGGCTCGACGGCCCCAGAGTCTGACACGCGTTCATGGTTCGGAGCGGGCTCTCCGTGGAGAGACCGTCCGTAGGGGTTTAACGGTACCTGCTTCCGCGGCCATACGGTACGTCGCCCGCATGACGCGCCCCGGTGCAGTACCAACAAGGCGCCCCGTCCTCGCTGGTCAGCTGCGATTTTAGCCCTTTCCTGACGGGCGACCCGCCGAAGCGCAGTGAGTTCCGTCTCGCCGCGCCCCGGCGGACACCCCGGAAGCCCCTGGTAAGAGCCCGATAAGGACGCCCGTGGGGACCCCCGCAGGGACCTGGTGTGGATCAGGCGGTGAGCGCGGCGCTGCGGGCGGCCGTGCGCGCGGCGAGGGCCTCCGACATGCGCTGCTCGGCGATCCGGTCGGCGGCGGCGGCCGGCGGGATCCCGTCTGCCTTCGCACGTGCGAAGATCTCCAGCGTGGTGTCGAAGATCTTCGACGCCTTCGCCTTGCAGCGGTCGAAGTCGAAGCCGTGGAGCTCGTCCGCGACCTGGATGACCCCGCCCGCGTTGATCACGTAGTCCGGCGCGTAGAGGATCCCGCGGTCCGCGAGGTCCTTCTCCACACCCGGGTGCGCGAGCTGGTTGTTCGCCGCGCCGCACACCACCTTCGCGGTCAGGACCGGCACCGAGGCGTCGTTCAGGGCGCCGCCCAGCGCGCAGGGGGCGTAGATGTCCAGGCCCTCCACGCGGATCAGCGCCTCGGTGTCGGCGACGGCGGTGACCCGGCCCGCGTACTTGCCGGTGGCGTGCTTCTCGAGGATCCGCGACACGGATTCCTCGCGCACGTCCGTGATCACGACCTCGGCGCCGTCCTCCAGCAGGTGCTCGACCAGGTGGTGGCCCACCTTGCCCACGCCCGCCACGCCGACCTTGCGGCCGCGCAGGGTCGGGTCGCCCCACAGGTGCTGGGCGCTGGCGCGCATGCCCTGGAAGACGCCGAAGGCGGTGAGGACCGAGGAGTCGCCGGCGCCGCCGTTCTCGGGGGAGCGGCCGGTGGCCCAGCGGGTCTCGCGGGCCACGACGTCCATGTCGGCCACGTAGGTGCCGACGTCGCAGGCGGTCACGTAGCGGCCGCCGAGGGACTCCACGAACCGGCCGTAGGCCAGCAGCAGTTCCTCGGACTTCAGGACGTCCGGGTCGCCGATGATGACGGCCTTGCCGCCGCCGAGGTCGAGCCCGGCGAGCGCGTTCTTGTACGACATGCCGCGCGCGAGGTTCAGCGCGTCACGGACGGCTTCCTCGTCCGAGGCGTACGCGTGGAAGCGGGTGCCGCCGAGGGCGGGGCCCAGGGCGGTGGAGTGGATCGCGATGACGGCCTTGAGGCCGGAGGCTCGGTCCTGGCACAGCACGACTTGCTCGTGGCCACCCTGTTCCGAACGGAACAGGGTGTGCAGGACGCCGTCGGTCATTTCGGTCACGGTGGTGACTCCCATGGAAGAGATGCGGCGGAAAAGACGCCCGCCCTGCGGGTGGGGGAGGGCGTGCTGGGAGCAGCGTAAGACCTGTGGGCCCCGGCGATCCTCCCGGTCCGGGGATCGGAACACTCACGGGGGTACGGAGTACCGGTGCGCGCCGCGGGGGAGGACGAGAGCGTGAGCGAATCCCCCGAGCCCCGGCTGCCCTCCGCACGTTCGACACCGACCGTCCCGTACGCCTCGTACCTGCGCGTCTACGAGCCCCTGGCCGCTTTCCCGGAGCCCGAGCGCACCCACTGGGCCGACTACGCCCGGCGCGGGACCACGGCGACCGCCCAGGACGAACTGCGCCGGTCGCTGGTGAACTTGGTACGGGTCCCCGTGGTCGGGGTCCCGGCGCACGAGAGCGCGGACGCCTTCACCGCCGAGGTGGACGGGGTGCTGCTGGTCTGCCCGTGGCGCACCCGGCTGCGCGGCTGGCTGGCGCTGGAGGAGCTGTCGGCCGAGTTCCCGCCCTCGGTCCTCGACGCCGTCCTGCCCGCGGTGACCCGGCGCCGGACCACCGAGGAGTACGAGGCCTGGCGCGGGCGGAACCCCGACGCGCGCCCGTGGATCCGTACCGGGGTGTGGCAGGTGCCGCTGCGCTGGTTCGTGCTGGTGGCCGACGAGGAGCGGGAGTACGTGCCCGGCGAGCGGCTGCGCTACCGGACGCCGATGGTGCAGGCGCGGCGCCGCCTGGCGCGGGCGCTGCGGACCCTGCGCGAGGCGGAGGGGTACGGGATGCTCGCCGAGGGGCTGGTGGAGGTCGGGAGCTGGCTGGAGGAGTTCCACCCGCGCTCGATGGTGGAGCTGGACTACGGCGGCCTGCCGCACGCGCTGCCGGCCGAGCGGCTGGCGGTCGACCACTCGGCCCGGGACCTGGCGGCGGGCATCGCGGCGCTGCGGGCCGGGGACCGGGACGGGGCGGCGGAGACGTACGGGGTCCTGGCGGAGCGGTGGCGGGCGGTCCGGGAGAGACTCTTCGCGAACTAGGGCGAAATCCGGCGGGCACGGTTTTCGGTCCGGGTAGCGGGTCGGGGCCCGGGTGTCCATCGGCCGATCGGCGGAGCGCGCCGGTGAACCGGCAGCTCAGGACCGTGATGCCCTCTTTTGGGTCTTTGTTCCGGGACCTACGTCCCGATACGGGCCATTGGCCCAAGCGTGACGGACCGCACTTTCTACACCCTTGCGCCCTTCCCCTACCCTCGTGCCAAAATAGGACAAGGAGTCCGGGGAGGGTTCCTTCCGTCCAACTAAGGGCGGAATGCTCGGCATTGCACTCTACGGGGGGTCTGACGACTCCTGATCGCTCTGTGACTGATCGTCACAGTGGGGTGACTGTCCGTTATGGGACGGTCCATCGGCTTCCGCCGCTGATGAACACCTCGGAGGGCAATTCCATCGGTTTGGCCGTCGAGGCTGGACGGATGGTGTAGTTGTAGTGCCGAGGACAAGCCGTTCGTCCTATAACCGACTCGGCCCGCGTATGTCCATTTCGGGCAACGTGGGCCAAGGTGCAGAATTTAGAGGAAAGAACCGAGATGGTTCGGTTCTCCCGAGGAGGCCGCTCATGACCGCTCGCACCCCTGATGCCGAGCCGCTGCTGACCCCGGCTGAGGTTGCCACGATGTTCCGCGTGGACCCGAAGACGGTCACTCGCTGGGCCAAGGCTGGCAAGCTCACGTCCATCCGCACCCTGGGTGGACACCGCCGTTACCGCGAGGCTGAGGTCCGCGCACTGCTTGCGGGAATTCCGCAGCAGCGCAGCGAGGCCTGAGGTTCCGCAGCACAACTTATTGCCGGGTCTATATCGGGTCCCCCAATCCGATGAGCCCCACATAGCTTCAAACGACCGGACCTGCCCCAACAGGTTCCCAGTCGTTCGATCGCGCTGGACTCCGCCGGGTCCAGCGCGATCTTTTTTATGCCCTGGTCAGGGTCCTGTCGTACGTGCGTGCGGGGCCGGCCGGGGTGGGTGCAATTACACATATTAAATCGAGCAGGCGTAGGGGTCCGATAAAAGCCTGCGTCTCAAAAACTCATGTGGTGACTCCCGTCACAGGTGATCACTCTTGTACATCCGGCAATGCACCCCGTAAGGGGATGTCCGGCGCAGAGCGCATCCTGCGGACGGGGGATATTTCCGCCCCTCCGGACCCCGTGGGCGGCACACCCTTCGGTGATCCAGAAGGTGGCCCGTGAAGCCCTCTGGCGGCCCCTCAGGGGCTCTTGGGGGCGTCGTGCGGGGTTCCGGTGACCCCGGGGGGCGTTCGGGCGGCCCCGAGGGGCGGGTTCGCGCCGATGCACTTCCCGGGCTTCCCGAGCTTCCCGGGTTTGCGGGGGTGCCGGGGTGCGCCCCCGGAAACGCATCAGGGCCCGCATCCCTGGGGGATGCGGGCCCTGATGTCACTGCGAACCTGACGGGACTTGAACCCGCGACCTCCACCTTGACAGGGTGGCGAGCTAACCAACTGCTCCACAGGTCCTCGATTTGCAGCCGCTGGGCGGCTACGAATCAGACTGTACCGCAGCTCAGGGGGTGCAGTCGAACCCGATCAGCGGGCAGGTCCCGGGGCGGCCGCGTCGACCGCCTTCACGATGCGTTTGTCGGAGATCGGATACGCCGTTCCGAGGGCGTGCGCGAAGTAGCTGACCCGCAGTTCCTCGATCATCCAGCGGATGTCCGTGACCGCCGTCGGGACCGGTCGGCCCTTGGGCAACTGCTCCAGCAGCCACAGGTACTCGTCCCGCATCTCGTGGACCTTCTCCATGCGCGTGGTGTCGCGCTGGACCCCCGTGGGCATCTGCTGGAGCCGCCGGTCGACGGCCACCAGGTAGCGCATCAGGTCCGGCAGCCGGCGCAGTCCGGTCAGCGTGACGAAGCCGGCCGGCATGAGGGCCGCGAGCTGCGTCTTGGCGTCCTGGACGTTGGCCACCAGGGCGAGGCTGGCCGTGGTCTTCAGGCGGCGTTCACAGGCCTGCCAGGCGGCCAGCACCTGCTGCACCTGCGTGATCGTCCGTACGGTCGTGTCCACCAGGTCGGTCCGCACGGCCTCGTAGAGCTTCCGGAAGCCCGCCTCGTCCCACGCCGGTCCGCCGTGCCGCGCGATCAGGTGGTCGGCCGCCGCGGTGGCGCAGTCGTCGAACAGCGCCTGGATGGAGCCGTGCGGATTGCGCGACAGCGCCAGCTTCTGCTGGTTGCTCAGGTGGTCCGAGGCGAACTTCGCCGGGTTCACCGTGATGTTGAGCAGGATCAGCCGCCGGGTGCCGAGCCGCATCGCCTGCTGCTGCTCCGCCTCGGTGTCGAAGAGGCGTACGGAGACGCTCGTACCGGCGTCCACGAGCGCCGGGAACGCCTTCACCGGCTGACCGGCCCGCCGGGTCTCGAAGACCTTGGTCAGCGTGCCGATCGTCCAGTCCGTCAGCCCGGTCTTCTCCACCGACTCCCCGCCCTCGCGCTCGGCGGTGGCCGCGGCGGCCTGCGAGAGGGCCTGGCGGGCCTTGGGCTTGAGCTGGAGCCGCAGGGCCTCCAGGTCCTTGGCTTCGGCGAGGTTCTTGCGGCGCTCGTCGACGATCCGGAAGGTGATCTTCAGGTGGTCGGGGATCCGGGTCAGGTCGAAGTCCTCGGCGCTGACCGGGACCCCGACCATCCGCTGGAGCTCCCGGGCCAGCGTCACGTGCAGGGGCTCCTGCAGCGGGTGCGCGGTGGCCAGGAACCGCGTCGCGAAGTTCGGGGCGGGCACGTAGTGCCGGCGGATCGGCTTCGGGAGGGACCGGATCAGCTCGGTGACCACCTCTTCCCGCAGGCCCGGGATCTGCCAGTCGAAGCCCTCGTCCGTGACCTGGTTCAGCACCTGGAGCGGGATGTGGACGGTCACGCCGTCCGCGTCCGCGCCCGGCTCGAACTGGTAGGTCACCCGGAACTTCAGCCGGCCCTGGTGCCAGGAGTCCGGATAGTCGGCCTTGGTGACCCCGGCCGCCTTCTCCGTCAGCAGCATCTCGCGCTCGAAGTCGAGCAGTTCGGGCTCGTCGCGCTTCTTGTGCTTCCACCACGAGTCGAAGTGCGCGCCGGAGACGACGTGTTCGGGGATCCGCTGGTCGTAGAAGTCGAAGAGCGTCTCGTCGTCGACCACGATGTCGCGGCGCCGGGCCCGGTTCTCCAGCTCCTCCACCTCGGTGAGGAGCTTGCGGTTGTCGGCGTAGAACTTGTGGTGGGTCCGCCAGTCGCCCTCGACCAGGGCGTTGCGAATGAACAGTTCGCGCGAGACCTCGGCGTCGATCCGGCCGTAGTTGATCTTCCGCTGCGCGACGATCGGGACCCCGTACAGGGTGACCTTCTCGTACGCCATGACGGCCGCCTGGTCCTTCTCCCAGTGCGGCTCGCTGTAGGTGCGCTTGATCAGGTGCTGGGCGAGCGGCTCCACCCACTCCGGCTCCACCTTGGCGTTGACCCGGGCCCACAGCCGCGAGGTCTCCACCAGTTCCGCCGACATCAGGAACTTGGGCTGCTTCTTGAAGAGCGAGGAGCCGGGGAAGATCGCGAACTTGGCGGACCGGGCCCCCAGGTACTCGTTCTTGTCGGTGTCCTTGAGCCCGATGTGCGACAGCAGGCCGGCCAGCAGCGAGATGTGCACGCTCGTCTCCGGGGCATCGGCCTCGTTGACGTGGATGCCCATGGTCTTGGCGACCGTACGCAGCTGCGAATAGATGTCCTGCCATTCGCGGATCCGCAGGAAGTTCAGGTACTCCTGCTTGCACATCCGGCGGAAGGAGGACGAGCCGCGTTCCTTCTGCTGCTCGCGCACGTAGCGCCACATGTTCAGGAACGAGAGGAAGTCGCTCGTCTCGTCCTTGAAGCGGGCGTGGTTCTGGTCGGCCTGGGTCTGCTTGTCCGAGGGCCGCTCGCGCGGGTCCTGGATGGACAGGGCCGCCGCGATGACCATGACCTCGCGGACGCAGTTGTTCTTGTCCGCCTCCACCACCATGCGGGCCAGGCGGGGGTCCACGGGGAGCTGGGAGAGCTGGCGGCCCATCGGCGTGAGCCGCTTCTTGTGGTCCTTCTCCGCCGGATCGAGGGCCCCGAGCTCCTGGAGGAGCTGGACGCCGTCGCGGATGTTGCGGTGGTCCGGCGGGTCGATGAAGGGGAACTTCTCGATCTCGCCGAGGCCGGCCGCGGTCATCTGGAGGATGACGGAGGCCAGGTTCGTGCGCAGGATCTCGGCGTCCGTGAACTCCGGACGGGTGACGAAGTCGTCCTCGGAGTAGAGGCGGATGCAGATGCCGTCCGAGGTGCGGCCGCAGCGGCCCTTGCGCTGGTTGGCGCTGGCCTGCGAGATCCGCTCGATGGGCAGCCGCTGGACCTTGGTGCGGTGGCTGTAGCGGGAGATGCGCGCGGTGCCCGGGTCGATCACGTACTTGATGCCGGGGACGGTCAGCGAGGTCTCGGCGACGTTGGTCGCGAGGACGATCCGCCGGCCGGTGTGCTGCTGGAAGACCCGGTGCTGCTCGGCGTGCGAGAGGCGCGCGTAGAGGGGGAGCACCTCGGTCAGGCGCAGCTTGCGCTTCTCCAGCGCGTCCGCCGTGTCGCGGATCTCGCGCTCGCCGGAGAGGAAGACCAGGATGTCGCCCGGCCCCTCCGCCTGGAGCTCGTCCACGGCCTCGCAGATCGCGGTGATCTGGTCGCGGTCGGAGTCCTCGGAATCGTCTTCGAGGAGCGGGCGGTACCGGACCTCGACGGGGTACGTCCGGCCGCTGACCTCGACGATCGGGGCGTCTCCGAAGTGCCGTGAGAAGCGCTGCGGGTCGATCGTCGCCGAGGTGATGATGACCTTGAGGTCGGGGCGCTTGGGCAGCAGCGTGGCGAGGTAGCCGAGCAGGAAGTCGATGTTCAGCGACCGCTCGTGGGCCTCGTCGATGATGATCGTGTCGTACGCGCGCAGCTCGCGGTCCGTCTGGATCTCGGCGAGCAGGATGCCGTCCGTCATCAGCTTCACGAAGGTCGCGTCCTGGTCCACCTGGTCGGTGAACCGGACCTTCCAGCCGACCGTCTGCCCGATCTCGGACTTCAGCTCCTCCGCGATGCGCTCCGCGACCGTGCGGGCCGCGATCCGGCGGGGCTGGGTGTGGCCGATCATCCCCCGGACGCCGCGCCCCAGCTCCATGCAGATCTTGGGGATCTGCGTGGTCTTGCCGGAGCCGGTCTCGCCCGCGACGATCACGACCTGGTGGTCGCGTATCGCCTCGGCGATCTCGTCCTTCTTCTGGCTGACGGGAAGGTTCTCGGGATACGTGACCTCCGGCATCCGCGAGGCGCGCCCGGCCAGTCGCGCGGCGGCCTTTTCGGCCTCCGCGGCGATCTCGTCGAGTACGGCCTGCTTGGCCTCGGGCTTGCGGATACGGCGGGCGCCTTCGAGGCGGCGGCCGAGGCGGTGCGCGTCACGGAGGTTGATCTCACCGAGAAGCGTCTGCAGGGCGGCGAAGGAAGTAGACATACCTGGTCGAGGATCTCACCCGCAGGTGCCGGGTGGCGAACGCATTTGTGCACCCTCCCCGTACCATTTCGGGACGAGATCCCCTGAAGCGACCCGCCGTCCGAGTGAGAGGCCCGCCATGTTCCGCGCCCGCGCCGCCCGAGGAGCCCGTGGGTTGCGGCTCCTGCTCGGCGCCGTGCTCGCGGTGCTGCTGGTCTGTGCCGCTCCGGCGGTGGCTCAGGCCGCTCCGGCTCAGGCCGCCTCGGCTCAGGCACACGCCGTCTCGGCTCACGCCGCCCCGGTCCAGGCCGGTCCGGCAGCGGTCTCCGCCGCGGCCGTCGTGTTCGGGGCCGCGGAGGCGGACAGTCGGGGGCCCGCCTGTGCCCCCGGGTCGCCGGAGCGGGGGCCGCTGCCCGCCGCGCCGCCGCGCGGAGCCGGGGAACAGGGGCACGTGCCGCCCGCGCGGGTCGGGGCGGAGCGGGCCTGGGACGGGCGGGCGACACCCCTACGGGTCCTCGTACGCGGGCCCGAGCGGCCGGCGCCCTCCGCCCTGGAGCTCTCCGTGATGCGGGTCTAGGAGGACCGGTCGCAGCCCGCCCGGTCCGCCGTACCCCTCTTTTACGCAGCTCTGGAGCATCCGCATGCCCTCGTCCCCCCGTAAGCCCTCCTCCTCCCGCAAGCCCCTGCTGATCTCCGCCGGGGTCGCCGTCGCCGCGGTCACCCTCGGCATCGTGTCCTGGCAGGCCACCGCGCCCGGCGAGAGCCCCGCCAAGTCCTCCTCGGCCTCCGCGCCGCAGGCCTCCGACGCCCACGCGGAGCTGAAGGCGCTCGCCCGCCGCGAGTCCGGCGACAAGCTCGCCGTCGGCCGCGCCGACGCGCCCGTGGTCCTGATCGAGTACTCCGACTTCAAGTGCGGCTACTGCGGGAAGTTCGCCCGCGACACCGAGCCCGAGCTGATGAAGAAGTACGTCGAGGACGGCACCCTGCGGATCGAGTGGCGCAACTTCCCGATCTTCGGCGCCGACTCCGAGGCCGCCGCCAAGGCCGCCTGGGCGGCCGGGCAGCAGGACCGCTTCGCGCAGTTCCACGCCGCCGCGTACGCCGAGGGCTCCAAGGACAAGGGCTTCGGCGAGGCCCGGCTGGAGGAGCTGGCGCAGCAGGCCGGGGTCCCGGACCTGGAGCGCTTCAAGAAGGACATGGCCGGGGAGCAGGCCTCCGCCGCCCTGCGCAAGGACCAGGAGGAGGGCTACCGCATCGGCGTCACCTCCACCCCCTCCTTCCTGATCAACGGGCAGCCCATCGCCGGAGCCCAGCCCATGGACGCCTTCACCGCCGCCATCGCCAAGGCCAAGGCGCAGGCCCAGGCGCAGCCGCAGGCCGGGGCGGGCTCGAAGTGACCGACATCGGATACCTGGCCGCCCTGCTGGGCGGCCTCCTCGCGCTGCTCAGCCCGTGCAGCGCACTGCTCCTGCCCGCCTTCTTCGCCTACTCCATCGATTCCACCTCGCGGCTGCTGGCCCGGACCGGGATCTTCTACGCGGGCCTCGCGAGCACCCTCGTACCGCTGGGCGCGGCCGGTTCGTACGCCGGGCGGTTCTTCCACAGCAACCGGGACGGGCTGGTGCTGTTCGGCGGCTGGCTGATCATCGCGCTCGGGCTCGCGCAGATCCTGGGACTCGGCTTCGCCTCGAAGCGGATCTCGGAGCTGTCCGGGAGGATCCGGCCGACGACCGCCCTGTCGGTGTACGCGCTCGGCGCGGTCTACGGGCTCGCCGGATTCTGCGCCGGCCCGATCCTCGGCAGCGTCCTGACGGTGGCGGCGGTCAGCGGCAGCCCCGTCTACGGGGGCCTGCTGCTGGCGGTGTACGCGCTGGGCATGGCGGTGCCGCTGTTCCTGCTGGCGCTGCTCTGGGAGCGCTTCGACCTCGGCCGCCGCCGCTGGCTGCGCGGCCGGACCTTCTCGGTCGGCCGCTTCGAACTGCACACGACCTCGCTCGCGTCGGGCCTGTTCTTCGTCCTGCTCGGCGCGCTGTTCCTGATCTACGACGGGGCGAGCGCACTGCCGGGTCTGCTGGACGTGGACGACTCGTTCGCGGTGGAGCAGCGGGTGCAGTCCGTCGCGGACGCGGTCCCGGACTGGGCGCTGCTCGGCCTGGTCGTCCTGGCGGCGGCGGGCGTCGGGCTGGCGCAGTGGCGCCGCAGGGCGCGCGCGGAGGCCGCGGAGGTCACCGTAGGGGAGGAGTAACGCAAGAAGGCCCCGTCCGATGGACGGGGCCTTCTCGATTCTCTGGTGGCTGGGGCCGGGGTCGAACCGGCGACCTATCGCTTTTCAGGCGATCGCTCGTACCAACTGAGCTACCCAGCCACGAAACCGTTTCCGGTCTCAGCGAACCTGACGGGACTTGAACCCGCGACCTCCACCTTGACAGGGTGGCGAGCTAACCAACTGCTCCACAGGTCCTTGCAATGTGCGAGAACAAGTCTCGCACACGGTAATGCGTACCCCCAACGGGATTCGAACCCGTGCTACCGCCTTGAAAGGGCGGCGTCCTGGGCCACTAGACGATGAGGGCTAAAGGCCCGCCGTGCACTCTCGAGTGCGTCGGGGACGTGAGAAGCATATGGGATCCCGGCGGCGTTCGCCAAAACGGTTTCCGCGGGCGGGTCAGCGGCGCTCCGGGGGACCCGCAGGTCAGCCCCAGCCGAGTTCGTGGAGCCGCTCGTCGTCGATGCCGAAGTGGTGGGCGATCTCGTGGACCACGGTCACGGCCACCTCCTGGACCACCTCCTGCGGGCTCTCGCACATCCGCAAGGTCGGGCCCATGTAGATCGAGATCCGGTCGGGCAGCACCCCGGCGTACCACTCGCCGCGCTCGGTGAGCGGGGTCCCCTCGTAGAGGCCGAGCAGTTCGGGGTCGTCGGCGGCGGGCTCGTCCTCCACGAAGACGGCCACGTTGTCCATGACCCGGGTCAGCTCCTCGGGGATCGAGTCCAGCGCCTCGGCCACCAGCTCTTCGAACGCGTCACGCGTCATCTCCAGCACACGCCCATTCTCCGGGACGGCCGCCCGTTCCGGAGGGCCCGAAAGAGACGGCTTAGGGCGCGGCGCGCGAGAATGGCCCGGTGACGAGACGTGCGGAGCCGCACCGGTGATCCGGCCGACGGCGGAGCGCCGGTGACCCGGCCGGCCGAGGGCGCCGAGGCCATCGACCCGGACGTCGACCTCCATGTGCCCGCGCAGCGCGCCGAACCCCGGGGGCGGGTGCTCGCGGCGGTGGCGGCGGGCGGCGCCGTGGGCGCCTCGGCGCGGTACGGGATCTCCCTGCTGTGGCCGGCCGCGCCCGGGGAATTCCCGTGGGCGACCTTCTGGATCAACGTGACCGGCTGCGCGCTGATCGGCGTCCTGATGGTGCTGATCAGCGAGGGCGGGCGGACGGCTCCGCATCCGCTGGTGCGCCCCTTCGCGGGGGTCGGGGTGCTCGGCGGGTTCACGACCTTCTCCACCTACGCGGTGGATTTCGCGCACCTGCTGGACGACGGGGAGGCCGGTACCGCGCTGGCGTACGCCGGGCTCACGGTCGTCGGGGCGATGGGCGCGGTGTGGGCGGCGGCCACGGTCACCCGGTACGCGGTCGGTGACGGCCGCGCTCGCGGACGCGGGCGGTCGCGGGTGCGGGGGCGCGGGTGAGCTGGCTGAACTGGCTGACCGTCATGGCGGGTGCGGCCGTGGGGGCGCCGCTGCGGTACCTGACGGACCGCGCGGTGCAGGTGCGCCACGACTCGGTGTTCCCGTGGGGGACCTTCGTGGTGAACGCGACCGCCTCCCTGGTGCTGGGGGCGCTGGCCGGCGCGGTGCTGGACGGGGCCGCCTCCTCGCGGCTGAACCTGCTGATCGGCACCGGGCTGTGCGGGGCGCTGAGCACGTACTCGACCTTCTCCTACGAGACGCTGCGGCTGGCCGAGCGGGGCTGGAAGTTCCTCGCCGCAGCCAATGTGGCGGCGTCGGTGCTGGTCGGGCTCGGCGGGGTCACGCTCGGCTACCAGGTGGCGGGACAGCTGTTCGCCTGACGGGGCGCGGCCCCGCTCGGCACTGGGGCGTGTCTCTTACGGGGCAAAGGGAGTTGGGCACATTGACCCGCTCACTGCGGACTCTTGTTCTGTGTTCCGGAGGTGCCCCGTGCGCCAGTTGTCCGCTTCCCTCCGCTTCCGCCGCCCCTCGCGCCGCCCCCTCCGGCTGGTCGTCGCCGCGCTCGCGGTGGCGGCGACGGCCTCCACGGCCGGCTGCATGAGCGTCGGCGAGGACGCCGCGAAGCCGGGGCCCTCCTCCTCGGCGGGCATCCAGAGCGGGAAGTCCGGCGGGTCCTCGTCCGGGAAGGGCGCCGGGGCGCACGGCGGCGGCCACGGCTCGAAGGACGTCGCGGGGAACCAGGAGGGCAAGGCCGGGGAGCCCGGCAAGGCCTCCGGCGCGCCCGGGGCCTCCCCCAGCCCGGGAGCCCCGGCGGGCCCTCCCGGGGCTCCCTCGCCCTCGGCGGGGCCGGGCGGGGGCGCGGGCGGTCAGAGCGGCCAGCAGCCCTCGGGCGGAGGCTCCGGGTCGGGCTCCGGCGGGGCGGGAGGCTCTGCCGGAGCGGGTGGCTCCGGGGGCGGGCAGCCGCCCTCTCCGAGCCCGCAGCCGCCGACCCCGGCTCCGTCGGCCTCGACTCCGCCAGTGACGCAACCCACAC
The DNA here is from genome assembly GCF_041434015.1 of Streptomyces sp. NBC_00454. GTDB lineage: Bacteria > Actinomycetota > Actinomycetes > Streptomycetales > Streptomycetaceae > Streptomyces. The sequence continues at coordinate 3,649,029 of NZ_CP107907.1, read as the reverse complement.
CTAGTCCGGTGGTTCCGTCGCCGGATCCGAGCGGGGCGCCAGGGGGGCAGTAGGAGCCCCCGGGGCGGCGCGTTCCGTCGTCCGCGCGCCCCCGTCCTGCTGGTGGCCGCCGCCCTCCCCGTTGGTGTTTGTGCAGGTCAGAGGCGTGTTCGGGGGAGCGACTTGCCAGACCCCGGGGAGGGTGCGTATGGTTATAGATCGTTTGATCCCATTGCCCGGCGCCGACTCCGAAGAGCGCCGCGTGGCGCGTACTCTCCCCAACCGTGGCTGACCGCATTGAGGCGGTCGATTTGCGATTCACGGAGTTTGGGCGCGTGCCGAGACTCCGGAAGGTTTCGCATTTCGCATGTCCATTTCCAGTTCTGACCGTTCCGTCATGCCCGAGAACATCTCCAACGAGATCGTCGACGCCGAGACCCTTGCGGTCACCGAGGCCATCGAGGCCGTAGTCGCCGACGAGATCATCGAGGCTCTTGAGGCCGACGTGACGACCGGCGAGTCCTTCGAGGACTCCACCATCGACACCGACACCACCGACTTCGACGACGAGGCTGCGGCCGACGACGCCGACGCCGAGCCCACCATGACCTTCGGCGACCTCGGTCTGCCCGACGGGATCGTGCGCAAGCTCGCCCAGAACGGCGTCACCGCCCCCTTCCCGATCCAGGCCGCGACCATCCCGGACGCCCTGGCCGGCAAGGACATCCTCGGCCGTGGCCGCACCGGCTCCGGCAAGACCCTCTCCTTCGGTCTGCCCACCCTGGCCCGCCTGGCCGGTGGCCACACCGAGAAGAAGAAGCCCCGCGCGATCATCCTGACGCCGACGCGTGAGCTCGCGATGCAGGTCGCGGACGCCCTCCAGCCCTACGGCGACGTGCTCGGCCTGAAGATGAAGGTCGTCTGCGGCGGTACCTCCATGAGCAACCAGATCTTCGCTCTGGAGCGCGGTGTCGACGTCCTCGTCGCCACCCCGGGCCGCCTGCGCGACATCATCAACCGCGGCGCCTGCTCCCTGGCGAACGTCGAGGTCGCCGTTCTCGACGAGGCCGACCAGATGGCCGACCTGGGCTTCCTGCCCGAGGTCACCGAGCTGCTCGACCAGATCCCCGGCGGCGGCCAGCGCATGCTCTTCTCCGCCACCATGGAGAACGAGATCGGCACCCTGGTCAAGCGCTACCTGACCAACCCCGTCACGCACGAGGTCGACAGCGCGCAGGGCAACGTCTCGACCATGACGCACCACGTCCTCGTCGTGAAGCCGAAGGACAAGGCGCCGGTCACGGCCGCCATCGCCTCCCGCAAGGGCCGCACCATCATCTTCGTCCGCACCCAGCTGGGCGCCGACCGCATCGCCGAGCAGCTCATCGAGTCCGGCGTGAAGGCCGACGCGCTGCACGGCGGCATGACGCAGGGTGCCCGTACCCGCGTCCTCGCCGACTTCAAGGACGGCTACGTCAACGCGCTCGTCGCCACCGACGTCGCCGCCCGCGGCATCCACGTCGACGGCATCGACCTGGTCCTGAACGTGGACCCGGCCGGCGACCACAAGGACTACCTGCACCGCTCGGGCCGTACCGCCCGCGCCGGCAAGTCCGGTGTCGTGGTCTCCCTGGCGCTTCCGCACCAGCGTCGCCAGATCTTCCGCCTGATGGAGGACGCGGGCGTGGACGCCTCGCGCCACATCGTCCAGGGTGTCGGCGCCTTCGACCCGGAGGTCGCCGAGATCACCGGTGCGCGTTCGCTGACCCAGGTTCAGGCCGACTCCGCGAACAACGCCGCGAAGCAGGCCGAGCGCGAGGTCGCCGACCTCACCAAGCAGCTGGAGCGCCTGACGCGCCGTGCCGGCGAACTGCGCGAGGAGGCCGACCGCCTGGTCGCCCGCTCCGCGCGTGAGCGCGGCGAGGACCCGGAGGCCGCTGTTGCCGAGGTGGCCGAGGCCGCCGAGGCCGAGGTCGCGGCTGCCGTCGCGGCCGCGCCGGTCGCCGAGGAGCGCCCCGCGTTCCAGAGCCGTGACGAGCGTGGCAACTTCGAGCGCCGCGACAACCGTCGCGACGACCGTGGTGACCGTGGCGGCGACCGTGGCGGCTTCCGCCGCGACGACCGTGGCGACCGCGGTGGCGACCGTGGCGGCTTCCGCTCCGGTGGCGACCGTCCGACCGGCGGCTTCCGCTCGGGTGGCGACCGTCCGACCGGTGGTGGCTTCCGTCGCGACGACCGTCCGTCCGGTGGTTTCAACCGTGACGACCGCGGTGGCGACCGTGGCGGCTTCCGCTCCGGTGGCGACCGTCCCTCCGGTGGCTTCCGCTCGGGTGGCGACCGTCCGACCGGTGGCGGCTTCCGCTCCGGTGGCGGTGACCGTCCGTCCGGTGGTGGCTTCCGCCGCGACGACCGCCCCTCGGGTGGTTTCAACCGTGACGACCGTGGTGGCGACCGTGGCGGCTTCCGCTCCGGTGGCGACCGCCCGACCGGTGGCTTCAACCGTGACGACCGCGGTGGCGACCGTGGCGGCTTCCGCCGCGACGACCGTCCGTCCGGTGGCTTCCGTTCCGGTGGCGACCGTCCGACCGGTGGCGGCTTCCGCTCCGGTGGCGGTGACCGTCCGTCCGGTGGTGGCTTCCGCCGCGACGACCGCCCCTCGGGCGGCGACCGCCCGTACGGCCGTCGTGACGACAACCGTCCCTCCGGCTCCGGTTCGACCGGCGGTTCCTCCTTCGGCCGCCGCGACGACAAGCCGCGCTGGAAGCGCAACGACTAATAACGTTCCGAGCTGACGGCTCGGAACAGGAACAGGGCCCCTACGACACCGTCGTAGGGGCCCTGTTCGCGTTCCACCCCGAGCCCCGACGACCCCCGCCGACATGCTCCGGCCCGGACAAGCCGATATGCGATCGGCTGCCCGGCGCTCTGCGGCTATGCTCTGGGGTGAGCACACCAGGGGCCATTAGCTCAATTGGCAGAGCAGCGGACTTTTAATCCGTTGGTTGTCGGTTCGAGTCCGACATGGCCTACTGCTCGCAGGCGGGGGTCAATCCCCCTGGGCCTGCTACTGAGCGCCCCACCCGGCTCCGGCCGGGTGGGGCGCTCAGTCGTTTCCGGGCCGACCCCACTGACCTCGGGAGCTCGGCCCCAGCAGCCGTGGGAAACCCGGTTTCAAGGCTCTGACCTGCGGCGATGCCCGTTTGGGAGGGGTGCGGACGTTAATTGGCGAAGCCCTCCCCCCGGATGGCGTAGAGTTGGGTTTACCGACGCGGGGTGGAGCAGCTCGGTAGCTCGCTGGGCTCATAACCCAGAGGTCGTAGGTTCAAATCCTGCCCCCGCTACTCAGTACGAAGGCCCGGTCCCCTTAGGGGGGCCGGGCCTTCGTCGTACTCCGCTCCCGTCACCCGAACGGTCCGGTCCGGGTCGCCGAACGGGCCCTCCTGCGGACAGCCTTGGGGGGCGAGGCGGCGGCGGGCCCGCACCCGTGCGAGGGACCGGGCGGCAGGAGAGCAGCGTGGTGCGGCTGGGCCGGCAGGGCAGGGGTGGGCGCGTGTTCGGCGCGGCCGCCGGCAGCAACGTGGTCCGACGGATCGTCAGCACGCTCCCGTTCACCCTGATCGTCGTCGGTCTCCTCTTTGACCTCCTGACTCCGCCCAGCTTCACCGGCTCCCCCTTCTTCTCCGCGGCCCCGCTGATCGCCGCACCCCTGTTCACCCTGCGCTCCACCGCGCTGATCGGGGCCCTGTCCACGGTCACCGTGATCCTGCTGCACATCTACCACGGCACCACCTGGCAGGTGGAGGCGCTGACCGAGCTGGCCACCGTGCTGACCGTCTCCGGGCTGGCCACGCTGATCAACACCGTGGTGCGGCGCAGCGGCGCGCAGCTCGCCTCCGCGCGCGGGATCGCCGAGGCCGCGCAGCGCGCCGTGCTGCCGACGCCCGCCGAACGGATCGCGGGACTGCACGTCTCCGCCTCCTACGAGGCCGCGCAGGCGGACGCCTTCATCGGCGGCGACCTCTACGCCGTGCAGGACACCCCGTACGGGGTCCGCCTCGCGGTGGGCGACGTACGGGGGAAGGGGCTGGGGGCGGTCGAGGCCGTGGCGGTGGTCCTCGGGGCCTTCCGGGAGGCGGCGGAGAGCGAGCCCTCGCTGGAGGCGGTGGCGCAGCGGCTGGAGCGGGCGCTGGCCCGCGAGGGCAACCGGCGCGACAGCCTGGACGCGGTGGAGGGGTTCACCACGTGCGTGCTCGGCGAGATCCCGCCGGGCGCAGGCGTGCTGCGGCTCGTCAACCGGGGCCATCCCGAGCCGCTGCTGCTGTACGCGGACGGCGGCCTGGCGGTGCTGGCCCCCGCCGAGCCGGCGCTGCCGCTGGGCATGGGGGACCTGGGCGGCTGGCCGGACCGGGTGCAGGAGTGGCCGTTCCCGGCGGGGGCCACGCTGCTCCTGTACACGGACGGGCTGACGGAGGCCCGGGACGGGTCGGGGACCTTCTACGATCCGGCGGACCGGCTGCGCGGGCGGGTCTTCTCCGGGCCCGACGAACTCCTGAGCGCGCTCGGCAGCGACGTACGCCGTCATACGGGCGGTGAGGCCACGGACGACATGGCGCTGCTGGCCGTCGCGCGGCCGGGGGAGCGGCAGCAGGACCGGCGGCGGACGGTGCCGGTGGTGCCGAAAGACAACCGGGCGTAGCCGAACGTAATCGAAGGGGCGCGTTCAGCAAGGTTCCTGACGAGCCGTCAATGTGAAGATGTGGCGGGAGAGGCGGGGGAGTCGGCCAATTTTTGCCCCAGTTGATCCGGGGGTGCGGGTAAAAGTCCTGGCCATAGCCGTTCGGGGAGTGGCTGATTGTCGTTAACGATCAATCGCAACTGCTTGGAATCACTCCCCTTCTTCTATTACCGTTCGATAACGCAGCGCGGTCGTCCCAGCCGTCGCAAGAGATGGCGCCGTGCGCGTGCGTGTCCATGAGGAGTGTGCCCCGGTGGCCTCCAACTCGCCTGCCCCTGAAGGCATCGAAGTCCAGGAGCCGCCCACCGCCGGCGCCTGGGGCGAGTGGAACCCGACCGAGGACTCGGCCCGGCCGCTGCGCGGCAAGCACCGCGTCCTCAAGCAGCGCGGGGGACTCGCCCGCTCCTCCACCGTCCTCGGGGTCGGTGTCATCGCGGCGGTCGGCGCGGGCGGCATCGCCACCGCGCAGGACCGCCCCCAGGTGGCCATCACCCTGCCCTCCCTGCCGTCCCTGCCCGAGGTGCTGGGCGGCAGCGGCGACGCCGACGCGCAGCACGCCGACGGGCAGTCGGACGGGCACGCGGACGCCGCGGCCGTGCAGCGGACCGGCCTCATCCCGCGACAGGCCGACCGGAGCAACGACGCCGGTGAGCTCCTGCGCAGCCGCATCCTCCAGCAGGCGGGGTCCCAGCAGGAGGCCGCCGCGGCCCAGGAGCGCGCCGAGACCGAGCGGATCGCCCAGGAGGCCGCCGCCAAGGACGCGCACGCGGCCCAGGAGACCGCGCGCAAGGCGGCCGAGGCGGCTGCGGCCGAACAGGCCGCCAAGGAAACGCGCGAGGCCGAGGAGGCCAAGGCGGCCGCCGAGGCCAAGGCCAAGCAGGAGGCCGCCGCGGTGGCCGGCAGCTACTCCCTGCCCACCTCCGCCTACACCCTCACCTCGCACTACGGGGACGCCGGCTCCATGTGGTCCTCCGGGCACCACACCGGCCTCGACTTCGCGGCCCCGACCGGCACCCCGGTCAAGGCGGTCGGCAGCGGCAAGATCACCTCGGCCGGCTGGTCCGGCGCGTACGGCTACCGGATCGTGCTGGAACTCCCCGACGGCACCGAGATCTGGTACTGCCACCTGTCTTCGATGTCCGTGACCGGAGGCACCGTCGCGGCGGGCGACACCATCGGCCGCGTCGGCGCCACCGGCAACGTCACCGGCCCCCACCTCCACCTCGAAGTGCGCGAAGGCGGCTCTACGGTGGACCCGCTGGCGTGGCTGACGGCACGGGGCCTGAACGTCTGAGGCCGTACGGCCCCCGCGGAGCCGGTACGCCGGCCAGCGCGGGCCGGCCCGCTCCCGCCGTCCCGAAGCGGTCGGCGGCCGGGGCGAAACGGTCCGCCGGGGCGAAACGGGCCGCCGCCTCGAAGCGGTCCGCCGTCCCGAAGGCGTCCGCCGCCTCGAACGGGTCCGCCGAGCCCAGGGCGTCGAAGGAGGGCGGCAGCAGCTCCTCCAGGACCGCCGCCCGGCACAGCGCCGGGCCCGCCGTCGCCCGGCGCAGCCACAGCCGGCTCAGCAACTCCCGCTCCCGGAGGGCGAAATCCGGCTCGCCGACCGGACCACCGCTGCGCGCCCGGTGGCGTAGCAGGGCGAGGGCCACCGCGTCGGCCTCGTACCGGGCGACTGCCCGCGCGGCAGGGCGGCCCCCCACGCCGCGGGCCAGCTGGCGGGCCAGCGAACGCGCCGGCACCGAAGCCAGCGCGGGCACCTCGGCGCGGCCGAGCCAGCCGGCGGCCGCGTACACCGCGAGTTCCGCGGCGACCGTGCGCAGGCGGCGCCGTCGCAGCCACACGGCCAGCCAGACCAGGATCCCGAACACCGGGACCATCACGCAGCCGTAGACCACGTAGAAGCCGGACTCACCGAGGTCCGAGGAGCTGTTCCACAGCGCGTGCAGCCCCATGGCCGGGGCAAGTCCCAGCAGCGGCAGCCCGATCCGGCGGGCCCGGCGGACGCTGAGCGCGGCCGCACCGAAACCGAGGCCGGTGAGCACGGTGAACAGCGGATGGGCGAAGGGGGACATGACGACCCGGACGAAGAACGTCGCGGCCGTCACGGAGTTCAGCACCTCGGTGCCGTTGGCGGCGTCCTCGTCGAAGGCATTGCCGAGATAGAGGATGTTCTCGGTGAAGGCGAAGCCCACAGCGGTGAAACCGGCGACCACGAAACCGTCGGCCGGGCCGGTGAACTGGCGTCTGCGGAACAGGAACACCAGCAGGAGGGCCGCCGCCTTGGCGGTCTCCTCGACCAGCGGCGCGATGGCCACCGAGCCGAGCCGATCGGCATGGGAGGGATCGGCGGTGGCCGCGGCTATCCACTCGGTGGCGAAACTGTTGGCCAGTATGGCGATCAGCGCGGCGGCGCAGGCACCCCAGCCGAAGCAGAACAGCAGCTGCGCCCACGGATGCGGGGCGGCCCGGCCCAGCCACCGGAAGGCCGCCATGAGCGGCGGCACCGGCAGCAGGGCCAGGGCGAGACCGACGAGGAACCCGGGCGTGCCCGTCTGCTCCCGTACGAGCTCCAGGATCGCGACGCCGGACGCGGCGAGCAGCACCACGAGTACGTACACACGCACACGCGGCATGGGGAGCACGCGCAGCACACGGAACAGTCGGGTCGCTCGGGACACGCGATGACTCTACCGAGCCGCGCGGACACACGGAGTGACGTTGTCAGTTCTCCGCGTTACCCGTGCGGCGGAACAGCAAGTCGTGTACGACGTGGCCCTTGTCGAGACCCTGGCCCTCGAAACGGGTGAGGGGCCGGAAGTCGGGGCGGGGCGCATAGCCGCCGTCGGCCTGGGTGTTCTCGAACTCGGGCTGCGCGGTGAGCACTTCGAGCATCTGCTCGGCGTACGGCTCCCAGTCGGTCGCGCAGTGCAGGACCGCCCCGGGCGCCATGCGGGTGGCGGCCAGCGCGAGGAACTCGGGCTGGATCAGCCGCCGCTTGTGGTGGCGGGCCTTCGGCCAGGGGTCGGGGAAGTACACGCGGAGCCCGGCGAGGGAGTCCGGGGGCAGCATCTCGCGGAGCAGGATGATGGCGTCGCCGTTCGCGACGCGCACATTGGTCATCCCGCCGCGCTCGGCGAGGGCGAGCAGGTTGCCCTGCCCGGGGGTGTGCACGTCGGCGGCGAGGATCCCGGTGCCGGGATCGGCGGCGGCCATCTGCGCGGTGGCCTCGCCCATGCCGAAGCCGATCTCGAGGACGACGGGAAGCCCGTCGAACATCTTCTTGAGATCGAGGACCTCGTGCCCGTCGATGTCGAGTCCCCAGGTCCCCCAGAGCCGCTTCAGGGCTTCGCCCTGCCCGGTGGTCACCCGGCTGCGCCGGGGCTGGAAGCTCCGGATCCGCCGTTCGTGGTGCGAGCCGGCCGGATCGGGCGCGGGCCCGTCGGGGAACCGCGGCTCGGTCCGCCACTTCGGGGGCGTGTAGGTGGTCGCCTCCGGCGCGGTTTCCGGCGCGGTTTCCGGGGCGGGGTGCGGGGGGTTTTGAGAGTCAGCCACAATGCGCCCGATTCTACGCGGGCGCCCCCGGGGCTGCCGCGCCCGGCAGGATCCGGAAGGGGATCCGGAAGGGCGGCCTACGCCGCGCGCAGCGCGGTCAGCGCCCGGCCCGCGATCTCCCGCCCGATGGGCAGCGAGGCGGTGGCCGCGGGCGACGGCGCGTTCAGCACGTGCACCGTCCGCGGTGCCTCCCGGATCAGGAAGTCGTCCACCAGCGTCCCGTCCCGCAGCACGGCCTGCGCCCGCACCCCGGCCGCCGAAGCCACCAGGTCCGCCGCGGTCACCGCCGGCAGGAGTCTGCGTACCGCTTCCAGGAAGGCGGGCTTCGACACCGACCGCCGGATCTCGCCCGCCCCGTACCGCCAGTGGCGCGCGGCCATCCGCCAGGAGCCCGGCCAGGCCAGCTCGTCCGCGAGGTCCCGCGGCCGGACGATGCCCCAGCCGTACCCCTCGCGCGCCAGCGCCGGCACCGCGTTCGGTCCGACGTGGACCCCGCCGCCGATGCCCCGGGTCAGGTGGACGCCGAGGAAGGGGAACGCCGGGTCCGGCACCGGGTAGACCAGCCCGCGCACCAGCTCGGGCCGGGCCAGGTCGTAGTACTCGCCGCGGAACGGGACGATGCGCATGCCCGGGTCGTCACCGGCCAGCCGGGCGATCCGGTCGCACTGCAGCCCCGCGCAGTTCACCAGCACGCGGGAGCGCACCACCAGGCCGGTGGTCGTCCGCACCGCCACCCCCGAGGCGCGCCGCGAGATCAGGTCCACCGCGCCGCCGTAGACGATCTCCGCGCCAGAGGACTCCGCCAGCTGCCGGGTGACCCGCCCGTAGTCCACGATCCCGGTGGTCCCCACGTGGATCGCGGCGAGCCCGCGGACCTCCGGCTCGTACTCCGCGATCTGCGTCGGGCCCAGCTCGCGCACCGGGATGCCGTTCTCCCGGCCGCGCTGGACGAGCGCGTGCAGGCGCGGCAGCTCGTCCCGGCCGGTGGCGACGATGAGCTTGCCGGTCACCTCGTGCGGGATGCCGTGCTCCGCGCAGAACTTGACCATCTCGGCCGCCCCGCGCACCGCGAAGCGCGCCTTGAGCGAACCGGGCTTGTAGTAGATGCCGCTGTGGATCACACCGCTGTTGCGGCCTGTCTGGTGCCGGGCGGGGCCGTCCTCCTTCTCCAGGACGACCACACGGGTCCCCGGCGCGAGTCTGGCGAGGGCATGCGCCGTCGACAGGCCGACGATTCCGCCGCCGATCACCAGCACGTCGCAGTCCACCCTGCCCATGCTGCCCAAGCCGCCCACGCTGACACCTCCCACCCCTGCATAGTGCACCCCGCCACTGACAACGAGGCCACGCGGGGCCTATGCCGGGGTCACCAGCAGAGGCCTGGCCCGCTCGCGCAGTTCGGCGACGCGCGGTTCGTCCCCGTACGGTTCCAGCCGGTGCAGCAGGTCCCGTACGTACTCGTTGGTCCGGGCCGACGAGATCCGGCCCGCGACCTCCACCGCCCGGGTACCGGCCGCGCAGGCCGCGTCGAGGTTCCCCGACTCCAGCTCGGCCACCGCGCTCACGACGAGCCGCAGCCCGTGCGAGCGTACGTACTCCTCGGTCGGCCGCGAAAGTGCCTGTTCTGTGAATCGCCTTACCTGGCGCGGGAGTTTGAGGTCCCGGTAACACTCGGCCGCGTCCGCCGCGAAGCGGTCGTAGGAGTAGAAGCCCAGCCAGGTCGGATCCCCGTCGCCCTCCCGGGCCCGCTCCAGCCAGCCCTCGGCGGCCCGCAGCGCGGACCCGGCGGCCGCCGAATCGCCCGCCTTCGCGTGCGCCCGGGCCTCGACCAGGCGGAAGAAGCTCATGGTGCGGGCGGTGGCCAGGCCCCGGTTGCGCTCGACGGCGGCCTGCGCGAGGTCCACACCCTCGTCGGGGAAGTCCCGGTACGTCGCCTGCAGCGACATCGACGCCAGCACGTACCCGCCGAGCGGTACGTCGGCTGCGGCGCGGGCCAGGCGCAGGGCCTGGATGTAGTACCGCTGGGCCGCCTCCTGCTGGCCGGTGTCGAAGGCCATCCAGCCCGCCAGCCGGGTCAGTTCGGCGGTCGCGCCGAAGAGCGCGCGGCCCACCTCGTCGGTGTAGGAGCCGAGCAGCAGCGGCGCCGCGTCCACCCGCAGGCACTCGGGGACCATCGACGAACGCCAGTCGCCGCCCCCGTACTTGGAGTCCCAGCGGCGGGCGTCCTCGGCGGCCTCGCGCAGCTTGGTCACGTCGCTGTGGCCCACGCGCTGCGGGCCGGCCTCGGGGGCGGGGGGCGCGGGCGTTTCACCGGAAGGCTGGGCGGGCACACCCCCGACAAGGGCGCCCGGCGGCGCCGGAAGCCCCTCCGGCGGGGCCGCGCCGGGTACCGGTTCGCGCGAGGGAGCGGTCGCGTGGGACGGGGCTCCGCGGCGCTGGCTCTGGCCGTGTGGCTGGCCGTGCGGCTGTCCATGAGGCTGCTGCCCCTGCCCCTGCCCCTGCCCCGGTTCGCGTGCCACGGAGCCGTCGGCGGGAGATATCAGCCAGCGCGAGGCCGGTGTGGCGTAGGCCGACACCGAGAAGGAACCGGCGAGCGACTGCCAGATCCCGCCACCGCCGCGGCGTCCGGCGAGGTCGAGCCGGTAGAGGTCGGTGGCCGAGCGCACGGCGGCCCCCACGTCCCGCGGGAAGGCCAGCCCCACCTCGGGCGCCGGGTCCGCGTCCGCGAGACCGATTTCGTGCAGCGGTACGGGCCGGCCCAGCTTCGCGCCGATGGCGGCCGCGATCAGGTGCGGGGCGGCGCCCTGCGGCACCATCCCCTTCGACACCCACCGGGCCACCGAGGTCTTGTCGTACCGAAGCGTCAGGCCGCGCTGTGCGCCGAGGTCGTTGACCCGGCGTGCCAGCCCGGCGTTGCTGATGCCCGCGAGGGCGAGGACGGCGCCGAGCTTCTCATTGGGCTCGCGGAGCTCCCTGGACATGCGCCACCCCTCGTCACACGCGGAACGCAGACGCCGCCGGGGCATAGGCGCCCGGCATTTCGTAAACCCAGCGTAGTTCCCCGCCTCCCAAGCGTTAAGGCCCCCTGTTCCGTATGGCGGGATTGTTGTCCGTATGCACAGTCGGGCGGGGTCCCGTGCCCGGGGCGCGCGTGTCGCGGCGTGCTCCGCCCGTGTGGCCGTGCGCCCGGCCGTGCGCTCTGGCCGCTCCACCGGCCCGGCGATTCGATGACGGTGCGTGGGTCGGCCCGCTGCGTGAATCCGGCGGGCCGGGGGATGCCGCTGCCTCAATCCCCGCGGGTGGCGGAACGGTCCGGGGGGTGGATCCCGCCTCCCGGACCGCGCTCAGCGCACCGGGCCCGGTGGGCCCGCGGTACGGCCGCAGGGCGGCCGGAGTACGGCCTCGGGAGGGCCGCAGGATGGTTTCGGCACGACCGCAGTACGGTCGAAGAATGGCCGAAACCGACCTATGGGACGGTGGGAACGGAACGCCAAATACCGCATGGACGGGGCGTGTTCGTTTGCATGTGCGCCCCCCTTAACCACTCTCGCACGCCCGTCACGTGGCAGCATGGACCCCGAGCCACCCGGGGTCCCGCCGGCCGCGCCCAGTAGCGCCGACCGCGCGGTTCGCACCCCGGTCAGGTGCCCACGGGCTGTGGAGGCGGCGGTGCGCTGGTTGGTGGGTTGGAGCAGTATCGCCGCGAGCTTCGGCACGGCCGGACGGGTCGCGGGGCAGAGCCCTGCACAAGGCTCTGGCCAGGGGGGATACGGCTCCGGGTACGGGTCCGCCTCTTACGGGTCCGCCTCCTACGGGAACGGCTCCGGTTACGGGAACGGTGACGGCCCGGGCCACGGCTACGGCCATGGCGACGGCCGGGGCGACGGCCCCCTCCGCGGCGGCCTCGCCGACGCGGACCACCCCGACGAACCGGGCGCCGCCGATGCCGACCGCACCGTGGTCCCCGTCGGCGCCCAGCTCCTGTGGGGCGACCCCGACCCCCTGTGGGCCGTCGGCGACTGGCGCCCGGACGAGATCCGCACCCTCACCGCCGACCCCGCCGACCCCTTCACCCGGCTCGCCGTCCTCGGCTGCTGCGGGGCCACCGACGAGGAACTCCGCCGCGCCCTCTACGCCGCCCGCGGCGGCGCCCTGCGCCACCTCACCCAGTGGCCCGGCAGCTACACCGCCGTCGTCCAGGCCGGCCGCCGCATCACCGTGGTCGGCGACCTCGCGGGCGCCCGGCCCGTCTTCTACACCCCCTGGGCGAGCGGCACGGCGTACGCCACCGCCGCCCTCCCGCTCGCCGACCTCATCGAGGCGCAGCTCGACATCGGCCACCTCGCCGCCCTGCTGGCCTGCCCCGACAGCCCGGAGGCGCTGGGCGACGGCACACCGTACGTCGGCGTACGCCGCATCCCGCCCGGCCACGCGCTGATCCTGCGCGAGGGCTCGCGGGAGATCACCGGGTACGAGCCGGTGGCCTCCCTCGCGGTGGCCGCCCCGACGGCCGACCCCGAGCGCGCGGTGGAGGGCGTACGGGAAGCGTTGGTCGACGCGGTGCGCGCCCGGCTCACGGCTCCCCGCCATGCCCCCGACACACTGCCCCACGATCCCGGGCCGGTTCCCGGAATGGGCCCCGCCGACCGGCGGGCGGCCCGCGGCGCCCCCGTACCCGGAGTCGGCGCCGACCTCTCCGGCGGCAGCGCCTCCGCCACCCTCGCCCTCCTGGCCGCCGGACTGCCCGGAGCCCCGGGCACGGTGGTGAGACAGTCCGGCGAACGACTCCTGGCCGTCACCTTCAACGACCTCGCCACCCCCCGGGGCCGCGAGGCCGAACTGGAACGCGCCCACGCCATCGCCGCCAACCCCCGCCTGCACCACGTGGTCGTGGCCGCCGCCGAAGAAGCCCTCCCGTACGCCGACCTCGACGGCCCGCTCACCGACGAACCGGGCCCCTCCCTCATCTCCGCCGCCCGCGAGCGGCGCCGCCTGGCCGCCGGCTCCGCCGACCACTTCACCGGCCACGGAGCCCGCCAGGTCCTCGACGCCCACCCGGCCCGCCTGGCCGACCTCCTCCTCGACCGCCGCCGCCGCCACCTGCTGCGCCCGGTCGCCGCCCTCACCCGCTCCGCCCCCGGGGAATCCCTCCTGGTCCCCTTCTCCATCTACTCGGCGGCCCGCCGCCTGGCCCGTACGCCGTACCGCGCGGGCATGGAGGCGGCCGCGGCCCGCCTGCGCGAGGGTCCGGTCACGGGAGCCACCTCCTCCTCCCCGGTCGACGCCTCGCTCGCGGCCCTGACCTGGTCCCGCCCGGGCCCGGCGGCTGCCTGGCTGACGGGCGAAGCCCTGGCCGAGGTATCGATCCGCCTCCACAACGCCGCGGCCCGACCTCCCCTCTCGCTCCGCCCCGGGGAGGCCAGGGCCCGCGCCGTCCTGGCCCGCCACGCCGCCGACCACCGGGTCTTCGAACAGGCCGTGGAGGTCCGCAGCCAGCGCCTGCACGCCCCCTTCCTGGACAACCAGGTCGTACGGGCCGCCCGCGCCCTCCCCGAATCCCTGCGCGTCCAGCCCGGCGCGCGGGCGGCGATCCTGCGCAGCGTCCTGTCCTCGGCCGGAGTCCGCGAACTCCCGCCCGGCTGGGGCGCGACGGCCCACGCCCCGAACGAATCCGCGACCCGCCTGGGCCTGACCGCAGCCCTCCCCGCCCTCCTGACCCTCTTCGCCACCCCCCTCCTCGCGGACGCGGGCCTCATCGAAGCCAGGGTCGTCCGCCAGGCCCTGCTCGACGCCGCCGACGGCCGCCCGGTCCCGCTGGACGGCCTCGCGGAACTCGTCTCCATGGAACTGTGGCTGGGCCGCCTGATGGCCCGCCGCGGCACCTGCTGGACCGGCACCTCCACCCCCCGCCGCCGAGCAGTCCCCAAGGGCCTCCCCACCCGCCGCCCAGCCCTGTCCTGACCCCCGGCCCCAGCCCGGCAACCACGGCCCGGCGGCGGCCCGCACCCGACTGCGGCGCGACATCAACTCAAGCCCCGCCGGCGTTTGAGGCGCGGCCGCGGCGCCGCAGCCGGAAACGGCGCGGGAGCGGCAAGGCGCGGCCCGCACCAGACCGTGGCGCGGCATCAACTCAAGCCCCGCCGGCGCGGGAGCGGCAAAGGCACGGCCCGCACCCGACCGCGGCGCGGTACTAAATCAAGCCCCGCCGGCGTTTGAGGCGCGGCCACGGCGCCGCAGCCGAAAACGCCGCGCGGAGTCGCACAGGGCCGCAAGGCCACGGCCGGAAACGGCTCGGCACCAACCCCCACCACCTGTGCAGAATGACCCCGTGCTGTACCTCATCCTCGGCAACACCGAGGCCCGCGACGGGTCGAACACTCCACTCCCCCTCGGCGGCGCCCGCCTCCGCGCCCTCCTCACCGCCCTCGCGATCCGCTCCGCCGCGACCACGGCGCCCACGGCGACCATGGCGACCACGGCGGCCCCCGCCCCCGGCTCCGACCCCAGCCCCAGCCACAGCCACGGCCAAGTCCCCGTCCCCGACCTGATCGACGAGGTCTGGGGCGACGACCCGCCCCGGGACGCCCCCGCCGCCCTCCAGGCCCTGGTCGCCCGCCTGCGCCGCGCCCTCGGCGGCAGGGACACCGTCCTCGCCGATCCCGCAGGCGGCTACCGCCTGGCCGTCGCCGGCCCGGACGAGGTGGACCTGCACCGTTTCACCCGGCTGGCCCGTCTGGGCGCCCAGCAGCTGGCCGGCCAGGATCCCGCCACCGCCGCCGGAACCCTCCGCTCCGCCCTGGCCCTCTGGCGCGGCCCCGCCTTCGCCGACCTCGCGGAGCCCGCCCGCACCGCTCACGCGGCCGTCGCCGAGGCCCACCGCAGGGCCGCGCTCCGCGACCGCATCGAGGCCGACCTGCGCTCCGGCCGCACGGCTCCCGCGACGCTGCTGCCCGAGATCGAGGCGCTGATCCACGAGTACCCGTACGACGAACCCCTCCGCGCCCAGCAGCTCCGCGCGCTGCGCGCGGCCGGCCGCCCCGCCGAGGCCCTCGCCGCGTACGACCGCACCCGCCGCACCCTCGCGGACGCGCTCGGCGCGGACCCCGGCCCCGAACTGGCCGCCCTGCACGCGGAACTCCTCCGGCCGACACCCCCGCCCCCGGGCCCCGTCCCCGTCCCGCAGGGAAACCTCCGCCCCCGCCTGACCTCCTTCGTCGGCCGCGAACCCGAACTGGCCGCCCTCCAGGCCGACCTGGCCCGCCTGCGCCTCATCACCCTGACCGGCCCCGGAGGTTCGGGGAAAACCCGCCTGGCCGAGCACGCGGCAGCCGAATACGCCGCCGCGCCGCCCCACACCGCCGACCGCCACCCCGACCACCATCCCGACCCGGTCTGGCTGGTGGAACTGGCCCGCCTGGACCACCCCGCCGCCGTCCCCGGCGCCGTCCTCAGCGCCCTCGGCCTCCGCGAAGGCAGCCTCGTAGCCCGCGAAAAAGCTGTCCGCGAAAAAGCTGTCCGCGACAAGGCCGTCCGCGACAAGACCGCCCCCGAAGACGCGACCACCCTCCTCGTGGAGCACTGCGCCAACCGCCGCCTGCTCCTCGTCCTGGACAACTGCGAGCACGTCATCGCGGCCGCCGCCGACCTCGCCGACCGGCTCCTCGCGCACTGCCCGGGCGTACGGATCCTCGCGACCAGCCGCGAGCCCCTCGGCGTCCCCGGTGAAACGATCCGCCCCGTAGAGCCGCTGCCACCCGCCCCCGCGCACCGCCTCTTCGCCGACCGCGCCGCCGCCGCCCGCCCCGGCTTCACCCCCGCCGAGGACC
Source organism: Streptomyces sp. NBC_00454 (assembly GCF_041434015.1). GTDB lineage: Bacteria > Actinomycetota > Actinomycetes > Streptomycetales > Streptomycetaceae > Streptomyces. Next base: position 3,632,937 of record NZ_CP107907.1, on the reverse strand, counting down.
CGGCCGCCGTGGCCGAGATCTGCGCCCGCCTGGACGGTCTGCCGCTGGCGATCGAGCTGGCGGCGGCCCGGCTTCGGCTGTTGACTCCGCGGCAGATCGCGGACCGTCTGGACGACCGCTTCCGGCTCCTGACCAGTGGTTCCCGCACGCTCCTGCCGCGTCAGCAGACCCTCCGGGCGGTGGTCGACTGGTCCTGGGACCTCCTGGACGAGCCCGAGCGCACGGTCCTTTGCCGCCTGTCGGTCTTCGCGGGAGGCTGTGATCTGACGGCGGCGGAGGCGGTCTGCGCCGAGGAGGGTGACCTGGACGTCGCGGACCTCCTGGGCTCCCTCGTCGACAAGTCCCTCGTCCTGGCCGAGCCGGCCGGCCCCGCCGGCATGCGCTACCGCATGCTCGAAACCATCCACGAGTACGCCACCGAACGCGCCGCGGAACACGCGGCCGCCCACCAACCCCCATCCACAACAACAGCCCCACCCACACCAGGCGCCACCCCCACCGCCCTCCGCCACGCCGCCCACTTCACGGCCCTGGCCGAAGAAGCCGAGCCCCACATCCGCTCCGGCGACCAGCTCCCCTGGATCCGCCGGATCGAGACCGAGCTCGACAACCTCCGCGCCGCCCTCCACACCGCCGTCGCCCACCGCGACAGCGCCACCGCCCACCGCCTCGTCTTCGCCCTCGGCTGGTTCTGGTGGCTGCGCAACTACCGCGACGAGGGCTCCGAGTGGGCCGCCGAGGTGCTCGCCATCACCCCGCCCGACCCGCCCGAGGGCTCCCCGGAGTACTGGAGCCTGATGCGCCTGCACGTCCTGCGCGTCTTCCTGCTCGCCGAGGGCCGTGCGATCGAGGAGTTCGACACCCCGGAGTACGCCGCCCTCTGCGCCCGCATCACCGAGGCCTTCCGCCACGGCAGCCCCGAGACCGCCCGGTTCCCCGGCATGCTCTGGCCCATGGCCGCGTACCTCACCGGTGGCGTCCTGGGCTTTCACGCCCACCTCGACACCACCGTCGAGAGCTGCCGCCGCTACGGCGGCGACTGGGAGCTGGGGGTCACCCTCATGCTCCGCACCCATGTGGCCATCGACATCACCGGCGGCCTGCCCACCGTCGACGCGGACATCGCCGAACTGCGCGAGATCGCCGGCCGCGTCGGCGACCGATGGACCCGCTCCACGGTCGCGAGCGCCGCCGGCGAACTCGCGCTCTCGCGCGGCCGGTACGACGAGGCCCGCGCGGAGTACGAGGAGTGCCTGCGCCTGGCCCGCGAGGTCGGGGCCTACATCGAGGCGCCCTTCGCGCTCGTGCGGATCGCCGAGGCGGCCTTCTCAGCGGGGGAGTTCGCCACCGCCGAGCGGCTGGTGGCGCAGGCGGACCGGGAGGCGGACGAGTACGGCGTGGCCTCCGACGTGCGCGCCTACAGCCGGCTGATCTCCTCGCTGCTCGCGCTCTTCCGCGGCGACCTCGACCGGGCGCGCACCGAGTGCGAGCTGGCCCGTGCCGAGGCCGGGAAGGTCACGGGGCCGCCGCAGCTCAGCGCGGGGCTCGACAACATCGACTCCCTCCTGACCGCCCGCGCGCAGGGCCCGGCGGCCGGACTGGCCCGGATCGCACCCGCCCTGGCCGCGGCGGTGGCCGGGCACTGCGCGGAACGGGTCCTGGCCGCCCTCGCGGAAACCGCCGCCGGCCAGCTGGCCGACGTGGGCCGGCCGGCCGAGGCCGTACGGGTCTTCGCGGCCGCCACCGCCTGGCGCGCGGGCAACCCGCGCTCGGTCCCGGAGGCGACGGCCCTGGCCGATTTCCCGGCCCGCACCCGCGCCGCCCTCGGCGCCCGGGACCACGCCCGTGCGGAGGCGGCGGGCGCCGCGCTCACCCCGTCGCAGGCGGCGGCCCTGGTCAGCGAAGCCGCCCGAGCCCTCACTCATCCGCTCAACGACAGCTAACGACAGCTGATGACGGCGTCCGCCCAGCTCGCCAGCGTCGGCAGCCGGCCGCCGCCGGCACGCTCCACGACCAGGCGCAGCGTCTTGTGCCCGGAGAGGGGTACGGAGACGTTCGCCGCGGCGTCCTCGTAGCCCAGGGCCCGGGACTGCCACAGCCGCTCCCCGTCCCCGTAGACGGAGAAGCGCACCTCGCCGTCCGTGTGCAGCGCCAGCCCGTCCACACCGGCCCGCGCGGAGAAGTTCGTGCACTGCCGGTTCAGGGCGATCTCCACGGAGGACCGGGGGCTGACGGTGATCCCGTGCGCGAAGCGCTGCCCGCCGATCTTCAGCCCCCAGCGCTGCCACACCCAACTGCTCTGCCAGGTCCGGATCTCGGGGCCTTCGTGATCCCCGTAGGCGGACTGGCCCAGCACCGCGAGCCGGAAGGGCTCCGCGGCCTTCGCCGGCGGCGGGGGCGTCGGGCTCGGCTTCGCGGTCGCCTTCGGACTCGGGGTGGGGCTCGGGCTCGGCGACGGCCGCTCCCGGCTCGGCGAGGGCGCCGGCGGGGCGGGAGCCCTGCTCGCCGGGGGCGCGGGCTTCGACGGCGGCGGTACGGGTCCTCGCGCGGGCGGCGGCTGCGCCTCCGACGGGCTCGGCTCCTGCGCGGCCGGGCTCGAACTCCGCGGCACCGGCACGACCGGCGCGGCCACGCTCGGAGCGGGCTGCGCGCGGGCGGGCGGATCGGCGTCTTCGCCGGTCAGGGCGAAGACCACCCCGGCGGCCGCGGCGACCACGACCCCGGCGGCGATGGCGGCCTTGGCCGGAAGCCCCAGCCCTTCCGAAGCCAGCGCTCCGCCGACCCCGGAAGCTCCGCCCGACCCGGCGGCCCCACCCGCGGCGGCGCCCCCGGCAGTGCCCGCGGCTCCGGCACCGGCGGTCGACCCGCCGACGGCGGCCGCGGCGGCCCCGGCACCGCCCGCGGCGACGGCCCCGCCGGCCACGACTCCGGCCGCCTTGGCCGCGTACCCGGCGGCGAACCACCCGATGACGGCGACCGGCAGCAGCGCGGGAATGCCCGCGTTGACGTCCTTGAGCTCCCCGGCGGCGACCCGGCACCGGGCGCATTCCTCCAGGTGCTGGCGCAGCCCCCGCTCGGCCCGCATCCGCAAGCCACCGCGGGCATAGGCCCCCAGCCGGTCGGCGAACCGGGCGCAGTCCCCGCCGGAGCTCAGCGCGGTGGACACGTGGGCTTGCAGGTAGGCCTGCTTGAGCCCTTCCCGGGCCCGGCTGGCCAGTACCGCGGTCGCGTTGGCGCTCAGCCCGAAGAGCGGGGCGATCGCGCTGGGCGAGGCTTCTTCGACGGTGGTGTGCCAGAGCACGGCCTGCCACCGCTCGGGCAGGCTCCGGAAGGCCTGCATGGCCAGCGACTGCTCGGCCTCGTGCATCGCCCGCACATCGGCGCCGAGTTCCAGGGTGTCGTCCCCGGTGAGCCCGACCGCGCCGTCACCGGAGGACCCGGAGGCCTGCTCCGCGAACAGCGCGAAGTCCTCGACCAGATGCTCCCGCTTCGCCGTCTTGGCCCAGGCCGCGGCGACCCGTCGCACGGTGGTCAGGAGATAGGCCCGCACCGACTGGTCCGGACCCGCCCCGCCCCGTACCGCCTGGAGCGTGCGCGCGAACACCTCGGCCGTCAGATCGTCGGCGGTGTGCCCGTCGCGGCAGCAGGTGCGGGCATAGCGGCGCACGGCATCGGCGTGACGGCGGAAGAGTTCCTCGTACGCGCCGTCGTCACCGCCGCGCATCCGCGCGATCAAGTCCCCGTCGGACGGCGGCAGCTCACCGCTCGCCCCGGCGGCGTGTCTCCCGCCCGGTTCGCGCTGCGCCGGAACCTGCCGGGCGGGCAGGCTGCCCGCCTCGACCTCGCCACCGGCGCCACCGCGTGGCTCTTCCCGCCCGTCAACGCTCATCGCGGAAGCCCTCGCACGACACACTCAACCGGTACACCGATCCAGCGTGTCACACGGTGGACGCGCGCCGAGACCGTCTCCACACCATCCACTCATCCGGGCACAATCCGGCGAATTGCCGTACGTCACCCCACCCGTTCGAGCGAACGCCCGCCACCTGTCCCCGATTGACCCGCGCGGCCCCGGTGGGCCGCGACCCGCATCATCTGCACGGGACGGACCCGTACGGACGGCCTGCCAGGACCGTCCGTACGACCACGTCGGACCGGTCGGACTGGACGGACCAGTCCGACCAGTCGAACCAGTCGGACTAGACCGTCCGGGACCGCAGCCCCTCCAGCAGGATGTCGAGCAGCCGGGCCGAAGCCGCCGCCTGCTGCGCCGCGTCCGGCAGCGCGGGCGCCGCCGTGGCTATGACCAGCAGGACATCGGCCACCGTGACGTCGGCACGCAGCTCACCGGCCTCCCGGGCCCGGTCCACCAGACGGCCGACGACCTCCAGCAGTTCGCCGGCGCCCGCGTCGTCCGAGGGCTCGTCGTCGTGGCCGATCCGCGAGGTGGCACCGACCACCCGCAGCTCGGGCACTCCGCCGGCCACGACGGCCTGACGCTGGTGCGGCACCCGCGCGGCCTCGGCATCCGCCTCGTCCTCGCCGGGCCCGCCGACCCGCAGCACCTGCGGCGGCAGCAGCCGCCCGGCGCCGGAGGCCACGGAGGTGCGCAGGAAGCGCGACAGCGCCTGCCACGGCTCCTCCTCCTGGCCGAGCGCCGTCCGGGCCTGCTCGGTCAGCCGGGAGGTCTCCTCCTCGGCTATCCGCCGGACCAGGACGTCCTTGCTCGGGAACCGCCGGTACACGGTGCCGACGCCGACCCGCGCACGGCGGGCGACGTCCTCCATCGGAGCCCCGTAGCCCAGCTCGCCGAAGACCTCGCGAGCTGCGCGCAGTACGTGTTCGAGGTTGCGCTGGGCATCGACGCGCAGCGGTGTGGAACGACCCACGCCGTGCGTGGTTGCGCCGCTCGCCATCAGCCGGCCGTTGTTCTCCGAAGAGGACGTGGCGGACGACAGAGCGGTCGCAGAAGCATGGAAATCGGAAATGTTCATATGTATCCCCCGGTAATCATTTGTCTCCCCCCGGAGACACTCCCCGCCTTCGCGTCGAGGGGGGCCACGGTCATGAGGGCCCTGGTCCTACTCCTCGACGAGATACGAACATAGTTGAGCCAGAGTCAATTCAGAAGAGGCCGCCCCGGACGGACCACCGCCCGATCGGAGCATTCATCCTCACTTTTCCGTTCCAAGCCTCCGGAATCACCGCTTCCGCACCGCTTGACCTGCACACCTTCCCCTCAACCCACACACTTCGACACCCCTGTCCCAGCACCCCGCCCGGTCACACAATTTGTCGGGCCTGTGGACAAACTCCCGGCCACGTTGCGTCATGGGGTGGTGAAGGCTGCTAACTCCCGGGGCGCGGCCCCCGGTACCCCGCCCCGTACGCGGATCCTCATCGTCGGCGGCGGCTACGTAGGCATGTACACGGCACTCCGGCTCCAGCGAAAGCTGAGAACCGGCGAGGCCGAGGTCACGGTGGTTACTCCCGAGCCGTACATGACGTACCAGCCCTTCCTCCCGGAAGCGGCCGCGGGCTCCATTTCCCCGCGCCACGTCGTGGTTCCACTGCGCCGCGTCCTCGCCAAATGCCGCATCGTCATCGGCGAGGCCCGCCGCATCGACCACGCCAAACGCACCGCGACGGTCGTCACCCTCGCCACCGAGGAGGAGGGCGCAGGCCCCGTCGAGATCGAGTACGACGAACTCGTCCTCGCCCCCGGCTCCGTCTCCCGCACGCTCCCCATCCCGGGACTCGCCGACTACGCCATCGGATTCAAGACCGTGGAAGAGGCCATCGGCCTGCGCAACCACGTGATCGAACAGATGGACATCGCCTCCTCCACCCGCGACCCCGCCCTCCGCGACGCCGCCCTCACCTTCGTCTTCGTCGGCGGCGGCTACGCGGGCGTCGAAGCCCTCGGCGAGCTCGAGGACATGGCGCGCTACGCCGCCCGCTACTACCACAACGTCAAACCCGAGGACATGAAATGGGTGCTGGTCGAGGCCAGCGACCGGATCCTCCCCGAGGTCGGCCCCGAGATGGGCACCTACACCATCCGCGAACTGCGCCGCCGCGGCATCGACCTGCGCCTGGAGACCCGCCTCGAATCCTGCGAGAACCGGGTGGCCGTCCTCAGCGACGGCGCCCGCTTCCCCACCCGTACCGTCGTGTGGACCGCGGGCGTCAAACCGCACCCGATCCTGGCCGCCAGCGATCTCCCCAAGAACGAGCGCGGCCGCCTGGCCTGCACCTCCTTCCTCACCGTCGAAGGAGTCGAGCACGCCTGGGCCGCCGGCGACGCCGCCTCCGTCCCCGACATCACGGCGGCGGAGAAGGGCGTCCCCTGCGCCCCCAACGCCCAGCACGCCGTCCGCCAGGCCAAGGTCCTCGCCGACAACCTCGTCTCGTCCCTGCGCGGCGGACTCCTCACCGAGTACGCCCACAAGTACGCCGGCTCCGTGGCCTCCCTGGGCCTCCACAAGGGCGTCGCCCACATCTACGGCCGCAAGCTCAAGGGCTACCCGGCCTGGCTGATGCACCGCGCCTACCACCTCAGCCGCGTCCCCACCCTCAACCGCAAGACGCGCGTGCTCGCCGAGTGGACGCTCTCCGGTCTCTTCAAACGCGAGATCGTTTCCCTGGGATCCCTCGAACACCCCAGAGCAGAATTCGAACTCGCCGCGGGCGGAGGTCCCAAGGAACCCCCGAAGAAGAGCGCGGGCTGAAGCCGGCAGTGCCTTCGGCCACACTGGACGTGTGACCATAGGTGGGCTCACACCTGCACAGAGTGACATCCGAGTGCCACCCGATTGCCACCGAGTGACATAGCGACCACGAGCGACACCACGAGGCTAGAAAGCAGTGAACTTCACGCGCTGGAGCGCCCGGTTTCCCGGAACGCAGCGTCGCGCCGCCGCCCGGTCCGAACACGCCGCCGCCCAGGCCAAACGGGGCGAGGGCTCGGTCCCGGCCGCCCGCGGCGCCGCCGGCCATTCCGGGCTCGCGTCCGACGGCGGCCCCGCCGACCCCACCGTCCGCGGCACCGGTACGGGAACCACCGCCGCGGGTGCGCAGCCGGGTACGGGCACCCCCGCCGGCCCCACCCCCTCGCTCGACGAGCTCTCCGTACGGGACGTCCTCGGCCGCCTCCCCGCCCTCGTCGCCCTCGTGCACGGCCCCGAGCACCGCGTCGCCTACGTCAACGACGCCTACACCGCCGGGTTCGGCGCCCGCGCCCCCGGCGCCCCCGCGCACCTCGCCCTCCCCGAGCTGGGCGAGCTCGGGCTGCTCCCGCTCCTCGACCAGGTCCAGCGCAGCGGGAAGCCCCGTACCGCCAAGAACCGCACCGCGCCGGGCGGCGGCAGCTCGTACACCGTCACCTGCACCCCGATCGAGTTCCCCAAGGCCGCGCCCGACACCGAAGAAGGCACGGGCAGCCCCACGGGCACGGCCGAGCGCACGGGCACCGGCACGGGCCACTCCGCCGACCCGGACGACGACGCCGCCCACCACACCGGCGTCCTGATCCACCTCGCCGACGTCACCGACCACGCCGAGGCCGTCGAGCGGCTGCGCGCCAGCGAGCGCCGCCAGCGCGAGGCCGCCGTCACCCTCCAGCGCTCCCTCCTCCCGCAGGAGCTGGAACAGCCCGACGACCTGCGCGTCGCCGCGACCTACCAGCCCGGCGGCACCGAGGCCGCCGTCGGCGGCGACTGGTACGACGTCATCACCCTCGGCGCCGGCCGCACCGCCCTCGTCATCGGCGACGTCATGGGCCGCGGGGTCCGCGCCGCCGCCGTCATGGGCCAGCTCCGCACCGCCGTCCGCGCGTACGCCCGCCTCGACCTGCCCCCGCACGAGGTGCTCCAGCTCCTCGACGGCCTCGCCGCCGAGATCGACGCCAGCCAGATCGCCACCTGCGTCTACGCCGTCCACGACCCCAACGAAGGCCTCCTCGCCTACGCCTCCGCCGGCCACCTCCCGATCCTGGTCCGCGACGAGGACGGCACCGTCCGCCGCGCCGCCGACCCCACCGGCCCGCCGCTCGGCACCGGCGGCTGGCTGCACACCTCGGGCACGATCGCGCTGGGCCCCGGCTCCACCGCCGTCCTCTATACGGACGGCCTGGTCGAACGCCGCGGCGAGGACATCGACGAAGGCGTCGCCGCCCTGGAACGCGCCCTCTCCGGCGCCCAGGGCACCCCCGCCGTCATCTGCGACCGCCTGATGCGCGCTCTGGGGGTCGACGCCGACCACGACGACGACGTGGCCGTGATGGTCCTCCAGCAGCCCGCCCGCACCGGAGCCGACGCCGAGCTCTTCCACAACGCCGCCCTGGAGCTCCTCGGCGGCGTAGAGGCCGCCCCGCGCGCCCGCGCCTTCGCCCAGGGCGTCCTGGCCTCCTGGCGCTTCCCCGTGGAGCTCTGCGACCTCGGCGTCCTCGCCGCGAGCGAACTGGTCGCGAACTCCCTCCAGCACGGCACCCCGCCGATGCGCCTGCGCCTGCGGCGCACCGACCGCCGCCTGATCATCGAAGTCACCGACGGGGACGACCACCTCCCGCGCCGCCGCCGCGCGGAGCCGGCCGACGAGACCGGCCGCGGCATCTCGATCGTCGCCACCATCGCCTCGTCCTGGGGCTCGCGCCGCACCCCGGGCGGCGGCAAGGCCGTCTGGTGCGAGTTCGCGCTCCCCGACAAGGACCGCGACAAGGACAAGTAGCCGGACACGACGAAGGCCCCGGTCACCGGACCGGGGCCTTCGCACGTACACCTACACCTACACCTACACACCTACACGCCTCTACGCCTACACCTGCGCGGGCATGGGCTCGGAGGCCTTCACCTGCTCCACCGACCCGGCCACGACCGTGCTCCGGGCCAGCGACGGGTTGTCCTGCACCGGCGTCAGCTGCTTGCCGAGCCGCAGCGCCAGCCCGGCGATGCCGAGCGAGACCAGGACGAAGACGCCGATGTAGAGCATCGGCAGACCCGCGGCCAGCGGCACACCGAGCGGTCCGAGCGCCAGAGCCATCTGCTTGACCAGCGCGAAGGCCGAGTTGTACTGGCCCACGGAGCCCTCCGGCGCCAGGTCGGCCACCAGCGGCGCCAGGGTCGGCGACAGCATGGCCTCGCCGATGCCGAAGAGCGCGTACGTGGTCACGAACGCGGCGGCGGCCATGACCGCGCTGCCGTGTCCCAGACCGGAGAAGGCGGCGATGATCCACGCGCCGGTCCAGATCAGGCCGACGAGCGCGATCACCCGCGACCGGCGGTGGTTCTCGACCAGCCGCAGCACGACGAACTGGGCGAGCACGATCGCGCCGGTGTTGGCGGCGAGCGCGAAACCGAGGGTGGAGGGGGTGATCCCGGCGGCCTCGGTACCGAAGGCGGCGAGACCCGACTCGAACTGCCCGTAACAGGCGAAGAACAGAACAAAACCGAGGATGCAGAACTGCACCATCGCCTTGTGCTCCATCAGCCGCTTCCAGCCGCCGCCCCGCTGCGCGGCGTCCTTGGCCAGCGCGGTGCTGATCGCAGGCACCTGCGGCATCCGCACGGAGGCGATGACCCCGGCCAGCACCAGGAACATCACGGCCTCGATGCCGAAGAGCAGGGTGAAGCTGCCGGGACGGCTCTCGTCGACGATGAGACCGCCGATGAGACCGCCGATGCCCAGACCCAGGTTCTGCATGAAGAACTGGAGGGCGAAGGCACGGGTCCGGGTGGACGGGGTGGAGCAGCGCACGATCATCGTGGCCAGCGCGGGCTGCATGACGGCCTGGCCGGCGCCCAGGGCGAGCGCGGAGAGCAGGATCGCGACCACGCCCGTGGAGAGACCGAGCGACAGCGCACCCAACGAGGCGACGAGGGCAGCACCGATGACGACGGGGACCGGACCGCGCCGGTCGATCACCCGCCCGGTGAAGGGCAGCGCGAGGAGCGCACCGAGGGCGAACGCCATGAACGTACCGGTCGCCCACATGGGGTCCAGCTCTCGCACCTTCGCCGCGTAGACGTACAGGAACGGAACCGTGAAGCCGATACCGAACGCGGTCAACGCGTTCCCGGCCTGGATCCTCCGCATCGCAGCGCCCATCACCCTGGTCACTTCTCACCACCTTGATTGCTGAAGCCTCAAGACTTCATCCCTAAAGTTCGATCCTTAACTCTACACATCGAAGGAGTTAGACGCCAACGGGCTCGTGCGATACTTCGGCCATGGGTGATACCCCCGACGGCACTGCGCCCGTCCACGAGCCGAGCCTCGACGAACAGATCGCCGTCTATCAGCGCGAGTTCCAGGACCTCGACCCCCAGGTGGAGAAGGTCGTATCGGCCCTGAGCCGCCTGAACCGACGGATGAACGTCGCCTACGGCCGCCAGACCGCGGCCCTGGGCATCAGCAATGCGGAGTGGGAGGTCCTCAAGGCCCTGGTCCTCTCCGGAGCCCCGTACCGGATGGGCCCGAGCGAGCTCGCGAAGCAGCTGGGACTCACGCCGGCGGCGATGACCCACCGGATCGACCGCATGACGGCCGAAGCCCTGGTCACGCGGGAGCGCGACGAGAACAACCGCGTACGGGTGATCGTGGAGCTCACGGCGGAGGGCCGCAGCAAGTGGCTGGACGCCATGCGCGCGGCCACGGTCTTCGAGGAGGACCTCCTCCAGGACCTCTCCACCGCGGAGCGCGGGCAGCTGGGCGACATGCTCACCCGCCTCCTGGACCGCGTAGAGGACCTGCAGTCCCCGAGCTGAACCAGGGGGCCGGGCCCACTGGCCCGGCCCGGATCGGCCCGGATCGACGAGGGTTGACAGGGAGTTGCCGTGGGGTTGACACGGACCCCACGGATCCGTAAGGTTCTTCGAGTTGCCTCTGAGCCGAAGGGTTTCGGAGACAGCGAATCCCGCCGCCTCGTTGCGGCACCCAACTCTGCAAGATCTCCCACCGGGAACGTATTCGGCATGCCCGAATTCATTTCCGAAGGCCGATTATGAATCGCCCGGGAAATCCACTAGAGTTCTGGGAGTCGGAAGGGCCCAACAGCCCGGAAGACAAACCCCGCTGACTGGGAGTCAGGCCCGAAAGAGTCTGATAGAGTCGGAGACACAAGAACGAAGGAAGCGCCCGGAGGAAAGCCCGAGAGGGTGAGTACAAAGGAAGCGTCCGTTCCTTGAGAACTCAACAGCGTGCCAAAAATCAACGCCAAAAAGTTGATACCCCGTCCACCTCGGTGGATGAGGTTCCTTTGAAAAAAGACCTGTGAGGTCGCGGTTCTGCCGTGATGCTTGCAGGCAATTACACAGCGAGGACGCAGTGGACGGTCGGTCTTATTCCGACATGACTGTCCCGCTCTAAGTGCGTGTGCACCCGATTACGGGTAAACATTCATGGAGAGTTTGATCCTGGCTCAGGACGAACGCTGGCGGCGTGCTTAACACATGCAAGTCGAACGATGAAGCCCTTCGGGGTGGATTAGTGGCGAACGGGTGAGTAACACGTGGGCAATCTGCCCTTCACTCTGGGACAAGCCCTGGAAACGGGGTCTAATACCGGATAACACTCCTGCCTGCATGGGCGGGGGTTAAAAGCTCCGGCGGTGAAGGATGAGCCCGCGGCCTATCAGCTTGTTGGTGGGGTAATGGCCCACCAAGGCGACGACGGGTAGCCGGCCTGAGAGGGCGACCGGCCACACTGGGACTGAGACACGGCCCAGACTCCTACGGGAGGCAGCAGTGGGGAATATTGCACAATGGGCGAAAGCCTGATGCAGCGACGCCGCGTGAGGGATGACGGCCTTCGGGTTGTAAACCTCTTTCAGCAGGGAAGAAGCGAAAGTGACGGTACCTGCAGAAGAAGCGCCGGCTAACTACGTGCCAGCAGCCGCGGTAATACGTAGGGCGCAAGCGTTGTCCGGAATTATTGGGCGTAAAGAGCTCGTAGGCGGCTTGTCACGTCGGATGTGAAAGCCCGAGGCTTAACCTCGGGTCTGCATTCGATACGGGCTAGCTAGAGTGTGGTAGGGGAGATCGGAATTCCTGGTGTAGCGGTGAAATGCGCAGATATCAGGAGGAACACCGGTGGCGAAGGCGGATCTCTGGGCCATTACTGACGCTGAGGAGCGAAAGCGTGGGGAGCGAACAGGATTAGATACCCTGGTAGTCCACGCCGTAAACGTTGGGAACTAGGTGTTGGCGACATTCCACGTCGTCGGTGCCGCAGCTAACGCATTAAGTTCCCCGCCTGGGGAGTACGGCCGCAAGGCTAAAACTCAAAGGAATTGACGGGGGCCCGCACAAGCAGCGGAGCATGTGGCTTAATTCGACGCAACGCGAAGAACCTTACCAAGGCTTGACATATACCGGAAAGCATTAGAGATAGTGCCCCCCTTGTGGTCGGTATACAGGTGGTGCATGGCTGTCGTCAGCTCGTGTCGTGAGATGTTGGGTTAAGTCCCGCAACGAGCGCAACCCTTGTCCTGTGTTGCCAGCATGCCCTTCGGGGTGATGGGGACTCACAGGAGACCGCCGGGGTCAACTCGGAGGAAGGTGGGGACGACGTCAAGTCATCATGCCCCTTATGTCTTGGGCTGCACACGTGCTACAATGGCCGGTACAATGAGCTGCGATACCGTGAGGTGGAGCGAATCTCAAAAAGCCGGTCTCAGTTCGGATTGGGGTCTGCAACTCGACCCCATGAAGTCGGAGTTGCTAGTAATCGCAGATCAGCATTGCTGCGGTGAATACGTTCCCGGGCCTTGTACACACCGCCCGTCACGTCACGAAAGTCGGTAACACCCGAAGCCGGTGGCCCAACCCGTAAGGGAGGGAGCTGTCGAAGGTGGGACTGGCGATTGGGACGAAGTCGTAACAAGGTAGCCGTACCGGAAGGTGCGGCTGGATCACCTCCTTTCTAAGGAGCACAGTACCGATTGCAGACAAACGTTCTGCACGGTCAGCTCAGGGTGGAACGTTGATTAGTTGGCACCGGATGATCTGATGGTTCTCGAGTACTGCTTCGGCGTGGAAAGAGGGTCCGGAAGAGGTCTGGTGCTTGGCACGTTGTTGGGTATCTGAGGGTACGGCCGTAAGGTCATGCCTTCTGCGATGCCGGCCCCAGTGAACTCGCCTGCTTGTCTGGTGGGGTGATGGGTGGCTGGTCGTTGCTTGAGAACTACACAGTGGACGCGAGCATCTGTAGGCCAAGTTTTTAAGGGCGCACGGTGGATGCCTTGGCACCAGGAACCGATGAAGGACGTGAGAGGCCGCGATAGGCCCCGGGGAGCTGCCAACTGAGCTTTGATCCGGGGGTGTCCGAATGGGGAAACCCGGCAGTCGTCATGGGCTGTCACCCACTGCTGAACACATAGGCAGTGTGGAGGGAACGCGGGGAAGTGAAACATCTCAGTACCCGCAGGAAGAGAAAACAACCGTGATTCCGGGAGTAGTGGCGAGCGAAACCGGATCAGGCCAAACCGTATGCGTGTGATACCCGGCAGGGGTTGCGCATGCGGGGTTGTGGGAATTCTTTTGATCGGTCTGCCGGCCGGTCGGCGAGTCAGAAACCGTTGATGTAGTCGAAGGACATGCGAAAGGTCCGGCGTAGAGGGTAAGACCCCCGTAGACGAAACATCAGCGGCTTGCTTAAGAATCTCCCAAGTAGCACGGGGCCCGAGAAATCCCGTGTGAATCTGGCGGGACCACCCGCTAAGCCTAAATATTCCCTGGTGACCGATAGCGGATAGTACCGTGAGGGAATGGTGAAAAGTACCGCGGGAGCGGAGTGAAATAGTACCTGAAACCGTGTGCCTACAAGCCGTGGGAGCGTCGCCGTTATTCTTCGGAATAACGGTCGTGACTGCGTGCCTTTTGAAGAATGAGCCTGCGAGTTAGCGGTGTGTAGCGAGGTTAACCCGTGTGGGGAAGCCGTAGCGAAAGCGAGTCCGAATAGGGCGATTGAGTTGCACGCTCTAGACCCGAAGCGGAGTGATCTAGCCATGGGCAGGTTGAAGCGGAGGTAAGACTTCGTGGAGGACCGAACCCACCAGGGTTGAAAACCTGGGGGATGACCTGTGGTTAGGGGTGAAAGGCCAATCAAACTCCGTGATAGCTGGTTCTCCCCGAAATGCATTTAGGTGCAGCGTCACGTGTTTCTTGCCGGAGGTAGAGCACTGGATAGGCGATGGGCCCTACCGGGTTACTGACCTTAGCCAAACTCCGAATGCCGGTAAGTGAGAGCGTGGCAGTGAGACTGTGGGGGATAAGCTCCATGGTCGAGAGGGAAACAGCCCAGAGCATCGACTAAGGCCCCTAAGCGTACGCTAAGTGGGAAAGGATGTGGAGTCGCAGAGACAACCAGGAGGTTGGCTTAGAAGCAGCCACCCTTGAAAGAGTGCGTAATAGCTCACTGGTCAAGTGATTCCGCGCCGACAATGTAGCGGGGCTCAAGCGTACCGCCGAAGTCGTGTCATTGCAGCAATAGGGCCAACGCCCGCTGTGATGGGTAGGGGAGCGTCGTGTGCCGGGTGAAGCAGCAGCGGAAGCTAGTTGTGGACGGTTCACGAGTGAGAATGCAGGCATGAGTAGCGATACACACGTGAGAAACGTGTGCGCCGATTGACTAAGGGTTCCTGGGTCAAGCTGATCTGCCCAGGGTAAGTCGGGACCTAAGGCGAGGCCGACAGGCGTAGTCGATGGACAACCGGTTGATATTCCGGTACCCGCTTTGAAACGCCCAATATCGAATCAGGCGATGCTAAGTCCGTGAAGCCGTTCCGGACCCTTCGGGGAAAGGAAAGTGGTGGAGCCGACGAACCAGACTTGTAGTAGGTAAGCGATGGGGTGACGCAGGAAGGTAGTCCAGCCCGGGCGGTGGTAGTCCCGGGGTAAGGGTGTAGGCCGAGGGGTAGGCAAATCCGTCCCTCATATAAGGCTGAGACCTGATGCCGAGCCGATTGTGGTGAAGTGGATGATCCTATGCTGTCGAGAAAAGCCTCTAGCGAGTTTCATGGCGGCCCGTACCCTAAACCGACTCAGGTGGTCAGGTAGAGAATACCGAGGCGTTCGGGTGAACTATGGTTAAGGAACTCGGCAAAATGCCCCCGTAACTTCGGGAGAAGGGGGGCCATCACTGGTGATCGGATTTACTCCGTGAGCTGGGGGTGGCCGCAGAGACCAGCGAGAAGCGACTGTTTACTAAAAACACAGGTCCGTGCGAAGCCGTAAGGCGATGTATACGGACTGACGCCTGCCCGGTGCTGGAACGTTAAGGGGACCGGTTAGTCACATTTCGGTGTGGCGAAGCTGAGAACTTAAGCGCCAGTAAACGGCGGTGGTAACTATAACCATCCTAAGGTAGCGAAATTCCTTGTCGGGTAAGTTCCGACCTGCACGAATGGCGTAACGACTTCTCGACTGTCTCAACCATAGGCCCGGTGAAATTGCACTACGAGTAAAGATGCTCGTTTCGCGCAGCAGGACGGAAAGACCCCGGGACCTTTACTATAGTTTGATATTGGTGTTCGGTTCGGCTTGTGTAGGATAGGTGGGAGACTTTGAAGCTGTGACGCCAGTCATGGTGGAGTCGCCGTTGAAATACCACTCTGGTCGTGCTGGATGTCTAACCTCGGTCCGTGATCCGGATCAGGGACAGTGTCTGATGGGTAGTTTAACTGGGGCGGTTGCCTCCCAAAAAGTAACGGAGGCGCCCAAAGGTTCCCTCAGCCTGGTTGGCAATCAGGTGTTGAGTGTAAGTGCACAAGGGAGCTTGACTGTGAGACCGACGGGTCGAGCAGGGACGAAAGTCGGGACTAGTGATCCGGCGGTGGCTTGTGGAAGCGCCGTCGCTCAACGGATAAAAGGTACCCCGGGGATAACAGGCTGATCTTCCCCAAGAGTCCATATCGACGGGATGGTTTGGCACCTCGATGTCGGCTCGTCGCATCCTGGGGCTGGAGTCGGTCCCAAGGGTTGGGCTGTTCGCCCATTAAAGCGGTACGCGAGCTGGGTTTAGAACGTCGTGAGACAGTTCGGTCCCTATCCGCTGTGCGCGTAGGAATATTGAGAAGGGCTGTCCCTAGTACGAGAGGACCGGGACGGACGAACCTCTGGTGTGCCAGTTGTCCTGCCAAGGGCATGGCTGGTTGGCTACGTTCGGGAGGGATAACCGCTGAAAGCATCTAAGCGGGAAGCCTGCTTCAAGATGAGTATTCCCACCTCCTTGAGAGGGTAAGGCTCCCAGTAGACGACTGGGTTGATAGGCCAGATGTGGAAGCCCGGTAACGGGTGGAGCTGACTGGTACTAATAGGCCGAGGGCTTGTCCTCAGTTGCTCGCGTCCACTGTGTTAGTTCTGAAGTAACGAACTGTGTTCATATCCGGTTGGTTAACTTCATAGTGTTTCGGTGGTCATAGCGTTAGGGAAACGCCCGGTTTACATTCCGAACCCGGAAGCTAAGCCTTTCAGCGCCGATGGTACTGCAGGGGGGACCCTGTGGGAGAGTAGGACGCCGCCGAACAATCATTGTAGAAGAGCCCCGTACCAGGGAACTGGTACGGGGCTTTTCTGCGTTTACAGACCTTTACGACCGGTAGACCGGGCGGTCGCAAAATACGCCGCTGGAATGCACGCCATGGCCCAAGCCACGGGAGTGCACGGTGGACGACCGGAGCCGAGGCACGCCGAGACGCCGCTGTCGGCGCCGGCGCCCCAGGACCCCCACGTAGCCAGCGGATCCTGGAGCCGACAGCCGGCTGCCTCGAGCTGGCCCAACGCACCTTGCCCAGGCGGCCCCGGCAGCCGAACATTCAGCAATGAGACCCGAAGTCGAAGCCTTCGTCGCCGATGGCCCCCTCCCCGACTGGGACACTGACGAGGAGGAGACGGTCGACCGTCGATGCAGACAACTCGAAGCCATCTCCGCGCCGGTCACACCCAACGAGGCACATGCCCTGGCTTCCTGCTTCGGCCCCGACGACTGCTACGGCGTCGCCTGGTCGCTGCTGCACCTGATCGAGACGAGCCCGGGCCCACTGCCGTCGATATCACCGCCCGGAGCAGAAGCCAGCGAATGGCATCACACGCTCTGGAACCGCTGGGGAACCCAGTGAACTCAACGACGAGCACGTGCACTTGATGCGTCGGAGCCCTGAAACACCTGGGCTGCCATCACCCGCAAGTCCCCGCTTCGCGCCCTGGACGTCGCCCTGGAGCTCGGCAACCGCGACCATCCGTGTCATCGGATAGCCCACGGAGCTCCGTTGCGAGCCAGACTTACCGAGCCCAACCGCTGGCTGGCCCGGGTCAGGGATGACCTGTTCACTCCTGGCCATGGCTACATCCCCGGTTCGCCGGCCTTCAACAACCGCAGAACCTCGAGGTAGTCGACCCGCGGGAACAGGCATAACGCGAGGACGAAGCCCACGGTGAACGAGTCAGACAGCAGGCGACGGCACTTACTCGGATTCGACGAGCTCGCGCTCCGCTACGGCGATCAGCTGGATCCGCCTGTAGCTGGACCGTATGACGGTCGGGCGCTGCCGGAACAGGTGTCGGGTCGACCCCCGATGGGGCTTGTTCGGCGCTGGCGCCTTCACAGGCTGGTTCATTCCCGGGCCGGCCGTGATCCGCATCAGGAGTGGCCGCGGCTAGGACGCCTCCCGCGCGCCTCCATCGCTACGTCCGGCTGGGGCAACTGGTGTCGGCGTACGACCCCTGAGTTCCCCAGCCGCGTACGGATGAACATACCCAGCCGTGTCGACGAACGAGGGCCGGCCTGGTGTGCCGCGAGGCTGGCCGGGGAGGAAGCGTCAGAGGGCGCGTAGCAGCCAGGTCAGTTCCAGCTCACGGGCGGTCGGACCGGCCGCTTCGCGGAGCTGGTCGGCTTCGGCACCGGGGGGCAGTTCGCCGGCGAGAGTGAGGGCAGCCGCCGCCGTCTGCGGGCGGGCGCCGAGGGATGCGCGCAGGTGGTAGGACCGGCGCAGCTGGGCGATGCCCTGTTCCCGGTCCTGCTTCAGGAGGTGCGCGCCGATGTGGCGTGCGGCGTACGACTCCAGCAGTGCGTCACCCTGCTCATGAGCCTGCCCCAGTGCCTGTCGGATTGCGCGATGCGGTGGAGGCCGCCGCCCACAGGGGGCCGATCGCCCCCGTCAACGCCCCTGCTGGAACAGCACCCACCGCTGATCTGGGTCGACGACCACGACGGAGAGGGCTCTCCGCACCTGCACTTCGCTCCGAACGGCGAGGACGCCGTGACCTGGCTCGGGCGCAGCTGCGTCGCCGCACTCGCGCACGTCGTCTGCGGCGACCCGGCCGTGACGATCGGCCGCTGCCACGCAGCCGCCTGCAGGCGCTTCTACGTCGACGACTCCCGCAACCGCGCGCGGCGATTCTGCTCGAACGCCTGCGCCAGCCGGACCACCGTCGCCGCCTACCGCGCCCGCCGCAAGGCCGCAGGCTGACCCACGCGCGGGAGACGTATCCAACTGCGGAGTGCCGATCCGGGTTCTTCAGCGCATCAGGCACGGTGCGCTACGTAGGTCTGTTCCTGGAGGACCCCCTCGCGGTGCCGTGGCCGGTGGTCGAGCACCTGGCCGTACAGCTCGGCATCGAGGACCCGTCGTGCGTGAAGCGGTACGCCGAGCGGCCCAAGACGAGGTACGAGCACGCGTGGGAGATCCGGGACGCCTATGCGGCGGAACCGGGTACTGCTGCCGGGCGTCTCGGTGCTGGCCCGGCAGGTGTCCGAGGTCCACACGATCGCGGAGGGGCGGCTGCACGCCACCGTCGCCAGGGCGGCCCACCGCGCGGACCCGCACCTGCCGGCGGACCTGGTGGCCACCCTCTGTGTGCCTGAGGGCGACCGGTACTCGGACAGGAGTCGCAGGAGCGAGGTGTGGGGCTCGGTTGTCGCAGCCCGAGTCCCACACCGTTTCCTGTCTCTGGCCTAGATCAGGTCGATGCGTTCCTGGGCGATGGGGTAGCCGGCTCTCGCGAAGTGGGCGGCCATCGGAATGTTGGTCTGGTCAGTCCCGGCCACGATGCGGTCCACGCCCTCGTCAGCGAGCTTATGCGTGGCCTCGACGAGCAGGTCATAGGCGTATCCGTGGCCGCGGTGCTCGGGCACGACGCCGATGTAGCCGATGAGAGGGTCTCCGTAGTGGCGGGCGGGGACGCTCAGGCCGATGAGTTCCCCGGCCGGGTTGTAGGCAAGGCGCCACCACTCGCGCGGGCTCGGCAACCAGCGCAGATAGTCCAGTTGTTCCTGGGCGGCTTCCTCCAGCCCGGATGCGGCAACGGTGCGGCGCGCATGGGCGTCGAGACTGCCCTGGTGAATACGGCGGAAGACGTCGAGGACCGCCGCGTCGTCGGGCTCGGGACGGAATTCGAGGCGGCCCGGGCGCACGGGCACGCCGCAGTCCGGCGTCCAGCGGTAGCGGAAGCGCTCGACCAGAGGAGACATACCTGCGGCGATGGCCGCGTCGATCCGGGCTTGGGCCTGCTCCCGGACTGCGGGGACGTCGCGCCAGCCGGGCGGCAGCTTGAGTGAGTACTCGGCGTGCAGCGGCGAAGCGCGGAGCAGTTGTACGGCCGCACCGGCGTCCGTGAAGTCGAACCAGTCCAGAGCAAGCGGCTTGTCGTCCTCAGGCCCGGCCCACCAAGCCGCTCGCGCAACGACGACACCGTCACGCAGGGCCACCCAGGTCCACTCGGGGCGGTACTCACCGGCGGAGGCCATCCCGCTGTAGGTGTCGCCGAAGGCGGCGAAGCCGACCAGACCAGGATCGGGCAGGGATTCGAAAAGTGCTTCCTCGCCTGTGGCGAGGGGGCGGATGACCAGATCGGTCACGCGAGGGGTCCTTCCGGGTAGCGACGCGCTCCCCTTCAGATCCTCGGCGTCCTCGGAACGGGGTGGGGGCACATGAGAGTCAGCTGGCTCACGGTTCCCACCTCCTTTTGCAGTCGAGGACGCGAGCGGAGCGTAACAGCGGCCGCACCCGGGGCGGGTCCGCGAGGACTTCGACCGCTCGGCAGGAGCTGGCAAGCCAACTCGAAGCCCTCCGGCGGGTGGAGTGGCACAAGGTCTTCAAGGAGCAGATCAGCACCTGGGTGAAGGTCCGGCCCGAGCTGGAGAAGGCGTTCGCCCTGGCCCACCAGTTCAAGGAGGCCGCCCCCGAGACGCCGGTCATCCTCACGGTGCACGAGCCGAAGCGGCTCGCGCGCAACGCGGCCGAGCTGATGACGCTGTCCGCAGAGCTCCAGGCCGGCCGACGGGATGGAGCTCACCATCAAGACCGGGAAGAACGCGGGGGGTGGTGTCTCGGGTGTAGGTGGTGGCTTCGTTATTGCGGCGCGGGCTCGGGGTTCGGGGGTCAGGATGTTCGGATGGGCACGGTGGTGGAGTTGGTCGGGCAGGCGCGGGTTGCTTTTGGGGCGGGGGACTGGAGTGGGTACGAGGACTTGATGTGGCGGGCCGGCGGGGAAGGGGTGGGGGCGCTGGCGGTTGGGCTGGGGCTGATCCGGTCCGGTGATCCGGTCGAGCGGGAGATGGGCTGCGACCTGCTGGGTAAGGCGAGTGATCAGAACGAGGCGTGCCGCGCCGAGACGGTGGTGGCGCTCGTCGCCCTTGCCGAGCGGGAGGGGGAGGCGGATGTTCTGGCGGCCCTGGCGCGTGCGGTCGAGATGACGTACGACCCGCGGGCCGTCCCCGTGCTGGTGGTCCTCGCCGGGCATCCCGATGCCGGGGTCCGTCGGGAGGTGGCCTGTTCGTTTCCCGGGGTTCTCACGGGTTCGCCGGACGGACCGGATGTGCATGCGCTCATCGCGTTGACCCGTGACCAGGACCCCGAGGTCCGGAACTGGGCGACCTTCACCCTGGGGTCCCAGGCCGAGGCCGACGGGCCCGCGATTCGTGAAGCGCTCTGGGCGCGGACCAGCGACGAGAACGCCGATGTTCGTGAGGAGGGAATCCACGGGCTGGCCCGGCGGCGCGACCCTCGCGCGGTCCCGCTGCTGGTGGAGCTGCTCGGGAATCCCGAGGGGGCGCACGTACTCACGTTCCGCGCGGCGGAGGCCATGGGCGCCCCCGAGCTGCTGCCGGCCCTGTTGGAGTACGAGGCCGAGGGGGCTGGGGTCGCTGCCGCAGTGGAGGCTTGTGACCCCGCTCGGCGGGCCGCGACGTAAGGCGGCGACGGGGGACAGTAGCGGGTGATGGGGTGTCCTGTCGCGCCGATTTTGACGGTGCAGGGGGCTTCATGTAGAGTCAAACGGTTGCCTGGAACTGGACAAGTTCGGCAGCCGGCCCCCAAAGAAGCAATTCAGAGTGGGCACCCTCGACTCCTCATCCAGGAATCTGAAGCCGGGAAATCCGGTGGAAAACTTCTGATAGAGTCGGACTCGCCGGAAAGGGAAACGCGAAAGCGAAGAACTGGAAAGCGAAACCCGCTGACTGGGAATCGGACACGAAAGAGTCTGATAGAGTCGGAGACACAAGAACGAAGGAAGCGCCCGGAGGAAAGCCCGAGAGGGTGAGTACAAAGGAAGCGTCCGTTCCTTGAGAACTCAACAGCGTGCCAAAAATCAACGCCAAAAAGTTGATACCCCGTCCACCTCGGTGGATGAGGTTCCTTTGAAAAAAGACCTGTGAGGTCGCGGTTCTGCCGTGATGCTTGCAGGCAATTACACAGCGAGGACGCAGTGGACGGTCGGTCTTATTCCGACATGACTGTCCCGCTCTAAGTGCGTGTGCACCCGATTACGGGTAAACATTCATGGAGAGTTTGATCCTGGCTCAGGACGAACGCTGGCGGCGTGCTTAACACATGCAAGTCGAACGATGAAGCCCTTCGGGGTGGATTAGTGGCGAACGGGTGAGTAACACGTGGGCAATCTGCCCTTCACTCTGGGACAAGCCCTGGAAACGGGGTCTAATACCGGATAACACTCCTGCCTGCATGGGCGGGGGTTAAAAGCTCCGGCGGTGAAGGATGAGCCCGCGGCCTATCAGCTTGTTGGTGGGGTAATGGCCCACCAAGGCGACGACGGGTAGCCGGCCTGAGAGGGCGACCGGCCACACTGGGACTGAGACACGGCCCAGACTCCTACGGGAGGCAGCAGTGGGGAATATTGCACAATGGGCGAAAGCCTGATGCAGCGACGCCGCGTGAGGGATGACGGCCTTCGGGTTGTAAACCTCTTTCAGCAGGGAAGAAGCGAAAGTGACGGTACCTGCAGAAGAAGCGCCGGCTAACTACGTGCCAGCAGCCGCGGTAATACGTAGGGCGCAAGCGTTGTCCGGAATTATTGGGCGTAAAGAGCTCGTAGGCGGCTTGTCACGTCGGATGTGAAAGCCCGAGGCTTAACCTCGGGTCTGCATTCGATACGGGCTAGCTAGAGTGTGGTAGGGGAGATCGGAATTCCTGGTGTAGCGGTGAAATGCGCAGATATCAGGAGGAACACCGGTGGCGAAGGCGGATCTCTGGGCCATTACTGACGCTGAGGAGCGAAAGCGTGGGGAGCGAACAGGATTAGATACCCTGGTAGTCCACGCCGTAAACGTTGGGAACTAGGTGTTGGCGACATTCCACGTCGTCGGTGCCGCAGCTAACGCATTAAGTTCCCCGCCTGGGGAGTACGGCCGCAAGGCTAAAACTCAAAGGAATTGACGGGGGCCCGCACAAGCAGCGGAGCATGTGGCTTAATTCGACGCAACGCGAAGAACCTTACCAAGGCTTGACATATACCGGAAAGCATTAGAGATAGTGCCCCCCTTGTGGTCGGTATACAGGTGGTGCATGGCTGTCGTCAGCTCGTGTCGTGAGATGTTGGGTTAAGTCCCGCAACGAGCGCAACCCTTGTCCTGTGTTGCCAGCATGCCCTTCGGGGTGATGGGGACTCACAGGAGACCGCCGGGGTCAACTCGGAGGAAGGTGGGGACGACGTCAAGTCATCATGCCCCTTATGTCTTGGGCTGCACACGTGCTACAATGGCCGGTACAATGAGCTGCGATACCGTGAGGTGGAGCGAATCTCAAAAAGCCGGTCTCAGTTCGGATTGGGGTCTGCAACTCGACCCCATGAAGTCGGAGTTGCTAGTAATCGCAGATCAGCATTGCTGCGGTGAATACGTTCCCGGGCCTTGTACACACCGCCCGTCACGTCACGAAAGTCGGTAACACCCGAAGCCGGTGGCCCAACCCGTAAGGGAGGGAGCTGTCGAAGGTGGGACTGGCGATTGGGACGAAGTCGTAACAAGGTAGCCGTACCGGAAGGTGCGGCTGGATCACCTCCTTTCTAAGGAGCACAGTACCGATTGCAGACAAACGTTCTGCACGGTCAGCTCAGGGTGGAACGTTGATTAGTTGGCACGGTTTCCTGGATGGATCACAAGTACTGCTTCGGCGTGGAAAGTGAGTCACTGACGGGGGATCGTGCTTGGCACGTTGTTGGGTATCTGAGGGTACGGCCGTAAGGTCATGCCTTCTGCGATGCCGGCCCCAGTGAACTCGCCTGCTTGTCTGGTGGGGTGATGGGTGGCTGGTCGTTGCTTGAGAACTACACAGTGGACGCGAGCATCTGTAGGCCAAGTTTTTAAGGGCGCACGGTGGATGCCTTGGCACCAGGAACCGATGAAGGACGTGAGAGGCCGCGATAGGCCCCGGGGAGCTGCCAACTGAGCTTTGATCCGGGGGTGTCCGAATGGGGAAACCCGGCAGTCGTCATGGGCTGTCACCCACTGCTGAACACATAGGCAGTGTGGAGGGAACGCGGGGAAGTGAAACATCTCAGTACCCGCAGGAAGAGAAAACAACCGTGATTCCGGGAGTAGTGGCGAGCGAAACCGGATCAGGCCAAACCGTATGCGTGTGATACCCGGCAGGGGTTGCGCATGCGGGGTTGTGGGAATTCTTTTGATCGGTCTGCCGGCCGGTCGGCGAGTCAGAAACCGTTGATGTAGTCGAAGGACATGCGAAAGGTCCGGCGTAGAGGGTAAGACCCCCGTAGACGAAACATCAGCGGCTTGCTTAAGAATCTCCCAAGTAGCACGGGGCCCGAGAAATCCCGTGTGAATCTGGCGGGACCACCCGCTAAGCCTAAATATTCCCTGGTGACCGATAGCGGATAGTACCGTGAGGGAATGGTGAAAAGTACCGCGGGAGCGGAGTGAAATAGTACCTGAAACCGTGTGCCTACAAGCCGTGGGAGCGTCGCCGTTATTCTTCGGAATAACGGTCGTGACTGCGTGCCTTTTGAAGAATGAGCCTGCGAGTTAGCGGTGTGTAGCGAGGTTAACCCGTGTGGGGAAGCCGTAGCGAAAGCGAGTCCGAATAGGGCGATTGAGTTGCACGCTCTAGACCCGAAGCGGAGTGATCTAGCCATGGGCAGGTTGAAGCGGAGGTAAGACTTCGTGGAGGACCGAACCCACCAGGGTTGAAAACCTGGGGGATGACCTGTGGTTAGGGGTGAAAGGCCAATCAAACTCCGTGATAGCTGGTTCTCCCCGAAATGCATTTAGGTGCAGCGTCACGTGTTTCTTGCCGGAGGTAGAGCACTGGATAGGCGATGGGCCCTACCGGGTTACTGACCTTAGCCAAACTCCGAATGCCGGTAAGTGAGAGCGTGGCAGTGAGACTGTGGGGGATAAGCTCCATGGTCGAGAGGGAAACAGCCCAGAGCATCGACTAAGGCCCCTAAGCGTACGCTAAGTGGGAAAGGATGTGGAGTCGCAGAGACAACCAGGAGGTTGGCTTAGAAGCAGCCACCCTTGAAAGAGTGCGTAATAGCTCACTGGTCAAGTGATTCCGCGCCGACAATGTAGCGGGGCTCAAGCGTACCGCCGAAGTCGTGTCATTGCAGCAATAGGGCCAACGCCCGCTGTGATGGGTAGGGGAGCGTCGTGTGCCGGGTGAAGCAGCAGCGGAAGCTAGTTGTGGACGGTTCACGAGTGAGAATGCAGGCATGAGTAGCGATACACACGTGAGAAACGTGTGCGCCGATTGACTAAGGGTTCCTGGGTCAAGCTGATCTGCCCAGGGTAAGTCGGGACCTAAGGCGAGGCCGACAGGCGTAGTCGATGGACAACCGGTTGATATTCCGGTACCCGCTTTGAAACGCCCAATATCGAATCAGGCGATGCTAAGTCCGTGAAGCCGTTCCGGACCCTTCGGGGAAAGGAAAGTGGTGGAGCCGACGAACCAGACTTGTAGTAGGTAAGCGATGGGGTGACGCAGGAAGGTAGTCCAGCCCGGGCGGTGGTAGTCCCGGGGTAAGGGTGTAGGCCGAGGGGTAGGCAAATCCGTCCCTCATATAAGGCTGAGACCTGATGCCGAGCCGATTGTGGTGAAGTGGATGATCCTATGCTGTCGAGAAAAGCCTCTAGCGAGTTTCATGGCGGCCCGTACCCTAAACCGACTCAGGTGGTCAGGTAGAGAATACCGAGGCGTTCGGGTGAACTATGGTTAAGGAACTCGGCAAAATGCCCCCGTAACTTCGGGAGAAGGGGGGCCATCACTGGTGATCGGATTTACTCCGTGAGCTGGGGGTGGCCGCAGAGACCAGCGAGAAGCGACTGTTTACTAAAAACACAGGTCCGTGCGAAGCCGTAAGGCGATGTATACGGACTGACGCCTGCCCGGTGCTGGAACGTTAAGGGGACCGGTTAGTCACATTTCGGTGTGGCGAAGCTGAGAACTTAAGCGCCAGTAAACGGCGGTGGTAACTATAACCATCCTAAGGTAGCGAAATTCCTTGTCGGGTAAGTTCCGACCTGCACGAATGGCGTAACGACTTCTCGACTGTCTCAACCATAGGCCCGGTGAAATTGCACTACGAGTAAAGATGCTCGTTTCGCGCAGCAGGACGGAAAGACCCCGGGACCTTTACTATAGTTTGATATTGGTGTTCGGTTCGGCTTGTGTAGGATAGGTGGGAGACTTTGAAGCTGTGACGCCAGTCATGGTGGAGTCGCCGTTGAAATACCACTCTGGTCGTGCTGGATGTCTAACCTCGGTCCGTGATCCGGATCAGGGACAGTGTCTGATGGGTAGTTTAACTGGGGCGGTTGCCTCCCAAAAAGTAACGGAGGCGCCCAAAGGTTCCCTCAGCCTGGTTGGCAATCAGGTGTTGAGTGTAAGTGCACAAGGGAGCTTGACTGTGAGACCGACGGGTCGAGCAGGGACGAAAGTCGGGACTAGTGATCCGGCGGTGGCTTGTGGAAGCGCCGTCGCTCAACGGATAAAAGGTACCCCGGGGATAACAGGCTGATCTTCCCCAAGAGTCCATATCGACGGGATGGTTTGGCACCTCGATGTCGGCTCGTCGCATCCTGGGGCTGGAGTCGGTCCCAAGGGTTGGGCTGTTCGCCCATTAAAGCGGTACGCGAGCTGGGTTTAGAACGTCGTGAGACAGTTCGGTCCCTATCCGCTGTGCGCGTAGGAATATTGAGAAGGGCTGTCCCTAGTACGAGAGGACCGGGACGGACGAACCTCTGGTGTGCCAGTTGTCCTGCCAAGGGCATGGCTGGTTGGCTACGTTCGGGAGGGATAACCGCTGAAAGCATCTAAGCGGGAAGCCTGCTTCAAGATGAGTATTCCCACCTCCTTGAGAGGGTAAGGCTCCCAGTAGACGACTGGGTTGATAGGCCAGATGTGGAAGCCCGGTAACGGGTGGAGCTGACTGGTACTAATAGGCCGAGGGCTTGTCCTCAGTTGCTCGCGTCCACTGTGTTAGTTCTGAAGTAACGAACTGTGTTCATATCCGGTTGGTTAACTTCATAGTGTTTCGGTGGTCATAGCGTTAGGGAAACGCCCGGTTTACATTCCGAACCCGGAAGCTAAGCCTTTCAGCGCCGATGGTACTGCAGGGGGGACCCTGTGGGAGAGTAGGACGCCGCCGAACAATCATTGTAGAGAGCCCCGTACCAGGGAACTGGTACGGGGCTTTTCTGCGTTTACAGACCTTTACGACCCATAGGAAATGTGGGTGAAGTCCGGACTGTGTGCTGGTTAGGATCCCGGGTTATGAATCAGCACGTGATACGTCCGGTACGGGGCGATGAGTGGGTGAAGGTCAAGGAGCTGCGGATCGCGGCGCTCAGGGATCCGGCGGCGCCGGTGGCCTTCCTGGAGACGCTGGCCGGCGCTGAGGCCCAGCCCGATGAGTTCTGGCAGGGACGGACCGTCCGGGGTTCGCAGGGGCGCGCGATTCGGCAGTTCGTCGCCGAGGGCTCCGACGGGCGGTGGGACGGGTCGGTGACCCTGCTCGTCGAGGAGGCCGGGGCGGATGATCTTTTCGAAGGCGTCGTCGAGCGGACTCAGGGACACCTCGTGGGGGTGTTCGTACGGGTCGAGCAGCGGGGGACCGGGCTGACCGAAGCCCTGTTCTCGGCCGCGCTGGACTGGGCCTGGTCGCTGGAGGGGCCGGCGCTGGAACGCGTACGGCTCTTCGTGCACGAGAACAACCCGAGGGCGCAGGCGTTCTACCGGCGGTACGGGTTCGAGCCGAGTGGGGTCGTCGTACCGATGCCGGGGGATCCGTCCGCGAAGGAGTTGGAGTTCGTGTTCGAGCGGCCCCAGTAGCTCGGCTAGTGGGCGGTGACGGGCAGGTCCGCTTCCGGCCAGCGGGAGCGGGCCTGTTCGCGGCTGCGGCACAGGGCGAGCAGGGGGAGCGTCCGGTCCTCGAGGAGCTGCGGGAGTTCGGGGACCGGGGCCACGGCGGCGACGTCGTCGAAGACGAGCGCAAGTGGTGGGTCGAGCCGACCGTGGGATGACCGTGCGGCCATGCGACGGCCGTGCTCGACCACGCTGGAGGCGAGTGCGGTGAGCAGCGGCATTGCACCCGGGTGGGTACGGGGATCTTCCAGGGATTCACCCACCACGTAGAGGGTGCCCCCTTCGGATACGAACGATGCGAGGGCGAGCGAATCGGTTCGGTTCGGGGTGCAGGATTCGCGGATGTGGATCGAGGACAGGGCGGTCAGCGCGCGGGCCGTGAGGTGTTGGGCGAGTTCGCGGCGCTCCGGGTGGGCGGTCAGGGCGCTTTCGAGCTCGCCGGCCGCGCCGGGGGCGGCGGTCGCCGCCTGGGGGTGGGTACGGAGGATGCGGACCGGCTCCTGGGCGTTCGTGCCCTGGGCCCAGCGTTGGAGCTGCTTGAACGGACGGTCGTCCAGGGCGGCGGCCAGGAGCCAGCTGCGGAGGAGCGTTTCCGCGGTCTCCGCGACCGCGGCGTCCATACGGGCCTGGGGGCGGACGGGCGCGAGGAGCGCGATGGCGCGGGCCGCGGCGGTTGCGCGGTCCGCGCAGTCGGTGGCCGGGTTCCAGTGCAGGCGGGCCGGGGTGTCGCAGAGGTGGGACGGGTCGTAGAGGAGGACGGGGCCGAGCTTGGCGCGGGCGTCCTTGGTCTCCGCCCAGAGGGCGGGGGAGGACGTGATGACGAAGACCGGGCCGGTCGCTGCCGCGATGGCCTCGGTGGCGGCGGTGTGGCGTTCCGAAGGTGGTCCGTAGGCGAGGCCGCGCTGGGGGGTTGGCAGGGCCGGAGCCTTGGTGGGGGCGTAGCCGAAGCCGTAGCGGTAGGCCTCGTCGGTGGGTGCGGCGCCGTTGCCGGGGGCGCTGCCCCCGGGGCCCCGCGCCTCAAACGCCGGCGGGGCTGGAGTGGGGACCGGCGCGGCGGGGCCGGACGGATGCGGGGCCGGGACCGTTGGTGTGTGCGGCGCCGTTGCCGGGGGCCAGCCCCCGGACCCCCGCGCCTCAAACGCCGGCGGGGCTGAATTTGCCCCGGCGGAGGCCGGATGGTGGCCGGTGGGGGCTGAATTTGCCCCGCCCTTGCGGCGGGCTCTGGTACGGGTGATGAGGCCCAGGGTGAAGATCGTCAGGACCAGCAGGATGAGGAGCTGGCTGATGAAGAGGCCCCAGAACAGGCCCCAGCCCGAGAGGGACTGGGCGGGGGTGTCGGGCCAGGCTGCCGCGAGGTTGTGGGGTTGAGCTATCAGCGAGCGGACCGCGGTCGGGGTGCGGGTGAAGGTGACCGTGGCGGGCCAGTCGCCCTTCGTGAAGAGGGCGGACAGGCCGGTGGCCGTCCAGATGAGGACGGCCAGGCCGAGCAGGAAGGCGAGGAGGCCGACCAGGAGGCCGTCCGGGATGCCGCCTTGGGAGCGGGTGGTGCGGTCGGGCATGTCAGGCCACCGTGGTTGCCGAGCCGGCGCCGCCGTTGCGGTGGCGCTCCATCAGGAGGGCGCGTTCCTCCGCCTCCAGTTCGGCGGCCAGGAGGTCGTCGGGGAGGCGGTGCTGGGCCGAGGATTCGGTCATGGCGCGGTCCGTGTAGACGAGGGGGCGTTCGGCCTCGGTGATCAGGTGTTTGACCACCTGGACGTTGCCGTTGACGTCCCAGACGGCGATGCCGGGGGTGAGGGTGGGGATGATTTCCACCGCCCAGCGGGGGAGACCCAGGACGCGGCCCGTCGCGCGGGCCTCGTCCGCCTTTTGGGCGTAGATGGTGCGGGTGGAGGCCATCTTGAGGATGGCCGCGGCTTCGCGGGCCGCCGCGCCGTCGACCACGTCGGAGAGGTGGTGGACGACGGCCACGAAGGACAGGCCCAGGCGGCGGCCGAACTTGAGGAGGCGCTGGAACAGCTGGGCCACGAAGGGGCTGTTGATGATGTGCCAGGCTTCCTCGACCAGGAAGATGCGCTTCTTGCGGTCCGGGCGGATCCAGGTGTGTTCCAGCCACACGCCGACGATCGCCATGAGGATGGGCATGGCGATGGAGTTGCGGTCGATGTGGGAGAGGTCGAAGACGATCAGCGGTGCGTCGAGGTCGATGCCGACCGTCGTCGGGCCGTCGAACATGCCGCGGAGGTCGCCGTCGACCAGGCGGTCGATGACCAGGGCCACGTCCAGGCCCCAGGCTCGGACATCGTCTATGTCCACGTTCATCGCCTGGGCGGACTCGGGCTCGGGGTGGCGCAGTTGTTCCACGATGTCGGTCAGGACCGGCTGGCGGGTGGTGATCGTCTCGACCACGTACGCGTGCGCGACCTTGAGGGCGAAGCCGGAGCGTTCGTCGAGGCCGTGGCCCATGGCGACTTCGATGATGGTCCGGAGCAGCGCGAGCTGACCGGTCGTCGTGATCGCCGGGTCGAGGGGGTTGAGGCGGATCCCGTCGTCGTTGGCGGCGATGGGGTCCAGGCGGATGGGGGTTATTCCCAGCTGCTGGGCGATGAGGTTCCACTCGCCCACGCCGTCCTCGCCCTGGGCGTCGAGGACCACCACCTGGCGGTCCCGGAAGCGCAGTTGGCGTAGGACGTAGGTCTTTTCCAGGGCCGATTTGCCGTTGCCGGATTCGCCCAGAACCAGCCAGTGGGGGGCGGGCAGTTGTTGGCCGTACAGCTGGAAGGGGTCGTAGATGTAGCCCTTGCCGCTGTAGACCTCACGGCCGATGATGACGCCGGAGTCACCGAGTCCCGGGGCGGCGGTGGGGAGGTAGACCGCTTGGGCCTGGCCCGTCGAGGTGCGGACGGGCAGGCGCGTGGTTTCTACCTTGCCGAACAGGAAGCTGGTGAAGGCGTCCGTCAGGGCGGACATGGGATCTCGCATGGGCGGCCATTCCCTCCAGCTAGCGTCGGATGCCGGTGGCGAACGGCAGGGTGTTGACGAAGGCGCGGTGGTGCTCGCGGTCGCACCATTCGAGTTTCAGGTAGGACTTGCCGGCGGAGGCGCGGATGGTGCGCTTGTCGCGGGCGAGGGCTTCGGGGGAGCGGGAGGAGACCGTGATGTAGCCGACCAGGTTGACGCCGGCGGCGCCGCTCGCGAGGTCTTCGCCGCGCTGGTCGAGCCGGCCGTGCGCGGCGATGTCGCGGGGGTCGACGGTGCGGTTCATCTTGGCGGCGCGGCTGGCGTCGGCCTCGTCGTTGGTCTTCTCCGTGAGCATGCGCTCGATGGCGATCTCGGTGGGTTCCAGGTCCATGGTGACGGCCACCGTGCGGATGACGTCGGGGGTGTGGACGAGGAGGGGCGCGAGGAAGTTCACGCCCACCGGGGTCATCGGCCATTCCTTGACCCAGGCGGTGGCGTGGCACCAGGGGGCGCGGGTGGAGGATTCGCGGGTCTTGGCCTGGAGGTAGGTGGGCTCCACCGCGTCGAGTTCGGCCGGCCAGGCGTTGCGCTTGGTCATGGCCTGGATGTGGTCGATGGGGTGGTCCGGGTCGTACATGGAGTGCACGAGGGAGGACAGCCGGCCCTGTCCCAGGGGCTGGCGGACGCGGATGTCGGCCTCGGCGAGGCGGGCGCAGATGTCGGTGAGTTCGCGGGCCATGACGATGGCGAGGCCGGCGTCGCGGTCGAGCTTGCGGCCCTTGTACGGGGTCCCCGCGCGGGCGATGGTGTGGGCCTCGGCGGCGAGTTCGCGCGTGAAGTGCATGCAGGCGACGAGGTACGCGCGGTGCTGCTCGGAGGAGGTGGAGACCATCGACTGGAGCTGCTCGTACGAATCGCGCAGCCAGACGGGGGCCTTGGTGTCGCCGCGCTGGGCCACGTCCTTGGCGTGCGCGTCGGGGTCGGCGGGCAGGGTGCGGGCGAGCATCTGGATGCGGGTGACGAAGCCGTCGCCGTTGGCCACGTGCTTGAGGAGGGTGCCGAAGCGGTCCACGAGGGCCTCTTGGTCCTCGCTGTCGCGCAGGCCGACGCCGGGGCCCTCGATCTCGATGGCGGCGGTGACGGTTCTGCGGTCGGCGTGCAGGAGCACGGCGATCTCGTCGGGGCCGAAGGGGGCGGCGAGCCAGTTGATCCGGCCGATGCCGGGGGGCGGGCCGACCTCGACCTCGCGGCCGTCGGCGGCGCGGATGCCGGCTTCCATGGCGCCCGAGCGGAACGTCGTACCGCGGCGCAGGGTGCGCTTGTAGCTGCGGTTGATCTCGAACCAGCGGTAGAAGGTGCGGCCGCGGTAGGGGATGTAGACGGCGGCGAGCGCGAGCATCGGGAAGCCGGCGAGCGAGACGATGCGCAGGGTGAGGTCGGGGACGAGCAGTCCGCTCATCATGCCGAGGAACGCACCGGCGATGATCAGGGCGATCTCGCCGGTTTCGCGGTTCTTGCCGACGATCGCGTTCGGCCGGGCCCGGCCGATGAGGTACGTGCGGCGGGGCGCGACCGGGTGGAGTTGGTGGAGCTGGTGGGACTGGGTCGTCACCGCCCGTCACCTCCTGTGTTCCTCGTGCTGGAGCCCGTACGGGGTGCGGGTGCGGCGGAGCCACTGCCGGAGCCGCCGCTTCCGCTGCCGGAGCCGCGGCTGCTGTGTGCGGCCATGCCTCCGGAGATCTGGTTGGCACCGCCGCCGCCCCCGCCGCTCGCGCGGTGGGCGCCACCGTTTCCGCCGCCCCGGCTGCTGTGGGTCTTGATGCCCTGGGAGACGAGGGAGGCCGGGGAGCTGATGACGGCGGCCGCCTGGGCGCCGTCGGTGGCCTTGCTGCGGTTGCTGCGGGCGGAGGCGATCTCGTCGCCGAAGCCGGGGACGAAGCGGTAGATCATCGCCGAGGCGAAGATCGCCAGGAGGATGATGGCGAGGCCGGAGACGACGGCGGAGAAGGAGTCCGGGCCCTTTTCGCCGGCCAGGGCCCCGGCGAGGCCGAGGACGATGACGATGACCGGCTTCACGAGGATCACGGCGATCATGATGCCCGCCCAGCGGCGGACGTGGCCCCAGAGGTTGCGGTCGACGAGGCCGGCGTAGACGACGGTGCCGAGCAGGGCGCCGACGTAGAGGAGCGCGGCCCGGATCACGAGCTCGAGGCAGAGGATGCCGGCGGCGAGGACCGTGACGAGGGCGATCACGATCAGCATGATCGGGCCGCCGCCGATGTCGTCACCCTTCTTGAGGGCCTCGGCGAAGGAGCCGAAGAACACATCGGTCTGGCCGCCGGTGGCGGAGGCGATGACCTGGGTGACGCCGTCGGTGGCGGAGACGACGGTGTAGAGGATGAGGGGGGTGAAGGCGGAGGCGAGGACGGTGAGCCAGAGGAAGCCGATGGCTTCGGACATGGCGGTGGTGAAGGGGACGCCGCGGATGGCTCGTTTGGCGACGGCGAAGAGCCACAGGACGAGGGTGAGGATGGTGGAGGCGGCGAAGACGATGGCGTACTGCTTGAGGAAGGCGCCGTTGGTGAAGTCGACGTTGGCGGTGCCGTTGACCGCTTTGCTGAGCTGGGCGACGATCCAGGCGGCGGCGTCGGCGCATCCCTTGGCCAGGGAGGAGAGCGGGTTGAGGGCGTCGGGGGCGTTCGGGGCGAGCCCGGTGCCGCCCGTTCCGGCGGGATTTCCGCCGCCGACGCTGCGCTCGCACGATTCCTTGACCGGTCCGAAGACCCCTTCGCACTTGTTGGAGGGCGAGCCCGACGGGGTCGGGGTGGGTGCTGCGACGGCTCGGGCGGACAGCAGTACCACTGCCGTCTGTGCGGAGATCAGGGCTCCGGCAATACGGAAGCGGCGGCTACCGGGCATAGGTGAACCCTCCGAATTCCTTGACGGCCTTGCTGATGTCGTCGGACGTGGAGGCGGCTACGTCGCCGGGGACGGGGGCCGGGCCGTCCTGCTGGGTGTCGGCGCCGACCTTCCAGCCGTCGCCGACCCAGGACAGTTCGAAGGTCCAGGTCTTCCAGGTGGTGCGCACGGGGTCCGTGGACTTCGGGCCCGACATGCCGACCAGCCCGGTGTACCAGACGGCCACCTTTGCGGAGGCGGCTCCGTAGCTCTCGATCCGGGTGCCGATCGGGACGGCCCGGGTGACGAAGGTGCTGCCCTGCGGCGGGTTCCCGTTCGCGTCGAGCCCCAGCGTGCTGAGGAAGGCCGCGGAGTACGCGGCGTCCTGAGTGCCCTTCAGGCGGGCTGCCGCTTCCGCCGTGTAGATGCCGTCCATGATGGCGTGGCGGAGATCCTTCTTGAGCATGCCTTCGGAGCCGAGCGTCACGGTGTAGTTGGCGGCTGCCGACTGTGCGCCCTGCTCGTCGTGGGCGAACCCCTTCGGGATGCCATTGGCTCTGGTGTCCACGGGCTGGGTGCCGGTAGGGGCCGTGGGGTTGGCGGTTGCCGGTTTGTCCGAGGTGGGGGGTGTCTCGGGGGTGTGGGACTGGTTCGCGAAGGCGATGGCTGCGATCAGGAGGACCACTACGCCCACGACCGCGATCAGGCCGCGGGAGGCGCGGGGGGTGCGGCGGGGGGTGTTGTAGGGGTCTGAGGACTCCGGGAGGCGGGTGCGGGTCTGGCCCGTGCCGCCGACTTCGCCGTGGCCCGCGCCGCCGCCACCGTATTGGTCGTCGTTGCTCATTCGGTGTTCGCCCCCTCCGCGTCGTACGACGGTAGCGCTGATATCCGCGTAGGCGCGGCGTAGTGAGTCCGCATCAGGGCTCTGGCTAGACGGCCATTCCGTAGACGATGGTGAAGAGGGTGCCGAGGGAGCCGATGATGAACACGCCCGTCAGGCCGGCCACGATCAGGCCCTTGCCCTGTTCCGCGCTGAAGGTGTCGCGCAGGGCCGTCGCGCCGATGCGCTGTTTGGCGGCGCCCCAGATGGCGATGCCCAGGCAGAGGAGGATGGCGACGGCCATGACCACCTCGACCATGACCTTCGCTTCGTTGCCGAGACTGCCGAACGGCCCCCAGTTCGGGGCGATTCCGCCGATGATGGTGGTGATGTCGCCTTTTTCGGCTGCCAGGATCATGTAACTCACCGCCCCTGCACGGGTAGTTCTTGTTGCCCGTGCCCGGACGGCAGGGGTCACGCACTATCTTCGCTGATGAAACAGCCGTCGTATGTCGACTTGGCGGCTCTCTTTACCCGATCCGCGTTCCCGCGTTGTGCCCGCGTGCTCTGACCTGCGTCTGGGCGGCGTGTGGGGGAAAGAACGTATGGTCACTCTGTGTATCACGGTGGGTGACCCCGGGCAATGATTGCGGTCCCGCCGTACGGGGTGACTGTCGAGGGGCCGCCGTTCGGCGCAGTGGACCGGTGTGTCGTTCGACCAACCCGATGACATATGTCCGACATTCCGTCAGTCGTTCCATCCGCGCGCGGTGTTGCGGGGGATGCTCCACGTCGTCCGGTGTGACGATGCAAGGAGTGAGCGCATGGGTTCCGTGAGCAGAGTGGGTCGGAAGGCGTGGCTGGCCGGTGGTCTCGCAGTGCCGCTGGTGCTCGCGTCGTTCGCGGGTGGCTCCGCCCCCGCGATGGCCGCGGGGACCTCGGCCAGGGGCGGTGGCTGCGACGACTCGGTGGTGCGGACGCTGCCCGCGCCGGCCTCGGCGGGGGCTGCCGGGGCGAAGACGTTGGGGCGGGGTGGCGGGTGTCCCGGGCCGCGGGGGCCCAAGGGGCCGAAGGGTGACCGCGGGCCCAAGGGGGATCGGGGGCCCAAGGGTGACCGGGGGCCGGCGGGTGCGCCCGGGCCCTGCTCGGACGTCGACACGGCCAGGGGGCAGAGCAACCTGGAGTTCACGGCGGCGCTGAGCGGGGGCAAGGCCTTCCTGGGGAGGCGCGACACGAGGCCGTCGAACGGTCCCTACGTGTGGAAGGACCTCACCACCGCGGCGAACCCGGGGTTCCCGAGGAACGCGTGCAGCGTGTCCCTCGGTATCGACGTGTTCACCGCGTACGTGAAGGTGCTGACGACCACGGGGGACGTGTACGAGAACTTCTGCACCTACACCCCCGCGGGCGTACTCACCTGCCCGTCGGGCTGGACGGCGATCGTCAGGCCCTGACGCGCGGTCGTGTGTCTTCCGTCGGTGCTGCGCCCGGGGCACGAGCCGGGCGCGGTGCCGGCGGGACTAGGGCGCCCGGGCGTCGGTCAGACGAGCCAGTGCGCCGGGTGGGTCAGGTGGGGCGGGAGTTGGGTGGCGGGGGTGCCCTTGGCCGCGTTGAGCTGGGGCTGGGTGAGGAAGAGGGTGTCGCGCAGGTCGGCCCCGCGCAGGTTGGTGTCGCGGAAGTCCGCGCCGATCAGGTCGGCGGAGCGCAGGTCGGCGCCGCTGAGGTCGGCCGCGATCAGGTAGGCCCCGCGGAGGTTCGCGCCGCGCAGGTCGGCGCCGGAGAGGCGGGCGCCCATCAGGTCGGCGCCGCGGTGGTTCTTCTTGCGGCCCGGCACCTTGGCCCGTACGAGCTCGCTGGCCTTGAGGAGGAGGGCGTTGACCTCCTGGCGCAGGGGGCCGATGTCGAGGGCCGCGAGGGCTTCGGGGGTGGCTTCCGTCCAGCGCGCGGTGTCGGCCTGCGCCGTACGCAGCTGCGTGTGGACCGGGCGGGCGGCCGGGAGGGCGAGGGCTTCGGAGATGTAGAAGAGCAGTTCGTGCAGGTGCCGCATCACGGGGAAGACCTCGTACATGGCGCCGGCGGTGCCGGGGTGGGCGCGCCAGTCGCGGCCGCCGAAGGTGACCTGTGACACCTGCTGTCCCGCGCCGAAGCAGTCGAAGACCGTGCAGCCCTGGAAACCCGTGTCGCGCAGCCGGGTGTGGATGGAGCAGCGGAAGTCCTGCTGGAGGTTCTTGCAGGGGGTGCCGGCGGGCTTGTTCACGGCGAAGTCGGTGGACTTCGCGAACGGCAGGGCCACGCAGCAGAGGGCGAAGCAGTTCGCGCAGTCCGCCTGCAGGACGGGGAGCGGGGAGTGCGACGGCGGGGCGGGGGTGGAGGGAGGAGGCTTGGGCACGTCGCCATTGTCCCCTGGTGGGGGAGATGGGGTGGCCGGGGGGAGCCCGGTGGGTGGCGGGATGCCGAAAGCGCTTGATCGCGGGGGAGGGCGCGGCGAGCATCGGATCATGACCGAAGTGCTGGCAGTCGCCCTCATCACCTTCCTCGCCGTCATCAGTCCCGGTGCGGACTTCGCCATGGTGGTCCGCAACAGCTACCTCTACGGGCGCCCCACCGGGCTGCTCGCGGCCGCCGGGGTCGCCGCGGGCGTGCTGGTGCACGTCTCGTACACGATGCTCGGCGTCGGCCTGCTGATCGCTTCCTCGGCCGGGCTGTTCACGGCGATCAAGCTGGCGGGCGCCGCCTACCTGGTGTGGGTCGGTGTGAAGACCTTCCGGTCGCGGGCCGAGGTGACCGTGGACCTGGAGGAGAAGGCCGGGCTGACGCCGTTCGGGGCGCTTCGGACCGGGTTCCTGACCAATGTGCTCAATCCGAAGACCACGCTGTTCGTCGTCTCCACCTTCACCCAGGTGGTCGGGCCGGGGACGCCGGTGTGGCAGCAGGCGGGGTACGGGCTGTTCATGTCGGCGGCGCACCTGGGCTGGTTCGGGGCGGTGGCGCTGTTCTTCTCCAATTCCCGTCTGCGCGACCGGATGCTGAAGGCGCAGAAGGCGCTCAACCGGGCCATCGGGTCGGTGCTGGTGGGGCTCGGGGTGGGGCTGGGCTTCGCCCGCTGAGGCGCGGGGAGGCCCGGGGAGGGTCTGGCGGCGGCCGGTTACCTCTCGGTAGCGTGCCGCTCATGGGCGATACAGAGGACGTAGAGGCTGTAGAGGGCGCAGAGGACGTAGAGGGGTTCTACGAGCGGATCGACGCGGGCCGGTTCCGGGCCACCGCCTACACGCGCGGGCCGTGGGATCCCGGCGCGCAGCACGCCGGTCCGCCGGCCGCGCTACTCGGGCGGGCCATCGAGGAACGGCCGGGCGCGCGCGAGGACATGAGGATCGCCCGGATCACCTACGAGATCCTGCGCCCGGTGCCGCTCGGGCCGTTGGAGCTCACCACCAGCGTGCTGCGGGCGGGCCGCGGCACCGAGGTGGTCGAGGCCGCACTGGCTCCGGCCGGGGCCGCGCCCGTGATGCTGGCGCGCGCCCTGCGGATCCGGATGGCGCCGGATTCCGTACCGGCCGTGGTGGCGGGGCCGGAGCTGCCGCCGCCGGGGGAGGTGGGGGTGACGCCGTTCTTCCCGGTGCCGTGGGAGACGGGCTACCACTCGGCGATGGAGACGCGTTTCACCGAGGGGGCCTTCGTCGAACTCGGGCCGGGTACCTGCTGGATGCGGATGAGGGTGCCGCTGGTCGCCGGGGAGGAGCCCAGGCCCCTGGACCGGGTCCTGGTCGCGGCGGACTCGGGCAACGGCATCAGCTCGGTGATGGACTTCGGGCGCTACGTCTTCGTCAACGGCGACCTGACCGTCCATCTGCACCGGCATCCGGTGGGCGAGTGGGTGTGCGTGGAGGCCCGTACGAGTGTGGACGCGGCCGGGATCGGTCTCGCGGACGCGCGGCTGCACGATGAGAAGGGGCCGATCGGGCGGAGCGCGCAGAGTCTGTTCGTGGCGCCGCGGGCTGTCGAAGGACGATAGGAAGTACGTCGTATTTTCGGATGAGTTGGGCCGATTCCCCCGGGCACTGAGCCCAATGGCTTGCGGCGTAACGGTTTCTACGGCGCCCCCAAACGGGATGATTCGACACGGGGTGGCGGGAGCTCCGGGAAAAGCCGTTCGATGGGGGAAGGTTGGCGGGTGCGCAGAGTCTGGGTGGTCGGTGGAATCAGCTTCGGGGCGTGCCTGTGCTTTCTCGCCCTGCTCGTCGTCGGTACGTACTCGGCCGCCGCGGGCATCGCCAGTGGCGGCGGCGGTGGCCTCGTGGGGCTCACCAAGGGGGCCGTCCCGGGGAAGTACCAGAGCCTCGTGGAGAAGTGGGGCCGGCTCTGCCCCACGCTCACCCCGCCCGTGCTGGCCGCCCAGCTGTACTCGGAGAGCGGCTGGAACCCGAGCGCGGTGAGCCCGGCGGACGCCCGGGGCATCGCGCAGTTCATCCCGGGGACCTGGGCCACGCACGGCATCGACGGCGACGGTGACGGCGACCGGGACATCTGGGATCCCAACGACGCGATCCCGTCCGCGGCTTCGTACGACTGCGAGCTGGCGCGCTACGTGTCCAAGGTGCCCGGCGACCCCGTGAAGAACATGCTGGCCGCCTACAACGCGGGGCCGGGCGCGGTGACGCAGTACCAGGGCGTCCCGCCGTTCCAGGAGACCCAGGGGTACGTGAAGACGATCACGACCCTGGCCAAGAGCTTCGAGGCCCCCGTGGGGCGGGTGGCGCCCTCGCAACAGGCCGCCGGGGCGATCTACTTCGCGCAGAAGCAGCTGGGGACGCCGTACCTGTGGGGAGGCAACGGGACCGCCGACCAGGGTGGGCGCTTCGACTGCTCGGGGCTGACCAAGGCCGCGTACGAGTCGGTGGGGATCGAGCTGCCCCGGGTGGCGAACGACCAGTACAACGCCGGGTCGCACCCCGCGCGGGCGGACCTGCTGCCGGGTGATCTGGTCTTCTTCTCCGACGATCTGACGAACTCTCGGGAGATCCGGCACGTCGGGCTCTACGTGGGCGGCGGCTACATGATCAACGCCCCGTTCACCGGAGCCGTGATCCGCTTCGACAAGATCGACACGCCCGACTACTTCGGTGCGACCCGGGTCACCAAGGACGGTGCGGAAGCACTGCCGAAGCGCGAGGGCGCCGGTAACGCAGCGTGAAGCCAGGGCCCTGAGCTGCGACGATGAGTCACTCTTCGATAACGTTGGAGTGATCATTCGGTGGAGAGTGGAACGCGGCCGTCAGAACGGGCGTTCCATGGTCAAGGGGACCGAACCACATACTGGATCATCGGGTTGATCACTGGGGGCGAAGGGGCGCACACCGGGGTGCGTCCGCGGGGGTACCAAGGCAAGGGCAAGGGGCCGCATCACCATGGCTGGACTCACAACTGGTGGGCCGAACGTGGATGTAAGCCTGCTGTACGAGATCAACGGACTTGCCCGGCAGGCCCCTCAGTGGCTGGACCGGGCGGTCTCGGTCGTCGGTGAGTACGGGATCCTGCTGGCCCTCGTGCTCCTGGTGCTCTGGTGCTGGCGCGGGGCGCGCCGGCTGGACGAGGCCGCGGCCGTCGAATCCTTCGTCGCGCTCGTGTGGGCGCCGCTCGCCGCCGGGGCCGCGCTGCTCCTCAACGTCCCGCTGCGGGAGTTCGTGGGCCGGCCGCGGCCGGCCGCGCAGCACGACGGGGTCGAGGTGCTGGATCCCGGCGCCGGGATCGGACACAGCGCGTTCTCGTTCGTCAGCGACCACGCCACCCTCGCGATGGCGCTGGGCGTCGGCCTGTTCGTCGCCCACCGCAGGCTCGGCTTCGTCGGGATCGGGCTGGCGCTGGTGGAGGGCTTCACCCGGGTCTACCTGGGCGTGCACTACCCGACCGACGTCATCGGCGGCTTCGCCCTGGGCACCGCGGTGGTGCTGCTGCTCGCCCCGCTCGCGATGGCCCTGCTGACCCCGGTGGTGCGGGCCGTGGCACGGTCGCCGCGGCTGGGCGTACTGGTCCGCGCGCGCGGCCGGGTACTGGCCCGGCCGGTGGACCTGCCGCAGGCGCAGGTGCCGCGGGACAAGGGGCTCGCGGCGTAGGCCGTCCTTTTCGGATCTTTCCGGGTCCGCACCGCCCCGCCCGGCGGGTCAGGCGCGGCCGTAGTGGTCCCAGGCCGACAGGAGGAGCGCCGCCAGGAGGCAGAGGGCGGCGACCCCGAAGCAGAGGCGGACCGCCGCCGGGCGGGAGCGCGGGGGCGGGGTCACGGCTCGCCGCCGCCGTCCGGGCCGGTGCCTTCGGAGGTGGAGTCCGGGTCCTCGCGGCGGTAGCGCGAGCGCAGCCACAAGCCCGTCGCGGCGGCCGCGGTGGTGGTGACCCCGATGGCCAGGGCGACCTCGCCGGGCCCGTCGGCCGTTCCCACGGGGCTGGCCCGGGCCGGGGCGGCCGGGGCGAGCGCGATCAGCAGGGCCCAGAAGAGGGCGGCGAGTCGTGGCGCGGGTCCGGGCATGAGTCAAGGGCATCCGCTCCCGGGCGCGTCGGCCACCGGAGCCGTCCGAACGGGCGACTGGGGCGTCGGGAGTACGGGGAGACGGGAGTACGGGGGGACGGGATGCCGGGCCGGCCGGGCCGTCGGGCCGGATCCGGTGGGTGGCCCCGGGGCTATTGCGTGATGTGGGCTCCCGCGTCCTTGCGGGCCAGGTCGCGGGAGCGGCGGGCCGGGCCGCGCCAGCCGCAGCTGCAGACGGCGAGGCAGAAGGACCCCCGGTCCGCGGTGCTCGTGGTGTGTCCGGCGGGCGGGCGGTCCGGTGTCCCGGGGTCGCGGGGCAGCGGCACGGCGGCAAGCGGAGGGGCAAGAGTCGCTTTCGTGTGCGGTTCCACGCCACCACGGTACCCGGGCCGGGCGGGGTACGGGACTGTCCTGCGAGGGCCGA
Source organism: Streptomyces sp. NBC_00454 (assembly GCF_041434015.1). Classification (GTDB taxonomy): domain Bacteria; phylum Actinomycetota; class Actinomycetes; order Streptomycetales; family Streptomycetaceae; genus Streptomyces. Next base: position 3,591,710 of record NZ_CP107907.1, on the reverse strand, counting down.
TCCTCCGGGCGCCCGGTCGGGGGCGCGAGCGGCCGCCGCCCGGCCGTTTGCCCGGGTGTGTGCCGGGGTGTACGCCCCGGGGTGCGGCCCGGCCCGGGAGGCTCCCGCCGGTTCGCGCGGGGTTCACAGGGGGGTTTCGCGGAGTTCGCGAGCCGTTCGAGGAAGGGCCGGGGCCGTGACGGGAGCCCCTGGACCTCGTTAAGCGGAGCGGGTGGGCCTCGGGCAAACAGCGGTCACGCGTTGGGGGTTGGCAGGCGATGGTGGTGCACCGGCACGGGAGACGGCTGGGACGCGCGGGTGAGACGGCGTTCGCCGTCGGCCTGGCTCTGACGTTGGCGGCATTGAGCGGGTGCGGCGGTGAAGCGGCCGCCGGGGACGACGGCCGTCCCGGCGGCGATCCGGTGGCCACGATCCGCGGAGCCGCCGACGTGCTCGCGAGGACCGGCAGCGCCCGGGCCCGTACGGCGATGGAGATGGCGACCGGCGGGACCAGGGTCACCATTCGCGGCGAGGGCGGGGTCGATTTCAAGAACCGGATGGGCCAGCTCCTGGTCATGCTCCCGGACGACGCCAAGGGCAAGGCCGAACACCGGCCCATCACCGAGCTGCTGGTACCCGGCGCGCTCTACATGAAGAACCGGGGCGCGGGCGTCCCCGACGACAAGTGGGTGCGGGTGGACACGACGGCCCTGGCCGACGGGAACCTCGTCACGGGCGGGGCCACCGACCCGATGGCCGCCGCCGAGCTGCTGCGCGGCGCGCAGGAGGTGACGTACGTGGGCGAGACCGAGGTGGCGGGGACCAAGGTGCGGCACTACCGGGGTACGACCGACATCGTGCGGGCCGCGGCGGATGCCTCGCCGGCGGTGAAGGGCGCGCTGGAAGCGGCGGCGAAAGGGTTCAGCAAGGACGCGGTGCCGTTCGACGCGTACCTCGACGAGCAGGGCCGGCTGCGGAAGGTCCGGCACCGTTTCACCTACGTCAACAATGGCGTGATCGACGTCTCCTCCACCACGCTGCTCTACGGGTTCGGGACTCCGGTCACCGTGGTTCTGCCGGCAGAAGGGGACATTTACGCGGGGAAGATCGCCGACTAGCGGTCCGGGCCCGTGCGGGGCGCCGGGCCGTGGCCGGCCATCGGTCCGGTGTGAGGGGCCGGAAATGGTCCATCCGTGTCATGCGCGCGGCGCCCTCCCGTCCTTACGCTGAGGAACCGAGCGCCGGCGACCCGACGACGGCAAAGAGAGGTGGAACGCGTGACTCCCGCAGGCGGTACGACCGTGCAGGACTACGTGGCCCTCGCCGAGATCGAGTTGTGCGGCGAGCTGATCATCGCGGCCTCGGCCGCGAACGAGGACCGGCTCAGCCAGGACCGGATCGACGAAGTACTGATGGGGCGCTAGCCGCCCGCCCCACCCACCATCCGCTCGTCGAAGTCTCCCCCGCCGTACTGTCCCCGTTCCCCGCCGCCGACCCCGGGACCGTGCGGCTCAGGTGCGCAGCAGCCGCGCGATCGCCTTCGTCGCTTCCTCGACCTTGGCGTCGATCTCGCCCCCGCCCTTGACGGCCGCGTCCGCGACACAGTGCCGCAGGTGCTCCTCCAGCAGCTGGAGCGCGAAGGACTGGAGCGCCTTCGTGCTCGCCGAGACCTGGGTGAGTATGTCGATGCAGTAGACGTCCTCGTCGACGAGGCGCTGGAGTCCCCGGATCTGGCCCTCGATCCGGCGCAGCCTCTTGAGGTGCTCGTCCTTCTGGTGGTGGTAGCCGTGCACGGCTACGGCCTCGGCCGCCTCGGTGCCCGCTTCGGCTCCGGAGCCCTCCGCCTGGATGGCAGTCATGCGTCCTCCCGTGGTCCGGATCGAGGGGTGCATACCCCTCATGGGTATATGATACCGGGCCCCGTCCGCGGAGGCAGGGGCCCGTGGTCCTCACTCTGCCTGATGGAGGACACTGGGGAACTGCCGGTTAGCCGTGGCCGGGGGATGCGCCTAGCATCAGCCTGACCGAATCCAATGCACCCCGAGGACCTCACGTGCGATTTCGTCTGACCCCCAGGGAGACGAGCTTCTACGACATGTTCGCCGCATCCGCGGACAACATCGTCACGGGCTCCAAGCTCCTGATGGAACTGCTCGGAGCGGACTCCTCCGCCCGGGCCGAGATCGCGGAGCGGATGCGGGCAGCGGAGCACGCGGGGGATGACGCCACCCACGCGATCTTCCACCAGCTCAACTCCTCCTTCATCACGCCGTTCGACCGCGAGGACATCTACAACCTGGCGTCCTGCCTCGACGACATCATGGACTTCATGGAGGAGGCGGTCGACCTGGTCGTCCTCTACAACGTGGAGGAGCTCCCCAAGGGAGTCGAGCAGCAGATCGAGGTACTGGCGCGCGCGGCCGAGCTGACCGCCGAGGCCATGCCGCACCTGCGGACCATGGAGAACCTGACCGAGTACTGGATCGAGGTCAACCGCCTCGAGAACCAGGCCGACCAGATCCACCGCAAGCTGCTCGCCCAGCTCTTCAACGGCAAGTACGACGCCATCGAAGTGCTGAAGCTCAAGCAGATCGTCGACGTGCTCGAAGAGGCGGCCGACGCGTTCGAGCACGTCGCGAACACGGTGGAGACCATCGCGGTCAAGGAGTCCTGAACCTCGTGGACACCTTCGCTCTGATCGTGACCATCGGTGTCGCGCTCGGTTTCACGTACACCAACGGTTTCCACGACTCGGCGAACGCGATCGCGACCTCGGTCTCGACCCGCGCGCTGACCCCGCGCGCCGCGCTCGCGATGGCCGCGGTGATGAACCTCGCCGGTGCCTTCCTGGGCAGCGGGGTCGCCAAGACGGTCAGTGAGGGGCTCATCGAGACCCCGCACGGCAACCGGGGGATGTGGATCCTCTTCGCGGCGCTGGTCGGCGCGATCGTGTGGAACCTGATCACCTGGTACTTCGGCCTGCCCTCGTCCTCCTCGCACGCGCTGTTCGGCGGCATGGTGGGCGCGGCGCTGGCGGGTGGCACCGAGGTGCTGTGGTCGGGCGTGGTCGACAAGGTCGTCATCCCGATGTTCATCTCGCCGGTCGTCGGCCTCGTCGTCGGTTACCTGGTGATGGTCGCCATCCTGTGGATGTTCCGCCGCTCCAACCCGCACAAGGCCAAGCGCGGTTTCCGCATCGCGCAGACGGTCTCGGCGGCCGGCATGGCGCTCGGCCACGGTCTGCAGGACGCGCAGAAGACCATGGGCATCGTGATGATGGCCCTGGTCATCGCCGATGTGCAGAACGCGGGCGACGAGATTCCGGTCTGGGTGAAGATCGTGTGTGCCGTGATGCTGTCGCTGGGTACCTACGCGGGCGGCTGGCGGATCATGCGGACCCTCGGCCGCAAGATCATCGAGCTGGACCCGCCGCAGGGCTTCGCGGCGGAGACCACCGGCGCCTCGATCATGTTCGGTTCGGCCTATCTCTTCCACGCGCCGATCTCCACCACCCACGTGATCACCTCGGCGATCATGGGTGTGGGCGCGACCAAGCGGGTGAACGCGGTCCGCTGGGGCGTGGCCAAGAACATCATCCTCGGCTGGTTCATCACCATGCCGGCGGCGGCGCTCGTCGCCGCGGTCTGCTTCTGGATCGTGAACCTGGCCTTCGTGCAGTAGCCGTAGCCGTAGCGCGAAAGCACTGGGAACGAAAGCGGGCCGGCTCCCCCCACCCAGGGGGAGCCGGCCCTTTCGCCTTGCGGTGGCACCGCCATGCAGCACCGCAGGACGTTCAAGACATCCAGGGGCTTCGGTTTAGCCGAAGCGGCCCGAGATGTAGTCCTCGGTCGCCTGCACGGACGGGTTCGAGAAGATCCGGTCCGTGTCGTCGATCTCGACCAGCTTTCCGGGCTGGCCGACCGCGGAGAGGTTGAAGAAGGCGGTGCGGTCGGAGACGCGGGCCGCCTGCTGCATGTTGTGCGTCACGATGACGATCGTGAAGCGCTCCTTGAGCTCGCCGATCAGGTCCTCGATGGCGAGGGTGGAGATCGGGTCGAGGGCCGAGCAGGGCTCGTCCATCAGGAGGACCTGGGGCTCGACCGCGATGGCGCGGGCGATGCACAGGCGCTGCTGCTGGCCGCCGGAGAGGCCGGAGCCGGGCTTGTTCAGGCGGTCCTTGACCTCGTTCCAGAGGTTGGCGCCCTGGAGCGACTTCTCGACGATGTCGGTCAGCTCGGACTTCTTGAAGGAGCCGTTCAGCCGCAGGCCCGCCGCCACGTTGTCGAAGATCGACATGGTGGGGAAGGGGTTCGGGCGCTGGAAGACCATGCCGACCGTGCGGCGGACCGCGACCGGGTCCACGCCGGGGCCGTACAGGTTCTCGTCGTCCAGCAGCACCTTGCCCTCCACGCGGCCACCGGGGGTGACCTCGTGCATGCGGTTCAGGGTGCGCAGGAAGGTGGACTTGCCGCAGCCGGAGGGGCCGATGAAGGCGGTCACGGAGCGGGGCTCCACGGTCATCGAGATGTCGTCGATGGCCTTGTGGGTGCCGTAGAAGGCGGACAGTCCGCTGACGTCGATTCGCTTAGCCATGAGGGGTCACTTCGCTTTCGGGTGGTCGCGTCAGCGACCGGTCTTGGGAGCCTTCCAGCGGGCGATGCCGCGGGCCACCAGATTGAGGATCATGACGAAGGCGATCAGGACGAGCGCTGCGGCCCATGCCCGGTCGTAGGAGGCGTCACTGCCGACCTTGTACTGCTCCCAGATGTAGAGGGGGAGCGAGGACTGAGCACCTTCGAAGGGGTTTCCGTTGATCAGCTGGGAGCCGAAGACCAGCAGCATGATCGGCGCGGTCTCGCCGGCGATGCGGGCGACGGCCAGCATCACGCCGGTGGAGATGCCGCCGATGGCGGTGGGCAGCACGACCTTGAGGATCATGCGCCACTTCGGCACACCGAGGGCCAGGGCGGCCTCGCGCAGCTCGTTGGGGACGAGCTTGAGCATCTCCTCGGTGGAGCGGACCACGACGGGCATCATCAGGATCGACAGGGCCAGCGAGCCGGCGAAGCCGGAGGGGCCGAAGCCGAGCATCAGGTTCCAGGTCGTCAGGATGAACAGACCCGCGACGATGGAGGGGATGCCGGTCATGACGTCGACGAAGAACGTCACGGCCTTGGCGAGCGAGCCCCGGCCGTACTCGACCAGGTAGACGGCGGTCAGCAGGCCGATGGGCGCGGAGATCGCGGTGGCCAGGCCGACCTGCTCGATGGTGCCGAGCAGCGCGTGGTAGACGCCGCCGCCGTGGTCGAAGGCGGTGACGCCGTTCATCGAGTGGCTGAGGAAGTTGCCGTCGAGGAGCTTGATGCCGCGGCTGATGGTGGTCCACAGCAGCGAGAGCAGCGGGATGACCGCGAGCAGGAAGCAGACCCAGACCACGGAGGTGGCGACCCGGTCCTTGGCCTGGCGGCGGTTCTCGATGACCGAGCTGGCCGTGTACGTGATGACCACGAACAGGATGGCGGCGAGCAGACCCCACTGGATCCTGCTGTGGAGGCCGAAGCCGGCGCCGAGGGCGCAGCCGAGGGCGACCGAGAGGGCCGCGATGCCGGCCGGGGCCCAGCGGGGCAGGCTGCCCTGCGTCAGGCTGGTGGGGGCGACGGACTTGCGGGCCCGGGAGGGGCGCGGGTCCTGGAGTGCGTGGCTCATCAGGCGTTCGCCCCCGAGAAGTCCTTGCGACGGGCGATGATCAGCCGGGCTGCGCCGTTGACCAGCAGGGTGAGCAGGAAGAGCACGAGGCCGGAGGCGATCAGGGCGTCGCGGCCGAACTCGTTGGCCTCGTCGAACTTCGCGGCGATGTTCTGCGCGAAGGTGCCGCCGCCCGGGTCCAGGATGTGGCCGGAGATCAGGAAGCTCGGGGACAGCACGGTCGCGACGGCCATGGTCTCGCCCAGCGCGCGTCCGAGGCCGAGCATCGAGGCGGAGATGACTCCGGAGCGGCCGAAGGGCAGCACCGACATGCGGATGACCTCCCAGCGGGTCGCGCCGAGGGCCAGTGCGGCTTCCTCGTTCATGCGCGGGACCTGCAGGAAGACCTCGCGGCTGACGCTGGTCACGATCGGGAGGATCATGATCGCGAGCAGGATGCCGACGGTGAAGAGCGAGCGCGCGACGCCGACCTGGGTCTTGTCGAAGACGTAGGTCCAGCCCATGTACTGGTCGAGCCAGCTGTTGAGGCCGCCGAGGTACGGGACGAGGAAGAGCGCGCCCCAGATGCCGTAGATGATCGAGGGCACTGCGGCGAGCAGGTCGACCACGTAGGCGAGGGGGGAGGCCAGCTTGCGCGGCGCGTAGTGCGAGATGAACAGGGCGATGCCGACAGCGATCGGAACCGCGATGACCATCGCGATGATCGAGCTGACGACGGTGCCGAAGAGCAGGACGGCGATGCCGAAGACGGGGGGCTTGGCCGACGCGTTCCAGTCGAACGTGGTGAGGAAGTTGCCCTCGTTGTCGGCCAGAGCGATCGAAGCGCGGTAGGTGAGGAAGACGGCGATCGACGCCATGATCACCAGGAGCAGGATGCCGGAGCCCTTGGAGAGGCCGGCGAAGACCTTGTCACCGGCGCGGCCGGTGGACCTTCCGCTCTTGGAGACAGGCGGAGCCGTGTCTATCTGGGTGGGTGTGGTGGAAGCCATGATCTTTCCGGTCTGGATGGGGGGCAGGCCCCCTGGCGGCGGTGCACCGGATCCCCTGGGTGGAGGGGAGGGTCCCCGGGCCGGGCCGCTCCCCGGACGGGGGGAGCGGCCCGGATGGTCCGGGGGTCGGGATTAGGCGAGCTTCGCGATGACCTCGCGGACCTTGGCGTTGATCTCGGCCGGGATCGGGGCGTAGCCGATCTCGGAGAGCGCCTTCTGGCCGGCGTCGGAAGCGGTGTAGTTCAGGAAGGACTTCACGGTGGCGAGCGTCTCGGGCTTGTTGCCCTTGTCGCAGACGACCTCGTAGGTCACCAGGACGATCGGGTAGGCGCCCTCGGCCTTGGTGGTGTAGTCGAGCTTCAGGGCCAGGTCGTCACCGGTGCCGGCGATCTTGGCGGCGGCGATGGCCTTGGAGGCGTTCTCGCTGCTGGCCTTGACCGGAGCGGCGGCGCCCGTGTTCACGTCCACGGTCTTGATGGACTGCGAGGAGGCGTAGGAGAGCTCGAAGTAGCCGATCGCACCGTCAACGGCCTTGACCTGCGAGGCGACACCGGCGGAGCCGGAGGCGGCCTGGCCACCCGGGGCCGGCCACTTCTTCGCGGCGTCGTACGTCCACGCCTCGGGAGCGGCGGCCTTGAGGTACTTGCCCAGGTTCTCGGTGGTGCCCGAGTCCTCGGAGCGGTGGAAGGCCTGGATCGCGGTGGAGGGAAGCGTGACGCCGGGGTTCAGCTTCTTGATCGCCTCGTCGTCCCACTTCTTGATCTTGTCGTTGAAGATCGCGGCGATGGTGGGGGCGTCCAGCGTCAGCTTGTCCACACCGGCGACGTTGAAGCCGATGGCGATGGGGCCGCCGACCATCGGCAGGTCGATGCCCTGACCGCCGGTGCAGACCTTCTTCGACTCCTCGACGGCCTCGGGCTTCAGCGCGGAGTCCGAACCGGCGAAACCGACGGTGCCCTGGTTGAACGCGACGATGCCCTCACCGGAGGAGGAGGACTTGTAGTTCACCTCGACGCCGGAGCAGGCCGCCATGTAGTTCTTGATCCACAGGTCGACCGCGTTCTTCTGCGCGGAAGAGCCGGAGGCGAGCAGCTTGCCCTTCGCCCCGTCACACTTGACGTCGCTCGCGGCGGCGCTCGGCTTGCCGGACGCGGTGGCGTCCGTCTTGGTGTTGTCGTCCGAGCCGCACGCCGTGAGGACCAGGGCGCTGGACACGACGAGCGCGCCGAGGGCGGAGGCACGAAGCATGTTCTTGCGCTGAAGCTTCACTTTCGGGTGTTTCCTTCCAGAAGCCGCCGGCCGCTTTCTGTATCGGGGCGGCGTGCGAAGAGGACTACGTCGGTTGCTCGGGGGAATCGTCGCCTTCGCGGTGACTCGCACCTTGCATCTACGAAGTTAGGCAGATCAGGTGAAGCGGCCGACCGCGGTAGGTGAACGGATGGTGAACCGTGGCGGACGGGGTGGTGTGTCCGGACGGCTCCGCCCCCTGTCGTAATCCGACGTCACCTTGCCGTTACCGTTACGTGACCGGCTTCGGCCTCGTGAACGGCATGGCCGGAATTCGGCTGCCAGATGTGGTGGAAGGTCAGCCGGGAGGCCTCGACCTCGTGGCGCTGGTCCGCGTGCAGGATCCCCAGGGCGTAGGCCGTCGCAGGGGCGATACGGGGCGTGCGCGCGGCCGTGGCCGAGGCCGCCGCGGCCTCCGCCGCGTCGCGGTGGCGGTCCAGGGCCTCGCCCGCGGCCGCATGCCGGGCCACGTCCTCGCCCAGCGCCTCCCGGGCGTAGCGGTGCACCCGCAGGAGGCGGCGCACCTCGTTCCAGGGGCCGTCGTGGTCCGCGTTGTACGGGTGCGCGGGGCAGGGGGCGGGCAGGGAGGCCACCGCGGCGGACAGGCGGGATCCGGCCACTTCCGCCAGCGGGACGAGTACGTCGTCCACCCGGCCCCGGGCCGCGACCGCGTCCAGCGGGACCTCGGAGGCCAGCACCGCCACCGAGTCCGCGACCGCGTGGAAGCGGGAGGAGCCCAGTGCCTGGAGCGTGGCCGAGTGGGCCCGGGTGCGCGACAGCGTGAGCTGGCGCTCCAGCAGGGCGCCCGCGCGCGCCGAGCCCACGGTGAGGGAACCCGAGGCCCCGCCCCGCGGGGCGGGCACCTCCGGGGAGCCCGACAGCCGGTGCAGGGCGTCCATCAGCCGGGTCAGGCGGGCGGCGTACGCGTGCTCGTCGGCCAGGGTCGAGGAGAGCCAGACCAGCTCGGTGCGCAGCGAGTCCGCCCAGGCCGAATCGGCCACGGCTCTGAAGGTGGAGAGGGACGAGGCGATGCGGCGCGCGGCCCCCCGCAGGCTGCGCGCCGCCTCGGTGCCCTCGGCCGGCCCGCTCGCCGCGCCCTCATCGTGTAGGCGCAGTCCGCGCAGGAACGCGGTGGCCTGCGAGCGCAGGTAGACGCCGAGCACGTCACCTGCCGTAATCGCGGTCGGGTCATGGTTTGGCTGAGCCACGCCGGCGCCTCCGGGCGTCTATGAGCATCTCCTGAACGTGCCGCAGCGGCTGGCCCTCGCCGTCCGTGCTGTGCCGGGTCCACTCGCCGTCCGGGCCCAGGTGCCAGGAGGAGGTGGCGTCGGACATGCCGGTTTCCAGCAGCCGGTCCAGTGCCGCGCGGTGGGCCGGGTCGGCGACCCTGACCAGTGCCTCGATACGGCGGTCGAGGTTGCGGTGCATCATGTCGGCGCTGCCTATGTACACCTCGGGTTCGCCGCCGTTGCCGAAGGCGAAGACCCGGGAGTGCTCCAGGAAGCGGCCGAGGATCGAGCGGACCCGGATGTTCTCCGAGAGCCCGGGGACCCCGGGGCGGATCGCGCAGATGCCGCGGACCCAGATGTCGATGGGCACCCCCGCCTGCGAGGCCCGGTAGAGGGAGTCGATGAGCGCCTCGTCGACGATGGAGTTCATCTTGAGGCGCACGTAAGCGGGGCGGCCGGCCCGGTGGTGGGCGGCCTCCTTGTCGATCCGGGAGATCAGGCCGCCGCGCAGCGAGCGCGGGGCCACGAGCAGCCGGCGGTAGGTCTCGCGGCGCGAGTAGCCCGACAGCCGGTTGAAGAGGTCCGAGAGGTCCGCGCCGACCTGCGGGTCGGCGGTGAGCAGCCCGAGGTCCTCGTAGAGCCGTGCCGTCTTGGGGTGGTAGTTGCCGGTGCCGACGTGGGAGTAGCGGCGCAGCTGGTCGCCCTCCTGGCGGACGACGAGCGACAGCTTGCAGTGGGTCTTGAGGCCGACGAGGCCGTAGACCACGTGGCAGCCGGACTCCTCCAGCTTGCGGGCCCATTTGATGTTGGCCTGCTCGTCGAAGCGGGCCTTGATCTCGACGAGTACGAGGACCTGCTTGCCGGCTTCGGCGGCGTCGATCAGGGCGTCCACGATCGGGGAGTCGCCGGAGGTCCGGTACAGCGTCTGCTTGATCGCCAGGACGTCCGGGTCGGCGGCGGCCTGCTCCAGGAAGGCCTGCACCGAGGTGGAGAAGGAGTCGTAGGGGTGGTGCAGCAGCACGTCCCGTTCGCGCAGCGCGGCGAAGATGTCGGGGGCGGACGCGGACTCGACCTCGGCCAGGTCGCGGTGGGTGCCGGCGACGAACTTCGTGAACTTCAGCTCCGGCCGGTCCAGCGAGGCGATCCCGAAGAGCGCGGTCAGGTCCAGCGGGCCGGGCAGCGGGTACACCTCGGAGGCGTTGACCTTGAGCTCCTGCACGAGGAGGTCCAGGACGCCGGGGTCGATGGACTCCTCGACCTCCAGGCGGACCGGCGGGCCGAAGCGGCGCCGCATGAGCTCCTTCTCCAGGGCCTGGAGGAGGTTCTCGGCGTCGTCCTCCTCGACCTCGAGGTCCTCGTTGCGGGTCACGCGGAACATGTGGTGCGCGAGCACCTCCATGCCGGGGAACAGCTCCTCCAGGTGCGCGGCGATGACGTCCTCCAGCGGGACGTAGCGCTGCGGGGAGGCCTCCAGGAAGCGGGAGAGGAGCGGCGGGACCTTGACCCGGGCGAAGTGGCGGTGGCCGCTGACGGGATTGCGCACGACCACGGCCAGGTTCAGGGAGAGGCCGGAGATGTACGGGAACGGGTGCGCGGGGTCCACGGCCAGCGGGGTGAGCACCGGGAAGATCTGGTTGCGGAACAGGGTGAAGAGGCGCGCCTGCTCCTTCTCGGTCAGGTCGTGCCACCGGATGAGGTGGACGCCTTCCTCGGCGAGCTGGGGGGAGATGTCCTGCTGGAAGCAGGCGGCGTGGCGGGCCATGAGCTCACGGGAGCGGGTCCAGATCTGGTCCAGCACCTCACGGGGCTGCAGCCCCGAGGCCGAGCGGGTGGCGACGCCGGTCGCGATGCGGCGCTTGAGGCCGGCGACGCGGACCATGAAGAACTCGTCGAGGTTGCTCGCGAAGATCGCCAGGAAGTTCGCCCGCTCCAGGAGCGGGGTGGCGGGGTCCTCGGCGAGCTCCAGCACCCGTTCGTTGAAGGCGAGCCAGCTGCGCTCCCGGTCGAGGAAGCGGCCCGGGGGCAGCTCGCCGCCGTCCTTGTCGTCGTAGGCGTCCAGGTCCGCGTCGAGATCCGGTTCCAGATCGACGTGCGGGCGGTGGGCGGCTATGGAGCCGAGGCGTGCGTGCGCGCCGGTGGCCGCGCGCGCGGCCACGGCCTCGGGCGTGGAGGCGGCGGCGGCCACGGAGGCGGAGATGTCCGCGGCGGTGGGCGCGGACGGCGACGCGAACGTGTGCGACGGCTGCTGGCTGGGGACCTCGGTGGGGCTGGCGCTGGGCTTGTGGCTCATGACTCCATTCTTCCGCGCACGCGGCAGGACAGGCGCGTCGGAAGTGTCGGCCGTCAGTCGGAGTCGGGGCTGCATGGGGTCAGCTTCGCGACCGCGCATTAATGCGCGGTTAATGGCGTATGGCTTCCGGGGGCCGGGCGGGCGGCCGCCTGTCGGCTTGCGCCGTGTGGGTGAGGGGCGGGGGGTACGGGGCTGCGCCCGCGGAGCCTCGGGCCGGGCCGTGCCGGGCCGTGCGGCGCCGTTGCCGGGGGCGCTGCCCCCGGACCCCCGCGCCTCAAACGCCGGCGGGGCTGGATTTTGCCCGGCGGGGCCGGAGGCGCGGGGTCGGGTCAGCTCTCCGTGCGGTACATCAGGTCGACCTCGTGGGTGGTGAAGCCGAGGCCCGCGTAGACGGCGAGGGCCGCCGGGTTGTCGGCGTCCACGTAGAGCATGGCGGTGGGCAGGCCGGCTGCCGCGAGGTGGTGCAGGCCGATCGCGGTGAGGGCCTTGCCGAGGCCGCCGCCCTGCGCGCCGGGGCGTACGCCGACCACGTAGACCTCGCCGAGCTGCTGCTCGGCGTGGACCTTCGTCCAGTGGAAGCCGACGAGTTCGCCGTCGCGCTCGGCGAGGAAGAAGCCCTTGGCGTCGAACCAGGGCTGCGCGATCCGGTCGTTGAGGTCCCGCTGGGTCAGCGAGCCCTGCTCGGGGTGGTGGGCGAAGGCGGCCGCGTTGACGGTGAGCCAGGCGGCGTCGTCGGCCCCGGGCACGAAGGTCCGTACGGTCACGCCCGGGGGCAGGGCCGGCTCCGGCAGCGGGGCCGCGTCGGTGCCGGCTCCGCCGAGCGGGCGGCGCAGCTGGCGCAGCTCGCGGAACAGGGTCAGGCCGAGGACCTGCGCGAGGTGGCGGGCCGCGGACTTGCCGCCGTGGGCCCACACCCGGATCCGCTTGCCGGAGGCGGCCAGCAGGGCGGTGCCCAGCGCCCGGCCGTGGCCGCGGCCGCGCATCGAGGGGTGGACGACGAGCTCGGCGGCGGGGGCCTCCACCGGGTCGGTGTCCTCGAGTTGCCCGTATCCGGCGAGCCGGCCCTTTTCGGTGAGCAGGAAGTGCCGGATCCCCTCGCGCGCTCCGCCGCGCAGCTGGAGGCGGCCCTGTTCGGACACGGCGGTGGTGCCGTCGGTGCGGGCCGCGTCCTCGATCAGGGCGAGGACGGAGTCGGCCTGCTCCTCCGTCAGCTCGTCGAGGGTCTGGATCTGCCGTCCCGGCTCCGGGGCCGTTGCTGCGTCGTCAGTCATGGGGCGAGCCTACGACTCCGGCGGGGGCCCGTCAGGGTGCGGCCCGGCAGTGGTCCGCCGCCGGGTCCCTCGGCCGGGGTGTCTTCCGCATGTAACCAGCTCGATACCCCATACCCCCTGTCGCGCTACGCGCGTTGACAATAGGCTGCGGCGAACCTCCCAAGTCGTATCGCTGTCCACAAAGGGGAACAAATGTCAGCGACGCCACAACGGCACCGCCGAGCCCGCCGGTTGACCCTCACCGCTCTCGCCGTCACCACGGCGGCCGGTGCGATGGTCGCCGCCGCACTGCCGGCCGGTGCCGCGAGTGGTGGCGGTGGCGGCCATGACCACGGCCGCACCGTCGACGTGCAGATGCTGTCCTTCAACGACCTCCACGGCACCCTGGAGCCCCCGCAGGGCTCCTCCGGCAACGTGAGTGAGCTTCAGGCAGACGGCACCACCAAAGCCATACCCGCGGGCGGTGTCGAGTACCTGGCGACCGGCCTGCGCGAGGCCCGCAAGGGCCACAAGTACTCCGTCACCGCGGCGGCCGGCGACATGATCGGCGCCAGCCCGATGCTGTCCGGCCTCTTCCACGACGAGCCGACCATCGAGGCGCTCAACGACCTCGAGCTGGACGTCACCAGCGTCGGCAACCACGAGTTCGACGAGGGCAAGACCGAACTGCGCCGCATGCAGTACGGCGGCTGCCACCCGGTCGAGGGCTGCTTCGAGAAGGGCGAGACCTTCGAGGGCGCCGACTTCAAGTACCTCGCCGCGAACGTGGTGGACGAGAAGTCCAAGCGTCCGATGCTCAACCCCACCTTCATCTGGAAGAAGGGGGACGTGAAGATCGGCTTCATCGGCGTCACCCTGGAGGGCACTCCGGACGTCGTGACCGCCGACGGGGTCAAGGGCCTCAAGTTCGGCGACGAGGTCGAGACGATCAACAAGTACGCCGAGCAGCTGAACAAGCAGGGCGTGAAGTCGATCGTGGCGCTGATCCACGAGGGCGGCCTGCCCGCGAGCGGCGCGTACAACTACGACTGCAACGTGCCGGGCGCCGGCGCCGGGATCTCCGGTGCCATCGTCGACATCGCGAAGAACGTCTCGCCGAAGGTCGACGCCCTGGTCACCGGCCACACGCACCAGGCGTACGCGTGCAACATCCCCGACCCGGCGGGCAACCCTCGCACGGTCACCTCGGCCGCCTCCTACGGCCGGCTGTTCACGGACACCACGCTCACGTACGACCGCAGGACCAAGGACATCGTCCGTACGCCGGTCAGCTCTCCGAAGCCGGTCCAGACGGTCGTCAACCGCACCCAGCCCAAGGCCCCGGACCTGACCGCGCTGATCCAGCGGTGGAACGCGCTGGCCGCGCCGGTCGCGAACCGTCCGATGGGCTACATCACCGCCGACATCTCCGGCCGCGGCTCGGAGGCCTACGAGAAGCCGCTCGGCGACGTGATCACCGACGCGCAGCTCGAGGCGCTGTCCCCGGCCGCCAAGGGCGGCGCGCAGCTCGCCATCATGAACCCGGGCGGCATCCGCGCCGACCTCGCCTACAAGGCGGCGGGCAGTGAGGGCGACGGCGTGGTGACGTACGGCGAGTCGTACACGGTCCAGCCGTTCACCAACATGATGAACGTCGTGGACCTGACCGGCGCCCAGCTGATCACCGCGCTCCAGCAGCAGGTCAGCGGCCCGGTCAACGGCCCGAACCCGAAGATCCTGCAGATCTCCAAGGGCTTCACCTACACCCTGGACACCACGAAGGCGGGCGCGGACCGCATCGTCGTGGGCTCGGTGAAGCTGAACGGTGCGGCGATCGACCCGGCGAAGACCTACCGGGTCGCGATGAACGAGTTCCTCGCGGGCGGCGGTGACGGCTTCACCGTCCTGAAGGAGCACAAGAACAAGCTGGTGGGCGCGTCCGACCTGGACTGCTTCAACGCCTACCTGACCGGCCACTCCTCGGCGGCGGCGCCGCTGGCTCCGCCGGTGGCGGACCGGATCACGGTCATCAAGTAAGTCGTGAAGTAGTACGTACGCCAGTACGCGCGAGGGGCGGTGGGCCGTGACGGCCCGCCGCCCCTTCGGCGTTCCCGGTGGTCGTCAGCGATCGTCAGAGACCGGCCAGGAACGTCCGGACGGCGCCGTGGAAGCCCTCCGGGTCGGTGAAGGGCAGGAAGTGCTCGCCGTCCAGGGGCGTGTACGAGGTCCCGGGCCGCTTCGCGACCATCGCATCGGCCTGTGCCTGCGGGAGCGAGGCGCTGCGGGTGCCGTGGATCAGCAGCGCCGGGCAGCTGCTCGCGAGCCAGGCGGCCCAGTGGTCGCCGCGGCAGGCCTCGACGGAGTCGAGCATGTCCTGCGGGTGGAAGGGCAGCCGCCAGCCCCCGTCGGGGAGCGGGCGCAGGGCCTGGGCGACGAACTGGGATCCCACCGGCCCGGCCGCGGCGAGGAGTTCCTCGCGGGTGGGGGCGGTGTAGCGCATGGCCCGCAGGAACTCCATCCATGCGCCGTCCGCCGGGTCGACCTCCACGGCGGCCTCCGCGTCGATGAGCACCGAGATCCGGTCGGGGTGGGCGGCTGCCAGGTGGACGGCGTTGAGCCCGCCGAGGGAGTAGCCGAGGAGGGCGACGGGGGCGTCCAGGCCGAGGTGGTCGAGGAGTGCGACGGCGTCGGACACGTAGCCGGCGCGGCTGTAGTCGGCAGCCCGGTCGGAGTCGCCGTGGCCGCGCTGGTCGGGGGCGATGACCCGCCACTCGTCGCCGAGGGCCTGGGCGAGTCCGGCGAAGGCGAGGCCTTCGGACATGCCCCCGTGGAGGGCGAGCAGGGGGCGGCCGGGGCCGCCGAAGTCCAGGTACGACAGCGTGCGGCCTTCGATGGTCAGCGTGTGGCGCATGGTTCCGCTCTCCCCTGCTCGTCCTGCGGCGACGGTGTGTCCCGCCTGTGTCCCGCGGTGTCTGATCCGAAGCCTGCCAGGATTTGGGCAAGCGCGCAATACGAATGTCTTGGGCGGTTGCCCAAGAAGCGGCGCGGCTACGATCCCGGCATGGGAAATCGCGAGGACCTGCTGGCCGGAGCGCGCCGCTGCCTGGAGGAGAAGGGCTACCTGCGCACGACGGTGCGCGACATCGCCTCGGCGTCGAAGGTGAGCATGGCCGCGATCGGCTACCACTTCGGCTCCCGCGAGGCCCTGCTCAACCTCGCCCTCTTCGCCGCCATGGACGAGTGGGCCGCAGGGTCCGGGCGGCTCGCCGGGCAGGGGGACACCGCCGCGGAACGGTACGCCGACACCTGGGACCGCAAGATCCGGGACTTCGGCGACATGCGCTGGCTCTGGATCGCCAACGTCGAGGCCTTCGTCCACGCGCAGTCCGCGCCCGAGCTGCTCGCGATCCTCGCCGAAGGCCAGCGCCGGTCCCGGCGCATGGTGGCCGCGCAGCTGTCCGGGGTCCCGGAGAGCGAGGTCGCGGAGGAGGACGTACGGGCCCTCGGGTCGGTGCACATCGCCCTGCTGACCGGGGTGATGGTGCAGTCCCTGACGGACCCGGAGCAGGCGCCGACGGGACGCGAACTGGCCCAAGGGCTGCGCACCATGGCGGAGTTGCTCGAAAGATGAGCATTACCGACGGGTAGTAAACCCGGGTCCGGCACGCCATACTCCGTTCCCATCACCGGGTCGGCAAAGGGGCGGGCATGGCACTGGATCGTCGGACATTTCTGGTCGGGGCGATGGCGGCGGGAGCGGCGGCGGGACTCGCGGCGGCGGCCTCACCGGCCTCCGCGAGCACCCTGGAGACCCAGGACTGGATGGCCGGGATCGGGGACTCCACCGCACTGCAGCGGATGACCATCCCCGGCACCCACGACTCCGGCGCCACCCGGGGCGGGCTCTACGTCGCCTGCCAGAACACCTCGATCGCGCAGCAGCTCGACTCCGGGATCCGGTTCCTCGACGTGCGCTGCCGGGTGACCGGCGGATCGTTCGCGATCCACCACGCGGCGTACTACCAGAACCTGATGTTCGGCGACGTCCTGGTCGCCTGCTGGAACTTCCTCGCCGCGCACCCCTCCGAGACCGTGCTGATGCGGCTCAAGCAGGAGTACTCCGAGGAGAGCGACGCCACCTTCCGCGCCGTCTTCGACGACTACCTCGACAACCGGGGCTGGCGGCCGCTGTTCAAGATCGCCGACTCGGTGCCCGCCCTCGGGCAGGCGCGCGGCAAGGTGCTGCTGCTCCCCGACAACGGCGGGCTGCCCGGCGGGCTGCGCTACGGCGACGGCAACGTCTTCGACATCCAGGACGACTACATGGCCGAGCCCTTCGCCAAGCGGGGCAAGATCGAGGGCCAGTTCCGCAAGGCGGCGACCCAGCCCGGGAAGTTCTTCATGAACTACACCAGCACCGCCGCGGCCCTGCCGCCGCGCTGGAACTCCGACCGCCTCAACCCGCAGGTGCACTCTTTCGTCGACGGCTCGGAGCTCGCCGGCCGGACCGGGCTGGGGATCGTCCCGATGGACTTCCCCAACACCCGCTCCGGGCTGGTCGCCTCACTGATCCGGCACAACTGACGGCTGGGCCGGGCCCGGGGGTGGCGGCAGCGGCGGGGTCGGCGGCGGGTTCGGCGCCCCCGGGATGCGCAGCACCGCCTCCGTGCCCGACCCGCCGTCCCGCGGGGCCCGCAGCTCGGCCGTGCCGCCCGCGCGCAGCACCGTACGGGCCACGATGGACAGGCCCAGGCCGCTGCCGGGCAGGGCGCGGGCCGACGGGGAGCGCCAGAACCGCTCGAAGACGTGCGGGAGGTCATCGGCCGGGATGCCGGGACCGTGGTCCCGTACGGTCAGCTCGCCCGCGCGCAGCGAGACCACGACGGTGCTGCCCGGCGGGCTGAACTTCACCGCGTTGTCCAGGACGTTGACGACCGCCCGCTCCAGGGCCGCCGCCTCTCCGCGTACGTACCAGGGCGCCATGTCCGAGTGGAACTCCAGCTCCGGACCGCGCAGCCGGGCCCGGGAGAGCGCGGCGCCCGCGATCTCGTGCAGGGCCACCACGCCCAGCGGGCCGGGCGAGGCCGCGTCCGGGCGGGAGAGCTCCTGCAAGTCGCCGATGAGCGCGGCCAGTTCCGTCATCTGCGCCTTGACCGAGGCCAGCAGCTCCTTGCGGTCCTCGGGCGGGATGGCCCGGCCGGTCTCCTCGCTGCGCGCGAGCAGCTCGATGTTGGTGCGCAGCGAGGTGAGCGGGGTGCGCAGTTCGTGCCCGGCGTCGGCGATCAGCTGCGCCTGGCGTTCCTGGGAGGAGGCGAGCGCGGCCGTCATGGAGTTGAAGGAGCGCGACAGGCGGGCGATCTCGTCGTCGCCCTCGTCGGGGATCCGTACGGTCAGGTCCTCGGTGCGGGCGATGTGCTCGACGGCGCCGGTCAGTTCGTCGACCGGGCGCAGCCCCGTACGGGCCACCCACAGGCCGGCCGCGCCCGCGCCGACGATGCCGATGCCGGAGACGAGGAGCAGCACCCAGGCCAGGGTGGACAGGGGCTTGTCCACGTCGGCGAGCGGCTTGGCGACGGAGATCCCGAAGACCGGAGAGCCCGGCTGGGCCTGCGCGGTCCGGGTGTAGACGCGCATCTCGGTGCCGTCGGCGGTGGTCGCGTCGTGCAGGGCGCTGGTGCGCCCGCCGCCCGCGGCGATCTGCTTGTCCAGGGTGGTCACCGGCAGGGTCGTGGTTCCGCTGACCCAGCAGTGGTTGCCGTCGGCCGTCACGATCTGCACGACCGCGTTGAGGTTCCCCGCGATCTCCTGGCCGGGCTGGCTCGGCGGCTTGTCCACGCAGGCGCCGTCGCGGATGGTCCGCAGCACCTGCGCGGAGACGTTCGTGGACATCAGGGAGCTGTCCAGCTGGTCGCGCAGCTGCGCCCGCACCATCACCCAGGACACGGCGGCCACGGCCGCGACGGCCAGTGCCACCGCGACCGTGAC
Organism: Streptomyces sp. NBC_00454; assembly: GCF_041434015.1. Taxonomy (GTDB): domain Bacteria; phylum Actinomycetota; class Actinomycetes; order Streptomycetales; family Streptomycetaceae; genus Streptomyces. Next base: position 3,572,995 of record NZ_CP107907.1, on the reverse strand, counting down.
CAGCAGGGCGAGGCGCGAGCGCAGCGGCAGCCCGCGGAATCTGGCGGCGGGGCTCACTCCGGACCGCCGGTGTGGTCGCCGGCCCCTGCGGCGCGCAGTACGTAGCCCACCCCGCGCACGGTGTGGACCAGGCGGGGCTCGCCGGCGGCCTCGGTCTTGCGGCGCAGGTACATCACGTACACGTCCAGGGAGTTGGAGCTGGGCTCGAAGTCGAAGCCCCACACGGTCTTGAGGATCTGCTCGCGGGTCAGGACCTGGCGCGGGTGCGCGAGGAACATCTCCAGCAGGGTGAACTCGGTACGGGTCAGCTCCACCGGGCGCCCGGCCCGGGTGACCTCGCGGGTGGCGAGGTCCATGCGCAGGTCGCCGAAGACCAGCGCGTTGTCGTCCCCGGGGTGGCCGCCGCCGTCGGAGGGGGCGGCGTAGGCGCTGCGGCGCAGCAGGGCGCGGACGCGGGCGAAGAGCTCGTCCAGTTCGAAGGGTTTGACCAGGTAGTCGTCGGCGCCGGCGTCGAGTCCGGTGACGCGGTCGCCGACCGTGTCGCGGGCGGTCAGCATCAGGACGGGCGTGGTGCTGCCCGCGGCGCGCAGCCGGCGGGCGGCCGTCAGACCGTCCATCCGGGGCATCTGGATGTCGAGGACGATCAGGTCCGGGGCGTACGAGGCCGCCTTGTCGAGGGCGTCGAGCCCGTCGACGGCGGTCTGCACGCCGTATCCCTCGAAGGCGAGGCTGCGGCGCAGGGCTTCGCGTACGGCCGGCTCGTCGTCGACGACGAGGATGCGCTGCGGGTCGCCTTCGGTGGTCATGTCGCTCTCCCCCGGGGGTGGTGGTCGGTCCTACCAGGCTCGCACGGGCGGCCCTAGTAGGAGGTTCCGAAGCCGTTGGCGCCGCTGCCGGAGTCGCTGTTGCCGCTGTTGCCGTTGCCCGCGCCGCCGGAGCCGCCGCTCCGCAGGGAGGACAGGTCGGCCTTGATGGTGTTGACGGGGATGGCGAACCCGAGGCCGACGCTGCCGGCGCTGGAGCCGCCGCTGGAGGGGGAGTAGATCGCGGAGGGCATGCCGACGATCTCGCCGTTCATGTTGACGAGGGCGCCGCCGGAGTTGCCGGGGTTGAGGGAGGCGTCGGTCTGGATGGCCTTGTACGAGGTGGTGTTGGAGCCGGTGTTGCCGTTGAACTGCTGGCCGCCGTAGGAGAACGGGAAGCCGCCCTGGGGGGACTGCTGCTGCTCGGACTTGGGGACGTTCACCTCGCGGTTCAGCGCGGAGACGATGCCGCTGGTGACCGTGCCGGTGAGCCGGTCGGGGGAGCCGATGGCGACGACCTCGTCGCCGACCTTGAGCTTGTCGGAGTCGCCGAGGTTGGCGGGCTTGAGGTCCTTGGCGCCCTCGAGCTTGATGAGGGCCAGGTCCTTGTCCGGGTCCGTGCCGACGATCTTGGCGCTGTACTTCTTGCCGTCGCTCATCGTCACCTGGATCTTGGTGGCGCCGTCGACGACGTGGTTGTTGGTGACGATCTCGCCGGATTCGGTGATCACGATGCCGGAGCCGGTGCCCTGGCCGGACGCGGTGCTGGTGTCGATGCGGACGACCGAGGGGCTGACGTTCTCGGCGACGCCGGCGACGGTGCCGTTGCTCGACTGGGAGATGGTGCTGCCGTTGACGCCCCCTCCGGTGCCGCCCGCGTTGCCGAGGTACTGCTGCACGGCGGCGGCCGTTCCGCCGCCGATCACGGCGGCGGCGAGGGCGACGGCGGCGAGGAGGGCGACGGGGCGCTTGGCCCGGGCGTGGCCCTGCGGGGCCGGGGCCGGGGCTTCGCCCCAGGTGGCCCAGCCGCCGTTGCCGCCGTTGTCCCCGTTACCGGAGCCCGCGCCGGTCTGGGGGACGGGCTGGGGGACGGTCTCGCCCTGGATCACCTGGGGCGTGTGTGCCTCGTGCCAGCCCGGGGCGGGGGCCGGGGGGTAGGCGGGCGGCGGGGGGTACGAGGCCTCGTGGGCCAGCCGGTCACGTCCGCGCTGCCAGTCCTCGCCGAAGGGGGCGGGCTGCTGGTGGCGGTTGTCCTGGGGGTACTCGCCTTCGCGGCGGAAGTTCTCGGTCATGGATACGACTCTGTCCGCGGATCATGAGAGCTTCCTGAGTCCCCGCTGAGAAGCCCGACAGAACCGCGTATGCCCGATATAAACCCGGGCTGCGGCCGCACCCCGGCCGGGCCCCCGGATGCGGACGTACGGCCTAGCGGCAGCCGCAGGAGCGGCGGATCACCAGGGCCGAGGGGAACTGCTTCAGGCGCTCGCGGCGGGAGCCGGCCACGCGCAGGCCGTCGTCCAGGACGAGGTCCACCGCGGCGCGGGCCATCGCCGGGCGGTCCGAGGCGACCGTGGTCAGCGGCGGGTCCGTGAGGGCCGCTTCCTTCACGTCGTCGAAGCCGGCGACCGCGAGCTGCTCGGGGACGTCGATGCGGAGCTCGCGCGCGGCCCGCAGCACGCCGATCGCCTGGTCGTCCGTGGCGCAGAAGATCGCCGTCGGCCGGTCGGGCCGGGCCAGGACCTCCAGGGCGACCTTGTACGCGTCGTAGCGGTTGTACGGGGCCTCGATGATCCGGCCCTCGGTCGAGCGGCCGGACTCCTGCATGGCCCGGCGCCAGCCCTCGACGTGGTCGGCCACCGGGTCGCCCACCGACGGGGTGTTCTCGACCCCGCCGATGCAGGCGACGTACTCGTGCCCGTGCTCCAGGAGGTGGCGGGTGGCGAGCTGTGCGCCGCCGATGTCGTCCGTGACGACCGCGACGTCGTCGATGGCCTCGGGGCGCTCGTGGAGGAGGACGACCCGGGCGTCCCAGGCCTCGATCTCGCTGGCCGCCTGCTCGCTCATGCCCTGGCTGACCAGGATCAGTCCGGAGACCCGCATCCCGAGGAAGGCCCGCAGGTAGTGGACCTCGCGCTCGGTGCGGTAGTCGGAGTTCCCGACCAGCACCATCTTTCCGCGCTCGGCGGCGGCCTGCTCGACCGCGTGTGCCATCTCCGCGAAGAACGGCTGACGGGCATCGGGGACGATCATGCCTATGAGGTCGGTGCGCCGTGAGGCCATCGCCTGCGCGACCCGGTCCGGGCGGTAGCCCAGATCCTTGATCGCGGCGAGGACACGCTCGCGCGTGGCCGGGGCAACCGGCCGGGGTCCGTTGTTGATCACGTAGCTCACGACGGCGGTAGAAGTACCCGCAAGTCGTGCCACGTCATCCCGCGTCACCTTGGCCACGCGCGGAAGTCTACGCGGGGTGACCTACCTCTGGGCAGGGCGTCCGGAGGAGGTCATTCCCACAGGGGTTCCCGCGCCCGCCCTAGTCCATCCGGGTGAGCGAGGCCGCCGCCTGTGCCGCGGCCTCCGCCGCCGCCTTCGTGGCCGCCTGGGCCGCCGCTTCGGCCGCCGCCCGCTCGACCTTCTCCGGGGTGACGAAGCGGTAGCCGACGTTGCGGACGGTACCGATCAGCGACTCGTGCTCGGGCCCGAGCTTCGCGCGCAGACGCCGTACGTGCACGTCCACGGTCCGGGTGCCGCCGAAGTAGTCGTAGCCCCAGACCTCCTGCAGCAGCTGGGCGCGGGTGAAGACCCGGCCCGGGTGCTGCGCGAGGTACTTGAGCAGCTCGAACTCCTTGAAGGTGAGGTCCAGGACCCGCCCCTTCAGCTTCGCCGAGTACGTGGCCTCGTCGACCGACAGGTCGCCGTTGCGGATCTCCATCGGGGAGTCGTCCGCACCGAGCTGCTGGCGGCCGGTGGCCAGGCGCAGCCGCGCCTCGACCTCGGCCGGGCCCGCGGTGTCGAGGAGGACGTCGTCGATGCCCCAGTCGGCGGTGACGGCCGCGAGGCCGCCCTCGGTGACGACGAGGATCAGCGGGCAGCCCGGTCCCGTGGAGCGGAGCAGCTGGCAGAGCGAGCGGACCTGCGGAAGGTCGCGCCGGCCATCGATCAGGATCACGTCGGCGCCGGGGGTGTCCACGAGGGCGGGGCCCTCGGCGGGCGCCACCCGGACGGAGTGGAGCAGCAGACCGAGTGCGGGCAGCACTTCGGTCGACGGCTGCAGGGCATTGGTCAGGAGCAGGAGAGAGCTCATGCCCGACCACCTGCCCGGCTGGGGCTGTGGGATGCGCGCTGATGCGCACAAACGGTTCGCTGGTCCATCACGTCGGTTCCTCCTCGGTCCCGTCGAGGACTTTCGCGGCACTGCTTCGTACGACTTGCCTGGTGTCCGCCCGGTCCCCGCGCCCTGAGGTCCGGATGGATACCACTGTTCTCGGTCCGTTCAACGTGCTGAAAGCACAAAAGGACCCGGGGGCTACGTTGCCCGGATCCTCTCGCCAGCAGAATAGCCCACCCTCCCCGGCCGGGCCGAGGCTTGGGAGGTGGCCACTTCTGTGGTTCCCGCCACCTCCGCCCCCTGCTTATCCACCGGTTTCACCGGATCGGTGGACCTGCTGCGGGCTGCCTGGGCGCACGCCGGGCGCGCGCAGGCACGCCGGGATCGGGGGCGCGAGGGTTCATGATGGAGGCCGACGGCAGAGCGCCGACGAGAGGAGCGTGCAGTGGCAACCGGAACCATCCGCTACTGGGCGGCGGCGAAATCCGCGGCCGGGACGGCGGAGGAGCCGTATTCGGCGCGGACCCTCGCCGAGGCGCTCGAAGCCGTGCGGGAACGCCATCCCGGGGAGCTGACCCGGGTCCTGCTGCGCTGCTCCTTCCTCGTGAACGAACAGCCTGTGGGCAAGCGCCCGCACGATTCCGTCGAGCTGACCGAGGGGGGCACCGTCGAGGTGCTCCCGCCGTTCGCGGGCGGGTGAGCGGAGTCTCATGAGCACGCCCGAGGAACAGCAGCAGCAGTACCAGCAGCAGTACCAGCCGGAGCAGTACCAGCAGGAGGCGCACCAGCCGGAGGCGCACCAGCAGGAGAGCCTGGCGCAGGAGCCGGATCCGTACGGGACCCAGACCTGGCAGTCCCAGACCTGGGACACCTCGTACCAGCCGGTGCAGGCCCCGCTGGACGCCGTACCGGCCCAGTACCCGGTGGCCCCCGAGGGCTGGTTCCGCGACGAGCAGCAGGTCCAGGCCCCCGTGCCCGGGTCCGACTGGCCGCAGCAGGCCGCCCAGCAGCCGCAGCAGGGCCAGCCGCAGGCCCAGCAGGCCCAGCAGCCCTACGCGGATCCCTACGCCGCACCCGCGTACCTCCAGACGGCGGCCCCCGACCACTGGTTCCGCGAGGAGCCGCAGGCCCCGGCGGCGGCGCAGCAGCAGGCCCAGCAGCAGCCTCTGCAGGCCCAGCCGCAGCAGCAGTGGGGCGAGACCGCGTACCTGCCCCCGTACCCGGGTCCGGCCGACCCGGAGCAGGCGCAGGCGCAGGGGCACGCTCCGGCTCCCGCTCCGGCTCCGGAGTGGGTCGACCAGACCGCGTACCTGCCTCCGCAGGCGGCGCCCGGAGACCCGGATCCCGCCCTTGCCGCGGACCCGGCCGGAGCCCCCGTCGGTGAGGAGCCCGCCTACTCCCCGCCCACCCTCGCCGGCAACACGCTCCGCGCCGTCGACCCCGCCCAGGCCCGCGCCGAAGGCCGCTCGCCGATCATCGATCCCGGCCCGCAGGCGGCCATACTGACCGCCGTCCTGGGCCTGGTCATCGCCGCGGCCGCCGCCCTGGGCAGGCTGTCCCTGCTCGCACCCCTGATCGCCCTCCAGGGGCTCACCGCGGCCGGCTGGTTCCGGCTCAACGGCATGTGGCCGGCCCGCCAGGGCATCGCGCTGGCCTTCGCCGGAGCCGTGGTCGCGGACGTGGCCGTGCTCGCGGTGGACGAGGCGAACGGGCCCGGCGCGATCATCGGCACGCTCGGCGCCTGGGTGCTGCTCACGCTGGTCCTCCAGCTGCGCAGCCAGGCCGATCCGGACGAGCGGATGTCCGGGCTGATGGCTTCGGTGGCCTCGGCCGCGCTCGCCATCGTCTGCGCCGGCTGGCTCGCGGCCGGCGGCGCCGCCGCGACCGTGGGCGGGGCCGCCGTGGCGGTGGCCGTCTTCGCCCGGGCGCTGCCGCTGCCCACCGTGCCCTCGGTCGGCGTCTCGCTGGCCGCCGCGGCCGGTGCGGGCATCGCGGTGGGCGGTCTGACCTCCGTCGGGGCCGGCGGTGCGCTGATCGGCCTGGCGGCCGGGGTGTGCGCGCTGATCGGGCTGCGCGTGGCGGCGTACGACTACCCGTCGAAGTTCGTCCACATGACGGCCGGTGTCGCGCTGCCGCTGGCCGCGGCGGCTCCGGCGGTCTACCTGATCGGCCGGGTGGTGGGCTGACGGGGCCCTGACGGCTGCCGGGGGCGCATCTCCCGGCGGCCGGGGCGCACCTCACAGGTCGCTGACGGGCGGCATGGTCCACTGGGCCCCACGGACCAACTATCTGGGGGGGGTGGGCGCGTGCGCGTCCTGCGTGTCGTTCTGGTTGTGGGAGTACTGCTGGGCGGGCTGTTCGTGGGGCTGGACCGGTGGGCGGCCGGCTATGCCGAGAACCGGATGGCGGAGCGCATCCAGGCGCACGAGGGCGGGCTGCCGGGTGTGCGCGTGGACATCCAGGGGTTCCCGTTCCTGACCCAGGCGCTCGCCCACGACCTGGACGAGGTCGACCTGAAGGTGTCCGACCTCGGGGTGACCACCCCGGAGGGCGGCCGCACGAGCCTGTCGGACCTGCGGATCGCCTTCCACGGGGTGAAGCTGAACGGCGACTACAGCGGCGGTACCGCCAAGACCGCCGAGGGGTCCGCGCTGCTCACCTACCACGCCCTGAGCCAGGCCGCGCAGCCCGGCGTGACCCTCGCCTACGGCGGGGCGCCGGGCAAGGTGAAGGTCACCGCGACCTTCGACTTCCTCGGCCGCAAGGTCACCCGCAGCGTGGTGTCGACGGTCTCCCTGCTGGACGCGAAGGACGCCAAGGACGGGAAGGGCGGCAAGACCGTCCGGGTGCGCGCCGACGAGGTGCCGGGCGAGGGGCTCCCGGGCATCGAGGCCGCGGTGCGCAAGTTCACGGACTTCGACCGGCAGCTCGACAGCCGGCTGACGTCCGGCATCCAGCTGACGGCGCTGACCTCCGACGAGGCCGGCATCCACCTCACGCTGGGCGGTACGAACCTGGCGCTGGCCGGATAGTGAGACGCGGGGGTCCGTTCCGCAGATGGGACGGGCCCTACGGGGCTCCCCGGAGGCGGTGCGGGGGCCGTGCGGAATCATCTGATCCCACTATGCGGACGATCCTGTCTCGGAATATGACACGGCGGTGACAGGGCGGCCGATTCGTCCCTACGATCCATGGCTATGAAGCATCAGCAGGCGGACCTCACGAAGCGACGGGCAGTAGACCTGTGTCGCGTCGCCGCCATGCTCTGTCGATCCATGTGACGTGTGAGCGCATCCCGCTCCATAGCCGGACGACGACCTTCCGCTTTCCCGTGTGACCACGTGTGACCACCTCTGCCCCCGCCCTCCTGAAGCCTCCCCGCAACAGGATCCGCCGGGGGGGCACCTCCCAGCGGTAGCTGGGGGAACACCCGGACCCACTGGAAACACGCCCCCGCACCACCAGCACCACCCCGCCGCACACTGCCCCGGAGGAGAACACCATGAGCCGCAGCGACGTCCTCGTAGACGCCGACTGGGTCGAGGCCCACCTGAACGACGCCAACGTCGTCATCGTCGAGGTGGACGAGGACACGTCCGCCTACGACAAGAACCACATCACCAACGCCGTCCGGATCGACTGGAAGAGCGACCTCCAGGACCCGGTCCGCCGCGACTTCGTGGACCAGGAGGGCTTCGAGAAGCTCCTCTCCGCCAAGGGCATCTCCAACGACGACACCGTCGTCCTCTACGGCGGCAACAACAACTGGTTCGCGTCCTACGCCTACTGGTACTTCAAGCTCTACGGCCACCAGGACGTCCGCCTGCTCGACGGCGGCCGCAAGAAGTGGGAGCTCGACTCCCGCGACCTGGTCGACGGCACCGAGGTCCCCAACCGCCCGGCCACCGCGTACAAGGCCAAGGCCCAGGACACCTCGATCCGCGCCTTCCGTGACGACGCGGTCGCCGCGATCGGCACGAAGAACCTGGTCGACGTCCGCTCGCCCGACGAGTTCTCCGGCAAGCTGCTCGCGCCGGCGCACCTCCCGCAGGAGCAGTCGCAGCGTCCGGGTCACATCCCGAGCGCCCGCAACATCCCGTGGTCGAAGAACGCCAACGACGACGGCACCTTCAAGTCCGACGAAGAGCTGACGGCCCTCTACCAGGCCGAGCAGGTCGACCTGGCGAAGGACACCATCGCGTACTGCCGCATCGGTGAGCGTTCCGCGCTCACCTGGTTCGTGCTGCACGAGCTCCTGGGCCAGGAGAACGTCAAGAACTACGACGGCTCGTGGACCGAGTACGGCTCCCTGGTCGGCGTGCCGATCGAGCTCGGCCCCAACAAGTAGTTCCGACAAGCGATTCAGGGCACGCGACGCCCCGTAGTCATCCCTCTCTAGGACAGGACAGAGAACATGTGTGGAGCACAGATCGGCGGGCCCGACCTCTCGACGCTCAAGCCCGGTGAGACGGCCATCCAGGGCCAGGTCACCAAGAACGGCGAGCCGGTGTCCGGCTACGTCCGCCTGCTGGACTCGACCGGCGAGTTCACCGCCGAGGTCCCGACCTCGGCGACCGGCCAGTTCCGCTTCTACGCGGCCGAAGGCTCCTGGACGCTGCGCGCCCTGGTCCCCGGCGCCCAGGCGGACCGCGCCGTGGTCGTCGTCGAGACCGGCGGCGTGACGGACGTGGCGATCGCGGTCTGAGCACCGCACTCGCGTGACGAAGGGCCGTACCCCCGGGCCGGGGGTACGGCCCTTCGCGCTGCCCCAAGCCCTTCGCACGGGCCGCCTTCGGTCCTACTCTGAAGACATGTACGCCCGGCGCCACCGCGCCTACTTCCTGCTCATGGGCGGATGCCTGTTCCTCTTCGTCTCCGCCTGGGCCTTCGTGCGCCTCTGGTCGGTCGAGGCCGCCGTGGCGATGTGCGTGGTCGCCATGGTCATCCCGCCGGTCGCCGCGATCGTCGCGAACCGACACGGCCCGGACGACCGGTGGTGGGACGACCCCTCGGGCGATCCGAAGTCCGACGAGTGGTGGGACGAACTGGATGGAAAGCGTCATTCAGGGGACTGAATCCCGCTGAGATAAAAATGTAATAAGGATGCGTACAACATCTCTCCACAGCAAGGTGTCCTCTGTGTGCGCGGTGCACCGATCGCGCCTCCAGTCCTGTGGGGGGACTCCCTTTGGAACACGAACAGACCATCCCTGAGCAGCGGAAACAGGAGGAGACCGCCCTGGAACAGGGCACTCCCGACGCCGCTCGGCCCGGTCCCCGCCGCCGCCGCGGCCGCACGGTCCTCCTGATCGCGGGCGCAGCCGTCCTCGGCGTCCTGGCGGGCACGATCACGGGTTACGCGATCCAGTACGACCGCGAACCGACCCCGCTGGCACCGCTGGCGCAGGCGCACCTGGTGTCCCCGAAGGCGCTGGCGCCCGACGACGCCACCACGAACAAGACGATCAACGCCAACCGCTGGAACAAGACGGACGACGACCTCGCGAAGCTGCTGATCGAGGCACCGGGCGGGGCGAAGGCCGGCGCCTCGGGCTACGACACCATCGACTCCGTCGCGACGGAGTTCGAAGAGCCGGACCACATGCTGCGCAACCTCGTCATGAGCAAGGTCCGCCGGCTCGCGTCGGCGAGCTGGACGGAGGGCGACAGCACCTTCGTCAGCGTCCAGCTGCTGCAGTTCAACGACCGCGACGGGGCCGAGGACTACCAGACCGGCCAGTCCGGCTACATGCCCGAGAAGAAGTACGCGGGCAACAGCGGCATGGCCATTCCGGGTCTCCCCTCGGACCTCGGGCACGTTTGGGTGGACTCGGAGGCCGACGAGAAGCCGGGGTACCTCCCGATGCGCTCCGGCCGGGCCATCGCCCGTCGCGGTGACATCGTTTTCGACATCCACTATGTGAACAACCGGGGCAACGTCGCCGAGAGCGACGTCATGGACCTGGCCAAGCGACAGCTGGAGCGACTGTGACCGAGCCGCAGAACGATGTGACCCCGGTCCCGGCCGAGGGTCAGGCTCCGGCCGAGGCGGTCGCAGCTCCCGAGCTGCAGTACCCGGACCCGTACCCCGTCGCTCCGGTGAAGCCCGCGCGCAAGGTCAACCGCAAGGCGGTCGCCCTGGTCGCCGGTGTCGTGGCCGTGGCCGCCCTCGTGGGCGGTGGCGTCTGGGCGTCCGCCGCCATCGCGGACGCCGACCGGGACGCGCCCACCGCTTACTGGGTTCCCCAGGGCGAGCGGTACGAGAAGCCCGCCGAGCCCGGTTCCGTGCCGGCCAACGCCCTATCGGGCAAGCTGCTGCCGGTCCCGTCCGGATTCTCGCTGGGCCCGGACCTGGAGCAGGACGGCAACAACTTCTTCGTCTCGGGCGAGAAGGCGGTCGAGGGCTTCAAGGAAGCCCGCGGCGGCCTGTCCAGCTCCGACCGCAAGAAGCGCGACGAGATGCTGGCCGAGATGAAGCTCAAGGGCCTGGCCGGCCGCAGCTACGTCAAGGAGGGCGCCCACTCCGTCGTCGAGGTCCGCATCATGCAGGCCGATCCCGGAGCCGTGGGCAAGTTCTCCGAAATCAGCAAGAAGTTCCTCGAACTCACGGGTGACGGCCGCGAAGCACCGAAGGTGGACGGCTTCCCGGACGCCAAGTGCTCGCTGCTGGCGATCGGCGAGGAGAAGAAGGAGAAGATCGACTCGATCGACTGCGTGGCAGTCGAGGGTGATGTGATGGTCACCTTCCGCGCCTACGGGGCCAATCCCTTCTCGAACTCCGATGCCGTCCAGTTCTTCAAGAACCAGTTGAGCCACCTGAAGTCCCCCGGGGAGTCCGCGTGACCGAGCAGAACACCACCGAAGCCGCGCCGGTGCCTCCCGAGGACGCCGCGCCGCAGCCCGTGGCGCCGGCCACCGTGCCCGCCCAGGCCGCGGCCCCGGCGGGGGAGGTCCAGGACTCCGTGCCCGAGCAGTGGGCGGCCCCGGCCGTCGCGGAGGCCCCTGTGGACGGGGACGCGCAGGCCGAGGCCTTCGCAGCCGACCCGCTCGCGGCCAATCCCTTCGCCGCCCCGGAGGTCCCGGCCGCGCCCAAGGACCGGCGCAAGCTGTTCGCCGCGCTCCGCTGGACCGCGGCCGTACTGGTCTTCGGCGCCGTCGGCACGGGAGTCGCGTACGGGGTCACCCAGCCCGCGCGCACCGACATTCCGGGTCTGTCCACCAAGGCCGACGGCCGCTGGACCTACCCGGCGCTGGCCAAGCCCGCGTTGCCGCAGGGCGCCGCCCTGCCGTTCGCCAAGGACAACCCGAACGGCATCCACTACGCGGGCCTCACCGAGCTGCTCCTCCCGGCCCCCACCGGTTCGACCCCTGACTCCAAGCTGAAGCTGGAGAAGGACGGGGTGGTGTCCGTGGACACCTTCCTGGAGGAGTACGAGGCCTCGGCGCGCGAGAAGATGAAGGATCAGTTCACCAACGAGGGACTGCGCCAGATCGTCGGCCGCGGCTGGACCACCCCGGACGGCACCCTCACCCGTGTCTACCTGCTGCGGTTCCACGCCTCGGGCTTCGTGGACACCTTCAAGGGCTGCGGCCGCGACATGAAGCTGAACGGCGTCAAGCTCATGAGCTCGGACCTGGACTGGAACAAGGGCAAGACGGGCCAGTCCGCGCCGCCCATCAACTTCGTCTCGCTCTTCGCAGAGTCGAAGCCGGTCGGTGACGAGCAGGTCAAGGCGGGCTGCATCCAGTCCGGCGACATCCAGGCCGTCATCCTCCAGACCCGCAAGGGCGAGGTGGCCACCGTTCCCTTCCACCAGACCGTGATCCTCCAGCACCAGCTGCTCGGCTAGCGCGGGCGCCCGTCGTACGGGCTACCTCACAGAGTGCACCGGTCCCCAGGCCAGTAGGCTTGGGGACCGGCCCCGTAATGCCGCCACCACACTCCGAGGAGCACCCCGTGCTTGAGGCAGTCTTCACTTCCCTGCTGATCCTGGTCTGCGTCGGCGTTCTCGCCTTCTCCGGACTGGCCGTGAAGAAGCTGTACCAGGGCCAGCGCTGATCTTCTGATCGGCCGCCGCCCGCCCCGGACACCGCAACCCCTCCCAGAGATCGCCTGAGCAGCCAAAATGATCCAGATCCCGTCGGACCTGAACCCGAGCCTCGTCCCCCTCGCCTTCCTCCTCGGCAACTGGGAAGGCGCAGGAGTCTTTGACTTCCCCGGTGAGGAGAAGTGCAACTTCGGCCAGGAAGTGGTCTTCAGCCACGACGGCCGGGACTTCCTGGAGTACCACTCGCACAGCTGGGTCCTCGACGCCGAGGGCAACAAGGTGCGGCCGCTGGAGTCCGAGTCCGGCTACTGGCGCATCGACAGCCAGCGCAAGGTCGAGATCGTCATGGTCCGCGACCAGGGCGTCGTGGAGATCTGGTACGGCGACCTCGCCGACCAGAAGCCGCAGATCGACGTGGTCACCGACGCGGTGGCGCGCACCGCCTCCTCCCGTCCGCACAGCGGCGGCAAGCGGCTCTACGGCTACGTCAAGGGCGACCTGATGTGGGTCGGCGAGAAGGCCACCCCGGAGGTGGAGCTGCGCCCGTACAAGTCGGCGCAGCTGAAGAAGGTCGTCACCCCGGAAGAGGTCGCCGAGATGGCGCGCAACCTTCCGGACATGCCGGACGACGGCATCGCCTTCTTCCGCTAGGCCGCGTTCCGACTCGGTCGGACGTGCAGGAGCCCCCGGCAGCCTTTGCTGCCGGGGGCTCCTGCCATGTGGCCTGTCAGCCGGTGATCGCGACCGGGCCGTCCCAGGCGTTGCGGTCGACGGTCAGGGTGGCGCCGCCGAAGGTTTCGCGCTGGTTGACCTGGTACTGGTGGCCGCGCCGGTGGCCGGTGAACAGGCCGCCGGAGTACGGCCAGCTTCCGGTGGTGTCGGCGGCGCCGTCGTACTTGGCGTACCAGAGGGCCTCGGGCAGATCGGCCTCGCCGCGCTCGGCCGCCTTGGCGATGCCGGCGGCGCTGGAGGAGGCGAACCCGTAGAAGCCGGGGCGGTAGGCCTTCGCCTTCACGGCCCGGTCGAAGGCCTTGGTGTAGGTGAGCACCGCGTCCGCGCAGGCGGTGTCGGCGGTGTTGTACGCCTCCATGTCCAGGTACAGCGTGCTGCCCGCCCGCATGCCCAGCGCGGAGGCCTTGGCGGCCGCGTCCGCGCCGTCGGCCGTGCCCAGCGACTGCGCGGTGGCTGCGGTGATCTTCTCCGGGCTGGAGCCGGTCTGGCAGGGCGGCTGCGCGCCGACGTAGAGCGGGATCAGCTTCCAGCCGGCGGCGCTGACGGTGCTCACCCAGGAGGCGGTGAGCTGCGGCTGCGCGCAGCCGCGGTTCTTGCCGCCGACGTAGACAGCGACGGCCCCGTACGGGGAGGTGCCGCGCCAGGCGTTCATCGTGGAGGCGGGCGGCGCGGTGCAGGTGTCGAAGGCCAGGCCGGTGAAGACGCCGCCCGAGGAGGTGCCGGCCGGGGCGCCCGCGGGGGCGTTCGCACCCGGGGCCTTGGAGCCGCCGGGCGCGGGCGCGGCGGCGGTGCCCGACGCGGACGCGGAGGCGGAGGCCGAAGCCGAGGCGGACGGGGAGGGGGACCCGGACCCGGACGGCGAGGGGGAGGCGGAAGCCGTTCCCGGGGCGGAGGCGGCGGCCGGGGCGTCGCCGGATGCCTGTCCGGCCGCCGCGGCGGGGGTACGGGGTTCACCGGCGGGCTTGCCGCAGCCGCTCAGCAGCAGGGTCCCCGCGGTGAGGACGGGTATGACGGCGAGGAGACGCTGGCGGGTGAGCTGGCGGGGCAGGGGCACGGGGTTCGGGTTCCTTACCGGGCAGGACAAGGGAGGGGGCGGAGGCTGAACTCCTGGAGATCGCGACGCATGCCTATCATCCGGTCCGGACGTGCGGACAGTTGGGGTGACCGGGGCCGAGGCCTACACTGGGCGGGTGGCGACCACGGACAGCAGCGACAGCACGGCCGGCACGGTCGGCAAGGCCCGCGCGGCCCGGGCGGTCGGCAAGGACGGCGCGGCCCAGGCGGACGGCATCACCGGAGCGGACGGCATCACCGGAGCCGAGGGCGGCGACTGGAAGAGCGATCTGCGCCAGCGCGGATACCGGCTCACCCCGCAGCGCCAGCTGGTGCTCGAAGCCGTGGACGCCCTGGAGCACGCCACCCCGGACGAGATCCTCGCCGAGGTCCGCAAGACGGCCTCCGGGGTCAACATCTCCACGGTCTACCGCACGCTGGAGCTCCTGGAGGAGCTGAAGCTGGTCTCGCACGCCCACCTGGGACACGGGGCCCCCACCTACCACCTCGCCGACCGGCACCACCACATCCACCTGGTCTGCCGCGACTGCACCGGCGTCATCGAGGCGGACGTGGACATCGCGGCCGAGTTCACGGCCAAACTCCGCGACACCTTCGGCTTCGAGACCGACATGAAGCACTTCGCGATCTTCGGCCTCTGCAAGAAGTGCGCCGCCAAGCACCGCGACGCGGTGGCGTAGAAGCGCTTCGCGGGAGACGGCCTGGGAGCCCGGCGGGCAGGGTCGTAGGCTGGTGGCATGACCAGCAGCCCTTTGCTCCATCTCCCCGGCGCCGTACAGGCCGAAGGCCGCGACGAGGGCGTCGCCGCCCACTACGGCGAGCTGTACGGCGAACAGCGCACCCTCGCCGACGGCCGCGGCTTCGTGGACCTCTCCCACCGCGGGGTCGTCACCGTCACCGGCCCGGACCGGCTCAGCTGGCTGCACCTGCTGATCACTCAGCACGTCACCGAGCTTCCGGCGGGCCAGGCCACCGAGGCGCTGATCCTCTCCGCCAACGGCCACATCGAGCACGCGCTCTACCTCGTCGACGACGGGACGACGACGTGGATGCACGTCGAGCCCGGCACCCAGGAGGAGCTCATCGGCTACCTGGAGTCGATGAAGTTCTTCTACCGCGTCGAAGTCGCCGATGCCACGGCCGAGTTCGCCGTCGTGTACCTGCCGGCCGGAGCCATCGCCGAGGTGCCCGAGAAGGTGGCCGTACGGGAGACCGCGTACGGCCGTGACGTCTTCCTGCCCCGCGCCGAGCTGGAGGCCTTCGCCGCCGCCCACGGCCCGGCCGTCGGACTGCTCGCCTACGAGGCCCTGCGCGTCGAGGCGCACCGGCCGCGGCTCGGTCTGGAGACCGACCACCGCACCATCCCGCACGAGTTGGGCTGGATCGGCACCGCCGTGCACCTTCAGAAGGGCTGCTACCGCGGCCAGGAGACGGTGGCCCGCGTCCACAACCTGGGGAAGCCGCCGCGCCGCCTGGTCTTCCTGCACCTGGACGGCTCCGAGGTGCTGCTCCCGGCGCACGGAACGCCCGTACGGCTGGCCGCGGACGGGGAGGAGGGCCGCCAGCTGGGCTTCGTGACCACCGCGGTCCGCCACCACGAGCTCGGGCCGATCGCGCTCGCGCTGGTCAAGCGGAACGTTCCGGTGGACGCGCCGCTGCTGGTCGGCAAGACGGCCGCCGCGCAGGAGGTCGTCGTAGCGCCGTAAGTCCCGCAGGCCTAGATGTCGATGACGATGGTGAACGGGCCGTGGTTGGTCAGCGAGACGCGCATGTCCGCACCGAACCGGCCCGTCTCCACCGTCGCGCCCAGCGCCCGCAGCTGCGCCACGACCTCGTCCACGAGCGGCTCGGCGACCGGGCCGGGCGCGGCCGCGTTCCAGGTGGGGCGGCGGCCCTTGCGGGCGTCTCCGTAGAGGGTGAACTGGGAGATCACCAGCAGCGGCGCGTTCACGTCACTGCAGGACTTCTCGGCCTCCAGGATCCGCACCGACCACAGCTTGCGCGCCAGCAGCGCCGCCTTCTCCGGGGTGTCGTCGTGGGTCACCCCCACCAGGACGCACAGCCCCTCTCCGACGATCTCCCCGACGGTCTCGCCGGCCACCACGACGCTCGCGCCGTCCACCCTCTGCACCACTGCTCGCATACCACCTGTGTACCAGGCGTGCACCCGTCCGGGGCCGATCGGGTGGAGTGGGACTGCATCGGCACCACGGAGAGTGGCACCATGCACGCAGGCGGTGCCCCCAGCACCGGTCGAGGGGACGGATACGAACGTATGAACATCTCTGGTACCTCCGCACCTGCACCCGCTGCACCCGCTGTGCCTGCCGCATCCGCCGCGTCCGCGGATACCGCGGACATGCCCGTGCTGCGCCCGCCCGCGCAGCGCACGGGCACCGGATCCGGCCCCGGAGAGGTGGCCGCGGCCACGCCGAACACCGCGCTGGGCCTGCCGGAGCTGCGCGCGCTGCGCCGCGACGCGCAGCGCGACGAGGCCGACCTGAGCTACGTACGGCGCCTGCTCCAGGGCCGCATCGACATCCTGCGCGCCGAGCTCGCGCGTCGTACGGATCCCGAGGCGCCGGTGGTGGACCGGCTGTCGGAGATCCTCGCGGACGCCCCGTCCAGCCGCAGCGCCTCCGCCCGGCACGTCACGCTGGGCACCCCGCACAGCGAGGAGTACCGGCTGCTGGCCGCCGAGATGCTGTCCAACATCGAGCTGTCGGACCTCGGCGCCCGCACCGACGAGGAGCTCCACGAGGGCCTGGCCCGGCTGGTGCGCTACGAGCAGCAGGTCTCGCGGCGCCGCCAGCAGCTCCAGCGCACGGTGGACGACTGCAGCACGGAGATCACCCGGCGCTACCGGGACGGCGAGGCACAGGTGGACGACCTGCTCGCCTGAGGGGGCGGAGACCGGGCGGACGGAACTCGAGCGGACGGAAATCGGGCTGGCGGAAATCCGGGCGACGGGCGCGGGTCCGCCGATTAGCGTGGCCTGTTATGAGTGCTGACGTCCGGCCCATCACCGAATCCGAAGTCTCCGACTGGCTGGGGGCGCTGAACACCGGGTTCCTGCGCCCCGGCCGCCCGACTGCCGAAGACGTGGCGCAGTGCGTCGCGAACGAGGCCCCGGGCCTGGCCCGACATCTGGGAGCCTTCGACCCCCGAACCGGCCGGTGCGTGGCCACCTTCCGGTCCTTCTCGCAGGAACTGACGGTGCCGGGCGGGGCGTTCGTCCCGGTGAGCGCCGTCTCGAACGTCACCGTGCTGCCCACGCACCGCCGCCAGGGGCTGCTGACCCGGATGATGGCCGTCGAACTGGCCGAGGCCAAGGCGCGCGGCGACGTCCTGGCGATGCTGATCGCCGCCGAGTACCCGATCTACGGGCGGTACGGGTACGGGCCCGCGACCTCCGTCTCGGAATGGGAGATCGACGTACCGCGCACCGGAATCGACATCCGCCGGCCGGTGCCGCTCGCGGGCGGGCGGGTCGACCTGGTGGAGCCGGCCGAGGTGCGGGAGGTGGGCCCGGCGCTCCACGAGCGGCTGCGCGCGGCCACGCCCGGGGCGATCCGCCGCGACGAGCGCTGGTGGCGGCTGACCACCGGGGCCGAGGAGTGGTCGCATCGCCCGTACAAGGAGAAGTTCCAGGCGGTGTACCGGACGGCGGAGGGCGAGGTGGCCGGACTGGTCACCTACGCCACGGACGAGAACTGGACGGACGCCAAGGTCCCGCTGTACACCGTGCAGGTCAGGGACTTCCTCGCCGCCACCCCGGAAGCCGAGCGGGCGCTGTGGCACTTCCTGTGCTCCATCGACTGGGTGCTCAAGGTCCGCACCGGCTTCCGCGCCCCCGACGACCTCGTCGCCCGGCTGCTGCCCGACGTGCGCGCCGCCCGGGTCATGACGGCAGCGGACTGGCTGTGGGTGCGGCTGCTGGACGTCGAACGGGCCCTGCGCGCGAGGACGTACGCCGTGCCGGGGATCCTCGTACTGGAGGTCACCGACCGGGCGGGACTGGCGGACGGCCGCTACCGGCTGGACGCGGGCGCGGGGGACTGCGTACGGACGGACGAGCCGGCCGATCTGCGCCTCGACGTGAGCACGCTGGGGGCGCTGTACCTCGGCGAGGAGTCGGCCGTGCGGCTGGCGGCGCTCGGCGAGATCACCGAGCTCGCGGAGTCCGCCGGGGCACTGGCGCTGGCGGACGCGGTGTTCCGCACGCCGCGCCGTCCGTGGTGCCCGGACGTCTTCTGAGCGGGCGGCGGGGCGGGGGGCGCGGCCGGGGTACGCCCGGGGGGTCGAGACTTATGTCGGGTTGGGCAACAAGGCCACGGAGGCAATGGACGAGATGGCAACACTGGTGGAACTCCTGCGCGCGGCCGGCTGCGTCTTCGCGGAGGAGGAGGCGGAGCTGCTGACGGCGGCCGCCGAGGACGAGGCACAGCTGGCCGTGCTGGTGGCCCGGCGGGTGGCGGGGGAGCCGCTGGAACACGTCGTCGGCTGGGCGGAGTTCTGCGGTCTGCGCATGGAGGTCGGCGAGGGTGCCTTCGTACCGCGCAGGCGCAGCGAGTTCCTGGCCCAGGAGGCGGTGGCGCTGGCCCGCCCGGGCGCGGTGGTCGTGGACCTGTGCTGCGGGGTCGGCGCGCTGGGCGCGGCGGTGGCCGCGCAGGTGCCGGGCGCCGAACTGCACGCGGCGGACATCGACCCGGCCGCGCTGGCGTACGCCCGCCGCAACGTGGCCCCGTACGGCGGGCAGGTCTGGGAGGGCGACTTGTACTCCCCGCTTCCCGCCTTGCTGCGGGGCCGGGTGGACATCCTGGTGGTCAACGCCCCCTACGTGCCGACCTCCGAAATCGGCCTGCTCCCGGCGGAGGCCCGCGAGCACGAACCGCCGGTCTCCCTCGACGGCGGCACGGACGGCCTGGACATCCACCGCCGGGTGGCGGCGGGCGCCCTGCCCTGGCTCGCCCCGGGCGGCCGGCTCCTGATCGAGACGAGCACCCGCCAGTCCCCGGTCACGGCGTCGGCCCTGTCGGCGCAGGGCCTGGCGGTACGGGCGGTGACCTCGGAGGAGTATTACGCGACGGTGGTCATCGCGACGGCGTAGCGGTGCCCGAGCCGCACGAGGAGACGACTTGATCACGGAGTACCAGCAGCAGCTGCGCGAGCGCTACCTCGCCGCCGCCGTCGTGGCGGCCCCGGAGCCGTGGCGGCCGGTGCTGGACCGGGAGACCCCCATCGGGGGCCTGCTCGGCATCGGCTTCGCCGTCCACCCCGACAGCGGGCACGACCTGGTCATGGTCGTGTCGAGTGACGGCCACGGACTCTTCGACGCGGTCACCGGCGAGAAGATCGCCCGCGACCGGGATCCCGACCCCGACACCAGCACTCCCGACGCGGCGCCGGACCTCACCTGCCCCGGGCTCGGCCCGATCGAGGGCGCCCGGGTCCACATCGCCGGGCTCTTCGGCGGCGGCCTGCACCGCACCGCGCCGGACGGCTGGACCCTGGACGTCGTCAGCCCCGAGTGGCCCCACGACCGCGTGATCCTCTCCGCCTACGGCGGGGCGCCGTACAAGGGGCCGGCGGGAGGGGCGTGGTGGCACGTCTTCCACTCCCAGTACTCGGAACTCCGCGCCACCGGCTTCTCCCCCTCCGGCCGCACCCTGGCGGTGGCCACCAGCAGCGACCTCACCCTCTGGACCCGCCCGGAGTTCGACTTCGAGGACTGAGACGACCGAGGGTGGGAGTTATTGCAAGCAGCTGCTTGCAATAGTTAGCAAGGTGCGGCAGGATCGGGGCATGGCATCGCTCAACGTCGGAAACCTCGGCGAATACCTGCGTGAGCAACGGCGGCAGGCGCAGCTTTCGCTGCGGCAGCTGGCCGATGCGGCGGGGGTGTCGAATCCGTACCTCAGTCAGATCGAGCGCGGGCTGCGCAAGCCGAGCGCGGACATCCTGCAGCAGCTCGCCAAGGCGCTGCGGATCTCCGCGGAGACGCTGTACGTGCAGGCCGGGATCCTGGACGAGCGGGACCGCGACGAGGTGGAGACGAGGGCCGCGATCCTCGCCGATCCGTCGATCAGCGAGCAGCAGAAGAACGTGCTGCTCCAGGTCTACGAGTCCTTCCGCAAGGAGAACGCCGCCGCGGCGGAGGCCGCTGCCGGCGACGCGGCCGCAGCGGGCGCCGATGCCGATTCGCATACAGAGACGCACCATACGAACTGAGACTGTGATCCGGGAGGACCAGCACATGGCCATCGCCGATGACCTGAAGAAGACCCTCACCGACCCGACCCCGCTCTACTTCGCCGCCGGCACCGCCGACCTCGCCGTGCAGCAGGCCAAGAAGGTGCCCGGTCTCATCGAGCAGCTGCGCGCCGAGGCCCCCGGCCGCATCGAGGCCGTGCGCAACACCGACCCGAAGGTCGTGCAGGAGAAGGCCAAGGAGGCCCAGGAGGCGGTCAGCGCCAAGGTCGCCGAGGTGCTCGGCTCGATCGACCCGAAGAAGCTCGGGGAGACCGCCCAGGACCTGGCGCTGCGCGGTGTCGGCGTGGCCGCGGAGTACGCGGTCAAGGCCAAGGAGGCCTACGACAAGGTCGCCGAGCACGGCGAGCAGGCCGTGCGTGCCTGGCGCGGCGAGGTCGCGGAGGAGATCGTCGACATCGCGGTCGTCGTGGAGCCGGAGACCGAGGCCGGCACCGAGGGTGAGGTGGCGGCCGAGCCGGTCACCGCCGAGCAGCCCCCGGCGAAGAAGCCCGCCGCGCGCAAGGCCACGGCCAAGAAGGCCGCCGCCGCGTCGGCGGACGAGAGCTGAGAACGCCGAGAACACTGCGGCGGACCGGGCACCCGAGGGGTGTCCGGTCCGTTGGTGTTTGCGAAGAGGGCTCTGCCGGTAGCGTGGAGGCAGGGCGGCATCCGGCTGCGGCGTGCAGCGTGCGAAGCATGAGAAGGCGGTCAGGCGATGTTGATGAACGGTTTCGATAACGGAGTGCTCCCGTTGCTCGGGTTCGCCATGCTCGGGCTCGCCGTCGTGGCCTTCGTGTTCGCGCTGATGGCGCGCGAGGACGCGTACCGGGCGGCCGACAAGCAGACCAAGACCTTCTGGCTGGTCATCCTCGGGATCACCGTCCTCGTGGACTTCTTCCTCGGCATGCTCTTCCTGGAGATCGCCGGCCTCGTCGCCAGCATCGTGTTCTTCGTCGACGTGCGCCCCGCCCTCAAGCAGGTGTCGGGCGGCGGGCGGCGCAGCGGTGGCAGCAGCAGCGACGGGCCGTACGGGCCCTACAACGGCGGCCGGTGAACGTCTCGGACTTCGCGCGTCTCGGAGATCGCGCGTCGCAGGCTTCGCGCGTTTCAGGCTTCGCTGCGTGAGAGCAGGACGACGGCCACGTCGTCCGTCAGTTCCCCGCCGTTGAGGCGGCGGGCCTCGGTGACCGAGGCCTCCAGCAGGCCTTCGCCGCTGAGCCCGGAGTCCAGGTGGCGGTTGATCATCTCGACCATGCCGTCCTGCCCGAGGCGTTCCTTGCCCTTGCCGATCCGGCCCTCGATCAGCCCGTCGGTGTAGAGCATCAGGCTCCACGAGCCGCCCAGTTCGACCTGGCGGCGGGGCCAGCGGGCCCGGGGCAGCAGACCGAGCGCCGGGCCGCTGTCGTCGTACGGGAGCAGTCGCGCGGGGCGGCCCGGCCGGGATATCAGGGGCGCCGGATGGCCGGCCAGGCACAGGCCCGCGCGGCGGCCGTCCGGGGCGATGTCCACCGTGCACAGGGTCGCGAAGATCTCCTCGTTGGGCCGCTCGACTTCGAGCACCTCCTGGAGGGTGGCCAGCAGGTCGTCGCCGCACAGTCCGGCCAGGGTCAGCGCGCGCCAGGCGATGCGCAGCTCGACGCCGAGGGCGGCCTCGTCCGGGCCGTGGCCGCAGACGTCGCCGATCATCGCGTGGACGGTGCCGTCGGGGGTGCGGACGGTGTCGTAGAAGTCCCCGCCGAGCAGTGCGCGGCTGCGGCCGGGGCGGTAGCGGGCGGCGAAGCGGAGGTCGGAGCCCTCCAGGAGCGGGTGCGGGAGCAGCCCGCGCTCCAGGCGGGCGTTCTCCTGGGCCCGCAGTTTCGATTCTGCAAGCTTGTACTGGGCGATGTCGGCCCGTTTGCGCTCCACCGCGTAGCGGATGGCGCGGCTGAGGAGCCGGCCGTCGAGCTCGTCGCGGAAGAGGAAGTCCTGGGCCCCTACGCGTACGGCCTCCGCGGCGCGCTCCGCGTCCTCCTCGGAGGTGAGGACCAGGACGGCGTGCCGGGGCGCGATGCGGAGCACCTGGCGGAGGGCGGCGAGGGGGTCGACGGGGGCGGAGCCGCTGGTGGAGCCGCTGGTGGAGCCCGAGCCGGAGGCGCTGTGGGGGAGGGCGAGGTCGAGGAGGACGCAGTTCACGTCCGGGGTGAGCAGGCGGGTGGCCTCGGTGAGGTTGCGGGCGCTGCGCAGCCGGATGCGGTGGCCGTCCACGTCGAGGATCTCGGGGACGGTGAGGCCGCCGGCGGGGTCGTCCTCGATCACCAGCAGGGTGAGGGAGGCCTGGCCGTAGAGGCTGCCGGTGCCGGGGCCGCCTTCGGCGGGTGAGGTGTCCCTCTGCCGCGGTACGGGTGCGGGCGTGGGTACGGGTGCGGGCATCGTCTCCGGTTCCTTCCCGACCCTTGGGGTGCGCTCGTCCGGGCGACCCTAGCGGGCGGGATGGTGCGAGCGGAATGGCGGGCCCGGTGCGTGGCTCTGTCATATGCGGTTATCGCGGGGGAAAGTCCGCGTCGCCGAATGACCAACGTCACGGCGGTGGTGGTGGGCGTCCCGCCCAGCGAGACGTTGCCGCCGGGCCGGGGCCCGGCCGCCGGCGGTGCGCGGCCTGAGGCCGTTGTACGTGGGCTGTGGGCCTGTCGGCCGCCTGCCGCAGGCGGCCCACAGCCGAGGGCCGAGGGCCTGTCGGCCGCAGCGACCCGCCCGCCGAAGGCCGCGGTCGCCAGCCGCTCGCCGTCCGCCCTGTCTGCCCCAGCCCGAGGCCCACAGCAGACGGCCCGAGGCCCACAGCAGACGGCCCGCGGCCCACAGCAGACCGCCCGCGGCCCGCAGCCCCGCGCCCCGCCCGTCCGCCTGTCCGCCCGCAAGGGCTACGCGTCCGGGCGGACCACGGCCTTGATGGGCATGGAGCCCGCGCCCGTCATGGTGACGTTGCGGCCGGGGCGGGGGGCGTGGATGATCGCGCCGTCGCCGACGTACATGCCGACATGGGTCGCGTCGTCGAAGTAGATGATCAGGTCACCGGGGCGCATGTCCTTGATCGCCACCTTCGGCAGCCGCAGCTGTTCCTGCGAGGTGCGCGGGATCGCCTTGCCCGCCGCCAGCCATGCCTGCGAGGTCAGGCCGGAGCAGTCGTACGACTCGGGGCCCACCGCGCCCCACACGTACGGCTTGCCCATCTGCGCGACCGCGAAGGCCACGGCCTTCTTGCCGGCCTCCGAGGTGGCCGCGCCCGTGGCGTCCTTCAGCGCGCCCGAGGACAGCCACGCCGTCTGCGCCTTGTACTGGGCTTCCATCTCCAGCTGGAGCAGCTTGGCCTTCTGTTCGGCCTCCAGCTTGCTCTCCAGCTCCTCCGCGGCCTTGATCTTCTGCTCGATCTCCTTCTTGGAGGCCTCCTGCTTGACCCGGTTGGCCTCCAGCGTCTCCCAGTGCGCGCTCGCGTCCTTCGCGTACTGCCGCAAGTCGCTCTGGGTCCGGTTCAGTTCGGAGAGCAGGTCCGAGGTGGCCTTCTCGCCCTGGCGCAGCCGGTCCGCCCCGTCCAGGAACTGCACCGGGTTGTTGCTCAGGGCCAGTTGGGCGCTCGGCGGCAGCCCGCCCGAGCGGTACTGGGCGCGGGCGGCCGCGCCCGCGCGGCTCTTGAGGGTCTCGATGCGGTCGTTGCCGGCGACGACCAGCTTCGCGATCTCGACGATCTTCGCGGACTGGGTTTTGGTCTCGCTCTCCGCGAGGTTGTAGGCGTCGGTGGCGGTGCCGGCCGCGCGGTAGAGGTCCTCTATTTCCTTGCGGACCTGCTCCAGGGACTTGCCCGCCTGCGGCTCGGGCGCCGCGAACGCCGTGCCGGCCGCGAGGCCGGGCGCGGTCAGCAGTGCCATCGCGCACAGCAGAGTGAGGGCGATCGAACCCCGCCGCTGCTTCCTCATGGTCCCCCCAGACACCGAAATGATTAATCGTCAGTAACTTGTCACTGCCTTCGGGATGGTGCCATGAGTCGGTGAATTCCAACACCCTTGTGGATATCCACCCGATCCGTCCCCGTCACCCCCCGGACATCACGGACCCCGCCGACACCCACCCGCACCCCTTCATCCCACCGGCCTCAACGCTTCCCACCGCACCGTGAGTTCCCCCTGACGCCACCGAACCGGGCCGTCCGCGAGCGGCCAGTCCCCGGACAGCGCCCGCGCCGTCCGGATCCAGCGCTGCCGCGCCCCGTACGAGGCGTAGGGCGCGGCCGCCGCCCACGCCCGGTCGAAGTCGCGCAGGAACGCGTGCACCGGCTCGCCCGGAACGTTCCGGTGGATCAGCGCCTTCGGGAGCCGTTCCGCCAGGTCCGAGGGGCGCTCCAGGGAGCCGAGCCGGGTCGCGAAGGTCACCGTGCGCGCCCCCTCGGGCCCCAGTGCGACCCATACGTGGCGCCGCCCGATCTCGTCGCAGGTCCCCTCGACCAGCAGCCCGTCGGGGGCCAGCCGGGAACACAGTCGCTCCCAGACCTCCGCGACCTGCTGCTCGTCGTACTGGCGCAGCACGTTCGCCGCGCGGATCAGCGTCGGCCGGACCCCGCCCTCCAGGGGCACCTCGAAGCCGCCGTGCCGGAAGCTCAAGCCCTCCCGCTCGTACGGCTTCGCGCCCGCGACCCGCGCCGGTTCGATCTCGATGCCGACCACCCGCACCCGCGGAGCCGCCTCCCGCAGCCGCGCCAGCAGTTCCACCGCGGTCCAGGGCGCGGCCCCGTAGCCGAGGTCCACCGCCACGGGGGCGTCCGCGCGCCGCAGTACCGCCCCGTGCGTGGCCGCGATCCAGCGGTCCATGCGGCGCAGGCGGTTGGGGTTCGTCGTGCCGCGCGTCACCGTGCCGACGGGACGGCGCGGGGGAGGGGAAGCGGGCGGGGTGGAGCGGGAGGCCATGTGCAGAGAGTAAGCGGAGGGCTCCCGCCCGATAAATATCAGGCAAACGGGCCAGGAAAACCGCCGTCCCCGGAATGCGGGACGCCGCCATCCGGGTTGCACTCCTAGAAGAGCGCCGACCGCGCTCCCCGCGCCATGCCGTCCGAGCGAGAGGAACTGCTCCCTTGAGTCAGTACGTGTCCCGCCTCGGCGGCAGCATCGGCGGCCGGCTCGCCGCGGCCGCGGGCCGCTCCGCCACCCGCCACGACCCGCCGCGCCTGCGCCTGCCCGCCGCCGTCGGCGGCCACCGCAAGCCGCGCCGCGTAGCCATGCTCAGCGTGCACACCTCACCGCTGCACCAGCCCGGCACGGGCGACGCCGGCGGTATGAACGTGTACATCGTCGAGCTCGCCAAGCGCCTCGCCGCGATCAACATCGAGGTCGAGATCTTCACCCGGGCCACCACCGGCGGTCTGCCGCCCGTGGTCGAGCTCGCGCCCGGAGTCCTCGTACGGCACGTGGACGCGGGCCCGTACGAGGGCCTCGCCAAGGAGGAGCTGCCGGCCCAGCTCTGCGCCTTCACGCACGGCGTGATGCAGGCCTGGGCGGGCCACCGCCCCGGCTACTACGACCTCGTCCACTCCCACTACTGGCTCTCCGGCCACGTCGGCTGGCTCGCCGCCGAACGCTGGGGCGTGCCGCTCGTGCACGCCATGCACACCATGGCCAAGGTCAAGAACGCCGCGCTCGCCGAGGGCGACACCCCCGAGCCCGCCGCCCGCGTCATCGGCGAGACGCAGATCGTGGCCGCCGCCGACCGCCTCATCGCGAACACCGCGGAGGAGGCCGACGAGCTCGTCCGGTACTACGAGGCCGACCCCGGCAAGGTCGCCGTCGTCCACCCCGGCGTGAACCTCGACCGTTTCACCGTCGCCGACGGTCGCGCCGCCGCCCGCGCCCGCCTCGGGCTGCCGCAGGACGCCGTCATCCCGCTCTTCGCAGGCCGCATCCAGCCGCTCAAGGCCCCCGACATCCTGCTGCGCGCCGTGGCCGAGCTGGTGGACCGGGATCCGGCCCTGCGCAGCCGCCTCTTCGTGCCGGTCGTCGGCGGGCCCAGCGGCAGCGGGCTCGCGAAGCCGGAGGGGCTGCAGAAGCTCGCCGCGAAGCTCGGCATCACCGACCTCGTGCACTTCCACCCGCCGGTGGCGCAGGACGCGCTCGCGGA
The DNA here is from genome assembly GCF_041434015.1 of Streptomyces sp. NBC_00454. Classification (GTDB taxonomy): domain Bacteria; phylum Actinomycetota; class Actinomycetes; order Streptomycetales; family Streptomycetaceae; genus Streptomyces. Next base: position 3,546,626 of record NZ_CP107907.1, on the reverse strand, counting down.
CTGGTTCCGGGCGGCGTCCGTGCTGGTCATGCCCTCCTACAGCGAGTCCTTCGGGCTCGTCGCCATAGAGGCCCAGGCCACCGGCACCCCCGTACTGGCGGCCGCCGTCGGCGGGCTGCCGGTCGCCGTCAACGACGGGGTGACGGGCATCCTCGTACCCGGGCACGATCCGGTGGACTACGCCCGCGAGCTACGGCGCTTCGTGCAGGAGCCCGGCCTCTCGGACCGGATGGGCGCGGCGGCGGCGCGGCACGCGCAGTTCTTCGGCTGGGACACCGCCGCGAGCGGCACCGCGGACGTCTACACCGCGGCCATGCACGATCACCGCCGTCACGTACGCTCCCACCATGGCTGACGCTGAAACCGACCCCGCCGCGATCGTCGAGGCGGCCCTGACCGGCGCGGAACTGAGCTGGGAGAGCCCCTCACCCGGCTCCTACGTCGTCCAGCTCCCCGGCACCCGCAAGCTGAGCACCACCTGCTCGCTCAAGGTCGGCAAGCACTCCCTGTCGGTCAACGCCTTCGTCATCCGTCACCCGGACGAGAACGAGGCGGGCGTCCACCGCTGGCTGCTGGAGCGCAACCTCAAGCTGTACGGCCTGTCCTACGCGGTCGACGCGCTCGGCGACGTCTACCTGACGGCCCGCCTCCCCCTGTCCGTGATCACCCCGGACGATCTGGACCGGCTGCTCGGCACGGTCCTGGAGGCGGCGGACGGCGCCTTCAACACGCTGCTGGAGCTGGGCTTCGCCAGTGCCATCCGGCGGGAGTACGAATGGCGGGTCTCGCGGGGCGAACCGACCTACAACCTGGACGCCTTCAAACACCTCACGCGGCCGTAGGCGCGGCGGCCGGATTCTCAGAGGCCGGCTGCTCAGAGGCCGGAGCCGCCGCAACCTCGGCGTCCTCCTCGGTGAGTCCCCGCATCAGCAGCCAGTAGCCCGCCGCCGCCACCGTGCCCAGCACCGCCGTCGAGCCCCAGAGCCAGGCCGCGCCGAAGTGCTGGAGCGCGAAGCCCGCCATCAGCGGGGCGACCAGCGAGGCCCCCGCCCAGGACAGCGTGTACATGCCCTGGTAGCGGCCGCGCCCGTGCAGCGGGGAGAGCCGCGCGACCAGGGCCATCTGGGTCGGCGAGTTGATGATCTCGGCCACCGTCCACACGCAGACGGTCAGCGCCAGGCTCCACACCGAACCGCCGAAGGCCGTCAGCCCGAACCCGTACCCGGCCAGCAACGCCGAGATCACCAGCAGCTTCTGCGGATCGCGGTGCTCGACGAAACGGGCGACGGGGATCTGCAGCAGCACGATCAGCAGGCCGTTGACGGAGATGACCAGGCCGTAGTCGGCGGTGGAGAAACCGGCCTCGCCCATCGCGAGCGGCAGCCCGAACGACCCCTGCATGAAGATCAGTGAGATCAGGAACGACAGCCCGACCACACCCATGAAGCGGCCGTCGCGCAGCACCGTACCGAGCCCGACCTCCGGCTCGGCAGCGGCCTTCTCCGCCTCGGTCCTCACCGGCCGCGACTCGGGCAGCTTGACGTACACGAGCACCGCGCACGCCAGGGTCATGGCGGCCTCGCCGAGGAACCCGGCCAGGTAGCTGTACTCGGCGACGAAGCCCGCCACCGTCGCACTGACGGCGAACCCGAGGTTGATGGCCCAGTAGTTCAGCGCGAAGGCCCGTACCTGGTCCTCGGGGCGGACGATGTCCGCCATCATCGCCTGCACCGCCGGGCGCGAGGCGTTCGAGGTGACGCCGACCAGCAGCGCCACCGCCGCGATCGCCGCCGGGTGTTCCATGAACCCGAGCAGCGCCACCGAGAACGCGGTCGAGACCTGCGCCGCCATCAGCGTGGGCCGCCGGCCGAGCCGGTCCGTCAACACGCCCGCGACGAGCGAGGACACCACACCGCCGAGGCCGTGGAGCGCCACCACAAGTCCCACGAACGAGGCCGAATAGCCCCGTTCCAGGGTCAGGTACAAAGTCATGAATGTGGCGACGAAGGCCCCGAGCCGGTTGACCAGCGTGCTCGTCCACAGCCACCAGAACTCGCGCGGCAGACCGGACACGCTCTCGCGAGCGGCCCGTTTCAAACCGGCAACGGACATGGCAACGGACATAAGGAATCCCCCTGGCGGTGTAAGTGTCCCCCTACCCGTTCGGACCCTACGGACGGGTGTCGCCCAGGGCCACTGGATTGACGGCCGCCGTCAATCGGGACCTTTGCGGCACCCCTCCGGGACCCCCGCGCGGGCCCTCCGCACGCCGTACACACCGCGCGCGAGGGGCCGGGTGTGTCCATTAGGCTCGTACGCATGGCCGACGCACCGTACAAGCTGATCCTCCTCCGCCACGGCGAGAGCGAATGGAACGCGAAGAACCTGTTCACCGGCTGGGTGGACGTCAATCTCAACGAGAAGGGCGAGAAGGAGGCGATCCGCGGCGGTGAGCTGCTCAAGGACGCCGGCCTGCTCCCCGACGTCGTGCACACCTCGCTCCAGAAGCGCGCGATCCGCACCGCGCAGATGGCGCTCGAGGCCGCCGACCGCCACTGGATCCCGGTCCACCGCTCCTGGCGCCTGAACGAGCGCCACTACGGCGCCCTGCAGGGCAAGGACAAGGCCCAGACCCTCGCCGAGTTCGGCGAGGAGCAGTTCATGCTGTGGCGCCGCTCGTACGACACCCCGCCGCCGGCGCTCGAAGACGGTACGGAGTTCTCGCAGTCCGAGGACCCGCGCTACGCCTCGATCCCGCCGGAGCTGCGCCCGCGGACCGAGTGCCTCAAGGACGTCGTCGTCCGCATGCTCCCGTACTGGTACGACTCGATCGTCCCGGACCTCCTCGATGGCCACACCGTCCTGGTCGCCGCGCACGGCAACTCCCTGCGCGCCCTGGTCAAGCACCTCGACGGCGTCTCCGACGCCGACATCGCGGGCCTGAACATCCCGACCGGCATCCCGCTCTCCTACGAGCTGGACGCCAACTTCAAGCCCCTCAACCCGGGCGGCACCTACCTCGACCCGGACGCCGCCGCGGCCGCCATCGAGGCCGTCAAGAACCAGGGCAAGAAGAAGTAGGAACAGCGATCACGCCCCCGACCTGCGCTCATGGCGCCGATCGGGGGCGTTTTCGTGCCCCGGGCCCATGGGTGGTGTGGCGCGGTGAAATCTGGGGTGTTCACCCGATGTATCCCCCGCTGCGGCGAGGCACAATGCCGAAATAGAGCTCCAGAGGCCGGGCCTCCCTGGATGCCGCCCACCGGCAGGGCTATAGCCACGGGAAAGGAATAGTCATGCCTCACAAGCACGCAAAGCATGCGGCGCTGCTGACCGCATCGGCTCTCTTGGCGGCGGCAGGTGCCCTGTGGCCCTCCGCCGCCTTCGCCACCCCGACGACTACGGCAACCCACGCGACGGCGCCTGCTGACAGCGGTGGTTGTGTGTACAACAACGCCAGCAACAGCTGTAACCCCACCGGCAACGGCAACGGCAACGGCACCGGGAACGGCAACGGCAAGGGCAACGGCAACGGCAACGGCAAGGGCAACGGCAACGGGAACGGGAACGGCAACGGTGGTTGTGTGTACAACAACGCCAGCAATAGGTGTAACCCCACCGGCAACGGCAGTGGTAGCGGGAACAAGAACAGCGGTAACGGGAACGGCAACGGTGGTTGTGTGTACAACAACGCCAGCAATAGGTGTAACCCCACCGGCAACGGCAGTGGCAGCGGGAACAAGAACAGCGGTAACGGGAACAGCAACGATGGTTGTACGCACAACAACGCCAACGAGTGGTGTGGCACCACCGGCAACGGCAGTGGCAGCGGGAACAAGAACAGCGGTAACGGGAACAGCAACGATGGTTGTACGCACAACAACGCCAACGACCTGTGTGGCACCACCGGCAACGGCAGTGGGAACAACAACGGAGACATCGGGAACAACAACAGCGTGAGCGGGAACGACAACGGGGACATCGGGAACAACAACGGCTAGGCATGCATGGCGTTTTGCCGTCGCCAAGGGGGCTTGTGGCCGGGCCCCCGGCGTGGTCGGGTGGCGGGGTGGAAGCCATCATCGCCAGCGCGATAGCCGTCCTTGGGACGCTGCTCGGGTCGGGGGTCACCTTCGCGTTCCAGCAGCGCGTGGCCGACCGGGGGCACGAGTTCACCCGGTCGGAGAAGCTGCGCCAGGAACGGCTCGACGCCTACACCTCGTACGCCGGGGCGCTCGTGAACTTCCGGCGCACCCTCGTCCACCTGTGGTTCTGCACGTACCAGCAGCCGTACGGGGGGTACGAGGACCCGGTCGTGGTCAACGCGCGCTCCCACGACCTGCGCTCCGAAGCCCAAGAGGCCCTGTTCCGGCTGCAGATGCTCACCGGCGACGAGGCGCTGAGCGCGCGGGCGCAGGCGCTGTTCTCCGAGATCGGGGTCGTGCACAGGACGGAGAGCCGGGAGGAGTTCGAGATCCGTCGAGGCTCCACCCGAGAGGGAATCCGCGACCTCGTCGCCGCCGCCAAGCGGCAGCTCTGAGACGACCTGGCGCTCGGCGATCCTGCGCGGACGGACGGACCGATGGACGGACCGATGGGCGGACCGATGGACGGACGGATCGCGAAGGGCCCCGGCTGACGTCTGTCGGGCGGGGCCCATCGGGGTGCGTCGAGCCGGGCGGAGGCGGTCAGCCGCCGCACTGGCAGGGGGCGCCGGACTGGCAGCCGCAGCCGCAGCCCGAGCCGCAGCCGCAGGCCGCCAGCAGCGGGAGCCGCAGGACTTCCGTCGGCTGGGGCTGTGCTTCCGCTCCCGGCGTGATGGGGACGGGGGAATCGGGCATGGATCCTCCTCGTAGGCGTTGTGCCTTCGACCTCATTCATGCCCAGCCGAACCCGTGCGTCAACGGCGCATTGGGGGCTCGTTGTTGATCCCGACCGATCCCCGACCGATCCCGGCTGTCGCCGACCGGTCCCGCCCGATCCGGACCCGTCGCGTCTCAGACGCCTTCGACCTGCGTCGGCGCCTGGAGCTCGTCCGCGTGCTCGCCCGTCACCAGGTAGACGACGCGCTTGGCGACCGATACCGCGTGGTCCGCGAAGCGCTCGTAGTAGCGGCCCAGCAGCGTCACGTCGACCGCCGTCTCGATGCCGTGCTTCCAGCGGTCGTCCATCAGGTGCTGGAACAGCGTGCGGTGCAGCTGGTCCATCTCGTCGTCGTCCTGCTCCAGCTGGAGTGCCAGGTCGACGTCCTTCGTGATGATGACCTCGGCGGCCTTCGCCATCAGGCGCTGCGCCAGCTGCCCCATCTCCAGGATGGTGGCGTGCAGGTCGCGCGGGACCGCGGTGTCCGGGAACCGCAGCCGGGCGAGCTTGGCCACGTGCTGGGCCAGGTCGCCGGAGCGCTCCAGGTCGGCACTCATGCGCAGCGAGGTGACGACGATGCGCAGGTCGGTGGCGACCGGCTGCTGGCGCGCGAGCAGCGCGATGGCACGGGCCTCCAGGTCGTGCTGGAGGTCGTCGACCTTCTGGTCCGCCGCGATGACGCTCTCGGCGAGCTTCAGGTCGGCGTCGAGCATGGAGGTCGTGGCCCGCCCGATGGCGGAACCGACCAGCCGGGCCATCTCGACCAGGCCTTCTCCGATCGAGTCCAGTTCCTCGTGGTACGCGTCACGCATGTCTCGTGTCCCTCTCTCGACCTACTACTGCGGTACTGCCCGGGGCGGGCCGGGGCGGCCTCTTGCCCCACGTTTACACGTTGACCCCCGAACGCGACCGACTCCGGCATCACAAGTGAATCAACCCCGTCGTCAGGGTGAACTCTGGGCGACGAGTGTTCGAGCTGCCACCCGAACGGCTGTGGAAGTGTCGTCGCACCTGCTTAACCTGGAGTCATGGACGTGAACGCGGCGGTCGCCGCAGCTGCAGCGATTGCCGGTCTTTGCACCGGTGTGATCGCGATGCTGGCGTTCCGCTGGAGCGAGCGCGACCAAGCCCGCCCCACCCGGAGCTCCATGCGCCCCGACATCAATGCGGTGCTCCCACCCGGTGTGGACACCGTGCTTTCCGTACTCCGCTCCTCCGCCGTCGTCCTCGACGAGGGCGACGCGGTGGTCAAGGCCAGCTCGGCGGCATATGCCCTCGGCCTGGTCCGCGGCGGAAAACTGGCCGTGGAACCCATGCTCCACATGGCCCGCGACACCCGTCGCGACGGGGAGATACGCCAGGTCGAGCTGGACCTGCCCCGGCGCGGCACCGGCCGCGGCGAAGCCCTCGCCGTCTCGGCGCGCGTCGCCCCGCTCGGCTCCCGCCTGGTGCTCCTCCTGGTCGAGGACCTCACCGAGGCCCGCCGCATCGAAGCCGTCCGCCGTGACTTCGTCGCCAACGTGTCGCACGAGCTCAAGACCCCGGTGGGCGCGATCTCGCTGCTCTCCGAGGCCGTCATGGACGCCTCCGACGACCCCGAAGCGGTCCACCGCTTCGCGGGCCGCATGCAGATCGAGGCCACCCGCTTGATCAACCTCGTACAGGAGCTCATCGACCTCTCCCGGGTACAGAACGACGACCCCCTGGAGGACGCCGAGCCGGTACGGGTGGACACGCTCGTGGCCGAGGCCATAGACCGCTGCCGCCACACGGCGTCGGCGAAACAGATCACCATGGCCGCCGGCGGCACCGCCGACCTGCGGGTATGGGGAAACCGGGGGCAGCTCGCGGCCGCCCTCGGAAACCTGGTCGAGAACGCCGTCAACTACAGCCCCGCCCGCACCCGCGTCGGCATCGCCGCGCGCCGGGTCACCGCGCCGGGTGGAGACTTGATCGAGATAGCCGTGACCGACCAGGGCATCGGCATCCCGGAGAAGGACCGCGAGCGCATCTTCGAACGCTTCTACCGCGTGGACCCCGCCCGCTCCCGTGCCACGGGAGGAACCGGTCTGGGCCTCGCGATCGTGAAGCACGTAGCGGCTTCGCACGGCGGGGAGGTGTCGGTATGGAGCTCGGAGGGCCAGGGTTCCACGTTCACCCTGCGACTCCCCGAAGCGGCCGCGCCGGCCCCGGCGACGGCTTCCGCACCCGCCCGTCCCCAGCTCGAACCTCAAACCGCACCAGCCATTCCTGCCCCGGAGGTCCTTCCGTGACCCGAGTGCTTGTCGTCGAGGATGAGGAATCCTTCAGCGACGCCCTGTCCTACATGCTCCGCAAGGAGGGCTTCGAGGTCGCGATCGCCGCGACCGGGCCCGACGGGCTCGACGAGTTCGAGCGCAACGGCGCCGACCTCGTCCTCCTCGACCTGATGCTCCCCGGCCTGCCCGGCACGGAGGTCTGCCGACAGCTGCGCGGCCGCTCCAACGTCCCCGTGATCATGGTGACGGCCAAAGACAGCGAGATCGACAAGGTCGTCGGGCTGGAGATAGGAGCCGACGACTACGTCACGAAGCCCTTCTCCTCGCGGGAGCTGGTCGCCCGCATCCGCGCGGTCCTGCGCCGCCGCGGCGAGCCGGAAGAGGTCACCCCGGCCGCGCTGGAGGCCGGACCCGTACGGATGGACGTCGACCGGCACGTGGTCACCGTCGCCGGAGCCAAGGTGGACCTCCCGCTCAAGGAGTTCGACCTGCTGGAGATGCTGCTGCGCAACGCGGGCCGCGTACTGACCCGCATGCAGCTCATCGACCGGGTCTGGGGCGCCGACTACGTCGGTGACACCAAGACCCTCGACGTCCACGTGAAGCGCCTGCGCGCCAAGATCGAGCCCGATCCCGGTGCCCCGCGCTACCTGGTCACGGTCCGCGGCCTCGGCTACAAGTTCGAGCCGTAAACCGGCACCCCCCGCAGTGGCCTACAGGAACGGCCCCCGTCCGCTCGATGCGGACGGGGGCCGTTCCCGTGTTCCTGCTGCTGTTCCTCTACGTTCTCCCGCGCTCGGTCAGTGACCGGCGCTGGAGGACGGGGACCCCGACGGGGTGCCCGCGGGGGAGCCGGAGGGGCTGCCCGACGGGGTGGTCGAGGGCGAGCCCGAGGGGCTGCCGGACGGGCTGGCGGACGCGCTGGCGCCCGTGGCCGGGGCGTCCGTCGGGCCGAAGCCCGCGTACATGCCGACGGCCGGGACGACGAAGGCCTGGAGCGCCACGTCACCCTCGGTGCTCAGCTTGAAGACGACCTTCTGCACGTTGCCGTCCTCGACGGCCTCGCGGCCGTTCGCGATGGAGGCCGAAGCGTTGCCCTTGCCGCCCAGGACGACGGAGCCGCCGGCCGGGACGACGACCTTGGACGCGCCGCTCGCGGGCGTCAGCACGATGGCGCCCTTGGCACCCTGGAGGGTGACGGCGTCGAGGGTCTGGTCCTTGGTGCCGGAGTTGAAGAGGGTCGCCGAGATGGCGGCCGAGCCCTTCTTGTCCTTCTTATCCTTCTTGTCCTGGGTGATCACCAGGGCGTTCTGGATCTTGATGTCGCCCTTGGTGATGGCGGCGTTGTCCGGCTTGACCTGGAGGGTCTGCGCGTCGTGGCCCGCACCACACGCGGCCAGCGAGGCGATCGAGAACACGACGGCGGTGGCGGCGAGGGCGCCGCGTCGAAGGCTGCGGCTCACGGCGGAGGCATCTCCTTGGACGTACGAAGCGGAAAGGTGGGCGCTCGGAGCAGCCGAAGTAAAGCCGCTCTAAGGGTGTGTCAGCGGGCTTAGGTTACCGAGCCGCCGCCCCGCCCCCGCACCCGACCCTCCGCAGTGAGGGGGCGGCCCTGTCCGGGCGTCACCCCGGCTGCGCCACGCGCGGACGATCAGCGGGCGGGCGCCAGTGGATCAGCAGTCGATCGCCGAGTGGATCACTGGGGGGTCACCGGTGGATCGCCAGGTGGATCACCGGGTCGATCGGCCGGTCGATCGGTCGGGCGATCTTCCATTCGGATAAGGGCCGCCGGCGGCCCGTTGATCAATTCCGGGATTCCTTCGAACACCGCTCGGTGATCAAATTGTGGATTGGGCCGGAACGGGACCGTACGGGTGGCCGCCAGTCGAACGGAGTAGTTCGGTTTCCCGCCCCAGAAACCGGCAAAACAGGACGTACATCACACTGGCGGGGTCCTTGGCCAGGCGTAACGTAGCCGTTTCGCCCGGTCCGCAGAGAGCCTCCGACCTGCGAATACCCCCTTCCGGAAGCCTCCCGCAGCACGTTCCTGTCGGTGTTGTCAAGCCCCGAGATGTGCCCTGACCTGCGAAAACGCCATTCATAACAGTCAGTTCTCGTGTTACCCTGGATAGCCACGGAAGGGGTACCTGTCACATGACGTTCAAGGTTGGCGACACCGTGGTCTATCCCCATCACGGGGCCGCGCTGATCGAGGCTATCGAAACTCGCCAGATCAAAGGCGTGGACAAGACCTACTTGGTGCTCAAGGTCGCGCAGGGTGACCTGACTGTTCGCGTACCTGCGGACAACGCGGAGTTCGTGGGCGTTCGCGACGTAGTCGGCCAGGACGGGCTGGACCGGGTCTTCGAGGTGCTTCGCGCACCGTACGCAGAAGAGCCGACGAACTGGTCCCGGCGCTACAAGGCAAATCTGGAAAAGCTCGCTTCTGGCGATGTCATCAAGGTCGCCGAAGTTGTGCGTGACCTGTGGCGTCGTGAGCGTGAGCGCGGGCTTTCCGCGGGTGAGAAGCGCATGCTCGCGAAGGCGCGTCAGATCCTGGTGAGCGAGCTCGCGCTCGCCGAGAACACCAACGAGGACAAGGCCGAGGCCCTCCTCGACGAGGTGCTCGCGTCCTGACGCGATCGCCCGTACGTGTGGTCGTACACAGTTGTGCCGCGGTGCCCGATGACAAGGTGACTTGTTGCCGGGCGCTGCGGCATGTCTGGACCCATGTAGGCATCCGGACCCATGCCGATACTGGTGGTACTGGTGTGCCGGGTCCGGTCAGCCGCCTCGACCGGTCGTCACGGAAGGGGCGAGGGGCGTCGCACCCGGCACCCTTCAGGCCATACCCATGTCGGCCGAAGTCACAAACCTGGCTCGGAGCTACTGATGTCTGACGAATCGCGCCCCCACCGCACCGCCGCGGTGATCCCGGCCGCCGGACGCGGTGTCCGCCTCGGCCCCGGCGCCCCCAAGGCGCTGCGGACCCTGGGCGGCATCCCCATGCTCATCCACGCGGTCCGCGCCATGGCGCGCTCCCGCGCCGTCTCCCTCGTCGTCGTCGTGGCCCCGCCCGGCGGCACAGCCGTCGCGGAGGTGCGCCGCCTCCTGGACGAGCACGCGCTGCCCGAACGCACGGAGATCCTCGTGGTCCCCGGCGGGGAAACCCGGCAGGAGTCCGTACGCGCCGGCCTGGAGGCCCTCCCGGCCGACGTCGACGCCGTCCTCATCCACGACGCGGCCCGCCCGCTCGTCCCCGTGGACACCGTCGACTCCGTCATCGAAGCGGTCCGCGGCGGCGCGCCCGCCGTCGTACCGGCCCTGCCGCTGGCCGACACCGTCAAGGAGGTCGAACCCGGCATGCCGGGCGAGCCCGAGCCGGTCGTCGCCACCCCCGTCCGGGCCCGGCTGCGCGCCGTCCAGACACCGCAGGGCTTCGACCTGGCCACCTTGCTGCGTGCGCACGAGAAGATCGCCGTGGACGGCGAGGGCGCCACGGACGATGCCGGGATGGTGGAGCAGCTCGGCGTCACCGTCGTGGTCGTCCCCGGCCACGAAGAGGCCTTCAAGGTCACCCGCCCGCTCGACCTGGTCCTCGCCGAGGCCGTACTCGCCCGCCGGAGGGCCACCGATGTCTACTGACCGCCCCGCCCCCCTCATCCCGCTCGTCGGCATCGGCACCGACGTGCACGCCTTCGAGACCGGCCGCGAGCTGTGGTGCGCCGGCCTGCTCTGGGAGGGCGAGGACGGGCTGGCCGGGCACTCCGACGGGGACGTCGCCGCGCACGCCGCCTGTGACGCGCTCTTCTCCGCCGCCGGCGTGGGCGACCTCGGCGCGCACTTCGGCACCTCGCGCCCCGAGTGGTCCGGCGCCGCCGGGGTCACCCTGCTGGCGGAGGCCGCCCGGATCGTCCGCGCCGAGGGCTTCGAGATCGGCAACATCGCGATCCAGGTGATCGGCGTGCGCCCGAAGATCGGCAAGCGGCGCGAAGAGGCGCAGAAGGCGCTCGCCGCCGCCGCGGGCGCCCCCGTCTCCGTCTCGGGCACCACCACCGACGGACTGGGGCTCACCGGCCGGGCCGAAGGCCTGGCGGCCATCGCCACGGCCCTCGTGTACCGGACGAACCGGGCCTAGTACCCCGTACGGGGGCCGCACCCGCGGCTCTTCGACAACAAAGCGGGCCCCGCGTGCCGAAAGGGTCGCGGGGCACTGCTACAGGCCCACTACCCTGGATGCCGTGACTATTCGCCTGTACGACACCAGCGCCCGGCAGATCCGCGACTTCGTCCCGCTCGTTCCGGGCTGCGTCTCGATCTACCTCTGTGGCGCCACCGTGCAGGCGGCCCCGCACATCGGGCACGTGCGCTCGTACCTCAATTTCGACATCGCGCGCCGCTGGTTCACCTACCGCGGCCTCGACGTCACCTTCATCCGCAACGTCACCGACATCGACGACAAGATCATCGCGAAGTCCGAGGACCAGGGCCGTCCCTGGTGGTCCATCGGCTACGAGAACGAGCGGGCCTTCAACGACGGCTACAACGCGCTGGGCTGCCTCCCGCCCACGTACGAGCCGCGCGCGACCGGCCACGTGCCCGAGATGATCGAGATGATGCGCGGGCTCATCGAGCGCGGCCACGCGTACGAGGCCGACGGCAGCGTCTACTTCGACGTCCGCTCCTTCCCCGGCTACCTGGAGCTGTCGAACCAGAACGTCGACGACCTGCGCCAGCCCGCCGAGGAGGGCATCACCGGCAAGCGCGACCCGCGCGACTTCGCCATGTGGAAGGCCTCCAAGCCCGGCGAGCCCGACTGGGAGACCCCGTGGGGCCGCGGCCGTCCCGGCTGGCACCTCGAGTGCTCCGCGATGGCGCACAAGTACCTCGGCAGCGCCTTCGACATCCACGGCGGCGGCCTCGACCTGATCTTCCCGCACCACGAGAACGAGATCGCCCAGGCCAAGGCCTACGGCGACGAGTTCGCGAAGTACTGGATGCACAACGCCTGGGTCACCCTCTCCGGCGAGAAGATGTCGAAGTCGCTGGGCAACTCCGTCCTGGTGTCCGAGATGCTCAAGGTCTGGCGCCCGATCGTGCTGCGCTACTACCTCGGCACCCCGCACTACCGCTCGATGATCGAGTACAGCGTGGACTCGCTGCGCGAGGCGGAATCCGGCTTCGCGCGCATCGAGGGCTTCATCCAGCGCGTCATCGAGAAGGCCGGCCAGACGGTCGAGCCGGCCGCCGAGGTCCCGCCCGCCTTCGCCGAGGCCATGGACGACGACATGGGCGTCCCGCAGGCGCTCGCGATCATCCACACCACCGTCCGCCAGGGCAACAGCGCGCTCGCCGCCGACGACAAGGACGCCGCGATCGCGCGTCTGGCGGAGGTACGGGCCATGCTGGGCGTCCTCGGCCTCGACCCCCTCGACCCCCACTGGGCGGGCGAGACAGACCGCGGGGAAGACCTCCACGGCGCCGTGGACACCCTCGTGCGCCTGGTCCTGGAGCAGCGCGAGTCCGCTCGCGAGCGCAAGGACTGGGCCACCGCCGACGCCATCCGCGACCAGCTCCAGCAGTCGGGCCTGGTCATCGAGGACAGCCCCACCGGACCCCGCTGGACGCTCGGCCCCCGCTGAGCCCCGGAGCGTCCCTCTGGAGCATCCAGATTGGGCCGCCCGGCGTTCCGGGCGGCACACTCTTCATACGTACATATCGCAGCACCAACGAAACAGGTAGAGGTCATGGCCGGGAACAGCCAGCGCAGGAACCGCCGCACGTCCAATAAGAAGGGCGCGACGGTTGGCAGCGGTGGCCAGCGGCGCAGGGGTCTCGAAGGCAAGGGCCCCACGCCCAAGGCCGAGGACCGCAAGAAGCACAAAGCCAACCGCATCAGCAACGCCATGGCCCGCCAGGCCGCCAAGCGCCGCCCGGCCCCCCGCCGCGGCGGCCCCAAGGGCACCAGCGAGATGGTCGTCGGCCGCAACCCGGTCTTCGAGGCGCTGCGCGACGGCGTACCGGCCACCACCCTCTACGTCCAGCAGTTCATCGACAACGACGAGCGCGTCCGCGAGGCCCTCCAGCTCGCGGCCGAGCGCGGCAACATCAACCTGATGGAAGCCCCGCGCCCCGAGCTCGACCGGCTGACCAACGGGCTCAACCACCAGGGCCTGGTCCTCCAGGTCCCGCCGTACGAGTACTCGCTCCCGGACGAGCTCACCGCCAACGCGTACGACAACGGCGAGGACCCCCTCATCGTCGCCCTCGACGGGATCACCGACCCGCGCAACCTCGGCGCGATCATCCGCTCCGTCTCCGCCTTCGGCGGCCACGGCGTGGTCGTTCCCGAGCGCCGCGCCGCCAGCATGACCGCCGGCGCCTGGAAGTCCTCGGCCGGCACCGCGGCCCGTACCCCGGTCTCGCGCGTCACCAACCTGACCCGCGCCATCCAGGACTACAAGAAGGAAGGCCTGACCATCGTCGGCCTCGCCGCCGAGGGCACCCACGAGGTGCACGAGCTCGAGGCGCTGGGCGGCCCCGTCGTCATCGTCGTCGGCTCCGAGGGCAAGGGCCTCGGCCGCCTCGTCGGCGAGAACTGCGACTACCTGGTCCGCATCCCGATGCCGGGCGGCGCCGAATCGCTCAACGCCGGTGTCGCCGCGGGCGTCGTCCTCTACGAGGCCGCCCGCCGCCGCGCCACCCGCGGCCGCGTCTGAGCCCCGGACGCACCCGCCGCTTGATCCACTTGGCTCACAGGACGTGACCCGTGAGCGTGCCACCCCGCCCCTTCCGGGCGGGGTGGCTTGATTTGACGGGTCTCGGACACATCCCTGATGTCAAGGCAGTGTCCTAAACACTGATCACTCGGTTAGATGAGTGTGGACACCAGAACGCCAGGGTTCGACGACCAGCCCGCGCTGAGCATGGTCAAGGTGCCGTGCGACCCCGCACAGGTCATCGTCAACCACGCCAGCTTCCGCGTGCGGCTCGCACCAAGCCCCAGCGCGCGTCCCAAGCCCGCGGGCATCGCCGGCCTCGCCCCCGCGCTCGGAGGGGCCCTCGCGGCCGCCGGAGCCGGCGGGGGCCGCCGCCGCCCCGTCGTCTGGAGCGGCAAGTCCGCCCCCGGCGACGCCGCGGCCAGCGCCGCGATGGGAGGCCTGCTCCAGGCCGTACGCGAGCACGGGCGCGGCCACGACGAGTACGACGGCGGAGCCACCCAGGTCATCCCGCGCATCGACCTCGCCCACGACCTCGCCGAGGACACCCTCGCCACACCCACCGTCATCGGCCAGCGCAGCTACGGCGACCCGGACGAGACCCGCATCCAGCCCGCGATCCGGGACCTCTCCCCCGAGGCCTACGAGGCCGCGCTCGCCGAGGGCTCCGGACCCGGCGCGGACACCCGCCGGGCACCGGGCGACGCACGCGCGCAAGCCCAGTACTACCCCGGCCGCCGCATGAACCTGGGCGTCGTGCTGCTCCCGCTGCGCGTCTTCCTCGGCTTCATCTCCATCTACGCCGGCATGGGCAAGCTGTGCGACCCCGTCTACTTCGACGGCGGCGAGCGCGGCTCCATGGTCACCTGGCTGCAGACCCTGCACCCCTGGGCGCTGGCCGAGCCGCTGCGCGACTTCGCGCTCGCGCACCCCGTGGGCGCCGGGCTCAGCGTGGCCTTCCTCCAGGTGATCGTCGGCGTCCTGACGGTCTTCGGCCTGTGGCAGCGGTTCGCGGCCTGCTTCGGCGCGCTGCTCTCCGCCGCGCTGCTGATGACGGTCAGCTGGAAGACCGTGCCCGCCTACGACGCGCCCGACATCATCTACCTCGCCGCCTGGAGCCCCCTGATCATCGCGGGCGCCCCGGTGTACTCGCTGGACGGGCGGCTCGCGAGCGAGGCCTGGCGCACGCTGGGCCCCCGTACCGAGGTCTGGCGGCTGCGGCGGCGCGTGCTGCGGCGCGGGGCCGTGATGGCCACCGTGGTCTGCGGGCTCACCCTGCTCGTCGGCTCGCTCCTCGGCGGGGCCGTCCGCTCCACCACCGTGGTCACCGTGCCGGGGCCCGGCCAGGCCCCGAGCAACTACCTCCCCGGGCGGCCGCTGCCGCGCTCCCCGCAGCAGCAGCAGCCGACGCAGACGGCTCCCTCGAAGCCGGCCGCGCAGCCCTCGGCCGCAGCCTCCTCGCCGGCCGCCAAGTCCGGCCGTGGCGCCACCGGTTCGGCCACCCCGGGAGCCACCGGCTCCGGGACGCCCTCCGCGACCAAGACCTCCGGCAGCAGCCCGCGGAGCACGCCCCGCCAGTCCACCCCGCAGAAGTCCCCGACCTCCTCCACGGGGACGGGCAGCGGCGGGTCCACCGGGGACACGGCGCCGAAGAAGCCGGGTCTGGTGGGCGGCCTCCTCGGCTGAGGGGGCACGGACGGCATCACGGAGAGGGCCCGGCACGCATCACGCGTACCGGGCCCTCCTTCGTTCGCCGTGCGGGCAGCCGCCCGGAGCCACCAGGAGCCGCGCAGAGCCGCTAGGAGCCGCTCTGCGCGGCCAACTCCCTTGCGGCCTCGGTCAGGTCCTTCGCCGTGTCGATCGCCCGCCAGTAGGCCCCCTGGGGCAGCGGGAAGCCCGCCAGCCGCCGCTCGCGCGCCAGGCGCGGGAACGTCGTACGTTCGTGGTCACCCAAGTCGGGCAGCAGCGCGGCGAATTCGGGCCCGAAGACGTACACCCCGGCATTGACCGGGTACGGGGACTGCGGCGCCTCGATGAAGTCCAGGACGTGCCCGTACTCGTTGATCTCCACCACGCCCCAGGGGATCCGGGGACGGGCCAGCGCGAGGGTGGCCGTCGCCCCGCGCTCGGTGTGGAAGGCCGCCATCTCGCGCAGCGAGAAGCGCGTCCACACGTCCCCGTTCGTCGCGAACCAGGCCCGGTCCGGGTGCGGAAGGTGGCGCGCGGCGTACTTGAGGCCGCCGCCCCGGCCCAGCGGCTCGTTCTCCACGACGGTGGTCACGCGCAGCGGCAACGGGGCCTCGGCCAGCCACTCCTGGAGCACCTCGGCGAGGTGCCCGCAGGAGACGACCACGTCGGTCACCCCCTCGGCGGCCAGCCAGGCCAGTTGGTGCCCGATGATCGGCAGCCCGGTCCCCGGGATCTCCACCATCGGCTTCGGACGGTCGTCCGTGTACGGCCGCAGCCGCGACCCCTGACCACCCGCCAGGACCACTGCCTGGGTCGGGGAAGCCGGGAACGCGGCTGCGTGCGGGCGGGAGGGGAACGCGGCGTCGGCCGGATCGCTCATGTCGGTGTGCGGTGCGCTACGGGAACTGTGTGCGGCGGCCGTCAGCCCATGGAGGCGACGCCGGACGCGTACGCGGTGTCGCACACCGGCCGCGCGAACGACTGGGCCTTCGTGGGCCCGTAGGCGTCGACGGCCGCCCGGCCCAGGGCGCGCGCGATCCCCACGCAGTGCTCGGCCAGCGAAGGCCGCTTGTCGACCTCCTGCTGGAGGTGGGTCAGTACGTCACCGGGCTGCTCGCCCTGCTGGATCTCGCTCACCAGCTTGTCGCGGAGCAGGTCCTGCGCGGGACGGGGCTTCGCGGGGACGGAGACGTCCTCGGCGGACGCGGTCAGGATCTGGGAGGGGGTGTTGTCCGCCCAGGGGACCATGGTGACCGCGAGGGTCCCGGACAGGACCAGGACGACGGGCAGGACCAGGGCGAGGGATCGGCCGATACGGCGGGCAGTGTGGGTCACGAGGGCGAGAGTAGCGCTCGGTGAAGATTTGGCGACATTTAGTCACCCGGTCGGGGGATGGTTCGACGTGGCTTTTCGAATTAAGGGTTGACGTGCGGGGCCGAATGGCCCGATCTGTCGGAACTTGCGAAACCTTCGGAACCTCAGGAACTCGCGCCGAAGGGGCGCCCCTTGACGGGACGCCCCTTCGGCGGGTCCAACAGGTGGAGCGGGCAGATCACTTGGTGAAGCGGGAACCCGAGTTGGAGAGACGGGCACCGGAGGACGTCGAGAAGACGTGGATCTCGTCGGCGCGCGGGACGACGTGCAGCGTCGAGCCCTTCTCGGGCACCTGGCGGCCGTTCACGCGCACCACGATGTCCTGCGAGCCCTCGGAGTGCGAGGTCGAACCGTAGACGTAGCCGTCGGCGCCGAGCTCCTCCACCACGTTCACGGTGATGGTCAGGCCGCCGGTCTCGGCGACGTCGAAGTGCTCGGGGCGCACGCCGACCGTGACCGTACGGTCGCCCGCGTCGGCGGCGGCGGTCAGCGCCTCGCGCGACACCGGGACCACGCTGTCGCCGAACTTCACGCCGCCGTCGGTGATCGGGACCTCGACCAGGTTCATGGCCGGGGAGCCGATGAAGCCGGCGACGAAGAGGTTCGCGGGACGGTCGTACATGTTGCGCGGGGTGTCGACCTGCTGCAGCAGACCGTCCTTGAGGACCGCCACACGGTCACCCATCGTCATGGCCTCGACCTGGTCGTGGGTGACGTAGACGGTGGTGATGCCCAGGTCGCGCTGGAGCGCGGCGATCTGGGTGCGGGTGGACACGCGGAGCTTGGCGTCGAGGTTCGACAGCGGCTCGTCCATGAGGAACACCTGCGGCTTGCGGACGATCGCGCGACCCATCGCGACGCGCTGGCGCTGGCCGCCGGAGAGCGCCTTCGGCTTGCGGTCGAGGTACTGGGTCAGGTCCAGCATCTTCGCCGCGTCCTCCACCTTCTTGCGGATGGTGGCCTTGTCCTCACCGGCGATCTTGAGCGCGAAGCCCATGTTGTCGGCGACGGACATGTGCGGGTACAGCGCGTAGTTCTGGAACACCATCGCGATGTCCCGGTCCTTGGGCGGCAGGTGCGTGACGTCGCGGTCACCGATGCGGATGGCGCCGCCGTTGACGTCCTCCAGGCCGGCGAGCATGCGCAGCGAGGTGGACTTGCCGCAGCCGGAGGGGCCGACGAGGACGAGGAACTCGCCGTCCGCGATCTCCAGCTCCAGCTGGTCGACGGCGGGCTTGTCGCCGCCGGGGTACAGACGGGTCGCCTTGTCGAAAGTGACAGAAGCCATGGTGATGAATCCCTTCTACCGGCAGGAACGTGCCGGACGATCCGAGTGGAAGGTCTAGTCCAGTGACCTGGACTCCGCCCGACGCTACCGGGCCGCGCCCCTCCTGTCAGTACCCGGACCGCAGTGACTTCCCCGACCTCCGCGGGCGACTGTCAGAGGCGGCTGCTTTGATCACGCCCATGACCATCTACGACCTGACACGCGCCCTGCCCGACCCGCAGACCCTGCGCGACCGGTGCCGGGCGCTGGCGGCACTGGAACTGGTGATCAGCGGCAACCAGGACGGCGGTTACTTCTCCTACGACCCCGCGTGGGGCCCGGGCGAGGAGGCGGCCTTCATGGAGAACGGCTCGGGCGACGAGTACGCGATCGTCTTCACGGAACACGGGGTCTTCGGACTCGGGTTCGCCCACGAGTCGCCCATGAGCCCGTGGGGCGACGAGGACACGGCGCTGTGGCCCGGACTGCTGGACGGCATACCGGAGGTCTTCCGCCCGCAGCTGACGGAGCCGGCCTTCTGCGAGGAGGAGGGCGTGCTCCAGGCCACGGCCGTCTTCTGGCGTGAGACCGCAGACACGGCCTGGCGGGCGGGCAAGGTCGACTTCCCGGCGGACGAGCCCTACGCGGACGGGGTGGACGACCTTTTCGAGGTCCTCGCGGCAGGCACCCCGGAGGCCTACCGCGCCTTCGCCGAGGACTACTACGAGGCCGACCTCCCCCTGGACGCGATCCGCCACCTGTGGGAGCTGCGCCCGCTCACGCAGGAGATCGTGGACGCCCTGAACCCGGGACTGCCGCTGGAGGCGGTGGGTCCGCGGGTTGCCCGCTGCGGGTACCCGCAGCTGCGGTAAAGGGGCGGAAAGCCCTTCGCTGCGTGGTCTCGCCGATGTGTAGAGTGAAGGCGATTCCGTGCGCTGCACGGGGTCGTATGCCTCCTTAGCTCAGTCCGGCCAGAGCAACGCACTTGTAATGCGTAGGTCGTCGGTTCGAATCCGACAGGGGGCCCCGTCCCAGGTCAGAAGCTTGTCGGCCAAGGGGATTCGTACGGAAGCGGAAGGCCCCGGGTGATCACCCGGGGCCTTCCGTCGTCTTGTCAGCCGCGGCCCGAGATGCGGTCTGCCAGGCGGGCCAAGGGGGTTGTGGTCGGGGTGTGGGTGGTGGATTCGCGGCGGTCGGCCTCGCGGTAGGCGGCGTAGAGGGCCTGGACGCCGAGCCAGCGGAAGGGCTCCGGCTCCCAGCGGCGGACGCGGTGGTTGACCCAGGGGAGGGTGGTGAGGTCCGTCTTGTCGCCCAGGACCAGGTCGCGCAGGGTGCGGGCCGCGAGGTTGGCGGTGGCCACGCCGGAGCCGACGTAGCCGCCGGCCCAGCCGAGGCCCGTCGTGGAGTCCAGGGTGACCGTGGCGCACCAGTCGCGGGGGACGCCCAGGACGCCGGACCAGGCGTGGGTGATCTCCACTCCCGTGAGGGTCGGGAAGAAGGACTCCAGGAGGTGGGTGAGGGCGGCGATCGTGGCGGGCTGGGTGCGGCCGTCGTTGTCGGTGCGGGAGCCGTAGCGGTACGGGACTCCGCGGCCTCCGATGGCGATGCGGTCGTCGGCGGTGCGCTGCGCGTACATGTACGCGTGGGCCATGTCGCCGAGGGTTTCGGCGCCGGACCAGTTGAGCTGGGACCAGACGTCCGGAGAGAGGGGGGCCGTCGCGATCATCGAGGAGTTCATGGGGAGCCACGAGCGCTTCTGGCCCTTGAGGGCGGCGGTGAAGCCCTCGGTGCAGCGCAGTACGTACGGGGCGCGGACCGTGCCGTAGGGGGTGAGGGCCCGGCGCGGGGCGATCTCGGTGACGGGGGTGGATTCGTGGATGACCACGCCCAGGCGTTCGCAGGCGGCCGCCAGTCCCTTGACCAGCTTCAGGGGGTGGATGCGGGCTCCGTGCGGGGTCCAGCTGGCGCCGACGGCGTCGGCGACGTTGATGCGGGCCCGGGCGTCGGTGGCGTCGTAGAGCTCGCGGTCCGCTTCGCCGAAGGCGAGCTCGGCGGCGTGGAAGGCCTTGAGGCGGGTCAGTTGGGCGGGGGTGCGGGCGATTTCGAGGACTCCGCCGCGGTGGATGTCCGCGTCGATGCTCTCCTTGGCGGCCACGTCGATGACTTCGGTGACGGTGTCGTTCATGGCGTGCTGGAGGCGCTGGGCGGCCTGGTGGCCGTGGAGGGCGGCGTAGCGGTCGCGGCCGGCGATCCCGTTGTAGAGCCAGCCGCCGTTGCGGCCGGAGGCCCCGTAGCCGCAGAACTTCTGCTCCAGGACGGTGACGCGCAGGTCGGGGGCGGCGGTCTTGAGGTAGTAGGCGGTCCACAGGCCGGTGTAGCCGCCGCCGACGATGACGACGTCGGCGGTGGCGTCGCCGGTGAGAGGGGTGCGGGGTGGGTGGTCGGTGGCGGTCTCGTCCGTCGCGTACCAGAAGGAAATTCCGCCGTTGATGGTCATGGGGGAGTTGGTACACCGCGTTTCGGAGGGGTGTCCAGGGTCGTGATGTCGGGTTTTGAGGTGCGAGGGGTGGCCGAATGGTTGATGTGGGGGAGGGGGTTCCGTCTTTAGGGTGAGGCGGGGGTTTTGTTGGCTTTTTGTATGAGAGGTGCGGTTCGTATGGTGCGGGTTGTGGTGGCGGGACGGGTGGTCGCGGCGGTTGCGTCGGTGGCACTGCTGGGCGGGGCGGTCATCGGCTGCGGGTCCGGGGCGACGGGCGACGGGGCGTCCTCGGTCGCCTCCGACGTGCAGGTGCGGACCAGCCCGATCGCCGATCGGCTCGCGAAGCTGCCGGCCGCGGTCGACGGGGACAGGGTCGTCGTGGGCAGGCCGGACGCGCCGTGCACCGTGCAGGTGATGGTGGACCCGAAGTGCGGCTACTGCGCGAAGTTCGAGGAGGCGGGCGGCGAAACGCTGTTCAAGCTCGCGGATGCCGGGCAGGTGAAGGTCGAGTACCGGCTGGCTTCGTTCCTGGACCAGGGCGGGCAGAGCGGTTCGGTCAGGGCGGTGAACGCGCTGCGCGCGTCGGTCGACGCCGGGAAGTTCGCGGAGTACCACGCGGCGGTCTTCGCGAGCCAGCCGAAGGGGAGGTTCACCGACGAGGTGCTGCTGAAGATCGCGGACGCGGTGCCGGGGTTGCGCGGGGCGGAGTTCGACAAGGCCGTGAAGGACCAGAAGTACAAGGAGTGGGTCGGCGAGGCCGAGAAGGGCTTCGAGGCGACGGGGGCGCAGGGGACGCCGCTGGTGCTGGCGGACGGGAAGCCGGTCGGGGCGAAGGACGGGTCGATGTTCGACGCGAAGGGGTTCGCGGAGACGTTGAAGGCGGTTGGGGTCGGGGCTTCGTAGGCTCGGCGGATGCGCTTGGGTGAGGGTGAGGGCGGGCTCGGCTGGGGCGGCCGGATTCCGGACGGGCTGGTGCGGGCGCAGCTCGGTGACAACGGCGCGGCCGGGCGGGAGTTCGTCGACGGGCTGCCGGCCCGGGTGGCGCTGTTCCTGGAGCGGTGGGAGCTGCGGACCACGGGGCCCGGGATGCACGGGGTGACGGCCCTGGTGCTCCCGGTGGAACGGGAGGACGGGACGGCGGCCGCGCTGAAGCTGCCCGCGCCGGACGAGGAGAACGCGGGGGAGGCGCTCGCGCTGCGCGCCTGGGCCGGGGAGGGCTGCGTACGGCTGCTGGAGTCCGACGCGGCCACCGGGACGCTGCTGCTGGAACGCCTCGACGAGGGTCGGCCCCTGTCGGCACTGGCGGTACGGGACTCCCGGCGCGCGGTGGCGGTCGTCGGGGAGCTGCTGGCCCGGCTGACGGCGGTGCCCGCACCGGCGGGGCTGCGGCGGCTGGGGGACATCGCGGCGGGGATGCTGGAGGCGGTGCCGGGCGCGCTGGAGCAGGTGGCGGACGGCCGGGCGCGGGGGCTGGTCGCGGACTGCGCGGCGGCGGTCGCGGAGGTGGCGGGGGAACCGGGGGACCGGCTGCTGCACTGGGACCTGCACTACGAGAACGTGCTGGCGGGCGCCGGGGGAGCCGGGGGCGCCGGTAGCGGCCGTGCGGAGTGGCTGGCGATCGATCCGAAGCCGCTGTCCGGCGATCCGGGCTTCGAGCTGCTGCCCGCGCTGGTGAACAACTTCCGGGCGCGGGAGGTGCGGTGGCGCTTCGATCTGCTGGCGGAGGCGGTGGGGGCCGACCGGGAACGGGCGCGGGCCTGGACGCTGGGCCGGGTGCTGCAGAACTGCCTGTGGGACCTGGAGGACGGGGACCAGCCCGCGCAGGCCCAGCTGGCGGTCGCGGAGTCGCTGCGGGCGTGAGGGCGGCGGCACGGGCGGGGGCGCAGGTGGGGGCGGGCACCGGGCCCAGGTGGCCTCGTAGGGTGCGGGGATGATCCGTAACGCAGTCGTCAGCGACATCCCCGTGATCCACGCCATGATCCGCGAGCTCGCGGACTACGAGAAGGTGCCCGACGAGGCGCGCGCCACCGAAGAGCAGCTGAGGGAGGCGCTGTTCGGGGAGCGGCCGGCGGCGTTCGCGCACATCGCGCAGACGCCGGAGGGCGAGGCGGTCGGGTTCTCGCTGTGGTTCCTCAGCTTCTCGACGTGGCGCGGGGTGCACGGCATCTACCTGGAGGACCTGTACGTACGCCCCGGCGTGCGCGGCGGCGGCCACGGGAAGGCGCTGCTGCGGGAGTTGGCGCGGATCTGCGTGGAGCGCGGCTACGAGCGGCTGGAGTGGTCGGTCCTGAAGTGGAACGAGCCGACGATCGCCTTCTACGAGGCCCTGGGCGCGCGGCCGCAGGACGAGTGGTCGGTGTACCGGCTGACGGACGGGGCGCTGTCGGAGCTGGGGTCGGTCTAGGCGTATTGCCTCGTCAGGTTGGGGCCGCGGCTTGCGGCCCGCTTGCCGGCCCAGGACCTTGTGTCCGGCGCGGCGTGTGATGGGACGGCTGGAGCGGTCACCCATGCCCGCTTCGCCCAGGGCGCGGTACCGGTCGGCCCATCGGGGTTGAGCCGGTGGTTTACCGCGTCGTGCGTTGGGCTGTCGTGGCTACGGGCCTTCTGCCTCGCGGCACGATGCGGCGTGGGCGGCGGAGCGGATGGAGATCAGTTGGCCCTGCTGCTGGCGTTGAAGTCGTACCAGCGGATGGGCCGGTTCCCGAGGCCGGAGGAGTATCCGGAGGCGGTGGTCGATTTCGTGCGCCGCGCGGTGGAGCTGCCGGAGGCTACGCCGGTTGTGGTGGGTGGCCGTACGGCGGTGCGGAAGCGGCGGGATGGTCTGCTTGCCGGGAATCGGATCGCCATCAACGGGGTTGGTGGGGGACGAGCCATCAACGGGGTTGGTGGGGGATGAGCCGTTATTGGAGGGCCATGCGAGCGATTCAGGTGTACGAAGTGGGCGGTCCCGAGGTGCTGCAGGAGGCCGAGGTGGACCAGCCGCGGCCGGGTCCGGGCGAGGCGGTCGTGGAGGTCGCCGCATCCGGGGTCAACTTCCTCGACGTCTACCACCGCGAAGGCCGGTACAGCCTCCCGCTGCCCTTCACCCCGGGCGCTGAGGGCGCCGGCACGGTCGTCGAAGTTGGACCCGGCGTCGCTGACGTCGCAGTCGGGGACCGGGTCGGTTGGGTGGAGATTCCCGGCACGTATGCCGAGCGGGCCGTCGTGGACTCCTCCCGACTGGTGCCGCTGCCCGACGACATCGGCTTCGAGACAGCCGCCGCCGTGCTCCTCCAAGGCATGACCGCGCACTATCTCATCAAGGACGCCTACCCGGTTCAGGGGGGCGACACGGTGCTCGTGCACGCGGCTGCCGGCGGCATGGGGCTGCTTTTGACCCAGCTCATCACCCATCTCGGCGGCAGGGTGATCGGCACGACCTCGACCACGGCGAAGGCCGAGCTGGCGAAGCGTGCCGGGGCCGCCGAGGTGATCCTTTCCTCCGCGGTCGACGATCTCGCAGCCGAGGTGAGGCGGCTCAACGGCGGTCAGGGACTGCCGGTTGTCTTCGACGGCGTCGGCGCGCACACCTTCGATGCGAGCCTCGCCAGCCTGCGAACCCGCGGCCATCTCGTGCTCTTCGGCGCGGCAAGTGGTGCCGTGCCGCCGTTTGATCCGATTCGGCTCGCCCACGGCGGTTCGCTGACCCTGATCCGGCCCAGCCTCGGGGACTTCATCGCCGATCGGTCCGAACTGCTCCGACGGGCCGCCGATGTGTTCGAGTGGGTGCGCTCCAAGGCGCTTGAGGTCACCGTAACGGGCCGCTACGCATTGTCCGAGGCCGCCCAGGCCCACAGCGATCTGGAGGCTCGGCGTACCACCGGCAAGCTGCTCGTCGTACCCGGTGCGGCCGCTGTTGGACGCCGCGAGGAGACGCAGAGCTGATCGCGGGTGACGAGGTCGGGGATCTTGGAGACTGAGATGTCGAGGGCATGGCCGACCGTCATCGCCAAGATCCCCGACAGCGTCAGGCGCCCAGCAGGCCAAGATCAAGTTCTGGCGGGTTTCCGGCGTATCCGGGTCACACCCTTCAAGATCCCTCAGCCGAGACCTGGCTCACCCGTCCACAACCTCCCGGGACAGAACATCTAGGGCCGACGCGGCCTACGGCTCCAGGACGACCTTTCCGGTGGTGGCGCGGTTCTCCAGGTCGCGGTGGGCCGTGGCCGCCCGGGCGAGGGGGTAGCGCCGGAGGGCGGGGTGCAGGCGGCCGGAGGCGGCTTCGGCGAGGGCGCGGGTTTCGAGGAGGCGCATCGGGTCGTCGCCGCCGGCGCGCTGGAGCATGGCGGGGCCGAGGACGTTGCGCGTGGTGACACCGCGGGCGTCGAGGGCGGCCCGGTCGGCGTCGGTGAGCGGGATCGGGCCGCCGGACCAGCCGAAGACGAGGTGGGCGGCGCCGTCGGCGAGGAGGTCGAGCGCGGTGCGGGCGACGGTCCCGCCGACGGAGTCGAAGAGGACGGTGGCGCCGCCGGGGTGGTGCGCGCGGACGGCTTCGGCCCAGTCGGGGCGGGTGTAGTCGAGGGCGAGGTCGGCGCCGTTGGCGGCGGCCAGGGCGGTTTTGCCGGGCCCGCCCGCGAGGGCGACGACGGTGGCTCCGGCCTGCTTCGCGTACTGGACGAGCAGCGTGCCGATGCCGCCCGCGGCGGCGGGGACCAGGGCGACGGAGCCGGGGCCGAGGTCGGCGAACTGGAGGATCCCGAGCGTGGTGCGGCCGGTGCCGATCATGGCGACGGCGGTGGCGGGCTCGAGGCCGGCCGGGATGGCGTGCAGCCGGTCGGCGTCGGCGACGGCGTACTCGGCGTAGCCGCCGGGGGCGAATCCGAGGTGGACGACGACGGGGGTGCCGAGCCAGGCCGGGTCGGCGCCGGGGCCGAGGGCGTCCACGGTCCCGGCGACCTCGCGGCCGGGGATGGTCGGGAGCTCGGGGAGGGGTGCGGGCGGGCCCTGGACGCCGCGGCGGAGCGAGGTGTCGAGGAGGTGGACCCCGGCGGCGGCCACGGCGATGCGGACCTGGCCGGGGGCGGGGACGGGGAGCGGCGCGGGTTCGTAGGTGAGGTTCTCGGCGGGGCCGAAGGCGTGGAGCCGGACGGCGTGCATGGCACCGGGGGCGCCCGGGGCTCCGGGGGCGGGTGCCGGTGCCGGTGCGGGTACGGGTGCGGGTGCCGGGGTGGTGGTCATGCGGTCAGCCTGTTACCTCAAGCGGGGTTGAGGTCAAGGAGGGTGCGCGTGATCGCGGGTCTGTCAGTGGGGTGGTCCAGGATGGGGGAATGGCACGCAAAGGGCACGAGCAGGGTGTGAAGGCGGCGCGGCGGCCGGAGGTGCGGCTGCCGGAGCTGAGCGCGTGGGAGGACGGTGAGCTGGAGCCGGACGGGGACTACGACGGGCTGGAGCTCCTCGACGCGGACCTGGTGGGCCAGGACGGGGTCGGAGCCCGGTTCATGGACTGTGCCCTGCGCCGCTGCGCGCTGGACGAGACCGGCCTGGCCAAGGCGCGGTTCCTGGACTCGGTCCTGGAGGGGGTCCGGGGAGTCGGGACCGACCTGTCGGGGGCTTCGCTGCGGGACGTGGAACTGCTGGAGGCCCGGCTGGGCGGTGTGCAGCTGCACGGGGCCGTGCTGGAGCGGGTCCTGGTGCGCGGAGGGAAGATCGACTATCTGAATCTGCGTACGGCGCGGCTCAAGGACGTGGTCTTCGAGGGGTGCGTCCTGGTGGAGCCGGACTTCGCGGGGGCGGTGCTGGAGCGGGTGGAGTTCAAGGACTGCACGCTGCGCGGGGCCGATTTCACGGGGGCGCGGCTGACGGACGTCGACCTGCGGGGGGTGGCGGAGCTGGACATCGCGCGCGGGGTGGAGGCGCTGGCGGGGGCGGTGATCAGCCCGGCGCAGCTCTTCGAACTGGCGCCGGCGATGGCCGCGCAGCTGGGGCTGCGGGTGGTGGCGTAGGCGGCGTCGATGGCGTCGGCGTCGGCGTCGGAGGAGACGCAGGCCGGGGCGCGGGCCGGGCCGACTACGCCGGGACGCGGGGGAAGCGGGACTGGAGGGACCAGATGACCGGGTTGTCGCCGAGCCCCTCGTGCATGTCGACGAGGTCCGCGATCAGGTCGTGGAGGAAGTCCCGGGCCTCGCGGCGCAGCAGGCGGTGGCTGAAGGTCAGCGGGTCCTCCTCCGACGGCATCCAGTCGGCCTCGACGTCGACCCAGCCGAAGCGGCGCTCGAAGAGCATGCGGTCGCTGGACTCGGTGAAATCGAGCTCGGCGTACTGCCGGTTGGCGGAGCGGCTGCCGCGCGGGTCCTGGTCGAGCTGCTCGACGATGTCGCAGAGCGCCCAGGCGAAGTCCAGTACCGGCACCCATCCCCAGGCTGTGGACACTTCCCGGTCCGCGTTGGTGTCGGCGAGGTAGACGTCACCGCAGAACAGGTCGTGGCGCAGCGAGTGGACGTCCGCCGAGCGGTAGTCGGTCTGCGGGGGGTCGGGGAAGCGCCGGGAGAGGGAGTAGCCGATGTCGAGCACGTACCCGATGGTGTCACGCCCCCGGCGGTCCCCCCACCTCGGCGACCGATCGACCGGGGTCGGGCCGGCCGGGTCGGGCCGGCCGGGTCGGGCCGGCCGGGTCTCAGGAGAGGAGGCGCTGCTCCTTGGCCACGGCCACCGCGCCCGCGCGGGTGTCGACGCCGAGTTTGTCGTAGATGCGGCCCAGGTGGGTCTTGACCGTGGCTTCGCTGATGAACAGTGCGCGGGCGATGTCGCGGTTGCCGAGGCCGCGGGCCAGCTGGCCGAGGATGTCGAGTTCACGGTCCGTCAGGGTGGGGCGGGTTCCGCGCATGTGGGCCATCACGCGGCTGGCCACGGGCGGGGAGAGGGTGGTGCGGCCCTGCGCCGCCGAGTGGATCGCGGAGAAGAGCTCCTCCGGGCGCTCGGCCTTGAGCAGGTAGCCCGTGGCGCCCGCGCCGATGGCCCGGGTGATGTCCGCGTCCGTGTCGTAGGTGGTCAGGACCAGGACGTGGGGCGGGTTCTGGCCCGCCGTGATGCGGCGCGTGGCCTCGACCCCGTCGATGCCCTCGCCGAGCTGGAGGTCCATGAGGACCACGTCGGGGCGGAGCTTCGCCGCCAGCGCGACCGCCTCCTCGCCGCTGCCGGCCTCGCCGAGGACCTCGATGTCCGGTTCGCTGCCGAGGAGGGCGAGCAGTCCGGCGCGGACCACGACGTGGTCGTCGCACAGGAGGATCGTCGTCATGGTGTGGGCTCCAGGGGGATCGAGGGCGACACGGGGATCGCGGCCGAGAGGACGGTGCCCTCGCCCGGGGTGGATTCGATGGTCAGGGTGCCGCCGAGCTGGCGGACGCGGGCGCGCATCGCGGGGAGGCCGTGGCCCCGGTTCTCCGGTCCCGTGTCCAGTGCCGTGTCCTGGGCGAAGCCGTGGCCGTCGTCCGCGATGTCCAGGACCACCTGGTCGCCCAGGAAGCTCAGGGTGATGGCGGCGGTACGGGCCCGCGCGTGTTCCCGTACGTTCGCCAGCGCGCCCTGCGCGATGCGCAGCAGGGCCGACTCCGCGCGGTCGGGCAGCGGGACCGGGGTGCCCTCCAGGTGGAAGCGGACCTCGATGTCGGGGCCCGCGCCCAGGGCACGCAGGGCGTCGGCGAGGCCCGCGCCGTCGGCGAGTTCGCGGGGCGCGAGGTCGTGGACCAGTCGGCGGGCCTCGGCGAGGCCGCGGGCCGTGATGTCCGTGGCGGTACGGACGTGCGCGCGGGCGGTGCCCGGATCCGTGTCCCAGGTGCGGTCGGCGGCCTGCAGCAGCATCTGCTGACTGGACAGGTGCTGGGCCAGGGTGTCGTGGATCTCCATGGACAGGCGCTGACGCTCGGCGAGGGTGCCTTCGCGGCGTTCGGTGGCGGCGAGTTCCCGGCGGGTGCGGATCAGGTCGTCGATCAGGGTGCGCTGGGCCCGGCCCTGGCGCTCCATGTGGATGAACACGGCGGTCGCGAGCGCGGCGACGGCGGGCGGGGCGAGCAGCAGGTTGGGGTCGAAGGGCTCGCCGGCGCCCGTACGGGCGGACAGCTGGAGCTGGGCGGCCACGACGAACACCGTCAGCAGCGCGACGAGGACCACGGCCGCGCGGGGCGGGAGGGTGCGCAGCGCGGTGTAGAAGAGCGGCACCGCACACCAGGCGAAGCTCGGCGCGAGGACGACGAGGACCACCCAGACGGCGACGACCAGGCCGAGCCAGAGGAGCCTTCGCAGGGTGGGGGCTGCGGTACCGAGGGCGGGGCCGAGGACGTAGAGCAGGGCCAGGGTGATGCCGAGGGCCAGGATCCACGGGGTGCGGGGCTCGCCGGGGTGGCGCAGGAGGAAGCGGGCCACGGAGGCGCCGAGGAGGAGGAAGAAGGTGGTGTGCATGACCGTGGCGAGGGCGCGGGTGTTCTGTTGGGGTGGGGTGGGGATCCCACGGTGTGGGGGCGCGCTGGTCACGGGGGCTCCTGGGTTTTGGTGCGTATGTCCATGGTGCGGGGTGGTTGCGATGGGTGCCGCTGCGCGGGGCTCTCCCCTACCCGCCCTTCCACCGTTCCCCGGGCGCTGCCCGGACCCGGTCCTCAAACGCCGGACGGGCTGGATACATCCAGCCCCGTCAGGGGGTCCCGGACGAAGTCTGGGGGAGTTTGAGGCGCGGGGTCCGGGGCGGAGCCCCGGGGAGCGGCGGGAGACCAGGTAAGCCGTCGCCGGAACCCCGCCGCATCAGCCGATCGGTTGACCCCGGGGTCAACCGGTGCGCTGGCCGTTGGGAGCCGGTACGGGGACGGGTGGGCGGGGGGTGCGGGGAGAGGGTGGGAACACGGCAGGACACGGCAGGACCGCCCGCCGAGCCGACGTTCACAGGAGCAGCAGACATGAACACCCGCACCCGCGTTCTCACCGGTACCGCCCTCGCCGTCGCGCTCGGCGCCGGCACCTTCGGCGCCGTCAGCGCCACCGCCGCGCCCGCCCCGGCGGCTGCCTCCGCCAAGAAGGACAACGACCGGAACTTCACCACCTCCACCCACCTCACGATCGACGCCGCCACCCGCGCCGCCCAGGCCGCGCTGGAAGCCGCCGAGAAGGAGAACCAGAAGGTGACCGTCGCGGTCGTCGACCGCAACGGGAACACCATCGTGACCCTGCGCGGCGACGGCGCGGGCCCGCAGTCCTACGAGTCGGCGCAGCGCAAGGCCTTCACCGCCGTGTCCTGGAACGCCCCGACCTCCGTGCTCGCGGGCCGCCTCGCGCAGGCCCCGAACCTGAAGGACATCCCCGGCACCCTCTTCCTCGCGGGCGGCACCCCGGTGCAGGCCAAGGGCGCCCCGGTCGCGGGCATCGGCGTGGCCGGCGCCCCGAGCGGCGACCTGGACGAGAAGTTCGCCAAGGCCGGCGCCGACTCGCTCGACAAGTAGTCCGAGCAGTCACGCCGGACAGGGAAGTAGGGTCGAGAGCGTGTATCCGCGCTCTCTTTCCCGTCTCGCCGCCCCCGCCGTCGCCGCCCTGCTCGCCCTCACCGCGGGCTGTACGGGCAGCACCGTGCAGGGGCGGCCGGGTGCGTCGGGGGTGCGCGACCCGTTCTTCCCGAAGGCCGGCAACGGCGGCTATCAGGTCGACCACTACGACCTGGACTTCGACTACGACCCCGCCACCGGGAAGATGGACGCCACGGCCGTCATCACCGCGCGCGCCGAGCAGGGGCTCAGCTCCTTCAACCTCGATCTCAGCGGGCTCGAGGTCGAGGAGGTCACCGTGCAGGGCGCCGGGGCCCGTTTCAACCGGACCGGCAAGGAACTGACCGTGCGTCCCGCGAAGGACCTGAAGCGGGGCGAGGTCTTCCGTACGGAGATCGACTACGCCGGCGTGCCCAAGCCCCTCACGGATCCCGACGGCTCCCAGGAGGGCTGGATCCCCACCGCGGACGGGGACGGCGCGGTCGGCGTCGGCGAGCCGGTCGGGTCGATGGCCTGGTTCCCGGGCAACCACCACCCGAGCGACAAGGCCACCTACGACATCAGGGTCACCGTGCCCAAGGGGTACGAGGTCGCGTCCAACGGGGAGTTGAGCTCCCGGACCGAGGAAGCCGACGGGCGGACGGCGTTCGCCTGGCACAGCCCGGAGCCGATGGCGAGCTATCTGGCGACCGTGGCCGTCGGGAAGTTCGCGGTGACCACCGGAAAGACCGCCTCGGGGATCCCCGTCCACAACGCGGTGGCGCCCAAGGAGGCGGCGGCGAGCGCGGCCGTGCTCGCGCGGCTGCCCGAGATGGTGGAGTGGGGCAGCGCCAGGTTCGGCCCGTACCCCTTCTCCACGACGGGGGCGATCGTGCTGCCCGAGGGCACGCTCGGCTACGCACTGGAGACGCAGACCCGGCCCGTCTTCTCCGGTGCTCTCACCGGCGCCCGCGGCGAGACGCTGCTCCTGCACGAGCTGGCCCACCAGTGGTTCGGGGACTCGGTGTCGCCGAAGTCCTGGAAGGACATGTGGCTCAACGAGGGGTTCGCGACCTACGCCGAGTGGCTGTGGGCCGAGGAACACGGCGGGCCCAGCGCCCAGGAGCGGTTCCAGGCCTTCCTCGACGGTGACACCGATGTGGACGACGAGGCCGCCTCCGACTGGGCCGCCTTCCCGCCGGCCTCCCCGCCCGGCGCCAAGGAGATCTCCGAGCCTCCGGTGTACGCGCGCGGGGCGATGGTCCTCCAGCGGATCCGGCAGGAGGTCGGCGACGAGAAGTTCTTCGCCCTGGTGCGCGGCTGGGCCGCCGACCACCGGCACGCGAACGCGAGCACGGCCGATTTCACCGCCTACGCGCAGGAGAAGACGGGCCACGACCTGAAGAAGGTCTGGGACGTCTGGCTGTACGGGACGGAGCGCCCCAAGGCCCCGTAGGCCCGCAAGCCCCCGTAGACCTACGGGGGCTCCGTACGTCCGTAGCCCCCGTAGGCCCGTAGTCCCCGTGCGTCCGGGTTCTATGCGTCCTGGAGCGGCTTGCGCAGCACCGTGCACGGGCGGCCCGCCTCGCGGTCGGCGGCCTGGCGCAGGGGGACGTAGCCCTGGGCCTGCCAGAACGCGAGGCCCTTGGTGTTGCCGTCCAGTACGGCGATGCGTACGCCCGCGCGCCCGGCGGCCCGGAAGCGGTCCTCGACCAGGGCGGCCATGGCGCGGCCGTGGCCCCCGCGGTGTGCGGTGGCGTCGATGAGCAGCAGGCCGATCCACGGGTCCGGGTCCCCGGCGGCCGGGTCGGGGTGATGGGCCCGGGTGGCGGCCAGGCCTACGAGGCGGCCGGCCGAGCGGGCGAGGAGGACTTCGGCGCCCTCGTGCGAGAGCTCGTCGGCGAGGGAGGCCGCGACCTGTTCGACCGTGATGCGGCCGGGGTCGGGGAAATCGCCGCTGAGCTCGAAGAACGCGTGGTTGGTCGCGTAGAGCGAGGCGATTTCGGTCAGGACCGGGCCCGGCAGGGCGCCGTCCTCGGTGGGGACGAGCGGGAGGAGGATCACCTACCGAACGGTAGCGAAGCCCCCTCCCCGGACGGCCGGGAGGGGGCTTCGGCTGCGCCGGAGTCGTGCGGGGTCAGGCCGGGGCCTGACGCCGCCGGACTCGGCGGTGGGTCGGACTCAGACGTTCGGACCCAGACGTTCGGACTCAGACGTTGACGCCGAAGTCCTGGGCGATGCCGGTCAGGCCCGAGGCGTAGCCCTGGCCCACGGCGCGGAACTTCCACTCCGCGCCGTTGCGGTAGAGCTCGCCGAAGACCATGGCGGTCTCGGTCGCCGCGTCCTCGGAGAGGTCGTAGCGGGCGATCTCGGCGCCGCCGGCCTGGTTGATGACGCGGATGTACGCGTTGCGGACCTGGCCGAAGTTCTGGCTGCGGGTCTCGGCGTCGTAGATGGAGACCGGGAAGACGATCTTGTCCACGTCGGCCGGGAGCCCGGCGAGGTTGACGTTGATCGACTCGTCGTCGCCCGAGCCCTCACCGGTGCGGTTGTCGCCGGTGTGGACGATGGTCTGGTCCGGGGTGGACTTGTTGTTGAAGAAGACGAAGTGGCCGTCGGAGACGACCTTGCCCATGGGGTTGACCGCGATGGCCGACGCGTCGAGGTCGAAGTCGACACCCGTCGTGGTCCGTACGTCCCAGCCGAGGCCGACCGTGACGGCCGCGAGGCCCGGGGCCTCCTTGCTGAGCGAGACGTTTCCGCCCTTGGAGAGGCTTACTGCCATGGTGACTGGTGTCCCTTCCTAGTCTCACGTGATGCCGCACTTGGTCCCGCTTGTCCCGACTTGTCGGTGACCGGCTTGTCGTATGACCGCGAGATTGCCCAAGTTACCGCTGACCTCCATAACGCCGGGAGGGGGTCGGTAGGTTCCGGATCCGCGAAATGCGCGTGACGCCGGGTGGCGCGGGGCGGATCATAGGGGGCATGCCTGGTCCCCATGTCATCCGCGGTTCCGTCGTGCTCCCCGAGGGCGAGCTCGCCTGGCGCTTCTCGCGGTCCTCGGGTCCGGGCGGCCAGCACGTGAACACCTCCGACTCGCGCGTGGAGCTGCTCTTCGACCTCGCGGCGACCAAGTCGCTGCCGGACGTGTGGAAGGAACGCGCGCTGGAGCGGCTCGCTTCGCGGCTGGTCGACGGGGTGGTGACGGTACGGGCCTCCGAGCACCGCTCGCAGTTCCGTAACCGGGAGATGGCGCTGGTCCGGCTGACCTCGCTGCTGGCGGAGGCGACGGCGCCGCCGCCGAAGGCGCGGCGGGCGACGAAGATCCCCCGGGGGATCAATGAGCGGCGGCTGCGCGAGAAGAAGGCCCGCGGCGAGACGAAGCGGGGCCGGACCGCCCGGGACTGGTAGCCGGCCCTCCGGCCACTGGCCCGGCCACTGGCCCGGCCACCGGCCCCGCCTACGGGGCCAAGTGGCGGTAGCGCCCCCGGAAGTACGTCAGGGGCGGGGCGTCGGGCGAGGGCTGGGCGGCGGCCAGGACGCGGCCGATGACCAGGGTGTGGTCCCCGGCCTCGACACGGTTTTCGGTACGGCACTCCAGGGTGGCCAGCGCGCCCGTCAGGAGCGGGGCTCCGGAGATCTCGCCCCGCACGTAGGGCACGTCCGCGAAGAGCAGGCGGTCGCTGATGCGGCCCTTCATCGAGAACCGGCTCGCGATCTGGACCTGGTGGTCGGACAGCACCGACACCGACCACAGCGGCTGCTCCGCCAGCAGGTCGTCCATCCGGGAGCCCTCGCGCAGGCTGACCAGGACCAGCGGCGGGTCCATGGACACGGACATGAAGGCGGTCGCCGTCATGCCGGCGTCCTCGCCGCGCGGGCCGCCCGCCCCCAGTGCGGGCTCGTGCGCGGTGATCAGGCACACGCCCGCCGCCAGTCGGGACATCGCGGCCCGGAATTCGTCGTTGCTCACCCCCTCAGGATGGGGTGCGGGGACGGAAAGCGTTGTCGTGGGGGTCGTGTTCGGCACGCTTCGGACGCTACTGTCCCCCTCCCGCGCGGCACATCGGGCTGAGGTCCGAGCCGCGTCCCCGCCCCTCGTCCTAGGACCGGGCGTAGTCTTTGCTTCCGGGAACGAACCGGCGTGCGGTCCGCGCGCGGGCGGCGCACGGGCCGCAGCGGCGGGCGGTGACAGGGAGAGCGCTCCCCGTGCGGCACGGGTGCGGAACGGGTCATGCGGGACACCTTTATTCATCTCATGTGACTTGAGTCACAGAGGGCAAGATTTGTTGACCCTGTGTACCTGCCGCACAGCTCACTGTGATTCAGTGGACGGGACACCGCAACGAAACGCCGATGACAAACCTGGAGTTGCTGTCGAGGTCTCGGGGAGAGCGAGCAATGGAGACCGAGTCGGAGCCGTACGTCCGTCTTGCGACCCTGCGGCAGCTGCACCAAGTGGTGGCCGAGCTCAATACGGCCAGGAGCCTGGCTGACACCCTGCAGACCGTCGTGGACGGCATCGTCGTGGGACTCGGCTACGAACTCGCCTGCGTCAACCTCGTACGCCCCGACGGTGACCTCGTCGTCGCCGCCTTCGCGGGAGACCCCGCCGCCGAAGCCCTGATCACCGGACGGGTCGGCTCGCGCGCCTCCTGGGAACGCCGCCTGACGATGGGTGAGGACTGGGACGGGCTCCGCTTCATCCCGCACACCGAGGGCTGGGTTCTCGTCGAGGACGACGTCCCCCAGTGGCACACCGAAGGCCCCGACCCCCGGTTCGAGGACGAATGGCATCCCGAGGACCGGCTCTACGCCCCCATGTACGCCTCCGGCGGCGAGCTGCTCGGCGTGGTCTCCGTGGACCGGCCGCGCAACGGGCGACGGCCCGGCGCGTGGGGCCGCGAGGCGCTCCAGATGTACGCCTTCCAGGCCGCGATTGCCATCAGCAACGCCCGACTGCGAGCGAACATGCAGCGGGCGCTGGTGCGTCTGGAACGTGAACAGCAGGCGCTGCGCGCGAGTGAGGAGTCGTTCCGCCAGGCCTTCGAGTACGCGCCCAGCGGCATGGCCATCGCCGAGATGGGCGGCGACCAGCACGGCCGGCTGCTGCGCACCAACGACGCGCTGTGCCGGCTCCTGGGCCGGCCCGCCTCCGTGCTGCGCCGGTACTCCTTCTCCGACCTGGTCCACCCCGAGGACATCGGCACCCTGCTGCGCACCTCCGCCGAGGGCGGCCGGGCCGAGCTGCGGCTCGGGCGGCGCGACGGCACGTACGTATGGGTCTCGCTGCGCAATTCCGTGGTCGCGGACGCCGCCGACGGGCCCCGGTTCCTGCTGACCCACGTCGAGGACATCGAGGAGCGCAAGCGGCACGAGCTCCAGCTCGCCCACCGCGCCAGCCACGACTCCCTGACCGGCCTGCCCAACAGCGCCGAGCTGCGCTCCCGGCTCGGCGCCCGGCTGTGCCGCCGGCCGCAGTCCGTGCGCGCCACCGCCGTGGAGGCCCTGGACGCCGCCTTCGAGACGCGGCCCGCGGTGGACGGCGGCTCCGGCGAGCACGGCTTCAGGCCCGACGGCTTCCCCGACCCCTTCGAGTTCCCCGGCGGGCTGGGCGGGCAGGGCGGTCCCGGTTCGGCCGGAGTGGGCCCGTACGAGCACCACGTGCACACCGTCGCGCCCGCCACCGACATCGACGACGGTACGAAGGGGCTCGCGGTGCTCTTCTGCGACCTCGACGGCTTCAAGTCGATCAACGACCGGTTCGGGCACCACACCGGCGACGCGGTGCTGATCGAGGTCGCCCGGCGGCTGACGACCGGTGTCAGGGACGGGGACACGGTCGCCCGGCTGGGTGGTGACGAATTCGTCGTCCTCGCCGACGGCCTGGGCGCGGCCGACGCCGCCGACCTCGCCGTACGGCTGCGCAACGCGATCATCCCGCCGATCCGGGTGGACGGCCGCGCGGTCCGTGTGGGAGCGAGTTTCGGCATCGGCTGGGCCAGCTGCGGGATGTCCGCGGACGAGGTCCTGCGCTCCGCCGACCAGCGGATGTACATCGAGAAGCGCTCCCGCTCCAAGGCGCACCGGCGGGCCGGGTGAGGTCGCGGTCCACCCGTGGGCGCACCTGTTCGGGGTAGGCTCCCCGGGGTCGAAAGGAGTGACCTGCGATGACGACGCCCGCGAACCACGGCTCGAACAACGGGGCGAACAAGCCCGAGGATGACGATCCGTTCGGCTACCTCTACGAGGACGGCCAGGCCGCGGGGGCCACCCCGCCCGGACAGGGCGGCGGGTACGGCTACCCCGGACCCACGGTCGGCGGTCAGCCGGGCGTGCCCCGGACCTCGTACAACCAGGTCCGTACGGTCGGTGATCGGCCCTACGGCGGCCAGCGCGGGCCCCTTCCCTACCAGCAGGGTCCGCAGCAGCAGCCTCCGGCCTACCAGGCCCAGTACCAGGCTCCCGAGGCGCTCCAGGCCGGCGGCTACGGCGTTCCCCCGCAGGGGCAGCCCCCGCAGCAGTACACGCAGTCCGTCCCGCTGCCGGGCGAGGGCCACGGCGGTCACGGGAACGGCGGCGGGTCCAGTCGCAGGGGCATGCTCATCGCCGCGGTGGCTGTGGTCGCGGCGGTCGCGATCGGCATCGGCGCGGCGGTGGTCTTCGGCAAGAAGGACAACGACCAGAACGGCAAGAACAACGCGAACGCCAGCCAGAGCCAGTCGGCGCCCCCGGTCAAGCCCTCGGGCCAGCCGAGCGGCTCCGCGTCCCCGGTCGCCGAGATGCCGAAGGGTGACGCGGGCGGTCCGGGCATGGTGATCTCCGGCGGCGCGGCGCTGCAGAACGCGGTGCAGGGAGCGAAGAGCGCGGGCGGTCAGTACGTCGGCAACTTCAACCAGCCGGGCGCGGCGGTGACCTGGACCCTGGACGTGCCGAAGGCGGGCACCTACCGGTTCTACGTGCAGTTCGGCATCCCCGGTGAGGACGCGAACGGCACCCTCACCGTGAACGGCAAGCCCAACAGCTCGCCGATCAGCATGCGCAACTTCGCCAACTCCCCCAAGGGGGACTGGGAGAAGGGCTGGCAGTCCACCTGGGGCCAGGTGACCCTCAACCAGGGCAGCAACACGATCAAGCTGTCGTGCGAGGCGGGCAACAAGTGCCAGTTCAACATCGACCAGTTCTGGCTCCAGCAGGGTTGACCCGCTGATCCGCGGGCCCGCTGATCAGCCGGCCCCGCGCTAGGCGGCCGTGACCTTCACCGACCCCCGTACCTCCTCGTAGGTGCGGGGGTCGAATTCTCCCGCGGCGGGGGCCCGGACCGTGGCCGCAGAGAGGGCGACCGCGCGGATCAGGCGGTCCGGCCAGTCCAGGCCCTCGACGAGGCCCGAGAGCAGGCCCGCGACCGCGGAGTCCCCGGCGCCGGTGGGGTTGCCCGCCAGGGTGCGGGGCGGGGCGGCCTGCCAGCTGCCCTCGGGGGTGGCGGCCAGGAGTCCGGCCGGGCCCAGCGAGGTGATCACCGCATGGGCGCCGCGGCGGCGGGCGTCCCGGGTGGCGGGCAGCGCGTCCCGGGATCCGGTCAGCTCGGCGAGCTCGGCGGCGTTCGGTTTGATCATCTCGGGGCGGGCGGCGACCCCGCGGCGCAGTGCTTCGCCGCTGGTGTCCAGGAGTACGGGCACCCCGGCCGTGCGGGCCGCCCGTACGAGGACGGCGTAGGCCCCGACG
The DNA here is from genome assembly GCF_041434015.1 of Streptomyces sp. NBC_00454. Classification (GTDB taxonomy): domain Bacteria; phylum Actinomycetota; class Actinomycetes; order Streptomycetales; family Streptomycetaceae; genus Streptomyces. The sequence continues at coordinate 3,508,773 of NZ_CP107907.1, read as the reverse complement.
GGCACGCCGGGGGGCAGGCTGCCGCACAGGGCCACCGCGCGGGCGCCGCCCGCCAGCAGGGCCTCGTAGGCCTCCAGGAACGCCGACCACTCGGCCGAGGTGATCAGCGGGCCCGGTTCGTTGAACTGGGTGGTGTCGCCGGAGGCCGCGTCGGCCACGGCGAGGGTGCGCCGGGTGGTGCCGGCGCAGGGGACCAGTGCGTCGCGCACACCGGGGGAGGCGGCGAGCAGTTCGCGTACGACGGCTCCGGTGGGGCCGCCCGCGAAGCCGGTCGCGGTCACCTCGTGGCCGAGCGCGGCGAGTACGCGGGCGACGTTGAGGCCCTTGCCGCCCGGCCGTTCGGCGACGTCGGTGACGCGGTGGGAGGTGTGCGCGTGCAGGCGCGGTACGCGGTAGGTGACGTCGAGTGCGGTGTTGAGCGTCACGGTAAGGATCATGGCAGGCCCCGGTCTCGGTGTGTGCCGACAGCTTCCAGGCCGACACGCGCTCCGAACAAGAGAGCGGTCGGCCCGGTACCCGGGGCCGACCGCTTTTTCTCAGCGCGGTTTCCTCAACTCTGTGCCGCGGCGGGGCGCACGATCCATTCGCCGCGCCGCATGACGCCCTTGAGGTCGAAGGCCGAGTCGAGGACGACGAGGTCCGCGTACTTGCCGGGCTCCAGCGAGCCGACCTGGTCGTAGACGCCGATCAGCTTGGCCGGGTTGACGGAGATCGCCTGGACCACGGACTCGACGGGGAGCTTGTCGAGGGTGACGGACCGCTTGAAGGCGGTGTCCAGGGTCAGGGTGGAACCGGCGATGGAGCCGCCCTCGACCAGGCGGGCCACGCCCTCCTTGACCTCGACCTCCAGCGGGCCGAGGTGGTAGATCCCGTCGCCGAACCCGGCCGCGTCCATCGCGTCGGTGATCAGCGCCACCCGGTGCGCGCCCGCGTGGTGGAAGGCCAGCTCCAGCATGGCCGGGTGCAGGTGGGTGCCGTCGTTGATCAGCTCGACGGTGACCCGCTCGTCCTCCAGCAGCGCCGCGATCGGTCCCGGGGCGCGGTGTTCCATGCCCGGCATCGCGTTGTAGAGGTGGGTGGCCACGGTCGCGCCGGCGTCGATGGCCTGGAGCGTCTGCTCGTACGTGGAGTCGGTGTGGCCGATCGCGGCGATGACCCCGTGCTCGGCCAGCAGCCGTACGGAGTCCAGGCCGCCCGGGAGCTCGGTGGCGAGGGTGAACATCCGGGCGGAGCCCTGCGCGGCGTCCATCAGCTTGCGGACCTCGGCCGGGTCGGGGTCGCGCAGGAGGTCCTCCTTGTGCGCGCCCTTGCGGCAGGGGTTGATGAAGGGGCCCTCGAAGTGGATGCCCGCGATGTCGCCCTGCTGGGTCAGCTCGGCGAGCAGTCCGGCGCGGCGGGCCAGCTCGTCGAGTTCGCCGGTGACGGTGGAGGCCACCAGGGTGGTGGTGCCGTGCTCGCGGTGGGTCCGTACGCCCTTGAGCACCTCCTCGGCGGTGCCGGAGGTGAAGGAGGCGCCGCCGCCGCCGTGGTTGTGCATGTCGACGAAGCCGGGAACGATCAGGCACCCGGTGAGGTCGACCACGTCGGCGTTCTCGTGGGCGCTGCCGGCGATGCGCTCGCCGTCGACGATGAGGCGCCCGCCCTTGACGATGCCCGTGGGCAGCACCACGTCGGCGCCGGAGAGAACGGTGCTGCGGCCCACATGTGCGCTTCCGGACATCAGGCAGGTACCTCCGTGGCGAGTAGATCCCAGGCGAGCAGCCCTGCGCCCAGGCATCCGGCGGTGTCCCCGAGGGCCGCCGGAACGATGTGGGGCAGCCGCTGGAACGTCACGCGTTCCTCCACGGCCGTCCGTAGTGGTGTGAACAAGGTTTCCCCGGCCTCGGCCAGCCCGCCACCGATGATCAGCGTGCGGGGGTCCAGCAGGGTGATCGCCGTGACCAGCCCGTCGGCCAGCGCGCCGATGGCGGCGAGCCAGACCTCGCGGGCGCGGGCATCACCGGATTCGACGGCCTTGGCGCAGTCCGCGGCGTCCGCCTCGGGGTCGCCGGAGGCGGCCGCCCAGGCCCGGCTGACGGCCGAGGCCGAGGCGAGGGTCTCCAGGCAGCCGCGCTGGCCGCAGCCGCAGGCGGGGCCGCCGGGGCGGACCACGATGTGGCCGATCTCGCCCGCGTAGCCGTGCGCGCCCGCTTCGATGCGGCCGGCGATGCCGATCGCTCCGGCGATGCCGGTGCCGAGGGGGACGAACAGGAAGCGGTCGGCGCCGCGGCCCGCGCCGATGCGGCCCTCGGCGAGTCCGCCCGTGCGGACGTCGTGGCCGAGGGCGACCGGGATGCCTCCGAGGCGTCTGCCGAGGAGCTCGCGCATCGGGACGTCGCGCCAGCCCAGGTTCGCCGCGTAGACGGCGATCCCGTTCTCGGCGTCGACGATGCCGGGGACCGCGACGCCGGCCGCGGACGCGGTGGCGCCGAAGCGCTGCCGGCCGAGGTCGAGGAGCTCGGCGGCGAAGTCCTGGATCGTCTCGACGACGGCTTCGGCGCCCCGCTCGCGACCGGTGGCGCGGCGCGCCTCGTGGAGCAGGGTGCCGTCGGCCGCGACGAGGGCGGCCTTCATCCCAGTGCCGCCCACATCGAGGGCGATGACGTGTTTCACGGGTTTCACGGGTGACAGTCTCGCGTGCTCGGAGGGGAAAGGTCTAGTCCACTGAGGGGGGATTGTTGAGCAGCCATACAAATTCGGGACCTTGGTCGCGCGAAGGGGCTCTCGTGCAGGACGTGTGCACGTTCGGGGCCGGATGTTGACCGGCCGGGAGAGTGGTGTAGACCTTTATCTGAATCGTACGGAACAACCTGGGGTGGAACGAGAACAGTGAAGGCCCGAACTGTGCAGACCCGAAAGCTGAACCTGGCCGCGTCCGGCGTCGCACTGTGCCTGACCACCATGACGCTGACCGGCTGCGGATCCCTCTCGGGCGTCACGGGGAACAACGAGGTCACCCTGCGGGTCGTGGCGGCCGATTACGGAGACAATCCGGCGAACTCCTCCAAGGGCTACTGGAAGGACCTCGCGGCGGCCTTCGAGAAGACCCACCCCGATATCAAGGTCGAGGTCGACGTCCTGTCCTGGTCCGAGGTGGACGCCAAGGTCGCCGAAATGGTCAAGGACGGAAAGGCCCCCGACATCGCCCAGATCGGCGCCTACGCCGACTACGCGGCCGAGGGCAAGCTCTACTCCGCCGACGAACTGCTCTCCGTCAACACCGAGGCCGACTTCCTCGCCCCGCTCGCCGACGCGGGCAAGGTCAAGCGCGTCCAGTACGGACTGCCCTTCGTGGCCAGCACGCGGCTGATGTTCTACAACGAGAAGCTGCTCACCGACGCCGGGGTCATAGCCAAGGACGCCAAGGGCCCCTGGCAGCCCAAGAGCTGGACGGAGCTCGAAGCGGCCGCCAAGAAGCTCAAGGCGGCCGGCGTCCCGACCCCCTTCGCGCTGCCCCTGGGCCGTGAGGAGGCGCAGGCCGAGACGATGCAGTGGATGCTCGCCGGCGGCGGCGGTTACAGCGACAACGAAGACCAGTACGCGATCGACTCCCCGGACAACATCAAGACCTTCGAGTTCCTGCGCGACAAGCTCGTCGGACAGGGCCTGACCGGCCCCGTGGCGCCGGCCAAGCTCGACCGCCAGGCCGCCTTCGACTCCTTCACGCGCGGCGAGGTCGGCATGCTCAACGGCCACCCGACGCTGATCAAGCAGGCCTCCGACAAGGGCGTGAAGTACGGCATGACCCCCATGCCGACCGCCGACGGCGCCGAGCACTCGGCGATGGGCGTCGCCGACTGGGTGATGGCCTTCAAGAACGGCCACCCGAAGGAGGCCGGACGGTTCCTGGACTTCCTGTACGAGCCGAACAACCAGACCGCCTTCACCGAGAAGTACGACCTCCTCCCCGTCACCACGAGCGGTGTCCGCGCGATGGATGCCACGACGGGGGCCACGTCGGCGCAGCTGAAGACCTTCCTGCACGCGTTGCCGAACGCGCGGCTGTACCCGGTGGGCAAGAAGTCCTGGTCGACGGTGAGCGAGGACATCAAGAAGAACATCGGCACCACCGTGCAGCCGGGCGGCCAGCCGGCGAAGGTGCTCGGCGACATCGCGGACGCGGGGCGCAAGGCGGACCCGCGCTGACGCGTGCCGACCCGCGCCGACCCGCTCTGACCCGCGCTGACCCGCGCTGACCCGCTCCGAGAGGGTGCCCGCGCGCGGGCCGCTGTCGGTGGGCGGCGTTAATCTGGCCGTATGACGGACGAGGAGCGGCCGGCGGCCGGGCCGGCCGGTCTGAGCGCCGAGGAAGCGGCGGTGCTCGCCTACGAAGGCCGGACCTGGCCCGGACCCGGGGCCAAGGAGCGGGCCATACGGGAGGGCCTGGGCATGCCTCCGGTCCGGTACTACCAGCTGCTCAACGCCCTGATGGACGACCCGCGGGCCCTGCGGCACGCCCCCGGCACCGTGAACCGGCTCCGGCGCATCCGCGAAGCCCAGCGGGCCAGGCGGTAGCAGCGCCTCAGGCAGAGGTCCACGCGGCATAGCCGTGGCCCGGCGGGGCCGTTAGGGTCGAGCGTATGGGGAGCCATCCGCACGACCTGCCGATGCCCGTCACCGCCGCCGGACGCGAGGGACTCGAAGCCCTCCTCCGCACACCGCACCGCTCCGTCGTCGCCCTCGACTTCGACGGAACCCTCGCCGAGATCGTCCCCGACCCCGACCAGGCCCGGGCCCACCCCGACGCCGTCGCCGCGCTCTCCGCGCTCGCCCCCGAAGTCGGGTCGGTCGCGGTGATCACCGGCCGGCCCGCCGGGGTCGCCGTCCGCTACGGCGGCTTCGCCGGGGTCCCCGGACTGGAGCACCTGGTCGTCCTCGGACACTACGGAGCCGAGCGCTGGGACGCCGTGACCGGCATAGTCCACGCCCCGGCGGAGCACCCGGGAGTGGCGGCCGTACGGGCCGAGCTGCCGGGGTTCCTCGACGCGATCGGCGCCTGGCGCGGGACGTGGATCGAGGAGAAGGGCCAGGCCCTCGCCGTCCACACCCGCCGGGCGCAGGACCCCGAAGGGGCGTTCGCGGCCCTGCGGGAACCCCTGGCAGGCCTCGCCGCCCGGCACGGGCTGATGGTCGAGCCGGGGCGGGCCGTGCTCGAACTGCGGCCGCCGGGGATGGACAAGGGCGTCGCCCTGACGGAATACCTCGCGGAGGTCGGAGCCTCGGCCGTCCTGTACGCGGGGGACGACCTGGGCGACCTGGCGGCGTACTCGGCGGTGGAGAAGCTCCGGGCGGACGGCCTGCCGGGGCTGCTGGTGTGCAGTGGCTCCGCGGAGGTCCCCGAACTGGCCGCCCGGGCCGACCTGATCCTGTCCGGCCCGGCCGAAGTCGTGGCCTTCCTGGCCACCCTTGCTGCCGCCGTCGCCGCCTGACGGGTGGCAGGCCCTGCGGGGCTTGTCCCCGACCCGCCCTTCCACCGTTCCCCGGGCGCTGCCCGGACCCGGTCCTCAAACGCCGGACGGGCTGGATACATCCAGCCCCGCCGGCGTTTGAGGCGCGGGGTCTGGGGCGGAGCCCCAGGGAACGGGCGAAGGGCGGGTCGGGGACCAGCCCCGCAGGGCACCGGTCAGCCGCGCACGGCGTCCAGCTGGGCTGCCAGCCATGCGCCCGGCGGCAGCGCAGTGGCCGCCGCGGCCAACCGCTTCGTACGGTCCGCGCGCTCAGCGGACGGCATGGACAGCGCCGCGTGCAGGGCCTCCGCCGTCTCCGTGACGTCGTACGGGTTCACCGTCAACGCATCCCCGCGGAGCTCCTCGTACGCCCCCGCCCCCGTCGACAGGACCAGCGCGCAGCCGGCCTCCGAGACCACCGGGATCTCCTTCGCCACCAGGTTCATCCCGTCCCGCACCGGGTTGACCAGCGCCACGTCCGCCAGCCGGTACGCCGCCAGGGAGCGGGCGAAGTCGTCCTCGACGGAGACGAGCACCGGCTGCCACCCGGGCGTCCCGAACTCCGTGTTGATCGCCGCCGCCAGCTCGCGCACCGAATCCGTGTACGCCCGGTACACCGCCAGGTCCTGCCGGGACGGATAGGCGGAGGCCAGGTGCACCACCCGCTCCCGCCACTCGGGGTGGGTCGTCAGCAGCTCCCGGTACGCCAGGAGCCCCCGCAGGATGTTCTTCGACAGCTCCGTGCGGTCCACGCGGACGATCGTCCTCAGCCCGCCGACCTCCGCCCGCAGCGCCGCCAGCTTGTCGTTCACCTCCGGGCGGTGCGCGAGTGCGCGCAGCTCGTCCCCGTCCACCCCCAGGGGGAACGCCGCCACCGGCGCCGCCGCCCCCGCCGAGTCCGTGAACTCCCGGGCCCACGCCGCGGTGTGGAAGCCCACCAGGTCCGCGCCGAGCATGCCCCGCAGCAGTTGTTCGCGGATGTCCGACGGGAGCAGGTCCAGGTACTGCTTCGAGGCCCACGGGGTGTGCGTGAAGTGGCCGATCCTCAGGTCCGGGCGCAGCTCGCGCAACTGCCCCGGGGCCAGCGCCAGGTGGTAGTCCTGGATCAGGACCGCCGCCCCCTCGGCGGCCTCCTCGGCCAGGGCCTCGGCGAAGGCCCGGTTGTAGGCCACGTAGGAGTCCCAGCGGCGCCGGAAGTCCGCGTCGAAGACCGGCTCGCGCGGGATGTCGTACAGGTGGTGGTGGAGGAACCACAGCACCGAGTTCGCGATCCCGTTGTACGCGTCGTCGTAGACCCGCGGTTCGATCGCGAGCATCCGTACGCCCGGCTCGGCCACGCCCCGGCGTACCGCCTCCCGGTCCGCGTCCGACAGCGCCGCGCAGATCCACAGCGCCTCCGGCTGCTGGGCCAGGGCCGCGGAGAGGCCGGATACGAGGCCGCCCCCGCCCCGGCGGGCACTGAGCATGCCGTCCGGGGCGAGGGCGTACGAGAGCGGGCCGCGGTTCGCGGCGACGAGCACCTGGGAAGCCATGCGGCGAACCTAGCCCGCCCCGTGCCCGGTCAAACTTCAGTTCCTGCGTGTCCGGCGAACCGAGACGAAGACCACGGCGCCGAGGACCGTCAGGGTGGCGGCCGCGCTGCCCATCAGCCAGAGCTCACGGCCGTCCGAGCCGGTGCTCGCCAGGTTTCCGCCCCCGGTGCCGTTCCCGGTGCCGCCCTGCGCCGGGGGCTCCGGCAGCGGACGCGGCTGCTGCGTGGTGGAGGGGAAGGAGGGGGACGTGGAGGGGGACGTTGATGTCGACGGGCTCGGCGACGGGTCCGTCGACTTCGACGGTGACGGCGAGGGGGCCGGGGTTTCGATCACCGGCGGGACCGGCGCGCACGCCGGGTCCTTCGAGCCGTCCTCGCAGTTGGTGCGGCCGCTCTGCGCGACGACCTCGTTCGTCAGCTTCCCGTCGCCCGTCAGCGGGTCGTTGACCTTCACCTTGTAGGTGATGGTCGCGGTCTTCCCCTTCGGGACGTCGCCCGTCCAGGACACCTTCGGCGCCGTGTAGGAGGGCGATCCGAGGTCCGCCGTCACCACCCCGTCGAAGGCCGCGTCGTCGAGGAGCTCGGTGAGGTCGTCGGTCAGCTTCGCGTTCGGGTAGTCCAGGCTGCTGATGTTCTTCGCGGTGATCGTGTACGTCACCGTGTCGCCCGGCTTCACCGACTTCGCGGGCGAGGCCGTCTTCTTCACTTCCAGGTCCGGCACCGGCACGGCCAGGGCGAACTGCGAGATGACGTACGTGTCCCCGCGGGTGCGGAAGGTCAGGTCCGCGGAGGTGGCCCCGGGTGGCAGGGCCGTGGCCGGGATCTCGAAGGACTTGGCGTCGATGCTGAGGTTGTTGGGGTGGTCCGGGCTCAGTGAGCCGTCGGCCGAGCTGGTGAAGAAGTTGTCGGTGGCCTTGTTGCCGGGGTTGGCGATGTTGGTGCCGTTCACCCGGAACTGGTCGCCCTTGGTGTTCCGGTCGCCCTCGTACGCGGTGGCGCTCGCCCGCACCGGGCCGTCGCCCGTGCGGTAGAAGCCCTCGACCTGGACGGTGGTGTCGGGGCTGGTGGAGCGCTGGAGCACGTGGCCGCCGTAGACGTAGACGTTGCGCCGCTCCGGCGCGTTCTCGTGCGGGCCGGGGTACTTGTAGACGACGGTCAGGGACCAGCCGGCGACGCAGCCGCGGCCCTGCGCGGCCCAGACGTCGCCGACGGCGACCGAGACCGGGGAGCCGGTGGGGACGTCCGCGAAGGCGGCGGTGACGTCGGACTCGCCCGTGTAGTAGTGCGGGCCGCCCGTCTGCGGCGGGTCCTGGACCATGTTCGACGGGGTCACCGGCCGGGCGGCGCCCGCGCCGACCTTGAGGACCGGGCGGGTGGTCAGCGGCTCGCCGGGGGAGGGGACGGCGTCCTCGCCCGAGACGTCGCAGCGCTTGATGAGATTCGAGCCGAGCCGGTAGCCGCCGTTGTTGCCGCCCCAGAACAGGCGCGCGTACGCCACCTCCGCGCCCGCGGGCACGGTGAGCCGGCCGGTGCTGGAGGTGCGGGTGGGCGTTTCGAGCCCGGCCGCGTCGATCGGGCGGGCGACGAAGTCGTTGTTGTTCTTCGTGCCGCGGCCCTGCTGGACCTCGGAGCACTCCGCGGCGTCGGCGGGCGGTGCCTCGGGGCATCCCATCACCGTGTTGCCGAGGGTGATGAAGTCCCCGTAGAGCGCCTCGTCGTACCGCTTCTCGAAGGGGGAGACCACCTCCGCGGCCGCCGGTCCGCTCAGCGAGCCGACCAGCAGGGCCGTACCCCCGGCCACCGCGAGGGCAGCACCCCATACATGTCTGAAACGTGTAAACCCCATAAAAGGGAAATTAGCCCGATTGAGGCGGTTTCTTCGGTTACGCCACGCGACGCCGCGCGTACTCCTCGATGTCCCGCATCGGCGGCCGTTCCTCGGTGTCCACGGCATAGGTGTGCGGCACGAACCCCTGCGGACCGCGCTCGAACTGCGTCAGCTCCGGCCGTACGAGGTGCCCGCGCGAGAGCCGCAGCAGCGCCGTCCGGTAGATCGCCGCGGCCATCCGCCCCAGCGCCAGGCCGTCCTGGTGGCGGTGGAGCCGTACGCCCACGTCCACCTGGGCCAGCGCGTCCAGCCCGACCGTGTGCAGCGCGTCCACCAGCAGGCCCAGCTCCACGCCGTACCCGACGGGGAACGGCAGCCGCTCCAGCAGGTCGCGGCGTACGGCGTACTCGCCGCCCAGCGGCTGGACGAAGCCGGCCAGCTGCGGCCAGTGCAGGTTGAGCAGGGGGCGGGCCACCAGCTCCGTCACCCTGCCTCCCTGCTCGGCGCCGCCGGGACGGCCGAGCTCGGCTCCGCCCGGACCGCCGCCGGGCGCGCCCAGCGGGCGGTCGTACATGGCCTTGACGAAGGACACCTCCGGATCCGTCAGCAGCGGCCCGACGATCCCGGACACGAAGGTGGAGGAGAAGTCCCGCAGGTCGGCGTCCACGAAGCAGACGACGTCCCCGCTCGTGGCCAGCAGCGAACGCCACAGCACCTCCCCCTTGCCGGGCAGGGCCGGAAGCCGCGGCAGGATCTCGTCGCGGTGCACCACCCGGGCCCCGGCCTTGGCCGCCACCTCCGCCGTCCGGTCGGTGGAACCCGAGTCCACGACGACGAGCTCGTCGACCAGCGGCGTGCCCGGTCCGTCCATCAGGTCGCGCCGGATCACCTCGACGATGGCCCCGACCGTGGCCTCCTCGTTCAGCGCGGGCAGCACCACGCTGACCGTCGTACCGGCTGCCCGTTTGGCGGAAAGCAGCTGGTCGAGCGGTCGGTCGGCGGCGGACCAGGAGCGGGCGGACAGCCAGCGCTCCACCTCTTCCAGCACCTTCGGAACTCCTCTGTCGGTCGGCGGGGCCCAGGCGGAACGCCGGTGCTTTCCGCCGATATGTGATCCATCTCGCCGTTCGGACGGCTGTCTCAACCACCCGGGGCTTCGGTTACAGTCTTGAACAACGCAAAGGTCCACCGCATGCCGGGGGGCCTCGCGAACAAACGCCCGGGCGCGCCACAGAGCGTGTCGCCCGGTGCCATACCGCTCATCCAGAGGGGCAGAGGGACACGGCCCGTTGAAGCCCCGGCAACCCTCCAGTCGGTTCTCGCGATCGCTCACGCAGCGACTCAGCGGGGTCCCCGGCTAGGGAAGGTGCCAATTCCGTCTCGTGACGACGTTCGTCATGGGGAAGATGAGGAGAAAGGGCCTCGCCATCATGGCTGCACAGACTGCCGATACCTCTGCCGGAACCTCCAACACCGGCGCCTCTGTCGATCTCGGTCCCGCCACCGGCCTTTCCTGCCGGGAATGCGGCACCCGCTTCGAGCTCGGCCCGATCTTCGCTTGTGTGGAGTGTTTCGGACCGCTCGAAGTCTCGTACGACCTGCCGCTGGGCGACCCCGAGGCGCTGCGCGCCGCGATCGAGGCCGGCCCCGACAACATCTGGCGCTACGCGCCGCTGCTGCCCGTCCCCGCGGACGTGGCCTCCAAGCCGAGCCTGAACCCGGGCTTCACCAAGCTCGTGGACGCGGCCAACCTGGCCAAGGAACTGGGCTTCACCGGCAAGCTGTACGTCAAGGACGACTCCGGCAACCCGACGCACTCCTTCAAGGACCGCGTCGTGGCCATCGCCGTCGAGGCCGCCCGCGCCTTCGGCTTCACCACCCTGTCCTGCTCCTCCACCGGCAACCTGGCCGGCGCCGTGGGCGCCGCGGCCGCCCGTGCCGGCTTCCGCTCGTGCGTCTTCATCCCGCACGACCTGGAGCAGGGCAAGGTCGTCATGGCCGGTGTCTACGGTGGCGACCTGGTCGGCATCGAGGGCAACTACGACGACGTCAACCGCTTCTGCTCCGAGCTCATCGGTGACCCGCTGGGCGAGGGCTGGGGCTTCGTCAACGTCAACCTGCGCCCGTACTACGGCGAGGGTTCCAAGACCCTGGCCTACGAGATCTGCGAGCAGCTCGGCTGGCAGCTGCCCGACCAGATCGTCATCCCGATCGCGTCCGGCTCGCAGCTGACGAAGATCGACAAGGGTCTGCAGGAGCTGATCAAGCTCGGCCTCGTCGAGGACAAGCCCTACAAGATCTTCGGTGCCCAGGCCGAGGGCTGCTCGCCCGTCTCCACCGCCTTCAAGGCCGGTCACGACGTGGTCCGCCCGCAGAAGCCGAACACCATCGCCAAGTCCCTGGCCATCGGCAACCCGGCGGACGGCCCGTACGTCCTGGACATCGCGCGCCGCACCGGCGGGTACGTCGAGGACGTCAACGACACCCAGGTCGTCGAGGCCATCAAGCTGCTCGCCCAGACCGAGGGCATCTTCGCCGAGACCGCGGGCGGCGTGACCGTCGGCGTGACGAAGAAGCTCGTCGAGAACGGTCAGCTGGACCCCTCGCTGACCACCGTGATCCTGAACACGGGTGACGGCCTCAAGACCCTTGAGGCAGTGGCCGAGGGCGGCGGTCAGACCGCCACCATCCGCCCGAGCCTGGACGCGTTCCGCGCCGCCAACCTGGCCTGATCTCCCTCCCTGCACACCGGAAAGGCAGTAGCGCCATGAGCGTCAACGTCCGCATCCCCACCATCCTGCGCACCTACACCGGCGGCAAGGCCGAGGTCCCCGCCGAGGGCACGACCCTCGCCGAGGTCATCGAGTCCCTGGAGAAGAGCCACCCGGGCATCGCCGCGCGCGTCCTGGACGACCAGGGCAAGCTCCGCCGCTTCGTGAACGTCTACGTCAACGACGACGACGTGCGCTTCGAGGGCGGGCTGCAGACGTCCACGCCGGACGGCGCCGGCATTTCCATCATCCCCGCCGTCGCGGGCGGCTGCTGACCTCAGGCCGCTGGTCTTACCTGAATTGCCCCTTCCGCTAATAAGCGGAGGGGGCAATTCTGCTTGATTGGGCACGGTAGAGTTGGGGAAGTCCCCACCGCTGCTCTTGCCCGCCGCATATGAGCGGGCCGCGGGAGGGTTGACATTGAGTCAACATGCAAGTGCGCTATGGGTCGTTGGCGTGGTTTGTCCGGCCCGAGTTGCCCTGGAATATTCCGGGTTTTCACCCTATTTCAATCTTTTGCCGTGTCCAGAATTCTCGTCGGAATGACCTGTTGCAGACAGCAGCGGTGCGGATACATTCAGCCCCGGTCGAGGCGTTCCGGCGCAAGTTCTGACCCGGGACCGCGAAGTGCGGTCCTGCGCAAGGGCCAGTAATAGGGGAGTTAGGCATGGCTCAGGGCACCGTCAAGTGGTTCAACGCGGAGAAGGGCTACGGCTTCATCGCGGTCGACGGTGGTGCGGATGTGTTCGTCCACTACAGCGCCATCCAGATGGACGGGTACCGCACCCTTGAAGAGGGTCAGCGGGTCGAGTTCGAGATCTCGCAGGGCCAGAAGGGTCCGCAGGCGGACATGGTCAAGCTCGCCGTCGGCTAGTCCGGGCGCGATCGACCACCGACACGGCGTACGACTGCAACTGCATCCATACGCGATACGTACGAGGGGCCCACATCCTGGACACGGGATGCGGGCCCCTCGTGCGTGGGGTGCTCGCGGGCCTTGCGGGGCATGGGTGTTCATGCGCGGTTCCTCGAAGCCGCTTGCACTCGGGGGTGCCGAGTGCTAATCATTGGCGTTAGCACTCTCCTAGTGAGAGTGCTACCTAAACGAGGACCGGGTCAGTGAGGCCCGCAGGGTCCGGCGGGAAGAAACCGCCGGGCACGCAGGCCGTCCGTCGCGGGCGCGGGCGCGGTCCGGGAGCAATCCACCGCTGTCCGGGAGGACCACTTCAGATGGCCAAGATCATTGCGTTCAACGAGGAGGCCCGGCGCGGTCTCGAGCGAGGCATGAACCAGCTCGCCGACGCCGTCAAGGTCACCCTTGGCCCCAAGGGTCGCAACGTCGTCCTTGAGAAGAAGTGGGGCGCCCCCACGATCACCAACGATGGTGTCTCCATCGCCAAGGAGATCGAGCTCGAGGACCCGTACGAGAAGATCGGCGCCGAGCTGGTCAAGGAAGTCGCCAAGAAGACGGACGACGTCGCCGGCGACGGTACGACCACCGCCACCGTTCTCGCCCAGGCGCTCGTCCGCGAGGGCCTGCGCAACGTGGCCGCCGGTGCGAACCCGATGGCCCTCAAGCGCGGTATCGAGAAGGCCGTCGAGGCCGTCTCCGCCGCCCTGCTTTCCCAGGCCAAGGATGTTGAGACCAAGGAGCAGATCGCTTCTACGGCCTCCATCTCCGCCGCTGACACCCAGATCGGCGAGCTCATCGCCGAGGCCATGGACAAGGTCGGCAAGGAAGGCGTCATCACGGTCGAGGAGTCGCAGACCTTCGGCCTGGAGCTCGAGCTCACCGAGGGCATGCGCTTCGACAAGGGCTACATCTCGGCGTACTTCGCCACCGACATGGAGCGCATGGAGTCGTCCCTCGACGACCCGTACATCCTGATCGTCAACTCCAAGATCGGCTCGGTCAAGGACCTGCTGCCGCTCCTGGAGAAGGTCATGCAGTCCGGCAAGCCGCTGCTGATCATCGCCGAGGACGTCGAGGGCGAGGCCCTGTCGACCCTGGTCGTCAACAAGATCCGCGGCACCTTCAAGTCCGTCGCCGTCAAGGCTCCGGGCTTCGGCGACCGCCGCAAGGCCATGCTCGGCGACATCGCCATCCTCACGGGCGGAACGGTCATCTCCGAGGAGGTCGGCCTCAAGCTCGAGAACGCCGGTATCGACCTGCTGGGCCGCGCCCGCAAGGTCGTCATCACCAAGGACGAGACCACCATCGTCGACGGTGCCGGTGACAGCGACCAGGTCGCCGGTCGCGTGAACCAGATCCGCGCCGAGATCGAGAACTCCGACTCGGACTACGACCGCGAGAAGCTCCAGGAGCGCCTCGCGAAGCTGGCCGGCGGCGTGGCCGTCATCAAGGCCGGCGCCGCGACCGAGGTCGAGCTCAAGGAGCGCAAGCACCGCATCGAGGACGCCGTTCGCAACGCGAAGGCGGCCGTCGAAGAGGGCATCGTCGCCGGTGGCGGCGTGGCGCTCCTGCAGGCCTCCTCGGTCTTCGACAAGCTCGAGCTCACGGGCGACGAGGCGACCGGCGCCAATGCCGTGCGCCTGGCGCTCGAGGCCCCGCTCAAGCAGATCGCCGTCAACGGTGGTCTCGAGGGTGGCGTCGTCGTGGAGAAGGTCCGCAACCTGCCCATCGGTCACGGCCTGAACGCCGCGACCGGCGAGTACGTCGACATGATCGCCGAGGGCATCATCGACCCGGCGAAGGTCACCCGCTCTGCCCTGCAGAACGCGGCGTCGATCGCGGCCCTCTTCCTCACCACCGAGGCCGTCATCGCCGACAAGCCCGAGAAGGCCGGCGCCGCTGCCGGCGGCGGCATGCCGGGCGGTGACATGGACTTCTGATCGACCCCCGGGCTCCGGCCCGAAGGCCGATCGGCTGTTCTCGTACCGAGGGCGGCACTCCTTCTTCGCGAAGGGGTGCCGCCCTCGGGCGTTTCAGCGTTTCAGCCCGGCGGCCCGCTCAGCGGTCCTCGGGCAGCGGGTACAGCCGGAGCCCCTCGCCGAGGGCCCCGCACAGCCCCATCGCCATCGCGAGCAGCACCGCGGCGAAGACCGCGTGACGCATGCCCTCGGAATGGACGTCCCCGGGCTTCTCCGGCTGCACCTCGCCCCGCGGGTCGTAGACCAGGCGCAGCTCCGTACCGGCCTTGGCGAGCGCTTTGTCCCGGGTCAGCGCGGTGGGGCCGCCGGGCGGGCAGTTGAGACGGTGGTCGTACTTGGTCCTGTGGTGGACGCTCTGGCCGGTCTCGGGGTCGAAGGTGGAGTAGACCTCGTCGCGCGAGGTCACTTCCTCGATCACGCAGGTGACCTCGACCCCCCGGTCCCGCAGCACCACGTGGTCCACGGAGTTCAGCGCGAGGAAGACCCCGACGGCCGCCGGCAGGGCGCTCCAGGCGATGAGTACCGCGCCGCGCCCCCCGACCAGGGCGGCATGGTAGGCGAGCCCCGCCAGGGGTACGAGGATCCCGCCGAGCACCACCCACCCGCCGCCGAGCCATCCGCCCGCCCCCGCCCACCCGACGCCGAAGGCCGCCCCGGCGGCCGCCGCCGGCACCCCCACGGCGGCCAGCGCCCGCCCCAGGGTCGCCCCTGCCCAGAGCCACACCGTGTTCTTCCCGCGAGCCATCTCCTGCTCCCCCCGTCTCCCCGGTCCTTCCCGTCTTCCCTTCCGGGGACTTACACGCGGGGGAGGGCCGGACGGTTGGCGTCTGGTGCCGTAAGACGTTTTGTCTTACGCTCGTGTCATGGCTGACACCGTGACGATCCGCACCGACTCGGAGACCGAGCACGCCCTGGCCGTACTCACCCAGGACGGCAGCTCGCGATCCGTTGCCATAAGAGCGGCCGTGCTGGAGGCGGCCCTGCGCAAGGAGCGCGCCGCCGCTCTGCGGCGTGCGGTACTGCGGATGCCGCTGGGCGAACCCGACGGGATCGACATCGCGGCGGAGCTCTCCCGAAGTCGAGAGGAAGAGCGCTGATGATCTACCTCGACTCCGCCGCGATCGTGAAGCTGATCCACGCGGAATCCGAGACGCAGGCACTGCGCGACTGGCTCGACGAAAGAGCGGAGACCGGATGGATCAGCTCGGCGCTGGCGGAGGTGGAGTCCTTCCGGGCGCTGGCCCGCCATGCCCCGCAGGCCGCTGTGCGACTCCACCTCGTCCTGGATCTGATCGAACTCGTTGACCTCGATCCCGGCGTCCGCATCCTGGCCCAGACAGTTCGTCCGGCCACCGTTCGAAGCCTCGATGCCATCCACCTGGCGACAGCGCTCAGCATCGGCGGGCGATTGACCTCCTTCGTCACCTACGACAAGCGACTTGCGGACGCCGCCCGCGATGCGGGACTGGCCGTCGACGCACCCGCCTGACCTGGTTGACTGGCGGCATGACTGACGGGAGCGACGTGTTCATCAAGATCTGCGGGCTGCGTACCCCCGGGGACGTCGAGGCGGCCGTCGCCGCCGGGGCCGATGCCGTCGGGTTCGTTTTCGCGCCCGGGAGCCCCCGTACCGTCGATGCCGCCACCGCGCGGGAACTGGTCGCAGGAGTCCCGGACGGGGTGCTGACCGTCGGGGTGTTTCGCGGGCAGCCGGTGGACGAGGTGCGGCGCTTCGCCGAGGAGAGCGGCGTACGGGCCGTGCAGCTGCACGGCGAGGAGGGCCCCGAGGAGTTCGCGGCGCTGCGCGCCGAGGGCCGCACCCTGCTGCGGGCCACCGCGCAGCACGTGGAGCGCTGCGGCGAGTACGGGGAGGACCTGCTCCTGATCGACGCCCCCGACCCCGGCTCCGGCAAGCCGTGGAACTGGGGGTCGCAGGAGTTCACCGCGCCCGCGGGCCGGTGGCTGCTGGCGGGCGGGTTGACGCCGGGGAACGTAGGGGAGGCCCTGTCGGTCACCGGGGCCTGGGGCGTGGACGTGTCCAGCGGGGTGGAGCGGGAGCGGGGCGTGAAGTCCCCGGAGCTGATCAGGGCCTTCATCGCGGCGGCGCGGGGCGCCCGCGTCTGAGCGCGGGGGGCTGCCGGAGGTGTGGATTCGCTCCGCCGTCCGGCCGCTCGGAGCAGGTGTCGCCACGGATCGGGACGTGGGGGATGGTCGGCTGTCCGGCGGTCACATCGCCCATCGCCGACATCGAAAAGGTGGTTCCCGGTGAAACGAGCCCGTTTCCTCGCCGCGGTCGTCCCGTCCCTGCTGGTGGCTGCGCTCGGAGGCGTCGCCGCGACCGCGCCGGCTTCGGCCGCGCCGGCTTCGGCCGCGCCGCTGCCGAAGCCGAAGCACGAGGTCCCGCACTGCGTCACGGACGAGGGCGACCTCAACGTGCTCTACCACGTGAAGGAGCGGCTCATCGGTCCGGCCGCCTGTCGCGAGACCTACGCAAAGGAGAAGTGGGTCAGGATCGTGCCGGGCTGGAGCACGGCGCTCAGCGGCGAAGGGGCCGTCTATCCCGACGGCTACACGCCGTCCCGTCCCGATCCGATCGACGACTTCAACTCCAAGTTCGTCAGCGCCACGTACATCCTCGACAGGGGTACGCCGCAGGAGAAGACCTTCACGTACAAGAAGAAGCAGATCCTGCGCACCGGGCTGACCGGCCCCGACGGCCTTCCGTACTCGGTTGCCATCTCGCCGCCGTTCAAGGCGCCGGAGCTCGGCACGCACACCACCACCGTCCTCTTCACCCTGAGCGCGGAGCACTGCGATGGCTTCGGGACGGTCGTGGACGAGAACTGCCTGCCCGGAGGCACCTTCCCGTACACGGGTGACGCCCCCTTCACGGTGGTCCCGAAGCCCGACAACTAGGAGGGCCGGGCGCGTGGGAACGGGGCGAAGGGCGCGCCACAGGGGTCTTCGGTCCCACCGGCGACGGACGTAGGTCCCTGTCGGTGGGCCTTCCGCCCCGGCGACACTTCGAATCATGGACACTCTGGACTCGGTGATCGTCAATGTGAACGACCACCTCTGGACCTACCTGCTGATTCCGCTGGTGGTCGGTGCGGGCCTGTACTTCACGGTCCGCTCCCGGGGTGTGCAGCTGCGCCTGCTTCCCGAGATGTTCCGGGTGGTGAAGGAGAAGACCCCGCCGCGTGCGGACGGCCGCAAGCAGGTCTCGTCCTTCGGCGCGTTCACGATCTCCGCGGCCGCGCGCGTGGGCACCGGCAACATCGCCGGTGTCGCCGCCGCCATCACCCTGGGCGGCGCGGGCGCCGTCTTCTGGATGTGGATGATGGCGCTGATCGGCGCGGCCTCCGCCTTCGTGGAGTCGGCCCTCGCCCAGCTCTACAAGGTGCGCAACTCCAGCGGCGCCTACCGAGGCGGTCCGGCGTACTACATGCAGCGCGCGCTCGGTAAACGCTGGCTCGGGGTGCTCTTCGCGGTGACGATCACCGTCACCTTCGGTTTCGTCTTCAACGCCGTGCAGGCCAACACCATCACCGCCGTGGCCGCCGGCTCGCTGGCGGACGCGGACGGGTCGAACTGGTTCGGCCCCTCGCTCGGCGTGCTGCTGGCCGCCGTGCTGGGCCTGGCCGTGTTCGGCGGGGTCAAGCGGATCTCCTCGATCACCACCGTCCTGGTGCCGGTGATGGCGATCGTCTACCTGCTGCTCGGCGTCGCGGTGGTCCTGCTCAACATCACCGAGTTCCCCCGGGTCATCGCGGACATCGTCGGCGGCGCCTTCGGCTTCCGCGAGCTCGCGGCCGGCGGTATCGGCGCGGCCATCCAGCAGGGCATCCGGCGCGGCATGTTCTCCAACGAGGCGGGCCTCGGCTCGGCCCCGAACGCGGGCGCCGCCGCCGAGGTCTCGCACCCGGTCAAGCAGGGCCTCGTACAGTCCCTGGGCGTCTTCTTCGACACCCTCCTCGTCTGCACGATGACCGCCTTCATCGTCCTGGTCACCAACCCGGAGCTGTCCGGCCGCCAGGGCGCGGACCTGACGCAGACGGCGCTGAGCGACACGCTGGGCTCGTGGGCCGGGCACCTGCTCACGGTCGTGGTCTTCATGCTCGCCTTCAGCAGCATGATCGGGAACTACTACTACGGCGAGACGAACATCCAGTTCATCACCCGCAAGCGGTGGGTCCTGCCCGGCTACCGGGCCCTGGTCCTGTCGGCGGTCGTCCTGGGCTCGCTCGGCTCGGTGTCGATCGTCTGGAACCTGGCGGACGTGTTCATGGGTCTGATGGCCCTGATCAACCTGGCCGCGATCATCCCGCTGTCGGCCATCGCCTTCCGCCTCCTGGACGACTACCTCGCGCAGCGCCGCGCGGGCCTGGAGCCGGTCTTCACCCGCGACCGGATGCCGGACCTGCGCGGGGTCCAGTGCTGGGACCCGGTCCGCACGACGGTCCCGTCGGCGGCGGCCCGGGAACGGGTGTAGCGGGGCCCGTCGGCGCGGAGGTTACTGCGTGCGCCACTCGATCGTGGGACGCTGAAGAAAGCGGCTGCAAGCCGCGAAACCGTCTGTCTACGCTCGCTGGCATATGCCACAGGAGAGGGGGTCCACGATGACCGCAGCCATGGTCGAACCCGGCCGGAACGCCGACGGCCGTACGTGGGAGTACCTGCTGCAGAGCTGGCGTGACCTGGACGTGCCGGAGGGCTGGCGCGCCGAGATCGACGGAGGCCAGATCACCTTGGTGCCACCGCCCCACCGCCACCACAACGGAATCGCGGTCAAGGTGCAGCGTGCCTTGTACGGGGTCCTGCCGCCTGAGTGGGAGGTTTACCAGACGCTCGGCATCCATATCGCCGCCCTGGACAAGCTCTACGTGCCGGACCTGGTGGTCGTTTCGTCGGCGCTGGTCGACGAGGTGGATGCCGAGGTGTCCGACCCCGTCGACGCGGCCGAGGCGCTGCTCGTCGTGGAGATCACCTCCAGGAGCAATGCAGAGGACGACCGGAAGAAGAAGCTGTGGGCCTACGCCCACGCCCCCGTCCCGGTCTACCTGCTGATCGACCGCTTCGACGAGCACGGCCCGACGGCCACCCTGTTCACCGAACCCCAGAACGGCGCGTACAAGCACGCCGCCCGGGTGGCCTTCGGTGACGAGCTGCGGCTCCCCGAGCCCTTCCCGCTGACGCTGGACACGGGCGGCTTCCCGCACTGATTCGGGGAGGGCGGGACGGGGGACGGCCCTCAGAAGGCGGCAGGGCCGGAGGAGGACGCGGTGCCGTCCTTCTCGACCGACTCCACGACCGCTGTGGTCCGCAGGGATTCGACCTGCTCGGGGGAGAGGCGGGCGCTGAAGCCGTTCAGGACGTTGCGGTAGACGTGGACCGGGGTGATTCCGTAGGCGTCCGCGACGGCCGCCGGGTCGAGGCCGGGGTGCACGGTGACGATGTACGCGGGCCACTCGGCCGGGGCCGCCGCGCGGGACGCGGGAGCGGGTTCGGGCGAGGCGGTGGAGGTGGTGGAGGCGTGTGCGGGCAGGGCGGCCACGGCGGTCAGTGCGAGGGCGGCGACGGCCGTCGGCAGGGTCCAGCTCGGTCGGGTGCGCATGACGGCGAGGCCACCACGTACGGCCCGCCCGGTCAACGACCGCGGGCGGCGCGGCGGAGGTGGGCGGTGGTGAAGCGTGAGTGCGCCCCTCGGCGGATGCGTGCGGTTTCTTCCGTACGGGTGAACTTGGCGGCCCGGGCCCAGCGGGCCGAGGGTGTTCGCGCGGATTCCGCGCAGATGGGGAGGGTCCCGGGCACCAAGGGGAGAGAATCCTTTCTTCGTTAGGTACGAAGACCGGTCCGCCGACGGGCCCCCGCGCGGGCGGACAGGCGGCGCGGGCCGGTCAAGTCCGTCCGACTGACGGCCGATGAAGGGGGAGAGCCGCACTCCGGGACGCGTTCCGCGTCGAACGGAGGCGGCTCTCGCATGCCGAACCCCACCTTCAGGAGCCCCCCTCCATGTCGATGCGCCTGATCGCCCGCGTGGCCACCGCCGCCCTGCTCGCCGCCGGCCCGGTGGCCGCCGGAACCGCGTCCGCCGACGCCGCGCCCGAGCCGACCCCCGTGCCGCTGTTCGTCTCGGCCAATGCCATTCCCGGGCAGTACATCATCACGCTGGAGCCGGGCTACGACCCCGCCAAGGTGGCGGAGCGGCTGAAGCTCAAGCCGAAGTTCCTCTACACCAAGGCCATGAACGGCTTCGCCGTGCCGATGACCAAGCTCCAGCTGGACATCGCCCGGGTGAGCCTGGGCGTGAAGTCGGTGGAGGCGGACGCCAAGGTCGCGGCCCCGTCGATGGCCTCGGCCCCCGGCGACGGCGTCCGTGCGTTCGGACCCTCCTCCTCGTGGGGCCTGGACCGGATCGACCAGAAGGCGCTGCCGCTCGACAACACCTTCACCACGCAGGGCAACGGCGCCGGGGTGAACGCGTACATCCTCGACACGGGCATCGACTACGGGCACGACGAGTTCGGCGGCCGGGCCACCTTCGGCTTCGACGCGATCAAGGACGGCCGCGACGGCCAGGACTGCAACGGCCACGGGACTCACGTCGCGGGCACGGTCGCCGGTAAGACGTACGGAGTGGCGCGCAAGGCGAACGTGGTCAGCGTCCGCGTCCTCGACTGCAAGGGCGAGGGCGACTCCTCCGGAATCATCGCGGGCCTGGACTGGGTGGCGAAGAACGCCAAGCAGCCCGCGGTCCTCAACGGCTCCCTGGGCGGGGACAAGTCGCTCGCGGTGGACACCGCCGCGACCGCCCTGTCCGACGCGGGCGTGCTGCCGGTCATCGCGGCGGGCAACAGCGCGAAGGACGCGTGCAACGTCTCGCCCGCGTCCGCCGCGCGCGTGCTCAGCGTCGCCGCTTCCAACCAGTGGGACGAGGAGACCGACTTCACCAACTACGGCCCCTGCGTATCCCTCTACGCCCCCGGTGCGGCGATCGTCTCCGCCAAGCTCGGCGGCGGCAGCGTGGCCCTCGACGGTACGTCGATGGCCGCGCCGCATGCCGCCGGTGTCGCCGTCCTCTACAAGCAGGCGCACCCGACCGCGACCCCGGCGGAGATCAACGAGTTCATCGACGACGAGTCCACCAAGGACGTGCTGAAGAGCGTCAGCAAGGGCAGCCCGAACCAGCTGCTGTTCACCGGCGGCCTCTGACCCGCGGCGCCCCGGCCGGGAGACCGGCCGGGGTCGCTGACCGTCGGCGCGCCTGCCCGCATGACCTCTCAGGGGTGTCTCTCAGGGGATCTCGGGGGTCGCTACCGGATGTGGCTCGGGGTCCTGTCCCCGTAGCGTCATCTGCATGATCAATACGCGAACTGCCTTCCTGGCCGCACCCGTTCTGATGGGTGCCTACGGTGTCATCCGCATCATCGACGGCCTCGACGGCAGCCGCGGTCCGGGCCTCGCGTGGAGCCTGGGCCACCTGTGCTTCCTCGGCGCGCTCGTCTACTTCGTACGGGGCTTCGCGGCGATGCGCGAAGCTGCGGGCCGCAACCGGCTGTCCGCCGTGGGGATGTGGGCCGGCACGGCGGGAGCGACAGCCGTCGGCGTGCAGTTCGCCATCGACATGGTGGTCGGGTTCCTGTCGGCGGACCGGGGTGCCATGGACGAGATGTTCACCCGGGTCCAGGAGATACCCGGCGTGCTCCCGGCGTTCTACGACTTCGGCCCGCTGCTGTTCTTCGTCGGCCAGCTGATCCTGGTCTCCCAGCTCGCCAAGCGCCGCGTCCTCAAGTCGTGGGCCCCGCTCCTGGTCCTCATCGACACCACCCTCCCCTTCGCCGACAAGGACCTCATACCGCTCGGAGCCGTCCTCCTCCTGGTCTCCTTCGCCCCGCTGTGGCGCAGCGGCGAGGTCGTGGCGGAGCCGGTCGCTGCCGCCGAGTCGAAGGCGTTGGTTTAGGGGGCGGGAGCCCTTCGGCCCCGACCGGGTGAGGGCGTAGCGATTCTGCTCGACGCGGCGGGAGTTCGCGGCCGGTAGGCGTCGGTGGTTCGGGTATCCAGAAGGCCCCTACCGCCGAACCGAGAAGGCCGCGATGAGACTCACCCGACCTGCCCTGCTGGTTGCCACCGCGCTCCTCACCCTCTTTGGAACGACGGCCACGGCGCAAGGACACCCCGGTTCACCCGCCGAACCCATCCTCCCGAGGGCCGCGGAATCCCTGACCTACGTCACCGGTGCCCCGGTGGAGGTTCCGGACGAGTTCCGTGTGCTGCGCACGGCCAAGGCCACGTGTCCCGTCGGTCAGCTGCCCACCGGGGGAGGGCTGACCACTTCCCCGAAGTGGTTCCAGTTCGCCCTCACCAGTTCCTACGCGAACGGGCGTGACTGGATCATCACCGGCATGAACGACCAGGCCCTGAGTTCCGGGAGCATCTCGGCCACGGTGGTCTGCTCACCGTCCGCCCACCACCAGGTTTTCGGGGGCGGTACCACGCTGACGAGGAACCAGGTCGTCATCCTGCACCAGCCCTGCCCCAACGGTGAGGTGCCCACGGGTGGGGGAGGTCGGGGTCAGGCGCAAGGCGTGGTCATCCAGAGTTCGCTCCAGAGCCTCAACACGTGGGAGGTCAGGTACTGGAACAACACCGGCCAGAACCAGACGGTGGAGCCCTTCGTCGTCTGCTCGGCCGCGCCCCACCAACTGATCCCCGGACGGCCGGGCTCGGTGGGGAAGTTCCACGGTGTCGGGACCTCGTGGGTCGGGTACCCGGCGAGGCACGGCACCGGACGACGCGGACCTGACCGACAAGATCCGAAAGAGACGGCCTAGGCCATGAGTCACCTTCCCGCGGACCCGACAGCGCTTCACCCGTTGCCCGACCAGCCGCGCGTGGTCCTGCTGAAGCCGCTGGTGACTTCGCCGCTGATCGAGGTCGGGGAGTACTCGTACTACGACGACCCGGATGATCCGACCGGGTTCGAGACCCGCAACGTGCTCTACCACTACGGGCCGGAGAAGCTGGTCATCGGGAAGTTCTGCGCGCTGGGCACCGGGGTGCGGTTCATCATGAACGGGGCCAACCACCGCATGGACGGCCCCTCCACGTTCCCCTTCCCCATCATGGGCGGATCCTGGGCCGAGCATTTCGGCCTGCTCGCCGGCCTGCCGGCCAGGGGGGACACCGTCGTCGGCAACGACGTCTGGTTCGGCTACGACACCATGGTCATGCCCGGAGTGCGCATCGGGCACGGCGCGATCATCGCTTCCGGCGCCGTAGTCGTGGACGACGTCCCCGACTACGGCATCGTCGGAGGCAACCCGGCCGAGCTCATCCGCACCCGCTACAGCGAAGACGAGATCGCCCGCCTGCTCGCCCTCGCCTGGTGGGACTGGCCGGCGGAACACCTCACCGAGCACATCCGTGCCGTCATGACCGGCACGATCGACGACCTCGAAGCGGTCGCACCACGGTCCTAGCCGAGGGCGGCGTCGCGTGAGCGGGACCGTCAGCCGCGGAGGTGGTCGACGACGGCGAGGAACAGGAAGAAGTTGGGGATCTTCGCGACCGGGGTGTTCGACCAGGACAGCATCTTGCCGGCCTTCGCCAGGAAGACGGTGCCGTCCTTGATCTCGATCTTCTGGATCTCGCTCCACTGCACGGCGCCGCGCTTGGCGGTGGAGATCCCGCTCCTGGTCATCGCGATGTCGCCGAACCGGACGGTCCCGCCCTGCTCCAGCAGGGTCATCACGTGGGGCAGCTGGGCCCGGGTGATCTCGTGCTGGATGGCCCCGCCCCAGCGCTCCGGGTCGGCGTAGAAGTTGGTCAGCTTGACCGAGGACCCGTCCTGCTTGAACAGCGTGTACAGGTAAGTGGTGCCGACGTAGACGCCGTTGGCGTACTTCCTGGTGATCTGCTGGAGCGCCGTCAGCGAGTCCCAGCGGAACGCGTCGGTCGGGCCGCTGTGATCGGCGACGAGCAGGCCGTGCTCGAAGAGGTGGATGCGCTTGGCCGCCTGCTTGCGGGACAGGTTGGGGCTCTGCATCAGCATCCACACGAACATCAGGCCGGGCAGGACGAAGCAGGCCAGGCCGAGCAGCATGAAGACGACGAGCCCGATCATCCGTCCGGTGCCCATGCGCTGGGGGAGGAAGGTCTCGCGATGCTCCCCGAGGTTGTGGGCGGTCGCGAGGGACGCGACCGCATCCGGTATCTGTTCCTGGGCCATGGGGGCGGCAGGTGACGCCATGGTTCCTCTTTCAACACGCCCGGGATGTTCTCCACGGGACGGACTGCTTCCGGTTTGCGGAGCGGAGCCTACTGGCCGCTCCGGCGCCCTCCCCACCGGGCTCCCCTCAGGCGTGCACCGCAGGCACTCCGTGGTCCGTCCCGCAGCCGGTCAGCGGTCGAGGTCGATCGTGAAGCGCCTCGTCCCCGGAGCGATCGTGTCGGCGTGGACCGAGCCGCGAGCCCCGCTGAACTCCCCGGTGCCGCCGGTGATCGCGTTGTCGAAGGAAGGGGGAGGGCCGGGGTTGAGGATGCCGAAGACCGTGCCCTGCACCGAGAGCTGGCCGGTCGGGAGGTTGTAGGTCACGACGCACTCCTCCGCTCCGCCGTTGTCGACCCGGGTGGTGGTGCAGGTGCCGCCGGTGTCACCGACCTGCTTGCCGTCCTGGTCGAAGAGGATCGAGTGGAAGACGGTCCGATCGCCCTGGGCGGGGGCGCCGCCGGGGTTGACGGGGAAGCGCGTCTGCTGCGCGAGCTGGCCGGTGAGTGTGATGACCCGGTGTTTGCCCCCGGGGTGGGCGGAATCGGTGTCCGTCGCGGCGGCCGCGACGGGCGCGCAGGCGAGAAGGGCGGCCAGCGCAGTGGCCGTGCCGAGAGAGGCCGCTCGGATGGGGCGCATCGTGTGGCTCCTGAGGTCGATGCTCATGAATGGTCGGGTGACGCATTCATAGCCTCGGGGCGGTCGCCGCCCGGAGCGTCCCGGCGCGAACCACCGGCAGATGCAACTGATCGGACCAACTCGGGAGTTCAAGCCTCTGGGCTACGCACCCGAGCGGCGGCCTAGACCTTCACGGCGGCGAGGCGGCTGCCGCAGAGCGCGGTGAGGTCCTCCGGGTCGGAGGTGAGGACGGTGACGGGGCCGGGGGCCGCGAGCGCGGTGGCGGCGAGCATCGCGTCGATTGCGTACTTGTGCCCGTGCAGGCCGGCTTCGCGGAGCAGGGCCGTGGCGGCGAGGGCGATCTCTTCGGTGACGGGTTCGACCACCATCCGGGACGGCGCCCACCTGAGGGCGGGTACGTTGATCCGCGGGTGCACGACCTCGGGGAGCGTGGCGGTGCTGGTGACGACGCGCACGTCCCGGGCGAAGGCTGCCGCCAGCCATGCCACGGTTTCACGGTCACGCGAGACGTACTTGGAGAGGCCCTCGCTGTCGAGGACGAGAGTTCTGGTCCGGGTGAGGCTCTCGGTGACGGACGTGCCCTCTCGGCGCGTGCGTGCGAGGAGGTCGGCCTTCTCCCTGATCTCCTCCGCCGTGATCGGGCCGATGTCCGCCTCGGCCACGGCGATGAGCTCGGCAAGGTTGTCCCGTTCGATCTGGCGGGACACCGCGGCAGTGACGTAGGCGGAGAGGCCGGAAGGGCCGCTGCGGGCGCGAGCGGCCTCGGCGATGTCGCGGGGCATCGAGATCGAGTAGTTCTGGTGGGGCTCCGCCGTGCGGCTCGTGCGACTTCCGATGCCGCCGCCGTACTCCGGGTGTGGGGTGAAGAGGTACATGCGCATAGGTTTCTGGCATATGTGAGCCCATTCCGTGCTTTTGCCTGCGGGTTAGCTCGATGGTGTGACGGGCCCGGCCCCGCCGTCAGTCCGTGCGCAGGCGGGCGTGGAGGTGTTCGTCGTGCCAGCCGTCCGCGTGGAGGAGGGCTCCGCGCATGGTGCCCTCCAGGGGGTAGCCGGATTTCACGGCTACTCGGCAGGAGGCCGGGTTGGATACGGAATGGGTGATGCGCAGGCGGTGCAGGCCGAGGTTCTCGAAGGCCCAGCGGGTCACGGCGGACACCGCTTCGGCCATGACCCCGCTGCCGCGTCCGTCGGGCAGGAGCCAGTACATGATCTCGCCGCTGCCGCCGCGAAGATCGAGGTCGGCCAGCCCGATCAGGCCGACGGCCTCGCCTCCGACGGCCGGGGCGACGGCCCAGGCCGCGGCCTTCTCCGTCTCCCAGCGGCGACCGTAGCGCGCGATGCGCTTCCCGGCCTCGGCCAGGGTGAACCGGTCCGTGCGGTTCCAGTGCCGGATGTCCGGGTCGAGGCCGGCCCGGATCAGCGCGGGGGCGTCGTGGGGCTCCCACGGGCGCAGGTGGAGACCGGCGGTACCCGGGAGTTCGAGCACCGGCTGGGGGCCCGCGCTCATCCGCCCGGCCGGAACGACCGCGGGTATCTCCTCGCAGGCGCGGAACAGGGACAGGAGCGCCTGGGCCGCGGGGCTCTGGCCGTCGAAGGCGTGGCTGCGGTCCAGTCGTTCGGGGACCGCCGGGCCGGTGAGGAGGACCCAGTTGCAGGAGAAGCAGGGGATGACGTCGTAGAGGTGGTTCAGCTCGGCGTCGTGGGCGCGGATGCCCCAAGTGGGCACGAAGCACCGGGCGGGATCCCCCGGGGGAAGGTCCTCGACGAGGGAGAGGGCCTCGGCGGCTTCGGCGCCGGTCCACAGGGCGACGGGGGTGCCGCCGGTGATCGGACCCCACGGATCGGCCGGGCGGTGGGCGAGGCGGACGACTTCGAGGGCTTCGGCCCCAGGCGGGATCTCCATGCCCGTGAGTATGCCGAAGGCCCTGCCGGAGCAGGGCCTTCGGGGCGGGAGGGGGGAGAAGAGTAGAGGGGTCAGGCCAGGGCCGGTTCCTTCGCGGGCTCCGGCTGGGCGGCGGCAGCAGGCTCCGGGTCCGTGTTGAAGTCGGCCAGCATCTGCTTCGTGAAGCCGAAGAAGTAGGTGGCCGTGAAGCCGACCAGGTAGCCGACGGCCAGGCCGCCCGCGTAGATGGCGATGGTCATTGCCATGCCCGACTTGCCGTCGAGGAGCGGGAACAGGGCCCAGCCCGAGGGGCCGATGGCGGTGGAGCCGAAGGCGGTGCCCAGCTGGTTGAAGAGGCCGACGAAGGCTCCGCCCGCCGCGCCGCCGATGCAGGCGGTGATGAAGGGGCGGCCCAGGGGGAGGGAGACGCCGTAGATGAGGGGTTCGCCCACGCCCAGGAAGCCTGCCGGGAGGGCGGACTTGATGGTGGAGCGGATCGAGCGGTTGCGCGGGAGCTTGTAGTAGACGGCGATGGCCGCGCCGACCTGGCCCGCGCCCGCCATGGCGAGGATGGGGAGGAGGACGGTGTAGCCGGTCTGCTCGATCAGGGTGGTGTGGATGGGGATCAGGGCCTGGTGCAGGCCCAGCATGACGAGGGGGAGGAAGAGGCCGCCCAGGACCAGGCCGGCGAAGGCGCCGCCGGTGGCGAGGAGCCAGGTGGCGAACGTACCGATGGCGGTGGAGACCTCACCGGCGATGAACATCAGGCCGAAGAGGGTGACCAGGCCGGAGACGAGGACCGTGAGCGTGGGAGTGACCAGGACGTCCAGGGCCTCCGGGACCCACTTGCGGCACCACTTCTCCACCTGGACGGCGAGGAGGGCCGCCGCGAGGGCGCCCAGGACGCCGCCCTGGCCGGGGGAAAGCTGCTGGCCGAAGGCGTCGATCTTCGCCACGCCGGGGAAGACGATGATCGCGGCGACGGCGCCGCCGAGGATCGCCGTGCCGCCGAACTCCTTGGCCGTGTTGTAGCCGACGAAGACCGCGATCAGGGACATGAAGCCGGAGGCCATCGCGGCCAGCGCCGGGACGACGGCGGGCAGCCAGCCCATGTTGGTGATGAACCCGTTGAGGCCGGCGATGATGCCGCAGCCGATCAGGGCGGGGATCAGCGGGACGAAGATGTTGGCGATGCGGCGCAGGAACAGTTTGAAGGGGGTCGAGTTCTTCGCCTTCCGGGCGTCCTTGATCGCCGCGCCCTGGGCGGCCAGTTCGTCCGCGGTGACGGAGTGGGCGGCGGGGGCGGCGGGGGTGGCCGAGCGGCCTTCCGCTACGAGTGCCTCGAACTCGGGCGTGACGCGGGCGACGGTGCCCGGCCCCAGCACGATCTGGTAGGTGTCGTCCTCGACCACGCCCATCACGGCGGGCACGGCCTTGAGCGCCTCGTCCTGGACCAGTGAGCGGTCCCGCAGGGTGATGCGCAGGCGCGTCATGCAGTGCGCGATGGAGAGGATGTTGTCCGGACCGCCGACCAGAGGAAGGATCGCGGCGGCTGTGGCGCGGTTCTTGTCAGTGGACATCTTGGTGTTCGCCTTGCTGCTCGGGGTCAGCGGTGGATTCAGTGGGCGGGGGCGGTCTGGGCAAGGGCGGCCCGCAGGTGGCCCTGGGAGGCGGCGAGGAGCTCGCCGGCGGCGGGGCCGTCGACCCCGCCGAGGATGACGAGGATGGCCTGCTTGACCTCGCCGTCGCAGGCGCTGAGCGCGGCTTCGATCTCGGTGTCGGGGGCGCCGGTGGCCAGCGAGACGATGCGGCGGGCGCGGGCGCGCAGCTTCTCGTTGGAGGAGCGCATGTCGACCATGAGGTTCCCGTAGGTCTTGCCCAGGCGGATCATCGTGAGGGTCGAGATGAGGTTGAGTACGAGCTTCTGCGCGGTGCCCGCCTTCAAGCGGGTGGATCCGGTGAGGAGTTCGGGGCCGACGACGACCTCGATGCCGTGGTCGGCGGCCGCGGCGAGCGCGGAGCCGGCGTTGCAGGACAGGCCCACGGTGAGGGCGCCGCGCCCGCGGGCGAACTCGACGGCGCCGATCGCGTACGGGGTGCGGCCGGAGGCGGAGATGCCGATGACGGTGTCCTCGGCGGTCAGGGCCAGTGCGGTCAGGTCCTCGGCGGCCAGTTCCTTGGAGTCCTCGGCGCCTTCGACGGCCTTGACCATGGCGGAGGGGCCGCCCGCGATCAGGCCGACGACCTCGGAGGGGTCGGTGTTGAAGGTGGGCGGGCACTCGCTGGCGTCCAGGACGCCCATCCGGCCCGCGGTGCCGGCGCCCGCGTAGATCAGCCGCCCGCCGCGGGCCATCCGCTCGGCGATCCCGTCGATGGCGGCGGCGATCGTCTCCAGCTCCCCGGCGACGGCGGCCGGGACGGTGGCGTCCTCGGCGTTCATCAGGCGGGCGATCTCGAGGGTGGACAGCCGGTCGATCTCGGCCAGTTCGGGGCGGAAGGCCTCGGTGGTCAAGGTGGCGAGCTGGGCGCGGAGTTCGGCGTACGCGGTCATGAGTGGGGGCTCCTGAAGTGCTAGCGGGTGGTGCTGCCCCGCTTGGCGGTGGGTACGGGGGTGTGGTGCCGGGGCGCGAGCGCCTCGTACGAGGCTGCGAGCGCGGGCGCCGCGGTCTCGTAGGTCTGCTGCGCGACGCCGACGAAGAGGCAGTCGACGACGAGCAACTGGCTGGTCCGGCTCGACATGGCGGCCGGGCGCAGCTGGGTCTCGCGGGCGGCGGAGGTGGCCAGCACGAGGTCGGCGTAGTGGACGACGGGGGAGTTCGCCCGGGCGGTGAGCGCGAGGGTGGTGGCGCCGTGCTCGAAGGCGATCCGCAGGGGTTCGATGACGTCGCCGGTGCCGCCGGAGTGCGTGATGGCGATGGCCACGTCGCCGGGGCGCAGCAGGACGGCGGTGGTGACGGCCAGGTGCGGGTCGTTGTGCGCGTGGGCGATGAGGCCGATGCGCGACAGCTTCTGGGAGAGGTCCTGGGCGACGAGGCCGGAGGCGCCGACTCCGTAGATCTCGATGCGGCGGGCGCCCGCGAGGGCGGAGACGGCGGAGGCGAGGGCGGCGATGTCGAGGCCGGCGGCGGTGTCGGCGAGGGTCTGCGCCTCCTCGTGGGCCAGTTTGGCGACCACGTCCGCGAGGGAGTCGTCGACGGCTATGTCCACGGTGACCGCCGGGGCTGCGCCGGATTCCTGCTGGGCGGCGAGCGCGGCGAGCGCGAGGCGCAGGTCGCGGTAACCGGGGTAGCCCAGGAGGCGGGCGGTGCGCACGACGGTGGCCTCGCTGGTGCCGGTGCGGGCGGCGAGGTCGGAGACGGTGAGCGCGGCGCACCCGGCGGGGTCCTCGGCGACGGCTTCGGCGACGGCCTGCATGGAGCGGGTCATCGAGGGGCCGAGGCTGCGGACCCGGGCCCGCAGGGCGGCGGGGGCCGGGACGGGGACGGGGACCGGGGCGGTCGCGTCCGCACCTCCGTTGAAGGTTTCTTTCACGTTCTTGCTCACGCTTGAAATCTATTTTCAGCGGGGTGGGGGCGTCAAGACGCCATAAGTCACCGGTGAAAGAGGACCTTCGCCAGTTGGGCCGTCCGGGTCCACAATGTCTCCATGGACCACGCGACCCCCCTGGAACAGGCGCTGCACGCCGCACGCGCCCTCGTACTCGCCGATCTCGTCGCGGGCGAGGTCGCCGAAGCCGATGTCGTCTCCCTCGTCGAGAACTCGGTCACGCACCGCCGGTGGTGGGTGGAGCAGTGGCCGGAGGGTGTCGACTACCTCGCCGGACTCGTCGCCCAGGACGTGAAGGACGCACTGCTGCAGAAGTACGGGCGCTGGCCGCTGTGCCCGGTCTGCAACCACGGCGAACCGCACGCGCTGGACGTCGAGCCCGAGCTCGGACCCGACCCGATGTGGGTGTGCTCGGAAGCCGGCGTGCGGGTGGCGCCGGTCGGCGGACTCGGACCAGTCTTCGCGGGCGGCTTCGGATCCGGCTCCGGGTACGACGAATGAGCCGCCGTGGTGTCCGGGCCCGGCGGATGAGCCGCCGATGACGGTGTACATCGACCCGCCGGACTGGCCGGGCCACGGCCGCATGTGGTCGCACCTGGTCAGCGACGTCTCGTACGAGGAGCTGCACGCCTTCGCGGCCTCGATCGGCTGCCCGGAGCGGGCCTTCGAGCGGGACCACTACGACGTGCCCTCGCACCGCTACGAGGACGCGGTGGGCGCGGGCGCGGTCCAGATCGGCAGCAAGGAACTGGTCCGGCGGCTGACGGCGGCCGGGCTGCGCAGGCCTAAGGGGCGGCCGGCGCCCGGCGGGACGGTCCCGAAGCCAGCGCGGTGAGCGTCGCGGCCATGCCGGTCAGCCAGGTGGCATGCATCGCCACGCTGTTGCCGGACCACAGGAAGAAGACGAAGGCCGGGACCGCGGCGGTCTGGATCGCGAGCGCGGTCCGGCGCAGCCCGAACCCGTTGGTCCACATCGGGCGCAGCGGGCCCGCGGGGCGCCAGAGGGACCACAGGCCGAGGACGGCGATCAGGCACATGAAGGCCGCGAACGGCAGTGGCAGCCGGGGCAGGGTCTTGCCGTCGAGCCCGTGCTCGGCCGCGTCGATGACGCCCGTGATGAGGACGGGCAGCCCGACCACGGCGAAGACGCCGCCGAGGCACCGGGTGCCCGTGACCCCCAGCCTCATGCGTGACGAGATGCGGGCACGGCGGTCCTGCATGTAGACGAGCCATTCGGCGGCCCCCCGGAAGTTCGTCACGAGGACCAGCCCCGCGCTCGTCGCTCCGAGCCCCCACACGAGCGAGAACAGTCCGCTCCCGTCGCTCCCCATCGCCCTGCCTCCGCCGTGCCCGGTCCGGCCCCCCGCCGGACGGGCTCACGCTAGGCCCCCGGCGGGGTCCCCCGGCATGCCGGGTTCCGGCAGTCTCAGTGGCCCGCGGGCTGCCGGATGTCGGCGGTGCGCGGGGTGGCTTCCGAGGAGGCCACGACACGGGTCGCGCCGGGGCCCGTACGGGGCCTCGTACGCCGGTCCAGGCGCAGGGCCACGAGGCCCAGCCCGATCGCGGTGACGGTCATCGCGGCGCCCGCCCAGGCGGTGGCGGAGAAGCCGTAGCCGGCGTCGATGACGGTGCCGCCGAGCCAGGGGCCGCCGGTGTTGCCGAGGTTGAACGCGGCCGTGGTGGTGGCTCCGGCCAGGGTGGGGGCGGCGCCCGCGACGTTGAACATGCGGGCGTTGAGCGCCGGGGCGGTGAAGAACGCCGAGAAGCCGAGGAGGAAGGAGAGTGCGATCGCGGCCGCGGCGGTGGAGGCCAGCAGGGCGAGGGCCGTCAGGAAGACGGTGGAGGCGGTGATGCCCCACAGCATCACGCCGAAGAGGTTCGCGTCGGCGATCCGCCCGCCCAGGGTGGTGCCCAGCAGCGCGCCCACTCCGAAGAGGCCCAGGATCCACGGCACCCAGCCGGAATCCAGCCCGGCCACCTCGGTGAGCAGCGGGGACAGGTAGCTGAAGGCGCAGAAGACGCCGCCCGCGGCGAGCGCGGTGACGCCGATCGACAGCCAGACCTGGCGGTCGCGGTAGATCCGCAGCTCGCGGGAGAGCGTCGGCTTCTCCTCGGGCAGCGGGATCCTCGGGATCAGGGTGAGGATGCCGACGAGCGCGATGGCGGAGGCCGCGGCCACGGCCCAGAACGCGGAGCGCCAGCCGAACTGCTCGCCGAGGAACGCGCCGGCCGGGACGCCGAGGACGTTGGCGATGGAGAGGCCGCCGATCATGACGGCCATGGCGCGGGCCCGCTGGTGCTGCTCGACCATGGCGATGGCCACGGCCGCGCCCACGGCCCAGAAGCCGGCGCAGGCGAGCGCGGAGACGATGCGGGAGGCGAAGAGCAGCTCGTAGGAGGGGGCCAGCGCGCCCGCGACCTGCCCGAGGCCGAAGAGGCTGATGAGGGAGACCAGGGTGGTGCGGCGGGGCAGCCGCAGGGTGGCCACGGCCAGCAGCGGCGCACCCACCACCATGCCGATGGCGAAGGCGGATATGAGCAGGCCCGCCTGGGGGATGGTGACGCCCATGTCCTCGGCGATGGGTGGCAGGAGCCCGGAGAGCATGAACTCGCTGGTTCCGAGTGCGAAGACGGAGAGGCCGAGGATGTAGACGGCGACGGGCATGCGGGTGCGTTCGGCTGCTACGGGCATGAACTACACCAACCGCGGCGAAACGTTTCACATTCCCTCTGCGCGCATTCCCTCTGTGCCTACGCGCATTCCGTCTATGCGAGCCCCGCCAGCTCGGCGGCCAGGTTCGCGCGGGCCGGGGCCTCCCAGTGCGCGGCCCCGTACGGGGTGCGGAAGAGGCGCGGCAGGTCCAGCAGCTGGCGCAGGACGGCGGCGCGGCCCTCGCGGAAGGCCTCGTCGGGGACGAAGGCGTACTCGGCGCGCACGGCGGCGGCGTACGCGGCGTAGGCGTCCGGGGCCCCGGCCAGGACCCCGAGGTCGGCGTCGCACAGCACCTCGCCGTTGGTGTCCCGGGGCGCGGGGTCGTGGGTGACGGTGAGCCGGACCAGGCGGGCCGTCTCGGCGGTGCGCTCCGCGTCGATGCCGAGCTCGGGCAGGGCGCGCTCGGCGAGGGCGGCGCTGCGCTCCTCGTTCTCGGAGCGGTCGGGACGGTAGACGGCGTCGTGGAACCAGGCCGCGAGCTCCACGGCGGCCCGGTCGGCGGCGTGCGGGGCGAGTACGTCGATCCGTGCGAGTACGTCGGCCAGGTGCGCGGTGGTGTGGTACCTGCGCTGCGGCTCCGCCCAGGCGGTGAGGAGCCGGTCGGCGTAGGGGGCGGGATCGCGGTCGGCGCCGGCTGCGGTGGCGGTCGCGTGCCAGCGGGTTCGGAGGCCGGCGGCGCGGTCGGTGGCGCTGTCCTGCGTGTCGGAGGTCATGCGCACATTGTGGTGGTGGCGTGATTGTGCTGGTGAAGGGCGGGCGAAGACCCGTACCCTGAATATTGGACTAGACCTATTTGCCATACTGGCCCGGAAGGGTCATACGAGCAGTTTTCCGAAGGATGGATGACATGAGCAACCGTGCGCTCCTGGAGGTGATCGCCCTCGACGTGGAGGACGCGATCGCGGCCCAGGCCGGTGGGGCGGACCGACTCGAGCTGGTCACCGACATGGCCGCCGACGGGCTGACCCCGCCGCGCGAGACCTTCGCGGCGATCAGGGCGTCGGTCGACATCTCCCTGCGCGTGATGCTCCGCAAGGCCGACGGCTTCTCGGCGGGCACCGCCGAGGACCTGGACCGCCTGGTCACGGAGGTACGGGCGCTGCGCGCGGAGGGGGCCGACCAGTTCGTCCTCGGCTTCCTGAACCCGGACGGCACCCCCGACCTGGCCGCCGTCGAGACGGTCGTGGCGGAGCTCGGCGGCTGCGGCTGGACCTTCCACCGGGCCATCGACCGGGCGGCCGACCGCGACCAGCTCCGCAAGGCGCTGGCGGACCTCCCCGGCCTGGACACCTACCTGACGGCGGGCGCCGCCGGCGGGGTCGACGAGGGCATGGCGGTCCTCCTGGCGGAGGCGGCCCGCACCGGGACCCCCGGCTACGAGCCGCGGATCCTGGTCGGCGGCGGCCTGGGCCTGTCCCACCTCCCGGTCCTGCGCGAGGCGGGCATCAACGCCTTCCACATCGGCGGCGCGGCCCGTCCCTCCGGGTGGGACCGGCCGGTCTCGGCGGCGGCCGTCGCCGAATGGCGGGCCGCCCTGGCCTGACCGGCCGGGGACCCCTGGCGGGGCTGGACCTTCAGGCCAGCGCCTCCGGCAGGGGGGCCGAGTGGAGGAGGGTCAGGCCCGAGACCGCTCGGGTGAGGCAGACGTACAGGCGGCGCAGGCCGGTGCGCTCGTCCGGCTCGCCCGAGACCACGGCGGCCGGCTCGTCGAGGACCACGTAGTCGTACTCCAGGCCCTTCGCGAGCGAGGCCGGGACCAGCGTCAGGCGGGACTCGGCCGTCGTCTCCTCGCCGGGGGAGAGGTGGGGGAGACCCGCCGCCGCCAGGGCCTCGGCGAGTACGGGGATCCGCGCGTCCGCCGCGATCAGGCCGATGGAGCCCTCGTGCGCGAGCGAGGCCCGGCAGGCCTCGACCGCCGCCGCCGTCAGGTCCGCCGTCTCCGTGACGACCAGGGAACCCGGGGTCTCGCGGACCGAGGAGACCGGTGCCAGGCCCGGGGAGATCGAGGGGAGCAGGCGGGAGGCGTAGGCGATCACCTCGCGCGGTACGCGGAAGCCCGCCGTCAGCTCCTCCAGCACCGCCCCCGGCTTGCCGAGGTGCCCCAGCGCCTCGTCCCAGCTGCGCGTGGCCCACGGGGTCGTGCCCTGGGCGAGGTCGCCGAGGATCGTCGCCGAGCCCGTCGTGCAGCGGCGGCCGACCGCCCGGTACTGCATCGGGGACAGGTCCTGCGCCTCGTCGAGGACGACGTGGCCGAGCGAATGCGTGCGCTCCACCAGGTCGCCGGCCTCGTCGATGAGGACCAGGTCGGCGGCCGACCACTTCGCCGACTTCACGCTGCGCTGCGGCTTCTGCCACAGCAGGAGCTTCTGTTCGTCCTCGGACAGGATCCCGTCCGCGTGCGCCGCCAGGAACTCCGGGTCGGAGAGCAGGCGCAGCACCAGCTTGGCCGGTTCCACCAGCGGCCAGACGGTCTTGACCAGGGCCTTCACGGCGGCGTTGCGGGCCACCGCGTCCTGGACGCGGTCGTCCGGGGCTTCGCCCGCCTGTTCCATCCGGACCAGGACGGTGTGCGCGATCCGCTGCGGAAGGGCGTCGCGGGCGGCCCCGTAGCGGATGTCGCGGTCCTGGAGCTCCGCGACGATCTCGGCGATCTCGTACGCCGGCACCCGCCAGCGCCGCGATCCGCGGACCACCATCAGCGGCTCGGCCGGCTCGGTGACGTGGGAGTGGACCGCGCGGCGCAAGACCTGCGCCATCCGGGCGTCGCCCTTGACCACGGCGGTTTCGGCGGCGTCCGTGCCGCGTACCTCCAGGCCCGGGCGGGCGACCAGGTCGTCGACGGTCGCCTGCTTGACCTCCAGCTCGCCCAGGGCGGGCAGGACCTGCTCGATGTAGTGCAGGAAGGAACGGTTCGGCCCGATCACCAGGGTGCCGGTGCGGGCCAGGCGGTCGCGGTGCGCGTAGAGGAGGTACGCGACACGGTGCAGGCCGACCGCCGTCTTGCCGGTGCCGGGACCGCCCTGCACGCAGACGGAACCGGACAGCCCGGAACGCACGATCTCGTCCTGCTCGGGCTGGATCGTCGCGACGATGTCGCGCATGGGGCCGACGCGCGGGCGCTCGATCTCCTGCTGGAGCAGCTTGCTCACGGTGGCGGCCGTCTCCGATGGGTCGGAGAGATGCTCGTCCTCGTACGCGGTCAGCTCGCCGCCCGTATAACCGAAGCGGCGGCGCAGCGCGACGTCCTGCGGGTCGGCCTTGGAGGCCCGGTAGAAGGGCTGGGAGACGGGCGCGCGCCAGTCGATCACCATCGGGTCGCCGCCGGCGTCGTGGACGTGGCGGCGGCCGATGTAGAACTGCTCGCCCTCCGCGCCTTCGGCGAGCTCGGCGCCGGGCGCGTGCAGGTAGTTGAGGCGGCCGAAGAAGAGGGGGGTGTGGGAGAGGTCGGCGAGGGCCTTGATGCGGTCGTCGATCTGGGCCTGGAGCACGATGGCGTTGACCCAGTTCGCGGTGACGTCGCGGATGTCGAGGGCCTCCACGTCCTCGCGCATCGCGCGCAGCGCGGAGCGGGAGGACGCGAGGTGGGCCCGTTCCCGGTCCAGGGGGTCGGTGCCGTCTGCGTCGGTGCTCTGGGGATCGGCCGGTACGTGGGCGTGCGCGGGCACGGAACTGCCTCCTGCTGCTGCGAGTGACTGCGAGATGCGGACGGACAGGCCCGCCGGTTTCCGTCCGGCGGGCGGCTCTCCCCGGTGGGGCAGCGGGAGGCGGCAAGAGCGGAGATTGTAGTCATCGCGGGGGCGGCGCGCGAATGAATATCGTCGCGGGAACCACCCGGAACGATTCGGAACGATCCGGGACGAAAGTCCCTCCGGTTCGGGCCCCCGTACGGGTGTCGTCCGGGCGGTGTCCTCCTTCGGGCAGAGCCCTTAGGGGGAGGCGTGGGCCGTGAGTATGAGGCGGCGCGCCCCGAGGTTCAGCCCCCAGGGCGATGTGGCGCGGCGGGCGAAAACGCACCATAGGTACATGAGCACCGCAACCTTCACCCCGATCCAGGGCCGCCGCGCTCGCGGCGCCACCGCCACCTCCGTCACCCGCCCGCGCCACAGCGTCGGCGGCGTCTTCCACGCCGCCAAGGTCTTCGCGGCGGCAGCCGTGAGCGTCGTCGTCCTCGGCGAATACGCCGAGGACGCGGGCGTCATACGTCGCTGACCCGCGTCCCGGCCTGCCCCGTGCCCGGCCCGACCGGGTCCGGGTGGGGTCAGTCGCTCGCCAGCAGCTCGTCCGCGTCCATGATCCGGTAGGCGTAGCCCTGTTCGGCCAGGAAGCGCTGGCGGTGCGCGGCGAAGTCCTGGTCGATGGTGTCGCGGGCGACGACCGAGTAGAAGCGGGCCTCGTGGCCGTCCGCCTTCGGGCGCAGGACGCGACCCAGACGCTGGGCCTCCTCCTGGCGGGAGCCGAAGGTGCCGGACACCTGGATGGCGACCGTGGCCTCGGGCAGGTCGATCGAGAAGTTCGCGACCTTCGAGACGACGAGCACGCTGATCTCGCCCTCGCGGAAGGCGTTGAAGAGCTTCTCGCGCTGCGCGTTGGAGGTCTCGCCCTTGATGACGGGCGCGTTCAAGTGCTCGCCGAGCTCGTCGAGCTGGTCGATGTACTGCCCGATGACCAGGGTCTGCTCGCCCGCGTGTTTGGCGACGAGCGCCTCGGTGACCTTGCGCTTCGTCGCCGTCGTCGCGCAGAAGCGGTACTTCTCCTCCGTCTCGGCGGTCGCGTACGCGAGCCGCTCCGACTCGGTGAGGTTGACCCGGACCTCGACGCAGTCCGCCGGCGCGATGTAGCCCTGCGCCTCGATCTCCTTCCACGGGGCGTCGAACCGCTTCGGGCCGATCAGCGAGAACACGTCCGACTCGCGGCCGTCCTCGCGCACCAGCGTCGCGGTCAGTCCGAGCCGCCGCCGGGCCTGGAGGTCGGCGGTGAACTTGAACACCGGCGCCGGCAGCAGGTGCACCTCGTCGTAGAGGATCAGGCCCCAGTCCCGGGAGTCGAAGAGCTCCAGGTGCGGGTAGATGCCCTTCCGCTTCGTCGTCAGGACCTGGTACGTGGCGATCGTGACGGGCCGGATCTCCTTGCGCGTGCCGGAGTACTCGCCGATCTCCTCCTCCGTCAGCGAGGTCCGCTTGATCAGCTCGTGCTTCCACTGGCGGGCCGAGACGGTGTTCGTGACCAGGATCAGCGTGGTCGCCTTGGCCTTCGCCATCGCACCGGCGCCGACCAGCGTCTTGCCCGCGCCACAGGGCAGCACGACCACGCCGGAGCCGCCGTGCCAGAAGCCCTCGACGGCCTGCTGCTGGTAGGGGCGCAGCGCCCAGCCGTCCTCGTGCAGTTCGATCGGGTGCGCTTCGCCGTCCACGTACCCGGCGAGGTCCTCGGCCGGCCAGCCCAGCTTGAGCAGGGTCTGCTTGATCTGCCCGCGCTCGGAGGGGTGCACGGCGACGGTGGACTCGTCGAGGCGCGCGCCGACGAGGGGGGCGATCCGCTTGGACCGCAGGATCTCCTCGAGGACCGGCCGGTCGGTGCTGGTCAGGACCAGCCCGTGGACGGGGTGCTTGGAGAGGGTGAGGCGGCCGTAGCGGGCCATGGTCTCGGCGACGTCGACCAGCAGCGCGTGCGGGACGGGATACCGGGAGAACTCCACGAGCGCGTCCACGACCTGCTCCGCGTCGTGGCCGGCGGCCCGGGCGTTCCACAGGCCGAGCGGGGTGATCCGGTACGTGTGGATGTGCTCGGGAGCGCGCTCCAGCTCGGCGAAGGGCGCGATGGCCCGGCGCGCGGCTCCGGAGAGCTCGTGGTCGATCTCGAGGAGGAGCGTCTTGTCGCTTTGGACGATGAGGGGCCCGTTCACGCGCGTCCCTTTCCGGCGTGGGAGGACCGCCCGGACGCGGACGGCCAAACCTCCAGTCTGCCGTATCGCTCCGCGGGGTGGGTGGTTCTGGGCTGTACGGGGCTGCGGGGCGGGGCCCCGTCGGCCCCGTCGGCCCCGGGGTGGTCGGGTGCGGCGTCGTCGCTGGGGCTCCGCCCCGGGCCCGGCGCCTCAAACGGCGGCGGGGCTGAATTTGCCGGTGGTGAAGGCGAGGATCTCCGGGACGGCCTCGCGGAGGGTCGGGAAGTGGCGGTGGGCGTCGGCCGCCGGGGTCGGGCTGTTGACGGACCAGACCGTCATGCCGGCCCGGAGCCCCGACCGGATGCCCGACGGGGCGTCCTCGATGACCAGGCAGTCCTGCGGTGCCGCGCCGAGGAGGGACGCGCCCAGCAGGTACGGGACCGGGGAGGGCTTGCCCTCGGTGACGCGGGCCGCGTCCACGAGGACCGGCGGGACCGGCAGGCCGGTGCGGTCGAAGCGGCCGCGCACGCGGTGTTCGTAGTTCGAGGTGACCAGCCCCCAGCTGCCCGGGGGCAGGGCCGCGAGCAGCTCGGCCGCGCCGTCGAAGGCCTCGTAGACCCCGGTGCGGACGTCCTCGTCCTCCAGCTCGTGCAGCGCGGCCAGGCAGGCGTGCGGGTCCTCGCCGGGGGCGACGGCCGCGAAGGTCTCCATCGGGCGGGTCCGCAGCGCGACCTCGTACACCGCGTCCGGGTCCAGGCCGTACCGGGCGGCCCAGGTCGCCCAGACCCGGCGCTGGTTGGCGACGGCGTCGATGAGGGTGCCGTCCACGTCGAAGAGGACGTAGCGGATGGCAGCGGGAGTGGTGCCGGGGGTGCTGGTGGTCACCGGTGGATCATGCCAGGCCCGGCCCGATATCCGATGGGCGCCGGCGAAGGGGCTGCGTAGGGTCGCCGCATGACTAGTGATCGGCAGGGTTTCGTACCGGCGGCGGAAGCGTTCGAGGTGCCCACCCGGCTCGTGGGGGAGGGGTTCTGGCTGGAGCCGCTGGGACCCGAGCACAACGAGAGGGACCTCGCGGCCTGGAGCGGGAGCATCGCGCACGTGCGGGCGACCCCCGGATTCCTCGGGGACTGGCCCCCGCTGGAGGGGATGAGCGCGGAGGCGAACCTCGCCGACCTGGTGCGCCACGCACAGGACTTCGCCGATCGGCGCGGATTCACGTACAGCGTCCTGGAGGGGGAGGGGGAGGCTGCCGATGTCATCGGATGCCTCTACATCTACCCCGCGAAGGCGGATCCGGAGCGGGTGCACGTCAGCTCCTGGGTGCGCGCCGACCGGGC
The DNA here is from genome assembly GCF_041434015.1 of Streptomyces sp. NBC_00454. GTDB lineage: Bacteria > Actinomycetota > Actinomycetes > Streptomycetales > Streptomycetaceae > Streptomyces. Next base: position 3,467,995 of record NZ_CP107907.1, on the reverse strand, counting down.
GGAGCTGGACAAGGCCGTGTACGAGGCCGTCACCAACTGGTTCGCCGAGGTATGGCCGTTCGCGCCGGAGCGGATCGACTACGCGGCCAGGTGAGACGGGAAGACGGGAAGACGGGAAGACGGGAAGACGGGAACACGAAGGTGCGGGGCCCGGCACATGGTGTGCCGGGCCCCGCACCGTTCGTCGAAGGGTGGGACTAGCCGCGGACGGCCTTGCGGCGGCGGGCGCCGAGCCAGGCGGCAGCGCCGCCGAGGGCGATGAGGGCGGCGGCCAGGCCGGAGTACAGGCCGGTGTTGGAGTCCGAGCCGGTGTGCGCGAGGGAGCCGGTCGCGGCGGGGGTGTTCGCCGCGGACGGGGTCGCGGTGGACGCCGGGGTCGCCGGGGTGGTGGCCGCGGAGCCGGCCGGGGCCGGGGTGGTGGGCGCGGGGGAGCTGGGCGCGGGGGTGGTCGGGGCCGGGGTGTTGTTCTCCGCGTTGAAGTGGAGCTTCTGCGCGGACTCGCTGAAGCCGAAGGTGTTGCCCTCGGCGAGGCCAACCACCGTGGTCAGCAGGACCGAGGCGCCCTTGTTGGCGGGGGCCTTCGGGCCGAGCTTGACCTGCAGGCGCACGACGCGGTCGCCGGAGGCGGCGCCGAAGCCCTTCGGGATGACCGGCAGCCGGCGGTCGCCGTTGCCGCCCGTCAGGTCCTTCCACGCGCCGTCGACCTTGATGCGCGCCTGGATGTCGCTGCTGAGCGGGCTGCCGTCCGCGTTGTTCATGTCGAAGTACGTGGCGAGGGCGGTGCTGAACTCGCCGTCACCGGTGACCTGGTAGTGGAAGCTCAGCTCCTTGCAGGCGGAACCGTTGGTGCCCTGGCAGTTGGTGATGTCGTCGAACCAGTTCTTCAGCTCGCCGGGCTTGGTCTGCGGGCTCGTCTTGAAGGTCAGGGAGGACTTGCCGTCCTTGGCGATCTCGTTCTCCATGGACGCTGCCTGCAGGGTGAAGTCGCCGTCGATGGTCGGGTAGTTCTTGTCGAGCCCGACCGTGACCTTCCAGACCATCTTGCCGCCGGCCGGGATCTCGAAGCCCTGGGCGGGCTTGCCGGCCGGGAAGAACAGGCCCTGCCAGCCGCCGTCCTGCGTCAGGGGCGCGGATTCGGTCGCCGGTGCGCTCACCGCTTCGACCTTGAAGACCACGTCGGTCCGCCCGACCGGGCTGCCGCCGGTGTGGTCGAGGAGCATCCACGGGTGGTACGAGGAGGCCTTGCCCGTCGGGTTGGTCACCGTCAGCTCGAAGGTCTCGGTCGCGCCGCCCCGGGTCAGCGGGCCGCTCGGAACCGGCGCGCTCATCGCGGTCTTCAGCGCCTGGTCGTTGCCCTCGGCCGCGTGGGCCGACAGCGGCATCAGGACGGTGCCGGCGATGGCGGCGGCGACGACGGCGGCGGAGGTGTTGCGGAGGGCGGCGGTGCGAGCGGACATGGTGGACTCCCCCAGGAATCAACGAGATCAGACGGCAGTGGCGGCCGAGAGGCCGGGATCGGCCCGAGAGGGCCGAGAGGCAGAGCGGAGGCTGAGCGAGGTGGCCGGAGGTGAACTCCTGGCCGGTGGTGCGGGTCTCGCCTGCGGTCCGGTTTGCTTTCCCCCGGTCGCTGCTGCGATGAGCTGATCTTCACACAGATCAGATCCCTGATTCGTCGTCGGAATGTCACCGCTGTGCAACAGGGCCCGGAGCCCTGTTCACCCCATCTGACCTGCGATAACGGAATCATCTCGACCTGTTTCCGCACGGCCCGACGGATACGGGATCTCCACCGGGAGCAGGGCCCGCGCCGCGGCCGCTTCGCCGGACCGGAGCAGGGTGTGGATCTCGCGCGCCAGCGGGGTCACGTCGCGGATGGAGACCGTCCACTCGTCGGCGTACGCCCGTGACGCCGGTCCGGACAGGCCCAGTTGGAGCGAGCGGTACGGCAGCGGGTTCAGGTGCAGGTCGCGCTCCGGGTCCCACTGGACGCGGACCGGGGAGGTGCGCAGGGCCTGCTTCCAGGCCGCGTGGTCGGGGTGCACGTCGCGGTCGTAGTGGGACAGGCAGGCCTCGCGGACCGCACCGTCGAAGCCGGCGCGGGTGATCTCGACGGCCAGCACCGTCTCCTGGTCGGCCTTGGCGGCCCAGCCGCAGCGGTACATCATCCACAGGAACGAGGGCTTGATCCACGTCATCCGCTCCCGCTTCCAGGCGGCCGGGAAACGGCCGTCCCGGGCGGCGGGGAGCCCGAGGTGGGGGGCGTAGGCCTGGTAGACGGTGACGGTGGTGTCGGTGTGGGAGGCGCGGATCTGGTGCTGCGGGATCGCCGCGGGCAGGGCTTCGGACATGCGCCCAGGGTGCGGGGCCCAAGGGTCCCGGGGCCAGTGGATTTGACCCCCGCACGCCGTCAGACCTGGTCCTCCGCCAGCTCGGCGACCCCCGTGATCCGGTGCAGCGCGTACGTCCGTACCTCGTCCGCCGTGTGGTCGTACCCGGTGACGAAGCCGCCCTCCACCCGGACCGGGGCGATGACCCGCTGGCTCGCCGCCCCGTCGGCGTTGACGTAGCCGATCCACACCGCCGAGCCGATCATCGCGGCCGCCTGCACGGTGGCCAGGGTCTCCGCCGCGCTCGTGCGCGGGAGCTCGCCGGGGACCCCGGAGGACGCCGTGGCGGGCTCCTTGCGGACCGCCGTCGCCGCCGCGTCGCCCGCGCGGATGGCCCGTACGGCCGCGCCCAGCAGCGTCGCGTCCGGCACCGGAGGCCCGTCCGGGACCGGTACGGGCGCCGAGCGGGCCGGGGTGCGGTGGGCGTCGGCGCGGGCCACGAGCACGTCGCCGGTACGGGATTCCGCGGCCGGGGCGTACCCCATGGCCCGCAACCCGTCGAGCAGCGCGCCCGGTTCGGCCTGGGCCGCCAGCACCGTGGGGGCGAGCCGGCGCAGGCCCAGGCCCGCCGAACGCTTGTCGGCCAGGATCTCGCCCAGCATGCTGTCGTCGTCGCAGCGCACGTACGAGGAGGCCGAACCGACCCGCAGGTGCCCGTGGCGCCGGGCGACGTCGTCGATGAGGTACGACAGCGGCTGCGGCACCGGGGTGCGGCTGTGCTCGGTCAGGAAGGCCTGCAGGTCCACGGCGGTGTGGCCGGAGTCCAGCGCCCGGCGCACCGACCCGGGCGTGAACCGGTACACGGTGGCCCCGCCCTTGGACTCCACGTCCGCCAGGACCGCCAGGACCTCGGCGAGCGGGCGGCGCAGCGGCCCCGGGGCCACCGCCGTCAGGTCGGCCTGGAGCAGTACGTGGTCCACCGGCTCGGGCAGCAACGGGGCCAGCAGCGGCGCCGGGTCGCGGCCCTCCAGCAGGGCCCGGCCGTGCGCGGACAGCGCGCCCCGGCCGGTGACGCCGAGGACCTCGGCCTCGGTCAGGGCCCAGTTCGCGAGGCGGGCGCGCAGCTCGCTCGTACCGCGCACCGGGCGCTCCCACGCGAGGCGGGCCTGGAGCGCGGCGACGTCCGGGGAACCGCCTTCGGGGAGCGCGGCCAGCAGGCGCAGGATCCGGCGGCGCACCTCGGGGGCGGCGGAACGGTCCAGGTCGGAGCCCAGGACCGACAACGTACGGCCCTTCGCGTCCTGTTCCCCGGCCAGCCCGGCGGTCCGGGTCGCGGACAGCCAGGCCGCCGCCAGCACCGACCAGCCCTCGGCGGGCGGAAGTTCGCACCAGCCGTCGAAGGCGGGGGTCGGGGCGTAGCGTTCGTCGGCCTCGCCGTCACTGGCCAGCAGACCGGCCGCGTAGGCGAGTTCGATCCAGAACGCCGCCGAGCGCTCGTCGGTGTCCAGGGCCGCCGCGGTCCGCTTCAGGTCGCGTACGGAGAGCCCGCCCGCCCGGAGCACCGCCGGGCCGGTGTACTCCCAGGACTTCACCAGTTCCTCGACGGTCGACAGCGCAGCCAGCGCCTGGCCGGCCGCGTTCGCGTCCACAAGCTGTGGACGGTGCTCGCGCAGCGCGGGAACGGCCGGAGCCTGCGGCTCCGTCGCCCGGTGCGCGAGCCCGCCGCGCAGGTACAGCGCCACCTCGCGCGGCAGCACCACCGTGCGCGCCGAGGCCGGCAGCAGCAGACCCCGGTCGCGCAGCCAGCGCACCGGAGGCGTCGGGTTCGGGGTCACCTCCCCGTACGGCGGCCCCCACACGAGCCGCCCCAGCACCTGATGGGCCTCCGCCGGAGCCTCGTCGAGCAGCGCCGACATCCGCTCCGGGTCGGTGAACAGGCCCGTCAGCGCGGTCACCGCCGACACCGGGTCGTGCGTGGCCGTCAGCCCGGCCGCCGCCACGATCTCCTGGATCCGGGTCGGGGACATGCCCGCGGTGGCCTCGGCGACGGTCGGACCGAGCCCGGTGGGGGAGGGGCGGGACGCCGACGGGGCCAGCAACTCGCGGGCGGTGCGCACCAGGCGCAGCCGGTCCTCGTCGCCCCATACGAGGGCCTGGTCGCGCAGGGTGGCCAGGGCCCGCGGGAGCTCCGCGCGGGCCCCGTTGTCCTGCCCCGACGTGGTCCCCGTGTCCCCGCTGAGCAGCGCCTCCAGCACCGGGTACGGGCACGGCTCCGGAGCCACCGCGAGGGCCTCGGCCGTCTGCAGCGCGAACCGGTCGAGGCGGTCCAGGGCGCGCACCACCGAGGCGCGGGTCCCGGCCCGCGTCGCCAGCTGCGTCACGTCCCCGGGCACCGGGCTCAGCAGGTCGGGACGGGCGCGCAGCAGGGCGGCGAGCCCCTCGTCCTCGCGGGCGCGCAGCGCTTCGGCGAGGGAGCGCGGAGCGCTTCCCGCGGTGCTCGGGTCAGGCACGGTCGTCGCCTCCTGGTCGCGTCGGCCGGTCAGTCGGCCGGTCCCCATCCGGTCAACGGTATCCGCTGAGCCCTCGGCAGCTCCACGGGCGCACGCGCTACCTTCGGTCCAGGTGGTACGGGAGGAGCCGGGGCGTGGGGATCGAGAGCGACCATCTGGTCTACGAATATCTGAGCCGGGTCGGGGACTTGGCGCAGCGCAGGCAGCTGTCCTCGGGCGACCGGATGCGGCTGGTGTCGGGGCTGCGGGACGAAATCGACCGGCGGCGGGCGAAGTACGAGCCCGAGACTCCGGCGGCGGTACGCCGGATCCTGGAGCGGATCGGCACGCCGGAGGAGGTCCTGGACACCCTGTCGGCGCAGCCGCCGCGATGGTCCCCGGCCGCCGCGGACCCCGGACCGGCCGTCCCCGCCCAGCGGGAGCCCGGCCGGCTGCGCCGCAGGCAGGTGCCGCAGCCCCGCCCGGCGCAGGCCCCCGAGCCCGCGCCGCCGCACCTGGCCGGGCTCGACGAGCTCGGCGCGGGCGAGAAGATGGAACCCGACTGGTGGCGGGTGGCGCCGGGCTCCTCGAACTCGCCGGGCTCCTCGGTGGAGGGCTTCGCCGGCGGGATCGAGATCCCGGACCTGTTCAAGGAACCGGAACCGGACGAGTCGGCCGGGGCCCCGGGACCGGACCCCGCTTCGGAGCAGACTCCCGAACGCCCGACCCTCGTACGGTTCCTGCGCGAGCGGCGGCGCGCCGCGAAGGCCGACGCCGCCGCCGTCGCGGATCCCCCGGCCGCGGCCCGGCCGAAGCCGCACCTGTTCCTGCTGCTGGCGGCCCTCGTGCTGGCCGCGGGCGCGGTCTCCGGCTACTGGCTGCTGCTCGCCGCGGGCTGGCTGCTCGCGTACGCCTCGCGCGTGCTGGGCCCCACGGAGCGCAAGCTGGTCGTCTTCGGGCTGCCGGGGGCCGTGTTCGCTACGGCCGTGGTGTGGGTGTGGGGTCGGCTGAACGAGAAGTGGGGCGCGCCGCTGACCGACGAGGGTCTGGGCGGGGTCTTCCACGACATGTGGCCCTGGCTGGCGCGGGGTGCGGCCGTCGCCTCGGCGCTGTACCTCGTCTGGCGGTCCCGGCGGCGGGGCTGACCGGTGCCCTGCGGGGCTGTCCCCGACCCGCCCTTCCACCGTTCCCCGGGCGCTGCCCGGACCCGGTCCTCAAACGCCGGACGGGCTGAAAGATGCCGCGCAGCGGCAAAATCCAGCCTCGCCGGCGTTTGAGGCGCGGGGTCTGGGGCGGAGCCCCAGGGAACGGTGGAAGGGCGGGTAGGGGACAAGCCCCGCAGGGTCAGGGACCAGCGGTCCACGGGGCCGACGGGACGATCAGGGGGGAGCCCGTCACCGGATCCGGGATGACGATCGAGTCGAGGCCGAAGACCTCGCGGACCAGGGCGGCGGTCACGACCTCCGACGGGGGGCCTTCGGCCACCACCCGGCCCGACTTCATCGCCACCAGGTGGTCCGCGTACCGGGCCGCCTGGTTGAGGTCGTGGAGGACGGCCACGACCGTCCGGCCGCGCTCGTGGTTGAGGCGGCGGACCAGGTCCAGGACCTCCACCTGGTGCGCGATGTCCAGGAAGGTGGTCGGCTCGTCGAGCAGCAGGATGTCCGTGTCCTGGGCGAGGGCCATCGCGATCCAGACCCGCTGGCGCTGACCGCCCGACAGTGCGTCCACGGGGCGGTCCGCCAGGTCCGAGACCGAGGTCCGGGCCATCGCGTCCACGACCGCCTTCTCGTCCGCCTGTGACCACTGCTGCCACCAGTGCTGGTGCGGCTGGCGGCCCCGCGCCACCAGGTCCGCGACGGTGATCGCCTCGGGCGCCACCGGCGACTGCGGGAGCAGGCCGATGGTCTGGGCGATCCGCCGGGTGGGGAGGGAGGCCAGGGCCTCGCCGTCCAGGACCACCGCGCCCGCGCGCGGCCGCAACAGGCGGCCCAGCGCCCGTAGCGTCGTCGACTTGCCGCACGCGTTCGGGCCGACGATCACCGTCACCCGGCCGTCCGGCACGGACAGGTCCAGATCCTCCACGACGACCCGGTCCTCGTACGCGAGCGTCAGCCCGCGGGCGGACAGCCGACTCGGGGCCGGAGCCGCATTCACGTCCACATCCACATCCACGGTCGCGCGCTGATCGCGGCTCAAGACGTGCCTCCAGTACGGCTGCGCATGATCAGCCAGATCAGGTACGGGGCCCCGACGGCGGCCGTCAGGACGCCCACCGGGAGTTCGGTCGGGGAGAGGAGCCTGCGGGCGAGCAGATCGCCGAAGACGACGATCACCGCGCCCGTCAGGGCGGAGCAGAGCAGCGGGATCTGGGCCGTCCGGGTCATCCGGCGGGCGATCTGCGGGGCCAGCAGGGCCACGAAGTCCACCGGTCCCGCGGCGCCCGTGGCCACCGAGGCCAGGACCACGCCGAGGGCCACGAGGCCGAGGCGGACCCGGCCGAGGCGGACCCCGAGCGCCGTCGCGGTGTCGTCGTCGAGCGAGACGGTGCGCTGGGCGCGGGCAGCCCACAGGATGCCGGGCAGGAGGAGGAGCAGGACCCAGGCCAGGGGCGCGGCCACGTCCCAGCCGCGGCCGTTGAGGGAGCCCGTCATCCAGATCTGCGCCTGCTGCGCCACCAGGTAGTCGCCCTTGGTCATCAGCAGGGTCGTCACCGACCGCAGGGCGATGGCGAAGCCGATGCCGATGAGGACGAACCGCGTCGCGTGCAGGCCGCCCCGCCACGCGAAGACGTACACGAGCGCGGCCGCGACGATGCCGCCGAGCACCGAGAGGTACGGGAGCACCGAGTACGAGGTGACGCCGAAGGTCAGCGCCGCCACCGTGACGGCGCTCGCGCCCTGGCTGATGCCGATGATGTCGGGGGAGGCGAGCGGGTTGCGGGCGACGGTCTGGATCAGCGCGCCCGCGACCCCGAAGGCCAGGCCCACCAGCAGGCCCACCGTCATCCGGGGCAGCCGCAGCGTGCCGACGACCAGTTCCTCGGGCGAGGACTGCCCGAGCAGTACCTTGACGACCTCGGACGGCGGGACGAAGGACTCGCCGACGCACAGGTACGCGACGCAAGCCCCGGCCAGCAGCGCGGCGAGGGAGACCGCCACGACGGCCGCCCGGCGGTGCAGGAGGAAGGAGCCCCGGCCCGGCCGGACCAGGGAGTACCCCGCGGGGACCGCGCTCATGCGGCCACCGCCTTGCGGCGGACCAGGGTGACCAGGAACGGCACCCCGATCAGCGCGGTCATCACCCCGGCCGGGACCTCGCCGGGCGGCACCACGATCCGCCCGAGCACGTCGGCGACGAGCAGCATCACCGGCCCGATCAGCGCCGCCATCGGCAGCACCCACCGGTGGTCGCTGCCGACGACGGCCCGCGCGATGTGCGGTACGGCCAGCCCGATGAAGGCGATCGGCCCGGCCGCCGCGACCCCGGCGCCGGTGAGCACGGTGGCTCCGAGACCGCCGACGATCCGTACGGCGGCCACGTTCTGCCCGAGCCCCTTGGCCACGTCCTCGCCGAGCGCGAGCGCGTCCAGGCCGCGGGCCACGGACAAGACCAGCACGGCGCCGACCAGCAGGAACGGCCAGATCTGGTGCACGACGCCGAAATCACGGCCCGCGACCGAGCCGACCTGCCAGAACCGGAACTCGTCCAGCGCGGAGGCCTTCGTCGTCAGGACGCCCATGGTGACCGACACCAGCAGGGCGTTGATCGCGGCCCCGGCCAGCGCCAGCTTCACCGGCGTCGCCCCGCCGCGCCCGCTGGAGGCGACGGCGTACACGGCGACCGAGGCGAAGGCGGCGCCCGCGAAGGCGAACCACACGTACCCGCTCAGCGTGTGCACCCCCGCGAACGCGATGGCGCAGACGACCGCGACCCCGGCTCCCTGGCTGATGCCCAGGATGCCGGGGTCGGCGATCGGGTTGCGGGTGATGCCCTGGAGCGCGGTCCCGGCGAGGGCCAGGGCCGCGCCGACCATCAGGGCTATGAGGGTGCGCGGGACCCGCAGGGCACGGACGACCTCGGCGTCCGGTCCGCTCGCGCCGCGCAGCAGCGCGTCGAAGACCTCCCCCGGCGCGATGGCGCGGGCGCCGACCGAGAGACTGAGGAGCACCGCGCACAGCAGTGCGGCGAGGCCGGCCGCCGTCCACGCGATACGACGGGCCGTCACGCCGCGCCGGGCGGCGGTGGGGGCCGCGGGGGCGGGAGCCGCGGGGCCGGGGGCCGTTGAGACCGGGACTGACATGTCACCAAATTTCACTGTCTGGTAAGGCGAGGCTAAGTCTACGTTCCCGTCCGCAGCGCCCGTCTCGGCACAATGGCTGTATGAGCTCCGAAACACTTCTGACCGTCGGCTTCGACCTCGACATGACCCTCATCGACTCCCGTCCGGGCATCAAGGCCGCCTACCAGGTGCTTTCGGCCGAGACGGGGACCTTCATCGATGCGGACGAGGCCATCACGCGCCTGGGTCCGCCGCTCGAAGAGGAGCTCGCTTTCTGGTTCCCGGAGGCGGAGATCCCCGCCATGGCCGACCGCTACCGGGAGATCTACCCCACACACGCCATCGATCCGACCCCGGCGATGCCCGGCGCCCGCGAGGCCGTCCTGGCCGTCCAGGCGCTCGGCGGCCGCGCGATCGTCGTCACCGCCAAGCACGAGCCCAACGCCCGCCTGCACCTGGACCACCTGGGCATCAAGCCGGACGCGCTCGTCGGCTGGCTGTGGGCGGAGGCCAAGGCGGGCGCCCTGCGCGAGTACGGCGCCCAGGTCTACGTCGGCGACCACGTCGGCGACGTACGGGGCGCCCGCGCGGCCGGCGCGCTGTCGGTGACGGTCCCCACCGGCCCGTGCCCGGAGCCCGAACTGCGCGAGGCGGGCGCCGACGTGGTCCTGGCGGACCTCACGGAGCTCCCGGCCTGGCTGGCGCAGTACGCCCGCACGCGCACCGCGTAGGGCGGGATACGACGGGTCCCCCCGGGTCCTACGCCTGCGAGGCGCGGGCGGCCCTGCGCTGCGCCGAGGCCGAGCGGACCACGCCCGCCGCCGAGATGGCGAAGCCGACGCCCATGAGCATGCACACGGCCCACGCGTACGACGGGAACGGCCGGGTGTGCAGGAACAGCGGAGCCATCGTGGCGAGGGTGGCCGCGGCGCCGAGGATGAAGACGATGCCGCCGGCCTTGACGAGCGCGTCGCCGGGGCGGTCCGCGTCGGGGCCGGTCTGCGCGGACCCGGGCTGAGGAGTAATGGTCACCCGACCAGGGTAGTTCCCTGGCCGGAGCGGTCATCCGCGAAGGACCGGGGAACGTCTTGTCACCCCGGTCCTGACTATTAGCCTGAGAGGTGCGGGTCAGTGACCCGCTTCACACCCGACGAGCGCAAGGACAGAGGACGGACGTGCCTACCGGCAAGGTCAAGTGGTTCAACAGTGAGAAGGGCTTCGGCTTTCTCTCCCGCGACGACGGCGGCGACGTCTTCGTCCACTCGTCGGTACTGCCCGATGGCGTGGACGCGCTCAAGCCCGGTCAGCGGGTCGAGTTCGGAGTCGTTGCCGGACAACGCGGTGACCAGGCACTTTCGGTGATCGTCCTGGATCCGGCGCCCTCCGTCGCGGCCGCGCAGCGGCGCAAGCCGGACGAGCTCGCCTCCATCGTGCAGGACCTCACGACCCTGTTGGAGAACGTCACGCAGCAGCTGGAGCGGGGCCGTTACCCCGACAAGGCGTCCGGTTCGAAGATCGCGGGCATGCTGCGCGCGGTGGCCGACCAGATGGACGTCTGAGCAGCGGACACGACGGTGCCCCGCCTCCCGGAAGGGGGGCGGGGCACCGTCGTTGCTGAGGGAAGGCCCTACGGGAAGGCCAGTGCGTCGGGGGCAATGGCCGGAACCAGCCCCTCCGCCGCCGCCCGGGTGAGCAGCCCGCGCACGGCCGCGTACCCGGCGTCGCCGAGGTCGGCGGTGAACTCGTTGACGTACAGCCCGATGTGCTGGTCGGCGACGGCCGGGTCCAGCTCCTGCGCGTGCGCCCGTACGTACGGGCGGGAGGCCTCCGGGTCGTCCCAGGCCATCCGGACCGAGGCGCGGGCCGACTCGGCGAGCGCGCGCAGGGTGTCCGCGCCCAGCGAGCGCTTGGCGATGATCGCGCCGAGCGGGATCGGCAGGCCGGTCGTGGACTCCCAGTGCTCGCCCATGTCGGCCAGGCAGTGCAGTCCGTAGTCCTGATAGGTGAACCGGGCCTCGTGGATGACCAGTCCGGCGTCCACGCGGCCGTCGCGCACGGCCGGCATGATCTCGTGGAACGGCAGCACGACCACTTTGCCCACGCCCTCGGGCGGCAGCACGTCGGCGGCCCACAGCCGGAACAGCAGGTAGGCGGTGGAGCGTTCGCTGGGGACGGCGATCGTCTTCCCGGTCAGGTCCACACCCGGCTCGCGGGTCAGGACGAGCGGGCCGCAGCCGCGGCCCAGCGCGCCGCCGCAGGGCAGGAGCGCGTACTCCTCCAGCACCCACGGCAGGACGGCGTAGGACACCTTCAGGACGTCCAGCTCACCGCGTTCGGCCATGCCGTTGGTGATGTCGATGTCCGCGAAGGTCACGTCCAGGGCGGGTGCCCCGGGGACCCGGCCGTGGGCCCAGGCGTCGAAGACGAAGGTGTCGTTCGGGCAGGGCGAGTACGCGATGCGGACGGGACGGTCAGGGTTCGCGGGGTTCGTGGGCTCTACGGGGCTTGCGGGGTCTGCGGGGTTCACGCGGGTCCTCCCCCGGAGGTGGTGGTGAGCAGTACGGGTCCCAGTGCGCGGAAGCCTTCGGCCAGGGCCGCCAGCGCGTCACCGATCCGCCAGGCGGCGCGGTCGCGGGGGCCGACGGCGTTGGAGACGGCACGCACCTCCAGGACGGGCAGCCCGTGCGCGGCGGCCGCCTCCGCGACCCCGAAGCCCTCCATGGCCTCGGCCCCGGCGAGCGGGTGCGCGGCGGCGAGTTCGGCGGCGCGGGCGGCGGTGCCGGTGACGGTGGAGACGGTCAGGACGGGCGCGAGCAGTGCCCCGGTCGCCTCGGCGGCACGGGCGGCGAGCTCTGCGGGAGGCAGGTGCACGCTGCGGCCGAAGCCGAGTTCGGCGACGGGGAGGAAACCTTGCGGGGTTTCGGCGCCCAGGTCGGCGGCGACGATCGCGTCGGCGACGACCAGGGAGCCGAGCGGGGCGGCGGGCGCGAACCCGCCGCCGATGCCGGCGGAGACGACCAGGCCGTAGCCGTCGGGGGAGGTCGCGAGCGCCAGGGCGGTCGCGGTCCCGGCGGCCGCGGCGGCCGGGCCGACTCCGGCGACGAGGACGTCGAAGGCTCCCCGGTGGTGGATGAGGTAGCCACCGGGGAGGGTGCGCGGCCCGGGACCGGGGGTGTGGTCCGGATGAGGGGTGGGCCCGGACAGGCCGGCGACGACGGAGTCTGCCTCCGCCGCCACCGCGGTCACGATGAGCGCGCGCACAGTGGGTACGCGACTAGTTCTTGAGCTTGAGGCTGAACGCCCAGACGGCGAGCGGCTTGCCGTCCTCGCCGACCTGGACGATGTTCAGCTTCTTCGAGGCCGGGGCCTCGCCCTGGCCGCCCGTCGAGAAGACGTCGGCGCCGGGGAAGCTGCGGTAGGTGTTGGAGGAGGGCTCGGTGATGGGCTGTCCGTCGAGGACGGCCTGCCACTTCTTGCCCTTCTCGACGACGTCCGGCTCGACGCCGAGACGGAGGGTGTCGCCGCGGCCGTACTCGACGGTCTTGGCGCCCTTGAGGTCGGTGAAGCACTCCTGGACCTTCTCCGCCGTGAGCTCCTTGCCGTCGTGGCAGGCGGCTTCGGCGGACACCGACGAGGTGCCGACCGTCACGGTCGCCAGCGGCGTCGGCTTGTCACAGGCGGAGAGGAGGAGGAGCCCGGCGGAAACGGCTCCGAGGGCCGCGACGCTGCGGCGGGCCCTACCCGAGAAAAGCGGTGCGGTCATGAGCCGAAGGCTATCGGGCCCGTACGCTGCGCTGCTGCACGGGGTCCCACGGTGCGGCGCCGTGGCGCGAGCGGTCCCGGCTGCGCCGGGCTTTCGGGGCTCCGCCCCGGACCCCGCGCCTCAAACGCCGGCGGGGCTGGATATGACCTCATGCCACCCGGGGTCGCGAGGAGCTGTGCTGGTGGCGCGGGGAGGCGAGGAAGCCGCGTAGGGCCATCGTCGTGCCCAGGGCCACCACGGCCGCGGCTACGGACATGCCCAGGGCGCCGTTCAGGGGGAGGGCGATGCCGATCGAGCCGCCCAGCACCCAGGCCACCTGGAGCAGGGTCTCCGAGCGGGCGAAGGCCGATGTACGGACGGCCTCGGGCACGTCGCGCTGGATCATCGCGTCCAGCGAGAGCTTGGCGAGGGCCTGGCAGAAGCCGGCCGTGGCGCCCAGGACGGCCATGAAGACCCCGCTGAAGAACACCGCCGCCACGATCGCGACCCCGAGGGTCAGGCACAGGACGGCCGCGATGATCGCCTCGGGTGCGCGGGCCCGGAGCCATGCGCCCACCGCGGTCCCGCAGGCGTTGCCGACGCCCGCCGAGACCCCGACGATGCCGAGCGAGACCGCCGCGCTCTGCCCGGCGAGCGGGTGCTCGCGCAGCAGGAACGCCAGGAAGAAGATCAGGAATCCGGACAGCATGCGCATCGACGCGTTCGCCAGCAGCCCGCACAGCACCGGCCGGCTCACCGTCCGCAGCCCCGGCCGCTTCGAGTGCGCCTCGTGCGTGGACAGCCGGGCCCGGCGTTCGCCCTTGGCCTCGTCCACCTTGGGCGGCAGCGTGAACGCCGCGAAGGCGCCCCAGATGAAGATCGCGCACGCCCCGTAGAGCGGCCACGGCGGCCCGATCGCGTGCAGTCCGGCACCTACGGGGGCGGCCGCGCCCGTGGCGAGCAGCCCGGCGAGCGTGACCCGGGAGTTCGCCTTGACCAGGGAGAACTTGGGCGGGAGGAGCCGTGGGACCACGGCGCTGCGCACCACCCCGTACGCCTTGGAGGCGACGAGGACGCCCAGCGCGGCCGGGTACAGCTCCAGGCCGCCCGTGGCCACCGCGCCCGACATCATCACCGCCAGCAGGGCCCGGGTGAGCATCGCGCCGGCCATCGCGGCCCGTCGCCCGTGCGGCAGCCGGTCCAGCAGCGGGCCGATGACCGGGGCCAGGAGGGTGAAGGGCGCCATGGTGATGGCGAGGTAGAGGGCCACTCGGCCGCGTGCCTCGTCCGTGGGAACGGAGAAGAAGACGGTGGAAGCGAGCGCGACTGTGATCATCACATCGCCGGCGCCGTTGATCGCGTGGAGTTCGATCAGTTTGCCGAGGCCCGATTCGCCGGCCCCGTGCGCGTGCGTGGCCCGCCGGATTCCGCGCGCCGTACCGGTGAAGGGGAGGTGCAGGGCACGCCCGATGGCCCGGCCGGCCCGCCTGGCCGGTCCCGAGCCGTCATCGGACGACCGTACGGGTGCCACGGCCCCATAGTGCCCCACTTGCCCCCTCCGGACCCTTCCCGGCGCGTTGCGCGGAGATGGCCGGTAGTGGGGTTGTCCGCGAATCGGACCTTGCATGTGGGCCCAGGGCGCCGGAGGAGGTAGCGTGCGTAGCGCGCCACCGGCGGTTGCTCCTGGCCGCGCGCCTCTTCGCGATCCCGCAGAATGGATCGCAGGTAGGTGCGCCCTGGAACCCGATCGGGCGCGGACGTCGACGCGGCCCTCTGGTCCGCTCCGCCCGCGCTACGTAGGGACAGCCGACGGGTCGTTGTGGACGACAAGTACGGACGGCGCACTCGTGAGACGGCGTAGGAGAGAACGAGACCTGTGAGTGCTGCGACGACGCGAAGCCGTACCCCCGACCGCCAGTGCGTCGAGGCGGTAGACCTCGCCCGCGCGGCGGCCGAAGAGGCCGCCGCCCCCGGAGTGGTGGGCGAACACCTTGCCGCGATCTCGGAGGGTGACCGGGTCGTCACGCACTTCTTCGAGTGCAAGGACCCGGCCTACCGGGGCTGGCGCTGGGCCGTGACGGTGACGCGTGCCTCCCGCGCGAAGAACGTCACCCTCGACGAAACGGTGCTCCTTCCCGGCGACGACGCCCTGCTGGCCCCCGAGTGGGTGCCGTGGAGCGAGCGGCTGCGGCCCGGCGACATGGGCCCCGGGGACCTGCTCCCCACCGACGCCGAGGACCTGCGCCTCGAGCCGGGCTGGTCGGGCGAGGACGCCCCGCCGCCGAACTCGGTGGTCTCCTCGGAGATGGCCGAGCTCGTCGAGGCGGAGGACGCCGACGTCACGGACCGCGCGGTGGTCCCCGTACGGGGTTCCATCACCTCGGTGGCCGAAGAACTCGGCATGCGCCGTGCGCGCGTCCTGTCCCGCTACGGGCTGCACAGCGCGGCCGACCGCTGGGACGAGTCCTTCGGCGCGAAGACCCCGATGGCGCAGGCGGCACCGGCCTCGTGCGTCTCCTGCGGCTTCCTGGTCGCGATCGGCGGCTCGCTGGGCCAGGCATTCGGCATCTGCGCGAACGAGTTCGGCCCGGCCGACGGCCGCCTGGTCTCCCTGTCCTACGGCTGCGGCGGCCACTCGGAGGCCGCGGTCATGCCCAAGCCCCTGCGCCCGGCCCCGCCGGTCCTCGACTCCATGGCCGCGGACGAGTTCCTCCTGCGCCCCGCCCCCGACTCGGGCTCGGTCCCGATGTCGCAGGACGACGTACTGGCGGACCTGGGCCACTCGTAGAAATCCGGCCCCGCCGACTCCAGCCCCGCCGGCGTTTGAGGCGCGGGGTCCGGGGCGGAGCCCCGGGGAACGGTGGAAGGGCGGGTAGGGGACCGCTCCGCGCAGCGGCAACCCCGCAGCCCGGCCCGCCCCGGCCCGCCCCGCCCCGCCCACCGCTTCACCCGGGTGGCCTACCCGGAGTGTGGGCGCCCCCGCTGCATGATCCGCTGGCGGGGATGAAGACCTCCGCGCGCCCGGACACCGCCAAAGGCACCGGCAAAGGCTCCGGCACGGGCAAAGGCACAGCCCCCCACACCGGCCAGGCGGCCCCCGCCCGCGCCCGCCTGTCGTGGGTGGACTTCGCCGTGGCCGCGGCCGTCCTCGTACTCGGGTTCCTGATCCTCCAGGTCGGCAAGGGCACCACCGTCAACTTCGACCCCGCCGACGTCCCCGACGTGGACACCGACCCCTCGAAGCTCCCGTACTACGCCGCCCGCAGCGTCCTGCGGATGTTCATCGCGCTGATCGCCTCGGTGGTCTTCACCTTCGGGTACGCCTACGCGGCCGCCCGCAGCCGGCGCCTGGAGCGGGTGCTGATCCCGCTCCTGGACATCCTCCAATCAGTACCGGTCCTCGGCTTCCTCTCGGTCCTCGTGACCTTCTTCGTCGCGCTGTTCCCCGGCTCGCTCCTCGGTCTCGAATGCGCCGTCATCTTCGCCATCTTCACCTCCCAGGCCTGGAACATGACCTTCGGGTTCTACGCCACCCTGACCTCCCTGCCCCGCGAACTCGACGAGGTCTCCCGCTCGTTCGGCTTCACCCGCTGGATGCGCTTCTGGCGCATCGAGGTCCCGGCCGGGGTCATCGACCTGGTGTGGAACGGCATGATGAGCTTCGCCGGGGGCTGGTTCATGCTCGTCGCCTCCGAGGCCGTCTCCGTCTCCGGGCACGACTACGCCGTCCCGGGCCTCGGTTCCTACGCCGGTACCGCCATCGGCGAGGGCGACCTCGGGAAGGTGGGCTGGGTCATCCTCGCGATGACCGTCACCATCGTCACCGTCAACTTCTTCTTCTGGCGGCCCCTGACCGCCTGGGCGGAGAAGTTCAAGAACGAGCAGTCGGAGTCCACCGACGTCCAGCGCAGCTGGGTACTGGACTTCCTGCGCCGCTCCCACTGGCCCACCCTCCTCGGCCGCACCACCGCCCCCGCCCGCGACGCCACCGCGCGCGCCGCCCGCGTACTGGGCCGCGACGACAGGGCGCTCTCCGTGGACCCGGCCCGCCGCCGCACCGGGGACATCGCCTTCGCGGTCGTCGCCGGGGCCGTCATCCTGTGGGGGCTGTACGACCTGCTGCGCTACCTCCAGCGCGAGAGCGGCCTCGGAGTCTTCGGTGAACCGCTGGTGCTCGGGCTGATCACCTTCCTGCGGGTGATCGTGCTCGTCGCCGCGGCCACCGTCGTCTGGGTGCCCGTGGGGGTCTGGATCGGCTCCTCGCCCCGGCTCACGAAGATCGCGCAGCCGGTCGTACAGGTGCTGGCGAGCTTCCCCGCGAACCTGCTCTTCCCCGTCGCCGTGTGGTTCTTCCTCAAGACCGGGCTCGACATCAACATCGGCTGCATCCTGCTGATGGCCCTCGGCGCGCAGTGGTACATCCTCTTCAACGCCATCGCCGGCGCCATGGCCATCCCCTCCGACCTCAAGGAGGCCATGGACGACCTCGGGGTCCGCGGGATCCAGCGGTGGAAGCGGCTGATCGTTCCGGCCGTGTTCCCCTCGTACGTCACCGGCGGCATCACCGCCTCCGGCGGCGCCTGGAACGCCTCGATCGTCGGCGAGGTCGTCACCTTCGCCGGTACGACCCTCTCCGCGACCGGCCTCGGCGCGTACATCTTCCACGCCACCGAGGCCGGGGACTTCCCGAAGCTGATCGCCGGGATCGCCGTCATGAGCCTGTACGTGGTCGGGCTCAACCGGCTGTTCTGGCGGCCGCTGTACCGCCTCGCCGAGCGCCGCTACTCCATCTGAGGAGCCCCTGACCATGACCGCGACGACCACGACCACGCCGACCACCATCCTCAAGGCCGCCGCCCTCACCAAGGCCTACGCGGGCGCCGACGGCGAACTGCCCGTGCTCGGCGGCATCGACCTGGAGATCCACGAGGGCGAGATCGTCGCCCTCCTCGGCAAGTCCGGCAGCGGCAAGTCCACCCTGCTGCGCTGCCTCGCCGGCCTGATCCCGGCGAGCTCCGGCTCCGTCACCTACCGGGGCGAGGAGCTGCGCGGGGCCAACCCGGGCACGGCGATGGTGTTCCAGACCTTCGCGCTGCTGCCCTGGCTGACGGTGCAGCAGAACGTGGAACTGGGCCTGGAGGCCAAGGGGGTGGACCGCGAGGCCCGCGCCCGCCAGGCGGTGGAGGCCATCGACCTGATCGGCCTCGACGGCTTCGAGTCGGCCTACCCGAAGGAGCTCAGCGGCGGGATGCGCCAGCGCGTCGGCTTCGCGCGGGCGCTCGTGGTGGAACCGGAGGTGCTGATGATGGACGAGCCGTTCTCGGCGCTGGACGTGCTCACCGCCGAGAACCTGCGCGGCGAGCTCATGGAGCTGTGGGCCTCGGACCGCTTCCCCGCGAAGGCGGTGGTGCTGGTCACCCACAACATCGAGGAGGCCGTCCTGATGGCCGACCGGGTGGTGGTGCTGGGCTCGCGCCCTTACGGGACCATCAAGGAGACCTTCGCGGTGGACCTGGCCCGCCCCCGGGACCGCAACGGAGCCGAGTTCGAGCGGATCGTGGACGCCGTGTACGCGGTGATGACCGGCCGCACCGCCAAGACCCCGGCCGCCGCCCCGCCCGCCAAGCGGACCCCGGCCAACACCCCGCTCCCGGCGGCCAGCGTCGACGGGATGGCGGGCCTCGCCGAGATCGTGCTCCAGCGGGGCGTGGGCGACGGCCGCGAGGATCTCGCCGACCTCGCCGACGAGCTCGGCCTGGAGGTGGACGACGTACTGCCCCTGGTGGACGGGCTGGAACTGCTGGGCCTGGCCGAGGTGCGGGACCTGCACCTGGTCCTGACCCCGCGCGGCACCGCCTTCGCGGGGGCCGACGTACAGGAGTCGAAGAAGCTGTTCGCGGAAGGCGCGATGGAGGTCCCGCTGGTCCACCTCATCCACTCCACGCTGCGGCGCTCGCGGGGCGGCACCCAGCGCGCCGGGTTCTTCCGGGACCTGCTCTCGCACCACTACACGAGCGAGCAGCTGGAACAGCAGCTGGAGACGGCGACGGACTGGGGGCGCTACGGGGAGCTGTACGGGTACCTCGCGGACGGCGAGGAGTACCGGCTGGACGAGGAAGACGCGGAGGTCCCGTAGGCCCGTGGCTCCGTCGGCCTCGTAACGGGGCCGGGCGGCCCGTACTGTCGGTACATGGGGGAATCGGACATGGTGGGAATGGACGGCCGGGTCACCGGGACGGTCGGGCCGGGGCTGGTCGGCGAGGTCATCGTGCGGATCCGGGGCGGGGCCGAGCACTTCCTCGCCTACCCGGCGCCGGGGACGGGCGGCGGCCGGCTCGCCGTGGGGACGGTGGTGACGGTGGTCGAATACCTGCCACCGCGCACGGTGTACGTGATGGCCGCGTA
Source organism: Streptomyces sp. NBC_00454 (assembly GCF_041434015.1). Taxonomy (GTDB): domain Bacteria; phylum Actinomycetota; class Actinomycetes; order Streptomycetales; family Streptomycetaceae; genus Streptomyces. Next base: position 3,448,750 of record NZ_CP107907.1, on the reverse strand, counting down.
CGACAACTGAGGTGCGCTGAGACGCCCCTCAGGCAGGCCCGCGACCTCCTTGTATCAAGACGGCGACAAGATTAGGCCGACCTCTTCACGCCGTCCTGACACAGGCGCAGACTCGCCTGGTCGGTGGCGGACGCCACCGTGAAAAAGGGGGAGTTGCCGATGTCTGTCGGCGTATTGGCGGGCGTTGTCATCGCGGCGATCGTGGCCGTGATCGGGCTGTTCAAGCTCATGTGGCGGGTGGCCGAGCCCAACGAGGCACTGGTCATCTCCGGTTCCACGCACAAGACGGAGGGCCTCGGGGAGGGGATGGGGTTCCGGATCGTCACCGGGCGCGGAACCTTCGTGCTCCCCGGCGTCCAGGCCGTGCGGAAGCTGTCCCTGGACCTCAACGAGACGGAACTGCTCGTCGACTGCGTGACCCACCAGGGGATCCCGCTGCGGGTCAAGGGCGTGGTCATCTTCAAGATCGGCGACGACTTCGTGTCCATCGCGAACGCGGCGCGCCGGTTCCTGGACCAGCAGAAGATGATGCCCGAGCGGGTGCACATCGTCTTCGCGGGCCATCTGCGCTCCATCGTGGGCGGGTTGACGGTCGAGGACATGATCCGCGACCGGGAGAAGCTGACCGGGCAGACCCGGGCGGCGTGCGGCAGCGAGATGGAGAAGCTCGGGCTGATCGTGGACTCGCTCCAGATCCACGAGATCGAGGACCCGACGGGCTACATCAAGAACATGGCGATGCCGCACACGGCGGCGGTCCAGCGGGACGCGCGCATCGCCCAGGCGGACGCCAACCTGCTGGCCACCGAGGCCGAACAGGCCGCCTTCGCGCGGATGTCGGAGGCGACGCGGGACAGCGAGATCCTCCAGGCCGGCTACCAGGCGGAGCGCGACAAGGCGGCCGCCACCGCCCGGCAGGCGGGCCCGCTCTCCGAGGCGGCGGCGCGCCAGGAGGTCGTGGTCCAGGAGACCCGGGTCGCGGAACTGGAGGCTCACCGGCGCGAGCAGCAGCTCCAGGCGGACGTGCGCAAGCCCGCGGACGCGGCGGCGTACGAGGTCAGGACCCGGGCCGAGGCGGACCGCGACGCCCGCATCTCGGCGGCGCAGGCCCGCGCGAAGGAGACCGAGCTCGCGGCGGCCGCGGAGGCCACGCGGGTGACGACGGCGGCCACGGCCGACGCGCAGGCCACGGAGGCACGGGGCCTGGCGGCCGCCACCGCCACCCGTGCGACCGGTGAGGCCGAGGCGGCGGCGACGCAGGCCAGGGGCCTCGCGGAGGCGGCGTCGGCGAAGGCCAAGGGCCTCGCGGAGGCGGATGCCATCAAGGCGCGGGCGGCCGCGCTGGCCGAGAACCAGGAAGCGGTGGTCGCGCAGCAGCTGGCCGAGAACTGGCCGGCGATCGTGGAAGCGGGCGCGGCGGCCTTCGGCAACGTGGAGCACATGATCCTGCTCAACGGCGCGGAGGGCATGTCGGACATGTTCGCCAAGGCCCTGACCATGGGCGGCACCGGCCTGGGCCTGGCCCGCCAGCTCCTGTCCTCGATGTCCCCGCCGGTCCCGCCGACGCGGCAGGCCCCGGCGGCCACCCCGGTCAACGGAGCCTCGGCAACGACCTCCCACCAGATCCCGATCCAGGAGTCGTAGGCGTCAGCGCTTCGGCGGGCGGCGGCGCAGGATGCGCTTTGCCGCCAGGGTCAGGGCCGTGGCGGCGATCAGGACGAAGGCGCCCTTCGTGAAGTCGCCGCCATGGGTGGGGGGCGGGGTGGCCGCCCCCGGGGTGGGTGCGGGTCCCGAGGGGGAGGGGGACGCCGACGGTGGCGGGGTCACCGGGATCGCCACCACGCGGCTGTTCGCGCCCTCCGCGCCGAACATCAGCGCCCTGCCGTCCGCCGTGTAGGTGACCGACTCCGCCTGGCCCTGCCAGGGCGCGGCCACCGCCTCGCCCTCCCCGGACGGGCGGCCGTCCTTCCACGGGTAGGTCTTCGCCCACAGGTAGCCCCGCAGGGTGAGCCGGCCGCCGTCCGGGGAGAAGGCGCCGTCCGTGACCCACGGGACGTCGCCGATCCGCCGGAAGGTGTTCGTACCGGAGGGGGAGAGGGTTTCGGGGCCCTCGTAGAGGCCGCCCGCGCGCTCGTCCTTGCTCGCGATGTACACCCGGCCGGTGACCGGGTGGACCATCAGCGCCTCCGCGTTGCGCGGCCCGTCGGCGTACTTCACCGTGAACTGCTCGGCCTTGAGGGTGACGTCCCCTAGGGTCTTCGGCTCCGGGAAGCGGTAGATCCACACGTGGTCCCAGGTGCCGCCGAGGTTGTCCCCGATGTCGCCCACGTACAGCTGCCCGTCCGGTCCCAGCGAGATCGCCTCGATGTCCCGCGGCTTGCCGACGCCCGTCATCGTGACCCGCGCGACCGTCTTGCCGCTCGCCGAGTCCACGGCGTAGATGTACGGGCCGTCGTCGCTGTCGTTGTGCGTCCAGTACACGCCCGGATGGATCCGGCTGGCTGCGAGCCCGCTCGACTCCTTGATCCGGGGGTCGGTGATCGTGAACCCGGAAGGGGCGGGGGACGGGACTGTCGCGGCACCCGCCGTTACGGCGGTCAGCAGGGCGAGGGCCGTCGCCCCGGGAACGGCAACGGCGACGGCAACGGCAACGGCGGTCGAAGGCAGCAGGCGGCGCAGGCGCATGCCCCTACCCTGCCAGTTGGCCCCGCGTGTCCGGCATCACAGGGGTGACGGTGGCGTGATCCGCGATGATGACCGGATGCGTTTCATGTTTGTCGGTGATTCCATGACCATCGGGCGCGCCGGCGACTACACCTGGCGCTACCGGATGTGGCAGCACCTCAACGCGACCTTCGGCGGGCCGTATCGGATCGTCGGCCCGCGCAGCGAGCTCTACGACACCTTCGCCGCCGCGCCGACCAGCCACGAGTACGCCGACCCCGGCTTCCCGGAGCACGCCCGCCGGCACCTGGCCGGCTGGGGCGAGGGCTGGCAGCACATGGCGCCGCTCATCGGGCCCGCCGTGCGCGCCGCCGGGGCCGACGTGCTGCTCGTCTCCCTCGGCCTCATCGACCTCGGTTTCTACACCGGCGCCGAGGACACCGCCGCCAACGCCCGCCGCTTCATCGCCGAGGCGCGCGCGGCCCGGCCCGCCGTGCGGATGGTGCTGCTGCCCGTCATCCCCAACGTCCGGGCCCAGGACGACGTTCCCTTCGCGGCCCAGGTCGAGCTGTTCAACGAGCTCCTGGCGAAGGCGGTCGCCGACCTGTCGACCCCCGCCTCGCCGATCCTGCTGGCCGCGCGACCGGACTCGTACGAGATCCACCGCGACACCTACGACGGCACGCACCCCAACGCCTCCGGCGAGCACCGCCTCGCGGGGGAGTTCGCGGCGGTCCTGCACCAGGCCTGGGGCATCGGCGGCCCGTACCGGCCCCGCGACGACACGTAACACGCCCTTCACGGGCGGGTCTTGCTTCGAGTGCACTCCAGGCAGTTGGCTAGTGCCCCATGAAGTACACGCAGCTCGGACGCACCGGTCTCAAGGTCAGCCGACTCGTCCTCGGCACGATGAACTTCGGCCCCCAGACCGGGGAGTCCGAAAGCCACGCGCTCATGGACACGGCCCTCGACGCCGGAATCAACTTCTTCGACACCGCCAATGTGTATGGGTGGGGTGAGAACAAGGGCCGGACCGAGGAGATCATCGGTACCTGGTTCGCGCAGGGCGGCGGCCGCCGCGAGAAGACGGTCCTCGCCACCAAGGTCTACGGGAACATGGCCGCCGAAGGCGACCCGTGGCCCAACTACGACCGCCTGTCGGCGCTGAACATCCGGCGGGCCGTCGACGCCAGCCTCAAGCGGCTGAACACCGACCACATCGACGTGTACCAGTTCCACCACGTCGACCGCCGGACCCCCGTCGAGGAGATCTGGCAGGCCGTCGAGGTCCTGATCCAGCAGGGCAAGATCCTCTACGCCGGGTCCTCGAACTTCCCCGGCTGGAAGATCGCCCAGGCCAATGAGGCCGCGAAGCGCAACGGCCGGCTCGGCCTGGTCAGCGAGCAGTGCCTCTACAACCTCGCCGAGCGGCGCGCGGAGCTGGAGATCATCCCGGCCGCCGAGGAGTACGGGCTCGGGGTCATCCCGTGGTCCCCGCTGCACGGGGGGCTGCTGGGCGGGGCGATCCGCAAGTCGGCGCAGTCCGGGCGGACGGCCACCGGCCGCTCGGCGGACGCGCTCGCGAACAGTTCGGTACGGGCGCAGGTGCAGGCGTACGAGGACCTGCTGGACAAGCACGGTCTGGAGCCCGGCGAGGTCGCCCTGGCCTGGCTGCTGACCCGTCCCGGGGTCACCGGGCCGATCGTCGGGCCGCGCACGGCGGAGCAGCTCGCGTCCGCGCTGCGGGCGGTCGAGCTGGAGCTGGGCGAGGAGGTGCTGGCCGGGCTCGACGAGGTCTTCCCCGGGCCGGGACCGGCGCCGGAGGCGTTCGCCTGGTAGTCGGGGCCTGCTGGGCTACGGGTCTACGGGTCTACGGGTCTACTGGTTGACGGCGGCGGCCACGGCGACGACGACGAACATCAGTACGAGCACACCCGCCATGACGCGGTTTCTGGTCTTGGGATCCACCCGTCGAGCCTAACGCGACCGGGCCCGCCCTTCGGACGTCAGGGGCGGGCCTTCGTCGCGTCCGCCTCATCCGCCCAGGTCCCAGGCGCCGACGGTCTCGTAACGGGGCCGCTCGCCGGGGACGCCGCTGACGGGCAGGTTGCTGCGGACCAGGCTGAGGGTGGTGACCCGCCAGGGGCTGCCCTCGAAGGAGGCGAGGCGCTCCACGTACGGGCGCACGTCGTGCGACTCCTCCCGCAGGCGGCCCAGGGTGAGGTGGGGCGAGTACCGGTGGTGCTGGTCCATCGGGACCCCGGAGCGCCGGGCGGCTGCGTCGGCCCGCTCGGCGAGCATCCGCAGGGAGTCCAGGTCCCCGGCGGCGCCGGCCCACAGGGCGCGGTGGCCGAAGTGGCCGGAGCCGTGGAGCCGGAGCGTGAAGGGCCCGGAGCGGGCGGCGGCCCGGGCGAGGCGGGCGTGCAGTTCCGGTAGCAGCCCGTCCTGGACCTCGCCCATGAAGGCCAGCGTGAAGTGCCAGCCCGCTTCCGCGGTCCAGCGCAGCCGGTCGTCGCGCAGCGGTTGCACGGCTGCGGCCAGTTCGGCGACCGCGGTCGGGGGCGGCAGGACGGCTGCGAACAGTCTCATGGCCTGAGCCTAGCGACGTAGCCGGGTGCGGCGCCGTATCCGGGGGCCAGCCCCCGGACCTCCGCTCCTCAAACGCCGGAGGGGCTGGATTTTGGCTGGCGTCAGCCGAATCCAGCCCCTCCGGCGTTTGAGGAGCGGGGTCTGGGGCGGAGCCCCAGGAGGGCGGCCCGCAGGGCTCTACGCAGCCGTCACCAGGTGCCGCCGCTCGGCCGGGACGAACGTCACGCCGTGGCGGTTCACGCTGAGGCGGAGGTTCCCGACCCGGGAGAGGACGACCGCGATCACCAGGGCTGCGGCCAGGGAGACCACGCCGCCCGCGGCCATGCCGATCCGGGCTCCGTAGGTGTCCGTGATCCACCCGACCAGGGGTGCGCCGATCGGGGTGCCGCCGGTGAAGACCATCATGAACAGGGCCATCACCCGGCCCCGCATCTCGGGGTCCGTGGCCATCTGCACGCTGGAGTTCGCGGTGACGTTGACCGTCAGGCCGAAGATCCCGATGGGGACCAGCAGGGCCGCGAACAGCCAGAATCCGGGCGCGAAGGCCGTCACCAGCAGGAGTACGGAGAAGAGCACCGCGGCCGCGACCAGCAGCCGCAGGCGGGAGTGGCCCCGGCGGGCGGCCAGCAGCGCGCCCACCAGGGAGCCCGCCGCGATGAGCGTGTTGAACAGGCCGTAGGTGCCCGCGTCACCGTGGAACACCTTGCTGACGAAGGCCGACAGCCAGATCGGGAAGTTGAAGCCGAAGGTGCCGATGAAGCCGACCAACACGATCGGCCAGATCAGCTCGGGGCGGCCGGCGACGTAGCGCAGTCCCTCCCGCAGCTGGCCCTTGGCGCGGGGCTGGACCTCGACCGGGTGCAGTTCGTGCGTGCGCATCAGCAGCAGGCCGATGATCGGCGCCGCGAAGGACAGGCCGTTCAGCAGGAAGGCCCAGCCGGAGCCGACGGCGGTGATGAGGACACCGGCCAGCGCCGGGCCCACCAGCCGCGCGGACTGGAAGTTGGCCGAGTTCAGGCTGACGGCGTTGGCCACCTGGTCCTTGCCGACCATCTCGGAGACGAAGGTCTGCCGGGCCGGGTTGTCCACGACGGTGACCAGCCCGAGCAGGAAGGCGGCCAGGTAGACGTGCCAGACCTGGACGTGGCCGGCGAGGGTGAGGACGGCGAGCGCGATACCGGTGAGGCCCATCGCGGCCTGCGTGCAGAGCAGCAGCGGCCGCTTGGGGAGCCGGTCGGCGAGTACGCCTCCGTAGAGGCCGAAGAGCATCATCGGCAGGAACTGCAGCGCGATGGTGATGCCCACCGCCGAGGCGGATCCGGTCAGGGAGAGGACGAGCCAGTCCTGGGCGATGCGCTGCATCCAGGTGCCGGTGTTCGAGACGACCTGGCCCGTGGCGAAGAGCCGGTAGTTCCGGATCTTCAGCGAGCTGAACATGGAGTTCTTGGCGGAGCCCGACGCGCGCGTAGTGGTGGATGTATGGCCGGGGGCGGAGTCTGCTCCGGGTCCCGTACTCAAAAGGGTTCGCCTCCTGGCGTCGTTCCTATAGGTGCGCGAGCTTGTCCAGGACGGGAGCGGCCTCGCGCAGCTTGGCCCATTCGTCCTCGGTCAGCCCGGCCGCGAGCCCTGCCAGGAAGGCGTTGCGCTTGCGACGGCTCTCTTCGAGCATCGCCTCGGCCTCCTCCGTCTGGCGGACCACCTTCTGGCGGCGGTCGTCGGGGTGCGGTTCCAGCGTGACCAGACCCTTGGCCTCCAGCAGCGCCACGATGCGGGTCATCGACGGCGGCTGTACGTGCTCGCGCCGGGCCAGCTCACCGGGGGTGGCGTGGCCGCAGCGGGCGAGGGTGCCGAGGACCGACATCTCGGTCGGGCTCAGCGATTCGTCGACGCGCTGGTGCTTGAGGCGCCGGCCCAGCCGCATGACGGCGGAGCGGAGGTCGTTCACGGCAACTGCGTCGTCGCCATGGGAAAGGTCAGACATGTCTTTAGAGTAACTCATTACTCTCCCTAAAGAACACCGGGTATCCCACGTCACACCCGGGCCCCGGGGCGGACCCGGCTCACCCGTCAGCCGCCCCGCCACCCACCCCGTCACTCGTACGGGTGAGACCGCTCCGGAAAGTGACACGCGTCCATGCCCTGTGCCCCGACCCTTTCGGCATGGGGACACATGTGTTCAGCATGCGTATAGACGGGGAGCTTCTCGACAGGCTCCGGACTCATGCCGCCAAACGCGGAATGAGCGTCCAGGACTACGTGGTCCGGACGCTCATTCGCGATGATTTCGACGAACGCTTCAAGGCGGCCGTCGACGAGACGGAGAAGTTCTACGGGCTCACGTGAGCCCGGCTGCTCCGGGTACGGCTCCCTACCCGAGGCCGAGCGCCGGCATCGCGTAGTAGAAGACGAACACCGCCGCCACGATGTACATGGCCGCCGGGACCTCGCGGCCCCGGCCGGTCGTCAGCCGCAGGACGCAGAAGCTCACGAAGCCGATGCCGATGCCGTTGGTGATCGAGTAGGTGAAGGGCATCATCACCATGGCCAGGAAGGCCGGGACGGCGATGGTGAAGTCGCTCCAGTCGATCTCCCGGACCGAGCCGGCCAGGATCAGGAAGCCGACCGCGATCAGTGCGGGGGTGGCGGCCTGGGACGGGACCATGGTGGCGATCGGGGTGAGGAACAGCGCCACGCCGAAGAGGCCGCCGGTCACCACGTTCGCCAGGCCGGTACGGGCGCCTTCGCCGACGCCCGCCGTGGACTCCACGAAGCAGGTGGTGGCCGAGGAGGAGGTCGCGCCGCCCGCTGCGACGGCCATGCCGTCCACGAACAGCACCCGGTTGATGCCGGGGAAGGTGCCGTCGGGCTTCGTCAGCTTCGCCTCGTCGCCGACGCCCAGGATGGTCCCCATGGCGTCGAAGAAGCAGGACAGCAGCACGGTGAAGACGAAGAGGATGCCGGTCAGCACGCCGACCTTGCCGAAGCCGCCGAACAGGCTGACCTGACCGACGAGCCCGAAGTCGGGCGCGGCCACCGGGTTGCCCGGCCACGCCGGGACGGTCAGGCCCCAGGCCTGGTCCGGGAGCTTGGTGATCAGCTGTACGGCCACGGCGGCGACGGTCATGGCCACGATGGAGATCAGGATCGCGCCGGGGGTCTTGCGGATGATCAGGCTCAGCGTCAGCAGCACGCCGACCACGAAGATCAGTACGGGCCAGCCGTGCAGGTGGCCGTTGCTGCCGAGCTGGAGCGGGACCGTGGTGTGCGCGAGGTCCGGGATGCGGGAGACGAAGCCCGAGTCGACCAGGCCGATCAGCATGATGAACAGGCCGATGCCGATCGCGATGCCCTTGCGCAGGCCGAGCGGGACGGCGTTCATGACCCGCTCGCGCAGACCGGTGGCGACCAGCAGCATCACCACGAAGCCGGCCAGGACCACCATGCCCATGGCGTCCGGCCAGCTCATGCGGGGGGCGAGCTGGAGGGCGACGACGGTGTTGACGCCGAGGCCGGCGGCCAGCGCGATCGGGACGTTGCCGATGACACCCATGAGGAGGGTGGAGAAGGCGGCCGTCAGGACGGTGGCCGTGACGAGCTGCCCGCCGTCGAGCTGGTGCCCGTACATGTCCTTCGCGCTGCCCAGGATGATCGGGTTGAGCACGATGATGTAGGCCATCGCGAAGAAGGTCGCGAAACCGCCGCGGACCTCGCGGCCGATGGTCGAGCCGCGCTCGGAGATCTTGAAGTAGCGGTCCACGGGGGCGGACGTGCTCATGGGGACCTGGTCCTCGTTGGTTTGGTGATTCGTACGGCGAAAATGGGACACGCTCAAGCCATTTCAGTATGAACACATGAACGAAGGGCCGTCTATCTCCGCGCGTAGACCTTGGGCTGAGCGGCCTAGACTTGTCCCCATGGCGAAATGGACTGCGCAGCACGAGGCCCCCGAGCCCCTGGAGGGCCCGATCGTGGGGACCGTCATGGGCGGCACGATCCTCTGGTTCGCCCTCTTCGTCGTCCAGCTCCCCTTCTACGGATGGTTCGCCGACCGGGACCTGCTCTGGTGGGTCTGGACCTGCGCGGCCGGCGGAGTCCTCGGCCTGATCGGCCTCTGGTACGTACGGGGCCGCGACGCGGCGCTGAAGCGGCACGCCCTTGCGCTGGCCGCGCGGGACGAGGACGACCAGGCGGGTCCGGCCAATTCCAGCCCCGCCGGCGTTTGAGGCGCGGGGGTCCGGGGGCGGAGCCCCCCGGCAACGGCGCCGCACGTGCGCGGCGCACCGCACCGCGCCGCGCCGCGCCGGTCGAAAGCGCTACCCAGGGACGATTCCGCTCATCCCGAAGTCGGATCTTCGGACCGCTCGGCGGGTGAACCGTTGAATCGCCCTTTACCGTCGAAAGTATGACGCAGCGGGCGAACACCGAATCAGACGCACCGGAGCCGGGTGGTGGCGGCGGCAGCGGCGCGGCGGCCGGTCTCGCCATCGACGCGGGGGCCGAGCTCGACCCCGTACACCCGGTCAAGCCACCCGCTCCGCGGTTCAAGGCCGGCGGGCTGAGCACCGCCGAAGTCGCCGAGCGCGTCGCCCGCGGAGCCGTCAACGACGTCCCCGTACGGTCCTCCCGCTCCCTGTCGGAGATCGTCCGGGGCAACGTCTTCACCCGGTTCAACGCCATCATCGGCATCCTCTGGGCGATCATGCTCTTCGTCGCGCCCATCCAGGACAGCCTCTTCGGCTTCGTGATCATCGCGAACACCGGGATCGGCATCATCCAGGAGCTCCGCGCCAAGAAGACCCTCGACGGGCTCGCCGTCATCGGCGAGGCCAAACCCAGCGTCCGCCGCGACGGCAGGACCGCCGAGATCTCCACCTCCGAGATCGTCCTCGACGACGTCATCGAGCTCGGCCCCGGCGACAAGGTCGTCGTCGACGGACTCGTGGGCGAGGCCGAAGGCCTGGAGATCGACGAATCCCTGCTCACCGGCGAGGCCGACCCGGTCCTGAAGAAGCCCGGCGACCCCGTCATGTCCGGCTCGTTCGTCGTCGCCGGCGGCGGCGCCTTCACCGCCACCAAGGTCGGCCGCGAGGCCTACGCCGCCCAGCTGGCCGAAGAGGCCTCCCGGTTCACCCTCGTCCACTCCGAGCTGCGCTCCGGCATCTCCACCATCCTCAAGTACGTCACCTGGATGATGATCCCGACCTCCATCGGCCTCATCGTCAGCCAGCTGGTCGTCAACGACAAGAACTTCAAGGACGCCATCGCCCGGACCGTCGGCGGCATCGTCCCGATGATCCCCGAAGGCCTCGTACTCCTCACCTCCGTGGCCTTCGCCATCGGCGTCATCCGGCTCGGCCGCAAGCAGTGCCTGGTCCAGGAGCTGCCCGCCATCGAGGGGCTCGCCCGCGTCGACGTGGTCTGCCTCGACAAGACCGGCACCCTCACCGAGGGCGGCATGGACGTCACCGAGTGCCGCCCGCTCGGCGGCGCGGACGCCGCGTACGTCAAGAAGGTGCTCGGCGCCCTCGGCGAGAGCGACCCGCGCCCCAACGCCAGCCTCCAGGCGATCATCGACGCCTACCCGGACAGCGCCGAGTGGCGCTGCACCGAGTCCCTCCCCTTCTCCTCGGCCCGCAAGTACAGCGGCGCCAGCTTCAGCGAGGGCGACGGCGAGAACAACACCTGGCTGCTCGGCGCCCCCGACGTGCTCCTCCCGGCCGGGGACCCGGCCCTGGACGAGATCAACGAGCTCAACGAGCAGGGCCTACGGGTCCTCCTGCTGGGCCGCACCGCCCGCGAACTCGACGACGAGGCCGTGGCCACCGGGGTCAAGCCGACCGCCCTGGTCGTCCTGGAACAGCGGCTGCGCCCCGACGCCGCCGACACGCTGCGCTACTTCGAGGACCAGGGCGTCAAGGCGAAGGTCATCTCCGGGGACAACGCGGTCTCGGTGGGCGCGGTCGCCGGCAAGCTGGGCCTGCCGGGTGCGCAGAACACGGTGGACGCCCGCAAGCTCCCCACCGACCAGGCCGAGATGGCCAAGGTCCTCGACGAGAACGCCGTCTTCGGCCGCGTCACCCCGCAGCAGAAGCGGGACATGGTCGCCGCCCTCCAGTCCAAGGGCCACACGGTCGCCATGACCGGCGACGGCGTCAACGACGTCCTCGCCCTCAAGGACGCCGACATCGGCGTCTCGATGGGCTCCGGCTCGGAGGCCACCCGGGCCGTGGCCCAGATCGTCCTCCTCAACAACAGCTTCTCCACCCTCCCCTCGGTGGTCGCCGAGGGCCGCCGGGTCATCGGCAACATCACCCGAGTCGCCACCCTCTTCCTCACGAAGACGGTCTACTCGGTGCTGCTCGCCATCCTGGTGGTCTGCTCCCAGGTCGAGTACCCGTTCCTGCCGCGCCACCTGACGCTGCTGTCCACCCTGACCATCGGCATCCCGGCCTTCTTCCTGGCCCTCGCGCCGAACAAGGAGCGGGCCAGGCCGCACTTCGTGAAACGCGTGATGCGGTACGCGATCCCGGGCGGCGTCATCGCGGCCGTCGCCACCTTCGTGACCTACCTGATCGCCCGCCACTACTACACGGGACCGGACTCCCTCAAGGCCGAGACCAGCGCGGCGACGCTGGCCCTGTTCCTGACCTCGATGTGGGTGCTGGCGATCATCGCCCGCCCGTACACGTGGTGGCGGGTCGGCCTGGTCGGCGCGATGGGCGGGGCCTTCCTGATCGTCCTCGTCGTGCCGTGGCTCCAGGAGTTCTTCCAGCTGAAGCTGGAGGGCGCCGTGATGCCGTGGGCCGCAGTCGGCATCGCGGCCCTCGCGGCGACCCTGATCGAGTTCACCTTCCGGTGGGTGGACCGGAAGTTCCCGGCCTAGCCCCGCCCAGCCCCGCCCCACAGGAGTAGCCCGGGCCCGCTGTTCCGGCAGCCGGCCGTGCCGGCCGTGCGCCCGCCCGCCTCGATGCGGGCGGGCGCTTCTGCGTTTGGGGCGGGCAGCCCGTGAGCCTGTCCGCCGCCGAGTTGGACGGATTGGTCCAAGGCCGTTTCGGTCCAGCCGAAGGCTCATCCACCCCGCCTGACCAGCGGCGAAAGTAGTTCTTGCCAGCAGGGAACACCGCCCGGCAGGCCAGTTCGGAAGGCGTCGCGGCGGGAAGTCCCGCACGTCGCCGGTCTCCAAGAACGCCGTCACCGTCACGCGCACGACCAGGGGGGAACCTGTCATGCCCATGCCCATGCCCATCTCCATATCCACTCGCGCCCGTTCCGCACTCACCCTCTCCCTTGCCGCGCTGGTGACCTGCGCCGCCACCGGAGCCATGGCCGGATCGGCCGGCGCCGCCTCGGTGAGCACGTGAGACAAGGTCGCCCAGTGCGAGAGCGGCGGCAACTGGAGCATCAACACGGGCAACGGGTTCTACGGAGGGCTCCAGTTCACCCCCGGCACCTGGAGCGCGTACGGCGGCACGGAGTACGCGTCGCGGGCCGACCTCGCGACCAAGAAGCAGCAGATACTCATCGGCGAGAAGGTGCTCGCCGGCCAGGGTCAGGGCGCTTGGCCGAGCTGCGGACCTGCCGCCGGCCTCGGGGCGGATCACGCCAACCCCTACCCGGACCCGGTGAAGGTGCCGGTCAAGGACACGGTGCACCTCCAGCGGATCGCACCGAATGGCGACCTGTTCAATGCCGAGGGTGATTTCGCGGCGGGTCAGTGGAGGCCTTGGAGCAACCAGGGTGCCTCGCAGCTGAAGGAGGTCGCCAGTGCGGGTACGGGGTCGGTGAACCGGGTGTTCGCGATCGGCAGCGACGGCAAGATCCATGAGAACGACGGCGACTTCGCGGCCGGGAAGTGGAACGGCTGGAGCGACAAGGGCGGTACGGACCTCAAGCACGTGACCAGTGCCACGACGGCCGATCAGGTGAACCACATCTTCGCGACCGACGCGAGCGGCCAGATCCTCGAGCGCGACGCCGACTACACCGCGGGTACGTGGGGCAACTGGAGCGTCGCCGGGCCGGTCGGCGGGTTCAAGGCGCTCGATGTCACCGCCTCCGCCAGCGACAGGACGGTTCACCTGGGTGCGATCAGTCTGACGGGCCAGTACTTCAACACGGAGGGCGATTTCGCGGCCGGGCGGTGGAACGGCTGGAGCAACATGGGCGGTGACAACCTCAAGCGCGTCACCAGCGCTGCCGCGAACGGTGTCAACCACGTCTTCGCCACCAACGGCGCCAACCGGCTGATCGAGCGCGATGCCGATTACAACGCCGGGGCCTGGAACGAATGGGCCGACGCCGCGGGCGGCGCGGACGCCACGTCCGCCACCGCCACCTTCACCAACTGAGAGCCGGCGCGATCCGTCCAGGCCCTCGGCCGGGCGGATCGCTCCGGGTCTCACGCCGCCAGGTCGTGGTCCCGCTCCGCGCGGGCCGCGATGCGGGTGCGCAGGGTCAGGGTGGCCGCGGCGGCGAGCAGGCCGGCGGTGAGGGCCGCCCACCACAGGACGGCCGGGCCGATGCCGGTGTAGACGGTGACGCCCAGCGTCAGCGCGGCGAAGCGGGCCACGCCCCAGGTCCAGCTGAAGGCGCCCTGGTAGCGGCCGCGGGCCGAGGCGGGGGCCAGGTCCGCGACCACCGAGGCGGCGATTCCGGCGACGACCACCTCGCCGATCGACCAGACGGCCACCGAGACGACGTACGCGGCGACGGAGTCGGAGATCCCGGTCAGGGCCACGCCGACGGCGATCAGGCCGCTGCCCGCCGCCTGCACCCGCAGCTGCGGCAGGGCGGCCAGGCGGGCGGTCGCGAAGGGCTGGAGGCCCACGACGAGGACGGCGTTGACGGCCGCCAGGATTCCGTAGACGGCCGGCGAGTGGCCGCTGTCGCGGACGGCCAGCGGCAGTGCGACCTCGGTCAGCGAGTAGACGAAGAGCTGGATCCCGAACAGCGGGAGCAGGGTGAGCAGCAGCCGGTCGCGCAGCACGACCCCGTAGCCCTGGCCGCCCGCGTCCTTGGCCGGAGCGCTGCGGGCCGGTTCGCGCAGCCGGGTCGCGACCACGGCCGCGTAGACGAGCGCCGTGCCGGCGTCGACGGCGAAGAGCAGCCAGTACCCCTGCGCGGCCAGGAACCCGCCGAGCACACCGGCGACGGCCGTGCCGATGTTGACCCCCCAGCCGAAGAGCGCGTACGCCCGCTGCCGCCATCCGGTGTCCACCGCGTCGGCCATCAGCGCGTACGCGGCGGGGCCGACGACCGCTCCGGCCGCGCTGAGCAGCAGCGCCGCCGCGGCCATCGTCCACACCCCCGGGGCCAGGAACAGCGCGCCCTGCGCGACGGCGGAGCCGATGAGCCCGATCAGCATCGTCGGGCGGCGGCCGATCCGGTCGGCGAGGAGCCCGCCGACGGCCGGTCCGAGCAGGTTGCCCGCCCCCAGCGCGCCGAGGACGTACGAGGTCTCGGTGCCGGTGACTCCGCGGTCGGCCAGCAGGAACACCAGGAACGGGGTGACGAGGTGGCCGAGCCGGTTGACGATCGTTCCGGCGAAGAGGGTCCACACGGTGCGCGGCAGTCCGCGGAAGGAGGAGAACATGCGAGGAGCCTGCGCCCTGGGCACGCCGGACCCTATTGATTAAGCTGGGGCCGAATCCAACGGGTCTGCGGGGGCGGGTACATGGAATACGGACTGAGTTTTTCGGCGACGGACCTGGCGCAGACCCGGTTCGCGGTGTCCCCGATGTGGGAGGTCGTCACCAGCTTCCGGCTGCTGCGCGAGGAGACCGACCCGCCCATGCACCGCCACTGGGCCGGGCAGGTGCGACCCCGGCTGGTGCGCGCGGGGCTGGACCGCGGCTGGCTGGCCGCCCTGATCCCGGGCAACGGCTACCTCGCGGACTTCCTCAACCCGACCCCGGCCGGGCCCTTCCCCGAACTCCCCGCCGAACTGGCGGCGATCCGCCGCAGCACCCCGGAACAGGTGCGCGCCGACCTCGCCGTACTGGCGCAGAAGTCCGCCCGCCCGGCTCCGCGGCTGCGGCTGCTCCACGAGGAGCCCGAAGCGGTGCTGGAGAAGGTCACCGCCGAGATCGAGACGTACTGGGAGCTCGCGCTCGCCCCGTACTGGCCGCGCATCCGCCAGCTGCTGGAGGCGGACGTGTTCCACCGGGCCCGGCAGGTGGCGGAGCACGGCTCGGCCCATGTCCTCAACGAGCTGCACGAGAGTGTCAGTTGGGACGCCGGAACCCTGAGCATGGTCCGCCGGCACTGCATGATGAGGCGCGCGGACACCGGCTCCGGGCTGCTGCTGGTGCCCTCGGCCTTCGCCTGGCCGCGCGTGCTGACCCGCTCGGTGGCACCCGAACCGCCCCAGCTCGCCTATCCCGCCCGGGGCATCGGCACCCTCTGGGAGCCCCGCACCACCGAGCCCTCCGACGCGGTGGCCGCCGTACTGGGCCGCTCCCGGGCCCTGTTGCTGGCCGAGCTCGACGTACCGGCCTCGACCACGCAGCTGGCCCGCCACAGCGGCCTGTCCACCGCCGCCGTCTCCCAGCACCTCGTGGCCCTGCGCAACGCGGGCCTGGTCACCGGCCACCGCAACGGCCGCTCGGTCCTCTACGCCCGCACGGCCATCGCGGACGCACTGCTCTGCCCGGCGGGCGCGGGTACGGCCTAGGCGGTAGCCGTTTCCCAGTCGGAGGTCTAGTCGAACCAGCGGTCCCGGGCCAGTTCGGCCGTGCGGGACGGGTCCTCCAGGAGGGCTGCGACCTCGAAGCGGCGGGGCCACTGGCCGGCCGCCCAGGCGAGGCCTGCGGCGACGCCCTCCAGGGTGGCGGCGTGCAGGGTGCCGTCCGGGGTGCGGCGCCAGTCGAGTTCGATGCCGCCCGCCAGGAGTTCCTCGTGCTCCACGTAGCTGGCGGGGGTGGCCGGGCCGAGGAGGTGGAGGACCGACTCCGGGACCTCGTGCTCCTCGCCCTCCGTGGTGACCTCCGCGGGGACCGTCTCCGAGAGGCGGCGCACCTGGAACAGTTCGGCCAGGTCGGCGGCGCGGGAAGGGGCCACGGGCAGCAGCGGGAGACCGGCCGTCAGGGGGAGCAGGTCGGGGGCGTCCGCGATCACCGCGTCGGCCGCGTCCACCACGACGACCTCGCCGTCCACGACCGCCCGCAGCTCGTCGGGCAGGGTGACCTGCTCGGGATCCAGCTCGGCCAACGCACCGTACAGGGCGTGCAGTTGGCGGCCGCCGACCTCGCGCTCCGGGTCAGCGAGACGGGCCAGGAGCTCGGCCGCGCCGCCGGGTTCGGCGAGCAGGGCGGGCACGGAGGTGCGTACGCCCAGCGCCCGCAGGACCTGCTCGTCCTCGAAGCCGGTGGCGTCCGCCGGGGTGTACAGGCCCGCCAGCAGCGGGTCCCCGCCCGCGGCGCGCAGGCCGGCCGGGCGGCGGCCGTCGAGGACCGGGTGGTCGCGCAGCCACCAGGCGGTGTACGGGCGCACGGACCGGGTGGTGCCGTCCGGGAGCAGGACCCGGACGGGCTGGGTCAGGGCGTCGCGCAGCGGGGGCTGGGCGAGCATGGCCAGGGCCTGGGGCCAGCAGTCGTCGTCGACCAGGTCGAGGTCCCGTACGGCGACCAGCTCGGTCGCCACCGGCGGGACGGGGGTGTCGGGGAGCTGGTCCAGGAGGTCCTCGCACCACACGTCGACCGCGTCCAGCAGACCGGCGTCGTCGGGTTCGGCGAAGTCCCCGTCGCGGGGCTCCAGTTCGTCCGGGTCCAGGACCACGTCGGTGGCGCGGACCAGCTGGAAGGTGGCCAGGACCCCGACGGCGGTGAGGGTCCGCTCGTCCCAGTTGGCCACCAGGTCGGCGTCCACGTACGGGACTTCGTCCTCGCGGATGACGGAGGCCAGCGGGGATCCGGGCAGCAGCAGTTCGCCGGCGGGGGTCAGCTCCCCGTCCTCGTCGGGCAGGGCGAGCGCGCCCAGCCACGGTTCGTCGCCGGGCGAGAGCTCGGCGCCGCGCACCAGCCCGAGCACGATGTCGGCGAGCTCCTCGGCGTCGAGGCCGTCCTCGTCCCAGATCTCCCCGGCGTCCAGGGAGCCCGCGACGGCCGCCCGCACCTGCGGGGTCGTCAGAACGGCGCGCGCGGTGGCCGGGAGAGCGCCGAGCTTCTCCAGCAGCGGGTGCGCCGCGTCCGGGTGGGCCACCTTCAGCCCGAGCCGGGCCAGGCTCGCGGCGTCGACCCCCTGCGGGGTGTCCGCGCCGGGCAGCAGGATGTGCCGGGGCCCGATGGCGGTGCGTCCGTCGGCCAGCGGCACCGGGAGGCCGGAGAGCCGGTCCGGGTCCACGCCCGCGAGGCTGTCGTAGAGCCGGTGCCACCAGTCGGGGGTCCGCTCGATGCCCGCGATCCGCTCGATGGCATCGCCCAGCGGCAGCCGGCCCACCCCCAGGGTGCGCAGCTCGGGGCGGCGTTCCAGGCCGGCCGGAAGCAGGGTCGGGAGCACCTCGGCGAGGACCCGTACGGTGTCGGCGCCCGCGCCCTCCACCACCTCGGCCTCGAAGGGCCGCAGGGCGCTGCGCACGCCGAGCTCCTCCGGGTCCTCGGCGGGGGCGGCCGGGGCGAGGAAGGCGGTGCGGGGCAGCCGCTTGAGGACGGCTGCGCGCAGGGCCCCGTCGAGCTCGCCCTTGCCGAGCGGGCCGGGTACGAGGTCCACGAGCGCGGTGCTCACCGGGTCCCAGGAGCCGAG
The DNA here is from genome assembly GCF_041434015.1 of Streptomyces sp. NBC_00454. Taxonomy (GTDB): domain Bacteria; phylum Actinomycetota; class Actinomycetes; order Streptomycetales; family Streptomycetaceae; genus Streptomyces. The sequence continues at coordinate 3,430,759 of NZ_CP107907.1, read as the reverse complement.
CAGTTCGGCGTACGCGTCGGCCGCGCGCTCCACCAGGAAGTCGGTCAGCGGCCCGGGCGCGGGGTGGCGCCGGGCGGTGTCCAGCGGCAGGGTCGCGATGAGCAGCGCAGGGATGCCGAGGGGTTCGTCGGTCGGGGTCGGCGCGTGCACGACGGGCGCGGTGGCGGGGCGGACGGGGGCGCCCTCGGAGTCCACGGGGACGGACCAGGACACCGCCCAGGCGGGCCGCAGCCGTTCCTCTACGGGGCGGTCGGCGAGCAGGGCCTTGTCGATGGGGCCGGAGTGACGGACGGTACGCCAGCGGTTCGTGCCGGTGCTCGCACCGGAGCCGGAGTCGGTACCGGAACCGGAGTCCTGGATGACGGTGTACGGGCCTTCGACGCGGCGGGTCAGCGTCCGTACGCCCCCGTCCGCACCCTCCGCCGGAACCTCCACGACGACCTCGGCCAGCCCGGGCAGGGTCAGCAGCAGGGCGTCGTCCACGGCGGCGAGCAACCGCTGCACCAGGCCCTCGGCGGCGGAGTCGCGCAGCGGGAGGACGACGACGGTGTCGTAGCCGTCGGGAGCGGTCCCCTCGGCCGGCAACGGGAGCCGCAGCAGCGGGACGTGGCCGTCGCGGCGGCGCAGCTCGTCGCCGAGGCCGGGGCTGCCGACGGCCGCGCCGCGGGCCAGCTCGCGGGCCTCGGCCAGCGACCAGCGGACTCCGCCGTGCCGGCCGAGGACGGCGGGCTCGTCACTGACGGCCAGGACGGCGGCGAAGCCGACGCCGAAGCGGCCGACGCTGCCGGCGCTGTCGTCCCGCTTGGCGGAGGCGCGCAGGGTGGACAGCGACTCCACGCCGGTGGCGTCCAGCGGGGCCCCGGTGTTGGCGGCGGCGAGCACCGCGTGACCGCCCTCGCCGGAGTGCAGCGTGAGCCGCAGCCGGCCGGGGACCCCGGCGCGGGCGGCCGCGTCGGCGGCGTTCTGCGCGAGCTCGACGACCAGCCGGTCGCGGTAGCCGCCGAGGGCCAGGTCCTCCTCGGCGTTGGCGTCCTCTCGGAAGCGGGCCGGGCCCGCACCCCAGGCGTCGAGCACCCCGCGCCGCAGCCGGGCCGTACCGAAGGGGTCGATGCCACCCTGGGCCGCCGTCACTCGCACGTTCACGCCGCTGCCTCCAAGCCGTACCGCTCTGTCCCGCATTCACGGAATGCCGGATGCGGAGGTCCTGAAGGTATCGCGTGCGGATGCGCCCGACTCCACGAGGCCGTTGGCGTCGCACCTCAGGCACACTTCATGGGTCGCAGTCGCCCAAGCTATGAGGTGCCCATGATTACGCTCACCAAGGAAGACGGCCCCGCGGACCTCGGTGGCGTGACCCACCTGTCCATCGGAGTCTCCTGGGACCCCACCGCGGGCAGCAGCGGCGGCCTGATGGGCAAGTTCAAGCGCAAGACCGGAACCGACCTGGACCTGATCGCGATCGCCATGCAGGGATCGGACCCGGTCCGCCTCGCGGGCCTCGACTCCCTGGACCCGATGGGCAACGGTTCGCTGCTCCACAGCGGGGACAACCAGACCGGTCACGGCGAGGGCGACGACGAGACGGTGACCGTCGAGTTCGCCCGGATACCGGGCAACGTCACGTCCATCGTCTTCGTCGCCGCCGCGTACAAGAAGGGCAGTTCGTTCCAGAACGCGCGCAACATCAGCTTCAAGGTGTACGACGCGACGGGCGGCAGCAGCCAGCAGGTCGCCGACATCTGGCCGAGCCTGCTCGGCACCGACAACGGCTGCGCCGTCGCCAAGGCGATCCGGGACGGATCCGGCTGGAAGCTGCAGGTCATCAACCAGACCGGAAAGATCAAGCCGGGCGACGAGCAGGCCCTGATGCGCTTCGCGATCAGCAAGTAACGACAGGAGCCTGACGTCCTGACGGTCCGGCCGGGCTATTCCTGTCCGACGAGGTGCGCGAACACCACGACGTTGGCGTCCCAGTGGCGGTCCTTGGTGAGGTTGCCGCCGCAGGTGATGACGCGCAGTTCCGCCTTGCCGTGGGTGTCCCCGTAGACCTTGTCGGTCGGGAACCGGTCCTTCTTGAAGGTGTCGACCGCGTCCACGGCGAAGACGGCGGTGGAGCCGTCGTCGCGGTGGATCTCGATCTTCTCGTCCTTCTTCAGCTTCTTGAGGTTGTAGAAGACGGCCTCGGGCTCCTGCGGGGTGTCCATGTGCCCGACGACGGCGGCCGCGCCCTTCTCCCCGGGGGTCGGGCCGTCCTTGTACCAGGCCGCGTCCTTCGGCTTCGCGAAGTCCGGTTCCTGCATGACGCCCTGGGCGTCGAGCCCGACGGTGTCGAGCGGGGCGTCGACCTTGATGTCCGGGATCACGATGCGGTCCGGGACGGAGGCCCCCAGCACCGAGGCGGGCTTGGCGGCGGCCGGGTTGTTGACCGTGTGGCCGTCACCGCCGCCGGAGGAGCAGGCGCTCACGAGGGCGACGGTGAGGGCCGCCGTGCCCGCCAGGGCGGCCACGCGCACCGCGCGGCCGCTCCGGCGGGGGGCGAGGTCCCGGGTGGACTGCTCAGCCATGGTCTGCGGCATCCGAGGGGACCCAGCCGAGGGGGGCCTGGCCGGTGTTCACGGAACCCTTGGGGGTCTTGTGCTTGCTCGGGTCGAGCGGGGCCGGCTTCGGCTTCGGGGTGCCCGTGGCGTCGGTGGAGAACTTCACGGTGTCGAACTCCTTGCCGCCCGCGAAGGCGTGGACGCCGTAGTAGCCGGACTTGACGTCCTTGGAGACGACCGCGGTGCCGGTCCAGACGCCCTTGCCGTCGTTCTTCAGGTTGACCTGGCCGCCGAAGGCGTCGGACTTGATGAACGCGCTCTTCTCGTTCGGCGCCGTCTTGACGGTGACCTTGATCTTGTCGCCGGGCTTGCCGTGGTCCGCGGACAGGCTGAGCGTGGACTCGGTCGGCTTCGGGGCGTCGGCCTTGACGGTCAGCTGCGCGGTGGCCTGGATCTTCTTGCCGTCGGGGCCCGTGCCGGTCAGGGAGATCCCGTAGGTGCCGGCGGGGACCTTGGCGACCTTGGCGGTGGCGCCGCGGCCGTCGGTCATCTTGACGTCGTCCAGGGCCTTGGAGGAGATCTGCAGGTTGGTCGAGCCGTCAGGGACCTCCATCGAGAGCTGGATGGAGTCGCCCGTCTTGGCGGTGGAGGTGGAGAGCTTCAGGGCCACCGGGGCCGCCTCGGCGCTGGCGCTGGCCTTCGCGGCGGTCGGGGTGGAGTCGGCGGCGAACGCGGCGGTGGGGACGGCCAGGGCCATCGACGAGGCGAGGGCGATCGTCGAGAGGGTGAGTGCCTTGCGCATGGGGTTCCTCCTGAACGGGCCGGGGTTTTTCCCGGCACACCAGACATGAGGGACATCCTGGGGTGGTTGGTTGCGGCCCTTCCGGGCACCGGGAGGGGCCCCTGCCGAAGGTCCCGGCGGATAAAACCGCAGGCCGCGGGGGCGGTCGGGACACCCCGTTTACGGGCTCTTTGCCCCGATTTTTGGGACCAAGGTCCCGGTGTCCGGGGCGGATTCCGGGCCCGAGGCCTTCAGGACCCTTTCAGGAACGCGGAAGCCCCCGGTGACGGGATGTCACCGGGGGCTTCGGAGCGTGCGGGTCGGCCGTCGGGCGGCCGTCGGTCAGAGGGTTTCGATGACGTAGTCCACGCACGCGGTCAGCGCCTGGACGTCCGCCGGGTCGATCGCCGGGAACATCGCGATACGGAGCTGGTTGCGGCCGAGCTTGCGGTACGGCTCGGTGTCCACGATGCCGTTGGCGCGCAGCACCTTGGCGACCGCGGCCGCGTCGATGTCGTCCGAGAAGTCGATCGTGCCGATGACGGCGGAACGCTTGGCGGCGTCCGCGACGAACGGGTTCGCGTACTTCGACGCCTCCGCCCAGCCGTACAGGTGGGCCGCGCTGGCCGCCGTACGACCGGTCGTGAACTCCAGACCGCCCTGGCTGTTCATCCACTCCAGCTGCTCGTTCAGCAGGAAGAGGGTGGAGAGCGCCGGGGTGTTGTACGTCTGGTTCTTCAGCGAGTTGTCGATCGCCGTCGGCAGCGAGAAGAACTCCGGGATGTGCCGGCCGGAGGCGTGCACGCGGGCCGCGCGCTCCAGAGCCGCCGGGGAGAACGCCGCCAGCCACAGGCCGCCGTCGGAGGCGAAGGACTTCTGCGGGGCGAAGTAGTAGACGTCGGTCTCGGTGATGTCCACCGGCAGACCGCCGGCGCCCGAGGTCGCGTCCACCAGGACGAGTGAACCGGCGTCGGCGCCCGCGACGCGCTTGATCGGCGCGGCGACACCCGTCGAGGTCTCGTTGTGCGTGTACGCGTACACGTCCACGCCCGCCTCCGCCACCGGGTCCGGGTGCGTGCCCGGGTCCGAGGAGATCACGGACGGCGCGTCCAGCCACGGCGCGAGCTTCGCGGCCGAGGCGAACTTGGAGGAGAACTCACCGAAGGTGAGGTGCTGCGACTTCCGCTCGATGAGACCGGCGGTCGCGATGTCCCAGAAGGCGGTGGAGCCGCCGTTGCCCAGGATCACCTCGTAGCCCTCGGGGAGGGAGAAGAGGTCCCGGAGGCCCTGGCGCACCGAGCCGACCAGGTTCTTGACCGGGGCCTGGCGGTGTGAGGTTCCGAGCAGGGAGGTACCGGTGGCGGCGAGGGCGTCCAGCGCCTCGGTCCGCACCTTGGAGGGGCCCGCGCCGAAGCGTCCGTCGGCGGGCTTGATGTCAGCGGGAATCTGGATCTCAGCCACGAGCCGAGCGTATCCGGTCGGAGTCCGCGCCTTGGAGGCGCGTCCACCGGATGAGACGCACGGGAGCGGTGGGAAGGTGTCGGATGTGACGTCACCCGGTGAACACGTGCGAACACTCGAACGGACATTGCGGGCGAACCTGCGCGGAGAGGTCGACTTCTCGGCCGCCGCGCGGGCCCTGACCACCATGGACGCCTCGAACTACCGCCGGGTCCCCGTCGGCGTGGTCTCCCCGCGCGATGCCGACGACGTGGCCGCGGCCCTCGCCGTGTGCGCCGGGGCCGGAGTCCCGGTCGTCCCGCGCGGCGGCGGCACCTCCATCGCGGGCCAGGCCACGGGGGTCGGGGTGGTCCTGGACCTGACCCGCCACATGAACGCCCTCGTATCCCTGGACCCCGCCACCCGCACCGCCGTGGTCCAGCCCGGCCTGGTCCTCGACCGGCTGCGCGACGCGGCGCGCCCGCACGGGCTGACCTTCGGGCCGGACCCGTCCACGCACTCCCGCTGCACCCTCGGCGGCATGATCGGCAACAACGCCTGCGGGGCCCACTCGGTGGCCTGGGGAACCACCGCCGACAACGTGGCCGAGCTGGCCGTGACCGCGTACGGGGGCGCCCGCCACCGCCTGGCCACGGGCTGGACGGGAACCCCGCCGGGCCTGCGGGAACTGGTGGCCGGACATCTCGCGGTCCTGCGGACCGGCATGGCCGGGGGCCCGGCCGACGGCTTCTCCCGGCGGATCTCCGGCTACGGGGACCTCGACGCGCTGCTCCCCGAACGGGGTGTGCAGGCCGCCCGGGCGTTCTGCGGCAGCGAGGGCACGCTCGGGGTGGTGACGGAGGCGCTGGTGCGCCTCGTGGAGGCCCCGCGCGCGCCGGTGCTCGCGGTGCTCGGGTACGCCGACGAGAGCGCGGCGGCGGACGCGGCGGCGGGCCTGGTGTCCGGGGGCGGCCGGTCGAGCGGTCCGCTGACGGTGGAGGGGATGGCGGCCGACCTGGTGGGACCGGCCGGCGCGGGCGGTCTGCCCCGGGGCGGCGCGTGGCTGTTCGTGGAGATGTGGGACGAGGCCGCCGGCCGGGCCCTCCTACGGGGCGCGGACGCGCTCGACTCCCTCCTGGTCACCGACCCGGCGGGGCAGCGGGCGCTGTGGCGGATCCGCGAGGACGCGGCGGGCACGGCGACGCGGATGCCCGACGGTTCGATGGCCTGGCCGGGCTGGGAGGACTGCGCGGTCCCGCCGGCCCGGCTCGGCGCCTACCTGCGCGCATTCCGCGCGCTGCTGGCGGAACACGGGCTGCGCGGATCCCCGTACGGCCACTTCGGGGAGGGCTGCGTGCACGTCCGGATCGACTTCGACCTGATGACGGCGCCGGGCGTGGCCCGCTTCCGCGCCTTCTCCTCGGCCCTGGCCGATCTGGTGGTCGCGCACGGCGGCTCCCTGTCCGGCGAACACGGCGACGGGCAGGCCCGCGCGGAGCTGCTGCCGCGGATGTACGCCCCCTCGGTGATCTCCCTCTTCGAGGCCTACAAGGCCGTCTGGGACCCGGCGGGCGGCATGAACCCGGCGATCCTCGTCCACCCGGCCCGGCTGGACGAGAACCTCCGCTTCGCGGTGCTGGCGGGTCCGGGCCCGGGTCCGGCGAGTGGTCCGGCCAGCGGTCCGGCCAGTGGTCTGGCCGAAGGGGTGGCCGGCTGCGTGGGCGTGGCGAAGTGCCGGTCCCTGGACACCGGCGGGCCGGGGGTGATGTGCCCGTCGTACCGGGCCACGGGGGAGGAACGGCACTCCACGCGCGGCCGGGCCCGGCTGCTGCACGAAATGCTGGCCGGCGAGATCCTGACGGACGGCTGGCGTTCGGCGGAGGTCGCCGAGGCGCTGGACCTCTGCCTGGGCTGCAAGGGCTGCCTCAGCGACTGCCCGGTGGGCGTGGACATGGCCTCGTACAAGGCGGAGTTCCTCCACCACCACTGGTCCGGCCGACTGCGCCCCCTGTCCCACTACCTACTGGGCGGACTCCCGGCCTGGCTGCGCACGATCTCCGCCCTGCGACTGACCGCCCCGGCGAACCTCGCGGCCCGCTTCCTGCGCATCCCGGGCCTGGAGCGGGCCCGCCCCTTGCCGGCGCTGGCGCGAACCCCCTTCACCAGGGGGCTGTCCCCACGTGCGGCGCCGTTGCCGGGGGCCAGCCCCCGGCCCCCTGCGCCTCAAGCGCCGGCGAGGCTGGAAGATGCCGCGCAGAGGCAATATCCAGCCCCTCCGGCGTTTGAGGAGCGGGGTCTGGGGCGGAGCCCCAGGGGGTCCGGGGCAGAGCCCCGGGGAACGGTGGAAGGGCGGGTAGGGGACAGCCGCCCGCAGGGCCCGCCACCGCCTCCGGTCCGGCCCGGATCAGGTCCCGTGCCCGGGACCGTCGTCACGGTGTGGCCGGACACATTCACGGAACACCTGTCCCCCGAGGTCGGCCACGCCGCCATGCAGGTGCTGCGGGCCGCCGGACTGGAGGCCGGGCTGCCGGGCCGCCCCGTCTGCTGCGGCCTGACGTACATCTCCACCGGCCGCCTCACCCGCGCCCGCAAGGTCCTGCGCCGCACCCTGGACGCCGTGGACGCCATGGGCGACCCACAGGGGCCAATCCTCGTCCTGGAACCGAGCTGCGCGGCGGCCCTGCGCACGGACCTTCCCGCCCTCCTCCCGGAGGACCCCCGCGCGCACCGCCTCGCCGCGGCCGTCCGTACCTTCGCCGAGACCCTGGAGGAGTACGCCCCGCACTGGCAGCCGCCCCGGCTCGACCGGCCGGTCGCCGGCCAGACCCACTGCCACCAGCACGCGGTCCTCGGCGACGGGCCGGACCGCCGGCTGCGCGAACGGGCCGGGCTGACGGGCGAGCTGACCGGCGGCTGCTGCGGCCTCGCGGGGAACTTCGGCTTCGAGCCGGGCCACCACGAGGTCTCGGTCGCCTGCGCCGAGGAACAGCTGCTCCCCTCGCTGCGGTCGGCGCCGCCGGGTGCGGAGGTGCTGGCGGACGGGTTCTCCTGCCGGACCCAGATCGCGCAGCTGGCCGGGGGCCGGGCCCGGCACCTGGCGGAGGTCCTGGCGGAGGCACTGGAGGAAGCGGAACCAGAGGTACCGCAGGGTCGGCCGCGTCGGATGTAAGGCAAAACACGCAGGCACGGTCCTTACGGACGGCCTAATCTGGATAAATGCCCGTACCGACGTCCTCCGCCTCGCCTGCCGCCCCGCCCACGGCGCCCACCCCTGCCCCCAGCCCGACCCCCGGGTCGCCGCGCGCCCGTTTCGGGCCGGTGGCCCTGGTGGTCACGGCGGGCGTCTCGGTGCAGTTCGGTGCCGCCCTCGCGGTCATGATCATGCCCAGGGCGGGCGCGGCGGGCGTGGTCACCCTGAGGCTCGCGGCGGCCGCGCTGGTGCTGCTGCTCGTCTGCAGGCCCAAGGTGCGCGGCTACTCCCGCTCCGACTGGACCACCGTGTGGTGGTTCGGCGTGACGATGGCCGGCATGAACGGCCTCTTCTACCAGGCCATCGACCGCATCCCGCTGGGCCCCGCCGTCACCCTGGAGGTGCTGGGCCCGCTGGTGCTGTCCGTCGTGGTCTCCCGGCGGCTCATGAACCTCCTGTGGGCGGGGCTGGCCCTGGCCGGCGTCGTCCTCCTGTCCACCCACGGCGGAGGCGGCTTCGGCGGCCTCGACCCGCTGGGCGCGGCGTACGCGCTCGGGGCGGGCGGCATGTGGGCGGCGTACATCGTCTTCAGCGCCCGCACGGGCCGCCGCTTCCCGCAGGCGGACGGGCTGGCCCTGGCAATGGCGGTGGCGGCCGTACTGTCCCTCCCCCTCGGAGTGATCGAGGCGGGCTCGGCCCTGCTGCGGCCGAGCACGCTGGCGCTGGGGCTGGGCGTGGCGGTGCTGTCCTCCGTACTGCCCTACACGCTGGAACTCCTGGCCCTACGAAGGCTGCCGGCGCCGACCTTCGCGATCCTGATGAGCCTGGAACCGGCGATCGCCGCGACGGCGGGCTTCCTGGTACTGAACCAGGCCCTGTCGGCGCTCGACGCGGCGGCGATCGCCCTGGTCATCGCGGCGAGCATGGGCGCGGTCCGCTCCCAGACCCGCCGCTGACGGCGGGGGCCGTCGGGGGCCCCACCTTCAGCCCGCCGGTCCGGCCCGCCCCTCAGCCTGTGCCGCCCGCCTTTCAGCCCGTCCGGCGTTTGAGGACCGGGTCCGGGCAGCGCCCGGGGTGCACCCCAGCCCGTCCGGCGTTTGAGGACCGGGTCCGGGCAGCGCCCGGCTGGTGGTCCCCCCGGACGGAGTCTGGGGGATGGTGGAAGGGCGGGTCGGGGACTTGCCCCGCGCAGCGGAACACCCGCAGCCCGGCACAGGCACCGGCACCGGGACGCCGGCCGACGGGGTCAGACCCCGACCGGCTCCGACTCCGGAGGACCAGGGGCCGTGGTCGGTACGACATCCGCGTGCTGGACGTTCGCCGTCGCCGGCGGCATGCCGTCCGGAAAGTCCTGGCCCCAGCCGCTGGCCATGGCCACACCCAGCGCGAGCGCACTCAGTGCCGCCACGGCAAAGTACATCCGAGGTGTCGTCATGCGCGGAGCATCCCAGCCGCAGGCCGCCGGAGGGAAGGGTTCAGGCGTAGCGGGCCGCCATCGCGGCCACGGTCGCCGCGATCCGGTCGCGCAGCAACGGCGGGGCGAGGACTTCCGCCTCCGCGCCGAGGCCCAGGAACAGCGCCTCCGCGTGCGCGTGCGACTCGATCGGCAGCACCGCCCGCGTCCACCCGGCCAGTTCGGGATCCGGGGTGCCCGCGGTGGCGAGGGCCTTGGCCTGGGCGCCGGTCAGCAGGGTCGCGCCGCGCGCGGAGACCCGTACCTCCGCCTCCTGCGGGTGCAGCCGCTGGTGGAACTCGTCCTGGGTCCGACGCCAGTGCGCGGCCAGCTCGAAGCCTTCGGGGAGCTCGCACTGCTGCGCCGTCTCCCGTACCGCCAGGATCTGGTCCACCCGGTAGGTGAACGGCCGCTCCGGGTCCACAGCTTCGGCCGAGCCCGCGGCCGGCCCCGCCACCAGGTACCAGCGCCCCGCCTTGAGGACCAGCCCGTACGGTGCCAGTCGCCGGTCCACCTCGTGGGGGGCCTTCCAGCGGCGGTAGCGGATCTCGATGACCCGGCCCCGCCAGACCGCGTCGGCGACCTGCCCCAGGTGCGGGGTCTCCTCCTGTTCCGCGTACCAGCCCGGTGCGTCCAGGTGGAACCGCAGCCGCATCCGGTCGGCCTGCGCGCGCAGCTCCGTAGGCAGGGCGGCCCGGAGTTTGAGCTGGGCGTTCGCCAGGTCCCGGCCGAGGCCCAGTTCGGCGGCGGGGCCCGGCATTCCGGTGAGGAAGAGGGCTTCGGCCTCGCCCGGGGCCAGGCCGGTGAGGCGGGTCCGGTAGCCGTCGAGGAGCTGGTAGCCGCCGCTGTGGCCCGCGTCGCCGTAGAGCGGGACGCCGGCCGCGGCCAGGGCGTCCGCGTCGCGGTAGACCGTGCGTACGGAGACCTCCAGCTCCTCGGCGAGCTCGGCGGCGGTCATCCGGCCCCGGGTCTGGAGCAGGAGAAGGATGGAGATCAAGCGGCTGGACTTCACTGACACAGGATGTCAGTGGAGTGCTCCTACGGTTCCCCCATCAGCAACGAGACGAACGAACGAACGACTCAGGGAGCCCGCACGTGAACGACTTCGACTTCTTCCTCGGCGACTGGGACGTCGCGAACCGCTGGCTCGCCGACTTCCTCGACCCGGACAGCGGATGGGAGGAGTTCCCGGGGACCTCCCGCGCCACCCGCCACTTCGGCGGCGCCGCGAGCGTGGACGAGATCGAGTTCCCGACGAAGGGCTCGGGCGGCATGACCCTGCGCCTCTACGATCCCCAGCTCGAGCAGTGGACTCTGAACTGGGCGTCCCGCCGCACCGGGACGCTGTTCGCACCCGTCGCCGGGCGGTTCGAGGCGGGCACGGGCCGGGGGGTCTTCGAGGGGGAGGACACCTACGGCGGCAAGGCGGTCCTGGTGCGGTTCGTGTGGTCGCGGACGGATACGGGGTCCCCGCGCTGGGAGCAGTTCTTCTCCGCCGACGAGGGGGCGAGCTGGGTCCACAACTGGACGATGGATTTCACCCGCCGGGCAGCCGCCGAGTAGCGGCCGGAGCCCGCCGCGTCAGAACGGGCCGCGTCAGAGCAGGCCGCCGAGCGCCTCGGTCAGTGCCTGCGGCCGCCGGTCGACCGGCAGGTGCTCGACCAGCTGGAACCGGCAGCCCAGCGCCGTGGCCCCCGCGTCCGCGACGGGGTCGTCGCCGACCATGAGTACGTCGGCGGGCGCCGGCCCGAGCGCGTCGCAGGCGGCCTGGAAGAGCCGGGGGTCGGGCTTCTGGACCCCGTGTTCGAAGGAGAGCACGTAGGCGTCGACGAGGTGGTCGAAGCCGTGGGCGCGGAAGACGGGGCGCAGGTCCCAGCCGATGTTGCTGACGACGGCGACCGGGATGCCGCGCTCGCGCAGGGCGGCGAGCGTGCGCGCCGTGTCGGGGTAGGGCCGCCAGGCCACGGGGGTGCGGTGGCGGTCGTACAAGGCGTCGTACAGGGTGTCGATCCGGTCTGCGGCCCGGCCTTCGACCCGGTCTTCGGCCTGGTCCGCGGCCCGGTCCGCCCGGGGCAGCTCCACCTGGCGGGCGAGGGCGGTGTAGACGGCGCGGTGCTGCGCATCGCCGAGGTCGCGCTCCTGCCACAGGGCGGCCAGGTGGGGCGGCATCCGGCGGGGGTTGGCGCCGCCGGGCAGGGCTCCGGCCTCCTCCAAACGGGCGGCGCAGTCGAGGAGTTCCGCCTCGGGCACGGCCATCCCGGCCTCCGTCAGCACCGCGCGGAGCCAGTCCTCGGTGGGTTCGATGCGGAAGAGGGTTCCGGAGAAGTCGAACATCACGCCCTTGATCATGCCGCCGATCCTCGCCCCGGCACCGCTCCCGCGCAAGGGTGCGTGAGGCGGGCGGCCTCAAGTCCCGGAAATGGCCGATGGGTTGGGGTGGCCCCCTGGCGGGTGGAAGCAGTTCCGGAAAATAATGCAAGCACGCTTGATTGTTTTCTCCCAGGCTGGCACGCTTCCCCCACGCCGAGAAGGGGAGCGCACCCGTGCCCGATCCGTCCGCTGTCGCCGTCTTCGCCGATCTCCGCGAGGAGGGTCGTGAACTCGACGCCCTCGTCGCGGAGTTGTCTCCGGCCGGCTGGGCTAAGCCCACGCCCGCACCCGGCTGGAGCATCGCCCACCAGATCGCCCACCTGCACTGGACCGACCGGGCCGCGCTGCTCTCCCTCACCGATGCCGCGGCCTTCGCGGGCATGGTCGAGGAGGCCCTGAAGGCCCCCGACTCCTTCGTCGACGCGGGCGCCGAGGAGGGCGCCGCGCTGGCGCCCGCCGAGTTGCTGGCCCGCTGGCGGGCCAGTCGCGCCGCCCTCGACGAAGCCCTCGCGGCGGCCTCGGCCGAAGCCAAGTTCCCCTGGTACGGGCCGCCGATGAAGGCCGCTTCGATGGCGAGCGCCCGCCTGATGGAGAGCTGGGCGCACGGCCAGGACGTGGCCGACGCGCTCGGCGTGCGCCGCGTCCCGACGGACCGGCTGCGGCACGTGGCACGGATCGGGGTGCGGGCGCGCGACTACGCGTACGCGGTACGGGGGCTGCCGGCGCCCGTGGGGGAGTTCCGGGTCGAGCTGACGCCGCCCGAGCAGTCCTCCGACCCCGAGGCATGGACGTACGGGCCCGCGGACGCGCCCCAGCGCATCACCGGCCCGGCGCTGGACTTCTGCCTGCTGGTGACCCAGCGGGCCCACCGCGCCGACCTGGCCCTGACGGCGACCGGCCCGGACGCCGACCGCTGGCTCGACATCGCCCAGGCCTTCGCGGGCCCGGCGGGCCCGGGCCGAGAGCCGGAGTCCGCCCGATGACGAAGGCACCCGGCAGCCCCGACCAGCAGCCGGGCAGCCGAGGCAGGCAGCCCGACAGGCCGCTGCTGATCGGCAACGCGTCCGGCTTCTACGGGGACCGCTTCGGCGCGCTCCGCGAGATGCTGACCGGCGGCCCGCTCGACGTGGTCACCGGGGACTACCTGGCCGAGCTCACCATGCTGATCCTCGGCCGGGACCGTCTGAAGAACCCGGACCTCGGCTACGCCAAAACCTTCCTGCGCCAGCTGGAGGAGAGCCTGGGCCTCGCGCACGAGCGGGGCGTACGGATCGTGGCGAACGCGGGCGGTCTGAACCCGGCTGGACTGGCCGAGGCCGTACGGGCGCTGGCCGCGAAGCTGTCCCTGCCCGTCTCGGTCGCGCACGTGGACGGCGACGACCTGATGCGGACGGGAGCGGGAGAAGCAGCGGGAGAGGGCGGGTACGGGGGCAGCGGCGCGCTCACCGCGAACGCCTACCTCGGCGGCGCCGGCATCACCGCCTGCCTGCGCGCGGGCGCGGACGTGGTGGTGACCGGCCGGGTCACGGACGCGGCGCTGGTCAGCGGTCCGGCCGCCTGGTGGTTCGACTGGTCGTCGCAGGACCACGACCGGCTGGCGGGGGCGGTGGTGGCAGGCCACGTACTGGAGTGCGGGACGCAGGCGACGGGCGGGAACTACTCCTTCTTCACCCGGCACGACGTGTCCCGGCCCGGGTTCCCGCTGGCGGAGATCGCGCGGGACGGGTCCTCGGTCATCACGAAGCACCCGGGCACGGGCGGGGCCGTGACGGTCGGCACCGTCACGGCGCAACTGCTGTACGAGACCCAGGGCGTGCGCTACCTCGGCCCGGACGTGACGGCCCGTCTGGACACGGTCCGGCTCTCCGAGGCCGGTCCGGACCGGGTAGCCGTCTCGGGCGTACGGGGCGAGGCGCCGCCGGAGCGCCTGAAGGTGGGGGTGACCCGGATCGGCGGCTGGCGCAACGAGGTCGTCTTCGTCCTGACGGGGCTGGACATCGAGGCGAAGTCGGCGCTGGTCCGGGCCCAGTTGGCCCCTCTCCTCGCCCCGGTCTCCTCCGTTGCCTGGACCTTGTCCCGGACGGACCACGAGGACGCGGCGACGGAGGAGACGGCGAGCGCGCTGCTGCGGCTGGTGGTCCGCGACCCGGACCCGGACCGGGTGGGCCGGGCACTCACCTCGGCGGCGATCGAACTCGCCCTCGGGAGCTACCCCGGCTTCCACGTCACGGCCCCTCCGGGCCCGGCCCAGCCCTACGGGGTCTTCGCCTCGGACCAGGTCCCCGCCGCCGGGGTCCCCCACACGGCCACCCTCCCGGACGGCACCCGGGTCCGGATCCCGCCGGCCCCTTCAGCCTCGCCAACCCCTCTGGCCTCTTCAGCCCCGCCGGCGTTTGAGGCGCGGGGGTCCGGGGGCGGAGCCCCCGAAGGGGCCGGGGCTCCCGCCGGACCCACCCGCAGGGCCCCCCTCGGGGCCATCGCCGGGGCCCGCAGCGGCGACAAGGGCGGGGACGCCAACGTCGGGGTGTGGGTGGAGAGCGACCCCGCCTGGGCGTGGCTCCGCGACACCCTCACCGTCGAGGCCTTCAAGGAGCTGCTCCCCGAGACGGCTCCCCTGGAGGTGACCCGGCATCCGCTGCCCCGCCTGCGCGCCCTCAACTTCACCGTCACCGGAATCCTCGGCGACGGCGTCGCCTCCGGCCACCGCTTCGATCCCCAGGCCAAGGCGCTGGGCGAATGGCTCCGCGCCCGCCACCTCGACATCCCCGAATCCCTGCTCCAGGCGGCTCCGCCCCCGGCGACTGTGCCCCCGACGACCGTGCCCGCGACCACCCCGGAGGGACCCCGCCAGTGACCCGCCTCAAGACCGCCGTCGACCCGCTCGCCCCCGAGCACGCGCAGGCCCGTAGCGCCGCCCTGGAGCGGATCGCCGAGCTCGACGCGGCGCACGGGGCGGCCCTCCAGGGGGGCGGGGAGAAGTACACCGCCCGCCACAAGGGCCGGGGCAAGCTCCTGGCGCGGGAGCGGGTCGAGCTGCTGCTCGATCCGGACACCCCCTTCCTGGAGCTGTCCCCGCTGGCCGCCTGGGGCAGTGACTACCCCGTCGGCGCCTCCATGGTCACCGGCATCGGGACGGTCGAGGGCGTCGAATGCCTGATCACCGCCAACGATCCGACGGTGCGCGGCGGGGCGAGCAATCCGTGGACGCTCAAGAAGGCCCTGCGGGCCAACGAGATCGCCCGCCAGAACAGGCTGCCCTGCATCAGCCTCGTCGAGTCCGGCGGCGCCGATCTCCCCTCCCAGAAGGAGATCTTCATTCCGGGCGGCGCGATCTTCCGCGACATCACCCGGCTCTCGGCGGAGGGCATCCCCACTGTCGCCGTGGTCTTCGGCAACTCCACGGCCGGGGGCGCGTACATCCCCGGCATGTCCGACCACACCATCATGATCAAGGACCGTTCCAAGGTGTTCCTCGGCGGTCCGCCGCTGGTCAAGATGGCCACCGGCGAGGAGAGCGACGACGAGTCCCTCGGCGGAGCCGACATGCACGCCCGGACCTCGGGCCTCGCCGACTACTACGCCCTCGACGAGTACGACGCCATCCGCCAGGCCCGCCGGGTCGTCGCCCGCCTCAACCACCGCAAGGCCCACCCCGATCCGGACCGGGCGCAGGAGCCGCTGCACGATCCCGAGGAGCTCCTGGGGATCGTCCCGGCCGACCTGAAGACCCCCTTCGACCCCCGTGAGGTCATCGCCCGCATCGTCGACGCCTCCGACTTCGACGAGTTCAAGCCCCTCTACGGCACCAGCCTGGTCACCGGCTGGGCCACCCTCCACGGCTATCCGGTGGGCATCCTCGCCAATGCCCAGGGGGTGCTGTTCAGCGCGGAGTCGCAGAAGGCCGCCCAGTTCATCCAGCTCGCCAACCAGCGCGACATCCCGCTCCTCTTCCTCCACAACACCACCGGCTACATGGTCGGCAAGGAGTACGAGCAGGGCGGCATCATCAAGCACGGCTCGATGATGATCAACGCGGTCTCCAACTCCCGCGTCCCGCACCTGTCCGTCCTCATCGGCGCCAGCTACGGGGCCGGCCACTACGGCATGTGCGGCCGCGCCTACGAGCCCCGGTTCCTCTTCGCCTGGCCCAGCGCGAAGTCCGCCGTCATGGGGCCCGCGCAGCTCGCCGGGGTGCTGTCCATCGTGTCCCGGCAGTCGGCGGCCGCCAAGGGCCTGCCGTACGACGAGGAGGCCGACGCCGGCATGCGGGCCTTCGTCGAGGCCCAGATCGAATCGGAGTCCCTGCCGATGTTCCTGTCCGGGCGGCTGTACGACGACGGGGTCATCGACCCGCGCGACACCCGCACGATCCTCGGCCTGTGCCTGTCGGCCGTCCACAACGCCCCCGTCGAGGGCGCCCGTGGCGGCTTCGGCGTCTTCCGGATGTGAGCCCCCAGATGACCCTGACCCCGCCCCTGCCTCTGAAGTCCGTCCTCGTGGCCAACCGCGGCGAGATCGCCGTCCGCGTCTTCCGCACCGCCCGCGCCCTCGGCCTGGCCACCGTCGCCGTCCACTCCGACCCCGACTCCGACGCCCTGCACGTGCGCACGGCCGACGCCGCCGTACGGCTGCCGGGCGCGGCCCCCGCCGACACCTACCTGCGCGGGGACCTGGTCATCAAGGCCGCCCTCGCGGCGGGCGCCGACGCGGTCCACCCCGGCTACGGGTTCCTCTCCGAGAACGCCGGCTTCGCCCGCGAGGTCCAGGCCGCCGGGCTCGTCTGGATCGGCCCGCCGCCCGCCGCCATCGAGGCCATGGCGTCCAAGACCCGGGCCAAGGAGCTGATGCGCGCCGCCGGGGTCCCGCTCCTGGACCCCGTGGACCCGCAGCAGGCCACCTCGGCCGACCTCCCGCTGCTCCTGAAGGCCGCGGCGGGCGGTGGCGGCCGCGGAATGCGGGTCGTACGGGACCTGGACGCGCTCAAGGAGGAACTGGAGGGCGCCTGCGCCGAGGCCCGTTCCGCCTTCGGCGACGGCGAGGTCTTCGCGGAGCCCTACGTGGAGCGGGGCCGTCACGTCGAGGTACAGATCCTCGCCGACTCCCACGGCACCGTCTGGGCGCTCGGCACCCGCGACTGCTCCCTCCAGCGGCGCCACCAGAAGGTCATCGAGGAGGCCCCGGCGCCCGCTCTGCCCGAGGCACTGCGCGCGAGCCTGCACGAGGCGGCCGTGGCCGCCGCGCGCGCGGTCTCGTACCAGGGCGCGGGCACCGTGGAGTTCCTCGTCACCGCCGACGGACGCCCGTACTTCCTGGAGATGAACACCCGCCTCCAGGTGGAACACCCCGTCACCGAGGCCGTCTTCGGGATCGACCTCGTCGCGCTCCAGCTGCGGATCGCCGAGGGCGCGGCCCTGCCGCTGACCCCGCCGCAGGCCACGGGCCACGCCGTCGAGGCCCGGCTGTACGCCGAGGATCCCGCCCTGGACTGGCGCCCGCAGACCGGGGTGCTGCACACCCTGGCCGTCCCCGGAGAGGTCCGGGTGGACACCGGGTTCGCCGACGGGGACACCGTCTCCGTCCACTACGACCCGATGCTCGCCAAGGTCGTCGCCCACGCCCCGACCCGCGCCGAGGCCGTCCGCGCCCTTGCCTCGGCCCTCGCCGGAGCCCGGATCCACGGGGTCACCACCAACCGCGAGCTCCTCGTACGGTCCCTGCGCCACCCGGAGTTCGAGGCCGCGCGCCTGGACACCGGCTTCTACGAGAGCCACCTGACCGCCCTCACCGAAGCCGACCCCGAGGACCCGGCGCCCGCCCTCTGCGCGCTGGCCGCGGCCCTCGCGGAGGCGGCCCCCGCCCCCGACGCCCCGCTCGCCCTGCGGCTCGGCGGCTGGCGCAACCTCCGCTCCCAGCCGCAGAGCCGCCGGTACGCGGTGGGCGGGACGGAGCACGAGGTCCTGTACCACCCGGCCCGCAGCGGGCCCCCGGAACTCGTGGACCGGCCCGGGGTCCGGGTCCTGGCCGCGACGCCGGAGCTCGTCACCCTCGAAGTCGAGGGCGTCCGGCGGATGTTCCACGTGAAACACAATTCGAACAACCCGGGGGTCGAGGCTTCGGTGGTCTACGTCGACTCGGTGCTCGGCGCCCACACCCTGACCCCCGTACCCCGGTTCGCGGACCCCCAGGACCGCACCGAACCGGGCTCCCTGCTCGCCCCCATGCCCGGCACCGTCGTCCGCGTCGCCGAGGGCCTGGCCCCCGGCAGCCCCGTCACCGCCGGGCAGCCCCTGCTCTGGCTGGAGGCGATGAAGATGGAACACCGCATCCTCGCGCCCGCCTCCGGCACGCTCACCGCGCTCCACGCCGTCACCGGCCAACAGGTCGAATTCGGCGCCCTGCTCGCCGTCGTCCAGGAGGAACCGTCCGCATGAGCAACACCGTTGTGGCACCTTTTGTCCTCGAAACCGAAGAGCACCAGGCCCTGCGCGCCGCCGTCGCCGCCCTCGGGCAGCGCTACGGCCGCGACTACCTCGCCCGTGTGGCCCGCGAGGGCCGCCACCCCGACGAGCTGTGGGCGGACGCCGCCAAGCTCGGCTACCTCGGGGTCAACCTCCCCGAGGAGTACGGCGGCGGGGGCGGCGGCATCGCCGAACTGTCCATCGTCCTGGAGGAGCTCGGCGCCGCCGGCTGTCCGCTGCTGATGATGGTGGTCTCGCCCGCCATCTGCGGCACGGTCATCGCCCGCTTCGGCACCGAGGCCCAGAAGCAGACCTGGCTCCCCGGCCTCGCCGACGGCACCCGGACCATGGCCTTCGGCATCACCGAACCCGACGCCGGATCCAACTCCCACCGCATCACCACCACGGCCCGCCGCGATGGCGACGACTGGATCCTGACCGGCCGCAAGGTCTTCATCTCCGGTGTGGACATCGCCGACGCCACCCTCATCGTCGGCCGCACCGAAGACGCGAAGACGGGCCGGCTCAAGCCGTGCCTGTTCATCGTCCCGCGCGAGGCCCCCGGCTTCTCCCACTCCGCCATCGACATGGAGCTCCAGGCCGCGGAGAAGCAGTTCGAACTGGTCCTGGACGAGGTGCGGCTGCCCGCCGAAGCCCTCGTGGGCGACGAGGACGCGGGCCTGCTCCAGCTCTTCGCCGGCCTCAACCCCGAGCGCGTCATGACCGCCGCCTTCGCCATCGGCATGGGCCGCTACGCACTGGCCAGGGCGGTCGACTACGCCAAGACCCGCCAGGTGTGGAAGGACCCCATCGGCGCCCACCAGGCCATCGCCCACCCCCTCGCCGCCTCGCACATCGAGCTGGAACTCGCCCGCCTGATGATGCAGAAGGCCGCCCGCCTCTACGACGCGGGCGACGACATGGGCGCGGGCGAGGCCGCGAACATGGCCAAGTACGCCGCCGCCGAGGCCTGCGTCAAGGCCGTGGACCAGTCCGTCCACACCTTGGGCGGCAACGGCCTCACCCGTGAATACGGCCTGGCCGCCCTGATCGTCGCCTCCCGGGTCGCCCGGATCGCCCCCGTGAGTCGCGAGATGATCCTCAACTTCGTCTCGCACCAGACGCTGGGCCTGCCCAAGTCGTACTAGCCGCCTGCGGGGCTGGACCTTCCAGCCCCGCCGGCGTTTGAGGCGCGGGTCCGGGCAGAGCCCGGGGAACGGTGGAAGGGCGGGTAGGGGAAAGCTCCGCGCAGCGGCCCCCCGAAGCCCCGCCGCAGGCGACCCGCATACCCTCCCCGGAGGGGATACCGCCCGACCGAACACCCCCTCCGGAGGAGACATGCCCCCACTGGTCCACGCCGCGCGAGCGACCGGCGTCGCCACGCTCACCCTCGACTCCCCGGCCAACCGCAACGCCCTCTCCGCCGGCCTCGTCCAAGAGCTGCGCGCCGCTCTCGCCGCAGCGGCCGCCGACCCGGCGGCCCGGGCGGTCGTCCTCACCCACACCGGCACCACCTTCTGCGCCGGGGCCGACCTCAAGTCGCCCTGCGAACCGGCCGATTTCCTGGCCCTGCTGCGCGAGATCGCCGAACTGCCCCTGCCGGTCGTCGCCCGCGTCACCGGACACGTCCGGGCGGGCGGCCTCGGGCTGCTCGGGGTCTGCGACATCGCCGCCGCCGGGCACGCGTCCACGTACGCGTTCACCGAGACCCACCTCGGGGTGGTCCCGGCCGTCATCTCCGCGCCGCTGCTGCCGCGCATGGACCCGCGTGCCGCCGCCCGCTACTTCCTGACCGCCGAGGCCTTCGACGCCGCCGAGGCCTTCCGGATCGGCCTGCTCACCCTGCACGGCGAGGACGTGGACAAGGTGCTGGCCCCCGTCCTGGAGGGCCTGCGCAAGGCCGGCCCGCTCGCCCTCGCCGCGACGAAGCAGCTGGTCACGGCCCCGGTACGGGCCGCCCTGGAACGCGACGGCGCCGCGCTCGCCGAACTGTCCGCCCGCCACTTCGGCTCGGCCGAGGCCCGCGAGGGCATCACCGCCCGCTTCGAGCGCCGGGATCCGTCATGGCTGCTGTGACCACGGCGGACGCCACCACGGCGGACGCCGCGACGCAGCCCGCCGCGCCCGCGAGCGGCCCCAAGCAGGCCCGCAGTCGGGTCACCCGCCGCCACCTGCTGGAGGCGGCCGTCTCCTGCCTGGCCGAACAGGGCTGGGCCGGTTCCACCGTCGCCGTGGTCGCCGAGCGCGCCGGAGTCTCGCGCGGTGCCGCCCAGCACCACTTCCGCACCCGGGAGGAGCTGTTCACGGCGGCCGTCGAGTACATGGCCGAGGAACGCTCCACCGCCCTGCGGGACCTGTTCCCGCACGGCGCGGCCGAGGCCGACCGGGCCGACGTGGTCGCGGCGCTCATCGACATGTACACCGGCCCGATGTTCCGCGCCGCCCTCCAGCTGTGGGTCGCGGCCTCCCACGAGGAGCAGCTGCGCCCCCGCGTCGCCGAGCTGGAGGCGCGGGTGGGCCGTGAGACCCACCGCATCGCCGTGGAACTCCTGGGCGCGGACGAGTCCGTACCCGGCGTACGGGAGACCGTGCAGGGCCTGCTCGACATGGCCCGCGGGCTGGGCCTGGCGAACGTCATCACCGACGACACCGCCCGCCGGGCCCGCGTGGTCGCCCAGTGGGCCCGGATCCTGGACGCGGTACTGGCCTGAGGCCCTGCCGACCCGGGAAGCACGGCGGGCGCCGCACCCCGGTGGGATGCGGCGCCCGTGCTCGCGGCGGCCCTGTGCGGTGGCAGCCGGTGGTGCGGCGGACCCTTGAGCCCGATCAGCCCGATCAGCCGAATCAGCTGGATCAGGCGGTCTCGGCCATGTCCGCGTAGCCCGCGATCTCGCGCGGGTTGCGCCGGGCCGGGCCGGTGTAGCGGGCCGACGGACGGACCAGGCGGCCCGTGCGCTTCTGCTCCAGGATGTGCGCCGACCAGCCGGCGGTACGGGCGCACGTGAACATCGAGGTGAACATGTGCGCCGGGACCTCCGCGAAGTCCAGCATGATCGCGGCCCAGAACTCCACGTTGGTCGCGAGCACCCGGTCGGGGCGGCGCTCGTGCAGCTCCTCCAGGGCGGCCTTCTCCAGCGCGGCGGCCACCTCGTAGCGCGGGGCGTCCAGTTCCTTGGCGGTGCGCCGCAGCACGCGGGCGCGCGGGTCCTCGGCGCGGTAGACCCGGTGGCCGAAGCCCATCAGCCGCTCGCCCTTGTCGAGGGCCTTCTTCACGTAGGCCACGGCGTCGCCGGTGCGCTCGATCTCCTCGATCATGCCGAGGACGCGCGACGGTGCCCCGCCGTGCAGCGGCCCGGACATGGCGCCGACCGCGCCCGACAGGGCCGCGGCGACGTCCGCGCCGGTGGAGGCGATGACCCGGGCGGTGAAGGTGGAGGCGTTCATGCCGTGCTCGGCGGCGGAGGTCCAGTACGCGTCGACGGCCTTGACGTGGCGCGGGTCGGGCTCGCCCCGCCAGCGGATCATGAACCGCTCGACGACCGACCCGGCCTTGTCGATCTCGCTCTGCGGGACCATCGGCCGGCCCTGGCCGCGGGCGGACTGGGCCACGTACGACAGGGCCATCACGGCCGCGCGCGCCAGGTCGTCGCGGGCGGTCTGCTCGTCGATGTCCAGCAGCGGTTTGAGACCCCACACGGGGGCGAGCATGGCGAGTGCGGACTGCACGTCCACGCGGATGTCGCCGGAGTGCACAGGGATCGGGAAGGGCTCGGCGGCCGGCAGGCCCGGGTTGAAGGCACCGTCGACCAGCAGACCCCAGACGTTCCCGAAGGAGACGTGGCCCACCAGGTCTTCGATGTCGATGCCCCGGTAGCGCAGAGACCCACCCTCCTTGTCGGGTTCGGCGATCTCCGTCTCGAACGCGACGACTCCCTCGAGCCCGGGTACGAAGTCGGACATCAGGCGGCTCCTCAAATAGTGCGAACACGCGCGGCTCCCGGCGTGATTCGCGGTCCGGCGCGGTCATCCCCGTTGATGCCCGGCACGGCCGATGGTCACCCGTACGGGACCGTCGGACCGGCCCCAAGATTTTGTCCGCTCCCCATGGCGCGGGGAAGCGTGACTTCCGGCACACTCCACGCGGCCCTGCTGGTGCAGGATGGCCGCGTGACCGATCAGCACCTTGACCCCGCCGTCATGCGCAAGCAGTACCGCTCCCACCTCGTCGCCGAGGAGGGCCTCGCCGAGGACCCCATGGGCCAGTTTGCCCACTGGTTCCAGGATGCGGCCGAAGCGCACGTTTTCGAACCCAACGCGATGGTCGTGTCGACCGCGACCCCCGACGGCCGTCCCAGCTCCCGCACGGTGCTGCTGAAGCAGTTCGACGAGCGCGGCTTCGTCTTCTTCACCAACTACGGCTCCCGCAAGGGCCTCGAGATCGCCGCGAACCCCTTCGTCTCCCTGCTCTTCCCCTGGCACCCCATCGCCCGCCAGGTCATCGTGACCGGCACGGCCTCCCGGATCGGCCGCGACGAGACCGCGGCGTACTTCCGCTCCCGCCCCCACGGCTCCCAGCTGGGCGCCTGGGCCAGCGACCAGTCCCGCGTGATCGACTCCCGCGCCGAGCTCGACCGGCGCTACGCCGAGCTGGAGGCGCGCTACCCGGAGGGCGAACAGGTCCCGGTCCCGCCGGAGTGGGGCGGCGTACGGGTGGTCCCCGACGCGGTGGAGTTCTGGCAGGGCCACGAGAACCGGCTGCACGACCGTCTGAAGTACGTCCTGGACGGGGAGAAGTGGCGCGTGGAGCGGCTCTGCCCGTGAAGCGGTCCTGAAAACGCAGACGACCCGCGAGCTCGGGTTTCCCCCCTGCAGTGGGGGAAGCCGGCCGGACGTACCGGCGAGCTCGCGGGTCGGGTGACTGCTTGGGATTGGCGCCGGCGACTCCGCCAGGCACCGCACTGGGTGCGTGCGACAGCGGGCGCTTTAGCCCGCAGCCACCTCACGCGTCCGGTTTCCGTACATTGCGGCAACCACCTCCCTTCTCGTGTACGGCAGAGCCTACGACTCCCTCCCGGGGCCCTCAAGCCATTTATTCGGGGGAATCCCAGAGCCTCCACAGCGGGACATTCCGGGACGATAGCGAGAAGCGGGTGTGGGCTGGGTCACGTTCCAGTTCAATGACGTGACGTGCCGCACACGCGAACACCTGCAGGGGGCCCAGGTGACTGCTTCCGGACGTAACGAGACCGCCGACGATCTGCTCGCAGCGCTGCTGGACGGGATGGACGCCGCTCTGTGCGCGTTCGACGCCGACGGCGTGATCACCCACTGGAACCGCGAGGCCGAGCGGATCCTGGGGTGGTCGGCGGCGGAAGCCGTGGGGCGCAAGGGGTTCGCGGGGTGGGCCGTACGGGCCGCCGACGCGCACGACGTGCAGGACAGGCTCATGGCCGCCCAGGACGTGCCGGGTCGGCAGGTGCACGAGTTCGCCCTGCTCACCAAGGACGGCGGGCGGATCCTCGTCCGCACCCAGTCCGCCGGGGTGCCGGGCGCGGACGGGAAACCGGCCGGGGTCTACTGCGCCTTCAGCGAGGTGCACGCGCAGATCGACCTGGAGCGCTCCATCGCGCTGAGCGAATCACTGATGGACGACGCCTCGTGGGGCGTGGTCCTTGTCGACGTGGACCTGCGCCCGGCCGTGGTCAACGCACACGCCGCCCGCGCCTTCGGCTCCGGCCGCACCGCGCTGCTCGGCCGGCCGCTGGGGGAGCTGCTGGCCCAGGGCGTGGAGGAGCTGGAGGGGGCCCTGCAGCACGTGCTGGCCGAGGGCGCGCCACCGGCCCCCGTGGAGCTGTGGGTGTCCGTGCGCACCCCCGAGGGCGTACGGCGGCGGTGCTGGCGGTGCGGGTTCCTGCGCCTCGCGTCGCCGCTCGCGGAGGAACCCGTACCGCTCGGGGTCGGTCTGCTGTTCCAGGACGTCACCGAGGCCCGGCAGGCGCAGCTGGACACGGCGCAGCTGCGGTTCCGGTCCCACCAGCTGTACCGGGCCGGGCGGGCCGCGGCGGAGTGCGAGGACCCGGCGGAGGCGGCGGCGGTACGGCTGGAGTTCGCCCTGGCGGGCTTCGCCGAGCACGCGCTGCTCGACGTACTGGAATCCCCGGACGGCAGCGCACGGGCGCGGCTGCTGCGCTGGGCGGCGTCCCCGCCCGGGTTTCCGGGGCTGCCGGAGCCCGGGGTGATCCCGGTGCCGTACGAGGGCGGGCACCCGGCGTTGCAGGCGCTGGACCGGGCCGGGTCGGTGCGGACGAGCGCGCCGCGCGGGGAGGCGGACCCGGAGTGGGCGGGCGCCCGGCGCTGGCCGGAGGGCGCGGCGCACGCGCTGTGCGTGGTGCTGCGCAGCCGGGGCCGGAGCCTGGGCACGCTGACCTTCCTGCGCGGGGCTTCGCGGGCCGCCTTCGAACGGGCGGACGCGGCGTACGCGGAGGAGGTAGCGGCCCGGGTCGCGGCGGACCTGGACCTGGCGGCGGGCTGGGCGGGGGACCGGGCGGCCCCGTAGCCCCTGCGGCCGCGCAGCTCCGTAGCCGCGCGGCCCCGTGGTGCTCAGTGACTTCAGTGGCCTCAGTGGCGGAAGAAGATCCGGTCGCCGTACTCCTGCATGACGCGGCCGTTCCACTCGTGGCCGCCGTCGACGTTGCCGGAGCGCAGCAGCGGCGGCTCCACCCCGCGGGCGGCGAGCTCGCCGGCCGCGGCGGCCATGACCGCCTGCATGATCGCGCTGGTCACGACGGTGGAGGCGGGGGCGAAGGGGGCCTCGATGCCGTCCAGGGTCAGCTCGGCGTCGCCGACCGCGATCTTGCTGTCGAGGACGATGTCGCAGTGGTCCTTGAGGAAGGTGCCGGAGACGTGCCGGGACTTGGTCTCGGTCGCGTACGCCACCGAGGTCACGCCGATGACCTTGAGGCCGATCGCGCGGGCGTTCATGGCCATCTCGACCGGCAGGGCGTTGCGCCCGGAGAGGGAGATGATCACGAGGACGTCACCGTCGCTCGCCGGGCTGCTGTCCAGGACCGCCCCGGCGAGGCCGTCGACGCGCTCGAGGGCGCTGCCGAGGGTGGCGGGCATGACGTCGATGCCGGCGGTGCCGGGGACGGCGAGGAAGTTCATCAATGCGAGTCCGCCGGCCCGGTAGACGACGTCCTGGGCGGGGAGGGAGGAGTGCCCGGCGCCGAAGGCGAAGAGCTTGTTCCCGGCGGCCACGGCGTCGGCGATGACCGTCCCGGCCTCGCCGATGTGCGCGGATTCCTCGTCCCGTACCCGCTCCAGCAGGCCGATCGCGGCGTCGAAGAACTGACCGGCCAGCTTGCTCTCGCTCATACGCCGATGGCCTTCCGGGGTGGGAGTTGGGTGAGGTTGTCGTCCGTGTCCGCCGCTCACCGTGCGGTCTGGACCAAGGGCGTGTCAATACGAACGTCAATCCAAGGGACGAAAGGCCCGGTGGGAGGTGTAATGAGACGTGCGGGACGGCTCCGGGCGAGACGTCTGGATCGGGCCTTGACCGTCGGCACGGGACGGTTGTCGGCGGGATGCGTCAGAATTGGGTGCAGGGCCAGCGCACGATATCCGAGGGGCACGAATGTCCGGACTGATCGATACCACGGAGATGTATCTCCGCACCATCCTCGAGCTGGAAGAGGAAGGTGTGGTCCCCATGCGCGCCCGCATCGCCGAGAGGCTCGACCAGAGCGGCCCGACGGTGAGCCAGACCGTGGCGCGGATGGAGCGCGACGGGCTGGTGTCCGTCGCGAGCGACCGGCACCTGGAACTGACGGAGGAGGGGCGGCGACTGGCGACGCGCGTGATGCGCAAGCACCGGCTCGCGGAGTGTCTGCTCGTCGACGTCATCGGCCTGGAGTGGGAGCAGGTGCACGCGGAGGCCTGCCGCTGGGAGCACGTGATGAGCGAGGCGGTGGAGCGGCGGGTGCTGGAGCTGCTGCGTCACCCGACCGAGTCGCCGTACGGCAACCCGATCCCGGGCCTGGAAGAGCTGGGCGAGAAGGCCGAGGCGGACCCGTTCCTGGAGGAGGGGATGGTCAGCCTGGCCGAGCTGGACCCGGGCGTCGAGGGCAAGACCGTCGTCATCCGCCGGATCGGGGAGCCGATCCAGACGGACGCACAGCTGATGTACACGCTGCGCCGGGCGGGCGTGCAGCCCGGTTCGGTGGTCAGCGTGACCGAGTCGCCGGGTGGCGTACTGGTCGGCAGCGGGGGCGAGGCCGCGGAGCTGGAGGCGGACGTCGCTTCCCACGTGTTCGTGGCGAAGCGCTGACGTACTGGGCACTGACGTACTGGGCACTGACGTACTGCGCACTGACGTACTGGCGCACCGGCTGATTGACGCACGGACGTTCGCTTCCGTCCCCCGCAAGGGTGGGCCGACTGGTGTGAAGCGGTGGTGGATAGGTATGGATGGTCCCGGCGCCTTGCGGCGCCGGGACCAGTCCTCCCCTGTTTGACCTGGAGCCCCGAGCTCTCAAGGTCTTCCCCTTCGGACCGTCTTCCCCGAGCGGCCCGCCTCCCTGTTGAAAGGATCTCCATCGGCAGCGGCGGCCAATCCTTGAGCAAGGTCACTCGAAAGAGCGGTGTTGTCGGCGGGAGCCCGGTTTTCGAATACGGGTTCGATACTGTGGCCGGGAGCGAAGGGGGTGCATCTGCGGTGGTACAGCGCTTCGATGTGACAGGGGCCGACGGCGTGCGCCTGGCGGCCTGGGAGTTCCGGCAACCGGCCGCGGGGTCGTCCGCTGCGGAGCCGTCCGGCGCGGAGTCGTCGGGGGAGCCCGCCGCGCTGTTACTCCACGGACTGATGGGCCGCGCGTTCCACTGGGCGGGCACCGCCCGCTGGCTCTCCGCGGGCCGCCGCGTCGTGGCCCTCGACCAGCGCGGCCACGGCCAGAGCGAGCATCCGCCCGCCGGCCCGGACAGCGCCACCCGCTACGGACGCGAAGCCTTCGTGGCCGATGCCGAGGCCGCCATCGAGCAGCTCGGACTCGCCCCGGTGACCCTGATCGGCCACTCCATGGGCGCCCTCACCGCCTGGCAGCTCGCGGCCCGGCGCCCCGACCTCGTAGCGGCGCTGGTCATCTGCGACATGCGGGCTTCCGCGCTCGGGGAGGCCTCGCAGCAGGAGTGGGAGGAATGGTTCCGCCGCTGGCCGCTGCCGTTCCCGACGCAGGACGCCGCCCGCCGCTGGTTCGGCGAGGACGACCCCCGCGTGGAGCGCCCGGATCCCGGGCGCGGGCAGTTCTTCGCCGAGGTGATGCACGAGGCGGACGACGGCTGGCGCCCGCTGTTCTCGCGCCGCCAGATGCTGACCGCGCGGGAGACGTGGGTCCACGACGCGCACTGGGAGGAGCTCGCCCAGGTCCGCTGCCCGACGCTGGTGGTCCGCGGTCTGGACGGCGAGCTGGGCCGGGCTGAGGCCCAGGAGATGGTCCGCGTCCTCCCGGCGGGCCAGTACGCGGAGATCCCCGACGCCGGCCACTACCTCCACTACGACCAGCCGACGGCCTGGCGCGAGGCGGTCGAGCCCTTCCTGGACGGCATCAAGGCGTCGGCGTAGCCGCGGGGGCCGGCGTCGCCGCCGACCAGAACTCGTCGTGGACGTCGGGGCGCTGGGGGTAGGGGGTGGTGCGGACCGGGGTGTTGGGCTTGGCCGTGGGTTCCTGGACGCCCGAGTCCGTGAGGCAGGGGGTGGCGGCGGACAGGCGGAATTGGCCCTGGCCGCCGACCTCGACCGCCAGGCTGTAGTCCTCGGGCGTGGAGGCGTAGATCGCGGGCGCCACCGGATTGCTGCGCACACTGGTGATCTTGTAGCCGCGGGCCTTCCAGTCGCGCTCGATCACACCGAGGAGGGCGCCGCGCCGCTGTTCGGAGACGATCGTCAGAATGAGGATGGCCCGATCGACGGAGCCCGTGCCCGTGGCTTTGTTGAGGCTGTCGGTGCAGCCGCTCTGCGCCGAGGCCTCGTGGTTCCAGCGGAGTCGGGGCTCAACGGCGGCCAGCGTTTCCTGAAGGATGGCATCGGCGCGGTCGGCGCCCTGTTGCATGTTCATGCCGGTGTTCCTCTTGCCTTCGGTGGTTCCCTCGCTCGGACCGCACCCCGCGAGAGCGGCGAACGCGAGCAGGACCGCTGCGGTGCGGGCTGTGGTGGGGCGAAGTCTCATCGGGGTTCCTGGGTGGATATGAATTCGGGCTGGCCGGCGATGATCAAGGCAATGTTGCCCGCGGAGTGCTTGTCCTTCTTCGGATTGAAGTAGTTGGAGTGGGCGTCCATGGGGCCGTCGCCGCCGATGATCGGGGTCGGTCCGTCGTCCACCTTGAAGCGGTGGGCCCCGAAGTCCCGGTGCGAGGGGTCGGTACCGAAGTGGATCTGGCTGGGGTCGGTGACCTCGTTGCCAAGGGCCCAGCCACCCAAGGCGCCTGCGGCGCCGCCGACAACCGCGCCTCCCGCAGTTCCGAGCGGCCCGAGCACGGACCCCGCCGCCGCTCCCGTCACAGCGCCGCCCAGGCCGCCTCCCACCAGGCCGGCAGCCTCCGCCGTGTTCGGAGCCCTGGTCACAGGGTCGTTCTCGGCTGCGCCGACGTACACGTGGTCCCGTCCGACCCCGAGTTGGTCGGCGCTGTGTGCTCCAGTGCCCGGGCTGCCGACCAGGATGATGTCGTCTGCACCCGGG
This sequence comes from Streptomyces sp. NBC_00454, assembly GCF_041434015.1. Classification (GTDB taxonomy): domain Bacteria; phylum Actinomycetota; class Actinomycetes; order Streptomycetales; family Streptomycetaceae; genus Streptomyces. The sequence goes on along the minus strand of NZ_CP107907.1, from coordinate 3,401,800 downwards.
ATACCGCCCGGCAGCTGGGCGGCCTGGCCCACCGTGAGCGATCCGTAGGAGTGCCCGATGGCGGTGATGTGAGGATCGAGGTTCTGGTTGGTGCTGCTGATCCCGGCCATGAAGCTGTTGTAGTCGCCGGCTCCCCGACGCGCGTCGTCCATGGTCGTCACCGCGAGGTTGTCCAGCAGATTGTCGGCGGGCAACTGTGGCGCGTCGTACCCCAGCCATACGATCGACGCCGAACTCGAATCGTGGAACTGGGCGCCCTTGGCCGTGGCCCGTGCTCGTTCGACGTCGTTGACCGCGAACTCCCCGTCCAGAGCCGTCCCCAGCCCCGGCACGTACGCCGAGACGTTCCTGGACGTGTCCGGGTTGCCGAAGGCGACGATCGCCCGTCCGTTGTTCTGGTCGCTGATGCCCAGGAGGTACATCGGCGGATCGGTAGGCAGCTGGTTCCACAGCTGGTCGTTGATCGACCGCATCCCCTCCAGCTGGTTCTGCGACTTCTCGTCGTGCTGCTGTGACAGCTTCCCCATCAGCATCTGGAGGTTGTCGCGGTTCGCGCGGTCGCGAGTCTGTGCCGGGATGCCGTCCAGGTTGCCGATGACGTCCGGGTACACCGCGAGGTATTCGGCCCGCTGCGCTTCCGTGAGCCCCTCCCACCACGTGTGGCGGTCCGCGGGGCTGCGGTCCAGCGGGATGCCGTCGCGGAGGTAGTCGTCGGCCTGCGTGCGTACGAGGGCCGCGTCGCCGGCCGCGTCCGCCCAGGTCGCGTCCGTGACGTCGATCCCGTCCGGGGCCTTCAGCCGGACCAGGGCCCCGGTGAAGCGCGAGTCCGCGTCCTGGGCCGCCAGGAGCGCCGTGTGCAGGCGGTTCGCCACCTCCTGGGCCACGGCGTGGTTCGGGTTGGGGTTCCCGGCCGGCGGCTGCTGGGCCAGGGGGTGCATGGGCAGCTCCCGCAGGTACGCGCGTCGGTCCACGCCCTGGACGGAGCTGCCCGGCGCGGGCTGCTCGGTGAGGAACTGCTCGCCCGCAGGCGGGTACTCCACCGAGCCGTCCTCGTGCACCGTGAAGCCGTGGCCCGAGGCGTCGTCGAGAGCGCCCTTCAGCTTGGTCTGCTGGGCCGCCAGCTCCTGGACGAGGGCGCCCAGGGTGGTCCGCACCATCGCGCACTCGGTGTGGACGTACTCGAAGTTGAGGTCCATGCGCTTGAGCCGGTAGTGCGCGGCCCCCGCGGACACGCCCTTCTGGGTCTCGAGGGCCTTCAGCATCTCCATGCTGATCCGGTCCCGGGCCGCGTCCGCCCGGGAACTGACCTCGGCCCATCCCTCGGCCGCCTCCGTGAGCTCGCTCGTCCTCAGGTCGCGCAGCTGCTGCCAGGTCAGGGTCACTTCGCGGACTCCGAGAGGAGCACGAGCCGGGAGAAAGCGGCGCGGCCCTGCTCGTCCACCTCACCGATGTCCTTGGCGACCTGGAGCAGTGCGGGCTCCAGCGCCCCGCATTCCTTCCGGATCGCCGTCAGCCGCTTGTCCCACGAAGCCTGTACGGCTGCCAGCGCGCCCGCGGCGGACAGCCCGGCGGTGCCGGAGGCCAGGCCCTCGTGGGACTGGGATATCCGGCTGACGGCTCCGGCCATGCTGGTGCCCAGCTCGCGCGCGGCCGTGGAGGCGTCCTTCCACGGGGTCTTCGCGTGGACCAGGTCCCCGTCGGCGCCGCCTCCGCCGTCCGCCGAGGCGAGTTTCAGCGACGGCGGCCCGCCGAACGCGTCCTGCCAGCGCTTCGAGTACTCCTGCGGTCCCATGCTCCGTGCCCTCCCAAGTCCCGTGCCCTCCCCGGCAGGATGAAGACAATCAGGGCTGCGGATGCAAACACAAGCGAATCCGGGGTGCGGGGGAGAGCCGGGTCGATCGGCCTTAACAGCGCCGATGCGGGCAGTGCAAGGGCGTAGGTACTCAGTATCCCTTTGCAAATGAGTACCCAGAGCGTCCGAGTGGCTGAGTACCCGTCACACGCGGGCGGGTTGCTCCGGGCGGAGTGCGGGTCGGGCCCGTGAGGTCGGCCCCCGTGATCAGCCGATCGGCTTCCGGGTCTCCTCGCGCACCTTGAGGGTGGTCGCGGCGACCTTGTCGAGATCCACCGACCCGGGGCTCTGCCGCAAGGTCTCGGGGGTGATGACGCCGACCGAGGCGCCCGTGTTCTCGTCCGCCCAGGCGCACACCGGCAGGGTGAGCTTGGAACCGTCCTGGGTCATGGTCAGCACCTGGCAGGCCATCGTGATGTCGGAGCCGACGGGCGTGATGTCCTTGGCGGGGACCGCCAAGGTCGCGCCTTCGCCGCCCGCGGCGCCGGCCAGCATGTTGTGCCGGACCTCTTCCGGGTCCTTGAACTGGCCGTACATCCCCGAGACGACGAGCGCGCTCTGCCCTGAAGCGGAGTCGGACGTGTACTGGCCGACGGCCGGCTTCGGATTGCGGACCTTCGAGTCGTAACTGCCCTTCAGTGCTTCCTTGCCCTTGGTCTGCGACAGGTCCTGGTCCAGCTTGAACTCACCGGCCAGCATGCTCTGCGGCAGCGTGAGCCGGTACTTGGCCTCGGGGAAGCCGGCTCCGGTCGCCACGGACCCAGCCGCGACCACCCGGGTCAGGACGAAGAGCCCGACCAGCGAGGCCGCGATGATCCCGATCACCATGCCGGTCCGGTTCTTCTTGCGCGGCGGCTGCCCCATCGGCGGCTGCCCCCAAGCTCCTTGACCGGGGTACGGAGACTGCGGCGGGTAGGCCTGCTGCGGCGCGTACGGCTGTTGCTGCGGATACGGCGAGGGCTGCGGGGCGTACTGCTGGCCGCCGTAGGGATGCGGGGGCTGCGGCGGCCCGTACGGACCGGGGGGCTGATGGGGCGGTGGCGTGGTCATGATCGAAACGCTACGTCAGGCCTGTGTGCCGGCCCGCTACTCCGTGCCGGGGAGCCAGCCGCGCTGGACGGCGCGGACGCCGAACTCGAAGCGGCTCGCGGCGCCCAGTTGTTCCATCAGGCCGTTGGCCAGGCGGCGGGCCGTGCGGGGTGAGACCGCGAGGCGCTTGGCGATGGCCTCGTCCGTGAGGCCCTGTGCCAACAGCCGGATCACGGTGGTCTCCTGGGGGCTGAGCCCGTCCTCGTGCCGGTCCTCCGGGGCGACGCCGAGGGGTTGTGCGGTCGACCAGACGTTCTCGAAGAGCGCGCACAGGGCCGTCAGGGTGCCCTGGCCGGTGAGGACCACGGCGCCCGCGCCGCTGTCGTCGCTGCTGACCGGGATGACGGCGGTGGCCCGGTCGAAGATCATCAGTCGGGTCGGCAGGTCGGGGGCGGTCCGTACCTCGCCGCCGAGCTCGCCCAGCCACGTCGCGTAGACCACGGTGGTCTGGCTGTTGCGCACGCTGTCCTGGAACAGCGACCGCATCCGTACCCCGCGGCCCAGCAGGGCCAGGTCGCTCGCCTTCGAGGCTTCCAGGGTCTCGGGGCGCTGGCCCCCGCCGGGCGTGAACGTCATCAAGTCGCTCTGGACCCCGTGCGCCAGGCCGGTGATCCGGGTCCGGATCTCGTCCAGGCCCACCAGCTGCTCGATGCCCGGGCCGGAGGCGGCCGGGCTCAGGTCGGCGAACTCCGAGATCAGCTGGGCGGCGGCCGCCCGCGATGCCTCGATGCGCAGCTGCTGAGCCGCGAGCTCCGCCTGCTGGCGGGCCATCAGGATCTCCATGCCGACCTCGGGCGGGACGGCGCGGAGCTCTCCCGCCTGCTCGTAGGACGGCCGGAGGAGGGCCAGTTCGCTCAGCAGGTCCAGGCTGCGCCGGATCTCCGCCTCGGAGGCGCCGAGGTGGTCGGCGAGTGCGCGTACTCCGTCTCTCGGGCGCGCGAGCATGGAGCGGTAAACGGCCTCTGCGGTCGCGTCGAGGCCAAGAGTTGACAGCACAGCGGTTCCCCCCGTGTACACCCATGATCAAGGCACGTCGATCATCGCACGCTGTGTCCGGTTCGGGGCAAGGAGTTCCCCCGTGGCCACTTCCGGCCAAGGCCCCTACCGTCCAGCTTCACGCTATTTGCCCGATCTGAAGTGTTCGGAAGGGTGGCGTGCATGTATCTCATCCACGCCGCTCTCCGCGCTCCGTCGACAGGCGTTCAACTCCCTGCGCACGCAGGGGAGCTCGTACGCGCCTTCGCCGATGCGGATGCCGCTGCTGCCACCGCCGCCGACGTCGACCGCCTGGGCGGTGGAGGCACCTTCGGCTCCATCGAGCACGTTTCCACGCATCCGGGCGCGCTGCCCGGTCCGACCCTCGGCGTGTACCTGATCGCGGACAGCCTGGACGAGGCGGAACGGCGTACGGAGGTGCTCTGCCGCCGCGCCTTCGAGGAGGTGCCGGCGCTGCGGGGCTGGACGGTCGGGCGCGTCGGCGTGCCCCTGGTGACCCCGTACTACGAGCGGCTCCTGCTGGCCACTTCCGGACTGCCTGGACGGAAGGGTCCAGGTCCGGTTCCGTCCAGCTGAAAGCCCTTCCACCGACCGTGAGCTGCGACGAAAGTAGTGATCGCCGGAAGGGAACACCGCCCCGAAGGCAACACCGGAGGAAACGTCACCGCGGGACGTGAGACCGGAAAAGGCCAGTCATCCCAGCTCTCGAAAAGGACCACTCCCATGCTTCGCACTCGCCTCGTCAAGGCCGCCGCGGTCGCTTCCCTCGCCTTCGCCGTCACCGCCTTCGCCCCGGCCGTCGCCGCCCACACCATCGGCACCTCCGACACCCGGGTCACCGCCACCACCGCATGGGAGACCGCTCCGGTCGGCAAGAACACCACCGCCTGGGAGTAGCCGGCCCCGCCGCCGGGGGAGCAGCGCCCACAGCGCCACCCTGCCGCGGCCCACGAACTTCAGCAGGACCCGCACGACCCGTACGACCTGTACGACCTGTACGACCCGCACCACCGCCTGGCCGACCTACCGCCAGAGCCCGCTCGCATCGAGCCACCGCACCACCCCGCGCGCCGCGTCCACCGGCCTGACAGCTGCTCCTGCAGGGCAGCCGTCCCACCCGCCCCGGCGCGCCCCCAACTTCGGCCCTCACCAGGCCAGCTGCGCAGCGCGCAGCGCCACACACTTCCTTTCACGCCATCAGGAGCTTCGTCATGTCCCGCACCATCAAGACCATCGCCATCCGCGTCGCCTCCACCTCCGCCCTGGCGGCGACCGCGTTCACCATGGCAGTGGTCACCCCGGCCAGCGCCTCGCCGCTGACCGACGGAATCTCCGCCACGGCCCGGGCCGAGAACGGCAACGGAGCCTGCGCCCATGGTGGTTACGACGGCGGCCCCAACCAGACCAACAGCTGCAGCGGCGGCGTCACGGCCCACGCCTGGTGTGCCGACTTCGCCGGCTGGGTCTGGTCCCGCAACGGAGTCACCGGTCTGTCGAGCCTGGACGACCGGGCGGCGAGCTTCATGGACTACGGCAAGAAGTACGGGACGATCTCCAGCACCCCGCACGTCGGTGACGCGGTCGTCTTCAACTACAACGGCAGCAGCTACGCCGACCACGTCGCCCTGGTGACCGGGGTCTCCGGGGGCACGGTCACCCTGACCGGCGGCAACCAGGGCAACCGGCCGGGCCACGTCAGCACCGCCTCGACCACCAGCTGGCACGTGGGTGAGAAGCCCTGGGGCGCCAACGGCCAGACGATCAGCGGCTACGTCTCCCCGGCCGGCAGCTCGACGCCCGCCCTGCCGAACCCGGCCTCGCTGGCCGACGGCACGCTCGTGAAGTCGGCGAGCGGCCCGGCCGTGAAGGTGATGATCAAGGGGGCCGGTCTCTCGGTGGCGGGCTCCGACGTCACTCCTGACAAGTACGACCTGGGCAAGGTCGTCACGGTGGACGACCAGGCCTTCCGGTCCCTGTCGAGCGCTCCGCCGGCCGGCACCGTGGTCCACGACCAGGCCGGCGGCGTGGACAAGTACGTGATCATCGGCGACGCCGCGCTGAAGATCGGTGGCGCGGACTGGGTCGCCGGCGGCTACAACACCCGTGCCGACATGGGCGTTCCGACCTCATGGCTGAAGAACGCGGCGCAGCGCACGGTGGCGACCGGCATCGTCGTGATGGACCAGTCGGGCACCGACCCGTCCCGCTACGTCATGGTCGCCGGTTCGGCGCTGCACATCTCGGGCTCCGAGTGGACCGCCGACAACTACGACGAGCAGACCCTGATGGGTGTTCCGGCCGAGTGGCTGAAGGGCGCCGTCGCCAAGCCCCTGGAGGCGGGCACGGTCGTCATGGACCAGTCGGGCACCGACCCGTCCCGCTACGTCATGGTGGGCGGTACGCCGGTGCACATCTCGGCCTCCGAGTGGACCGGTGTCGGCTTCGACAAGCTGTCCCTGATGGGTGTTCCGGGTGAGTGGCTCGGCTCGGTCCTGAACAAGCAGGTGGCCAACGGGACCATCGTCAAGGACGCCTCGGGTTCCTCCGCCTCGGTGTACGTGATGGCGGGCGGCGTGGCCGCTCCGCTGACCAACGCGGACTTCGTGGGCTTCGGTTACGACCAGCGTCCGATCGAGGGCGCTCCCGCCGAGTGGCTGAACTCGGCCGTGACGAAGGCGGCTCCGGCCAACGGCACGATGATCAAGTCTGCGGAGAGCGCCACCGTGTGGCAGATCGTGGGCGGCAAGAAGCGGGCGATGGCGGGCTCCGAGTTCGGCGCCGGGAAGCTCAGCTTCGACGACGTGGTGAACGTCTCCAGCGCCTTCACGGCGAAGTTCCCGACCGTCTGAGACCGGCCCACGGCCCCCCGCACCACCGCTGAACACCAGCACTGAGCAACACCCCTGAGTCGCCCGGCCCGAACCGGTCGGGCGGCTCGGTCCGGGCCGCCCGCTCCGGGCCGCCCAGCTCCCCGGCCGTTCCGCCGCCGACACCCAGACCTGCTGCCCGAGGGAATCCCGATGCGCTCCGCCGCCGCCCGCAAGAAGTCCGCACTCGCCACCGCCACGGTCACCGCCGCCACCGCCCTGCTGGCACTGGCCGCCCCGCTCCTCGCGAGCGCCCCCGCCTCCGCCGCTTCCGTATCGACGTGGGACAAGGTGGCCCAGTGCGAGGCCAGCGGGAACTGGCAGATCGTCGACCCGTCCGGGCAGTACTTCGGTGGTCTTCAGATATCGATGCCGACCTGGCGTGCCTACGGCGGTACGCAGTACGCGGCCCGTGCCGACCTGGCGACCAAGCAGCAGCAGATCCTGATCGGCGAGAAGATCCTGGCCGGGCAGGGTCAGGGAGCCTGGCCCAACTGCGGCCCGAAGTACAACCTCGGCGCCGACCACGCGGACCCGTACCCCTCCGGCCCGAGCTACCCGGCCCCGTCCTCGCTGGCCAACGGCACCCTGGTGAAGTCGCCGAACGGCCCGGACGTGCGGGTGATGATCGCCGGGGCCGGTGTCCCGGTGGCCGGTTCGGACGTCACCCCGGACCACTACGACCTGGGCAAGGTCGTGCTGATCGACAACAACGCCTTCAACGGTCTGGCCAGTGCCCCGCCGGCCGGCACGGTGGTCCACGACCAGGCCGGCGGCGCCAACCGCTACGTGATCATCGACGGAGCCGCGCTGCCGATCTCCGGATCGGACTGGACCGAGGACGGCTACAACATCCGTTCCGACTACGGGGTTCCCTCCGCCTGGCTGCAGGCCGCGGCGCAGCGGACCGTGTCCACCGGCCGCGTGGTGATGGACCAGACCGGCAACGACCCGTCCCGCTACGTGATCGTCAACGGTGCGGCGCTGCACATCTCGGCCGCCGAATGGACCGCCAACGGGTACAGCCAGCAGGCCCTGATGGGCGTTCCGACCGACTGGCTGGCCTCTGCAGCGGCCAAGCAGATGCCCAACGGCTCGATCGTCAAGGAGGTCTCGGGCGCCGACTCCACCGTCTACGTGATGGCGGGTGGGGTGGCGGTCCCCCTGACCAACGCGGACTTCACCGGCTTCGGCTACGACAAGCGCGCGCTGCTCGGTACCCCGGGTGAGTGGCTGGCCTCGGCCGCCGCCAAGGCCGCTCCGGCCAACGGCACGATGCTGCTCTCGCCGAACAGCAGCACGGTGTGGGAGATCGTGAACGGCAAGAAGCGGGCGATGGCGGGCTCCGAGTTCGGCCCCGGCAAGCGCAGCTTCGACGACGTGGTGAGCGTCGGCAACGCCTTCACGGCGAAGTTCCCGACCGTCTGAGCGCTACCCGCCCGAGCGGCCCCGTAGCCGCCGGCCTCCTCCTTCCCCTCCCGCTTGCGCCCGAACCTTCAAGGACTCGACCATGCGCTCATCCGCCCGCAAGAACTCCTCCGCCGCCGTGACCGCCGCGGCCCTGGTCGCACTGGCCGCCCCGCTCCTGATGGCCAACTCCGCTTCCGCCGCTTCCGTATCGACCTGGGACAAGGTGGCCCAGTGCGAGGCCAGTGGAAACTGGCAGATCGTCGACCCGTCCGGGCAGTACTTCGGTGGTCTCCAGATATCGATGCCGACCTGGCGTGCCTACGGCGGTACGCAGTACGCGGCCCGTGCCGACCTGGCGACCAAGCAGCAGCAGATCCTGATCGGCGAGAAGATCCTGGCCGGGCAGGGTCAGGGAGCCTGGCCCAACTGCGGCCCCAAGTACAACCTCGGCGCCGACCACGCGGACCCGTACCCCTCCACCCCGGCCCCGTCCCCCTCCTGGAAGTCGCAGGTGGTGGTGAACGGTGGCGGTGCGATCTACCACGGCCTGCGCAACGCGGACGGCACCTGGTCCGGTTTCGGGAACATCGCGAGCCAGGCCGGTGACATCGGGACGGTCGGCTCCATCGCGGACGCCGGTGTCAACGGTGACACCCATGTCGTCGCGGTCGGCGGCAACGGGCACATCTACCACACCATCCGCCTGGCGAACGGGACTTGGGGCACCTTCGGGGACGTCAACGCCGCCGCCGGAAGCCTCGCAGGTGTCTCCAAGGTGTCGGCGGTGTCGACGGGTACGGAGGTGAGCGTCCTGGCGGTGGCCGACGGGAAGCTGAACCACTCGGTGCGTCACGCGGACGGCACCTGGACCGCGTTCGCCGACGTCTCCGGCGAGGCCGGCGCCCTGCCCGCTCCGGTGACCAGTGCCGCCGAGGCCTGGGTCAACGGCCAGCTCCAGGTCGCGGTGGTCGCCGGCGGCCGCGTCTACCACTCGGTCCGCAGCTCGGGCGGTACGTGGACCCCCTGGGGCGACGTCTACACGGCGGCCGGCAGCGCGGGCACGGCCTCCGACGTGGCGGTCACCGGTACCGGTTCGGACATGCAGATCATCGTGACCTCGAACAACGGCGCCAAGCAGTTCCACGGCGCCCGACTCGGCAACGGCACCTGGCTGCCCCTCACCGACCTGACCGGCGCCCTGGGCAGCTTCACCGCGACCGGGGTGAGCGCCGCGACCGTCGACGGTGAGCTCCAGGCCACCTTCGTGACCACGGACAACCGGATCCTGCACACCATCCGCCGGGTCAACGCCACCTGGACGGGCGCCGGTTCCATCAACCTCACCGGCGTCAGCGGCAACCACTACGCGGCCAGCATCACCGGCAGCCTCTGACCCTCGCCCGGCACTCCGCCGACACGCCACGCCACTCCACTCCGCTGACCGCAGGGCACCGCCGTGCCCGCATCACCCCGAAAGGACGGCCCTGCCGTGCCCACGCCCCGCCGCCGGATCCTGTTGATCGCCGCCGTCCCCGTGATCGCCGCGGCGGCCCTGGCCACAGCGGAGTTCACCAGCGCATTCGCCGCCGACGACCTGCCGCCCGCCTCGCACGGCGCCGCTCCGGCCGTGGCCTCCCCGGCCGCCGGTTCGCCGACCACGAAGCCCGCTGACGGGGCGGGCACCCCGGCCGCCGGTGTGGCTCCGGCCCCCGCGGGACCGGCGTCCTCGGCCCCGGCCGCGCCGAAGACGGCCGAGTCGAAGTCGGCCCGGCCGGCGGTCGGCAAGGCGCCCGCCCCGCTGGCCGTCCAGGAACTGCCCAACCAGGCCAAGGCGGGGTGGAAGCCGATCGGTTCTCCGAAGAGCCGTGATGTCGCCCCCACCAGCAGCCTCAACGAATGTGCCGCCGTCGAGGGCGCGACCGGATGGCAGCAGCAGGGCTGGGCGAGCGCCGCGAAGACCCCCGCCATCCAGGACACCTTCACCTTCGCCACCCCGGCCGATGCCGACCGGGCCCGCCAGGCACTGAACACCCAGCTCGACGGGTGCCAGAACGCCCTGCGCGACGCGCAGACCAAGCAGGGCCGCACCGCCGACGCCACGTCCGCCCGTACCGCGACCAGCCCGGTGGCCGGCGCCTGGCAGTACCAGTGGACCGCCGTGCCGGGCATGTCCGCCCCGGGTACCCAGACCCACCACGTCTATCTGGCCGGGAACGGCAACGTCCTCACGGTCCTCCAGTACAGCGACCTGGCCTCGGCCGGGCAGGGCAACTCCGCCACCCCTGCCTCCGACGCCGAACTCCTGACCACGCTCGCCGGAAGCCTCGCCCTCACTCGCTGAGCCCCGTCGCTCCGTCCAGCGCCCCGACTTCCACGCTTCACCCCCCTCAAGGAGACACCACCATGTCCCGTACCAAGCGCACTCTGGCCTCCCTCGCGTCCCTGACCGTGCTCGCCGCCGCCGGCGCCGCCGTGACGCTCGCCGCTCCGGCCCAGGCCTCCTCCTCCGTGGGCGGCACGATCACCCGCAGCGAGGTCATAGCCCGCGCCCAGAGCTGGGTCGACCAGGGGGTCCCGTACAACCAGAGCGCCAACCACACGGACTCCAACGGCACTTACCGCGAGGACTGCTCCGGATACGTGTCCATGGCCTGGCACCTGAGCTCCAGCCTGACCACGTGGACCCTGCCGAACGTGTCCAGCAAGATCAGCTTCTCGCAGCTCAAGCCGGGCGACGCGATGGACTACACCGACGCGCACACCTTCCTCTTCGCGGGCTGGACCAACCAGTCCACGGGTGCCTTCACCTATTACGCCGAGAGCAACAGCCACAACCCGACGCACGGCCCGACCTCGGCGAACATCAACAACTCCTCCCTGGAGGGCTGGCCGACCGGCTACTACGACGCCCTGCGCTACGACAACATCGTCGACGACGCCGCGGCTCCGGCGTGGAAGTCGCAGGTGGTCGTCAACGGTGGCGGTGCGATCTACCACGGCCTGCGCAATGCGGACGGCACCTGGTCGGGCTTCGGGAACATCGCGAGCCAGGCCGGTGACATCGGGACGGTCGGCTCCATCGCGGACGCCGGTGTCAACGGTGACACCCACGTGGTCGCGGTCGGCGGCAACGGGCACATCTTCCACACCATCCGTCGGGCCAACGGCACTTGGGGCACCTTCGGGGATGTCAACGCGTCGGCCGGAGCGCTGAGTTCGGTGACAAAGGTGTCGGCGGTGTCTACCGGTACGGAGGTCAGCGTCCTCGCGGTGGCCGACGGGAAGCTGAACCACTCCGTGCGTCACGCCGACGGCACCTGGACCGCGTTCGCCGACGTCTCCGGCGAGGCCGGCGCCCTGCCCGCCCCGGTGACCAGTGCCGCCGAGGCCTGGGTCAACGGCCAGCTCCAGGTGGCCGTTGTGGCCGGCGGCCGCGTCTACCACTCGGTCCGCAGCGCGGGCGGTACGTGGACGCCGTGGGGCGACGTCTACACGGCGGCCGGCGATGCGGGTACGGCCACCGACGTGGCCGTGGCCGGTACCGGTTCGGACATGCAGATCATCGTGACCTCGAACAACGGTGCCAAGCAGTTCCACGGCGCCCGCCTGGCCAACGGCACCTGGATGCCCCTCACCGACCTGACCAGCGCCCTGGGCAGCTTCACGACCACCGGTGTGAGCGCCGCGGCCGTCAACGGTGAGCTCCAGGCCACCTTCGTGACCACGGACAACCGGATCCTGCACACCATCCGCCGGGTCAACGCCACCTGGACGGGCGCCGGTGCCATCAACCTCACCGGTGTCAGCGGCAACCACTACGCGGCCAGCATCACCGGCAGCCTCTGACCCTTCTGATCCTGTAACGCCGACGGCCTCCACTCCCACCGGGAGCGGAGGCCGTCGGCGTAGCAGGCCCGTGGATCGAAGCGGTCAGCCCTTGCTGACCGCCATCAGGATCTCCGGGAGCTTGCGCGCCACCGTCGGGGCCGCGAGCCGCAGGCCTGCCCAGGCGGCCAGAGTCCCCCAGGCCACGCCCGCCGGGAGCAGGATCCACGCCGTGGCGGAGCCGTGCAGGACGACGGTCAGGACGATCACCGGGGAGCAGATCAGCGCCGAGGCGAACAGGCCGCCGAAGATGCCCATCCACGCCAGGGCGCCCTGGCCCGGGGCGACGTTCTTGAAGGCGCCGTCCGTCGGGATCGAGTAGGGGAAGCGGGCCGAGGCCAGGGCTCCCGTGCAGAGCATGGAGCCCAGCAGGGCCAGCGCCAGGCCCAGCGCGGAGGGCAGGCCCGGCCAGTCGCCCACCAGGGCGGCCGTCACCACCGCGACCACGGCCGTGTAGGGCACGGTGACCAGCGCGAGGGCCAGGGCGCGGGCGCGCAGCTCCTCGTACGCGTCGCGCGGGCCCGAAATGGTCTGCGCGACCATCCAGAACGCCGAGGTGTCCTGCCCGAACTGGTTGTACATCTGGACGCCGATCATGCCCGAGCCGAAGCAGGCCAGGTACACCGAGCCCTGGCCCTGGAGGGCGTTGGCGACGGGGATGATCAGGCCGATGGCCAGGGCCGACACCCAGGCCGCCTTGGTCTTCGGATCGCGGACGATGTAGCGCAGCGAGCGCTGCATGCTCGCGCCCGTACGGTCGTCGGGGAGCAGGGACCACAGGCCGCCGCCGGCGCCCGCGCCGCGTTCCTTCTTCGGCTTGGCCGCCGCGATCGTCGAACCGTCCGGGGTGACCATGAGCTTGGTCAGGCTGCGCTCCCAGAACCACAGCAGCAGGGCCAGGGCCGCGAGGGTGACCAGCAGCTGGCCCGCCGCCATCCCGTACGAGCCCTCGCTCGCGGAGTCCACCATGCCGATGGCCGACGCGGGCGGCAGCCAGCGGACGATCTCCTCGGCGGGCTGGAGCTTTTCCAGGCCGCCGCTCTGGAACAGCCGCTGGCCGGCGAAGTTGGCCACCTGCGCGCCGACCGCGATCAGCAGGCCGCTGAGCAGGGCGAGGTCGCGCCCCTTGCGGCTGGTCAGGAGCCGTACGTTGGCCGTGGCCACCGCCCGGGCGAGCGCGACGCAGCCGAGCAGCAGGAGCGGCACCGCCAGTACGGCGGCCACCGCGCCCGCGGCGCCGTGCGCGAGGGCGATGGCCGAGCCGATGGCCAGGCACAGGGTGAACAGCGGTCCGATCCCGACGAGGGAGGAGACCAGCAGGGCCCGTACGAGCGGACGCGGGCGCAGCGGGAGCATGACCAGCCGGCTCGGGTCGAGCGTCTCGTCCCCGGTCGGGAAGAAGAGCGGCATGAAGGTCCAGCCGAGGGCGAGGACCGCCGCCAGCAGGACGACCACGGCGCTCGCGTGCGCGTTGCCGCGCAGCAGGGCGAGGCTGAGCGTGACGAAGAACGCGGCGACGAGCGCGAAGGCGAGGGCGCCGAAGTAGGCGGCCTTGCGCTTGGAGGAGCCCTTGAGGCCGTTCTTCAGGAGCGAGAGCTTGAGCTGGACGAAGATCGGAGTGAGGGAGACGGTCGCGGTACCCGAGGGGGTGGAAGGTGCGGCTGTGGCCGTGCTCATCGCAGGCCCGCCCCGTTGTTCGCCGTGCTGCCGCCGCCGAGCCAGTCCAGGGAATCGCCCGTGGTCCGGCCGTGCGCCCCGACCAGTTCGAGGAACGCGGCCTGCAGCGAGGGCGCGTCGCCCCGTACGGAGGCCAGCGGGCCCGCGGCCCTGATCCGGCCGGCGGCCATGACGGCCACCCAGTCGCACAGGGACTCGACGAGCTCCATGACGTGGGAGGAGAAGACGACCGTGGCTCCGGAGGAGGTGTAACGTTCCAGCACTCCGCGGATGGTCTGCGCGGACACCGGGTCCACCCCCTCGAACGGCTCGTCGAGGAAGAGGACTTCGGGGTTGTGCAGCAGCGCCGCGGCCAGGCCGATCTTCTTCCGCATGCCCGTCGAGTAGTCGACGATCAGCTTGTTCTGCGAACCGGCCAGGTCCAGGATCTCCAGCAGCTGCGTGGCACGGCTGTCCGTCTCCTTGCCCGGCAGCCCCCGCAGCCGGCCCATGTAGCCGAGCAGTTCACGCCCGGAGAGGCGCTCGAAGAGCCGCAGCCCCTCCGGCAGGACGCCGATGCGGGACTTGACCTCGACCGGGTCCGCCCACACGTCGTGCCCGGCGACGAATACCCGCCCCATGTCGGGGCGGAGCAGTCCGGTCACCATCGAGAGCGTCGTCGTCTTGCCGGCGCCGTTCGGGCCGACCAGTCCGATGAACTGTCCGGCGGGCAGCTCGAGATCGATCCCCGCGACGGCCACCTGCTCGCCGAACCTCTTCCACAAACCCTCTACCCGCACGGCGGCCGCGGCCGGCGGCGCGGATCGCGCACCGCCACCCACTCCATCCGCCCCACCCGTCGCAACGCCCTGGTCCGGCATGCGCCTGCCTCTCGTTCTGTTCCCCGTGGTCTTGCTTTCCCCACGATAGGAGGAGGGGGAGAGGGCGGAGCAGTTACGAATGTCATGAGTTCCCGGTGGAAATGTCCCACCGGGTCCGCCGAGGTCCGCAGGTGAGGCGTAGGGAGGCGCAGGTCCGCCCCGTCAGGCGCCGCGCCGCGCCCGCTCCGCCGCCGCCTCGCGACCGCACGCGTACGCCAGCGCGTCGATCAGCTCCTCCACGTCCGGCAGCCACCGGTTCGCGGCCGTCGGCGCCTGCGCCCACTGCACCGCGCCGCGCCCGCCGATACGGGTCGGCGGCGCAGCCACGTACTCGCCCTCGCCCCGGGCGGCCAGGTCGAGTTGGGGCGGCTGCCAGCCGAGCTTGCGCAGCAGGTCGGGGACCTTCGCGCCGGCGCCGGGCAGGACGAAGAACAGCATCCGGCCGGCCGGGGTGGCGATCACCGGCCCCAGGGTGCGCTGCATGCGCTGGAGCCGGGCCAGCGCCAGGAACCCGGCCGCGTCCGGCACGTCGAGGGCGTCGAAGGTCCGGCCGGTCGGCAGCAGGATGGAGGCCTTCGGGTTCCTGCCCCAGACCCGCCGCACCTGCACGGCACTGCCCGAGGCCTGCGAGGCCCAGTCCTTCCCCGCCGCGTGCGCACCCGGCACCGGGCAGTCGGCCGCCCCGCACGAGCACTGCTCCCGCCCGTCGGCGGACTCCAGCCAGGTGCCGGCGAAGACATCCCAGTGCCGTTCTTCCGCGTACCGCACGGCATGGTCCAGCAGCGGCTCGCTGCGCTGGAGGGGGATGGGCGCGGTCTCCGTGACTCCGATGGTCTCTTCCACGTGCAACACAACTCTTGCGGTCAGCGGGGGTTACGGGCGTAAACCAGCCGAGGGCCGGAGCATCGATCCTGCATGCGGGGCGCATCGGTGCATCGCGGGGGGCGCGTAGGAGACCGGGGCGCCGGAGGTGGGTAACGACAGGACGCAATGGGGAAGATTCCCCGCACATCAGGCGGGAAGTGATCATTCCAACGATCACCCGCGTCTCTGGGGGTTTTCATGGCAGCCAGGCCTCTCGTCGCCCGCCAGCCGAACGAACGGCTGCAGGCGCTCATCCAGGAAGCCGGGTGCTCCAATGCCGGGCTCGCCCGGCGCGTCAACATGTGCGGGGCCGAGCACGGTCTCGACCTTCGCTACGACAAGACCTCCGTGGCCCGCTGGCTGCGCGGACAACAGCCGCGCGGCCGGGCCCCCGGAATCATCGCCGAGGCGCTCGGGCGCAAACTCGGCCGGACCGTCACCATCGACGAGATCGGCATGGCCAACGGCAAGAACCTCGCCTTCGGCGTCGGCCTGCAGTTCTCCCCGACCGTCATCGGCGCCATCGAGCAGGTCTGCGAGCTGTGGCGCAGCGACGTCGGCCGGCGCGACTTCCTGTCCGGGTCGAGCGTGGCCTCCTCCGCGCTCGTCGAGCCCAGCCGCGACTGGCTGATCACCGGCGCCGACGCACAGGTCGCGCGCAGCGGCGGCTCGCGGGTCGGGATGTCCGACGTGGAGGCCGTCCAGGCCACCACCGAGGCGCTCAAGGACCTCGACCACCGCTTCGGGAGCGGGCACGTGCGGCCGGTGGTCGTGCACTACCTCAACTCGGTGGTCTCCGGGCTCATCGGAGGCTCGTACCGGGAACCGGTGGGGCGCGCCCTGTTCGCTGCGGTCGCCCGCCTCACCGAGCTCGCCGGCTACATGGCGGTGGACACGGGCCAGCCGGGCCTGGCCCAGCGCTACTACATCCAGGCGCTGCGCCTGGCCCAGGCGGCCGGTGACCGGGCGTACGGGGGCTACGTACTGGCGGCCTCCATGAGCCACCTGGCGGCCGAGCTGGGCAATCCGCGGGAGATCGCGCAGCTGGCGAGAGCCGCGCAGGAGGGCACGCGCGGACAGGTGACCCCCCGGGTGGAGTCGATGTTCTACGCCGCCGAGGCGCGCGGGCACGCCCTGCTGGGTGACAGCCGGGCGACGGCGGTGCTGTCCTCGCGGGCGGTGACCGCGCTGGAACGGGCGGAACCGGAATCCGGCGACGACCCGGTGTGGATCCGCCACTTCGACCAGGCGTACCTGGCCGACGAGCTGGCCCACTGCCACCGGGACCTGGGCCAGGCGGACGCGGCGGCGAAGCGGGCGGAGGAGGCGCTACGGGAACTCCCGGCGACCAAGGCGCGCCGCCGGGCCATCGGCCTGCTGCTGCTGGCGGCGGCGCGGGTGCAGCAACGGGAGATCGAAGCCGCCTGCCAGAGCGCCGCGCAGGCGGCGGAGGCCCTGTCGGGGCTCCGCTCGAACCGGGGGGCGGTGTACCTGGAGGACTTCCGGACCCGGCTGGAGCCGTACCGGGAGGAGCCGGCGGTCCGGGAGTTCGGGGCCCGGCTGGAGACGGTGTCCTGAGCGCAGGCCACCGGGGGCGGCCGACGTGACGTCGGCCGCCCCGTACGGCGTCGCCGCGGGCCCGGAGCCTCACCCGGCGGCGACACCTGCGTCTCAGTGACCGAAGAAGACACCCTGGAAGGTGTCGCGGTCCCAGCTCTTCTCCTTCGAGCCGGTGGAGCCCCAGATCGGGCCGAAGTGGGCCGGGACGCCGGCGAAGGACGAGGACTCGGACCGCGCGCCGCCGCGCGAACCGGTGGACTGCACGAGGGCGCCACCGTCGTCGGCCAGCGCGACCGAGGCGCCGCCGAGCAGGATGCCCGCGGCGAGGACGGAGGCGGTCAGAGCGGAACGCATACGCATGAGTACTCCTACTGGATCTCAGGACGACGCGACGGAAAAGGTGCGCGTCGGCAAGTCCAACGCCACGCAAGATCCCGGGAAACGGAGCGTCACTCCACTGGCCCGCTGGAGGCCGCTACTCCGTCACGTTCAGTGAAGGACCGGGGTGGGGCCGGGCCTCCCGCGCGGTGGTGCCCCGAGGTGGGTCCGGGGAGGGCCTGACGGGGAACGGGGGTGACCGGGTAGCGTGAGCCGACGTTCCGAAGGTTCGGAGAAGTCGGAGAGGGAGTCCCGGTGACGGAGAGCGGACAGGGCGGCAGCCCCCAGGCAGGCGGCCCGTGGGGCCCGCCCGTGCCGGCGCAGCCCGACGCGCAGCCGGAGCCCCTGCACGGCCACCCGGCCCAGGGTCAGCCCCCGCAGGGCCAGCCCGCGCCGGGCCAGCCTGCGCTGGGTCAGCCCTCGTACGGTCAGCCCGCACCAGGCCAGCCCTCGTACGGTCAGCCCGCACCAGGCCAGCCCTCGTACGGTCAGCCCGCGCCGGGCCAGCCCGCACCCGGCCAGCCGTCGTACGGCCAGCCCGCACCCGTCCAGCCCGCCTACGGCTACCCCGCGCCGGGCCAGCCCGCGCCGGGCCAGCCCGCGCCGGGCCAGCCCGCGCCGGGCCAGCCCGCGCCGGGCGGTCCCGCAGCCGCGGGGCCCGGCTACGGCTACCCGCCGCAGGGGCACGTGGTGGGTCCCGGCTACGAGGGGCCCGGTGACCCGCACGGCTACGGCTATCCGCCGCTGCCCGAGGCCGTCACGCAGTACATACCGCCGGTCCCGGCCGCCCCCTCGCACGAGGAGGCCGCGACGCAGTTCATGGCCCCGGTTCCGCCCGCGCCCGCGCCGGCGCAGGGTGAGGCGGCGACCCAGTACATCGCACCGGTCCCCGCCGCGCCTTCGCACGAGGAGGCGGCGACGCAGTTCATCGCTCCGGTCCCGCCCGCGCACGCGCAAGCGCACGACGAGGCCGCCACCCAGTACATCCCGCCCGTTCCGGCCACCCCCGCCGATCCGGCCGCAGGGTTCGACGGGCTCTTCCGGGGCGACACCCAGCACCTGCCGCCCGTACAGGAGCCGGTGCTCCGGCAGCAGCCCCCGCCGCGCCCCTACCCGCCGCAGCAGAACCACCAGCAGCAGCCGCACCGGCAGCCGCAGCCGCCCCAACAGGGCTATCCGCAGCAGCAGTTCCAGCAGCAGCCGCCGCCCCAGCCGCACCAGCAGTACCAGGCGCCCCTGCCGCACCACGAGCCCGCGCCCGCGCCCCGCAGGGTCTCGCCCGGGATCATCGCCGCCGTCGTCATCGGGCTGGCCGTCGCCGGGCTCGGCGTAGGGGCGCTGCTCAGCGACGACAAGGCGCAGAACAACGACCCCGGTGCCTCGACCGCCACCCCCACCGGCAAGGGCTCCGCCGCGGCCGGCGGGGAGGCGCCGATCGATCCGGCCCAGCCCCAGGCCGTACAGCTGGACAAGCTGCTCGCGGACAGCAACGACAGCCGGGCCTCGGTGATCAAGGCCGTCGACGACATAAAGGGCTGCCGCAACCTCGATCAGGCGGCCAACGACCTGCGCGACGCGGCCCGGCAGCGCGAGGAGTTGGTGACCCGGCTCCAGGAGCTCAAGGTGGACCAGCTCCCGGACAACGCGAAGCTGACGGCGGCCCTCACCCAGGCCTGGAAGTCCTCCGCGCAGGCGGACAACAGTTACGCGGCCTGGGCGGACGACCTCAAGGGCGACGGCGACAAGTGCAAGGACGGCAAGGCGAAGTCCACCGGGAACGCCTCGGACGGCAACAAGGCCAGCGGTGACGCCACCAAGGCCAAGGAGTCGGCCTCGGGCATGTGGAACGCCATCGCCGGCAAGTACAGCCTCACGAAGCGGGACAAGAGCCAGCTCTGATCCGCCGGGCGCGGCCGGTCCGGGACAGTCCCCGGTCCGGCCTGACCGCGCAGCCCCGTAGGAGACCGCCTAGTTGGACCGCGGGGCCTGTTCCAGGGTCGGGGTCATGTCCATGGACTGCTCGCCCTGCTGGGCCACCAGGCGGCCCTGCTGGACCACCTGGAAGGTGACCCGGCCGTTGACCGTGCGGGGGAAGCCCGCGACGGCCCGCATGTCCTGGTAGCGCCAGCTGAGGTCGGGGGTGAGGCCGCCGGTCTTGATGGGCTCGGCCCCGTTGAGCTTCTGCGCGAGCTTGCGGGCCGTGATCTCCTCGTCGGGCTTGAACCGCTTCAGCGCCTCGCCGAGCACGGAGTACGCGATCCACGTGGTCTGGGCGCCGCTGTCGTCGATGTCGACGGTGTTGTCGGCGAAGGCCTGCTCGGTGATCACCCGTTGCATCGGCGCCCACAGGGGGTCGGAGGCCACCGGGTACCAACTGGTCACGTACGCGCCCTCGAAGGGGCTCTCCTTGCCGCCGGTGCGGTCCACCAGGGCCTGGCTGAGCGAGCCGAGCACCGAGGAGATCTGCGGCTTGCGGCCCTGGGCGTCTGCGGCGCGGCGGAAGGCGTCGAAGAACGTCTCGGTGCGCTCGCCGAGCACGGCCGCCACGCACCCCTTGTCCTTGCCGCCGTCCTTCGCGCTGGTGGCCCCGCCCTTCGCGGGGGCGGACGGGGAGGAGTCGATCAGTGCTTCGCGGGCCTGCGGGGCGAAGTCGGCGGAGTCCTCGGCGGCCCGGATGTCGCTGGCCTCGGGCATCTGGTTGGCCTTGAGGCCGGCGTTGAGCTGGACCGGCAGCGCGTCGCCCGCGAGGGTGTCGGGGCGGACGAGGGCGACCTTGGCGCAGGCGCGGCCGAGCTGGTGGCCGGCGCCGGCGAGCAGGACGGGCTGGCCGCCGTTGACGGGGTAGGACAGCGGCGACTGGAACTCCTCGGAGGAGACCCCGTATCCGCCGATGAAGGGGATGCCCTCGGTCTCCAGCGGGGCCATGAAGGCGCGTCCGTGCTGGCTGTACGAGCCGACGACGGCGACGGCCTTCTCGGCGATCGCCTTGCGGGCGCAGTCGGCGGCGCCGGTGGGGGTGTTGTGCTCGTTGCAGGTCAGGACGCGGAGCTTGTGGCCGTTGATGCCGCCCTTGGCGTTGACCCAGCGCTCGTAGGCCTTGGCCATGCCGGGCATGCCGGGCATGTTGGTGGCCTTGGTGCCTTCCGGGGCGAAGGTCATGACGGTGAGGGTGGAGCCGGTGCCCCCGGAGCCCCCCGAGTCTCCGGGGAGCACCCCGCAGCCGGCGACGAGACACGCTCCCAGTGCCGTGGTCAGGAGGGAGCGGGAGAGGGTTGCTACGCGTCGCCGGGTGGTCATGTTCATGCACCATTCCGCGCCGCGGGTAACTGAAGAGTGAGCTGTGCACAACATCGGGTGACGTCGAGGTGAATTACGGGTGGCGTCCACACGGGGAGCCGGCGCGGAGCACGCACAGGCGCTGCAAGATCACGCAAGACGGGAACGTACGATCGAAAGCGTGACATTCGCCCAAGCTTCGAAGAACTCTTCCCGTCGCGGCGGCCGCTCCTCCACCATGGGCGGCATGCCCCTCAACGACATGCCGTGGTGGCGCTGGCGCAGCAACGTGCGCTCGGCGCTGCACATGCTTTCCGACCCCGCCTTCCAGGAGGACACCTGGCTGGCCGGCACCGAGGGGTACGGGGACGTCACCGACGCCGTGTACCGGCTCGTCGAGGACACCTGGCTCGACAGCTGGTCCGCGGAGAAGTACGTCGGCACGATCTTCCGCGACTCCCAGGAGGCGGCCGTGGTCGACCTCGCCGTGCTGCGCGTCCTGCGGATCATGCACCAGATAGGCCCCGACGCCCCCGTCTCCGGCTACCTGGAGCACCACGCCTGGCCGGAGGCGGTACGGGCCGCGCGCGAGGCCCACGTACGGCTGGCGACGGCGGACGGGGAGGACCCGGACGCGCGGCCGAGCTCGCTGGACGTCCTGAGGATCCTCACGCGCGCGGTGTGAGACGTCCCGGGGATCCTCACGCGCGCGGTGACTGAGACGTCCCGGGGATCCTCACGCCCGCGGTGTGAGCGGCCGGGATGGGAAGCGCTGGGATGTGAAAGGCTACGGGGTCATGAGCGATGACCTGCAGCCGCAGACCCCGGCCCCCCAGCAGTACGTACTGACCCTCTCCTGCCCGGACAAGCAGGGCATCGTGCACGCGGTGTCCAGCTACCTCTTCATGACCGGGTGCAACATCGAGGACAGCCGGCAGTTCGGCGACCGTGACACAGGTCTCTTCTTCATGCGGGTCCACTTCACGGCGGACGCCCCGGTGACCGTGGAGAAGCTGCGGGCCAGCTTCGCCGCGATCGGCGACTCCTTCCGGATGGACTGGCAGATCCACCGCTCCGACGAGCGCATGCGGATCGTGCTGATGGTCTCCAAGTTCGGGCACTGCCTCAACGACCTGCTCTTCCGCACCCGGATCGGCGCCCTGCCCGTGGACATCGCGGCGGTGGTCTCGAACCACACGGACTTCGAGGAACTGGTCGGCTCCTACGGGATCCCCTTCGTGCACGTCCCGGTGACCAAGGACACGAAGGCGGCGGCGGAGGCGCAGGTCCTGGAGCTGGTGCGCTCCGAGAACGTCGAGCTCGTCGTCCTCGCCCGCTACATGCAGGTCCTGTCGGACACCTTCTGCAAGGAGCTCAGCGGGCGGATCATCAACATCCACCACTCGTTCCTGCCGAGCTTCAAGGGCGCGAAGCCGTACCACCAGGCGCACGCGCGGGGCGTGAAGCTGATCGGCGCGACCGCGCACTACGTGACCGCGGACCTGGACGAGGGCCCGATCATCGAGCAGGAAGTGGAACGGGTGGGCCACGAGGTCACCCCGGAGCAGCTGGTGGCGATCGGCCGCGACGTGGAGTGCCAGGCGCTGGCGCGCGCGGTGAAGTGGCACAGCGAGCACCGCGTCCTCCTCAACGGCACCCGCACGGTCGTCTTCGCGTAGCCGGTCTCCGGTGCCTCCCCGCGCGGGGAGGCACCGAAGGCGGGACCGGTCCTACAGCCGGCTCAGCGAGGCTGCCGCGAAGAGGACGTCGCGGATGGCCTCGCGGTCGCCGTTCTGGCCGACGGCCGCGTCCTCCGGCGAGATGTGGCCCGCCGCGAGCTGGCAGAACTCGTGGCCGTCCAGGGCGATCCGGGCCACCGTGTGGTCGGGCGAAGGCTTCGCCGCCGGGGAGTCCAGCGCGATGTCCCAGCCGCCTCCGCCCGCGCCCTCGATCTCCAGGTGCAGGGTGCGGCCCGGGGCTCCCGCCGCGACCAGCCCGCGCGCGGGCGAGGCCAGCCCCGCGCGCCGGCGTCCGGCCAGGGCCTCCGGGAGGAGGCGGGCCGCCAGGTCGATCATGCGGTGCAGGTGGGGCGCGGAGGGCGGCTCGTACGGATAGTCCACCGCCTCCGCGATGTCCACGGCGTGGACCCAGCACTCGAAGGCCCGCTCCAGGAAGGCGTCCCCGAGGGGGAGCGCGAAGGGCCCGTAGCTGACCGACAGTTCGGCGACCCCGCGGCCCGCGAAGGACACCGTACGGACCAGGGTGTGCCCCTGCTCCCGCCACGGCTCGCGGACCCGCCGGGTGGTCGGGTACGGGGACGCCTCCCAGAAGTGCTCCGTGCGGTCGGTCGGGCTGCCCGCCGGCGCGTCCGGGCCCAGCGGGTCGTCCAGTCCCAGCGCGGCCGCGACCAGCCCGTCCACGGACAGGAGGTGCCCGATGACTCCGGCCACCGTGGTCCGGCGGGACTGGCGCCGTTCCTCCTCGAACCACTTGAGCCGGACCGGGGTGTGCCACTCGGAGTCCCCGAAGTCCCGTAGCAGCGCATCGAGCCGCGCCGTCTCGGTGTCGTACGGGGTCGCCCACACCGGCACCGGGATCCGGGCCGGCCGCTTGCCGAGGCAGTCCTCCAGCACGCGCGAGCGCAGCAGCGGCTTGAGGTCGAGGCTGTCCTCCGGGTGCAGCAGGCCCACGGCGTCGCGCAGCCGCAGCGCCTCCTCGGCGCAGGGCGCGCACTCGGTGAGGTGGTCCTCCACGGCCTGGGTCTCCTCCGCGGAACACGCGGCGAGCGCCCAGGCGCCGAGCAGGGACTTCAGCACGGCGTGGGTGGGCGGGGGAGGAGCGGGCACGGGTGCGGTGTACTCGACGGGCGCGGGGTAGCCGGCGTAACCGTCGTACTCGGTGTACTCGTTCTGTTCGTCGGCTTCCGGGGACTCGGTGTAGTCGAGGTGGCCCGGGTCGCCCGGGTCGCCCGGTTTCCCCAAGGCCCCCAAGGCCCCCAGATCCTCCAGGTCGTCGGCCGCACCGCGCGGGCCCGGTATGCGCGCCGAACCGCCGGCGCCCCGGTTGCCGGGGGGCCGCTCGTACTCGTCTTCGGCGTCGTGGGGGCTGCTCATCGGGGCGTTCCATATCCGGAGGCGGAGGCGGAGGGACCGGGCCCGCGCGGGACGGTGTCGTCCCGGGGAAGGGCATTGGCCGTCGACAGGAGCTGCAGGCCGAGCCGCAGCCGGCGCCGCGCCTCGTCCTCGCTGATCTGGAGGTCGGCGGCGGCCTGCCGGTAGTCGCGGCGCTTGAAGTAGGCGAGTTCGAGCGCGGCCCGCAGCGGTGCGGGCATGGAGGTGACGATGAAGTCGGCGCGGGCGGCCGCGTTGGCGCTGCGCACCTTCTGCTCCAACTCCTCGCGGGAGCCGCGCCCCAGCTCGGCCTGGCGCAGGCGCGCCACGGCCTGACCCTGGGTGATGCGGGCGACCCAGGAGCGCATGGAGCCCTGCTTGGGGTCGTAGGCGTCCGGGTTCTCCCAGATGTAGCCGAAGACCTCGCGGGTGATCCGGTCGGCGGCCTTCTCGTCCCCGAGGACCCGGTGGGCGAGGCTGTGCACGAGCGAGGCGAAGCGGTCGTACAGCTCCCCGAGCGCGGCGGCCTCGCCGCGCGCCAGGCGTTGTTGCATGCGGCGGTCCCAGCGCGGTGGAACGTCCTTCGGCATCGTGCCCCCAGCCGGATTACCGGATTCGCAGCCGTGTGTCGACGACTCGAATGTAGTGGGCATCCAGCCGTGTGCGCCCGTTTTGAGGGAACCTCGCCCCGGAAGTGGGTCCTCCGTGATAGAGGCGTGGCGCGTTGTGGACCCTGGGGCGCGGGCCACGTATGGGCACAGGCGTACGCGCCCCGTCGCGCTCCTCGTGCGCTGGTTCGATGCGGCCACCTGCTTGCCCGCTTCGCTTAACGCGCAGGCCACGTAGGCCTTACGCTCCTGGCTTGTCTTGATCTGAACCCACCGCACACGTGAAGGCGGAACCACGAATATGGACAGCGCAGAGTACGAGCGCAAGATCGCCTCCCGATTCGCCACCTTCGACCAGGACGGGAACGGCTATATCGACCGGGAGGACTTCAGTACCGCCGCCAAGGCGGTGCTGGCCGAATTCGCCGTGGCCGCCCGCTCCGACAAGGGCCAGGAAGTCTTCGCGGGCGCGGAGGCCTTCTGGCAGGGCATGGCCGGAATCGCCGACGTCGACGGCGACCAGCGCGTGACGCGCGAGGAGTTCATCACGGGCGCGGCGAAGCGGCTGCGGGACAACCCGCAGCGCTTCGCGGAGATCGCCCGGCCGTTCCTGCGGGCCGTGATCGCGGTGGCCCACGGCGACGGCGAGGGCGCCGCCGCCACCCCGGCCGCGGCGGCGCGCGTCCTGCGCGTACTGGGTACTCCGGAGCATCTGGCGGGCCCGGTCGCCGCGGCCCTGGACGCCGACGGCGACGGCCTCATCACGGAGGACGAGATCCTGGCCGCCTTCGCCGGCTACTGCGGCGTGGCGGCCCCGGACGCGTAACCCCGACGGCACGGCACGGGGGCGTACGAGACTTCGCGCGCCCCCGCAGCGCCGGGCCGACCGCCCGGCAGCCGCGGGCAGGCCGGTCACGCGCAGGCCGTCACGGGCAGGCCGTCACGCGAGGGCCGGGCCGCCGCGCAGTGCCCGCCTGGCGACGTCGGCCAGGGAGGCGACCCGGGCGGGGGAGGTGCGGCCCGTCCCCGACCTCCATGGGGGCGGAGGCGTTGGCATCCAAGTCGGTTGACGGCTACGCCGGATCCCGGGGTGTCGGGGTCGGCCCGGTGTGGAGGATGTCGCGGGCCTGGTCGGCGGCTCGGGTGATGCTTTCCGAGACGAAGTCGACGAAGCGGGCGATGTTCTCCAGGCGGACGGCGGCCGGGGTTTGGGGGCCCAGGACGCCCACGCCCTGGCGGGCGACCTCGGCGAGCTGGGCGGTGCCGCGGGCGCTGGCGATCATCGACTGGTACCAGACGTCGTTGTCCACGACGTAGCGCTCGCGGCGGCGTTCGTCGCGTTCCCGGCGGACCAGGTCCTGGCCTTCGAGGAACGTGATCGCCTTCGAGACGGACGCCGGGCTGACCTGGAGGCGCTGGACGAGTTCGGACGCGGTGAGGCTGCCGGAGTCGCTGGTGTAGAGGCAGGTCAGGACCCGGGCCATCATCTTGGGCGTCCCCGACTGTATGAGGACGGTGGTGAAAAGCTCCTCGTACGCGTGCACCGCATCGGCGTCGCGCCCGTGGGGTTGCGCGGGCGTAGCCGGGTTCCTGGGCGCGGCCGGTACGCGGCGGTGGGCGCGGCGTTCGGTGGCGCGGTGGGCCTGGTCGGCGCGGTAGGTGGTGGGGCCGCCGTTGCGCATCACCTCGCGCGTGATCGTCGAGGTGGGGCGGTCCAGGCGTCTGGCGATCTCCGCGTAGGCGAGGCCGTCGGCCAGCCCCAGCGCGATCTGCTGGCGTTCGGGCTGGGTGAGCCTGCCTCCCGGCATCGCGGTCTCCTTCGTGGTGCTTCCCCGGCGCCCCCCAACGTAGCGTTTGGGGTTGGGTGAATGCAACGAAGGGGCGGGCTACTTCGCGTACCGCTCGCGCAGCTTGTACTTGAGGACCTTGCGCAGGGCGTCGTTGCGCGGCAGGGCCTCCACCAGCTCCAGTTGCTCCGGGAGCTTGTGGGTGGACAGGCCCTGCGCGCGGAGGTGGGCCGTGAGCTCGGGCAGGGTCAACGGGGTGGCGCCCGCGGGTTGTTCGACCACCGCGCAGACGCGTTCGCCGCGCTCGGGGTCCGGGAGGCCGATGACGGCGACGTCGGCTATCGCGGGGAGTTCGTGGAGCAGGTCCTCGATCTCCTTGGCGGAGATGTTCTCGCCCTTGCGGATGATGACGTCCTTGCTGCGGCCGGTCAGGACCAGGTAGCCGTCCGGGGTGAGGTGGCCGAGGTCGCCGGTGATCAGGTAGCCGTCGGCGTCGAAGACGTCGGTGTTCTGGGCGGCGTCGAGGTAGCCCTGGCAGACCGCTTCGCCGCACAGCCGGACCTCCCCGTCCGTGCCCGCGGGCAGGGGCGTGCCCGCTGCCGTGGTGATGCGGATGGACATGCCCGCCGGGGGGCGGCCCTCCGTGGTGGCCAGGTTCTCCGGTGTGTCGTCCGGGGCGCCCATGGTGATCATCGGGACTTCGGTCATGCCGTAGCCGTGGGTGAGCTGGCAGCCCAGTTCGCGGACGACCGCGTGGTAGATCTCCGGGGGTTTGGGGGCGCCGCCGCCCGCCAGGAGGCGCAGGGACGGGATGAGGGGAGTGGACGGGGCCTTGCGCTGTTCCGTCAGGAACATGGAGTAGAAGGCCGTGGAGCCGCCGGCCACCGTGACCCCGTGGCGGCGGTAGCCGTCCAGCGCGTCGGGCATCGCGAACTTCTCGAACAGGACCGCGGGGAACCCGTAGAGCAGCAGCATCACCGTGTAGTCGGGGCCGGCGATGTGGGCGAAGGGGAAGGCCATCGAGCCCACATCGGCGGGGGTCAGGTGCAGGGCGTGGGCCAGGCAGGAGCCGCCCGCGATGAGGGAGCGGTCGGTGTGCAGGACTCCCTTGGGGTCCGAGGTGGTGCCCGAGGTCCAGTAGATCCAGCGGACGGAGGTGCCCTCGGACGGGGGTGCGGGCAGTACGGCCGGGTCCCCGGCCGGGAGGGAGTCGTAGGCCTCGAAGACGCCGCGGGCGCCCAGGCGCTCCGCCATCGCCGTGTGGTCGAAGCCGCGCCAGGTGCCGGGCGAGGCGAAGAACTCCGCCTTCGACTCGCGCAGCGCGAAGCCGACCTCGCGGTCCCGGTAGAAGGGGATGACCGGGGTCTGGACGGCGCCGATGCGGGCCAGGGCGATCGAGAGCAGGACGGTCTCGATGCGGGTGGGGAGCTGCCAGGCGACGACCGTGCCGGGGCGGACGCCCATGTCGTACAGGCCGGCCGCGACCTCCTCGGAGCGGGTGCGCAGCTCTCCGAAGGTCAGCCGGCGGTCGTGGGCGGGGTCCTCGGCTGCCTCGATGAGGACGGGGGCGTCGGGGGTCATGGCCGCCCGCCGGGCGATCAAGTCCCAGAGGGTGGGGGAGCGGCTCAGGTCGATCGCGATGTCCGTCGCGGTGGCCGTCGGGCTGTCCGTCGGGCTGTCCGTCGCGGTGGCCGTCGCCGCGACCGTCGGGCTGTCCGTTGCGTCCGTCGTGTCCGGCATTCCAGACCCCTCCCTTAACTGACGGTCAGTCAGATCCAGCGCAGAGCGTAGAGCGCGGACGCTTGTCGGTCCAGGGGTGGCGGAGCTAGCTTGGTTCCAGATTTCTGACGCACCATCAGATACGAGCGATCGGGCGATCAGATTCATTCGGCTTGCGGCGAGGGGACATCATGGAACTGCCTCGGATCATCAGCGTCGACGACCACGTCATCGAACCGGCGCACCTGTTCGACGTATGGCTGCCGGCCAAGTACCGCGACCGCGGCCCCAAGGCGCTCACCGCCGGGATCGGCGAACTCGCCTACACCGGCGGCAAGTACCAGATCACCATGGACCCCGAGGGCCCGCCCACCGACTGGTGGATCTACGAGGACCTCAAGTTCCCGTACAAGCGCAACATCGCCGCCGTCGGCTTCGACCGCGACGACATGACCCTGGAGGGCATCACCCGCGAGGAGATGCGGCGCGGCTGCTGGGACCCCAAGGCCCGGCTGCTCGACATGGACCTCAACCACGTCGAGGCCTCCCTGTGCTTCCCGACCTTCCCGCGCTTCTGCGGGCAGACCTTCGCCGAAGCCCACGACAAGGAGGTCGCCCTCGCCTGCGTGCGCGCGTACAACGACTGGATGGTCGAGGAGTGGTGCGGCGACAGCGGCGGCCGGCTGATCCCGCTGTGCATCATCCCGCTCTGGGACATCGACCTGGCCGTCGCCGAGATCCGGCGCAACGCCGCCCGCGGCGTGCGGGCGGTGACCTTCTCCGAGATCCCCACCTACCTGGGGCTGCCGTCCATCCACTCCGGGTACTGGGACCCCTTCTTCGCCGTCTGCCAGGAGACCGGCACCGTCGTCAACATGCACATCGGGTCCAGCTCCCAGATGCCCGCCGCGTCCCCCGACGCACCGCCCGCCGTCCAGGCCGCGCTCAGCTTCAACAACGCCATGGCCTCGATGATGGACTTCCTCTTCAGCGGGGTCCTCGTCAAGTTCCCGACGCTCAAACTCGCCTACAGCGAAGGCCAGATGGGCTGGATCCCGTACGCCCTGGAGCGCGCCGACGACGTGTGGCAGGAGCACCGCGCCTGGGGCGGGGTCAAGGACCTGATCCCCGAGCCGCCGTCCACGTACTACTACCGGCAGATGTTCTGCTGCTTCTTCCGCGACAAGCACGGCATCGCCTCGCTGGACGTCGTCGGACGCGACAACGCGACCTTCGAGACCGACTACCCGCACGTGGACTCGACCTTCCCGCACACCAAGGAGGTCGCCCTCGACCACGTCAAGGGACTGGACGAGGAGACCATCTACAAACTGATGCGCGGCAACGCCATCCGCATGCTCGGCCTGGACTTCGACCGCGACCGGCGGGCGGGGCGGTAGCGCCGGTGGACCTCACCTACACCGAGGAGGAACAGGAGTTCCGGGCCCGGCTGCGCGCCTGGCTCGGCAAGGCGCTCCCCGAGCTCCCCGCCAAGCCGTCCCCCGACGACTGGCCCGGCCGGCGCGCGTACGACGCGGGCTGGCAGCGCCGCCTGTACGACGCCGGGTACGCCGGGCTGCACTGGCCCGTGGACGCGGGCGGCCGCGGGGCCACCCCGACGCAGCACCTGATCTTCCTGGAGGAGACCGAGCGCGCCGGAGCCCCGTACGTCGGCGCGAACTTCGTCGGGCTGCTGCACGCCGGGCCGACCATCGCCGCCGAGGGCACCGCCGAGCAGCGCTCGCGCTGGCTGCCGCCCGTACTGAGCGGGGACGAGGTGTGGTGCCAGGGCTTCAGCGAGCCGGACGCCGGCTCCGACCTCGCCTCGCTGCGCACCCGCGCCGTCCGCGACGGCGACGAGTACGTGATCACCGGCTCCAAGATCTGGACCTCGCACGCGGAGGTGGCCGACTGGTGCGAGCTGCTGGTCAGGACCGATCCGGATGCCCCGAAGCACCGCGGGATCTCCTGGCTGGCCATGCCGATGGACGCGCCGGGGGTGACCATCCGGCCGCTGCGGACGCTGGCCGGGTCCACGGAGTTCGCGGAGATGTTCCTCGACGAGGTACGGGTCCCCGTCGCCAACCGGGTCGGCGCCGAGAACGACGGCTGGCGCGTCACCATGGTGACCCTGTCCTTCGAGCGCGGCACCGCCTTCGTGGGCGAGGTCGTCGCCTGCCGGCGCACCCTGGGCGAGCTGGCGCGCACCGCGAAGGCCAACGGCCGCTGGGACGATCCCGTACTGCGCCGCCGGCTCGGGCGGCTGTACGGGGAGTTCGGCGCGCTGTGGCGGCTCACCCAGTGGAACGTCAGCGAGTCCGAGCGCTCGGGCGGCGTCCCGGGCATCGGCGGCAGCGTCTTCAAACTGGCGTACTCGCACGCCCGCCAGGAGCTGTACGACACCGCCGCCGAGGTGCTGGGCGCCCAGTCCCTCTCCCTGGACGAGGAGTGGACCCTGGACCGGCTCTCGTCCCTCTCCTACACGATCGCCGCGGGCACCTCGCAGATCCAGCAGAACATCGTCGCCGAGCGGATCCTCGGCCTTCCGAAGGGCAGGTGAGCGCCCCGTGGACTTCCAGCCGACGCAGGACCAGCGGGACCTGCGCGCAGGCGTACGGGACCTCCTGGCCGGCCGGTACGGGCGCGAGGAGCTGCGCGCTTCGGTCGACGCGGCGGCCGCCTCCGGCGGGTCCGTGGACCGGGCCCTGTGGCGGGAGCTCGGCGAAGCCGGGTTCTTCGCACTGCGGCTCCCCGAGGAAGAGGGCGGGGTCGGGCTCGGCCTGCCCGAGGCGGTCCTCGTCTTCGAGGAGGCCGGGCGGGCGCTGCTGCCGGGTCCGCTGGTGGCCACCCACCTGGCCGCCGGGGTGGTCCCGGGGGCCGCGGAGGGGACGGCGGTGGTGACGGCCTTCGACCTGGGCTCCGGGCAGGGACCTGGCCCGGGCTCCGGTCCGGGCTCCGGTCCCGGCTCCGGTCCCGGCTCCGGCCCGGCCGGCCCGCTGGTGTCCCACCTCGGGGAATCGGACGCGGTGCTCGGGCTCGCCGAGCTCCCCGCCGGGGAACCGGTGCGCTCGGCGGACCCCCTGACACCGCTGGCGCGGGTGCCCGTAGGGGCGTCCGTACCGGCGGACCCGGACGCCCACCGCGACGAGGGGGCGCTGCTGACGGCCGCGCTCCAGCTCGGCAGCGCGCTGCGCACGGTGGAGCTTGCGGTGCGGTACGCCAAGGAGCGCGAGCAGTTCGGGCAGCCGATCGGGGCGTTCCAGGCGGTCAAGCACCTGTGCGCGCAGATGCTGGTGCGCGCCGAGGTGGCCCGTACGGCGGTCTACGCGGCCGCGGTGACGGGCGATCCGGGGGAGGTGGCCGGGGCCAAACTGCTGGCCGACGAGGCGGCCGTGCGCAATGCCCGGGACTGCCTGCAGGTGCACGGCGGGATGGGGTTCACCTGGGAGGCGGACGTGCACCTGCACCTGAAGCGGGCCTGGGTGCGGGCGGAGCAGTGGCGCACGGCGGCACAGGCGGAGGAGGCGCTGGCGCAGGAGCTGCTGGCAGGAGCGGTGTAGGGCCGTTCCCCGCATTCCAGGCGTTCCCTGCGTTACGGAGAGGTACGGGAGGGACGGCGCGGGACGCATGTCCGATTACAGAGAGTTGATATCGGTTTGTGTCCTTCGCCCGACCGAATGCGGCCCGGAGACGGGGAGCGGCTCCGGTACGCTCCCGGGAATGCGAGCGGTTGAGCGGCGCGAGCGCCGCACAGTATGCACCACGCCTACTCCTTCACGCTGGAATATGCCCGAAGCGCTTGTTCTGGTGACTGTATGTCAACCATGCTGCTCCGCACGGGGGTCACACTCGGTGACCCCGTCCCGTCGCGAGGCGAAGTGTCCGCCGGTTCGGATGGTGTGAGCGGTGCAGGTGCTTCAGGTGCAGCTGGAGGTAGGACCGGACCCCGCCGAGGTCGGCCGGGCCCGCCGATGGGCCCGCTCGCGGCTGGCGGGCTCGGGCATAGGGGATGACGAGCCGCTCGCCGAGACGCTGATCCTGCTGATCTCCGAGCTGGTCACCAACGCCGTCGTGCACACCGGCTGTCCGGCCGTGCTGCGCATGCTGTTCGGGGAGCCGGGCGTACGGGTCGAGGTCGCCGATGCGAGCGGCCGGGCGCCGGCCCGGCGGCAGGCCGCCGGGGACGACACGGGCGGCCGCGGCCTGGAGCTGGTGGACGGGCTGGCGGACCGCTGGGGCTGGCAGCCCGAGGGCGCCGGGAAGCGGATCTGGTGCGAGGTCGACCGCGCGGAGAAGGCCGAAGCCGACCGGGTCGCGGACGGGCAGGAAACTCGTGGGGCGATCCGGGAACCGCGCGTGTACCTCTAACGAGGTGTTGACGGTTCGTCAACTGTTGATCACTCTTGTGTTGAGCGATTCGTCGCGAGGGGACGCCAAGGGTCCTTGCCTTGACGAGTGCGGGTCGTGGGGTGGCGGCTGCCGTGCCGCGCTCGGGGCGTGCACGAACGTACGCCGCCACCCGCAGGTTTCCTCTTTTTGACGCCGGACTCCGTCCGGCGACGGGGCAGGCCGTGGGCAGGCCGTACAAGGGTGTTCCGGAGCGTTCAAGGATCCGCCCGCGCCCGACGGCGCCTGTACGACGCACCGGTCCGCGCGCAGCCGCGTACCGACTTCGCGCGCAGCCGCGTACCGCTCCGTACGAGGCCGCGTACCGCTGCGTACGAGGTCGTCCCGGCCCGTTCCGAAAGGCTGCTGGACAGGTCGGCCGGCGTGAAGACTCTGCCGGGCCGGGAGCGCCGCAGGGCTCTGCCGGTCCTCAGTCCCACGCAAGCCGAAGGAAGGCATTCGCATGCGAGTTTCCACTGTGAGCGGCCGTCGGGGGCCCCAGCGCGTCGCCGCCGCCCTCACCATCGCCGGCACCCTGCTGGCGGGCGGGGTCGTCTCCGCACAGGACGCGTCCGCCAACACGGGCGGCGGCGGCTGCCGCACCTCCGGCTGGGCCTCCGAGACGCTCGGCATCAGCGAGCGGCCCTGTGCCTACGGGGACGGCGGCTACGGGGTCTACGGCCAGCACGGCTACCGGAACCCGAACGGGGTCAACATCCTGCCCTGCGCCCAGCTGCTCAGGGTCAACAGCAACGGCTCCACCACCCAGGTCGCCGACTACGGGTGCGGCAGCTGGACCACCTCCACGAACTTCACGTTCAACACCGGGGCCATCGGCACCCAGGACGGCACCTACGTCGTGCAGGCCGGCTACTGGGTCGCCAACGGCGGCTACGTCACCGGAGCCCAGAGCGCGCGGGTCACGGTCTACGGCTAAACACCCCGAACCACCCGGCGCACTGAGCGCCCCCACATACCGACGCGCCGGCCACGGGACCCCCCTTCCCGAGGCCGGCGCGGTCGCGCGGTCGTCGGGGATCGGCGTCCGCGATGCGCTCAGACGCCCTGCCGGGCGGCGGCGGTGACCGCGTCGCGCGGTTCGCGGTCACGGGTCTGCGCGGCCAGGATCCGCAGGGTCGCCTCCGAGGGCGAACCGGGCTCGGCGGTGTACATGATCAACGTCTGGTCGGGGTCGTCGGGCAGGGCGAGGCTCTCGAAGGCCAGGGTGAACTCGCCCGTCGCGGGATGGCGCAGGTGGTAGCCGCCGTGCGCCTTGCCGCGGACCTCGTGCAGATCCCACAGGCGCGTGAACTCGGGGCTTTTCTCGGAGAGTTCGGCCAGCAGTCGCGCCAGGACCGGGTCGTCGGGATGCCGGCCGAGGTCGAGGCGCAGGTAGGCCACGAGGTCGCGGGCCTTGGTCTCCCAGTTCACGAAGCGGCTGCGCGTCTCCTCGTGGAGGAAGACCAGCCGCGCCTTGTTGCGGTGCGCCTCCGCAATCGCGGCGAAGTCCGTGATCAGGGTGGCGAACAGCGGGTTCCAGGCCAGCACGTCGGTACGGCGGCCCACGACGAAGGCGGGCGTCCCGGGCATGGACCGCAGCAGCTGGAGCAGGCCCGGACGCACCTGCTGGACGGGCGGGGCCTGCGGCGGTCGCGGGCCGGCTGCGGCCGCGCGCAGGAGACGGCGGAGATGGGCCGTCTCGGTGTCGTCCAGCCGCAGGGCGCCGGCCACCGCGCCGATCACCGAGTCGGAGACGTTGGTGGCGCGGCCCTGCTCGAAGCGGACGTAGTAGTCGGCGCTCACACCGGCGAGCTGGGCGAGCTCCTCGCGCCGCAGCCCCGGCACCCGGCGGCGTTCGCCGAAGGCCCGCAGCCCCGCTTCCTCGGGACCGAGCCGGGCCCGCCGCGAACGCAGGAACGCGGACAGCTCCCCCCGATGGTCCCCCCGCTCGACCTTGGCCATGACCCCGCCCCCGTTCGCCCCCGTTGCCCGGTCATTAGATCAACCGGACCACCGGCCCCACGGAGAGGGGCTCTGCCGGACCCGGGTCGGCGCCGAGACCGCCCGGGCCCGGTCGGTCAGAGGACGGCCACCGGGGCCACCGGGGTGCCTACCGCGCCCACGAAGGGTTCGGGCATGGCGGAGAGGAGGAAGGAGTAGCGGGATTCTTCTGCACAGGCTGTGGACAACTTTTCGAGGTTCCAGTTCTGGCCCTGGTGCATGCCCATCTCCACCAGGTCCAGCGCGTGCACCGGAAGCCACAGGTTCTCGATCTCCGGCGGGAAGATCTCGAACGTGAGGGTGTCGTTCGCGACGGCCGCCACGTCCCGGGCGTGGAACCACTCGGGGGTGCGGACGGACAGGCCGGGCGACGGGTAGCCGTAGCCGTGCTTGTCACCCGCCAGGTAGACCTGCACCTGGCCGGTCCGGACCAATACGATATCGCCCGCCCGGACGGTGACCCCACCGAACTCCTCCGCCTCCGCCAGGTCCTCCGGGGTGACCGCGTGGCCGCCCGGGAGCCGGTCCAGGCCCTTGGCGCGGGCCACGTCGAGGAGCACTCCGCGCGAGACGATGTGCCCGGCCTTGTCGATGCCGCTGAACTCGGCGCGGCCGTGGGCGGTGATCGAGGAGGCCGGGCGGCCGTTGTAGATCTTCCCCGAGTGCGAGACGTGCGTGAGCGCGTCCCAGTGGGTGCCGGCCTGGAGGCCGAAGGTCACCGCGTCGTCGCTGCACGCCACCGTGCCCGGCCCGAAGAGCTCCTGGTTGATCTGCACCATCGTGTGCAGCGGGTTGATCCGGCCCGGGATCATCCCGGACTGCACGCCGTCCTCCTTGAGGGGGAGCGCCAGCGCGATGCGGCGGCCGGTGCGGATCTCGGCCGCGGCGGCCCGTACGACCTCGTCGGTGACGAGGTTGAGGGTGCCGATCTCGTCGTCGGCGCCCCAGCGGCCCCAGTTGTTGACGCGCTTGGCGATGTCGTGGAACTCGGCCGGCATACCCATGGATCTGATCAGCTCCTCGCGTTGCGGGGGATGGTGAGAGAGGTGTTGAGGGAGATGTTCGCGACAGTCCCCGAGCGAACTAGGGCTTGTGCTCCGGCATCTGACTGCCCATAGAATCTAACGGTCCGTCAGAAAACGCGGGAAGGGGCCGGACATGGGGAACTTCTTGACAGGCAAAGTCGTCGCCGTCACGGGCGCCGGCCGGGGCATCGGAAGGGCCGTGGCACTCGCCGCGGCCGCCGAGGGTGCCAAGGTCGTCGTCAACGACTACGGCGTGGGCATCGCGGGCGGGGAACCGACCAGCGAGATCGCCGAATCCGTGGTGAAGGAGATCATCGCCGCGGGCGGCGAAGCGGTCGCCGTCGCCGACGACATCTCGACGATGGCGGGAGGTCAGCGCATCGTCGACACCGCGCTCGCCCAGTACGGACGCATCGACGGAGTCGTGTGCGTCGCGGGCAACCTGCGCGAGCGGATGCTCTTCAACATGTCCGAGGAGGAGTGGGATCCGGTGATCGCCACCCACCTCAAGGGCACGTTCACCGTCTTCCGGGCCGCCTCCGCCGTCATGCGGCGCCAGGGCTCCGGCACGCTGATCGGTTTCACCAGCGGCAACCACCAGGGCTCGGTGGCCCAGGCCAACTACAGCGCGGCCAAGGGCGGGATCATCTCGCTCGTACGGTCGGCCGCGCTGGGCCTGGCCAAGTACGGGGTCACCTCCAACGCCGTGGCGCCCGTCGCCCGGACCCGGATGTCGGCCAACGTGCCCATGGAGCTCAAGGAGATCGGCGAGCCCGAGGACGTGGCGGCCCTCGTCACGTACCTGCTCTCCGACAAGGCCGTAGCCGTCGGCGGCGAGAAGATCACCGGGCAGGTCTACACGATCGCCGGCCCGAAGATCGCCGTCTGGGCCCAGCCCCGCGAACTGCGCGCCGGGTACGCCGAGGGCTCCTGGACCCCCGAGAAGATCGCCGACTTCCTGCCCGGGACGGTGGGCACCGACCCGATGCCCATGCTCGCGCAGCTGGAGGCCATGGCCAAGGCGGCGGCAGCCAAGGACCGCCCCAACGCGTAGGCCCTGGCCGGGCGATGCGGGTGATCCGCCCGATGCGGCCGATCCGGCCGATCCGGGTGGATCAGCGCGTACGTGCGCCAAGGCGCGAGAGACCGGCCGCAGCGGCCGGACAGGACCGGCGGGACCGGCGAGACGGCGAGACCGGCGAGAACCGGCAAGACCCAAGGGGGCACCGATCATGGACTTCAGCTTCGGCGCCGAGGACGAGGCGCTGCGCGGCCGCGCCCGGGCGTGGCTGGCGGAGCACCTCACCGGACCGTACGAGGAGGCCGTCGGCCTCGGAGGCCCGGGCAGTGAGCACGAAGGAGTCGAGGTCCGCCGGGCCTGGGAGCGCGAGCTGGGGCGCGACGGCTGGATCGGCCAGGGCTGGGAGACGGCGGGTCCCGACGGGGTGTACGGCAACCGGCGGCTCTCCCTCACCGGCCAGGTGGTGTGGGCCGAGGAGTACGCGGCCGCCCGCGCCCCCGCCCGGGTCGGCCACATCGGCGAGAACCTCCTCGCGCCGACGCTGATCGCCTACGGCACCCCGGAGCAGCAGGCCCGCTTCCTCCCCGGCATCGCCCGCGGCGAGGAACTGTGGTGCCAGGGGTACTCCGAACCCGGCGCCGGATCCGACCTGGCGGGGATCCGCACGACCGCGGTGCGGGACGCCGCGGACGGTCTCCACCGGGTCACCGGACAGAAGATCTGGACCTCCCTCGCCCAGGACGCCGACTGGTGCTTCGTCCTGGCCCGCACCGAGCCCGGATCCCGGCGCCACCGGGGGCTGTCCTTCCTGCTCGTACGGATGGACCAGCCGGGGAAGGTCGAAGTCCGCCCGATCCGGCAGATGTCGGGGACCTCCGAGTTCAACGAGGTCTTCTTCGACGGTGCCGTCGCCGCCGAGGTCGTGGGCGGCGAGGGCAACGGCTGGTCCGTGGCCATGGGCCTGCTCGCACTGGAGCGGGGCGTCTCCACGCTCGTCCAGCAGATCGGCTTCGCGGCGGAGCTGGAGCGGGTGGTCGGGGCGTACGTCGCCAGGCATGGAGCAGGGGCCGGAGCAGGGGCCGGGACCGCGTGCGGGACCCCGTACGGGACCTCCTACGGGACCCCGTACGGGGCTGCGCGCGCAGGAGACCCCGTGCTGCGCGAACGCCTCGTACGCCAGTGGGCCGAGCTGCGCACGATGCGGTGGAACGCGCTGCGCACCCTCGCCACCACCGGCGACCCGGGCGCGCCGAGCGTGGCGAAGCTGCTGTGGGGCGGCTGGCACCGGCGGCTCGGCGAGCTGGCGGTGGAGGTCCGGGGCGCGGTGGCCACGGCCGGGCCGGGGGACTGGGCGCAGGGGACCCCGTACGAACTCGGACTCGACGAGGAGCAGCGGCTGTTCCTGTTCACCCGCGCCGACACGATCTACGGCGGCTCGGACGAGATCCAGCGCAACATCATCGCCGAGCGCGTGCTCGGCCTGCCTAAGGAGTCCAGGTGAGAGGCGTCGTATTCGACGGCAAGCAGGCCCAGGTGGTCGACGATCTGGAGATCCGGGACCCGGGGCCGGGAGAGGTTCTGGTCGCGATAGCGGCGGCCGGCCTGTGCCACAGCGACCTTTCGGTGATCGACGGGACGATCCCCTTCCCGCCGCCGGTGGTCCTCGGGCACGAGGGCGCGGGCGTGGTGGAGGCGGTCGGGTCCGGGGTCACGCACGTGGTGGCGGGGGACCACGTATCGCTGTCGACGCTCGCCAACTGCGGTGCGTGCGCGGACTGCGACCGCGGCCGTCCGACGATGTGCCGCAAGGCGATCGGGATGCCGGGGCAGCCGTTCTCGCGGGGCGGGAAGCCGCTCTACCAGTTCGCCTCGAACTCGGCCTTCGCCGAGCGGACCATCGTCAAGGCCGTGCAGGCGGTGAAGATCCCCAAGGACATCCCGCTGACCTCGGCGGCGCTGATCGGCTGCGGGGTGCTCACGGGCGTGGGCGCCGTACTGAACCGGGCGAAGGTGGACCGGGGCGAGACGGTGGTCGTCATCGGCACCGGGGGCATCGGGCTGAACGTCCTTCAGGGCGCGCGGATCGCGGGCGCGACCACCATCGTGGCGATCGACGCGAACCCGGCGAAGGAGGCGGTGGCCCGGCAGTTCGGCGCCACGCACTTCATCGACGCTTCGGCGGTGGCGGACTCCTCGGCGGCCGTGAAGGAGATCCTGCCCACGGGCGCGGACCACGCCTTCGAGTGCGTGGGCAGCGTCAAGCTGATCCGCCAGGCCATCGACCTGCTGGACCGTCACGGGCAGGCGATCCTGCTCGGCGTGCCCGGCTTC
This sequence comes from Streptomyces sp. NBC_00454, assembly GCF_041434015.1. GTDB lineage: Bacteria > Actinomycetota > Actinomycetes > Streptomycetales > Streptomycetaceae > Streptomyces. Next base: position 3,363,098 of record NZ_CP107907.1, on the reverse strand, counting down.
AAGGAGGAGGCCTCGTTCCAGGTCTCGTCCATGTACCTGGACAAGACGATCATGGGCTGCCGGTACGGATCCTCGCGCCCGCAGCGCGACATCGCCCTCTACGCGGAGCTCTACCGGCAGGGGAAGCTGCTGCTGGACGAGCTGGTGACGGAGGTCTACCCGGTCGAGGACTTCGCCAAGGCCGTGGACGACGCCCACCACGGGCGGGTGGCGCGGGGGGTCCTCACATTCTGAGCCCGGTCGGCCGGGTCGGCCGGGTCGGCCCGGTCGGCCCGCTCGACTCGCCGAGCTCGTGGCCGGCCCTGCGCACCTGGCGCAGGGCCAGCCACGGGGTGAGCGCCGCCAGCCCGGCCGCGCCCCGGGCGAACCCGTCGGCCCGGGACTCCAGGGCCACGGGCAGCAACAGGGCGACTCCGACGAGCAGGATCCCGAAAGCGGGCAGGTGCACCCGGGCGTGGAAGCGCCGCAGGGTGTGCACGAAGCGGGCATCGGCGGCCTTCAGCGCCCCGGCCGCGAAGACGAGGGCGGGGACCCCGACCATGATGTAGAGCATGACGTCGAGCGTTCCGAGGCCGGGCGGCCCGGTCCGGACCTCGATCTCCGGGTGCCCGCGGGCGTAGTACAGATCGACCTTCATCCCGGGTTCGGGCGGCCCGATGGTCTTGAAGCTCCGGAGCACGAGCTCGCGCACCTCGCCGTCGTCGTACGGCACCTGGAAGGCGAGGTCGGCGGTGTACAGCTTCTCGCGCGAAGCGCTCTTCTTCCCGGTGGGCTCCGGCGTGCTCAGGACCCGCGCCACGGGGATCCGGTGCGCGTCGATCCCGGCCCGCTCCAGTCGCTCCTGCTCACGGCCGAAGTCGCCGGTCACGGTGAAGGCGAGCAGGAGGGCGGCGGCCCCGGCGAGGACGGTGCCGACGGCCAGCAGCCGGGACAGGCCCCGGCTCGGTTGCCCGGCGGGCGGCAGCGCGGGGCGCGCCCCGGCCGGGCCGGTCCGGGCCCGGTGGGAGGCCGCGATCCAGCAGCCGGCGAAGAACACCGTGATGCCGGTGAGGGCCAGTTCAGCCTTCAGCGGCGGGTACGGATCCAGCTTGATCCACACCGCCCCGACCGTGGCGGCCGCGCTGATCACCATGAGTCGGCCCGTGGCGCGGGTCCACCGACTGCGACCCGGCTCGTACGTGTTGCTCATGGCCCCCACCTGTTCGAGATGCGCAGGATAGCGGCAGGGGAGGGGGGACCCGTCAGTCGGCGAAGCGGCCGAAGCGGCCCTTGTGGAAGAGGAGCGGGTCGCCCTCGCCGGCCGCGCCCATGGCCACGACCTTGCCGACGACGATGAGGTGGTCCCCGCCGGTGTGCACGGCGTGGATCCGGCAGTCGATCCACGCGGGCACCGCTTCGAGCTGGGGCGATCCGGTGGCGGGGGCGGGCGTGTGGGCCACCCCGGCGAACTTGTCGGCGCCGCTGACGGCGAACGAGCGGCACAGCTCGCCCTGTTCGGCGCCGAGGATGTTGACGCAGAACACCCCGGCGCGCGCGATGCGGGGCCAGGTGGTCGACGTACGGGCCACCATGAAGGTGACCAGCGGCGGGTCGAGGGAGAGCGAGGCGAAGGACTGGCAGGCGAAGCCGGCCGGACCGTCCTCGCCCTCGCCGGGCGGGGCGGTGATGATCGTGACCCCACTGGCGAAGTTCCCCAGTACGGCCCGGAATTCGGCGGGGCTGACGGGCGCGCGCTCGTCCTCGCCCACGGCCCGCAGATCGGGGCGCGGCAATGCGTCGACGGACTCGGCCCCGGGCTCCGCGGCGGCGGAGGTGGGGGAGCCGACTGACCTGAGGTATCGGACGACGGTGGCCGCCATCCCTGCGTGTCCCATCACACGACCGATTGAAGCTGACGGTGCGTCAGATGGGAAGAGCGGTGTAGGGTCCGCATCAATTGAACGTGTTCAGTAACGCTCGGGGGGCTCGTCGTGTGGAACCGCATGCGCGGAACGGGGCAGGTGAGCCCCGGGAGGCCGCGACCGTCCAAGCCGCCGGAGGGCTGGAGCGCCCTCGCGCCCGGCGCGGAATCGGCCGCCATGGCGCTGCTCGTGATCGGCGGGCTCTACTGGATGCTCACCATCGGCACGCGCGACGACTACGACACGGGCTACGGCGGCGCGCCCGCCGCGGTCGGGATGCTCTGCATGCTCGTGTTCGCTCCGCCCATCGTGTTCGTGCTCGGCTGGCTGCACTCCTGCCTGTCCACCCTGCCGGTGGTGATGCTCTCGAACGCCCTGGGCATGCGCACCCGGTTCCCCGCGCCCCGGTGGGCCCTGCCGGTGCTGCTCCTGCTCTCCGCCGCGTACGCGGCGCCGCCGGCCGCGCTCGGAGCCCCGTACGTCACCACCTGCTGCTGGATCGCCGCCGCCGGGGCGATCCCGGCCGGGGTGGCGGTGTGCGCGCGGATGCGGCAGTGGGCGAGGGCGAGGGTGCGCAAGGGGATCCTGATCGCGACGGCGGTCGCGGTGCCGCTCACCATCGTCGGGGGCATCGTGGGCTACACCACGGGACTGCTGCCCGAATACCGCCCGCCGGCCCTGGAACGGGCCGACTTCGTCGGCGAGTGGACCGGTGACGGGACCCGGCTGGTGCTCGGCGAGGGCGGCGAGGTGACGGCGCACGGGCTGCCCGTGGAGGTGTGGGGCCGGAGCGACACCGATTCCTGCACGGGCGGCGGTACGTGGAAGGCGATGGACCCGACCGGCCGCGAACGGGCCGGAGTCTCCCTCGACGTCCCCGACTGCGGGAAGGCCGAGCTGAAGTGGTCCGTGGCGGGGACGGCGCAGGAGCCGGAGCTCTTCGTCCTCATCGGGGACCCGGACGGCGGGGAGCTGCGGATCCTGCGCAAGCGGTGACCTCCCGGGCTCAGCGCCCCAGGTACTTGGGGGTGCGGCGCTCCACGAAGCTCGCGACACCCTCGTTCGCGTCGGCCGTGGTCATGTTGATCTCCTGGGCGGTGGCCTCGGCGGCGAGCGCGGTCGCCCGGTCGCCGTCCAGGGAGGCGTTGACCAGCTGCTTCGTCATGGCGATGGCCCGGGTCGGGCCCTGCGCGAGGCGCTCGGCCCACTCCCGGGCGGTGTCCTCCAAGGCCTCCGCCGCCACCACCTTGTTGACCAGGCCCAGGCGTTCGGCCTCCGCCGCGGGGACGGCGTCGCCGAAGAACATCAGCTCCTTCGCCTTCTGCGGACCGACCAGGCGCGGCAGCAGGTACGCGCCGCCGCCGTCCGGGACCAGCCCCCGGCGCACGAACACCTCGATGAAACGGGCCGGTTCGGCGGCGATGACCAGATCGCAGGCCAGCGCGAGGTGCGCGCCGATCCCGGCGGCCGTGCCGTTGACGGCGGCGATGACCGGCTTCTCGCAGTCGAGCACGGCGGTGATCAGGCGCTGCGCGCCGAGCCGGATCATGCGGGCCACGTCGCCGGCGACCCGCTCGGCCGTGGCCGGTGCCCCGCGGAGGTCGGCGCCGGCGCAGAACCCCTTGCCGGTGGCGGTGATGACGACCGCCCGCACGGCGGGGTCGGCGGAGGCCTCTGCGAGCAGGGCGATGACGCGCTCGCGCTGGTCCCAGGTGACGGCGTTCATCGCCTCGGGGCGGTTGAGGGTGATCCAGGAGACGCCGTTGTCCGTCCGGTGGAGGACTTCGTCGCTGGAGGTCATGAGGGCTCCTTGGGGGTGCGGGTACGTGGTCGTGTGCGGCGCCGCTGCCGGGGACCAGCCCCCGGACCCCCGCGCCTCAAACGCCGGCGGGGCTGGATTTGGCCGGCGTTCGAGGCGCGGGGGTCCGGGGCGGAGCCCCAGGGGGTCAGCGGCAGATGGCCAGCGCGTCCAGCGCCACCGCGCCCTGCCCCCGCGGGAGGACCATCAAGGGGTTGATGTCCAACTCCGACAGCTCGTCGCCCAGTTCCATCGCCATCCGCTGGACCCGCAGGATGACCTCCACCAGCGCGTCGACGTCGGCCGGGGGAGCCCCCCGTACGCCCTCCAGCAGCGGATGCCCGCGCAGCTCCATCAGCATGGCCCGCGCCTGGTCCTCGCCGAACGGCGGCACCCGGACCGCCGCGTCGTGCAGGACCTCCACCAGGACACCGCCCAGCCCCACCGTCACCGTCGGCCCGAAGAGGTCGTCCTGGGTGACCCCGACGACCATTTCGACGCCCTTCTCCACCATCTGGCAGACGAGGATCCCGTCGAGCGGGACGTTCTCGTAGCGCGCGATGTCGGTCAGCTCCCGGTAGGCGTCGCGGATCTGGCTCGCCGAGGTGAGGCCGATCTTGACCAGGCCCAGCTCCGTCTTGTGCGCGAGCTGCGGGCCCGAGGCCTTCATGACCACCGGGTAGCCCACCAGCCCGGCCGCCCGTACGGCGGCTGCCGCGCTGGTCACCAGTTGCTCCCGGGGCACCCGTATCCCGTAGGCCCGCAGGAGCTGCTTCGCCGAGTGCTCGCTGAGCTGCTGGCCTGGGCGCATGAGCGCCTGGGCCTTGCGGAAGGACGGGGACAGGGTGCGCGGGGCCTCGTCGAAGGGGGAGCGGTAGGCGGCGGTGAAGCGGTGGTGGCCGAGGTAGGCGCGGACGGCGGTGATGCAGTTGCCGAAGGTGCGGAAGGTCGCGACGCGGGAGGAGCCGAGGAGGGTGGTGCGGTAGGCCTCCTCGGTGCCGACCGGGGAGCCCCAGATCACGCAGATCAGCTTGTCGGTCTGTTCGGCCGCGTCCACCAGGTCCTGCGCGAGCTTGTCGCTCATGGGCGGGAAGGGGCCGGTGATCGGGCAGATCAGGACGCCTACGGAGGGGTCGGCGAGGATCGCATCGATGATCTTGCGGCCGCGCCAGTCGCCGACGGGGTGGCCGCCGTTGTCGATGGGGTTGGAGACGCCGAGGTACTCCGGGATCCACTGGTGCAGCTCGTCCTGCTTGGCCTGCGAGAGGGTGGGCAGGGTGAGGCCCGCCTCCGTCGCGAGGTCGGAGAAGTGGGCGCCGGTGCCGCCGGAGATGGAGTAGACGACGACCCCGTCGGCGAGCGGCTTGCGGGCCCGGGCGAGGAGGGCGGCGGTGTCCTGGAGCTCGTCGAGCCCGTCCACCCGGATGACGCCGAACTGGCGCATGGCCGCGTCGACGACGGTGTCCGCGCCGGTCAGCTTCCCGGTGTGGGAGGCGGCCATCCGGGCGCCGGTCTCGGTGCGGCCGACCTTGACGGCGACGACGGGGACGCCGTTGCGCGCGGCCCGGTCGGCGGCGAGCAGGAACTGGCGGCCGTCCTTGAGCCCCTCCACGTAGCAGGCGATGGCTCCGACCTCGGGCTGCTCGGCGAAGTAGGAGATGAAGTCGGAGGTTTCGAGGTCGGCCTCGTTGCCCGTCGGAGCCCAGTGGGAGAGCCGGATGCCCAGCTCCTGGAGGGTGTAGACGGGCCGGCCCTGGTGGCCGGACTGGGTGATCAGGGCGATGGCCGGGCCGTCGAGGTCCTCGCGGAACTCCTCGAAGGCGTTGAGGTTCGTGTTGGGGCCGAGCAGGCGCAGCCCCGAGCGCCGGACGGCTGCGCCGAGGCGGGCCTGGGCGGCGGCGCCCTCGTCGCCGGTCTCGGCGAAGCCGGAGGCGAAGGCGACGGCGAACTTCACCTTGGCTTCGGCCAGTTGCTCGATGACGGGCAGCGGGTCGGCGATGAGCAGGACGGCGAGGTCCACCTGCTCGGGCAGGTCGGCCACGGAGGCGACGCAGGGCAGCCCGAAGACACTGGCGCGGGTGGGGTGGACGGGGTGGAGCCGGGCTCCGACGCGCTCCGCCCAGGCGATGAGCTGCCGGGTGATCCCGGTGTTCGGCCGCCCTTCGGCGTCCGAGGCCCCGATGACGGCCACGGACTCGGGCCGGAAGAACCGGTCCAGGTCGGGGGCGTCGGCGTGCAGGGGCCGACCACTGACGTCCAGCGCGACCGTGTCCTCGGCGGAGGGGGCCGTCGTGGAGTGGACGGCCGTCCTGGGGCTCTCCCCGCAGGCCTCGACACGTGCGCGGAAGTCGGTGGTGAGGGTGCCGTGAGTAGATCCAAGCATCGTTCCGCCCGCCTCCTGCTCGATGAACCTCGATGAATCTCGAAGGATCCCAATAACTGACGCGTAGTCAGATTACTGAACTGACGCGCCGTCAGGAACAGGGATGCGCAGGAAAGGTGGTGGAGGTGGTGTGTGGAACGGTCTCAGATGCCCCGGGGTCCGGTCCAGACCAGTATTCGGCCGAGGTCAGGCGGCCGTGCGGGGCCCGGTGCGGGGTGCTGTTCGGGGCGCCGTGCGGGCTGCCGTGCGGGCTCCGCGCCGCGAAGGGCCGCCCGTCCGCCCCAGCAGGGCCGCCTGCTCGCTCTTCAGGCGCGTGAACCGGTCGCGGGTGTACTCCCTCAGCTCCTGGCCGGGGAAGGGTATGAGGGAGAGGTGTTCCTGGAGGTCGCCCTGCGCCGAGGCCGTCGGGCGGCGGTGATCTCGTAGCCGGCGACGTGCGCGCACAGCTGGAGCAGGGCCGCGGGCATCTCCTCCTCGATCAGGAGGTCCGCCTTGGTGACCACGACGTCGCGCATCTCCTGGATGTTGGGGATGAACACGGTGGTGGCCCAGGTCCGCCACTGCGCGAGCTCCTGCTCGGTGGGCGGGTCGTCGTGGCGCCGACCCCGCCGGGGCGGCCGGTTCAGTCGCCGAGGGTGCGGGCCACCGCCTTGGCGATCTTCCGGGCGTCCAGGGCCAGTTCGCGGAACATGCCGCTGATCGGGTTGGTGAAGCCGGTGAAGTGGAGCCCCGGAGCATGGGGGGCGGTCCGGGCGCCGTGGGTGCGGGGGCGGCCGCGCTCGTCCAGTACGTCGAGGTCGCCGACCAGGCCCTCCAGGGCGCGGCGGTAGCCGGTGGCGGCGATCACCACGTCCGGGGTGATCCGCGAACCGTCCGCGAGGACCACCTCGGCGCCGTCGAAGGACTCGACGGCGGCTACGGGCTCCACCCGCCCGGCCCGGACCGCGTCGATCAGGCCGACGTCCTGAACCGGGATCGAGCCCTGCTTGACCCTGCTGTACAGGCCGGCGGTGGGGCGCGGGAGCCCGTACGCGGACAGGTCCGGGACCGAGGCCTTGCCGACGATCGCCCCGAGCCGGTCGACGAGCCCGACGGGAAGTCTGCGCACGAGGATCCCGGTGCGCTGGGCCGGCCAGCCGGCGGTGGAGCGGCGCAGGATGTGCGGGGCCGTGCGCACCGCGAGCCGGACCCGGGCGGCGCCGCCGTCGGCGAGGTCGACGGCTATCTCGGCGCCGGTGTTGCCGACGCCGACGACGAGGACGTCCCGGCCGGCGTAGGGGGCCGGGTTGCGGTAGTCGGCGGCGTGCGCGAGTACGCCCCCGTACGTGTCCACGTACGCGTCCCGGCCGGGCCAGTCCGGGATCACGGGCGTGTGGTTGAACCCGGTGGCCACCACGACGGCCCCGGCGGTCATGACGCGGCCGCCGGTGGCGTGCAGGGTCCAGCCGGTCTGCTGGGAGCCGTCGGAGCCGTCGGCGCCGTCCGTGGCGGGGCCGGCGGGCTCGATGCGGGTCACCTCGACGCCGGTGACGAGCTCCAGGTCGTGGAACTCGGCGTACTTCTCCAGGTACCGCACGACGTTCTCGCGCGCGACCCAGCGTCCGAACCGGCGCGGCATGGCCAGGCCGGGCAGGGCGGAGAGGCGGCGCGTGGTGTGCAGGTGCAGCCGGTCGTAGTGCCGCCGCCAGGAGGCGCCGACCGACTCGGACTTCTCCACGATCACCACGCGGACCCCGCGGGCGCGCAGCGCGGCGGCGACGGCGAGGCCGCCGGGGCCGGCGCCGATCACGTAGACCGGGCGGGGCTGGGTGGACATGTCGGGTGCTGTGGGGACTCCGGGCATGAGGTGTGAGCGTATCGCCGTGGGCGGGCGGTGGGTCTCGGACGAGGAGGGAATCGATTGCGGATCGATCACGGGGGCCTTGTGGGATGCGGCGCGATCCGCTGAACTGACGGAGTGTCAGCTGTGGGGAGGGGTGCGCGTGCGCGCCCGGTGCCCCGTCGGGTGCGGTGCGAAGGAGCTGTGTGGTGGGTACGGGTACGGGTGCGGGTACGGGGACTGCGGCTACGGGCGGTGCGGCGCGTTACGACGTGCCGGAGATCGACGATTTCACCCGGCCCTACTGGGACGCGGCGGCCCAGGGGCGACTGCTGCTGCGCCGCTGCGGGGAGTGCGGGAAGGCGCACCACTACCCGCGGGAGTTCTGCCCCGCCTGCTGGGCGGGCGAGGACCGGGTGACCTGGGAGACGGCGAGCGGCCGGGCCACGCTCTACACCTGGTCGGTGATCCACCGCAACGACCTGCCGCCCTTCGGGGAGCGGACGCCGTACGTGGCGGCGGTGGTGGACCTGGCGGAGGGCCCCCGGATGATGACCGAGGTCGTGGGGACGCAGGGCGCGGACCTGCGGGTGGGCATGGACCTGGAGGTGACCTTCCGCGAGGCGGCGGAGGGGGTCTGGGTGGCGGTGTTCGGGGTGGCGGAGCCGGTGCCGAAGCCCTGAGGCCCGGCCGGAGCCGGTGCCCGAGCCCTGAGGCCCGGCCGGAGCCGCTGTTCGAGGTCAGAGGGGGCTGAGGAGGCAGAACTCGTTGCCTTCCGGATCGGCCATGACCGTCCAGGAGAGCGCGGACTGGTCGATACCGGGGTCGGTGGCGCCCAGGGCGCGCAGCCGGGCCCCCTCCGCTGCCGGGTCGTCACCGGGGTAGGGGCGGAGGTCGAGGTGGACGCGGTTCCACACGCTCTTGGTGCCGGGGGTGCGGAGGAACTCCAGGTAGGGGCCGACGCCCTGCGCGGAGCGCATCGTCGCCTGGTCGTCGGTGACCTCGTACGTCGTCCAGTCCATCGCCCCGCCCCAGAACCGGGCCGACGCGCGCGGGTCGGCGCAGTCGACCACCACCGCGGCGATCGGCCCGGTGTCCCGGTAGACCGGGCGGGGCTCCAGGACGCAGAACTCGTTGCCCTCCGGGTCGGCCATGACCGTCCAGGGGACTTCGCCCTGACCCACGTCCGCGAACGTCGCGCCGAGATCCTTCAGCCGCGCGACCAACTCCGCCTGGTGGGCGGCCGAGGTGGTGGCCAGATCGAGGTGCACCCGGTTCTTGACCGTCTTGGGTTCCGGGTCGGCGACGATGTCGATGCAGACGGCCACGGGGTCGGGATAGGCGAAGCCCACGGGTTCGAGGTTGGTCACGCCGGGTGCCTCGCTGTCGACACCCCAGTCGAGTGCCTTCGCCCAGAACCGGCCGAGCGCGGAGTCGTCCCGGGCCTTCATGCTGATCTGTACAAGTCGCGCTGCCATGCCTCAGATCCTAGAAGCGCACCCTGGACATCGGACATCGGACCCCGGCCCCCGGGTCGGCCTACGGCCAGAGCAGGTGGCGGGTCCAGGGGGACCCGGGGGTGCGGACGTAGCGCAGTCGGGTGTGGCGGCGGGTCGCGTCGCCCTGGAAGAACTCGACCTCGGTGGGGGACAGGACGTACCGGGTCCAGGTCGGGGCCGGGGCGTCCGGCTCCGCGCCCGCCCGCTCCCAGGCCGCCGCCGAGACGCGGGCCAGCTCCTCCGGGGAGGACAGCACCTCGCTCTGCCGTCCCGTCAGCGCGGACGCCAGGGCCCCGCGCGAGCGGACGGCGAGGTCGGCGCGGCTCTCCGCCGCATCGCACGCGGTGACCCGGCCCCGGATGCGGATCTGGCGGGCCACGGCCGGCCAGTAGAAGCCCAGCGCGGCCTCCGGCTGCCCGGCGAGCTGGCGGCCCTTGGCGCTGGTGGAGTGCGAGGCGAAGTGCCAGCCGCGTTCGTCGGCTTCGTGCAGCATCAGCGTGCGGACGTCGGGCCGCCCGTCGGCGTCCACCGTGGCCAGGCTCATCGTGTGCGGCTCGGGCTGGCCGGCCTTCGCGGCGTGCGTGAACCACTCCCGGAAGAGCGCCAGCGGCTCCTGCGGCGCGGTGGCCGTGTCGAAGGCGGGCAGCGGACCGTCCCAGACGCGCAGCGAGTGCAGCATCGTGTGGAACTCGTCGGAGGGGCTGGAAGTCGCGTCATCGCCCAATGTGCTCGTCATGGGCCAATCGAACACCAGCCGCGCGCTTCGTTCCTATGCTGTGTGGTCCCCGTGTGGTTTCTGTGGGGATTTCGAGGGTGGGGAGAGACGCAATGAAGAGCATCGGCGCCATACGAAGAGTCGTGGTGGCCCTGGCGGTGGCCGGTGTCACGGTCGCCTGCGGGCCCGTGACGGGGAGCGCCTCCCCGCCGGTCCCGTCCGCCTTCCCCGCATCGACCTCCGCCCCGGCGGGTTCGCCCACGCCCACGCCCCTGCCGCCGAGCCCGTCGCCGACCCCGAGCCCCTCGGCTAGCCCGACTTCGGCCCCGACCGCAGCGCCGACTCCGGCTCCGAAGCCCGCCGATCCGAAGCCGTCCGCCGCCCCGACCCGGACCACCCCGAAGCCGCCGGCCCCGGCCGCCACCAAGGCGCCGGAAGAGCCCGCGAGCGGGACCTGCGAGATCGTCTCCAACGCCGGGAACTGCTACAACGCGGGCCAGTTCTGTCGAAAGGCCGACCTCGGCAAGTCCACGCACGCCACCAACCGCCGGATGATCTACTGCCGTCTGGACGGGACGCAGCCCCGCTGGCAGTACTGAGCGATCGCCGCGCAAGGCCGGGCGCGGGCACCGCACACCCGCACACCGCACACCCTTCGGGTCAGGTATCGCTCAGCCCGATGCACCTGGACTGCTGGGGGATGTCCCGTACGGCCTTGTCGACGAGGACCAGGGCGTCCCCGGCCAGGAGGTCGTCCTGGGTGAAGGCGATCTCCACCGAGGGGGCGCGGCCGTAGGTGGTGAGGACCCGCGGGCCCCCGTGCTTGGCCCGCTCCTCGTCGAGGACCCAGTCCGTGCCGTTGACGTTCATGCAGGTGTCGGTCGTGGGGGCGAGGGGTTCGACGCCGCAGCGCAGCACGACGGCGCCGCCGCCCCAGCTCGCGGCGCCGGTCCCCTCCACCGAGTCGCGGTCCCTCCCCAGCAGTTGATCCGGGAGCTCGGCCAGGACCCGGCCGCAGTGGGCATCGCGGGCGAAGGGACCCGGCTCCACGGACCGGGCGCCCGAAAGGGCGTAGGTCGCGGTGGCGGCCAGCGCGAGCACCCCGAGACCGGCCAGGAGGGCCTTCTTCCTCCGGCCCACCGAACTTTCCACCGCGCCTTCCGCCGCACCTTCCGCCGAACCCCGCACCGAACCCCCCACTGAGTTCTCCACAACAACCGCTCGGCCGCGCTCCGTTCGCAGCGGCACCCGATCATCGCGCAGCGGGCCCCGGACCCTCAGTCCCGGCCCAGGATGACCGTGCCCGAGGAGCAGAACCAGCCTCCCGTGCCCGAGGCGACGGCGACGCGGGGCAGGGCGCCGTCGCGTTTGCGGACCTGGCCTTCGCCCGCTTCGCCGCGGAGCTGGCGGACGGCTTCGACCAGGAGGAACAGGCCGCGCATGCCCGGGTGGCAGGCGGACAGGCCGCCGCCGTCGGTGTTGACCGGGAGTTCGCCGTCCCGCAGGAGGCGGCCCTTCTCGACGAAGGCGCCGCCCTCGCCCTTGGCGCAGAAGCCCAGGTCCTCCAGGGTCACCAGGGTCATGTAGGTGAAGGCGTCGTAGATCTCGGCCAGGTCCACGTCCGCCGGGGTGAGGCCGGCGCGGGCGAAGGCCTGGCGGCCGGAGACCGCCGCCGGGGAGACAGTGAAGTCCTCCCACTCCGACATGGTGGTGTGGGAGACGGAGGTGCCCGAGCCGAGGATCCAGACCGGCTCCTTGGCCGTGTCCGGTACGTAGTCCTCCGCGGCGAGCAGCACCGCGCAGCCCCCGTCCGAGCGGATGCAGCAGTTCAGCTTGGTGAAGGGGTCCGCGATCATGCCGGAGGACAGGACGTCGTCGACCGTGATGGGGTCGCGGAACATCGCGTCGGGATTGGTGGCGGCGTTCGCCCGTGCCTGGACGGCCACTTCGGCGAGCTGCTCCAGCGTCGTGCCGTACTCGTGCATGTGGCGGCGCGCGGCCATCGCGTACTTGGAGACCAGCGTGTGCCCGTACGGGACCTCGAACTGGAGCGGTCCCCGTGCGCCGAAGGAGAGGTTCGAGGTCCGGCGGCGGGCCTTGATGTCGGCGCGCGCGGTGGATCCGTAGACGAGCAGGACCGCGTTGGCGTGGCCGGCCGCGATGGCGTCGGCGGCGTGGGCGGCCATGACCTCCCAGGTGGAGCCGCCGACCGAGGTGGAGTCGACCCAGGTGGGGCGCAGGCCGAGGTACTCGGCGACCTCGACGGGGGCGAGGATGCCGAGCCCGGCCGAGGCGACGCCGTCGATCACCGAGCGGTCGAGGCCGGAGTCGGCCAGGGCGCGGCGGGCGGCCTGCGCGTGCAGTGCGTACGGGGTGGGGCCGTCGACCCGGCCGCAGTCCGAGAGGGCGACGCCCACGACGGCGACCCGGCGGCGGGGCGGGGCCCCGGGGCCGGCGGTGTTGGTGGTTTCGGTGGCGGAGAGAGGTCCAGGCATGGGCCTGACGGTACAACTGACGTACCGTCAGATGCTAGAGGTGCTCCGGTGCCCCCGGCCCCCGGGGACCGCCCTTCCCCCGGTGTTCGGCCTCCGGCCGCTTCCGACCGTTCCGCCCCCTGTCCATCTGATCCGGCTCCACCTAATATGACGGCCCGTCAGATACGGGGAGGAGCCCGACGATGGATGCCGCCTTCACCGCGGAGCAGGACGAGATGCGCCGCACCCTGCGCGAGATCCTGGGCAAGCGCTGTGGCCCGGACGAGGTCAAGGCCGCCGTCCGCACCGCCGCCGGACACGACCACGAGCTGTGGCAGCAGCTCGCCCGGCAGCTCGGACTGCCCGGGATCGCCGTGGCCGAGGAGTACGGGGGAGTCGGCTGCACCCCCGCCGACCTGGCCCTGGCCTGCGAGGAGACCGGGCGGGTGCTGCTGCCCTCGCCACTGCTGGCCACCGCCGTGCTCGCCGCGCCGCTGGTCACCGCCCTGGGCACCGCCGCCCAGCGCTCCGCCCTGCTGCCGCCCCTCGCGGCCGGGGGGCTCACCGCCACCCTCGCCGTGCCCGGCCCGGCCCTGGCCACCGCCCTCGCGCTCACGGGAGACAACGCCCGGGGCGAGTGGGCCGGCGGCGGCCGCGCCGGCGGGGTGCAGGCCCGCGCGGTGGACGGCGGCTGGCGGCTGTACGGGGAGGTCGCCCAGGTGCTCGACGGGCACAGCGCCTCGCTGCTGCTCGTCGCCGCGCACGCGGGAGGGTTCGCCCGCAGCCGCACCCTGCTGTTCCTCGTGCGCGAGGACGCGCCCGGGCTCGTACGGTCGCGCCAGACCACCCTCGACGAGACCCGCCCGCAGGGGCGGATCCAACTGAGGGAGGTCGAAGCCGAGTTGCTGGGTGAGGGTGAAGGCGAGGGCGACGGCAGCGGCGCCGTGCTCGCCGCGCTCGCCGCCGCCGGACGCGGCGCCGCCACCGTGCTGGCCGCCGAGGCCGTCGGCGCGGCCGGGCAGGCGCTGGCCCGCACCGTGGACTACGTACAGCAGCGCGAGCAGTTCGGCCGGGCCATCGGCTCGTTCCAGGCGGTCAAACACCGCCTCGCCGACCTCTACGTACAGGTCCAGGCGGCCAGGTCCGCCGCCTACTACGCCGCCTGGGACCCGCAGCAGGGCACCCTCGCCCTCGCGCAGGCCCTGGAGGCCCTGCGGACCACCGCGGGCGAGGCGATCCAGCTGCACGGCGGCATCGGCTTCACCTGGGAGCACGACGCCCACCTCTACTTCAAGCGGGCGGCCGCCGACGAACTGCTCTTCGGCCCCGTCCACCGGCTGCGCGCCCACGCCGCGGAAGCCGCCGGACTGTTCGCCCCCGCCCCGCGCAACGAAGAGAAGAAGGTGGCCGTCTGATGGCTGCGACACCCGGCGTCGGCGTCAAGCTGATGCAGAAGGTCTCCTCGACCATGCTGTTCGCCAAGATCGCACCGCACTTCATCCCCGCCATGGACAAGGCGGTGCACAAGCTGACCCGCGGCAAGGTCATCCTCAGCGCCCAGATGCTCCCCGGCGTGATCCTCACCGCCAAGGGAGCCAAGACGGGCGAGCCGCGCGTGACCCCGCTCGCGTGCATGCCCGAGCAGGACGGCGTGAGCTGGCTGCTGATCGGCTCCAACTTCGGGCGCCCCGGACACCCGGCATGGACCGGGAACCTGCTCAAGAATCCGGACGCGGACGTGAGCTGGAAGGGGCAGGACATTGCCGTACGCGCCCGCCTGCTGGCGGGTGAGGAGCGCGAGGCGGCATGGCGGGCGGCGCTGAAGTTCTGGCCGCCGTACGCGACGTACCAGGCGCGCATCGAGCGCGAGATCCGGTTGTTCCGCCTGGAGCGTCGCTGATCGCGGCGGAAGACCGGTGGAGCCACGGGCCCGTTGGGGACGAGGCGTTGAAGCGGTGAAGAGGTGAAGACGGCGGGCCCTGTGGTCAGGGTCCGCCGTTACTTCGTCGGCTTCTTGCCCGTGATGCCGAGGTGGACCAGGAGGGCCAGGTTCGGCTTGAGCTCGGCCTGCTTGACGCCCCAGGTCTGGAAGCCCTTCTGGTGCGAGGCGACCGCGGCCAGCATGGCCACCAGGGAACCGGCCATCGCGGCCGGGCTGACGTCCTTGTCGACCTTGCCCTTGGCCTGGAGCTCCTTCATCGACTCCGTGAGGGAGTTGGTGACGGAGTTGAGGATCTTCATGCGGATCTTGTAGAACCGCTTGTCGCCCTCGGCCGCGCCCAGGTCGACGACCCGCAGGATCGCGTCGTTGCGCCGCCAGAAGTCCAGGAAACCCTCGACGAGTTCCTCGGCCGCCGCCCAGCCCGCCTTGCCGACCCACGCCCGGCCCTCGACCAACGAGGTGAGCTGCGCACCCTCGTTGGCCATGCGCTCGGCGATCTCCAGGACGGCGCCCTCGACGTCCGGGAAGTACTGGTAGAAGGTCGCGGGTGAGGTACCGGCCTTGCGGGCGACGTCGATCACTTTGACGTCGCGGTACGGCGAGGAGCTGAGCATCTCGCTGAGGCAGTCGAGCAGCTTCTGCCTCGTCGCCTGACCGCGCCGGCCGGCAACGCGGCCGTCGACGGTACGTACTTGTCCTGTCATGCCGTCAGCTTACCGAGGGGTGATCGGCGCGCGATTCGGCCGCCTGCAAATGGGGTTACGGGGCTCCTGGCCTGGGCGTACGTCCATCCCACCCCGGCTGCGCAGTGGATTTCGGCCGGTCGGGCCCCCCGGGCGCGGCGTCCGACTTCAGGTCCTATCCCCCGAATAGTCTTATCAACAGGCTGTGGACAAGTTTTCGGGCACATCATGATCCGGAGGACATGGCTGGGCGAGTACGGCGGAGGGCACACACCCTCGCACAACGGAAGGAACCGGGCTCATGGCCGCATTCGCGGAAGGCGCACCCTGCTGGGTCGATGCCTCCCTGCCGGACGTCGAGGCGGGCAAGCGCTTCTACGGTGAGCTCTTCGGGTGGACCTTCGCCGACGGCGCCGGAGCCGAGTACGGCCACTACACCCAGGCCTACAGCCGCGGCCGCAACGTCGCCGCCCTCGCGCCCAAGCCCGACGGCCGGATGCCGACCGTCTGGGGGGTCTACCTCTACACGACCGACGCCTACGCCTGCGCGCAGCGCATCCGTGCCGCCGGCGGCCAGATGGTGATGGACCCGATGCCGGTCGGGCCCTACGGGACCGCCGCGCTGGCCGCGGACCCCGGCGGGGCCGTCTTCGGGCTGTGGCAGCCCGGCACCCACCACGGTTTCGAGGCTCAGCAGGAGCCCTACACGTACTGCTGGACCGAGGTCTACACCCGCGCCCGCGACGCCGTCGACGTGTTCTACGCCAAGGTCTTCGGCTACGTCCCCCAGGACCAGGACGACTCCGGCGAGTCCGAGTACCGCCTGTGGTCCCCGCCCGGCAGCGCCCCCGGCCCGGCCGGCGCCGTACTGGGCCGCAGCCTCATCACCGACGCCTTCCCCGCCATCATGCCCGCGCACTTCCTCGCCTACTTCGCCGTCCCGGACTGCGACCAGTCCGTCGCCATGGTCCAGCGCCTCGGCGGCCGGGTCACCGCGGACCCCTTCGACACCCCGTACGGGCGGATCGCGGTCGTCGCGGACAACCAGGGGGCGGTCTTCGGCCTGCTGTCGGAGGCACGGACCCGACCGGGGGCGTAGGCCGTCTCCTGCGGCCGCGGGGGCGGCCCGCGCGGCCCCGTACCGCGCCCCGTGCGCGAACCCGCGCCCGTGCCCGGGGCCGGAGCGGGCTCGGGCCTGACAGAATCGGGGTTGCGCGACCGCGGGCTGCGCCCGCGGCGAGACGCTGCACGGGCCGACCGCCGCGTGCTGGCAGGAAGCGGGCCCGCGAGGGAGCCCGTACGGGGATGGGTGTGGAGGCGAGTGGTGGAGCAGCTGACGCAGCACGACCCGAGACGGATCGGCCCCTTCGAGGTGCTGGGACGGCTCGGCGCCGGCGGCATGGGGCTGGTCTATCTCGCCCGGTCGGCGTCCGGACGGCGGGTCGCGATCAAGACGGTCCGCACCGAGCTCGCCGAGGACCAGCTGTTCCGCGTGCGCTTCACCCGCGAGGTGGAGGCCGCCCGCGCCGTCTCCGGCTTCTACACCGCGGCCGTGGTCGACGCCGACCCGCGCGCGGCGGTGCCGTGGCTGGCGACCGCGTACGTACCGGCGCCCTCGCTGGAGGAGATCGTCCACGAGTGCGGGCCCATGCCCGCCCAGGCCGTACGGTGGCTCGCCGCCGGCATCGCCGAGGCGCTCCAGTCCATCCACGGAGCCGGCCTGGTCCACCGCGACCTGAAGCCGTCCAACGTGCTCGTCGTCGAGGACGGCCCGCGCGTGATCGACTTCGGCATCGCCAGCGGTGTCTCCAACACCCGCCTGACCATGACGAACGTCGCCGTCGGCACCCCCGCCTACATGTCGCCCGAGCAGGCCAAGGACTCGCGCAGCGTCAAGGGCGCCAGCGATGTCTTCTCGCTCGGCTCGACGCTGGTCTTCGCCGCCACCGGGCACCCGCCGTACCACGGGGCGAACCCGGTGGAGACGGTGTTCATGCTGCTGCGCGAGGGCCCCAACCTGGAGGGCCTGCCCGAAGAGCTGCGCCCGCTCATCGAGTCCTGCATGCAGATGGACGCCACCCTGCGGCCCACCCCGGCCGACCTCCAGGCGCAGCTGGCCCCGCACCTCTTCGAGGGCGGCGACGAGAGCGGCACCGCCTCCGCGTGGCTGCCCCCGCGGGCCGTCGCGATGATCGAGGCCCGCCGGGCGGGCCACCGCAACGCCGCAGCCGCGGCGGCAGCGGCAGCGGCCTCGGCGGCCGCCGCCTCCGCGGCTTCCGCGCCCTCGCCCGCTCCGGTGGTGCCGGGCCCCGCCCAGGCGCCCGCCTTCGCGCCCGCCGCCGGGCCCGTCACCCACCGCCGGGACCGCGGCGCCGACGCCTGGACGGACCCGCGGACCGGCCAGGCCGTCCCGCAGCGGCCCGAGCGCCCCCCGATGCCGGCCTCCGGCGACTCCGTGCGCCTGGGCGGCTCCCCGGTGCCCATCGGCCCCGGCCCGCACGCCTCCGTCTCCGCGCCCGCCGCCCACGCCGCCGCCGCGGACTCGGCGACCGGCTGGATCCGCCCGCCGGGCGGCGGCTCGGTGGCCGGCCCGGCGCCCGTGGCGCCCCTGTCCCCGGCGCTGTCGTCAGGGGGATCCGCCTCCGCCTCCGTGCCCGGTCCCGGACCGGCCCCGGACAGCGGCCGCTGGCGGCCCTGGCGGTTCCGCATGTCGAACGAGGTCTGGGGCACCCCGACCGTCGCCGGCGAGCTGCTCTACGTCACCTCCTTCGAGGTCCACGCCCTGGACGTGGCCAGCGGCCGCCGCCAGTTCAAGACCCGTGACGTCGCCTGGTCCATGGCCGTCGCCGACGGCCGCATCCACGCCTCCGACGGCCCGTCCCTCTACGCCCTGGACGCCGTCGACGGCTCCGAGCGGTGGCGGCTGTCCACCGACGCCTGGGTGTACGCGCTGCGCGCCGACCGGGGCACCGTGGTCACCGCCACGCGCGGAGGCGGCGTACAGGCCTGGGAGGCCTCCAGTGGGCAGAAGCTGTGGGAGCTCACGGGCGCCCAGAGCGACTTCGAGACCACGGAGGCGGCCCCCGTCCTCCACGACGGCACGGTCTACGTGTGGCAGGACGCCCGGCTGCGCGCCCTGGACGCCCGCTCCGGCCGCGAAGCCTGGTCCTACCCGATCGGTGACGCGGGGTCCTGCGGGAACGTGCCCGTACGGGTCGCCCCGGCGCCCGACGGCAACGTCTACGTCAGCGCCGGCACCCGCGTCCTGTCCATCGACCGGGCCTCGGGCCGGGTCAGGTGGCACTTCGAGGCCCCCGCCGTCTTCCTGGCGCCCCCGGCCTTCGCCCCGGGCGCGGCCGTCACGGGCGGCGGGGTCTACCTCGCCGACTACCTGGGCACCGTCTACGCCCTGGACGCGGCCACCGGCACCGACCGCTGGCGCATCGCCACCGAGGCCCGCCAGTCGGCCGACCCGGTCCTGGTCGCCGCGGGCAACGTCCACCTGGGCGCGGGCAGCGCCCTGTACACGCTCGACGCGGTCACCGGCACCCCGAAGTGGCGGTTCGCGGCGGGAGGCGAGATCACCGGCGCCCCGGCGGTCGCCGACGGCCGGGTCCACTTCGGCTCCGCCGACCACTGCCTGTACACCCTGGACGCGGCGGGCGGCCAGCTCCGCTGGAAGCTGGCCACCGGCGGGGAGATCACCGGAGCCCCGGTGGCGGAGGCGGGCGTGGTCTACGCGTGCAGCAAGGACCGCTGCGTCTACGCCCTCGATGCCGCCAAGGGCACGGGCACCCGTACGGGCGGCTGAGCTGCGGCGGGGCCGCGTCAACGGCCCCGCCGGGTCGCGCGGCGCACCGGGAGTGACAGGATGGACCCCATGAGCAACGTTTACTTCGACATCAACATCAACGGCGAGGCCGCCGGCCGCATCGTCTTCAACCTCTTCGACGAGGTCGTCCCGAAGACCGCCCAGAACTTCCGCGAGCTGGCCACCGGCCAGAACGGCTTCGGCTACGCGGGCTCCGGCTTCCACCGCGTCATCCCGCAGTTCATGCTGCAGGGCGGTGACTTCACCAACCACAACGGCACCGGTGGCAAGAGCATCTACGGCGAGAAGTTCGCCGACGAGAACTTCCAGCTGAAGCACGACCGCCCGTTCCTGCTGTCGATGGCGAACGCCGGCCGCAACACCAACGGCTCGCAGTTCTTCATCACCACCGTCGTCACCTCCTGGCTCGACGGCAAGCACGTCGTCTTCGGCGAGGTCGTCGAGGGCGCGGACCTGGTCCAGAAGATCGAGTCCCTCGGCAGCCAGTCCGGCGCCACCAAGGCCAAGATCGAGATCGCCGCTTCCGGCGTCGTCGAGGCCTGATCCCCACCCCGCCCAACGGCTGGCCGGCCCCGCCCCCTTTTGGGGGGCCGGGGCCGCCGTCATGTCCGGCGCCTCGTGGTGGCGATGACCCCTCACCCGTGTTTGTAGGATGATCTGCAAATTTGGGCAATCGCGATCAGGCCACGGGGGCAGTTCGGCATGACGACCTTTGACACGGAGTGGGCGGCGCTCAAACAGCAGACCGCGCTCGGGGCGCAGATGCACCTGGCGAGCGCGGCCGCCACGCCCGACGGCGGCGGTGGCGGCGGCGACCTGACCTCCGACAAGGCGGTCTGGAACCGCGCGAGCCAGGACCTCGCAGGTCTGGCCAGGAGCATCAAGACGGCCCTGACCGCACTGGAGGAGGGGCAGAAGGGCGCCGCGCTCTCCGGCGTGCAGAGCGCCACGGCCCAGCAGGAGCTCCACCAGTCCTGGAAGACGTACCTCGACGGCCTGGCGGGCAAGTGCACCGGGCTCCAGGGGCCGCTGGAGAAGGCCGGCCAGGGCCAGTACGCCAACGACGAGGCCATCAAGGGCGGCTTCGCCCAGATCGGCGCCCAGTACAAGGACACGCCCGCCACCGGGGGCCGGTGAGCCTGAACCATGGACTACGCGGCACTCACGGCGCTCAAGCCGTCCGAATTCACCGAAGCGGCCGACGGCTACAAGGCCGTCAGCAGCATGGCCGACCAGGCCTACGGAGACACCGAAGGACAGATATCGGCGAGACTGCGGGCCGGCCTCTCGGGGGAGGCCGTGGACGCGGCGCTGGGATCGCTCCGGGACCTGGCGAAGAACTTCCACTACACGCAGGTCGAATGCGGTCTCGTGGCCACGGCGCTCAGGGCGCTCGCCGCCGCGCTGACCGAGGCGAAGAAGAAGCTGGAAGGCGCCCTGGAGGACGCCGAGCACGCCAAGTTCTCGGTGGGGGCGGACGGTTCGGTGAGCTTCCCGCCCGCCGGAACGGAGAAGGACGGCAAGCTCCCGGACGGCGGCACGGTCTCCGGCAGCGCGAAGGGCAAGCCCTCCGGCCAGGTGATCGACCCCACGCGTGACGCCAACGACCTGTCCGCCGCCCTGGACCGGCAGGCGGCGAACATCCACCCCAACCCGAACTTCGGCAAGGCGGTGGAGATCGCCAACCGCATCGCCCAGGCCGTCGCCGAGGCCACCGAGGCCGACAACCTGTGGGCGCCCAAGCTGCGGGGGCTCAAGGCGGACGACGACCTGGTCGTCTCCGACCAGGACTGGACCGACGCGCAGAGCGACACCGCCGATGTCCGCAGCGGCGCGAAGGACTACCTGGACCACATCAAGGCCCCGCCGAAGGGCGACGACCCCAAGGCGAACGCCGACTGGTGGAACGGCCTGTCGGCCGACGACAAGTCCGCCTACCTCTCCCTGAACGCGGCGCAGGTGGGCGCCCTGGACGGGCTGCCCTCCGTCATCCGCGACGAGGCCAACCGCAACGTGCTGTCGGAGAAGCAGGCCGAGTACCAGATCCGGCTGAACGGCATACCCCCGCAGCCGCAGAAGTACCTCCCCTCGGGACAGCAGTACCCGGCGGTGACGCTCAACCCCGCTTGGTCGGAGTGGGACAAGAAGTACGCCAAGGACAAGGAGTCCCTGGAGAAGAACCTCAAGGGCATGAACGCCATCCAGGCCCGCTTCGACTCGACGGGCAAGGAAGGCCTGCCGGAGGCCTACCTGCTCGGCTTCGACACCAAGGGCGGCGGCCGGGCCATCGTGGCCAACGGAAACCCGGACACGGCGGCCCACACGGCGGTCTTCGTCCCGGGCACGTTCACCAACATCACGAAGTCCGAGGACTACATCCACCACATGAGCGAGCTGTGGAAGGAGACCCACGCCAAGATCCCCGGCCAGAGCGTCTCCACCATCACCTGGATCGGTTACGAGGCCCCGCAGAGCATCGTTCCGGAGGCGATGGAGAAGCACTTCGCCGAAGAAGCGGCGCCCGACCTGAACCGGTTCATGCAGGGCCTGGAGAACGTCCAGGGCGGCGACGCCGCCAGCCACACCACGATCATCGGCCACAGTTACGGCAGTACGGTCCTCGGCGCGGCCTCCAATGCGGGCGACCTGCGCGCCGACGACATGATCGCGGTCGGCAGCCCCGGCATGCTGGTCGGCCACGCCAAGGAGCTGGACGCGGGCGAGGGGCACGTGTGGTCCCAGGCCGCCTCCACCCTCGACGACCAGGTGCCTCTGGGCGGCAAGTTCGCCGGGCTCGGCGGCGGCAACTCGTGGTGGAAGGAAATGCTGCCATTCGGCTCGGTGTGGGGGCAGAACGTGCCCTCCGACGAGGATTTCGGAGCCAATATCATGGCAAATGACGCCGATAGTCATACCGACTACTGGAGGGACCACTCCTTGAGCATCAGGAACCAGGCGAGTGTGGTCGCGGGTCAATACGACAGGGTCCAGCGTGACTGACACGAAGAAGGCGGTCCGCGGCCGCGGAATCACCGGAATGATCAAGGCCACGGCTCTCGCCGTCGTGCTGGCGGGATCTCTGTCCATGCTGTCTGTGGGGTGTTCGAACGTGAAGGATCTCAACTACACGCCGGTGAGGATGGATCCCGACCCGGCGCGCAAGAAGGCGAAGCTGGTGTCCAGTGGGCTGCTGGAGATGGCCGGCGTCAAGGGCAAGGTGACCGAGCCGGGTCCGAGCGTTTCGCGCTGCCGCGAGTACGGGGACGATCTGTACTCCCTGTCGCACCCGTGGTCGGTGTACGAGATCTCCGACGAGCAGGTCGACACCGGCATGGCGAACCTGCGCAAGGGGCTCACCGAGAACGGCTGGAAGATCACCAAGGACGGCAAGGCCAAGAGCCAGGCGCAGGATCCGGAGATCTACGCCGAAAATGATGGCCAGGGGTTCGCCATGGTGGTCACGGGCATGAAGAAGACGGCGACCGGGGGCCCGATGCTCCTCTTCGAGGTCGTCTCCAAGTGCTACCGCGCGGCCTCCGCGGCCTCACTCGACGGCGAGTACTGAGCCGAGCGGGCTACGAGTGGTCCCTGGGCGGGGCCGGCGGCCAGGGCTCGGGTTCCTGGGTGACGAGCGGTTCCGGCGTCGGCTCCGGCTCCGGGGCGGGCGTACGGCCGTGCCGGCCGCGCCTGCGGGGGCGGCCGCTCATGACCACGGCCGCCAGGAGCAGGAGGGCGCCCGCGCCGAAGGCGCTGGCGAGGCCGTCGCCGAGGCCGAAGCCGTCGTCGCCGACCGAGAGGCTGCCCGCCTCCTGGGCCTGGCGGACCATCCACAGCACCGCGAAGCCGAGGACGACGACCCCCGAGAGGGCCATCAGTAGCCGTGAGCGCAGCAGGATCGCGCCGAGGGTGAGCAGCGCGGCGAAGATGAACGGCAGCAGGAGCGAGCCCAGCAGGTCGGCCTTGGTGTCGGTGATCCCGGTGGAGGTGAAGAGCTCCTGGACGCGGTAGTCGCGTCCCTGCCGGCCGTCGTACCAGGCGCGGAAGGGGCTCCAGACGGCGGCCGTCGCCCCGACCAGACCCATCAGCGAACCGAGTGCGTTGCGGATCATTCCCGGCCCTCCGGCGTGGGGATCCGCGGATCTGCGGATCCGATCCCGATCGACGCTACGCCCGGCTCCCGGGACCCGCGATCCGAGATCCACGGGCCGCGGGCCGTGATGCGCGAAGATCCCTAGCCCGGGAACACCCGCACCACCGGCGGCTCCGCCAGCAGGGATGCCGTGCGGGACAGGGCCCGCTCGAGGTGGGGGGAGGCGAGGTGGGCCTCCCAGGACTCCGCGTCCGCCCATTCCTCCAGGATCAGCCAGGCGCCCGGCGCCGCCGGGTCCTCGTACGGCCGGTAGGAGACGTTGCCCGGTTCGGCGCGGGTCGGGGCGACCAGGGCCAGGGCCTGGGCGCGGACCTCCGCCTCCAGGCCCGGGCGGGCCCGGAGGCGGGCGATCGCCGTCACGGACACGTCCGCCGCCGCCACCCCCGTAGCCGACGGGGCGGTGTCCGCTCCGGAGTTCATCGTGCGACCACGGCCGCCGCGGCCTTCGCCTTGAGGGCGCCCAGCAGGTCGCGCACCAGGCCGATGGTGGTCTCGTCGGTCAGGTTGCCGCTCTCGTCGAAGCGCTCGTAGGAGCGGAACACCTGCACCTCGGGCTTGACGACCACGTCGCTGTCCGTCCACACGAACACCTGGCGCAGCGCCAGCTGCGCCCGCACCGTGCCGAAGTTGGTCGGTGCCGCGCCCAGGATCGCGACGGGCTTGCGGTGCAGCGGCAGGCCCTCCTGCTTGGTCCAGTCGGTGCTGACCCAGTCGATGGCGTTCTTGAGGGTGCCGGGGATGGAGTAGTTGAACTCCGGGGTGGCGATCAGGAGGCCGTCGGACTCGGTGATGCGCCGGCGCAGCTCGGTGACGGCGGCCGGGCGGTCCTGCGGGTTGTCGAGGTCCTGGTCGTACGGGGGGATGTCGCGCAGGCCCTCGTAGATCTCGATGTCGAGTCCGCCGGGCTGGTGCTTGCGGGCGGCGTGCAGCAGGCGGGTGTTGTGCGAGTCGGCGCGCAGGCTGCCGGAGATGGCCAGGATCTTGAAGGCCGCGGTCTCCACGGACGTTTCCACAGACATGGGTCCCCCCTCGGGACGTGGTGCCGGCCGCCGCCCGGTGCGGCTTCCGACAGGCATCACACTAAACCGTGTAGTTCAGTTCTCGCAACTACACCGTTTGGTTTAGTTCGGGGCTAAGGTGGTCCGCATGCCCATCCAGGCCCCCGCCCCCGTCCCCGTCCCCACCCCCGTCCCTCCCAAGCGGCACGCCATCGCCTGCGCCGCCTACGCCGAGTTCCTCGCCGGCGGCTACAGCGCCGCCTCCGTGGACGCCATCGCCACCCGCGCGGGCGTCTCCAAGCCCACCGTGTACAAGCACTTCGGCAGCAAGGAGCAGCTCTTCCTCGAGGTCGTCGGCGGGGTCCTCGACGCCGCCTGTGCCGAGCTGGAACCCTGCCCCGCGACCCTCGCCGCCGCCCCCGACCTGCGGGCCGCCCTCGTGGAGGTGCAGTACCGCTGGGCGCGGCGGCTCGTCTCCGCCGAGCTGATGTCGCTGCGCCGCCTCGTCATCGGGGAGGCCGAGCGCTTCCCGCAGCTGGGGCGGCTCTGGTACCAGCGCAGTCGCGCGGCCATCGACACCCCGCTCGTGGCCGCCGTGGAGGGGCTGTGCGCGACCGGGCGCCTGGTCGTGCCGGACGCGGAGCTCGCCGTACGGCAGCTCGTCGCCCTGACCGTGTCGGTGCCGCAGCTCGCGCAGACCTTCGACACCGGCCGCGCGCCCGCGGAAGCGGAACTGCGGGCCGTGGTGGCCGGGGGAGTCGAGGTGTTCCTCGCCCGCTACGGCGCCGAGGGCGCGTGCGGGGCCCCCTGACGTGTCCCTGATAGCGTGCCGCAGTTGTTCAAGGGGAAGGAGTGGCCATGCGGGTCACGGCACGGCGTGTCCGGTTCACGGCGGTATTGGCGGGAGTGGTGCTCGCACTCACCGGGTTCTCGTCCTCGCACGGCAGCCACGGCAAGAGCAGTGGCGGGGGCGGCTGTTCCAGCTCGAAGTCGACCCACACCACGCACCACACCAACTACGGCAGCACCAACGGCAGCACCAGCGGCACCAGTGGCGGCAGCGGCGGCAGCACCGCGACGCCCACGCCGACCGCCACCCCCTCCCCGACGGCGGCGCCCGCCCGGGCCCGGATCATCAGCTGCGCCGGGCCCGACAAGCCGTACGCGGTCGTCGAGGTCACCTCGCTGCTGACCACCGACCGGCTGATCTCCGTAACGGTGACCTTCAAGAACGCCGGCGGGTCCCGCGTGGAGCAGACCATCGCGCCGACCAACCTCAAGAAGGGCGAGACCGCGCAGGTCAAGGTCCTGATGACGAACCCGGCCCGCGCCACCGACGTACGGGACTGCGAGCTCGGCCCCCTCACCTAGGCGGCCCCGCACGGCCCGCCCGCCCTACGCGGGCCTCACCGCACCCGCGGCTGCGCAGCCGTCCCGCGGCGGCCCGCGAACAGCTCCGCCTGCCGCTGCGGGCTCAGGTTCCCCAGCGCCACCAGGCCGGGAGCCTGCGCCAGGGCCTGCTGCAGCGCGGCCTGCTTCGCCGCCCACAGGGACCGTACGGTGCCCTGCACGGCCTCCGTCGGGAAGCCGGCCAGGGTCTCCGCGGAGCGCAGGGCCGCCGGGAGCAGTGCCTCGGGTTCGGCCAGTTCGGAGACCAGGCCGATCTCGTACGCCCGCCGCGCGGAGAGCCGTTCCGCCGTGCCCATCAGGGACATCCGGGCGGCCTCGCCGAAGGGCATGCGCTGGGCCATGTAGATGGCCTCGTAGGCGCTGACCATGCCGTAACTGGTGTGCGGGTCGAAATAGGTCGCGGAGTCCGAGGAGACGATGAACTCCGACTCGCCCAGCAGGTAGAACGCCCCGCCGCAGGCCATGCCGTTGACGGCGGCGACCACCGGCTTCCACAGGTCGTTCGCCTTGGGGCCGATGGCGACGAGGGGGTCGTCGATCGAGAAGGGCGAGGACGGCTGCGGCACCGAGACGCCCCGGTCGATGCCGGTGCAGAAGGCGGCCCGCCCGGCACCCGTCAGCACGATCGCCCGCACCTCGTCCTCGAAGCGGAACTCCCGCCACACCGCCGCCAGTTCGGCGGCCGTCTCCAGGTCGATCGCGTTGTGCTTGCGCTCCCGGTCCAAGGTGACGACGGCCACCCCGGTGGTCTTGTCCCGCTCCACCCGCAGGCCCGGGGCCCGCTCGGCGGCCGTCAAGACTTCTCCAGGATCCAGCGCGGGACGGCCACCCCGCCCGTCTCGGTGAAGACCACCTGGACCCGGGCGCCGATGCGCAGCCGCGCCGGGGCCACGGAGTCCAGCGGGGCGTCGGCCGAGGCCACGAGGTTCCCGACGAGCCGGATGTGGGGGGCGTCGGCGAGCTCGACGAGGATCACGTTGTACGGAGCCTGCGCGGCGTAGGCGGGCAGCAGCGGCGGGTGCGGCTGCACGTACGACCAGATGCGGCCCCGGCCGCTCATGAGCCGCCACTCGGAGTCGAAGGACTGGCAGTGCGGGCAGCAGGGTCGGGGCGGGAAGCGGAGCTTGCCGCAGGCGGGCTCGGCGCAGGCCTGGACGCGGAGTTCGCCCTGGGCGGCGTACTCCCAGAAGGGGGCGCCGTCCTCGTCGGGGACGGGGATGAGGAGTTCGTCCGCGGTGGTGGTGGCCGCGGTCGTGGTGGCCGGGGTCGTGGTGGTGGTCATGGTCGGCAGCTCCTCAGGCTCGCAGCAGGATCGCGGACGTCGGGACGCCCTCGCCCGCCGTCACCAGGCAGGTCGAGGCGTCGGGCACCTGGGCGGTGGAGACGCCGCGCAGCTGCTTGACCCCCTCGTTGATCAGGTTGAAGCCGTGGACGTAGGCCTCGCTGAGGCCGCCGCCACCGGTGTTGATGGGCAGCCGGCCGCCCATTTCCAGGGCTCCGCCCTCGGTGAAGGCGGCGCCCTCGCCGCGCCCGCAGAAGCCGTAGCCCTCCAGGGAGAGCGGGATCAGCGGGGTGAAGGCGTCGTAGATCTGGGCGACGTCCACGTCGTCGGGGCCGAAGTCGGCCTGCTTCCACAGGTGTCGGGCGGCGGTCCAGGCGGGGCCCGACAGCGGGTCGTCGTTCCAGTAGTTGACCATGCCGTGATGCTGGGCGGGCAGGCCCTGGGCGACGGAGTGGACGTAGACGGGCTTCTGGCGGCAGTCGCGGGCGCGCTCGGCGCTGACGATGACGCAGGCCAGCGCCCCGTCCGTCTCCAGGCAGTTGTCGAAGAGGCAGAGCGGGTCGCTGATCATGCGGGAGGTCATGTACATCTCGCGGGTCAGCGGGCGCTCGTACATCATGGCGGCCGGGTTCTCGTTGGCCCGGTTGCGGCAGGCCATCGCGACGTTGAAGAGGTGGTCGCGGGTGGCCCCGTACTCGTGCATGTAGCGGCGGGCCAGCATCCCGATCTCGTCGGCGGGGCGCAGCAGCCCGAAGGGGCGCGTCCACTGGCCGGGGGTGGGGAGCTGGACGGCCGTGTTCTTCCACGGGCGGGGGCCGGAGCCGCGTTTGCGCGAGCGCCAGGCGACGCCGACGCTCGCCTGGCCGGTGGCGATGGCCGAGGCCAGATGGCCGACGGTGGCGCAGGAGCCGCCGCCGCCGTAGCCGATCTTGGAGAAGAAGGTGACGTCGCCCGCGCCGATGGCCTTGGCGACCTCGACCTCGTCGGTCTCCTCCATCGTGTAGGAGGAGAAGGCGTCGACCTCGGAGGGTTCGATGCCGGCGTCGGCGAGCGCCGACAGAATGGCCCGGCAGGCCAATTCCTTTTCGGACTGCGGCAGTTGTTTGGCAAAGGCGGTCTGCCCGATGCCGACTATCGCCGTAGCGTCCTTGAGCGTTGCCGCCATCGCCACCTCCGGGGTGCACCAGTACTGACAGCCGCGAAGGCTACAGCTAATCTGACGGATAGTCAGCTACTGGTGTTGCAGGGAGGGGCGGGCGATGGACGAGGTCGAGGTCGAAGACGTGAACGGGCAGGGGTACGGGCACGAGCGCGGGTACGGGGCCGAGGGCGTGGGGATCGGCGCCGAGTCCGGCGAAGACGGCCGGGGCGAACCGGCATGGACCAGCATCGGTGCACTCGTACGCGATGCCGCCGTCCGCCACGCCACCCGCGAAGCCGTGGTCGACGGCCGCGTCCGCATCGACTACGCGCAGCTCGGCGAGCGCGTCGAGCGGGCCGCCGCCGCCTGCATGGCCGCCGGGATCGAACCGGGGGACCGGGTCGCCGTCTGGGCGCCCAACACCCTCGAATGGATCGTCTCCGCCCTCGGCGCGGTCTCCGCGGGAGCCGTGCTCGTCCCCCTCAACACCCGTTTCAAGGGCACCGAGGCCGCATACGTCCTCCAACGCAGCCGCGCCCGGCTCCTCTTCGTCACCGGCACCTTCCTCGGCACCTCCTACGTGGCCTCCCTGCGCCGCGCCGCCGCCGAAGGCCCCGGCGCCGGGCCGCTGCCCGGCCTGCCCCACCTGGAACAGGTCGTCGTCCTGTCCGAGGACGCCCCGGACTCCTTCAGCACCTGGAAGGAGTTCCTGGCCGGCGGGGACTCCGTACCGGCCGGGGCCGTCCGCGCCCGCACCGAGGCCGTCCCCGCCACCGCCCCCTCGGACATCATCTTCACCTCGGGCACCACCGGCAGCCCCAAGGGCGCCGTGATCACCCATGCCCAGTCCCTGCGCTGCTACGACGTGTGGAGCGAGCTCGCCGGACTGCGCGAGGGCGACCGCTACCTGATCGTGAACCCCTTCTTCCACACCTTCGGCTACAAGGCCGGCATCATCGCCTGCCTGATGCGCGGGGCCACGATGGTCCCCCAACCCGTCTTCAACGTCGACACCGTCCTTGCCAACGTCGCCGCCGAGCGCATCTCCGTACTCCCCGGCCCGCCCACCCTCCACCAGTCCCTCCTGGACCACCCCCAGCGCGACCACCACGATCTCTCCGCCCTGCGCCTGGTCGTCACCGGCGCCGCCGTCGTCCCGCTCCAGCTCGTCGAACGGCTCCGCAGCGAACTGCACATCGCCACCGTGCTCACCGCCTACGGACTCTCCGAGGCCAGCGGAGTCGTCACCATGTGCCGCCGCGGCGACCCGGCGGAGGTCATCGCGGCCACCTCCGGCCGGGCCATCCCCGGCACGGAGCTCCGTATCGCCGGGACCGACGGGGAAGCCCTGCCCACGGGCCGGGCCGGCGAGGTGTGGGTGCGCGGATACAACGTCATGCAGGGCTACTTCGAGGCCGAGGCCGAGACCGCCGAGGCCATCACCCCCGACGGCTGGCTGCGCACGGGAGACGTCGGGGTCCTCGACGCCGCCGGGAACCTGCGGATCACCGACCGGATCAAGGACATGTTCATCGTCGGCGGCTTCAACGCCTACCCCGCCGAGATCGAGCAGCTCATCGGCCTCCACCCGGACATCGCCGACATCGCGGTGGTCGGCATCCCGGACGCCCGCCTCGGCGAGGTCGGCAAGGCCTACGCGGTCCGCCGCCCCGGCGCGGTCCTCACTGCCGACGACCTGATCGCGTGGTCGCGCCGGGAGATGGCCAACTACAAGGTCCCGCGCGAGGTGGAGTTCGTCACCGAACTCCCGCGCAACGCCAGCGGCAAGATCCTCAAGCGCGAACTCCGGGCCCGCTGAGGGGGCATGACCCACCGGTCCACCGGCTCCTCCGATGACATACGCTGCTGCCGAAATGCGGCGCGATCTTGACGGCGGGGGGCCGGTGGGATGAACCGACGGGACGGGGCTCCTCCGGGGAACCCCGGTGGCACCTGGGACTCGACCCTGTCGTCCGGGGAGTTCGCCGCCGTCCGGAGCGTCGGCTTCGACCCGGTCGGGCAGGTGCTCGGCACGGCCGTGTTCAACATCGGGTACACCGGCCTCTGGGCCTGCCCCGGCGCCTGGACGGCCGCGGACGGGACCGAAAGGCCCACCTCGCGATGGGCTCCGTCCCTCTCCCCGATGGTGAGCACGCTCTACACGGCCCGTCGCCTGGCCCTGTCCCGAGCCGTGGCCGAGTGCCGCGAGCTCGGCGGCGACGGAATCGTCGGGGTGGACCTCCAGGTCGGTGGATTCACCGCCGGGATGGCGGAGTTCACCGTGCTGGGCACCGCCGTCCGGGCCCGCTCGCGGATCCGGCCCCGTACGCCCTTCACCTCGCACCTGAGGGGCCAGGACTTCGCCAAGCTCCTGAACACCGGATGGGTTCCCACCGGACTGGCCTTCGGCATCGCGATGGAGACCCGGCACGACGACTGGCGCACCTTCGGACGGGGCCGCTGGGCCGCCGCGAACCAGGAGATCGAGGGCTACACCCAGCTGATCGGCCGGGCCCGCCAGGGGGCCCGTAGCCAGCTGGCCCTGGACGCCGCGAAGCACGGGGGCGACGGAGTGGTCGTGGACGAGGTGGAGCTGAAGGTGCGCGAGAACGAATGCGCGAACGGCGGGTCCGCGCGCGACCTCGTCGCGGAGGCGGTCCTCGTCGGCACCACCATCGCGCGGTTCGACCGCCCCCGGCAATCGGCCGGGCCCGCACCACTGACCATCATGAGACTGGAGCGCGAGCACTGACATGACAGAGCGAACGGCGTCCGAGGACGCGATGAGGCGGCTCGCACAGCTCCAACCGGGCGAGAAGCGCCCGCTCTTCACCTCGGACCTGTCGGTGAACGAGTTCCTGCTGGTGCGCGAGGCCGGCTTCCGCCCCCTCGGCCTGGTCCTCGGCACCTCGGTCTACCACGTGGGCATCCAGCTCCGCCGGTGGTCGAAGAACCAGGAGCTGACCAAGCTGTCCCAGGCCATGTACGAGGCGCGCGAGCTGGCGATGAGCCGGATGGAGGCCGAGGCGAGCGCGCTGGGGGCCGACGGGATCGTCGGGGTGCGCCTAGACATCGAGTTCAAGGAACTCGGCTCGGACACCGCCGAGTTCATCGCGGTCGGCACAGCGGTGAAGGCCGACGGGGCGGACCCGGGACCGGGCGGGACCTGGCTCAACAACAAGGGCAAGCCGTTCACCTCGGACCTGTCCGGCCAGGACTTCTGGACGCTGGTCCGGGCCGGCTACGCACCCCTGGACATGGTCATGGGGTCCTGCGTCTACCACGTGGCGCACCAGACCTTCACCCAGTCCCTGGGCAACACCGGCCGCAACGTGGAGATCGAACCGTTCACCCAGGCCCTCTACAACGCCCGCGAACTGGCGATGAGCCGCATGCGTGCGGAGGGCGAAGCCCTGGGAGCCGAGGGGATCGTGGCGGTCCGGCTGAGCCAGAACCTCCACACCTGGGGAGGCCACACCACCGAGTTCTTCGCCATCGGGACGGCCGTGCGCCCGCTGCGCGAGGACCACGTCATCGACCGGCCCTCCCTGGTACTGGGCCTCGATGGCTGAGGCACCGGTGCCGGACGCCCCGCTGCCCGACCGGGAGTCGCAGGACGCGGAACTGCTGGCCGCGGCGCTGCGCCGGGACGGCGCCGACCTGAACCTCTACGTCAACGTACTGTCGCTCAAACTCGAGGACTCGCTGCCGCCCGGCTCCGTCCGGATCAGACGCACCCGCTCCCTCGCTCAGCGGGTGGCGGGACGCGAGGGCTCGCTGGCCGAACTGGACGTCGTACTCGGTGAGCGGCGCCTCTCGCTGCGGATGGACCGGGCCCGGGTGACCGGGGAGGTCTGCCACGAGGTCCGGGGCATCGTCCTCTCACGGCGCCCGGTGGGCCTCGACGAGTGGATCGACACCCTGGCCCGCGCCCTGGCCGAAGCCGCGGCCTCGAACGCCCGGGCCCGCGAGGCCATCGAACGCTTCCTGACCTGAGCGCGAAGCGCGAACCCCGGACCCGCTGACCCCGCTGACTCCGCTGACCTGCCGGAACCCGGAAGCGGGAAGCGGCCCGGGGCTGCCGGACGGTGCGATTGCCTGCCCGTGTCCAGCTGGAAGAAGCTGGGGGGTGGAGCGGAGCGGCGTACGGGGCGCTCCGACCTCGGGGGCGAGGAGAGCCCGATGGGTACACGGGGGAAGCCGTACCAGGGGGCGGGCAGATCGGCGCCGTACGAGGCGGGTGGCGGGGCGCCCGGATCGAGGGTGGCGGTGGTCTGGCCGATCCTGGTGGCTCTGGTCGCCGGGCCGGCCTGCTGGCTCGTGTTCTCCGTCTGCCTGCCGGCCGACATCGCACGCTACGCGGACTACGTGGCCGCCCGGCCGTGCGCGGCCGCCGCACCTTCGACGGCGGGGGAGAGTGCTGGCGAGGGGGCTGGCGAGAGAGGCGAGAGAACTGACGAAGACTGCCTGCGTCTCGTCCCCGCCACCATCGAGGCCACGGTGGTCAAGGAGGGGGGCAAGACCCCGCGCTTCGACGCGACCGTGTCCACCGAGACGACCACTTACCTGTCCGTCGGCCCCGCCCGGAGACTGATGGTGCCGTTCCGCGATCCGGGGCCGCTGCTCAACCGGCTCCGGCCGGGCGACCGGGTGACCGCCACCTTCTGGCGCGGCGACCTCGTGCTGCTCGACAAGGACGGGATCCGCCAGAGCACCCGCGACGCGCCGCGCGACGGGGCCCGGATCACGGCCGGCATCGGCACGTTCGTGGGTCTGCTGGCCGCCATGGGGCTGGGGATGGGATTCCTAGGACTACGGCCGGCCGGACGCCGCCGTGCCCGGCTCTTCGGCTGGGACTCGGTCGGAAAGCAGCTGGGCCTGGCCCTGATGCTGATCTGCGCGGCGGCGGTGGTCGTCGTGACCCTGCTCGACGCCCCGTGGTGGGCCGTACCCGCGGCTGCAGTACCCCTCGCCGCGTCGACATCCCTGGCCCTCTACCGTTACCGCCTGCGGTGGTAGGCCCGACGGAGCAGGGGCGGGTGGCGGGGCACTTCGTACGAGGGGCGGGGGTGGGGGCGGCCGAGGCGGGCGGCGGGGTCTTCGGCCGTGGGATGTCGGGGGCCCTGCGGATCGCGGCGGCGCTGGCTGCCGCGGCGGTCTGCTGGTTCGCATTCGCCGTGTGGCTGCCGGCCGACGCACGGCGTTACGCGGACTTCGCGGATGCCCGGCCGTGTGCCGCCGGGGTGGAGGTCGCGGAGCGGGCGGACTGTCTGCTCGCGCTTCCCGCCACCGTCAAGAAGACGTGGGGGACGGACGGGGAGGGCTCGCGCGTCTGGCTGACCCGGCCCGCCGCGCCCGGTGAGCTCCTCGGGATCGAGTTCAAGGATTCGGGCCCGCTGCTCTACCGGCTGCTGCCCCGGGACCAGGTGACCGTCACCTTCTGGCGGGGCGAGGCCGTGGGGCTGGAGAAGGACGGGCTGCGGCTGAAGACCGATGCCGCACCCCGCGACGAGGGCCAGATCACGGCCGCCATCGGCACGTTCGCGGGTCTGCTCGCGATCCTGGGGCTGAGCACGGGGATCTCGTCCCTGCGGTCCGCCGGCCACCCCAGGGTCGACCGGTTCGGCCGGCTGTCGGCCGCGAAACCGCTGATCCTGGTCGCGATGCTGGTCAGCGCGGTCGCGGCGGCCGTCACCCTCCTGCTGGACGCCCCGTGGTGGACCGTGCCCGCCACCGCCGCGCCGATCGTGGCGGCGGCGGCCGAGGCGTTGTACCGGTGGTTCGCACGGCCCCTACGAACCCGCCGCTGAGGCCTGCTCCACCTCCCCTGCCTCCTCCGCCGCCTCCTCCTCCGCCGGGCGGCAGCCCTTGCAGGTGCCCGGGGCGGAGCTGCGGAAGGCTCGGTCGCACGTGGTGCAGGTCTGGAACGGGTCCGGCGGTACGAAGTCGGGGGCGCGGGGGAGCGGCGCCAGCGGCGGTGGCAGCTGGGCCGCGAGGCGGTGTGCGATGAGCCCGGCGGGATTGCGCAGGTCCCCAGGAAGCTTCGCCGTCAGGGCAGCAACCAGCGCGTACACCCCGACCCCGCGCTCCAGCCAGGCTTCGACACCCCCAGCGAGGTACCGGATGTCCCGTTCCCCGAGCACCAGCCGCGGGCTGGCCCGCCGCAGCCCGGCCAGCACCTCGCAGGCGAGCCGGTGCCGCTCGGGGTCGTCGGCGTTCAGAGGAACGGGGACCCGCCCGGCGCCCGGCTGCTCCGCCCCCGGCTCCTCTCCCACTGCAAGCGCTGGTACGCGTACCGGAACGGGCGCTGCGACAGGCTCCGCAAGGGGTTCCGGCTCAGGCTCCGGCGCGGGCAGAGGCATCCGCACAGGCGCAGGCGCGGCCACGGGCGCGGCCACCGGCTCCGGACCCGGCTCAAGCGGGCGCTCCGGGGACGAAGGCGGCGGATCCCCCGCCCGAGTCGAGGGCGTCACGCACGCCCCGGGACGGGAAAGGGCCGCGCGGGGGTGGTTGTAGGACACCGTACGGGTGACGATCCGCCCACCCGGCAGGCTCTCCACGGACCGCTCCAGGTACCCGAACGCCACCAGCTCCCGCAGCCCGTTGGCGATCGAGGTCTCCCCGAGCGGAAGCTGTTTGACCAGCTCCTTGATGCCGACGGGGGTCCCGGCGGGCAGCGACTGGATGTAGATCCCCAGGATCCGCGCGACCGCCGACATCTCGGGGTGCTGAATGAGGTCGTTGCTCACGACCGTGAACCGCCCGGTGAGGCGGACGTTGGCGTGCCGAACGCCGTATGCCGCGCGCGTGGGCGCGGTAAAGTGCACCGAAGCCATGGGGAAGGTCTGACTTCCTCTTTGGTCAGGCCCTCGATCGGGATTCGCAGTCCCGGCGGGGGCCGTCTCATGTTCTGAGTTGCGTTGTCGGGGCGAGCATATGCCAGACAACCACCGCAAAATCCACCCCAGTTGGCGGATTCACCCGTGTGAGTGAGCGCCCGCTCCGCGGGAGGCTGGTGGGGTCTGGATGGAGTTTCTTCCCCAGGTACTTAAACCAAAAGAAGCACCGCGCCCCACCGGGTCGCGCCCCACCACGACCCGGTAAACCCCGTACCCAGCACCCTAGTTCGACCAAATGGCGAGATCGAACGTCTATGTAATCAAGCCGCCAACGGCGAGCTGATTCACCTTCGGAGGAAGGTTTTCCTTCTCCACGGGGTGGCTGCGGTTGCAGCTACCCCGAGGGACAGAGCGAGCATGGCTACAGCCCAGCTGAAGCAGTCGATCGCCGAGTTCGACGTCCAGTCCCACCAATTGTGGGGGTACCAGATCAAGAAGAAGGCCGAGGCCAGGGGAATGATCCAGCCGAGTTGGTGGCCGAGCAGCCTCACCGACAGCAGGGCGAGGCCGAGCCAGATCAGGAGGGAGCGGATGAAGACGACCCCGGCTTCCGTGCTGACGGCGAGTGCCTCAGTGATGAACGACAAGGCGCAGGCTGTCAGTGTCAGGCCGATGCAGTATTTGAGGCGGAATCGGTGCATCGCGGATGCACCCATTTCGTCATGTGCTGACATGGCTCCGTCGAGAGCCGCAGTGAGGAAGACGGCTGACAGAAGTGGGAGTTCGTGTCGGAAGGGCACGCCCGTGGTGATTCCTCCGCTACCGATGGAAGGCAGCGCGATGTGGGTGCCACCAAAGAAGGCCGAGAGAAGGGCAATGGCGGCCGTCGACGCGAGAACTGATACGCCCCGGTGCACTCTGGCGTAGCGGAGCAGGTCAGAACCGGTCATCAGGCTTGCACCAGGAAGGGTCTCGATCAATGTGGCTGCGTTCCTCACCGAGCCATTGCTGCTGCTCGGCTGCGGGCATCCGTGCGGCCCTGGTCGCTTCGCGCTGGGCGGCGTCGACACCTTCCATGTGGAGTCCCTGGTCGGCGACGGCCGGGTCTTGGCCGGTGGAGCGGTACTCGAGCCATAGGTGGATGTTGTCCATTGCCTGCCAGGCCCGGGTCTCCTTTTGGGGAGGTCGGCAGAGGCCCAGCGACTGGGTGAAGACCTGGTCGGCCATGGCGATCGCTGCGGTACGGACGTGTCCCTCGGCGATGTCGAATCCCCGGTCGCCCATCTTGGTCCGCTGGAGCCCGAACTCGTAGAACGCTTCGGGTGCCTTCAACGAGGATTGGTCGGGCTGGCCCAAGCGCTGCGCCATGGCAGTCAATTCGGGCAGGTACTTGCGGTGCTCGGGCCACACGCACACTTCGGGCGCACCCCTCTCGGCACGGTCGCAAAGGGGCGCCGTCGCCGACGCCGTGCGCTCGACGCGCAGTTCGCCGCTGGCCGGTATCGCAAAAACCAGTGTGATGAGGGAGGCCGCTGTTGCCCCGATGGCGGCACTGCGGATGGGTAGGGACGTTGCCCGGCGCGGCATCTGGCGCTCGGCGCTGCTCCGCAGTCGTGGTGCTGTCACCGCCAGTGTGGCGAGGGCAACGGCAAACAGCAGCCTCACTGCGACTGGAAGGGGGCGCAGGTGCTGGTCCGGCGGCCCCGCGAGGACGTTGAACTTGAAGGGGAGTGCCAGCATGCTGATGAAGCAGCCCAGCGCGCAGACGATGGGAGTGAAGGTGGCGGAGGGCCACCATCGGCCGGCCAGATGACCTACGGACGCGAAGATGATCAGGGTCGAGGCGCCGAGCAGGAGGTAGGAGGGCCACAGGAATCCGGGGCCCGCCTGGCTGAACGAGATGACCGCGGCGGTCAGGCATCCGACCGCGTAGGCGAGGAATCCGAGGGTGAGAGTGGCGGCCAGGCGTGCGGCCTCGATCCGCCAGATTGGACGGGCGGCCGCAAGCACGGTCTCGGGCATTCCCACGCGGGAGGAGCGTCCGGCCTGCCAGGCCGAGACGCCGGCGAGGACGGGCCCCAGGAAGAGTGTGACGACCTGGGCTGCCACACTCGCTTCGGGCCATACGCCGATCCAGTACCGGGACCGGCCGAAGAGCACCAGCAAGTCCACGGCGATCATCACGGGAAACGCTGTCAGCAGCGGCGAGCGGCGCAGCTCGATGCGGTAGGCATTCAGCATGCGGCGGCTCCCGCGTCAGGTCGGCGGTTGCCGAGTACCGTCATGTAACCGCGTTCCAGAGGGCTGTCGCCTGGGGCTGTGGGGGCTGCCAACTCTGCCAGCTGTTGAGGTGTGCCCCTGTGGCGCACCTGGCCGTCGCTCAGAACGAGGACGGTGTCGCAGGCGGCGCCGACGTCCTCCACCAGGTGCGTGCTGAGGAGCACGGCCGTTCCTGCGTGAGCGAGGGAACGAATGAGCTCACGGAAATCGAGACGCTGGGCGGGGTCGAGGCCGACGGTCGGCTCGTCCAGCAGAAGCAGGGAGGGAGAGCCGACGATGGCCGCGGCGATTCCGGCCCGGCGGAGCATGCCGCCGGACAACGACTTCATGCGGTCCCGGGCCCGGTCGGCCAGGCCCACAGCCGCCAGTGCCTCCTTGGTCGCAGAGTCGGCCTTCTTGGAGGGGACCTCACGCAGCCAGGCGCAGTAGCGGACGAAGTCCGTTATGGAGAAGGCCGGGTAGTAGCCGAAGTCCTGCGGGAGATAGCCGATGCGACGGCGGACATGCCGCGCTTGCCGTTCGTTGGTGACGGGGCTGCCGAACAACTCCAGCTGCCCGCTCTGTGGCGGCGCGATGGTTGCGAGGGTACGGAAGAGCGTGGTCTTGCCCGCGCCGTTGGGGCCCAGCAGGCCGGTGACACCGGGCAGGATGGACAGGTCGAGATTCTCGATGATGCTTCGGCCGCCGTAACCCTGCGTGAGGGTCGTCAATCGAGCGACAGGATATGTCGTCATTGGCAGAATTCCCTGAAATAAAGGATGGGCCCGCCACGCCGGCGGGCCCTCCTTACCTAGCTGACTAGCTGACTAGACAGAGTAAGTCACGTGGGTCTTGTTGATCTTGAAT
Source organism: Streptomyces sp. NBC_00454 (assembly GCF_041434015.1). Taxonomy (GTDB): domain Bacteria; phylum Actinomycetota; class Actinomycetes; order Streptomycetales; family Streptomycetaceae; genus Streptomyces. The sequence goes on along the minus strand of NZ_CP107907.1, from coordinate 3,325,106 downwards.
GTGCACTCGTAGGTGTCGTACTTGCCTACGTAGCCGTTGTACAGAGTGTCGTGGTGCTCCGTGTCCAGCTCGTAATTGCAGTCATACTGGGTCCAGTACGAGTAAGACGGGTAGTTCGACGCGCTGGAGCAGTAGCCGTGACCGGAGGTGCTGTACCAGTATCCCCGGCACCCCTGCTGCCAGGTCGACTCGTAGGATGCGCTCGCTATCGGGGCCGTCAGGCCGATGGCGGCAGCTGCCAAGGCGCCGATTACGGCAACCTTGGCAACCTTTGAACCGGCTATGCGTGACGCAAGAAAATTCATCGATCCCCCCCCCTGGGAATAGAATGACAGCGAGGCAGGGAATCGCCCCGCTGCGAAATGCGAGGCTAACAAGCTGCCCAAGTTTGAGTCAAGGTCGATATTGGAATGTATCCTTCCGTAATCGCCCATCCTCACGAAAAGGCAATTGATTGGAAAGTGTCGGGCTGCATTAGGGCGTGTGATTTAACCACGACCTGAGTCCCGGCGGTCCCTCTCCGGGAAGATTGGCAAAAATACCTGCTACTGATGGCGTATTCGAGTCGACCTGCCGCCACCGCGTCGCCCGCGGGTCGGCTCCGTTGGTGGGCGCGGTCTTCAACAGTGGTCTGTGCCACCCGACCACCGCGGGCAATGCGTCAGCAGCGGTCGCTGGATCTGCCGGTCAAGGGCGCCGCGACAACGGTCAGGGCTACACCAGTACGGTCCCGACCCCGACGAGATGGACTGCGGGCCGCACCGCCTGGTGCGGCAAGAGAGCGTGCGTGGCGACAGGGCCGCATGAGGCCACGCCGAGTGACGCACGAAGTACGACCTGGATCGAGGACTCCGGGATGCACTGGCCTGGACGGATCTTCGCACCGTCCCGCGCATGGCGGAGCGACTGCCTCACGGGCTTCCGCGATCCGCACGGGCCCGGCACTGCCGGCGTCGCGACGGCATGGAACTCCGTCCTGAACACCGATACGTGAGGCCCCTGATGCCTGATGCGAAGCAGAAGTACTTCGACCCGCGGCGCGACTCGGTCAAGGCCGCCCGCGACTTCACCGCCAGCACCCTGGCCGACTGGGGTCTGGACGACAGCGACGAGATCCGGTTCTGCGTCTCGGCCGGGGACTGCTGATCGTCGAGGCCCTCGCGGCCGACTGGGGGAGTCGAGCACCGCCGCCTCCGGGGCAAGGTTGTCTGGACCCGCTTCGAGGCCCTGACTCTCCGGGTGGTCGTTGAGGGTGCCGCCCACGCCTCCGGGGCCAGCCCTGTTCGCCCGTTTCGACCCGCTTGGCCTTGTCTGGTCCGCGTGCTACTTACCCCGCCGCGCCAGGACCAGGCGCCAGTGGGGGGTGCCGTCCGGGCGGTGGCCGAAGTGGGGGAGGGGGGCGGTTTCCACGGTGAAGCCGGCTGTGTGGAGGTCGGTGCGGACTCCGCTCAGGGGGAAGGTCCGGTAGTACATGACGAACGGCGGGCGCCAGACGGCGTTGCGCAGCCTCATCGCCGCGTCGAAGCCCGTCACCGCCCACCAGGCGGGGTGGGTTGGGGGGATCGGGGCGCCGATCGGGAAGGCGAAGACTCCGCCGGGGCGCAGGGAGCCGTGGATCCCGGAGAAGAGGGCCGGCCGCTCGGCCGGGAGGAAGTGGCCGAAGGCGCCGAAGCTGACCGCGAGGTCGTACGAGTCCCCGAGCGCGGCCGGGAGCGCCCGCGCGTCGGCCCGTAGGAGGTCGACCCGGGAGTCCGGGTGGGCCCGGGCGGCCTCCGCGAGCATCCCCGTGCTCAGGTCCACCCCGGTCACCCGGCCCCGGCACAGCCGCCGCAGCATCCCGATCCCGGCGCCCGTGCCGCAGCACACGTCGAGCCCGGTGCCGAAGGTGCCCTCGCGGTCCGCGAGGGTCTCCTCGACCGCGTCGAGCATCCGGTCGGGGGTGCGGAAGGGGGTCCGGTCGAAGGTGGGGGCCAGCAGGTCGTAGCCGCGCTCGACGGAGGAGAGGGCCTGTACGGCCAGTTCGCGGAGGGTTGGGCCCTGGGAGGTGAACACACCGAAAGCCTAGTGAGGGGGAGGAGTCGGGGCGGGCATTTCGGGACCTTCGACCCCGGGCAAAACGGGCATCGCGTGACGTAGGGTGCGGTGAGATACTTTGCCTATTCGTGGGGATTCCGTGACGAGAGCCATAGGGAACGAGGTGCCGGTCCAGCGCGTGGGCAGGAGCTCTACGGCCGGAAGCGCCCTGGAGAAGACCCTGCGGATCACGGAGGCGCTGACAGCCTTCGGCGGGCCCCACCGGCTCGCCGAACTGGCCGCGGCCGCCGGAGTGCCCAAGTCCAGCACCTACCGGATCCTGGCCTCCCTCGTCGAGCAGGGCTACGCCGTCACCGACGGGGACGGCAACTACGGCATCGGCCTGCGCCTGCGCACCCTCGCCTCACAGATCTCCGCCGACCGGCCCGAGGGCATCGTCGAACTCCTGGAGTTCCTCCAGAAGTGCACCGGCCAGGCCGTCCACCTGGCGCTGCGCAGCGACAACGCGCTCACGTACATCCGCAAGGTGGAGAGCGGCCGGCCCGTGCGGACCTCCTCGCGCGTCGGCATGCGGATCCCGCTGCACGCCACCGCCATCGGCAAGGCCGTCCTCGCCCACCTCCCGCCGCAGGAGGTCGAGGGGATCGTGCGGGCGACCGGCATGCCCGCGCTGACCCGGCACACGCTCACCGGGCGGGAGCGCCTCGCGGAGGAGCTGGCGGCCGTACGGGCACGCGGCTACGCCGTCGACGACGAGGAGAGCGAGCTCTCCGTACGCTGCCTCGGCGTGGCGGTCTTCGACCGCCGCGGGGTGCCGGTGGGCGGGGTCAGCCTGACCGCCGCCACGTTCCTGACCTCGCGGGAGGAGCTGGAGCGGTTCTCGCCGGCGCTGCTGGAGGCCGCCCGGGGCGTGGAGCGGCTGCTCCGGCTGGGCTGACCGGGCCGGGCCGGGCTGGGCTGGCCGGGCCGATCAAGACATGGGTATGCGGCGGCCGCGGTGGTCCCCCTCCTGGCCACCGCGGCCGCCGTCCCCCGTACCCCCCCATCGGGTCCCCCGTACCCCCGTACCCCCGTGGGTCCCCCGTTGGTCTTGTGCCGCCGTTAAGGCAGCGTGCCCGTGGCGTGGTTGTCGAGCGTCACGATCTGCTCGTCCGCCGCGGAGACCGGCGCAGAGGCCGCCGCGTCCGGTGCCGCCGTGAGCGGTTCGCCCGTGGCGTGGTTGTCCAGCGGCTTCATTTCGATGCCGGTGGCGTGGTTGTCCATCGGCTGCAGGTCGCCGTCGTTCGGCAGGACGTTCTCGTTCGTCGTCATCACGCACTCCTGAAGGTGGATTGGACCCGTTCGGCGATTCCCCCGCGGACCGCCGAACGGGCGGTCCAGCCGACCCGCTTGCCCCCCGACGTGACGAGTCGATGCACTTACTTTGGCCCGGGGCGATAAACGAACGATGAACGCCTCATTCAGCGGCCCCCCGGCCTGGGCTCAGGCCGCGATCTCGGCCGCCAGCAGGGCCCGCACCTCGGCCAGTTCGGACGAGCCCAGCTGTACGAACACCACCTCCGCGTCCCGCCAGCACACCCGCGCCCGGTCCCGCTGGCCCAGCCGCCGCAGCGCCCGCCCCAGGACCATCAGGACGCACGCCCGCCGCCACTCGCCGCCCATCACGCGCAGCGCGACGGCCTGTTCGGCGTGCGCGGCCGCCAGCGTGGCCCGGCCGGCCGACAGGTGGACCTCCGCGAGCCTGAAGTGGGTGATGCCCTCCCACAGCGGCTGGCGGTTGTCGTGGAACAGTGCCAGCGCGGCCGTCAGCTGGACGAGCGCCTCGGTGGTCAGGCCCGCCTGGGTGAGGGCGATGCCCAGCGCGTAGCGGCCGTTGGCCAGGCGCAGGGTGAGACCCATCCGGTCGTAGATGGCGATGCCCTGCTGGGCCAGGTCGATGGCGCTGGTGAGCCGGCCCAGCTCCACGTGGATGCGGGAGAGGTTGCACAGGGCGCTGGCCTCGCCCACGTAGTTGGCGTCGGCCCGGAAGTTGGCGATGGCCTCCAGCAGGTAGCGCTCGCCGTCCTTGTAACGGCCCTCGTAGAGGGCGATGATCCCGCGGTCGTTGGGCGCCCAGCAGCTGGGCAGCGGGTCCCCGGCGGCGCGGGCGAGCAGCGTGGCCTGGCGGGCCTCGTCGTCGGCCTCGGCGAACCGGCCCGCGACCAGGTGGGTGTTGGTGAGGGTGGTCCGGGCGCGGCCCTCCGCGTGCGGGTCCTTCGCGGCCTGCGCGGCCTCGCACAGGGCGCTCGCGGCCCACTCGTACTGCTTGGAGTTGGCACCCGACTCGGCGAGGTCCTTGGCGGCCCACAGCAGGTCCACGGCCCGGCGCAGCACGTCCGCCCGGCCGGTGGTGCGTACGGCGGCCTGCCGGACGCAGGCGAGCAGCGGGTCGGCTTCGGCGTACAGCCAGTCCTGCGCGGCGTGCGGCTCGGTGAAGACCAGCCCGGGGTAGCGGGTGGCGGACAGGTGGGCGACGAGCCGGTCGCCGGGACGCTCCAGGCCGTACACCCCGCCGGCGGTGGCGAGGTAGAAGTCGAGCAGCCGGTCCAGGGCGGCCTCGCGCTCGCTCGGGGGCTGCTCGTCGCGTTCGGCGCACGCACGCGCGTAGAGGCGTACGAGGTCGTGGAAGCGGTAGCGGCCGGGCGCGGCCGATTCGAGGAGGGAGCAGTCGACGAGGGCTTCGAGGAGGTCCTCGGTCGCGTGCTCGGGCAGGCCCAGGACGGCGGCGGCCGCCGCGAGGGAGATGTCCGGCCCGTCGGCGAGGCCCAGGAGGCGGAAGGCGCGCTGCTGCGCGGGCTCCAGCTGCCCGTAGCCGAGCTCGAAGGTGGCCTTGACGGCGAGGTCGCCGGCCTGGAGCTCGTCGAGGCGGCGGCGCTCGTCGGCGAGCTTGGCGGCGAGGACGGAGACGGTCCAGGTGCGGCGGGCGGCGAGGCGGGATGCGGCGATGCGGATGGCCAGCGGCAGGAAGCCGCAGGCGCCGACCACGTCGAAGGCGGCCTGGCGTTCGGCGCCGACCCGCTCGGCCCCCACGATCCGGGTGAACAGCTGCAGGGCTTCCTCGGGGCTCATCACGTCGAGGTCGACGAGATGGGCGCCGGCCAGGCCGGCCATGCGGACCCGGCTGGTGACGAGGGCGGCGCAGCCGGCGGTGCCGGGCAGCAGCGGGCGGACCTGGGCGGCGTCGCGGGCGTTGTCGAGGAGGACCAGGACGCGGCGGCCGTCGAGGGTGGAGCGGTAGAGCGCGGCCCGTTCGGCGGGGGAGTCGGGGATCGAGGCGTCGGGGGTGCCGAGCGCCCGCAGGAAGGAGCCGAGGACGGCCTCGGGCTCGGCGGGGCGGGCCTCGGTGCCCTGGAGGTCGACGTAGAGCTGCCCGTCGGGGAAGTGCGGGCGCGCGGCGTGCGCGACGTGCACGGCGAGGGTGGTCTTGCCGACGCCGCCGATGCCCGCGAGCGCGGAGACGGCCATGACCTGGCCGTCGACGCCGGAGAGGATCTCGCCGAGCTCCTGGACGAAGCTGGCGCGGCCGGTGAAGTCGGCGACGGTGGCGGGCAATTGAGCGGGCCTTACGTGTACGGGTGCGGCCGCCGGAGCCGGGTCCTCGGCGAGGGCGAGTTCGGCGTCGGCGCGCAGGATGCGCTGCTGGAGGGCGGCGAGTTCGGGGCACGGGTCGACGCCGAGCTCGTCGGCGAGGAGCCGGCGGGTGTCGGCGTAGACGGCGAGGGCCTCGGCCTGGCGTCCGCTGCGGTAGAGGGCGAGCATCAGCAGTTCGCGCAGCCGCTCGCGCAGCGGGTGCGCCGCGGTGAGGGCGGTCAGCTCGGAGACGGCCTCGGCGTGGTGGCCGAGCTCCAGGTCGAGGTCGAGGCGGGTCTCCAGCAGCTGGAGGCGCCACTCGTCGAGCCGGGTGCGCTCGGTCTCGGCGTGCGGCCCGGGTACGCCGGCCAGCGGTTCCCCGTCCCACAGTTTCAGCGCGCGGGCCAGCAGCGTACGGGCGAGCGCGCGGTCCCCCTTCTCGCTGCGCGCGGCCTCGGCGTCGGCGGCCAGGGCGCGGGCGATGCCGAGGTCCAGGGCCTCGGGGTGGGGCAGGCGGACCGCGTAGCCGCCGGCGTCGCTGACGAGGAGCCCGGGGTCGAGGATCTTGCGCAGGCGGGAGGCGTACGTACGGATGGTGGCGAGCGCCTGCTGCGGCGGGTCCTCGCCCCAGATGGCGTCGATCAGTTCGGGCGCGGTGGCGGTCCGCCCGTCGCGCAGCAGCAGCACGGCGAGCAGCGCCCGCTGCTGCGGGGTGCCGTTGGGCAGCACCTCGGGTCCGCGCCAGGCGCGGATGGGACCGAGCACGGCGAAGCGGTTGCCGCCGGTGGTTTCGGATTCCGTGGTGGCGGCATCCGCTCCGGCCTGCGTCTCGGCGGCAGCTTCGGCCTCGGTCACGGATCCGGCCCCGATCGCGGTGCCGGCCTCGGTCACGGATCCGGCCTCGGTTCCCGGCTCGGTTCCGGTTCCGGCCTCGACTCCCGTTCCCGCGGCTGCGGTTGCGGCCCCGGGGCGGTTCCGCTGCTGCGGGATGGCCGGTATGCCGTCCATCTGGCGTCCCCCCTGCCTTCCGTAGGTGTAATGGTCAGTCTGCCCTGTGTTGCGCGTACACGTCAGTCCGAAGCGGACCCAGTCCGGTCGGATCCGGAACCCGGCGGTGCATCGGCCGCGTCCAACTAGCTGACGGTTCGTCAGATTGGCGCTACCGTGTGGGCATGGAGACCTTCCCGAAGATCATCTCGGTGGACGACCACACGGTTGAGCCCCCCAACGTCTGGCGGGACCGGCTCCCGTCCAAGTACCACGACGTCGGCCCCCGCGTCGTCCGCGCCCCCTTGAAGGAAATGACCTTCCTCGGAGGCAAGTTCGCACCCGTCATGGGCGCCAAGGGCGACGACGGCCCCATAGGCGACTGGTGGGTGTACGAGGACCTGCACCGACCCCTCACCCGCCTCGACACGGCCGTCGGCTACGACCGCGACGAGATCAAGCTCGAAGTCATCACGTACGAGCAGATGCGCCCGGGCTCCTTCTCGGTTCCCGACCGTCTCGCCGACATGGACGTCAACCACGTCCAGTCGGCCCTGTGCTTCCCGACCTTCCCGCGCTTCTGCGGCCAGACCTTCACCGAGGCCAAGGACCGCGAGCTCGGGCTGCTCGGCGTGCGCGCGTACAACGACTGGATGGTGGAGGAGTGGTGCGGCCCCGAGGCGAACGGCCGCCTCATCCCGCTCACCCTGATCCCGCTCTGGGACGCCCGGCTCGCCGCCGCCGAGGTCCGCCGCAACGCGGCCCGCGGCGTACGGGCCGTCGCCTTCTCCGAGATCCCGCCCCACCTGGGCCTCCCGTCCATCCACACGGACGAGTGGGACCCCTTCCTGGAGGCGTGCAACGAGACCGGCACGGTCATCGCCATGCACATCGGCTCCTCCTCGCGCATGCCGTCCACCTCGGCCGACGCCCCGCCGGCCGTCGGCTCCACCATCACCTTCGCCAACTGCTGCTTCTCGATGGTGGACTGGCTGATGAGCGGCAAGTTCGAGCGCTTCCCGAACCTCAAGATCATGTACGCGGAGGGCCAGATCGGCTGGATCCCGTACATCCTGGAGCGCGCCAACGTGGTCTGGGAGGAGAATCGCGGCTGGGGCGGCGTCGCCGACAAGGTGCTCCGCCCGCCGTCGGAGCTCTTCGCGGAACACGTCTTCGGCTGCTTCTTCGACGACGCCTTCGGCCTGAAGAACCTGGACTCGATCGGCGTGGCCAACGTCCTCTACGAGACCGACTACCCCCACTCGGACTCCACGTGGCCCAAGTCCCGCGAGGTCGGCGAGTCCCAGATGGGCCACCTGGCCCCGGACGTGGTGGACCGCATCGTGCGCGGCAACGCGATCGACCTGCTGGGCCTGACCCCCGAGGGACTCTGGCCGGGCGCGTAGCCGGCACATGCGTCAGCCCCGGCGGCCACAGCACTATGTGGCCGCCGGGGCTGTCGCTTCATCCGCGTCGGAGGGCCTGGCGGCCGCCGGGTCGGCCGGGATGTGCCTTGCGGTGGCCGCCGTGTGCAAGGCATGCTTCGCCACAGCAAAGTGGGGAGGGGTGTCTGTGGTGGACAAGCGGACCGTGGTGACCGCGGTGTTGTGCGGTATAGCGGCGCTGGGTGCGTCCGCGGTGATGACGAAGGTGGTGCCCGCGGCGGACGGCAAGGCCCCCGTGCACGCGAAAGCGGCGCCCCCGACCACGTCCTCCACCGCCCGCCCGTCGCAATCGCAATCGTCGAAACGGCCTCAGCTGTCTGGTGGCGCCAGTCCGCGCCCGACCGCTTCCGCCCCCAAGCCGGGCGACCCCGTGTCCTTCGCCGGGGCCCTGTTCGAGGGCGATGTGACAGGAGATCACTTCTGCACGGCGACCGTCGTGCACAGCCCCGGGCGGAATCTGATCGTCACCGCGGGGCACTGTCTGCTCGCGGGCAAGGTCGCCGGAGGCGGTGCGATCTTCGCACCCGCGTACGCGGACGGGAAGGCCCCCTACGGCACCTGGAAGATCGAGGAGGTCTTCGAGGACACACAGTGGGCCGAGGACACGAACGACGACTTCGACCTCGCCTTCGCCCGCCTCGCCCCCGACGCCTCGGGCCGCAACATCGAGGACGTCACCGGCGCCGCCGCCCTCGACACCACGGGCCGCTCCGGCGAGGAGGTCACGGTGACGGGCTACCCGGCGGACCGCAAGGTCGCTCGCACCTGCACGTCCCGCGCCATCCGCGACACCCCGACGGAACAGCGCTTCGACTGCGCGGACTTCCCGGGCGGTACGAGCGGGAGCGCGTGGATCGCCGGCGACGGGAAGATCATCGGCATCCTGACGGGCGGCGACACGGACGACGTCTCGACGAGCACCATCCTGAACGACTACGCGGCCAAGCTGTACGCGCGGGCGACGGGTACGGCGGGTGCGACCGGTACGGCGGCCACGCCCGGCGGAGCCGCCGCGCGATGAGCCAGATCTACTCCGTGGGCGACGAGTCGCTCTGGAACCCCTCGAACGGCGCCGCCCGCCTCTTCCACCGCCAACTGGCCCTCTTCGAAGCCGAACTCGGCCTCCCCTCGGGCATCGGCCCGCTGGAGAACGACGAGTGCCGGATCGACCCTGCCGCCCTCGGCCCCTTCACCGAAGCCCTCCTCGCCCGCCACGGCCACACCGGCCACGCGGTCATCCGCGCCCTGTCGGAGGGCTTCGTGGCCACCGTGCTGGTCCTCGCCGAGCGGTCGGGCGCCCAGGTGCGCCGGCCGGTCCCGTCCGACGCGCCGGAGGGGAGCCGGGACGTCCAGGTCCCGCTCCCCGGCCCCTACGGGTCCCAGTGCGAGGACAGGCTGCGCGCGGCCGCCCGGGAGCTGTCCCGGGCGATGCCCCGCTGAGCGGGTGGTCCCGTAGGGTCCCGGCCCGTAGGGCTGCCGCTCAGGCGAGCAGCCCCAAGTGCACCGGCTCGGCGGGTGCTTCCTCGAGCAGCTCCGCGAGCCGCGGGGGCCACAGCGGTTCTCCCAGCGTGGCGAGGTTCCGCCGGGAGAGCCAGCGCCAGTGGGCCTCGGGGTACTCCGGGACGGGGTCGCGCAGCGGCCCGGTGGTGACGTAGATGTGCTCGTGCTGCCGTACGGGAACGCCCTGGTACGTGAAGTCGTGCTCCCAGGTGCACAGCAGCCGCTGCGGTTCCAGGTCGGTCCACCCGGTCTCTTCCCGCAACTCCCGCCGCACGCACTCCTCGGGAGTCTCCCCGGGGTCGATCCCCCCGCCCGGCGGCAGCCAGTGGATGCCGACCTCTACGTTGTTCTCCCGGAACAGAAACACCGAACCGGCGGGATTGACGACGACAATTCTTGCGGCCTGCCGTGGAGTTCGCATCAGACCAGCGTACGACGGGGCCTGCGGAGGCGGCAGTGGTTCGACGTGCGCGCGGGGGCTGCGGGGGTGGGCTCGGGGTGGCTTAGGTGGCCTGGGCGCCACAGCCGCCCCTCGCACCCACCCGTCACCCACAAGCCCGTAACCCCGTCCCTCCCCCTCCCGGCGACTGTCGACGAACCGTGACACTCCCTGGGCCGGAGCCGCTTGCTCCGGACGCGCCGCCCGAGGGAAGATCCACATGTCTGAGATCAACAACTTTTCGCTCAGGCGTGGGCAGCAACTCGTGTCAGCACTGGGCGACTTCAGGTGGTCACGTTCCACCGACAGGCCCGGGCCCACGACGCACACACACCACACCGTCCTGGCCGCGAGGCCGAGGGTGTCCGTGCCCACAGCACCGCATCCCGTCGTACAGCGGGATGCTCAATCGGGGGAATGAACCATGCACATGGCTCGAAAGTCACAGAACCAGCTCAAGGCACTCGCGGTCGCGGCGGCGACCGCCGTCATCACCCTGACCGTCCCGGTGGCATCGGCGAGCGCCGAGGACCAGTGGACCGATGTGCCCTTCACCCTGCGGAACGCCAACAGCGGCATGTGCCTGGACGTTCCCGGCGGAAGCGGCGTGTGGGGCACCCAGCTCGTCCAGTGGCCCTGCAACGACGGGGCCAACCAGAAGTTCTACCTCAGCAGCTACAACGGCAAGCCCAACCTGCGCAATCTCGCCACGGGTCTGTGCATCGAGGTGCCCGGCTTCTCGAACACCAACGGCGCCAAGGTCGTCACCTGGGGATGCAACGGCGGCGACAACCAGAGCTGGAACTACCAGACATACACCTCGGCCTGGACGAGGGACAACACCTGGCGCAACATCGCCAGCGGCAAGTGCCTGGAGACCGCCGACTGGCGCACGGACGCGGGCGCCCCGGTGCGCCAGTGGGACTGCCACGCGGGCGCCAGCCAGCAGTGGCGCTGATCACCACCGGCGGCCTCGGGTAAGGCCGGTGCGCGGGGCCTGACCAGCACCACGGGTCAGGCCCTCGCGCGCACCACCTGACACATCACTCCCGGGCCGGTATGGGGCGGAGGAGCGGAGCCGTACCCTCCGCCCGTGATCGATTCACGCACGTCCCCGCCCCGCCCCCTACCCAGCCTGTAGCGCCAGCGTCGGCGACAGGCCTGCCGCGCGGACCGCCGGGTAGAGGCCCGCCACCGTGCCGATGGCCAGGGTGGCGGCGAAGCCTCCTGTGACGGCCCAGAGGGGGACCACCCAGGGGAGGTCGCCGGCCTGGGCGTAGATCGCCGTGGCCGCGCCGCCGAGCACGATTCCGGCCAGGCCGCCGAGGCCGGACAGGAGCAGGGACTCCGTGACGAACTGGATGCGGATCTGGCCCTTGGTCGCGCCGAGGGAGCGGCGCAGGCCGATCTCGTGGCGGCGTTCCAGGACCGAGATGATCATCGTGTTGGCCACTCCGACCCCGCCCACCAGCAGCGCGATGCCGCCCAGGCCGAGCAGGAGGGTGCTGAAGGCGCCCTCGGTGGCCGCCTTGGCCTGCAGCGCCGCCGACGGGTCCGTCACCGAGACCGCGCTCGGGGTCTGGGGGTTGGCCGTCTGGGCGATGAGGTTGCGGACCGCCTGCACGCGGTCGTCGGCCGAGCGCTCGTAGACGGACGTGGGGTGCCCGTCGAAACCCAGGAGGTTCTGCGCGGCTTCCCACCCGATCAGCGCCGAGCGCTCGATCTCCGGTGCGAGGGGGACGGGTTCGAGGATGCCGATGACCGTGAAGTACTGGCCGCCGATGAAGACCTGCCCGCCCGGCTCCGTGATGCCGAGGCGTTCGGCGGAGACGTGCCCGAGGACCACGGACGGGTAGCGGCCCGTCGCGTCGTTGAGCCAGCTGCCGCTGCGCAGGCGGGCGCGGAGCGTCTCCAGGAGGTCGTCCTTGGCCGCCTTGAGGGCGATGCCGCCGGTTTCCTCCTTCGGGATGTGTTCGCTGCGGCGCACCGACTCCTTCACGTCTCCCGTGGTGCCGACCGATTCGACTCCGTCGATCCGGCCGATCATGCCCGGGGCTTCCTTGGGCAGCCGGGTGTCCTGTCCGGAGAACATGGAGTTGCCGGGTGTCGCGACCATCATGTTCGTGCCGAGCTTGTCCAGCTCCTGGAGCAGCTTGGCCTGGCTGGACGAGGAGATGCCGACCACCGCGATCATCGTCGCGATGCCGATCGCGATGCCCAGCGCGGACAGGAAGACGCGCATGGGGCGGGAGCGCAGTCCCGCCGAGCCCACGTGGAAGACGTCGCGGGGGCCCAGGCGGGGCGGAGAGAGCTTCGCGGAGCGCATATCGGCGCGCTTTTCGGCGCGCTTCTCGGAGCGGGCCGCGCGGGATGCGCCGGCCGCGCGGGGCTTCGTACGGGCACCCATTACGCCGTCACCCCCGTCGCGCTCGCGCTCGCGTTCCACACGTCCGCGACGATCTCGCCGTCGCGGATGCGGACCTGGCGGGGCAGGCTCGACGCGATCTCGTTGTCGTGGGTGATCACGGCGATGGTGGCCCCGTCCTGGTTGAGCTCGTGCAGCAGTTCCATCACCGACTCGCCGGACGCCGTGTCCAGCGCGCCCGTCGGCTCGTCGGCGAGCAGCAGGTCCGGTTCGCCCGCGACCGCGCGGGCGATCGCCACGCGCTGCTTCTGCCCTCCGGACAGCTCGTGCGGCCGGTGGTCCATGCGGTCGCCGAGACCGACCCGTTCCAGCGCCCGCTCCGCCCGGCGGCCGCGCTCGGCGCGGGAGAGGCCGGAGTAGAGCAGGCCCTCGGCGACGTTGGCTCGGGCGCTGATGCCCGGTACGAGGTGGAAGGACTGGAAGACGAAGCCGACGTGGCGGGAGCGCAGGGCCGACAGGGAACGGTCGGAGAGGCACGCGATGTCGTACCCGGCGATGGCCACGCGGCCGGCGGTCGGGCGGTCCAGGGTTCCGACGATGTGGAGGAGGGTGGATTTCCCCGAGCCCGACGGCCCTACGATGGCGAGGAGTTCGCCGTTCAGGACGGTGAGGTCCACCCCGCGCAGGGCCGCGACCCCGCCGGGGTACTCCTTGGTGACGCCGGTCAGTTCGACGACCGCTTGGGCGTGCTTGTTCATGACGAGGGGACTCCTACGAGCATGCCTTCCTTGAGGGCGTCCCCCTTCACCTCCACCCGGCCCTTGCCGAACATGCCGAGCTCGACCTTGACCTCGCGCACCTTGCCGTTCTCGACGACCTGGACCCCGAAACCGCCACCGGCAAGGGCGAGTAGCGAGTTGACCGGTACCGAGAGCACGGCCTTGCGGACCTCGCCCGTCAGGTTCACGGAGACCGGGGCCCGGTCGGGGCCCTTGGCCTCGGCGGCGTTGTCGAGGGCCACCTCGACGTCGATCTTCGGCTTCTTGTCCCCGCCGCCGCCCCCGCCCCCGCCGCCCGAGGACGGGTCGTCGCCGTTGGCGGTGGAGCCGATCGAGCCGATCTTGCCGTTGGCGGTTCCCCCGCCGGGCAGGCTCACGGTGACCGGGTCGCCCACCTTGACCGTGCCCGCCTTGGCCACGTCCAGTTGCAGCCGGACCACCCGCTCGGTGCCGGTCAGGGTGAGGACGGGCTTGCCGGCGGCCGCCTCGTCCCCGACGGCCATGTCGTTCTTCTGGACCCGCTGCGGCCCGGAGGCGAAGGCGATGTCGTCCTTGCCGACCTCGCCCGTCTCCTTCGCCTTGTGGGACTTCTGCCAGCGCTTGACGGCGGTGGCCGTGCCGGCGGTGAAGGTGCCGTCCGAGGCGTCCAGGCCGGTGCCGAAGCCGAGGGCCTGGAGGTTCTGCTTGAGCTGCTTGACGTCCTCGCCCTTGTCCCCGGTCTTCAGGGACCGGTACACGGGCGTGGTGCCGTACATCAGGCGCACGGGCTTGCCGTTGACCTCGTAGAGCTTGCCGTCGCGCTCGACGGCGGAGCCGGCGGGGGCCACCCAGGTCAGGACGGCGGAGCCTCCCGCGCTGGCTCCCGCTCCCGCACCGCCCGCACCCACCGCGTTGATCTTGTGCTCCTTGGCGAAGCCGAGCGTTCCGTCCACCTTGACGCTCGAGCTCAGGTCGCCGCGCGTCACCGGCGCGCTCCCGGCGGGGAGGCCGTCGGACCGCTGCCGCTGCCCGTCCTTGCCGTCCGTACCGGCCTGCGCGACCACCGCGTACCCGCCGCCGGAGACGGCGAGCACGACGGCCAGCGAGCCCAGGAGCCATTTGGTGCGCTTGCTCACTGGTCGGCGCTGCACTTGTTCAGCTGGTCCATGAACTTCTGCGGGTCGGCGCCCTCGGGTATGGAGGTTCCGGTCATGGCGTTCCCGTTGAACTCCGGGTCGGGCATGTCGAAGCCGTTGTCGCGCATGCACTTGGCCCGGTGCAGGGCCTTGTCCTTCTCCGCCTGTGTGGGGCCGCTCCCGCTGCCGGGGGCCTGCATCCCGCACTTCTCCATCGCCTTCTTCAGCACCTCCTGGTCCGCGTCGGCGCCCACCGTCATCCCGCGCGGGTCCTCGCCGGCCTTCGGGTCGGGGGCGTCGACGCCGTTGTCGCGCAGGCACTTGCGCATCTTGAGGGCGTTGTCGGCATCCGCGCCGGAGCCGCTGCCGCTGCCGCCCGAGCTCGCGGAGGAGGAGCCGTCCTTCTTCTTCTCGGAGCCGCCCGCGCCGCCCGTGCACGCGGTGACGAAGAGGGTCAGGCCGGTGAGGAGCGCGGCCGTGGTCATGGTCGTGGATCGCTTCATGCGCCAGAGCCTGCGCGAGAAGCGGATTTCGCTTCTCTAAGCCCCCGTGCTTATGACGAGGAAATGTCCCTCTCCGGTAAAGAGGACGGCATGCGAGTTCTGGTGGTGGAGGACGAGGAGTTCCTGCGGGAGATGATCGCCGAGGGGCTGCGCCGCGACGCGCTGGCCGTCGACGAGGCGAGCGACGGCCTGGAGGCCTTGCAGCGCCTGCGCCTGGGGGCCTACGACGTCCTCGTCCTCGACCGCGATCTGCCCGGCCTGCACGGGGACGAGGTCTGCCGCCAGGTGGTGCGCGAGCGGCTCCTGACCCGCGTCCTGATGCTGACGGCGTCCGGGTCCGTACGGGAACGGGTGGAGGGCCTCGGCCTCGGCGCCGACGACTACCTCACCAAGCCCTTCGCCTACGACGAGCTCCTCGCCCGTGTCCTGGCGCTGGGACGGCGCGCCCAGCCGGCCCTGCCGCCCGTCCTGGAGGGGGCCGGGGTGGCCGTGGACACCGCGCGGCGCAGCGCGACCCGGGACGGGCGGCGGCTCGCGCTCTCGCGCAAGGAGTTCGCGGTGCTGGAGTCGCTGCTGCGGGCGGAGGGTGCGGTGCTCAGCAGCGACGACCTGATCGAGCAGGTGTGGGAGGAGGACACCTCGTACAGCACCAATGCGGTACGGGTGACCCTGAGCAAGCTGCGCGCCAAGCTGGGGGAGCCTTCGCTGATCGAGACGGTTCCGGGCGCCGGATACCGGATCGGGCGGGGCGACCGGAGTGGCTGGAGCGGTGGTCCGCGATGAGAGCAGTGCTCCATTCCGAGCGCGCCCGTCTCACCGTCCTCTACGGCTCGCTGCTCCTCCTCGCCGGCGGCGGCCTCATCGCCCTCGTCAACG
Source organism: Streptomyces sp. NBC_00454 (assembly GCF_041434015.1). GTDB lineage: Bacteria > Actinomycetota > Actinomycetes > Streptomycetales > Streptomycetaceae > Streptomyces. Next base: position 3,309,454 of record NZ_CP107907.1, on the reverse strand, counting down.
TCCTCCTCCGCAGTGGCCTCGACCCCCGCATCAGCGGCGCCGTCACGACCACCGTCTTCGGCCCCAGCGACACCGTGCCCGTCGAGGGCGAGAAGATGGCCGTCCCCGCCCAGCGGCTCCCCACCGAGGCCGGCGGCGCGACTCCCGAGCAGATCGCCCAGTGGAAGGCCACCAAGCAGCTCTCCTCCGCCGTCCAACAGGCCACCTACCACGAACTGCTCACCGTCTCCCTGATCGCCCTCGCCGTCTTCGCCGTCCTGTCCATGTGGCTGGCCTGGTGGATGGCGGGCCGCGTCCTGCGCCCCGTAGGCGTGATCACCGAGACCGCCCGCCGCCTCTCCGGAGCCAACCTCCACGAGCGGATCGGCCTCGAGGCCCCGCCCGGCGAACTCAAGCGACTCGCCGACACCTTCGACGGGATGCTCGACCGGATGGAGGGCCTGGTCGGGGCGCAGCGCCGGTTCGCCGCCAACGCCGCCCACGAGCTGCGCACCCCGCTCGCCGTCCAGCGGGCCGCCGCCGAGATCGGGCTGGCCGGGGACCCGCCGCCGGAGAAGGTGGCCCGGATCCGCGACAAGCTCATCGGCGTCGCGGAGTCCAGCGAGCACCTCATCGAGTCCCTGCTGCTGCTCGCCGTCTCCGAGGAGGGCCTGGAGACGGCGGAACCGGTGGACCTGGCGGAGCTGGCGGCGGCGGAGGCGTCCGCGGTCGACACGTCCACGGCCGGGGCGGAAGACCCCAGCCCGGACCCGGACCCGGCCCCCGCGCTGACCCTGGTACGGGAGCTCGCGCCGGTGACCGTCACCGGCGACCGGACCCTGCTGGGCCACCTGGTGCGGAACCTGCTCGCCAATGCAGTACGTCACAACCGAGCGGGCGGCAGCCTGTTCGTGGCGACCTCCGCCGACCGGGTGCTGACGGTGTCCAACACCGGCCCGGTGATAGAGCCGCAGGACGTGCCGCGGCTGCTGGAGCCGTTCCGGCGGCGGGCCGAACGGCTCCACACGGCGGGCGAGGGCGCCGGGTTGGGCCTGTCGATCGTCGCGTCGATCGCGCGGGCGCACGGCGCGGAGCTGCTGGCCGAGGCCAATCCGGGGCCGGGCGGCGGGCTGACGGTCCGGGTCCGTTTTCCCGAGGTGTTCCGGGTCGGGGAAACGCCCGGGAGGCTGACCAGCCGATCAAAGTGAAGATCGGCTGTGTACGGTCGGGACAATGAGCAAGCACGCCCGAGCCCGCTCCCATTCGCCCCGACAGGACGGCGAGGACCGCCTGGACACCCAGGACCGTCCGTCCAGCCAGGACCGCCAGGACCGCCCGCCCCGCACCGCCGGACGGTCGCGTCCCACCGGCACGCGCCGCGCCCCCCGGGGCTCCCGCGCCTCCGGCGCCGCCCGTGCGTCCCGCTCCCCGCGCCCCCTGGCGGCGGTGGCCGCGCTCGGGCTGCTCGGTTTCGGCGCGGGCTGGGTGTACATCGCCCAGGAGCCCCCGGCCAACGCCGCCGCCCGCACCAACGCGGCCGACGCCCGCCCGCCGGGCACCGACCGCGCGGCGCGCGGAGCCGAGCGCGACCCCCTCCAGGGCCTGACCGGGATCAGCGAGCAGACCCGGGCGAAGATCCCCGCCGACGCCCGCCAGCTCATCCTGGTCACGGGCAGGGCCAAGGACTCCTCGGAGTCCACCGCGGCCCTGTACACGCGTCCGGCGGCCGGGGCCGACTGGGCGAAGAGCGCGAGCTGGCCCGCGCGCAACGGGGCCAAGGGCTGGTCCACGGAGCGCACGTACGGGGACCTGACCTCCCCCCAGGGGGTGTTCGCGCTGACCGACGCGGGCGGGCTGCTGCCGAAGCCGCCGGGCACGAAGTTCCCGTACGACCAGGACGAGGCCTTCGTGGCGACGGGCCGCGGGGTGAACGGCGAGTCCCTGCGGGGTTCCTTCGACTATGTCGTCGCCGTCGACTTCAACCGCCGTACGGGGGTGACCCCGCTCGATCCGGCGAAGCCGGAGGGCGAGGAGAAGGGCGGCAACATCTGGCTCCACGTGGACCACGACGGCCCTTCGCAGGGCTGCGTAGGCATCCCGAAGGAGGCGATGAAGAAGGTGCTGGAGACCCTCGACCCGGCGGCGAAGCCGGTCATCGTGATGGGCCCGCAGGGCTTCTGACGGCGCCGGAGCCCACAGGACCGCCCGATCGCCCAGCCGGGTCCCGGGCCAGCAGGGCGATGTACGCGAGGTCGAAGACGGCGCACAGCAGGCCCAGCCCGAGGATGAACGGCGCGTCCTCGAGGACCCCGAAGAGGAAGGTCGGCGCGAGCGTGCCGAGCCATTTGGCGACGGCCATGACCAGGGACTGTCCGCGTCGGCCGCGCCGGCCCGCGTAGAGGGCGATGAAGAGTCCGGACATCAGCAGGTTCTGCAGGAACGCCGAGTAGCGGCTCGCCTCGTGGGTGCCGAAGTGGGCGACGAAGAGCCACTGCACGGCGAAGGCGCTCGCGAAGACGAGCAGGCTCCAGACGGCGAACACCGGCCGGGTCACGAAGCCGGGCAGCTCGGCCCGCCCGTAGCGCAGGTATGTGTACACGATGACGAGGTCCGCGACGGCCCACACCACGTCGACCACGCCCTGGGCGGTGACTCCGGAGTTGTGGAACTCGTAGAAGGCGTAGGTGGTTTCCCACGCGAAGTTCAGCGCGAGCGCGGCGACGGGCATCGCGTACGTCCGGTCCCGCAGCCCCACCCGGATCGCCTCGACGTACACGACGGTCCAAGCCACCCCGCTGACCAGCGTCAAAAAGAGATCCACGCGCGGCACCCTAGCGCCCGCCCGCGATTCGCACAGCCCTTCGGGGGTGAGGGTGGGGCCAGGGTCTGCCGGACGCGGGTCCATCCAACCCTTCGTCGGGCCGTCATGCGCGCCCCACCCCTTGCCTGACGACCCGTCAGCTACGACGATGGCCCCGGCACCGGTATGACGAATCGGCAGACGAGGACGAGGCGGGTACGGCCCATGGCGCGCGTGTTTCCGGAGGGACGTCTGGTCTACGGGATGCAGCTCCCGATCCAGTCGCAGAGCACCATCTACGCCGAGCCCTGGGAGGCGACCGCCGGGGCGGCCGATCTCGCGGCGGTCGCGCGGGCGGCCGACCGGGCCGGATTCGGGTACGTCGCCACCTGCGACCACGTCGCGATCCCGCGCCGCATGGCCGGCCCCATGAGCACCATCTGGTACGACCCGGTGGCCACGCTCTCCTTCCTGGCCGGGATCACCGAGAACGTGCGGCTGCTCAGCCACGTCGCGATCCTCGGCCTGCGCCACCCGCTGCTCAGCGCCAAGCAGTACGCCACCGTCGACCACCTCTCCGGCGGGCGGCTGATCCTCGGCGTCGGGGCCGGGCACGTACAGGAGGAGTTCGAGGTCCTCGGTGTGGACTTCGCGCGCCGCGGGGCCGTCCTCGACGAGACCCTCGACGCCCTGCGCGCTGCCCTCGGGCCCGAGGAGTACCCGGAGTTCGAGGGCGAGCTGTTCTCCTTCAAGGACCTCGGCCAGTTGCCCCGCCCCGTCCAGGCCCGCATTCCGGTCTGGGTCGGCGGCTCCTCGCCCGCCGCCGTGCGCAGGGCGGCCCAGCGCGGCGACGGCTGGCTCCCGCAGGGGGACCCGCGGGACAAGCTCCCGGCGCAGATCGCCCGCATCAAGGAGCTCCGCGAGCAGGCCGGGGTCACCGACCCCATCGAGTTCGGCGCGATCACCGAGGCGCTCTACATCGGCGAGCCCGGCTGGGACACCGGCCGCCGGACCCTGACCGGCAAGGCGGAGGCGCTCGCCGAGTCGCTGCGCGAGTACAAGGCCCTCGGCATCGACCAGATCCAGGTGCGCTTCCGCAACCGCGACCGGGCCGAACTCATCGACCAGATCACCGCTTTCGGGTCCGAAGTGGGACCCCTCCTCAACGACTAGGAGCTACGGGTATGGGCAAGCTGGACGGGCGCGTCGTCATCATCACCGGTGCGGCGCGCGGCCAGGGCGAGCAGGAGGCCCGTCTCTTCGCCGCCGAGGGCGCCAAGGTGCTCCTCGCCGACGTGCTGGACGAGCAGGGCGCGGCGGTCGCCAAGGAGATCGGCGAGGACCGGGCCCGGTACGTGCGGATGGACGTGAGCCGGGAGGAGGACTGGGCGGGCGCGATAGCCGCGGCGAAGGAGGCCTTCGGCCCCGTCAACGGCCTGGTCAACAACGCGGGGATCCTGCGCTTCAACGAGCTGACCTCGACCCCGCTGGAGGAGTTCCAGCAGGTGGTCCAGGTCAACCAGGTCGGCGCCTTCCTCGGCATCAAGTCGGTGGCCCCCGAGATCGAGGCGGCCGGCGGCGGCACCATCGTCAACACCTCCTCGTACACGGGTCTGACGGGCATGGCGTACGTGGGCGCGTACGCGGCCACCAAGGCGGCGATCCTGGGCCTGACCCGGGTGGCCGCGCTGGAGCTGGCGGCGAAGAACATCCGGGTCAACGCGATGTGTCCGGGGGCCGTGGACACCGCGATGGCCACCCCCGGGAACACGAATCCGGCGGACCTGCCCCAGGAGGCGCGCGACGCCATGGCGGAGCTCTACCAGCGCGTCGTGCCGATGGGCCGGGTGGGGCAGCCGGAGGAGATCGCGAAGCTGGCGCTGTTCCTGACCAGCGAGGACTCCTCGTACATCACCGGTCAGCCGTTCGTGATCGACGGCGGCTGGATGGCCGGCGTCAGCATCCTCTAGCTCACTTCGACCGTATCTGATGGAGCGTCAGGTATTGACGCTCCCGCCCCCGCGATGGAACAGTCGTGACATCGAATCTGACGCAACGTCAGAAACAGAAGGACGGTGAATCCCCTTGGAATTCGGGCTCTTTGTGCAGGGATACGTGCCTGAGGCGCGGTCCAAGGTCGACCCCGAGGCAGAGCACAAGGCGCTGATCGAGGAGACCGAGTACGTCATTCAGGCGGACAAGTCCAACTTCAAGTACGCCTGGGCTTCGGAGCACCACTTCCTGGAGGAGTACTCGCACCTTTCGGCGAACGAGGTGTTCCTCGGGTACCTCGCTCACGCCACCGAGCGCATCCACCTCGGCTCCGGCATCTTCAACCCCCTCGCCCCGGTCAACCACCCGGTCAAGGTGGCCGAGAAGGTCGCCATGCTCGACCACCTCTCCAAGGGGCGCTTCGAGTTCGGCACCGGCCGCGGCGCCGGCAGCCACGAGATCCTCGGCTTCCTTCCCGGCATCGAGGACATGAACGGCACCAAGGAGATCTGGGAAGAGACCATCGCCGAGTTCCCCAAGATGTTCCTCCAGGAGGAGTACGAGGGGTTCCAGGGCAAGCACTGGTCGCTCCCGCCGCGGAAGATCTTCCCCAAGCCGTACGGCAAGGCCCACCCGGCCATGTGGTACGCCGCCGGCTCCCCGGCCTCGTACGCCATGGCGGCCAAGAAGGGCCTGGGCGTCCTCGGCTTCAGCGTCCAGAAGGTCTCCGACATGGCCTGGGTGCTGGACCAGTACAAGACCGCGATCCAGGAGGCGAAGGCCATCGGCGCCTTCGTCAACGACAACGTCATGGTCACCTCGACCGCGATCTGCGCCGAGACCCACGACAAGGCCGTCGAGATCGCCGTCAACGCCAACATGAACCGCTTCCAGTCGCTGGTCTTCCGCTACCACGACACCTTCCCGCGGCCCGAGATCATCCCCGAGTGGCCCGAGATCCTCCCCGAGTACAACGCGGAGATCGTCGAGCTCCTGATCGAGGAAGAGCTGCTCATCTGCGGCGACCCATCCGAGGTCCGCGCCCAGTGCAAGCGCTGGGAGGAGGCCGGCGCCGACCAGCTCTCCTTCGGCCTGCCGACCGGTGTCTCGTACGAGGACACGATGACCACCATCAAGCTCATCGGTGAGCACGTGATCCCTCACATCGACACGGACCCGGTGCACCGCACCACTCGCTTCCGCGAGGCTTCGGGCTCCTGAGGCTGCGGCTTCTCAGGAACTGGGGCGGCGCCTTCCCGGACCGCCGCCCCGCAACCGGCCCCGGCCGGGGGTCGTACGGAGGCCGCGGCCGGCCGAAGACCCCCGACCGGGGCCCTGGGCGGTCTCCTGCGGCGCCGCTGCCGGGGACCAGCCCCCGGACCCCCGCTCCTCAAACGCCGGAGGGGCTGGAATCGCCTCCGGCGGCGCCTCAAACGCCGGCGGGGCTGGATTTGGCCGAAGCCGGCTTCCATGTGCGCGCAGCGCACCGCGTTGCCCCGCAAGGTGCGCGGAGGGCTGACGCCGGCCAAATCCAGCCCCGCCGGCGTTTGAGGCGCGGGTTCTGGGGCGGAGCCCCAGGACACGGCGCGCAACGCACACACCGGCAGAAGGGACGTCATGCTCGACCACCTGATCAAGGGCGCCACCGTCGTGGACGGCACCGGCGCACCCGCCCGCATCGCCGACGTCGGCCTGCGCGACGGCCGGATCGTCGCCATCGGAGCACCCGGGACCATTACCGAGGCGGCCCGGACCAGCGAGGACGCCACCGGCCTCGTCCTCACCCCCGGGTTCATCGACCCCCACACGCACTACGACGCCCAGCTGTTCTGGGACCCGTACGCGACCCCCTCCATGAACCACGGCGTGACCACCGTCGCGGGCGGCAACTGCGGGTTCACCCTGGCCCCCCTCAATCCGGCCCGCCCCGAGGACGCCGACTACACCCGCCGCATGATGAGCAAGGTCGAGGGCATGGCCCTCAAGGCGCTGGAGGAAGGCGTCGACTGGACCTGGTCCACCTTCGGCGAGTACCTCGACGCGCTCGACGGCCGCATCGCCGTCAACGCCGGGTTCATGGTCGGCCACTGCGCGCTGCGCCGGCACGTGATGGGCGAGGACGCCGTCGGCGGCCAGCCGAGCGAAGAGCAGATGCAGCAGATGCTCGACCTCTTCCACGACGCCATGAACGCCGGGGCCTGGGGCCTGTCGACCACCCAGTCCTCCACCCACTCCGACGGCTCCGGCGCCCCCGTGGCCTCCCGGCACGCCAAGCCCGCCGAGCTCCTCGCGCTCTCCAAGGCGGTCTCCGAGCACGAGGGCACCCAGCTCGAAGCCATCGTCGCGGGCTGCCTCGACCAGTTCGCCGACGAGGAGATCGACCTCTTCGTCGAGATGAGCGCGGCCGCCGGCCGGCCCCTGAACTGGAACGTGCTCACCATCGACGCCTCCGTCCCCGAACGCGTGCCGCGCCAGCTCGTCCCGAGCGAGCGCGCCCGTAAGGCCGGCGGCCGGATCGTCGCGCTGACCATGCCGATCCTGACCCCCATGAACATGTCGCTGGGCACGTTCTGCGCGCTCAACCTCATCCCCGGCTGGGGCGACATCCTCGGGCTGCCCGTCCCGGAGCGGATCGCGAAGCTGCGCGAGGCCGACGTGCGGGCCGAGATGCTGCGCCGCGCCGACAGCAAGGAGGCCGGGGTCTTTAGGCGCCTCGCCAACTTCGGGCGCTACGTCATCGGCGACACCTACAGCGAGGCGAACGAGGGCCTGTCGGGCCGCGTGGTCAACGACATCGCGGCCGAGCGCGGCCAGGACGCCTTCCACTGCCTGGTGGAGATCTGCGCCAACGACGACCTGCGCACGGTGCTCTGGCCCATGCCCACCGACAACGACCCCGCCAGCTGGGAGCTGCGCGCCGAGACCTGGCAGCACGAGGACGTCATGCTCGGCGGCTCCGACGCGGGCGCGCACCTGGACCGCATGTGCGGGGCCCCGTACACGACCCGCTTCCTCGGGGACTGCCTGCGCGGCCGCAAGCTGGTGCCGCTGGAGCAGGCGGTACGGATGCTCACGGACGACCCGGCCCAGTTGTTCGGGCTGCGCGAGCGGGGCCGGATCACCGAGGGGTTCCACGCGGACCTGGTGCTCTTCGACCCGGAGCGGATCGAGGCCGGGCCGGCGACGCTCGTGCACGACCTGCCGGGGGACAGCCCGCGGCTGGACGCGCGGGCGATCGGCATCGTGTCCGTACGCGTCAACGGCGTGGAGACCATCCGCGACGACGAGATCACGGGGGCGATCCCCGGGATCGTGCTCCGGTCGGGCCGGGACACGAGGACGGTGAGCACCAGGTGAGCGCATCCGACGAGGCGCAGAAGCTCTACATCGGCGGCGAGTGGGTGGAGCCGGCCGGCGGGCACTACGAGGTGATCGACCCGGCCGACGAGTCCGTGGTCGGCCTGGCCCCCGAGGCCACGCGCGGCCAGGTCGAGGACGCGGCGCGCGCCGCGGCCGCCGCCTTCGAGAGCTGGTCGCGGACGAAGCCGGAGGAGCGGGCCGCGATCCTGGACCGGGCCGCCGACATCATCCAGCGTGAGTACGAGCCGTGGGCGGCCCTGGCCCAGGCCGAGACGGGCGCCCCGACCGGGATCGCCCGCGGCATGCAGGTCGGCGTCGGGGTGGCCCGCTTCCGGCGGTACGCGAAGGGCGCGCTGGAGCCGGTCGAGCGCGGGCTGCCGCCGCAGGTCACCGACGCGGGCCCGATGGGCGCGGCGAGCGTGCTGGGCGCGCTGGAGATCCGCCAGCCGGTCGGGGTCGTCACCTGCATCACCTCGTACAACAACCCGTGGGCGAACCCGGCGGGCAAGGTGGCCCCGGCGCTGGCCATGGGCAACACGGTGGTCGTCAAGCCGGCCCCGCAGGACCCGCTGTCGGTGTTCAGGATGGCCGAGGCCCTGCACGAGGCCGGCGTCCCGGCGGGCGTGGTGAACGTGGTGTCCGGCACCTCGGTGGAGGTCGGCGAGGCGGCCGTGGACTCCCCGGACGTGGACATGGTGTCCTTCACCGGCTCCACGGGCGTCGGGCAGCGCATCGCCGAGGTCTGCGGCCGGACGATGAAGCGGCAGCTGATGGAGCTCGGCGGCAAGGGCGCGGCGATCGTCCTCGCGGACGCGGACCTGGACGCGGCGGTGATGGGGATCGGCACCACCTTCTCCTTCTACTCCGGGCAGATCTGCACGGCTCCGACCCGGGTGATCGCGCACCGCTCGGTGTACGAGCAGCTGGTGGAGAAGCTGACGGGCTACCTGGCCTTCATGAAGGTCGGCGACCCCCGGGAGCGGGGCACGGTGGTCGGCCCGGTGATCTCGGCGGCGCACCGGGACCGCGTGGAGTCGTACATCGAGCTGGGGAAGAAGGAGGGCGCGCGGATCGCCTTCGGCGGGGAGCGCCCGGTGGTCGGTACGGAGGGGAAGGGCTTCTACGTGGCCCCCACCCTCCTCGTCGACTGCACCAACGACATGCGCGTGGTCCGGGAGGAGATCTTCGGCCCGGTCGTGGTGGTGGTCCCCTTCGACGGGGATGAGGACGAGGCGGTGGCGCTGGCCAACGACAGCGACTTCGGTCTGCTGAGCTACGTGTGGTCCGGGGACGCGGCGCGCGCCTTCCGGGTGGCGCGGCGGCTGCGGGCCGGCGGGGTCGGTGTGAACACCATCGGGCGCAACATGGAGGCGCCGTTCGGCGGCTTCAAGCGGTCGGGGGTGGGGCGGGACGTGGGCTCGTACGCGCTGCACGCCTACAGCGAGATGCAATCCATCGTCTGGACGGGCTGAGGGGAGACCGGGGCGGGGGACACCCCCGCCCCGGACACCGCCGGGGTGTCCCCCGGGCGGTGACCGCAGTCACACGGGAAAGTTCAAAGGTGCCCAAAAGGGGCAGGCCTGCGGTTTCCGCATACCGGAACTCGATGTCCGACGCCTGTCGTTCCGTGGATGGATGCCTGAGTGAACCTTGTATTACATGCCAGTGAACTGTCTTGATCTCGAGATTCAAAGGGATTTGGGCCGCCCTGGATCCGGACTTAAGTCCTCCAGATGTGGAAAACGCAGCGTCTAACGTCCTGACTCATGACACAGCTGGACGTTCGGCCCGAGGTCGGAGACACGGTAAGCGGCGGCGCCCCCGAGGGCGGCGTCCGCGGCAAGGGGCTCGGCAAGGGCTCCGTCGGCCTTGTGGGAAGCGCCGTCATCGGCATCTCCACCGTCGCCCCCGTCTACTGCCTGACCTCGACGCTGGGCTCCACCGCCGGCGAGGTCGGCGTCCAGATGCCGGCCGTCTTCCTGGCCGGCTTCCTGCCGATGCTGCTGGTCGCCTTCGCGTACCGCGAGCTCAACAAGGCCGTGCCGGACTGCGGCACCTCCTTCACCTGGACGGTGAAGGCCTTCGGCCCGCGGATCGGCTGGATGTGCGGCTGGGGCCTGGTGATCGCCACGATCATCGTGCTCTCCAACCTGGCCGGCGTCGCCACCTCCTACTTCTGGCTGCTGGCCGGCGAGATCACCAGCAATCCGGCGATCTCCGCCCTGGACGACAACAAGCTCGTCCACATCGCCACCTGCCTCACCCTCATCGCCGCCGCGACCGCCATCAGCTACCGCGGCATGACGGCCACCAAGGGCGTCCAGTACACGCTGGTCGGCCTCCAGCTCGCCGTCCTCGCGATCTTCGTCGTGATGGCCTTCCAGAAGGCCGGCACCGGCACCTTCGACACCGGCCTGGACTTCTCCTGGCAGTGGATGAACCCCTTCGCGGTCCAGTCCATGGCGGCCTTCACCGCCGGACTCTCGCTGTCGATCTTCATGTACTGGGGCTGGGACGCGTGCCTGGCCACCAACGAGGAGACCACCGGCTCCGCCAAGACCCCCGGCCGCGCCTCGCTCATCGCGATGGTCGTCCTGGTCGGCTCGTACCTGGCCACCGGCATCGCCGCCCAGATGGCCGTCGGCTCCGGCACGGTCGGCTTCGGCCTCGGCAACCCGGAGACCTCCGGCAACGTCTTCGCCGCCCTCGCCGGCCCCGTGATGGGCCCGATGCTCGGCATCCTGCTCTTCGTCGCCGTCCTCGCCTCGGCCACGGCCTCCCTCCAGACCACCTTCATCCCGGTGGCCCGCACGGTCCTGGCCATGTCCACCTACGAGGCCCTGCCGCCCTCGTACGCGAAGGTCCACCCGCGCTTCAAGACCCCGGGCCGCGCCACCGTCATGGCGGGCGTCGCGACCGGCGCGTTCTACACCGTGATGACCCTGGTCAGCGAGAACGTCCTGACCGACACGATCTTCGCGCTCGGCCTGATGATCTGCTTCTACTACTCGCTGACGGCCTTCGCCTGCGCCTGGTTCTTCCGCGGCGACCTGCGCAAGTCCACCCGCGACCTGCTCTTCAAGGGCGTCTTCCCCGTCCTGGGCGGCCTGCTCCTGGCCTCGGTCTTCTTCAAGACCCTCTACGACGCCTGGGACCCGTCCTACGGCTCCGGCTCCACCATCCCGGGCCTCGGCGTCGGCAGCGTCTTCGTCATCGGCGTCGGCCTCCTCGCCCTCGGCGTGGTCGTCATGTTCGTCACCGAACGCCGCAGCCCCGCCTTCTTCCGCGGCGAGATCCTCACGAAGTCCACCCCGGCCCTGGTCGTCGAGGACTGACCCCACCGGGCCCCCGAGCCCTCCCCGCCGTGTCATCCCCGTGGCCCCGTCCCGCCCCTCCCGGCGGACCGGGGCCGCGGGCTGTCGCAGGCTGACGGCAGGTGGGTTACAGTTATTTCAGTTGTCCGAGGAGGTTGGAATGGCGCGTACAAGCGTGCTCGCGAAGGCGACCACCGTGGAGTCGAGCCCTGAGATCCAGGACGCCCTCGCGAAGGCGGGCCGAATGGTGCCCGGCGAGGTCGACGTCATACTGCGGGCGGCCGACGGCAGTGAAAGCGTGCTGCCACAGGAGCTGGTCCGGATCCTCGCGGCTTCTGCGAGCGAACTGGCGATCGGACACGCCGTCACCGTCCTGGCCGCGGAGACGAACCTGACACCCGCCGAGACCGCCGAGTTGCTCGGGCTGTCCCGGCCGTTCGTGGCCCGCCTGCTGGACTCGGGCGACATCCCGTCGAGCCACCTGCCGGACAGCAGTCACCGCATCGTGCGGCTCGCAGACATCCTTGCCTTTCAGGCGCGCAGAGCGCGCCGGCAAGAGGGTCGTCGTCGTATCGCCGAGGCCGCGGAAGACGCCGGGCTGCCGTACTGAGCTGTGTGAGGGAGGGGTCCCATGCGTGTCTTCGTCGATACGAACGTACTGTTCCCGTTCTCTGTCATGGACCTCATGCTGGCGCTGACCGAGGACTCCGTTCACCAGGTGGTCTGGTCGGAGCGCCTGCTGGCCGAGTGGGAGCGGGTCATCGTCCGTGAGGGGCGGCGATCCGCGGCCGACTACGCACCCCTGGTCCACCGGATGCCCGGCGGAGACCCGGACGACCGTTACCACGCGGCAGCGGCGTGCGCTGCGGGCGCCGACGCGCTGATCACCTGGAACCTCGCCGACTTCCCGGCTGCCGACATGGCTCGGCTTGGTGTCCGCGTCCTGGACCCGGACACGTACCTCTGCGAGCTGCACGCGCTGTGGCCGCAGGAGGTCTCGGACACGCTGGCCAAGTTGGCGGCGGGCAAGCGGAATCCGCCGTTGACGCCTGATGATGTCCTCGCCAGGTTGGGTAAGGCGGGGCTGACTCGATTCGCAGATCGGCTGGCGCAGACCGGTGACCCGTAGCCGCGTGGGGTCGTTGGGTCGGGCATGAACGTCATCAAGCGCAGCCTTGCCGCCCTGGTCCTGACCGGGGGAGCGGCCCTGGCCCTGACTCCCGCCGTCGCCCACGCCGCCGACGAGCCCGACATCCAGGGGCCCCCGATCACCCAGCGCGTCAGCGACATCGTCGACCACCCCGGGGGCGCCGTGAAGGACGCGAAGACGGCGGTGGAGGCCACCGCCACGGCCGCCGGATCCGCGTCGAAGGCGACCGACGCCTCGCTCTCCGGTGCCGGCACGGCGATCGCCGCCGGGCTGCCGAAGCCCCCGAAGGTGAAGACCGCGGGCTGAAGCCGGACGGGGCCCCGGCTCAGGCGGGGTCGGGCGTGCGGGTCACCAGGACCAGCGGGATCTCGCGGCCGGCCGCCCCGGCCGCCGCGTCCCGGTACGCCGCGTACGAGGGCATCGCGGCCACCACCACCGGCCACAGCCGCTCCGTCTCCGCCGGGGTCGCGCGACGGGCCACCCCGGGGAAGGTCAGGGCGCCGACCTGGAGCGTGACCTCAGCGTCGGCGGTCAGGTTCAGGTACCAGGCCGGATGGTGCCCGGCCCCCGCGTTCGAGGTCGTCAGGACGTACGCCGCCCCCGCGCCCTCCCCGTCCCGCACGTAGGCGAGCGCCGTGCGGCGCAGCGCCCCGGAGCGGCGCCCCCGCGTGGTCAGCAGCAGGTCCCGGATCCCGGGGCGCGGCACCCCGCCGGTCTCCTCGAAGCGGCGGATGTGGTCGGCAACCCAGGGGTTCGGGCTGTCGGTCGGCCTTGCGGGGGCCGTCGGGGCCGCCGTAGTCGTCGCGGTCGCGGTCGCGGTCGCGGTCGCGGTCGTGGTTCCGGGCGTCGGGCCCGTCGTGGTCCCGGTCATGCCGCCCGCACCCCCGCGTGCGCCGCGTGCACGGTCGGCGCCAGCGCCTCGTCCAGCACCGACCGCGCGAAGTCCGCGTGCGTGATCCGGCTGCCCGCGTCGGCGGACGCGAAGGCGTAGCCGCCGGTGGGCCCCTCGGCCGCGAAGTCGCCGGCCGGGCTCAGTACCGCCCAGTCCAGTTCCCGCGGCGCGGCCGCCCGCAGGGTCTCGGTCCCGGCGCCGTGGCCGACGTAGAACTCCTGCCACTCCTGCGGGTACCCCGGGGTGTCCATCAGCAGCGCCCCGGAGGCCGTGGGCAGTACGGAAGCCAGCCCGACGGACACGAGGCGCCGTACCCCGGCCCTCGGCAGGCCCGCCGCGAGGGCGCGGGCGGCCGCCGGGAAGAACTCGCCCGGGACGGCCCCCATGTCGTACACCGCGGCCACCGCCGCGTCGTGCCCGGCGGCGAGCCGCGCCACGTCCGCGGCCGAGGTGACGTCCCCGTCGGCCCGACCCGCCTCGGTGACCTCGTGGCCCCGCGCCCGCGCCTCGGCGACGACGGCCCGGCCGACGCGGCCGCGGGCCCCGAAGACGATGAGCCTGATGGTGCCTTCTGCCTGATAGTTCCCCTGGTTCGTCATGTCACGGAGCCTAGGGAGAGGGGTGGTTACCGATCGGGTACCGGCCTACGGTGGTGATCATGACGCAGAACCCGCCGCCGCTCCCGCCGAGCCCCCCGCCCCTGGACCCGGAGATGTTCGACCCCGTCTGCCCCTCGCCCCTGGTCCCGTTCCGCATCGGCGACAAGTGGGCCAGCCTGATCCTGCGTTGCCTCCAGGACGGCCCGCGCCGCTTCTCGGAGCTCAAGGCCGTGCTGCGCGAGATCACCGCCAAGTCCCTGACACAGTCGTTGCGCGGGCTGGAGCGGGACGGGTTCGTGGCGCGCACGGAGTACGAGACCCCGGCGCGGCGCGTCGAGTACGCGCTCACCCCGCTCGGGCGGGGGCTGCTGGGCCCGCTGGACGCGGCGTGCGAGTGGACGCGGGAGCACTGGGACGAACTGCTGGACGCACAGGAGGCGGGGGCGGCCGCGGCGGCGGGCGAGGGCTCGCGCTGATCTTCGGGAGGGCCCTCCCGGCGGAGCGGTCGTTGGTCAGCACATGATCCTCTGGATGCTCAATCACCTCAGCACTTTTCTGCTCGGCGTCGTCCTCGTCGGCGGCTTCGTCACCCTCGCGATCCTCGGCAGCCTGGCCGCCCGCCGCCGCTTCCCGCACCTGGCGGGCGGCGAGCACAACGAGATGGTCGGAGTCGCCCTCGGCATGTTCGGCGCGATCTACGGCATCATCCTGGCCTTCGTCGTCGTCACCCTGTGGACCCAACTGGAGAACACCCAGACCATCGTCGCCACCGAGGCCACCGACCTGGCCCTGGTCGTCCGCAGCGCCGACGCCTTCCCGCCGGCCGACCGCGCCCGCCTGGACCGTGCGGTGGGCGACTACGTCCACGCCGTCGTCGACATCCAGTGGCCCCTCATGCGCGAGGGCCGGCCCAGCTACGAGGCCACCGCCGAGCAGACGCGCGCCCTGTACACGGCCCTCCAGTCCTTCGAGCCCGCCGGCCCCCGCAGCGAGACCTTCTACGGGGAGGCCGCCGGCCGGCTCAACGACGTCGCGGCGCAGCGCCGGGCACGGGTGACGATGGCGGAGTCCTCGCTGCCGATGCTGCTCCAAGTGCTCGTCTACGGCGGCGCGTTGGTGATCCTCCCGCTCACCTTCCTCTTCGGCCTGCGGAGCCTGAAGATGCAACTGCTGTTCGTCTCGGCGGTGGCCGGACTGATCGGCTTCAGCCTGCTGCTGGTGATGGCGATGGACCGCCCCTTCGCGGGGGACCTGGCCGTGAGTCCGGCCCCGTACAAGGAGGCGGCCCTGGCGCAGTTCTGGGGCTAGCGCCTCGGGCGGGTGGGCGAGCCCGTGCCGTCGTCCGGTGGCGGGAGCTCACCCGCCAGGGGGAGGCGGATCCTCTCGTGGGCTGATGGCATGCCCGTGCGGCTCGAAGAGGCTGGGGTGCGTGACCGCAATCAACAGTCCTCCCCGGAGCGCGACTTCGTACGACACCGAGCGACCTGCCCCGAGATGGGCAGTCGTCACCGCCCACGCGGTCCCGCTCGTTCTGCTGCCCCAGTGCCTGTGGCGGCTGCCCTTCGCCTTCGACTTCGACATGGGGATGATCGACCCGAACGCCCCGGCGATGCCGCCCTGGTACTGGGCCGTCCCCTATGTCTTCGGCCTCAGCATCCTGTCCGAGGCATTGGCGCTGCTCTCCCTCGGCCTCGTGAGGCGGTGGGGCGAGGTCGCGCCCGGATGGCTCCCGGTCATCGGCGGCAAACGCGTGCCGCCCCTCGCGGCGATCGTCCCCGCCACCATCGGCGGACTGATCGTGACCGCCGTGTCGGGAAGCTTCCTGCTCGCCTGGCTCCACGTACCCGGGTTCCACGCCCTCGGGTACTCCGACGGCCGGTGGGAGCTGCTGGCGAAGGCCTGCATCGGCGTGGGGGCGCTGTGGGGCCCCATGGTGCTGGCGCTGACCTACGCCTACTACGTACGCCGCTGCCGGCCTGACCGCTGAGCGCCGCGGGCTCTCAGCCCCAGGTGCGCGAGCAGAGGACGAGCTGGTAGCCGTCGGGGTCCGTGACGGTGACCCCGTACTGGTCCCAGTACGGGTTGTGCGCGGGCGTACGGGTTCCGCCGTGCTCCACGAGCCGGGCCACCAGGGCCTCGTCGGGGGCCTGGCCGAGGTAGACGACGAAGAGGTCCTCGGCGGTGGGGGTGGGTGCCACGGGGTTCTCGGGGTCCCGGGTGAGCTCGAAGTGCCACCCGCCCCCGCGGGGCCCGACCATCAGGAGGTCGTGCTCGCCCGACACGCGCTCGGTGGTGCGCCACTGCACGTCGAGGCCGAGCCCGTCGACGTAGAACCGCTCGGCGGCGGCGAGGTCGAGGGAGGGACGGGCGATCCGGATGTGCGCCTGTGAGTCGATCATGGAGGGATCGTACGGAGCGCGCGGCGCGCTTGCCCGCCCGGCCCCGCCCGGCCGGTTTCACCCGTCCCGGTGGAACCCCGGGCACGTCGCCGCGGGGAGAACCGATTCGCTGCGCCCCGGTCGGCATACGGTCCGCCATGACCCCCTCGTCGATCTTGAGGAGACCCTTCATGAAGCTTCGCAGTGCCGTCACCGCGGGCCTGGCCGGACTGGTCCTCGCCCTGGCCGTCCCCGGCTCCGCCTTCGCCGCGACCGGCGATTTCAGCTACGCCTTCACCGACGACAAGGGCGCATCGCTGACGGTCACCCTGCACCACCCGGGCAGCGACGAGTGCATCAACCTGCCCTACGTCGGCAGCGAGTGGGTCACGGCCGGGCACTCGCCCCACAACGAGACCGACGAGTGGGTGACCGTCTACGAGGGCGCCGACTGCCAGGGCCCCGACTGGCGGCTGCGCCCCCACGGCAAGCAGGCCACGGACCAGCTCAAGGTCCGCTCGGTGCACTTCCACAGCCAGAACTGATCCACCGCCTGCGCGGTCCCTCGCCGTGGTCCTCCGTCGCGGTCCTTCGCCGGGGCGGGGGGCCGCGGCGGCCCCGGGCCGAAAATGGGTTCCCCTCCCGGCGGCACCCGGGAACCATGGGGGGATGGTGTCCACAGACCGGTTGCTCGCCTTCGCCGCCATGTCGCTGCTGCTCATCGTGATCCCCGGGCCCAGCGTGCTCTTCGTCATCGGACGGGCGCTGTCCCAGGGGCGGCGGGCCGTCCTGACCACGGTGGCGGGGAACACCGCCGGGGCGTACGTGCTCGTCGTCGCCGTGGCCTTCGGGGTGGGCGCGGTGGTGGAACGCTCGGTCCTCGTCTTCACCGCGCTGAAGCTCGCGGGCGCCGCCTACCTGGTCTACCTGGGCTTCAAGGCGTTCCGGGCCCGCCACTCCCTACGGGCCGAGTTCGGCGGCGAGGGGGCCTCGTACGGGACCCTGCGCTCCCTGTGGGAGGGATTCGCCGTCGGGGTGGCCAACCCCAAGACCATCGTGTTCTTCGCCGCGGTCCTCCCGCAGTTCGTCGAGCGCGACCGGGGGCACGTGACGGCGCAGATGCTCCTCCTGGGACTGGTCTTCAACGCCATCGCCGTGGTCTGCGACAGCACCTGGGGCCTGGTCGCCGCGACCGCCCGCGGCTGGTTCGCGCGCTCGCCCCGAAGACTGGCCATGGTCGGCGGAGCCGGCGGACTCGCGATGATCGGCCTCGGCGTCACGGTGGCGGCGACGGGGCGCAAGGACTGAGACTGGGGGCGTGCGGGCCCGATGTCCTGAGGGCCCGAACTGCCGGTCCGATCAGGGGGATTCATGCGCGCCCGTGCCCACGTACGTCGCTTACTCGCGGCGGTGGCGGCCGTCACCGCCGTCACCGCTGCCACCACCGTCCTCGCCGGCTGTTCCGCCGAGCCCGAATCCTCCGCGCCGAACACGCACGTGAGCTTCAAGCCCCAACCGAGCACCCCCACGACACCGGAACCCACGCGCACCGGCAGCGCCGTCATCCAGTGGTACGGGACCGGGGGCGTCGACCTGCTCAACAACCTGATCGCCTCGACGAGGTCGGTCCGGGGCCAGCACGAGGAGCACGCCGTGTTCATCGACTTCGCTCACGTCTCCACGGACCTCAAGGCCGCCCGCGCGGGCGGCTCCATCCCGGACGCGGAGGCGCAGAAGGCCTGGTGGAGCGCGCTCGACCGGATCGACGTGGCCACGACCTCCATCCTGCTGGAGTCGGGGCTGTCCCTCCAGAACGTCCCCGTGGGCACGAAGGTCCAGTCGGAGGCCGAGGCCTGGGAGGGCATCGGCCTGGCCCTCAAGGACCTCAAGGACACCGAGACCCGCCTGCACGACCTGGGCTGCCTCCCCAAGGGAAAGCCCTGGGGGTAGGGCGGGGGCAGGGCGAGGGCAGGTGTGTCGTCCCGGGCAGGCCTCAGGATCCGGTGGCCCGCTCCGCGAGGAACCCCTCCCAGGTCCGCTCGCCGACCAGGGCCCCCTCGAGGGTGAGGTTGTCGGCGGCACGGTAGGCGCGGCCGGCCTTGCCCGGGATGCGCACGGGGAGCCTGGGGCGGCGCTTGCCTGCGGCCCTGAGGTGTTCGCGGCTCAGGTCGCCCAGCGCGTAGACCTTGGGGCCGACGAGGTCGGGTACGCGGCCCTGCGGCGCGCCGAGGGCCAGCTCGACGAGGCGCGCCGCCACCTCACGGGAGTCGACGGGCTGGAACCGCAGACCGCCCGGCACGGGCACGACGGGCAGCTTCGCCATCGTCGACACGGCGGTCAGGACGAACTCGTGGAACTGGGCGGCGCGCAGCGTCGTCCACGGCACCCCCGACTCGGCCACCGCCAGCTCGGCGCCGTACTTGGCCCTGAAGTAGCCGATGGGCAGCCTGTCCGCCGCGACGACCGAGATGTACACGAGGTGGCGCACACCCGCCCGCGCGGCGGCCCGCGCCAGGTTCCGGGTGGCGACATCGTCCCCCTTCGCCCCGCCCGCGAGGTGAAGCACCACCTCCACCCCCTCCAGGGCGGAGCCGATCCCGGCCTCTTCGCGCAGGTCGCACGCCACGTACTCGATGCCCGGCTCGGGCTCACGGGCGTGGCGGGTGAGCACCCGCACCTGCTGGCCGGCCCGGCGCAGGAGGGGGACGACCTGGCTGCCGAGGGTGCCGGTGCCGCCGGTGACGAGGATCGGTGCGGTCATGACTGCTCCTTCATCCGTTCGGATTTTCGTTGGTTCGGATTTGTTTGCTCGCGTGTGTTTGTTCGGTGATCTACTGCCTTGACCCCTGGGGAGGAAGGAACGTGACAGTGGACGACCAAGATCTTCTGGCTGCCCGGTTCGAGGAGCACCGGTCACACCTGCGGGCAGTCGCCTACCGGATGCTCGGCTCGCTCGGCGAGGCCGAGGACGCGGTCCAGGAGGGCTGGCTGCGCCTGAGCCGTACCGACGTCAGTGACGTGGAGAACCTCGGCGGCTGGCTGACGACCGTCGTGGCCCGGGTGTGCCTGAACGGGCTGCGCTCGCGCGAGACGCGGCGCGAGGACCCCCTCGACATCCGGATGCCCGACCCGGTCATCGGGCGCGAGGACGCGATCGACCCCGAGCAGGAGGTCCTGCTGGCCGACTCCGTCGGCCTGGCGCTCCTCGTCGTACTCGAATCCCTGGCACCGGCGGAACGCCTCGCGTTCGTCCTGCACGACATGTTCGCCGTGCCCTTCGACGAGATCGCTCCGATGATCGACAAGACCCCCGTGGCGACCCGCCAGCTCGCCAGCCGGGCCCGCCGCAGGGTCCAGGGCCAGGCCCCGGCCCCGGACCCCGACCTCGGCCGCCAGCGGGAGGCCGTCAACGCCTTCTTCGCGGCCACGCGCGAGGGCGACTTCGGCGCCCTGGTCGCCATCCTCCACCCGGACGTCGTCCTGCGCGCCGACGGCCGCCTCGGCCGAACCCGCCAGACGGTCGTCCTCAACGGCGCCGAATCCGTGGCCTCCCAGGCCGCCGGCTACCGCAGCCTGGCCCCGTTCGTGGTCCCCGCGCTCATCAACGGCGCGGCGGGTGTGGTGGTGGTCGCCAAGGGCAAGCTGATGTCGGTCATGGCATTCACGGTTGTGGGTGGGCTCGTGGTGGCCATCGACGTCATCACCGATCCGGATCGGCTGGTGGGGTACGACGTGTCGGGGGTGGTGGGGGGCTGACCTGGGCTGCGGGCTGCTCGGTGGCTTTGACGGTCCCTGGGGGCGTCCCTCCAGTCCAGTGTCCTTCCGGGCCGGGCCGGTCCGTCAAGGGCGCTCCCTTCGGTCGCGTCGCTACGCGATGGCCTGCGGCCACCCTTGACCGACCGACCCGTCCCGGAATGCCACAAGACTTCCGGGATCCCCCCGGGGGATGGCCTGGGGGTGAGAGGGGGAGGGACGGCCGTGGCCAGGGATGTGCGGGGGCGGTCCCGCCGGTCAGCCGACGCCCGGACGGTCGGGAGAGGCCGCCTGGGCAGGGTTGGGGGCGCGGGGAGTTCGGGAGCCCCACCCGACACCGATCGAGGACCCTTCCCGAGCCCGTCGCACGCCAACCCGCACCCAAGGACGATCACCAGCCCCGCAGGGTCGGGGGGCGCGTCAGATCGCTACGCACTGCCGCTCGGCTTAGCGGCTGACCACCGTCTGGGGCTGAGATGGGCCGCACGACGCTTTGGGGGAGGCTGCGGGGCCCCGGTACGGCGACAGGGCCCGTACCACCGCGACGTGCGGTGGTAGGGGCCCTGTCGCGTGCGGTGTCGCGCGCGTCAGCTCTGCGGGGTGTCGTCGCTCGCCTCGGCGGCCTTCGCTGCGGCTGCCTTCTCGCGCATCTTGCGCACCAGCTCGGCCTTCTGGTCGGCTGCGCCCTGGCGGTCGAGGTTGCGGTGCGGGCCGTTGTTCTGGCGTTCGGCGCGGGACTGCCTCTTGCGGGTGCCGCCGCCCTGGCCCACGGGGTTGTTGATGTTCTTGCTGTCGGTCACGGGTTCTCCCGGTAATGATGTGAAGTGATCTACGGATTCATCGGTGGGGGACGGGCGTCAGTGGGGGCCCATCACGCGCTCACTCGTAAACCGGCGTCTGGAAGAACATGACAAAGACGTTACCCGTTCCCGTCGGACTCGCACACCAACCCGTTACGGGACGACCTTGAGGGGCAGCTCGGCCGCCTTGGCCTCGGGGTCGAGCTGGTCGCCGTAACCGGCCTCGGTCCAGACGTAGTGGCGGAACTGTTCCGGGGCCAGCACGCCCGCAAAGGGGACGCCACGGGGGAAGAAGACGCCTTCGCACGTCGAGCAGTAGCGGGCAGTGGCGATGATCTCCGCCGCCCGGGGCCGGCCGGCCTGCGCACGCCGTTTGTCCTTGCCCTCACTGCGGACGAGGGCGATCGTCCCCACGACGATGAGCACCGCAACGACCAGACCCACCGGAATCAACCACGGCCAGCCCCGGTCGTCGGCGTAGTACTTGCCGGCCCCGGCGGCCATTCCGGCGATGATGATGCCCTCGATGAAGTGCATGCAGCCGTCACCGGTGTGGTTCGGCCCGGACGCGAGCCTGATCGCCAGCCGCCCCTTGTGCACCCCACCGGCCGCCACGCTGTCCGCCGTCCGGCAGCCAGGACACACCACCAGCCCATCGCCGCTCGCCACACCCACGTGATCGCTCTCCACGAGCCCCCCCCATCCGTCGCACCCCTCGGCGCGGAAGGCTACCCGCCCCGGCAGATGGTCTCATCGTCCCCACGGACAGTCTGATCGTCGCTAGGCGACGTCAGCCGCCCCCAAAGCGCGTGCGGCCGCCCCCCAGCCCCAGACGGTCGTCAGTCGCTAAGCCGAGCGCGACTGTGTAGCGATCTGACGCGCCCCCCGACCCTGCGGGGCTGGTGTTCGTCCTTTGGTGCGGGTTGGCGGGCGACGGGCTCGGGAAGGGTCCTCGATCGGTGTCGGGTGGGTCTCCTGAACTTCCCGCGCCCTCAACCCTGCCCAGGCGGCCTCTCCTGACCGTCCGGGCGTCGGCTGACCGGCGGGACCCGCCCCGGGGGCTGCGATCCGGCCGTCCCTCCCCTTCTCACCCCCCGGCCATCCCCCGGGGGGATCCCGGAAGTCTTGTGGCATTCCGGGACGGGTCGGTCGGTCAAGGGTGGCCGCAGGCCATCGCGTAGCGACGCGACCGAAGGGAGCGCCCTTGACGGACCGGCCCGGCCCGGAAGGACACTGGACTGGAGGGACGCCCCCAGGGACCGTCAAAGCCACCGAGCAGCCCGCAGCTCAGGCCGCTCCCGTGACCCCGCCCACGAACGCAGCCCAGGATTCGGGCGCCACCGACAGTTCCGGCCCCGCCGTCACCTTCGAATCCCGGATGTGGACGAAGTCGGAGCAGCCGGCCACCTCGACGCAGTCGTCGCCCTCGCTGCCGCTGTACGTGGACTTGTGCCAGGACAGGGCCACCTCGACGCAGCTGTCGCCGTCGCCGCTGCTGTAACTGCTCTTGAACCACCGCAACCGGGAGCTGTTCACAGAGTTCCTCGCATTCGCATCAACAGGCCCGCACTGTCCGCGGGATTGAGGGCCTGGATGCGAAGTTTGGCATACCGCTGGTGGAGGAGGCTGACGTCTTTCGGGGTCGAGATCACCTGGCCCGTCTGCTGGCCCTCGCTGTAGCCCAGCCATTCGTTTTCTTCTGTCTCAAGGAGTTGGAAAGCCCCGCCCAGTCCCGCATGTTCGGGACTGACCCTCGGCATGATCTGCAGATCGACATTGGGCAGCCGTGCGCACGCGAGGAGGTGGTCGATCAGCTCGATGGTCACTTCCGGGCCGCCCGTCTGTCGGTCGATCACCGCCTCGTCGAGGATGAAGCTGAAGATCGTGTACGGCGTGCGGTGCAGGACCTTCTGTCGTCCCAGCCGCGCCGTGATGCGGGCCTCTGTCTCCTCCACCGTAGGTAGCGGCAGGACTGCTGCGATCAGCGCACGGGCGTAGGACTCCGGCTGTAAGAGGCCGGGGATGGAACGGGACTCGTACGTGTTCAACGCGACCGCGTCCTCCTCCAACTCCGCCCACCGCCGGAACCACTTAGCCAGCCCCCGCCTCCGCGTCAGCTGCCTCGCAGCGATGCGGATGACTCCGAAGGCATCCAGTACCTCCTCCACCCGGTCCACGAACCGCGTGGACGGATGGCGGCGGCCCTGTTCCACCGAGCCGATGTACTGGACGGAGTAGCGGATCAGCGGGTGAAGCTGTTCTTGTGTCAGTCCGGCTCGTTTCCTGAAGGCTTTGACGGTCTCGCCGAAGTTACGGAGGTCGGCGTCGGGCTCGACCTCTTTGTCACCGCTGTCATCGACACTCGCCATGGAGGTCACCTCCCCGGCAACATGTTCACTGTCGGTGACCAATGCTGTCCAGAGCGCGAACTCGTACAGTTGAAAAGTAGCGGTCGCCTTGCTGGGGAACGCCCCTCCCCACCCGCGACGTTGATCCCATGACCACTCCCTCAGCCCCCGCCCCGTCCCCCCAATCTCTCGCACGCACGTTCACGCAGCGTTTCACCTCCACCCGCCGCGGCGCCCGCCTGGCCCGCCAGTTGACCCTCGTAGAGCTGCACGGCTGGGGGATCCCCGACCGCACCAGCCTCTCCGAGGACGCCGGGCTGCTCGTCGCCGAGCTGGCGGCCAATGCCGTCACCCACGGGCGGGTCCCCGGTCGGGACTTCGAGCTGCGGATCGCGCTGCTCCCCGGCGCGCTCCGCGTCGAGGTCTCCGACGCCCGCCGGGACCGGCGCCCCACCGTGCGGCCGGCCGAGTACGGGGCCGAAGGGGGCTACGGGATGCGGATCGTGGAGGCCGTCGCCGCCGACTGGGGGGTCCGGGACCGGGTGATCGGGAAGACGGTCTGGGCGGAACTCAAGGCGTAGCGGGCCGCTCGGGCCGCCCCGGCCGCTCCGGCCCTTAGGGCCCGTCGCGCCAGCGCGACACCCGGTCGTCCGGGGTGCCGGGGCTCGCGAAGTGGAAGGGGACGCCCAGGCGCTCCGCCAGGGCCGTGCCCGCGCGGGTCGCTGCCGCCGCGTGCGGGTTCAGTGGGCCGGGGTCGGCGCCCTCGGCTTCGAGGGCGCGCAGCCCCGTACGCCAGTAGACCGTGGCCAGTTCGTAGTCGGCGGGCGGATCCTCGGTGACGGCCAGCAGCAGCACGAACCAGTCGTGCACGGTGTCCCCGTCCCAGACGGCCTCGATGGCGGCCACCCGGCCGGGGGCGCCGGAGGCGCGGGCGGCCAGGGACCCCAGGTCGAGGGGGGAGTCGGGGGTGAAGGCCACGCGGTCGCCGAAGGCCTCGTAGCGGGATTGGACGAGTTCCTGGGCCGGGTTCAGGCCGAGGCCGTGGGCGCGGCCCGCCTGCCAGACCGTGCGGACCGCGTACATCCGGCGGTCCTGGAGGACGTACCCGTCGACCTGGCGGCGGATGCCCTCCGGGAGGCTCTCCCACCAGCCGGTCCAGTCGATCGTGTTGGTCATGCCGAGGGCTCCGATGCATCCGGGACGAAGAGGCTGACCTGGTACGCCGTCGGGGCGACCAGGCGGCCGCAGGCCATGTCTATCCGCAGCAGGTTCAGGTCGGCGACGACGCCCTCGGCGTGCAGGCGGCGGACGTGCGCCTTCAGCTCCGCGTGGTCACCCGTCGAGAACAGCGGTTCCCAGCGCCCCGGCGTTTCCGCCAGCCGCCGATGGGCCCGCTCCCTGCTGCGTTTGCGCTTGCGCTGTCCCGGCATGGGGGCATTCTCGGGGCGCGCGCAGCTCCGTAGCCAGCGGATTTACTCCATCTTCAGGCCGTCGCCCGGCCTCGCGCCAGCCGGCCCACCCGCCCCGGGAGGCCGGCAGCGGCGCAGGCGGCGCCGAGGGTGAATCCGTAGGTGGAGACCAGGCCGTGGCCGTTGGACTGGGCGAACCAGAGGGTCAGGCCGAGTACGGGTACTGCGAGCGCGAGCAGTGCGTCCTTGGTGTGCGCGCCGGTGCGGTCGGCGCCGCCGGACCGCAGGACGTGCAGCAGCAGGGCTGCGGCGAGGGTGGCTCCGAGGAAGTAGGTGGCTCCGGAGCTGCCCGCGAAGTTGCGGGGGTCGGTGCTGTGGTGGCCGCCCAGGCCGAACAGGGCGTCCAAGTGCTCCGGGAGGAGGATGCCCGCCAGGAACAGGCCGAGCATGAGGGGGCCGCCCCAGAGCCATTCCGCCAGGGCGGCGATGACGGCCAGGGTGGCGATGTTCCACGCGCCCCCGAGGAGGCCGCCGTTCTGCATGAAGACCGAGGTGAGGACCCGCCACCAGCCCGACTTGGCGGGGTCGCTGTCGAAGGCGTCCATCGCGCCGGACCAGAGGAACTGCACCGCCACCGCGGCGAGGGCGAGCGCGGTCAGGCCCACCGCCGCCCAGGGGATGCGGCGTTGGCGCAGCGTGTCCTCGCCGAGCAGGGCCAGGCCGCCCTTGAACATCAGCACCATCAGTCCCGCCGTGGTCGCGTTGAAGATCAGCGTCTCCATCGCCACCACCCCCCTTCGACCCCTGTCCGGTTGCTTGCGGGGCTGAGCGTAGCCCGGGAACCGGCAAATTCAAACAGTGTTAGAAAGCTGGCGTAGGATGGCTCCCATGAAGCTGACGGAGGAGCGGATCGTCGAGGCGGGCATGGCGGTCTTCGCCGAGTCCGGGTACCACGGCCTGTCCATGCGGCGGGTGGCACAGCGGCTCGACGCGCAGGCGGGGAGCCTCTACTACCACGTGCCCAGCAAGAGCGCCCTGGTCCAGCTGATGGCGGACCGGGTCGCCCGGCAGGCCTACGAGGCGGGCACCCGGGCCCTGGAGGAGCTGGAGGAACTGCAGGACCTGCAGGACCTGGCGGACCTGGACGCGCGGGCGGGGTGGCGGGAGCGGGTCGAGGCCCAGGTCGTCACCTTGCGCCGGAGCATTCGGCTCCATCCGGGCGGGGCGGTGATGTTCGCCGACAGTCCCAAGGTGCTCAGCGCCGGGGCGCTGTCCCTGATGGAGCGGCTGCTGGAGACCCTGCGGGCGGCCGGGGTGCCCGAGGAGCACTGCGGGATCGCCGCCGACGCGCTGCTCAGCCACGTCACGGGGTTCGTCCTCCAGGAGCAGAGCCAATCGCCCGCCGTCGCCATCGACGCCGAGGAAGCCGCCGGTCTGCGGGAGAGGTTCCCGCTGACCGTGGCCGCGGCGGCCGCCTTCGACGAGGACGAGAAGTTCGTGCGCAGCGTGCGGCTGCTGTGTGCGGGGATCGGGACCCTCGTCCCGCCGGCCTAGAGGTCCTAGACGGCCTAGACGGCCTACAGGTACTGCGCGAAGTCGTCCAGGACGCGGAGGATCTCCGGTTCGGTCTCCGAGGGGAGTTGGAGGACGACCTCCTCGATGCCCAGGTCCGCGTAGTGGGTCATCTTGCCCGGGGTGGGCAGGACGGCGTACGGGACCACCTGGAGGGACTTGGGGTCGCGGCCCGCGGCCTCCCAGACCTGGCGCAGGACGGGGAGGGATTCCGTCAGGCCGCCGCCGCCGATCGGGAGCCAGCCGTCGGTGTGGTCGGCGATCGCGGCGAAGAGCTTCGGGCCGGCCTGGCCGCCGATCAGGGTGCGGGGGCCGTGCAGGGGTGCGCCCGGGGCGAGTTCGCGCGGGGACTGGACCGGCTTGGGGTACGCGGAGCTGGCCTGGACGGAGGAGAACTGGCCCACGTACGCCGTGGGTTCCGGGGACCACAGGGCCCGCATCAACGCCATGCGGTCGCGGACCAGTTCGCGGCGGGTGCGCCACTCGACCCCGTGGTCGGCGGCCTCTTCGACGTTCCACCCGTAGCCGATCCCGAGGGTGAAGCGGCCGCCGGACAGGTGGTCGAGGGTCGCGATCTGCTTCGCGAGGTCGATGGGGTCGTGCTGGGCGACGAGGGTGATGCCGGTGCCGAGGTGGAGCCGCTCGGTCACGGCGGAGGCCTGGCCCAGGGCCACGAAGGGGTCCAGCGTGCGCCCGTACATCTCGGGGAGCTCGCCGCCCATGGGCGCGGAGGTGACGCGGCTGACCGGGATGTGGGTGTGCTCCGGGAGGTAGAGGCCGGAGAAGCCGCGCTCTTCGAGGGCGCGGGCGAGGCGTACGGGAGAGATGGTGCGATCGGTGAGGAAGACGGTCGTGGCGATCCGCATGTGCTGACACCTCCGAGACGTGGGACGGCCAAGGTACGGCTTCGCGCGCGCGGACGGCAGGGGCGCGCGTCGGCCACGGCGGGGCCGGGCGCGGGGCCGGGTGCCCGCGTCCCCCGCCGCCCCCGCTACCCCCGCGGGTAGCGCGCCAGCCAGCCCGGGGAGGAGAGCGTCGGGCCGTGCAGGGCGGGGCCCTGGGTCATCTCCAGGGCGAAGTCGTCGGCGAGTTCCAGGATCGTGGCGCGGCCTTCGAGTTCCGCGAGCCAGGCCGCCGGGAGGGCGGTCTCGCCGTGCTGGGCGCCGAGCAGGGCCCCGCACAGGGTGCCGGTGGCGGTGGAGTCCCCGCTGTGGTTCACGGCGAGCCGCAGGCCGTGTGCCAGGTTCTCGGCGACGAGGGCGCAGTACACGGCGACGGCGAGGGCGTCCTCGGCGCCCTGTCCTTTGCCAGCGGACAGGGCTTCGCCGGTGGACAGGGCTTCGACGGTCCTCGGCGACGGGGCTCCGAGGGTGACGGCCCCCACCGCCCGCTGCAGGGCGTCCGTCACGGCCTGGTGGCCGGGGCGGGTGCCGAGCAGGCCGAGGGCGCGCTGGACGGCGGTGTCGAGGGATTCGCCGCGGGTCAGGCCGTGGACGATGACGGCGAGGGCCCCGGCCGAGAGGTACGCGGTGGGGTGGCCGTGGCTCTGCGCGGCGCATTCGACGGAGAGTTGGAGGACGAGGGCCGGTTCCCAGCCGACCAGCAGCCCGAAGGGCGCGGAGCGGGCCGCGGCGGCGGCGTCCCGGGCGGTGGGGTTCTTGGGCTGTTCCAGGGTTCCGAGGACCCCGTCGGCGAATCCGGTGAGGCAGGAGCGGTCGGGGGCGCGGCGGGCGTAGAGCCATTCCTCCTGCGCGAGCCAGCCGTTGTCCGCGCGGCGCTCGTCGGGGCCCCAGTCGTGCTGGGTGGCCGCCCAGCGCAGGTACGCGCGGTGCACGTCGGTCGGCGGGTGCCAGGCGCCGGTGTCCCGGCGCACGTGGGCCCGTATCAGCCCGTCCACGGTGAACAGGGCGAGCTGGGTGGCGGCCGTGACCCTCCCGCGGCGGCCGGGGGTGTGACCGGGGGCGCCGGGGGCGTGGCCGGGGACGCCTGGGCCTTGGCCTTGGCCGGGGGCCGGGGCGGGCTCGGTCAGGCCGGCCGGGCCGTACGCCTCGAGGATCCCGTCGAGGGAGAGGCCGGCCGCGGGGGCGCCGAGGGCGTCGCCCAGGGCGGATCCGAGGAGGGCGCCCCGGACGCGGCTGCGGAAGTCCTGCTGCTCGGCGCGGCCCCACAGGGCGGCGGTGGCGGCGGGGCCCGGCGTCGCGACCAGGGGCTCGGCCCTGTCGGCCGGGCCCTGCTGCCTCGCGGCCGTCTGCTCCCCGGACGTGTCCGTGGCCGTGGCCGTCGCCGTGTCCGTCGCCGTGTCCATTGATCCCCCTGGCCTGCCCGCGCATGCTCTGGCGCGCACTGTAGTGGACAGGGTCGGTCGGACCCGGAAGCAGTCGGTCACGCGGCCCGTATGTAAGTGGACAACGGCCTGAATTCGACGGCGGAACCGGGCCGCGGCCCGGCCGGTGCCCCGCCCACCTTTTCCCCGCTTGGCTTGAATCGATCGAAGCCCGTCTGATGGCACGTTTTGCCACTCGCCTTGCGGCCGGCCGGTTCAGGCCATGCCGTGTTCACGTTGCGTTATTGCGGGGCCAACAGCCTCATGGACATGAAGAAGGCACTCCTCGCCGCGACCGCCGTCGCCTCCACGCTCACCGTCGCCCTGGTCGCGGCACCCGCCGCCAACGCCGCCTCCGGGTGGGACCTCCCCTGGGCCGGCCAGAACCACGGCCACTCCGCCATCCCCTTCACCGAGGCCACCGTCACCGCCGGCGCCGACGGCTCGTACGCGCTGAAGTGGAGCGCCAAGGGCACCAAGCGCGTCGAGATCAAGGCGAACGGCAAGGTCGTCGCCAAGGGCGGCGCCCAGGGCCAGGCCGTGGTCACGGGGCTGCCCGCCGCCGACCGCCAGTGGTTCGACTTCAAGCCCCAGCGCGGCGAGGGCCTGCGCCTGGCCGACCGGCTGATCAAGCTGGAGGGCACCGCCAACTTCCGTGACGCGGGCGGCTACCGCACCACCAACGGCCAGTGGGTCAAGATGGGCGAGATCTACCGCTCCGACGCCCTCAACAAACTGACCGGCAACGACCTCGCCAAGCTCCAGCGCCTGCGGGTCAAGACGGTCTTCGACCTCCGCATGGAGAGCGAGCGCACCAAGGACGCCGACAAGGTCCCGGCCGGCGCCAAGTACGTCGTCGCCGACGTCTTCGCGGGCTCCGGGTCCTTCCAGGTCATGCCGAAGTCCCCCGACGAGGCCGTCAAGTCCATGGTCGACGCGGAAAAGGTCATGGTCTCCGGCGAGGGCGGCAAGAAGGCCTACACCCAGGTCTTCGAGGGCATCGAGCGCGACCGCGACCGCGCCGTCCTCTTCCACTGCACCGCGGGCAAGGACCGCACGGGCTGGGCCAACGCCTCCCTGCTGACCGCCCTCGGCGTGCCGAGCGAGACCGTGATGGCCGACTACCTGGCCAGCAACGACTACCGCAAGGCCGCCAACGACGCGATCCTCTCGCACCTGCCGGCCGCCCAGGCAGCCGTCTACAAGCCGATGCTCGACGTCCGCCCGGAGTACCTCAACGCCGGGTACGACGAGGTCAAGGCCAAGTACGGCACCTTCGACAACTACCTCAAGAGCGGCCTGGGCGTCGACGCCCGCGAGCTCAAGCAGCTGAAGAAGGACCTGCTGGTCGGCTGATCCCGATCCGTGAACGCGTGAGCCCGGCCGGGGAGTTCCCCGGCCGGGCTCACGCGCGTTCAGCGGTTCAGCGGCCGAGGATCAGCAGCCGAAGTTCACCAGGCGGAACGAGGCGTAGTGGTCGGCGGTGTAGTAGTCCTCGTCCACCCGCTGCCCCGTGATGATGCGGCGCGCCCCGCGCGTCGGCGAGCCCGGGGTGATGACCGTGTACTCGTGGTAGTAGCCGGTGCTGTGGCTCGGCAGGAGCCCCTCCCGGTTCTGGAAGACGACCCCGTCCTGGGAGTACGGGAACGGGCCGCCCTGGTCGATGAGGTCCAGGGTGTCGTGCGCCTGCGAGGGCAGCGCGGAGTAGCAGATGCTGCCGACCGCGGTCACGGAGGCGGCGGAGGCGGGAGCGGAGACGGCGTGGGCGGCCGGTCCCGCGAGGAGGGTGGCGGCGACGGCTACGGCGCCACCGAAGGCTGCGATGCGTGGGGGAATCCTCATGCGGCCCATGATGACGCGCGTAGAGCGGCGCCCGTCAACGCCAACTCTCTTGATTTTCCCGCCTGTTCACCGCACCCGTACCCGCTGGTACGCGACCGTCGCCGAGCCGTAAGCCGCCGGAAACCTGAAACGGCCCGCGGCCGGTCCGGGGTCCGTGCAGGACCCCGGGCCGGCCCCGCACCGGCCCCCGGAACTACTCGGCCAGCGGCAGCAGTTCGGGCAGGTGTCCGTCCGAGGCGCGCGCCGCGTCCTGGCGCTCCTGCGGCACCTCCCCGTACAGCGTCGTACGGGCCTTCGCGGGCCGGCCGGCCGCCTCGGCGACGGCGATCAGGTCCTGCACCGACTTGTACGAGCCGTAACTGGAGCCCGCCATCCGCGAGATGGTCTCCTCCATCAGCGTCCCGCCCAGGTCGTTGGCCCCGGAGCGCAGCATCTCGGCGGCGCCCTCCGAGCCCAGCTTCACCCAGCTGGTCTGGATGTTGGTGATGTGCGGGTGCAGCAGGATCCGCGCCATCGCCGTCACCGCCCGGTTGTCGCGCACCGTGGGGCCCGGGCGGGCGATGCCCGCCAGGTACACCGGCGCGTTGGTGTGGATGAAGGGCAGCGTCACGAACTCCGTGAAGCCCTCCACGCCCTTCTCCCGCGCGGCCTGCTGCATGCGGGCCAGCGTGCGGAAGTGGCCCAGCCAGTGCCGGGGCTGGTCCACGTGCCCGTACATCATGGTCGAGGAGGAACGGATGCCCAGCTCGTGCGCCGTGGAGACCACGTCGATCCAGTCGGCCGTCGGCAGCTTGCCCTTGGTCAGCACCCAGCGGACCTCGTCGTCCAGGATCTCCGCCGCCGTGCCCGGAATGGAGTCCAGACCGGCCTCCTTGGCCGCCGTCAGCCAGTCCCGTACCGACATTCCGGTGCGGGTGGCGCCGTTGACCACCTCCATGGGGGAGAAGGCGTGCACGTGCATGCCGGGCACCCGTTCCTTGACCGCCCGCGCGATGTCGAAGTAGGCCGTCCCGGGCAGGTCCGGGTGGATGCCGCCCTGCATGCACACCTCCACCGCGCCCACGTCCCAGGCCTGCGCGGCCCGGTCGGCGACCTGGTCGAGCGAGAGGGTGTACGCGTCCGCGTCGGTGCGGCGCTGCGCGAAGGCGCAGAAACGGCAGCCGGTGTAGCAGACGTTGGTGAAGTTGATGTTCCGCGTGACGATGTAGGTGACGTCCTCGCCGACCACCGATTTCCGCAGGTCGTCTGCGATCTTGCAGAGCGCGTCCAGCGCCGGGCCGTCCGCGTGCAGCAGGGCCAGCGCCTGGTCGTCGGTGAGCTTCGTCGGATCGTCGGCGGCCTGGGAGAGGGCCTCCCGTACGTCCGTGTCGATGCGCTGCGGCACCATCCCGGGCGCAGCGGCCTCGCGCAGAGCCTCCCAGTCGCCGTAGACCTCGTCGAAGTCCTCGCGGCGGTCGCCGGTACGCCCCTGCGTGTCGATGGTGGTGTGCAGGTCGGTGCGGCCGTACGCGGTGAAGCCCTCGTCGGGCTCCTGCCAGGGGCGGCCCTCGACGGTCGCGGACTCGTCCGCCAGGCCCGTCTCCGGGTCGGCCAGCGCGCGTACGTGCGGCAGCAGCCGGGGGTCCAGCCAGGGCTCGCCGCGGCGCAGGAACTCCGGGTAGATCGTGAGGCGTTCGCGCAGCTCGAACCCGGCGGCGGCGGTCCGCGCGGCCAGTTCCTCGATGTGCGGCCAGGGGCGCTCGGGGTTCACGTGGTCGGGGGTGAGAGGTGAGACCCCGCCCCAGTCGTCGATGCCGGCGCCGACGATCAGCGCGTACTCGGAGTCCACGAGGTTCGGCGGAGCCTGGATGCGGGCGGAGGGTCCGAGGATGTGGCGGGCCACCGCGATGGCCGCCGCCAGCTCCTCCAGCTCGGCGTCGGGCATCGCGCGCATGGCCGTGTCCGGCTTGGCGCGGAAGTTCTGGACGATGACTTCCTGGATGCCGTGGTAGCTGCGCTGGATCCGGCGCAGCTCGAAGAAGGCGTCCGCGCGCTCCTCGTAGGACTCGCCGATGCCGATCAGCACCCCGGTGGTGAAGGGGACGTTGGAGCGGCCGGCGTCCTCCAGGACGCGCAGCCGGACCGCCGGCTCCTTGTCGGGGGAGCCGTGGTGCGGGCCGCCGGGCTCGGACCACAGGCGGGTGGCGGTGGTCTCCAGCATCATCCCCATCGACGGGGCCACGGGCTTGAGCCGCTGGAGCTCCGACCAGGACAGCACGCCGGGGTTGAGGTGGGGGAGCAGGCCCGTCTCCTCCAGGACGCGGATGGCCATGGCGCGCACGTAGGCGAGGGTGTCGTCGTAGCCGTGCGCGTCGAGCCACTCGCGGGCCTCGGGCCAGCGGTCCTCGGGCCGGTCCCCGAGCGTGAACAGGGCCTCCTTGCAGCCCATGGCCGCGCCCTTGCGGGCGATGTCTAGGACCTCGTCGGGGGAGAGGTACATCCCGTGGCCGTCCCGGCGGAGCTTGCCCGGGACGGTGACGAAGGTGCAGTAGTGGCACTTGTCCCGGCAGAGCCGGGTGAGGGGGATGAACACCTTGCGCGAGTACGTGATGACGCCGGGGCGGCCGGCGGCTTCGAGTCCGGAGTCCCGTACCCGGGCGGCGGAGGCGGCGAGGTCCTTCAGGTCCTCGCCGCGCGCCTGCAGGAGTACGGCCGCCTCGGTCGCGTCGAGCGCGACGCCGTCGCGGGCGCGGCGGAGCGCGCGGCGCATCGAGTTCTCGGTCGGAGCGTCACTCGGAGTGGTCATGGGCCGAGCATACGATCCGCCCGCGCGGGCACGGAGGGGCTCATCGCATCAGCTCACCGGCGTTGACCAGCAGCGACTGGCCGGTTATCGCCCGCGCCCGGTCGGAGGCGAGGAAGACGGCGGCGTCGGCGACGTCCCCGTCGGTGGCCAGGTCCGGCAGCGCCATGCGTTGCGTGAGCCGCGCGTGGACCTCGGCCTCGGGGACGCCCTCGGTGTGCGCGGTGAAGGTGACGAAGGCCTGCACCGGGGGACCCCACATCCAGCCGGGGAGCACGGTGTTGACGCGGATGCGGTGCGGGCCGAGTTCGCGGGCCATGGAGTACATCGCGGAGGTCAGGGCGCCCTTGGAGGCGGCGTAGGCGGCCTGCTGCACCTCGT
The DNA here is from genome assembly GCF_041434015.1 of Streptomyces sp. NBC_00454. GTDB lineage: Bacteria > Actinomycetota > Actinomycetes > Streptomycetales > Streptomycetaceae > Streptomyces. The sequence continues at coordinate 3,275,780 of NZ_CP107907.1, read as the reverse complement.
TGGGCGAGGCGATGGCGGACTGCGTGCCGATGATGACGACGGAGCCGCCGGTGCGCTTGAGGGCGGGCAGGCAGGCGCGGGTCATGCGCAGGGTGCCGAGCAGGTTCACGTCGAGGATCTGCTGCCAGGTGCCGAAGTCGGCGTCTTCGAGGCCGCCGAAGTACGAGTCCCAGGCCGCGACGTGGACCACGGCGTCGACCCCGCCGAAGCGCTCCTGGGCGAGGGCGGCGAGGGCCTCGCACTGGCGCTCGTCGGAGATGTCGGTCGGCAGGTAGGCGGTGTGCGTGCCGTCGGGGTCGATCTCGGCGGCGGACTTGGCGAGGTTGGCCTCGGTGCGCGCCCCGAGCACGGCGTTGCCGCCGTCGCGGACGACGGTGGCGGCCACCTGGTGGCCGAGCCCGGCGCCTACGCCGGAGACGATGACGGTCTTGCCTTGGAGCAGCGGCGGCATGGTGTGACCTCCTGGCGACCCGATGGATCTGACGGTGCGTCAGGCTACGGCGCGGGGCGCGGGGAGGGAAGGGGCGGGACCGGGTGCGTGGTCCGGCGCGGCGCCGTTGCCGGGGGCCAGCCCCCGGGCCCCCGCGCCTCAAACGCCGGCGGGGCTGGATTTTGGTTGACGCCGACCGAATCCAGCCCCCCCCGGCGTTTGAGGAGCGGGGTCTGGGGCGGAGCCCCAGGGCGGGTCCGGGCGGAGCCCGGGGAACGGAGGAAGGGTGGGTCGGGGACGGCGCCGCAGGGTCAGGCTCCCGCCAGCCGGCGCAGGCCCTCCGCGATCTCCTCCGCCGTGTGCGTCGTGAACGACAGCCGCAGGGTCCGGGGGTCCGGGGCCCCGGCGTAGAAGGGGGCCCCGGGGACGAAGGCGACGCCACGGGCGGTCGCCGCGCGGAGCAGGGCCGTCGCGTCGTGGCCCTCGGGGAGCCGGGCCCAGACGAACATGCCGCCCTCCGGCCGGTTCCACGTCGAGCCCGCCGGAAGGGCGGAGGGCAGGCCCGCCAGCAGCGCGTCCCGGCGGACCCGGTAGGCGTCCCGGACCCGGGAAACATGGGTGTCCAGGTCCGCCGTACGCAAGTACTCCGCCGCCGCCAGCTGGTCCACCGTCGAGGTGTGCAGGTCCGCCGCCTGCTTCGCGAGCACCGCCGCGCGCAGCAGGGCCGCCGGGGCGCGCAGCCAGCCGAGGCGCAGCCCGGGGGCCATGACCTTGGAGAAGCTGCCGAGCAGGGCCGTGCGGTCCTCCGCTCCGGGGTGGGCGGCGAGCCAGGGGATGTCGGAGCCCTCGTAGCGCAGGTCCCCGTAGGGGTCGTCCTCCAGCAGCCACAGTCCGAGCCGGGCGGCCGTCTCCGCGACCGCCTGGCGGCGGGCGGCGGGGAGGGTGCGGCCGGTCGGGTTCTGGAAGGTGGGAACGGTGTAGAGCAGCTTGGGGCGTTCGCGCGCGACGAGCTCCTCCAGGGCGTCCGGGAGGATGCCCTCGTCGTCGCACGGGACGGGGACCAGCCGGGCGCCGGCGAGCGTGAACCCCTGGAGCGCGGCCAGGTAGGTGGGGTTCTCGACGAGCACGGTGTCGCCCGGCTCGATCAGTGCGGTGGTGATCAGGCCGAGCCCCTGCTGCGAGCCGGTGGTGATCAGGAGCTCGTCGGCGCTGGTGGCGAGCCCGCGCCGGGAGAGCCGGGCCGCCACCGTGGCGCGCAGTTCGGGGGAGCCCTCGGTGGTGGAGTACTGGAGCGCGCGGCGGGAGGAGTGCGCGAAGGCGGCGTCGAACGCGGCGCGCAGGCCCTCGGCGTCGAAGAGCTCGGGCGCGGGCAGGCCGCCGGCGAAGGAGATCATGCCGGGCCGGGAGGTGACGGCCAGGATCTCGCGGATGGCGGACGGGGCCGTCGTGCGGACCCGGGCGGCGAGGGCGGGCGGCGGGGCGAGGGCGGGCGCGGGCGCGAAAACGGGCGCGGAGACGGGCACGGGGGCTCCTTCGGGAGGCGGGTGCGCGCATCGTAGTACCGGAAATGTGTAGACGGCACCTATGTATCGGATGCTGAACTCCCTTACATGGAACCGCCGATCGACCGCCGTCCGGGGGCTCCCCATCTGATGCTGCATCAGCTAGACCGTTTCCCATGACAGCAGACGAGCGGAACACCCGGGCCGACGACTACGCCGAGCTCGCCTCGGTCGGCCCCTACGGAGTCCACCCCGGCCATGCGCTGATCACCATGGTCGAACCGCACCCGGGGCACGAGTTCGCGTACAACCGCTGGTACGAGGACGACCACTACTACGCCGGCGCCATGGCCATGCCCTGGATGTACGCCGGCCGCCGCTGGGTCGCCACCCGCGACCTCCAGGAGCTGCGCTACCCGGAGAAGTCGGCGGTCGCCCAGCCCGTCACCGCCGGGTGCTACATCTCCACGTACTGGGTCACCGAGGGCCGCTACGACGAGCACATGAAGTGGACCGTCGGCATCAACAAGCGGCTCAACCGCGACGGCCGGGTCTACCAGGACCGCACCCACGTCTTCACCGCGTTCCAGGACCACGAGGCCACCGTCTACCGCGACGGAGCCGCCGGCCCCCGCGACTTCCACGCCCTCGACCACCCCTACGGCGGGCTCGTGGTCCAGGTCATCGACGCGGACGGGCCCGAGCAGCGGGCCGAGCTGCTGGAGTGGCTGCGCTCGCGCGCCCTGCCGAAGCGGCTGGCCGGCTCCCCGGCCGCCATGGTCACGGTCTTCCGGCCGACACCGCTGCCGGGTGACCGCATGACCTACGTGAAGCAGGTCGAGGGGGTCGACACCCGGCTGACCCTGCTGTGGTTCCTGGAGGCCGATCCGCGCACCTGCTGGGACCGGTTCCGGGGGCTGGACGCGGAGGTCGCGGAGGCCGGGCTGGGGCGGGTGGAGCTGGTGGCGCCGTTCATCCCCACGGTGCCGGGGACGGACCGGTACGTGGACCAACTGCGGTAGCGGTCCGCCGCCGTGGGGGCGCCAGGCGTGCGGACATGGCCGAGCCCCCTCGGCCAGGACGGCGGGCCAGTCGAGAGGGCTCCAGACAGTGATGCGGGTGGTGCTGGTGGTGCAGGTGGTGCGGTGCTGCTCGTGACGCTGTGCGTGCGTCTGCCGGCTGGGGTCTTCGCCTCGATGTTCAGGCGAGGCGACCCAGTCGGCCCTCGGTCACATCGGTGACGAAAGAGGTCCAGGAGCCGGGCGCGAAGGTGCAGGACGGACCGTCCTGCACCTTCGAGTCGCGGACCGCGATGGTCTCCATGACGGGGGACTTGACCTCGACGCAGGCGCCGTTGGCGGAGTACGAGGACTTGGTCCAGTTTTCCGTAGCACCCTGACGAATAGCCATGTTTCTCTCCGGTTCAGCGAGTAGTTCGGCTGTCTGCCAGCCAATTCTCCGGCTGACGTGATCGACGCTACCCGCAGCGCCCCATGTGCGTTGGGGGCGTTCACCCGACCGAGTGGCATATTCCATTCAGGTCTTCTGCGGCCGGGGAGTGACGGTGTACCGTACCGGCCTTTTGTGGAACCTCACTTCCTCTTGCCAGCGAACTCCTCGATGATCTCCGAGATGAACTGCCTGGTCTGGTCGACATTGAGGGCCTGTGCACGCAGATGTTCGTACATCACGCTGTATTTCTGGACGTCGTTGGCCTTTTCCAGGTACAGATCGCTCGTCACGCCCTCGATGTACACCACGGTCGAGTCCGAGGCGTCCGGGAATTCGAGAATGGCGTACTGGCCGTTGACGCCCGGATGGGCGCCCATCGAGAACGGCATCACCTGCACCGTGACGTGCGGCTTCTCCGACTGCTCTATCAGGTACTCGAGCTGGTGGATCATGAGCTGCGGATCGCCCACGTGCCGCTGCAGGGCCGCCTGGTCGATGACCGCCCACAGGCGCAGCGGCCCGAGCTCCGGATTGTTGTTGTCGGTCTCGGAGAGCCGCTTCTGGCGGTGCATCCGGACCTGGACCCGCTTGTCCACGTCGGCCGGAGTGGTCTCCGGCCAGGCGCCGCGGACGAGGGCCTGGGCGTACTCGGGGGTCTGGAGCAGTCCCGGGATCACCAGGGGCTCGTAGGTGCGCAGGCTGGCGGCGTCCGTTTCCAGGCCGATGTAGACGCTGTACGGGATGTCGCCGAAGGCGTGCCACCAGCCCTGCTGGCGCGAATCCTTGGCCATCTGCATCAGGGAGTCGACGAGCCGCCGGTCCTCGACCTCGTAGACGTCGCACAGGTCGCGGACGTCACGCTGGCTGATGGAACGACGGCCGTTCTCCAGCCGACTGATCTTCGACTGGGAGACGAGCAGGCGTTCGGCCACCTGCTCGGCCGTCATGCCCTTGTCCTCGCGGAGTTTGCGCAACTCCATGCCCAGTCGGCGGCGTCGGACGGTGGGATTGACATTGGACGCCACGTGAACGGCACCTCCGCCTTCTTCTTTCGCTGTCTCTCTGCGTGTCTGATGGTGAGCAGACTGCCACCGAAGGGCGTGACCTCGCTGGCGAACGCCGGGAAAGCAAACGCGCGGGGCGGTGGGGCCGGTATACCGGCCCCACCGCCCCGCGCGCTTGCATGTCCTGCCCGTTCCTGCCCGTACAGCGTCCCCGCCGGTGGATCAGTGCGCGGCCGCGCGGGCCATCGCACCCGTCCGGCGCGGCTGCAGCGGAACGGCTGCCGCCGTGGCCCTCGCGGGCTGGGCCGGTGCGCGGTCACGGCGTGGCTGTGCGGCCACACCGTTCTGGACGTCCATGACGGCATGCGCCACCAGTCCGCCCATCGGGTCGTGCCGGATCAGGTCCCGCAGTCGGGACCTGGACGACCGCCCCTCGTTGCCGGGGTACAGGTGCTTGCCGAGTCCGACCGCGTGGGCCAGTGCGGCAAGCGCCGCGGTCCGCGGGTCCGGCGGTACACCGGTGCGGATCGCACTGTCCAGCCGGCCACGGATCTCCCGGCTGATTGCCGTGTCGGTCGCCTGGTAGCGAGTCGTCGGCAACACCCCGCACATCTGGCCCGCGACGGCATGGACCATGCCGCAGCGCTCCAAGTGAGCGAGGTAAATCTGACGGAGCCCCAGTCGGGGTCCGCCAATCCAGTGGACGGCCCGAACCGGGCTGCCGCGCCTGCGCAGCAACTCCAGTGCGGAGTCCAGTGTCGGATCTCCTGTCGGCCGTGGCATCACCACGGCGATACGATCCCCATCAGGGGCTATCCGTCCTGCCAGAGCCAGCTCCACTAGCTGTGCCCCGGCCAGGCCGAGGTCGAGCGACTGCGGCTGCGCCGTGGTACCCGTGGCCGGGTCCAAGGCGAGCAGCAAAAGCTCCTCCGGAATCGTTCTGCGGCTCTTGCCCATCCATGCCTCCCCGCGTGGATGAGTGACAGGGTGACGCCTCTCACATTCATCTGTCGAGAGCGCCTGGCCGCTTTGTGGGGGAACCATCAGCTATGTCGTTCTCGTCTAGCACGGGGGCGATGCCCCCGAGACGGGACACTGTTAGACATTCGGACAGCCGGACGTGGTGGCGATCGAGGAGGAACTGGTGGCGGGCGAGTCCCCCGACAAGTCGGTTGATGAAGGAACGTCGGGGGCGGCGGAGTCCTCACAGGGGCACGACCCGAGGGTGTCGGTGTTCCGGCCCAGGGACCCCGAAGACGGGTCCGCGGGGCGCCGCGGTGCGGATGCCCGCGGTGACGATGCCCGCGGTGACGATGCCCGCGAGGTCGATGCCCGCGAGGTCGATGCCCGCGAGGGCGAGGGCGACGCCGGTTCGGGATCGGACTCCGACTCCGGTGCCCCCTCCGGCCGGGATCCGCTGAGGGAGGCCGTGGCGGCGTGGGTCGCCACCGCGGAGCCCTCCGAGGGCGAGCCGGACGAGGCCGCGCCGGGAGCGCGGACCGAGGTCTTCAAGGCCCTGCCTGAGGAAGCCGCGACCGAGGACGGGGCCCCGGCCGACGCCGAGGGTACGGATTCGGATGCGGGTCCGGTTGCGGATTCCGCTTCGCGTCGTGAGGGCGCCGAGTCGGGTGCCCGGCCGGCGGCTTCGGAGCGGGTGTCCGCGGCCCCCTCGGCCGCGTCGGCCCCGGGTGGGTCCGCCGCCTCGGATGCCGATCCGCGGGGCGCGGCCGCCGAGCCCGCGGCCCGGCCGTCGGCTGCTCCGGCCAAGGATTCCGCTTCGAAGTCGGCTTCGAAGTCGGCTTCGAAGTCGGCCGGGTCGGACGACAGCGACCGCACGGCCGTGTTCCGCGCCGTGGCCCCGGTGGCTGCGGCTCCTGCGGCTGCGGCTTCCGATGCCTCTTCCGCTGCCTCTTCCGATTCCGCCTCTGAGTCCCCCTCCGGTTCCGGTTCCGGTTCCGCCTCGCCGTCCCGTTCCGATTCCGCTTCTTCCTCCGCTCCCACCCCCGCTTCTGCGGGTCCGGGTGCCGGCTCCGGTACGGGTTCCCGTGCGGGCTCCGAAGCTTCGGCCGCCGAGCCGGGCGACAGCGACCGCACCGCGGTGTTCCGTGTCGTGAAGCCCCCGGCTGCTGGTTCCGCTTCGGTGCGCGAGGGCGGCCAGGGCGGCGACTCCGCCCCGTCGAAGCCCGCGGCCACCCCGAGCGCCCCGGAGCCCAAGGGCTCCGCCGCCGCGAAGGGCGCACCGGCCGGGCCCGCTGCTCCGGCAGAGCCGGCCGAGCCGGCCGACAGCGAGCGCACTGCCGTGTTCCGGGCCGTGAAGCCCGCCGCTCCGGCTGCCGAGGGGCCGGCCGATAGCGAGCGCACTGCCGTGTTCCGGGCCGTGAAGCCCGCGGCTCCGGCCGCCGGTGAGCCCGTCGACAGTGAGCGGACCGCCGTGTTCCGCGCGATCAAGCCCGGCGCCACCAGGCCCGGGACCTCGAAGGAGGTTCCGACCGGCGCCGTCGGTGGGGAGCGCGCGAGCAAGTTCGTACCCCTGCGGACCGACGAGGGCGCCGAGCGTTCCGCCACCGGGCAGGCGCCGAAGACGGCGCCCCCGGCCACCCCGGCCACCCCGGCCGCGTCAGCGGCACCGGCCCCGGCCTCCACCCAGGCCTCCGCTCCGGCCCCGGCTCCCGCCCCGGCCGCGAAGGTGTCGCCCGAGCGGACCACGCAGCAGCCGCTGCCGCCCAAGCCGCCGCTCGACATGCTGGCGGACCTCACCAACAACCCGCCCCCGCCGCCGAGCGCGGCCCGGACCGCCCTGCGGCGGTTCAAGATCTATGCCCCGGTCGTCCTGCTCCTGGCGGTCGTCCTCGCCGTCGTGCAGCTGGTGCGCCCGCTGCCCCAGCCGACGCTGAAGATGACCGCGAAGGACTCGTACACCTTCGAGGGCGGCGCCCCGGTCCTGCCGTGGCCGAAGGAGGGCCAGGCCTACATGGCCGCGGCCGGTCTCGGCCCCGTGGGCAGCTTCGGGGACCAGAAGCCCGTCGCCATCGGCAGTGTCGCGAAGGCCATGACGGCGTACGTCATCCTCAAGGACTTCCCCATGAAGAAGGGGGAGAAGGGGCAGATGATCCCCATCGACAAGACGGCGGTCGAGGACGGCAAGAAGGAGACCGAGGGCGAGTCCACGGTCAACAACTTGAAGGAGGGCGGCACCATCTCGCAGTACGACGCCCTCGCCGCGATCATGATCCCGTCCGCCAACAACGTCGCGCGGCTGCTCGCGCGCTGGGACGGCGGGCCGGAGGCGTTCGTCCAGAAGATGAACGCCACCGCCAAGGACCTCGGGATGACCAATACGACGTACACGGACCCCTCGGGTCTGGACGCGACCACGGTCAGCACCGCCGAGGACCAGGTCAAGCTCGGCCTCAAGCTCGTCGAGATGCCGGAACTGATCGCGATCACCAAGCTGCCGAACTGGGTCGACCCCTCGAACAAGTCCTGGCGGAACTACAACACCCTCGTTCCCTTCAACGGCGCGATCGGCCTCAAGACCGGCTCGACCACGAAGGCCGGCGGCAACCTGCTCTTCGCCGCCGAGAAGAAGGTCGGCAAGACCAACCAGCTGATCGTCGGCGCGGTGCTCGGCCAGCACGGCGTGCCCATCCTGGACACGGCGATCGCGGCGAGCAAGGACGTCCTGCTCGCCACGCAGAAGGCGCTGACGGCCGCGACCGTGGTCAAGAAGGGCGATGTCGTCGGCTACGTGGACGACGGGCTCGGCGGCCGCGTCCCGGTCGTGGCCACCGCAGACGTGGAAGCGGTCGGCTGGCCGGCGCTCAACGTCGCGATCAAGCTGGGTGACGACGCGGCCAAGATCCCGCAGGCCGCGAAGGCGGGCTCGGAGATCGGTGTGCTGACGGTCGGCGAGGGCGCCAGCCAGGTGAAGGTGCCGGTGGCGCTGCAGAGCGACCTCAGCGCGCCCGGCATCGGCAAGAAGCTGACGCGCGTCGGCTGACCCGTCCGGCGCGGGTTCGGATGTGGAGCGGTCCGGCGTCCCGGGGCAACCCCGGGACGCCGGACCGCGTCTACGGACCGAGGAGCGGGACCGGAGAGCGGGACCGGAGACTCATCGTGTTGGGGAGTACGTCGGCGTGACCATCGCTGAGCGGTCGGAACAGGGCCGGGAGCAGGGCGAGAGCCAGAGCGGGATCCGGGGCGGGAGCCAGGGCCCCGGTCCCGGGCCGCTCCGCCGCGCCCTCGACGGGGCCCACCGGCATCCCGTGGTCGTGGCCACCGCTCTGGCCGCGCTGCTGCACGTGGTCTGGTTCTTCGCCTTCGCCAACAGCGGCGGCGACCTCGCCGCGCAGGACGCCTGGGCCGAGTTCGTGGGCCGTCATCCCGACTCCGCGTACAACCTCGCCTGGTACGGCGGCATGCACCCGGTCTCGTACAGCGTGGTCTCTCCGTACGTGATGCACGTGCTCGGCGTCCGGACCACGATGATGATCGCCGGTACGGTCTCGGCCGGGCTGCTGGCGCTGATCCTGACCCGCTGCCGCCGGGCCGTGCGCGAGCCGCTGTGGCCCGCCCTGGCCGGGGTGTACGGGCTGCTGTGCAACGCCCTGTCGGGCCGGGTCACCTTCGGGCTCGGGGTGATGTTCGCCCTCGGGGCCGTCGCCGCCGTCTTCTGCTGGCCCCGCAAATGGGCCGAGCGGCGGTGGGCCAAGGCCGCCGTCGCGGCCCCGCTCGCGGCGGTCGCCACCGCCTCCAGCCCGGTGGCCGGGCTGTTCCTCGGGGTGATCGCGGCCGCGCTGTTCCTGAACAAGCGGCGCCCGGGTGCGTACGCGCTGGGGCTGGCCCCGGCCGCGGTGGTCGGCCTGTCGGCGTGGCTGTTCCCGTTCTCCGGGACGCAGCCGATGAAGCTGCTCTCGGCGGCGCTGCCGTTCGCCTGCGCGCTGGCCGCGCTGTTCCTCGTACCGAAGAGCTGGAAGACGGTCCGGACCGCGTCCGCGATCTACGCCCTCGGCGTGGCGCTGACCTGGGCGATCGACTCCCAGGTCGGCTCGAACGTGACCCGGCTGGCGATGCTGTTCGGCGGGGCGGTGCTGCTCGCCGCGCTCCCGTACGCCGGCGCTCCGCGCTCGCGCCGCTGGTACGGGGTGCTGCTCGCCCTCACCGGAGTCACCGCCTGGATCACGGTGAACAGCGTCACGGACATCGTCCGCACCACCCCGATGGCCTCCTGGAGCCGCGAGCTGGCCCCGCTGGTGGACCAGCTCCAGAAGGCGGGCGCCGACCGGGGCCGGGTGGAGGTGGTCCCGGCGAGCAGCCACCGGGAGTCCTCCGCCTTCCCCGCGTACGTGAACCTCGCGCGCGGCTGGAACCGCCAGGCAGACCTGGAGCGCAATCCGCTCTTCTACGACGACAGCCTGGACGCCGACAGCTACCGCGACTGGCTTGAGCGCTGGGCCGTGCACTACGTGGTGCTGCCCGCCGACAAACCCGATGAGGGCGGCAAGGACGAGGAGAAGCTCGTGCGCGAGGGGCTCCCGTACCTCCAGCAGGTGTGGGGCGACGCGAACTGGCAGCTCTTCAAGGTGATGGACCCGACGGACCTGGTCGCCGGACCGGCGACGGTGGTACGGGCGAGCGCGGACCAGCTGGTCATCGACGTGAAGCAGGCCGGCCGGGTGCTGGTGCGGATTCCGCACTCGCCGTGGCTGGGGCTGGTGGACGCCGCGGGCAAGCCGGTGGAGCCGCCGCAGGAGACGGCGGCGTCGAAGGAGGCGGCCAAGGCGGCGAAGGAGGGGAAGGAGGGATCCTCCTCTCCCACGCCCTCCTCCGGGTCCTCGGGATCCTCCGGGTCCTCCCGGCCCTCCTCCGAGCCGAAGCAGACGGTGCCGAAGGAGTACGCGAACACGGCCGGGTGCCTGTTCAAGGCGCCCCCGGACGCCACCGGGGACGTATGGACGGAGCTGCTGGCGCCGGCGCCGGGGGAGTACCGGGTGGCGGCGAAGTACCAGCTGCCGCGGGGCACGCCGTGCCCGGAGGAACTGATCTACGAGGTGCTGGGCCCGGCGGAGCGGCCGACTCCGTCGCGACCTTGATCAAGATATCTTTTACGTACGGTCCGGGTGCGTTGGTCCGTATTTCTGCATACGATCCCAGTAGTCCGATCGAGTGTCCCGAGTCTTTTAGGGAGTTGACGGCGGGATGAGCAAAGAGCAGAAGCATGACGTCCGAGCGGCTTTGGCGAAGGCCCTGGATGCGCCCGGCCCGCCGCGCGGGCAGACGCACGGCTTCGACCATGAGCTCCGGAGCAAGATCAAGGGCGGAGCGCACACGAAGGCGGCGCTCAAGCGCGCCGGAACCCCACAGGGTGACCGCATCGGCGAGCGCAGCCGGGGCCTGAGCTAGGCCGTCCCTTTCGTCATACGTCAGCCCTTCCGGCCCGGCCGGAAGGGCTTTCGCATGCCCGGGGAAGACGAAATTGATTGCACTTTCATGCAAATGAGGGCTCTTAACTGCTTCGCGGGAAAGCGTCCCGATAACTGTTACATTGCCGAGGCATTACCAAAACATGACCCTCGTAACGTCTTGTCCGTCGCCAGGGCGGACCACCCGAACCGGGTGGTCCGCCCGGACCGAGACCACAGGCGACGCCGACCCGAGGGGAACCACCCATGCGCGCCACCTTCCGTACCGCCGCCGTAGCCGCCGGTGCCATCACCGCCCTGGCACTGCCGACCGCCCAGGCCTTCGCGGCCGACGCCCCCAGCACCCCTTCGGCCGACGCCCCCAGCACCCCCGCGGCCCCTTCGGCCCCCACGGCTCCCTCCGCCGCGAGCGACCCCTCGCCGACGGCCCCCGCCAAGGAGATCCGCCGCGAGGCGGTCCGGGAGTACAAGAACCTCGGCGGCTCCGGCTTCGACGCCCGCGTCTACAAGACCAAGGCCGGCTACGAGGCCGACCTGCTGAACAACAAGTCGGTCTGGCACACGATGAAGACGGACGGCAAGAAGGCCGACAGTGCCCAGCACAACGGTGCGCACTTCGTCCTGAACCCGGACGGCACGATGAAGGGCTGGACCGAGGGCGGCAAGCCGACCGCCAAGCCGGAAGCCAAGCCCGAAGCCAAGCCCGAAGCCAAGCCCGAAGCCAAGCCCGAAGCCAAGCCCGAAGCCAAGCCCGAAGTGAAGCGGGAGGCCAAGCAGGACGCCAAGCAGGACAAGAAGGTCACCCCGAAGGGCGGCGTGCGAGCCGGTGCCGAGGGCGTCGAGTCCTCCGGCGGCGAGGGCACCCTCCTGATCGCGGGCGGCGCCGGCCTGGCGGCCACGGGCGCGGCGGGCCTCGGCTTCGCGATGCTCCGCCGCAACCGCACGGAGCGCTGACCAGCCCGCCCTCCGACCCCCGGCAGCGGCGCCGCACACGGGGTGCTGCTCCGCATCCGACCCCGCTCGCCGGGCCCACCGGCCGAGGGCGGCCGGCCCCGGCGCATGGGGCCGCCGCCGCGCCGGACGACGTAAATCTCCTGTAGTTCCCCAGCTCTGCCGTTCCCTGCCTGCCACGCCGCCACCCCGGAGTACGACATGACCCGCACCGCCGCCCCCGCCGCCCGCCGCAGGGTCGTCGCCTCCACCGTGCTCGCGCTCGCCGGCATCGGCATCGGCTCGCTCACCGCCTGCGGGGGCGGCCCCGAGCTGCCGCCGGACCCCAAGGTCGGCAGCACGGCGGCCGCCGCGGCGGCCGGCGCCGCGACGACGCCCACCCTGCCGAAGTCGAAGCCGACCGGTATGAAGATCGACTCGGCGGGTGTGGACGCGAAGAAGATGGTGGACCTCAAGGTGGACCCGGCGACCGGTGAGCTCGGCGTGCCGGACGCCGACACGGACGCGGACACCCCCGGCTGGTGGACCGAGGGAGTCACCCCGGGCGAGAAGGGCGCGGCCGTCCTCGTCGCGCACTTCGACACGAAGCACGGCCCGGCCCTGATGAAGAACGTGAAGAACATCAAGCTCGGCGACGTCATCGAGGTGGCGCGGGAGGACGGGAAGACGGCGAGGTTCAAGATCCGTGAGATCGAGGACGTCGACAAGAAGAAGTTCCCGACGGACAAGGTCTACGGGGACACCAACCGCTCCGAGCTGCGCCTGCTGACCTGCGGCGGAGAACTGAAGGACGGCCACCGCACCAACAACGTCATCTTCTACGCCGACCTGGCGGCGTAGAACCCCCGCACGCCGACGGCCCTCTCCGACACCCTCTCCGACGCCCTCGGAGGAGCCCGCCGCCATCCCCTCCCGGGGGGCGCATTACCGTGATCTGACCGGCTCCTGGACGGCCGCATTCAGAGGATCATGAACGACACCCAGCACACCCCGAACACCCTCGGCCCCGGGCCCACCGCCCGCGACCTCACCCGTACCCCGCGGGCGGAACGGTGATGCGCGGCGCACGAGCGGCACAGGAGATACGAGGCCCACGCCCGGGGACCCGGATACGCCTCCCGGCCTGGACCGCCACGCTCACCTGGAAGGCCGCGGTCTTCATCACCCTCATGTGCTGCGGTCTGGCGGCGCTGCTCGGCACCCTCGTCCACGACGCGATGACCCGGCAGACCGTGGGCGTCGCGCGCGAGCGCGCCCTGGCCAAACTCGAACGGATCACCGACCTCTACGAGAGCGGCGCGAGCACCCCGCGCGGCGAGGGCGTCCGCGCGGCCGGCGTGCCGCCGGAGCTCCGCGCGCTGGCGGCGAGCGGCAAGCGAGGCACCGCCGTCGGCGAGCACCGCGGCCGGTCCGCGATGTGGGCCGCGGGCCCCGCCGACCGGGGGCAGGTCATCGCGGCGTCCGTGGACTACAGCGGCAGCGAGGAGACCATCGCCGACCTGGACCGGGCCATCCTCGGCTCCTCCGCGCTGGCCATCGGCGGCACCCTGCTGATCGGCGCGTTCGGCGTCACCCGGATCACGCGGCGCCTGCACCAGACGGCGCAGGTGGCCCGCCGGATCAGCGCCGGCGACCTCGACGCCCGCGTGAACGGCTCCCCGCGCGGCAAGGACGAGGTCGCGGCCGTCTCGAGCGCCCTGGACACCATGGCCTCCTCCCTCCAGCGCAAGCTGGAGTCGGAGCGACGCTTCACGGCGGACGTGGCCCACGAACTGCGCACCCCGCTGACCGGCCTGAACGCAGCCGCCGAACTCCTCCCGCCGGGCCGCCCGGCCGAGCTGGTACGCGACCGGGTGCAGGCGATGCGCTCGCTGACGGAGGACCTGCTGGAGATCTCCCGGCTGGACACGCGCAGCGAGCGGGTGGAACTGGACTCGTACGACCTGCCGACCCTGGCGGCCCGGGCGATCGCCGCGAGCGCACCCTCACCCACCAACCCCACCTCACTGGTGATCGAGTCCACCCCCCTCCGCGTGGAGACGGACCGCCGCCGCCTGGAACGCATCCTCGGCAACCTGATCGCGAACGCCCACAAACACGGCGCGGCCCCGGTCACGGTGACGGTGGACGGCCGCACCCTGACGGTCACGGACGCCGGCCCGGGCTACCCGGACTACCTCCTGACGGGCGGCCCGCAACGCTTCCGCACGGAAGGCATGAACAAGGGCCACGGCCTCGGCCTCACCATCGCCGCGGGCCAGGCCCGCACCCTGGGCGCGACCCTCACCTTCACCAACCCACCCCCAGGCGGCGCCCAGGCCCGCCTCACCCTCCCGGACCCCCCGAGGCAACACCCGACCCCACCGTGACCCGGCAATGACGCGGTCGCTCAATTCAGGCCGGGCACCTTACTTTTGACCGGCAGTCCCTTCGACGGCGTCATTTCGAACACCCCGCTCTCAGGGATTCGGCTCTTTCCCGACGTCGCTCCGTCCACCCAAGAGAGTTCCGCATACCATGAGCGACGGTGCGATCCCGGATCCACCTCGATGAGCAGGTAAGCGGGATCCGATTTCGATGCCTTGTACGGGAATTTCAGATCGTCGGCCCTCCAGCCTTTGTGGACGTCAGCAGAGACGCTGGTCCAGTAAGGCGGCTTCAGGTCCAAGTCAACTCGACCCACATGATAGGTAACGCCATTTCCGCACCTCTTTTCGGGCTCTACGACTGTCCCTGTGAGGCCGGGTTTGACATCCATCGTGTGGAAGACCACATTGGTGATGACCACCGCACGGTCGTCGCTTGCCGTGAGCGCTACAGTCAGCCAGGCCGGCCCCGCGGGCACCGCACCAAAGGCGTGCGGGTCCTCATCCCAAGTCTTTCCGTTCTTCCGCGGCCCCGAGCCGGGCGGCGTGTTCATCAGCGGGTCGGAAGTCGAATACGGGTAAACCTGGCTGACCTCTTTTCCACACGTGCCGGCCATACCGGGCTGGACGCCAATGTTCAGCAGAGGCCCTGCTTCTTCGGATCTGACTCCCAGCCTCACAGGCTGGTTGAGAACCTTCGCCTCTCCGGTGCTGATCAGGCCGGTCAGCCATGCCACGACGACGCCAGTGGCAACAACTCCGAACGCGCCCAGGAGCCATTTCCAAGTACGGGATAGAAGCCCATTTCTGGGTTCGTCCACTTTCGCTCCACGGCGAGTAAGCCCCCTGCCATTGGAAATAAGCGTGCGGCAGTCCGGCCGGAGCTGACAGCCGTGTGACCCAAATGCGTGACCCGCTCGATGTCCAGCACGGACGTCAAAGGCCCCCAGCCATGATCGGCTGGGGGCCTTTGTGCTTGTGCCCTCGGCAGGATTCGAACCTGCGACACCCGCTTTAGGAGAGCGGTGCTCTATCCCCTGAGCTACGAAGGCGGGGGCTTGTCGGAAACGTTGCCGGAAACCCCAGAGGGATCGCGCGAGCTGCCTCGACAAACATGCTGGTCAGATGACCTGAGCACACCCAGGTGGAGATGCCCTCGCGGACACTTTCCCGGGCACACGCTTGGGAGCCGTCTGACCGCTGACAGCCTAGCGGATCGTGCTGGGAGTGGTCGCATGGATTGCCGTGGGGGCCGGGCTGAGGCGAAGACATGGTCGTGACCTGGGATTTCTGAGTGTCTCGGGTGGTGGGTGGGCTGGCAGGGGGCGCTGCACGGGTGTGGGCGGACTGCTGGAGCATCCGTTCTGTTCCGCTTGCCCCGGAGGGGGCGTTAACGGAGCGACGGCCGCGCCCTGGGGTGGGCGCGGCCGTCGTGGGGTCAAGGGGTGTCAGGCGATGCGAAGGACCTGTTGGGCGTTGCTGCGGGCCGCCGCGAGGTGGATCTGGTGGCTGGTGGCGTTCTGGGAGAGCGCGAAGCCGAGGACGAAGATCTTCTGGCGCTCCACGCCGTAGGCGATCATGCGGCGGTTCCAGAGGCTCTGGTCGAACTGGCTGTGTACGGACTCGGAGTCGGCGCGGTAGGGGTACAGAAGTTGGTGGGTGAGGCTGGCCTCGGGGATCTGCTGAAGGTATTCGGCTCGGTGGAAGCCGCGTTCGCTGTCGCTCTTGATGCGCTTGCCGGTGTCGACGGAGCGCAGGGTCCTGTCGGCGGGGGTGGTGGTGATACCGACGGGGACGCGGTAGCCGTGGTCGCCGTGCCGGCAAGGGATCTTCAGGACGTGGTACCAGCGGCTCTTGGCAGCTCCGGCGCGGTGCTCGAGCTTGAGGATGGGGAGGGGTTCGAGGATGCGGGTGCCGTCGTCGATGCGGATGCTCTCGGCGATGCGGCCTTGGTCGCACCAGAGCTCGTGGCCGCTTCGGCAGGGGCTGATGCGCTCGTAGAAGACGGGGGCGACGGATCCGTGCTGCTTGTTGATGGCCAGTAGGCCGGTCCGGGCGAGGGCGTCACGGTGGACGCCGCGGAAGGCTCCGTCGTAGACGACGCCCATGCAGTGGGGCAGCGCGTCCTTCAACATGTGGAACTGTCGTACAGCAACGGCTGCTTCGTCTTCGTACTCACCGCCGGCGACGTGGGCGAAGCTGAGGATGACACGGGTCCAGTAGCCGGTGTCGCGTCCGGAGGCGAAGAACCACTTGGTGCCGCGTACTCGCTTCTTCTCCTTCTCTCCGTTCTCGTAGTAGATGCGGGCGGCCGGGTCGACGCGGTGGTTTCGCATCAGACCGGTGTCCTCGTCCGCGATCTCCTCGGCGCGTGCTTTGGAGGGCGCCTTGGGGACGGTGGCGTCACCGACCAGGAGCTGCCGGCGCTCCGGCCTGCTCCACACCTTGGGTGCGTCAGAGGGGAACAGGCCCTGGCTCAGGGCTTGCTGGGCGGCGTACCCGCGGAATGCCTCCTCGAGTGCGTCGGCGGCCGGTACGAGGAGGTTGTTCAGGGCGTCCTGGTACTGCCCGCGGGAGGGCGCGGTGAGGGGCAGGGCTGCCGCTGCCCTGCGGCCCAGGTGGCGGCGGATGCTCGCCCGTACGCTGCGCCAGTCCTGGGGAGACGCCAGGAGCCCCGTGGTGGAGCGCTTGGACTTCGTCACCGGGGTGAGGGCAGCCATGATCAGGTAGACGATGCCCGGGTACTCACGGGGGCAGCCGACGACGTTCGGCGGCGGCAGGAGTTCCGCCATCTCGTAGAGCAGCGGGTAGTCGAGGCAGTCGCGAACGCGCTCGGTGGTGCTGCGCTGGTCTTGGTCGGTGAGCTGGCGTTTGCGGTTCGGGCGTTCGGACTGGGGCTTGGGGGTTCCGAAGACGTCGTCAGGCACGGGCCGGACCCCCGTCGGTGAAGGCGGGGTCGGTCTGCCAGTCGTAGCCGACGATGGAGGCGGCCCTGTCCAGGGATCGGATCCCGAGCCGTCGGGCGGATTCCTCGATGCGACCGGTCACTTCGAAGGTCTCGACGGCGGCACGGGTGGTGACGGAAGCCGGGGTGACATCTGGTTCTCCGCCGAGGCCGATCCTGCGGATCAGGTCGCGGAGCGCGACGCACGATCGCGACTGCAGGGCCGGATCGGATGCCGGGGTGCTGGACACCGCGAGGCGCGCGGTGCTCTTGTCCGGGTGCTGAGCGAGGACGTCGCGCGCTCGATCGGCCAGTACATGGCGGCTCCAGGCGTCCAGCCGGCACCAGCGGGGGTCGTATTTGCGCGCTCCGTGCATCCAGACGCGGCTGCGCGGCAGGTCGAGGTCGGCCACGACGCTGTGCCCGATCTCGCCGCTGTGCCCGCCGGCCAGGGCGAGGGCGGCCGCGGCTGCGTGCCGGGTCGGCCGGGCCGCGTATGCGGCGTGGTGGCGCAGCAGCACGGCCTCGTCTTCGGTGAGAGGGCGGGAACCTTCGTAGGTGCGGGCGGGCAGGACGATGTGGCGCGTCGGATCCTGGTCGCTCAGCCCGAGCTCGTGCAGTGTGCGGAAGGCGGTCCGCAAGACGCTTAGGCGGCCCCGGCGGGTAGATACCGCCGAGTCCGAGACGTGGCCGTGGCGGCTCCGGCCCTTGGCGTTGACGAAGTCCTCGGCGATGACCTCGGTGACGTCCGAGATGAGCAGTACGCCTCGTGCAGTGGCGTTCCGCCTGAACCTCTTGATGAGGAGACCGAACTTGTCGAAGGTCTGCTCGGACATCTCATCGAGGGCTGTCATCTCCCGCCACGCGTCGATGACGAGGTCGATGGCATGGATGAGAGACAGGTCGCTTCCCATGATGACGGTCCTCCGGAGGGTCGGGGAGAGCAGTTCGACCCCTCCCCCGACCCTCTGACTGGGAAGATTCGAATGATTCATTGTGTTCCGTACTTGCACCATCACGGTGGGCATCTGTGATCTCCGCTGCAACCCGGCGTGGGCGAATGGATGAGGACGCGCCGAAGAGACCCCGGGCGGGACGGCCCGGGGCGTCATTCGGCGTGGTGGGGCGAGCCAGCCTGACTAGGTGCGGGCCGCCGGCCCTCGGAGCGAGCTCACGAGGGTCCCGTACGCCTGCATGGCTGCCACGAAGGTGTCATCGGGCAGCGCCATGGTCGCTTCGACCGAGCTGAGGAACAGGCCTGATGCCGGAGCGGCGGGGGGTGGGGGTGTGGGGATGGAGCCCGGGAGGTGGGCCATTCCGTCCTCGTCCACGTGGACGATCAGGGCGTAGTCGAGCCAGTCCACGAGGTAGAGCCCGCGTTCGGGCGCCGTCGCCGGTAGCCCTTGGCTGAGCTCTTCGGCGAGTGTGATCCTCTGTCGCGGTCCTTGTCGCAGGAGACGCTTGGCCGCCTTGGTGAACCAGGTGGACTGCCAGTGGTCATGCAGGAAGAGGCGAGCGCGGGCGGAGTCCTCCGTCCGGAGCCGCGTCAGCCGAAAGCCGGCAGTGGTGATGGAAAGGGATCCGTGGTGAGTCTCCAGCAAGCCGGCCTGACGAAGAAAGCCCTGCGAGGAGGAGACGTTGTGGGGGCTGAGCCCCACCTTGTCGGCGATCTCTGCAACCGGGATGGCCAGCCGGTCGTCGCCGCCCAGTTCGGCGACCGCGTCGACCACCTTCAGCTGCCGCAGGGTGGTCATTCCGCCGGTGGGCATGATGTTCCGGACTTTGTTCGCGGCACTCATCGAACACCCCCGTGGGAGTGCTGGAGCGGCCAGCTGCTGCTGACCCGTAGAGGCAAGTGGTGCATGAATGCGTCCGATGGCATGGCGTGGGCCCTCATTGGTGATCGAGTGCTGAATGCACAAAATTCCCGAGGGCCGGGCGGGCCGCTACTCCATGACCTAGCCTGGAGGCGGCGCGTGGGCCCTCAGCTGACGTGTCACGGCGTCGCCAGGGTCTAGCCACCCGGGCGGCGCCTTTTTCTGTGTGGGAGATGGTGATCTCTACGTGCGCGGCTCCTTGATGGCCAGCCGGTAGACCCCGCGGCCGACAATGAGGACCTTCCCCCTGGCTCGCAGATGGCTGGCGCAGTTGGTGATCTGCCGAGGTGTCGCGTCCGGACGCTCCAGCTGAGCATGGGCGACGATCTTGGAGGTCGGCGTATCCAGGCCGTCCGCGAGCGCTTCGAGGACCAGCTCCGTGAGGGACTTCGGCTCCGTGTCGACGTTGGAGCCGGAGCTCTGCGGGCCCGCAGGATTCGGGTGTTCACCTGGATCGGCCGTCGGATGCGAGGGCTGCTCCACTCCCAAGAACTCCTCGGCCTGGCGAACGGTGTCGCTCACGGCCGACAGTCGTACGTCGGCCGACAAGAGAGCTCGCTCCGCTTCTTCGAAGCGACGCTGGAGGTCGACCATCTCTTGTCGCACCTCAGCCAACACGCCGGTCGCGATGACCCATTTGGCGTGCTCCCCGGCCTGGATCTCCCGCAGGTGTTCAACGAGAGGGTGCGCGGACCCCGCACCTGTTGTGGTCATGCTCCGCTCCCCTCTGATGATCCACCCACAAGCTAGCGAGCCTTCGCGCGCGCCGCAGGGAAACGCAGAGATGCGAGCGAGCCGATTCTCTGGAGTTTGGGCGCAACTCCGTTGCGCGTGGGTCATGTTGCGGGCCACGACTCTTATGGCTTGCTCGATGTCTCTGGTCTCGGTACATGTGAGAACGCTTGCCGGAGTGCCGCATCGGGCGCGCGTAGTAGCCGAGTGGCGCGTGCGGGCCACGGCGGTGGCGTCGCTCGCCGACACGGAGTGCTCCTGAACCTTGGAATGTGTCGGGCGGACAGGGCGTGGACCTCTACTCTGGTCCTTACTTGCAACAGGCGAGAGGTCTCCGCGACGGGATCCGAGGCGAGGGAAGGGTCGGCCCCATGGGTACGTGGGATGATCTCGGCATGCCCCGGAGCAGCAACGACAAGCAGCCGCGCGACTACGTCGTGGACGGCGCTTGGCCCAATGCCGCTCTCGCTCCCGATGCGCCAGTCAGTGCCTACTACGGCCAGTCCCTCTCCCGGAACCTCGCGCGGGCCATGTCCTCTACCGGGCATACGCTACGCAGCCTCGCGGCGGCGACGGGCCTGACGCATTCGACGATCAGCAGGGTGCTCAACGGCAGGGTCATGCCGGACTCGGGCACGCTCGCCCGGTTGGAAGCGTCCTTCGGGTTCCAGGTCTGGCCCGGGCCGGCGGCGTTGCCGCCGACGCCGCCCGAGTCCTGAGTTTGCAGGCTACCCACCCGTTCGGTCCGCCCGGAGTGCGTCGCGCTCCCGACGGGCCATTCTTTTTCTTGTGGCTATGTATGCACCAAAGGTGCGACGTGAGGTGTACCTCGTGTGCTTCGACGAGTTTCACCGGCTGGGCCTCGTCCAGTACTCGCCGGGGCTGATGAGTCTCCCCCTGAGGGCGTGCGCGCCGGGCGAGTCGTACAGGGCGGCTGCCTGTCGGCTCGCTGCCGGCTCGGCTTTCCGCTTCGGTGGGACGGTGGCCCGGCTGGACGTTGTGCCGTCCGGCGGCGGCGTACGGCGCAACGCGCGGCTGTTCACGGTTCACGTCGAAGGGGGCCGCTGGCCATCGCAGTTGTGGCTTCCGTGGCGCCAGGCGCTCGGGGAAGTGGCGCACCTCGGAATCCCCGAGCTCGAGCCGTTCCTGGAGGGCTACCTCGAAGGCTGGATCCCGGACGGCTGGATCACGCTCACCCCGGATGGGCACCACTGACCGGGTGCGGTTTCGCCGCTGAAGCCACGGCGAGGAGCATCGCGAGGATCGAGATGCATGCGAGGGCCGCGAAGAGAGCGGTGTGGCCGCCGAGTTGGCCGGCAAAGGCGGCTCCGGCCCAGGGGGCGAGGGCTGCGGCGATGTGGGCGGGTGCGCCGAGAAGTCCTGAGAGGCGGCCGTAGTGCGTGGTGCCCCAACGGTCGGTGACCGCGGTGGCCTGCAGGAGTGTGAGGTTGCCGCGGACGACTCCGGCGAGGATCGCGAGGGCGATCAGGAGTGGCATAGGGCCTGGGGTGAAGGCCAGTGATGCCGTCGTCGCGCCGCCGAGGGCGATGAGGACGGCAGTGCGGGTCGTGACCGAGGTTCGGGTGGCGAGGGCCGAGTAGAGCGTGCGGCCGAGGGTCTGGCCTGCCCCGCCGAGGCCCAGGGCCCAAGCGGCTTGCGTCGCAGTGGCGCCGCGTTCGGTGAGGAGCGGGATCAAGCCCATGACGACCGCGTACATGGCGAATCCGGAGAGCGTGAAGGCCGTGGCCAGCAGGAGGAAGGGGCGGCTTCGCGGGATGGATGTTGTGCGGTCCGAGGAGGGCGGTGGCGGTGGGGCAGCCGGCCAGGGAGCGCGCAGGGCCAGGGCGTGTGCGGGGATGGTGACGGCGGCCAGGATCACGGCGAGGACGGCGTACGTGGCCCGCCAGCTCAGGTGCTCCGCGATGGCTGCCGTGAGAGGTGCGAAGACGGTGGAGGCCAGTCCGCCCGCGAGGGTGACGACGGTCAGGGCGCGGATGCGGTCGGGGCCCCACCAGCGGGTGAGGGCGGCGAAGGCTGGTGGATAGAAGGTGGCGGCCATGGTCAGGCCCGCGAGGACCCATCCCAGGGTGAAGACGGCCAGGTTGGGGGCGGTCGCGATGACGAGGAGTGCGAGCGTGCCCAGTGCGGAGCCGGCGGTCATTACCGCGCGCGGCCCTCGGTGGTCGAGGATCCGGCCGATGGGGATTCCGGCTACGGCCGAGACCAGGAGCGCGAGGGAGAACGCGCCCGTTGCCGCGTTGGTGGACCAGCCGGTTTCGGCGGTCAGGCGCGGGAGCAGGACGGGGAAGGCGTAGTAGACGATGCCCCAGCTGGTGATCTGCGTGGCGCAGAGGGCGGGCAGGACGGCGCGCGGCCGCGACCGGACCCCCGTCCCGGTCGCGGCCGCGTCGGCCTGGGTGCGTCTCACGGAGGTCAGCAGCCGCCGGATGAGGCCGGGGCGCCGATCGTGAGCGTGGCGGGGGCTGCGCAGCAGCCGCCACCGCTCGCCTCGGCGGCTGCGGGCTGGTCGAAGAGGCCGGCTCCGCCGCAGACTCCGGTTTCGGGGAGGGTGAGCTCGACGCGTTCTGCGGCTTCGTGGTCGCCGGCGAGGTGGGCGGCGATGGAGCGGACCTGCTCGTAGCCGGTCATGGCGAGGAAGGTCGGGGCGCGGCCGTAGGACTTCATACCCGCCAGGTAGACGCCCTTCTCCGGGTGGGAGAGCTCCTTCACGCCGTGGGGGTAGACCGTGCCGCAGGAGTGCTGGTTCGGGTCGATCAGCGGGGCGAGGTCCACGGGAGCCTGGAGCCGCTCGTCGAGGGCGAGGCGCAGCTCGTCCACGAAGGTGAGGTCGGGGCGCAGGCCGGTGAGGACGATGACCTCGTCGACCGGGTCCAGGCGGCGGCCGTCCTCGGCGACCAGGACCAGCTGGTCGCCGTGGCGCTCGACGGCGTCAGTACGGAATCCGGTGACCGCGTCGGCGTGGCCGTTGTCGACGGCGGCCTTGGCGGCGAGGCCGAGGGCGCCGCGGGCAGGCAGTTGGTCGGCGGAGCCGCCACCGAAGGTCGAGCCGCTGATACCGCGCCGCAGGATCCACACCGTGTGGGTGCCGGACTCCTCCTTGGACAGTTCCGCCAGGTACGCGAGCGCGGTGAAGGCGGAGGCGCCGGAGCCGATGACGGCGGTGCGCTTGCCTGCGTAACGGGCGCGGACGGCCGGGTCCTTGAGATCGGGGATCCGGTACGAGATCCGGTCGGCTGCGGCCTTTTCGCCGAGGGCGGGCAGGCCGTCGCCGCCGATCGGGCTGGGCGTGGACCACGTACCGGAGGCGTCGATGACGGCGCGGGCGGTGAGGCGCTGCTCGGTGCCGTCGGCGTTCAGGATGCTGACGGTGAAGGGCTGGGCCTCGCGGTCGGCGTCGACGATGCGGTCGCGGCCGAGGCGGGAGACGCCGGTGACCTGGGCGCCGTAGCGGACCTTGTCACCCAGAACGTCTGCGAGCGGCTGGAGGTACCGCTCGGCCCAGTCCGCGCCGGAGGGGTAGGTCGCGCCGTCGGGGGCGGTCCAGCCGGTGGGCACCAGGAGCTTCTCGGCAGCCGGGTCGACGAGCTCGGACCAGGTGGAGAAGAGCCGTACGTGACCCCACTCGCGTACCGCGCTGCCGGCGGCGGGCCCCGCCTCAAGGACCAGGGGCTCGATGTCGCGCTCGACCAGGTGGGAAGCCGCGGCGAGGCCGGCGGGGCCGGCGCCGATCACGATGACGGGCAGGGCTTCGGTGGGTGTGGTCACGGCAGGCTCCCCAGTTGATTCGATAGACGTCGATGTCTCGATGCCACCAGGGTGGACCCTGGATCGACATTCGTCAACATAGACATTCGTCGAATCCCGTCTGATGATGGATGCATGTCCACTGCGAAGCTGCTGCCACTGCTGGAGCTGGAGGCCGTGGCCCCCTGCTGCCCGCCCCTTACCGAACGCCCACTGACGGCCGACGAGGCCGAGCGGAGTGCGGTGATGTTCAAGGCGCTCGGCGACCCGGTCCGCCTGCGGCTCTTCTCCCTGGTGGCCTCGCACGAGGGCGGGGAGGCCTGCGTGTGCGACATCTCCGACGTGGGCGTCTCCCAGCCGACCGTCTCCCACCACCTGAAGAAGCTCAAGGACGCCGGGCTCCTCTCCTCCGAGCGGCGCGGCACCTGGGTCTTCTACCGGGTGGAGCCCGCCGTTCTCGCCGCCATGGGCGCTCTCCTGACGCGGGCCGGTGGGGCGTGAGCCTGCACATCGAGCCTCTGACCTGGGCGCACGCGGACGACGTCCTAGCGATCTACCAAGCCGGGATCGACGAGGGCAACGCCACCTTCGAGGCCGCCGCCCCCAGCTGGGCGGAGTTCGACGCGGCGAAGCTGGCCGAGCACCGCTTCGGCGCGATCGGCCCTGACGGGAAGCTGCTCGGCTGGGTGGCGGCGTCGAAGGTGTCCGACCGGTGCGCGTACGCGGGCGTGGTCGAGCACTCCGTGTACGTCCACCCCGGCGCCCGGGGCCGTGGAGTCGCCCGTGCGCTGCTGGACGCGTTGATCGCCTCGACGGAGGCGACGGGCATCTGGACGATCCAGTCCGGGATCTTCCCCGAGAACACCGCGAGCCTGGCCCTGCACCAGCGGGCCGGTTTCCGTGTCATCGGCACCCGTGAGCGCATCGGCCGCCACCACGGCGTGTGGCGCGACGTGGTCCTGCTCGAGCGTCGGAGCCCGCGGATCAGTTGAGCTCGCCGTTCATTCCCGCTCCAGTGCGGTTTCAGGCGCTGAGGAGTCCGGTGATCTCACGGACCGCTTCGCGCGCTGTGCGGCCGACGCCGATGAGGGTGGCGGACGCGGGGCCGGTCCAGTCGCCGTAGCCGAGGAAGTGGATGCGCGGGTCGGCCACCGAGCGGGTGCCCTCGGTGGGGATGCGGCCGCCCTCGGTGCGAAGGCCCAGCGGAGACAGGTGTGAGAGTGCGGGCCGGAAGCCGGTGCACCAGATGATCGCGTCGCAGGGCCAACTGCTGCCATCGGCCCAGCGGGCTCCGTCGGCCGTCAGGCTGTCGAACATCCGGTGGTCGGGGATGAGTCCGGCGTCTCGGGCGGCCCGTACGGGCGGGACGGCGACGATGTCACCGAGGTCCGAGATGCGCGGCCCGCCGGACTGAACGCGCCGCGTGGCCAGTTCGAAGAGGGCGCTGCCGTCGATCTCGTCCGGAAGGTAGCGGGCGGGCCGTTGAGTGACCCAGTGGACGGTGGCGTGCGGGGCGAGGTCGGCTGCGGCCTGGGCGCCGGAGTTGCCGCCGCCCACGACGATGACGCGCTGTCCCGCGTAGTCCCAGGGGCTGCGGTAGTCCGCCGTGTGGTGCTGGCGGCCCTGGAAGTGCTCGCGGCCGGGGACGGCGGGCAGGAAGGGACGCCACCAGGTGCCGGTCGCGCTGATCACGGCGCGGGCCGTGAACGCGCCGGAGTCGGTCTCCACCTGTAGGAGAGGGGCCTGGTCGCGGACGGCCTCGACGCGGACGCCGTGCTGGATGGGGAGTTCGTACCGCTTCTCGTAGTCGGCGAGGTACTCCAGCACGTGGGAGACGTCCGGGAACGTCTTGCCTGCCTGCGGTGGCATGAGCCGGCCGGGCAGGGAGGAGTAGGCAGCCGGGGAGAACAGGTGGAGCGAGTCCCAGCCGTGCTGCCAGGCCCCGCCGGGGGAGCTCTGGGCATCGAGGATGGTGAAGTCGATGCCCGCCCTGCGCAGGTAGTAGCCGGCGGCGAGCCCTGCTTGGCCGCCGCCGACCACCACCACGTCCGTGTGGCGCGTCATGCGGCGGGCTGCCCGCTGCCGGTCTTGCCGCGCATGAAGATGACTGAGACCAGGGCCAGGCCCAGCACGACGCCGATCAGCTGCATGCCGATGAAGCCGGTCACCGAGGCGGGGGCGATGCCCGCGAAGGTGTCGGTGAACGCGCGGCCGATCGTCACCGCCGGGTTGGCGAAGGAGGTGGAGGAGGTGAACCAGTACGCGGCGCCGATGTACGAGGCCACCGCGACGGGTGCGAAGCGCAGGCGGTCAGTGCGGGCCAGGCCGAAGATCAGGATGATCAGGCCCGCCGTGGCCACCACCTCGCCGAGGAGGAGGTTCCCGGCGGAGCGGTCGTGGGTGGACCACTTCACCAGTGGCTCGCCGAACATCGCGTCCGCGAGGATGGAGCCCGCGATGGCGCCGACGATCTGCGAAGGCACGTAGACGGCCAGCTCGCGGGCGGTGACTCCGGCGCCGCCGCGGCGGGCGGTCCACCACTCGGCCAGGGTGACGGCCGGGTTGAAGTGGGCTCCGGAGACCGGGCCGAGGAGGGCGATGAGGACGCCGAGGCCGAAGACCGTGGCCGTGGAGTTGGCCAGGAGCTGGAGCGCTACGTCCTGAGTGAGCTTCGTGGCCTGGATGCCCGATCCGACGACGATCGCGACCAGCGCGGCAGAGCCCACCAGCTCGGCGGCGGCGCGGGCGATCAGCGGGGTGCGGGGCGGAGTCGCGCCGGGTGCGGGCTGGGGCTCGTCACCGGCTATGGCGTCGGCGGCGGGCTCGGGGGCGGTCAAGGCAGGTTCTCCTCGGGCAGGTGAGGCAGAGCGGGAAGGCTAGGGACAGGACCGCTTGGAGTTCGATTCGGCGGTGAGGCGCGCGGCGGACGCGAGGCTGGCGAACTGACCGGCGAGCGTTTCGATGACTTCCGGGCGGAGTCTGTAGTAGATGAAGCGGCCGCATGGTTCGGTTTCCACGACCCCGGCCTCTCTGAGCACCTTCAGGTGGTTGGAGAGGTTGGTCTGCTTGGCGCCGGTCTCCTCGACCAGGTGCGTGGTGCAGAGCGTCTCCCGGGCGAGCAGGGTCACGATCTGGAACCTGATCGGATCGGCCAGAACCCGGAGCAGATCAGTGTCGACTGACGTCATCATGGACTGATACTGTCACATCACCCAGGGCTGATACCAGTCCGGGCTGAGTCATCGCCGCCTGAGCGCGATGGACGGCCCCGTTGACCCTGCCGATGAAGGAAGAACCGATGTCCTCCACCCCGCTCGCGTCCGTGTTGTTCGTCTGCATCCACAATGCAGGCCGCTCGCAGATGGCCGCCGGCTTCCTGCGTCACCTCGCGGGCGACCGGGTCGAGGTCCGCTCGGCCGGCTCCGTGCCGGGTGAGCAGATCAACCCCTCGGCCGTCGCCGCCATGGCCGAGCTGGGCATCGACATCTCCGACCAGAAGCCGAAGGTCCTCACCCCCGAGGCCGCGCAGGCGTCGGACTACATCATCACGATGGGCTGCGGCGACGCCTGCCCGTACTTCCCCGGGAAGACCTACCTCGACTGGCAGTTGGAGGACCCGGCCGGCCAGGGAGTCGAGGCCGTACGCCCCATCCGCGACGAGATCAAGGGTCTCATCGAGGGCCTCATCGCAGAGATCGACGCCAAGAACACGCAGAAGCAGGAGAGCTGACCGCATCATGACGACCAACCCGACAGGCGCGCAGGACGACGTGCGCGAGGTCATCATCATCGGCTCCGGCCCGGCCGGTTACACCGCCGCCCTCTACACGGCCCGCGCGCAGCTGAAGCCCCTACTGTTCGGCAGCTCCATATTCGTCGGCGGTTCGCTCACCACGACCACCGAGGTCGAGAACTTCCCCGGCTTCCCCAGCGGCATCGACGGCCCCGACCTCATGGACAACATGCGGGCCCAGGCCGAGAAGTTCGGCGCCGAGATGATCGACGACGACATCGTCTCCGTCGACCTCAGCGGGGACATCAAGCTGCTGACCGACTCCGAGGGCACCGTCCACCGCGCGAAGGCCGTGATCATCGCGACCGGCTCCGGCTACCGCAAGCTCGGGCTGCCGAACGAGGACACGCTCTCCGGGCGTGGAGTCTCCTGGTGCGCGACCTGCGACGGGTTCTTCTTCCGCGACCGCGACATCGTCGTGGTCGGCGGTGGCGACACCGCGATGGAAGAGGCCACCTTCCTCACCCGCTTCGCCCGCTCGGTCACCATCGTGCACCGACGCTCCACCCTGCGCGCCTCCAAGGCCATGCAGGACCGGGCGTTCGCCGACGACAAGATCTCCTTCGCGTTCGACAGCGAGGTCGCCGAGATCAAGGAGACCGGCGGCATGCTCTCCGGCCTCGTCCTGCGGGACGTCCTCACCGGCGAGACGAGGGAGCTCGACGTCACGGGCCTGTTCGTCGCCATCGGCCACGACCCCCGTACGGAACTCTTCGCCGACCAGCTCGAACTGGGCGGTGAGGGCTACCTCAAGACCCAGGCCCCCACCACCCGCACGAACATCCCCGGCGTCTTCGGCGCGGGCGACGTGGTGGACCACATCTACCGCCAGGCCATCACTGCGGCCGGATCCGGCTGCGCCGCCGCCCTGGACGCGGAGCGGTACCTCGCCGCGCTGGCCGATGTACGAACGGAAGCCCTCGTGCCGGTCGCGTGACAGCCGTGGAGGGTACGGAGCGGTCGCCCAGGTGGCTTGGTTCGCGAGTTGCGGCAGAGATTGTTCAGGGCTTTGGGAGGTATCCGGTTCTGGTCGAAGCCGATGTTCACTCAGAACCGACAGCACTGGCAGCGGGCGGGCGAGGCGACGGCCTGGGGCCCTCTAGGGTGGCCTGACGGGGGCCGGTTGTTCGATACCGGCTCGGTCAGGAGGGCGTCAGCGTGTCGGAGTCGGAGCAGGAGCTGGCCGAGGTTCAGCGGGCGCACTGGCAGCAGACCTACGGCGCGCACCCTGGCATGTACGGCGAGGAGCCGTCCGAGCCGGCAGTCCGTGCCGTTGCCGTCTTCCGGGCCGCCAGTGCCCGCGAGGTGCTGGAGCTGGGGGCAGGCCACGGTCGTGACGCGCTGTACTTCGCCCGTGAAGGCTTCTCCGTGATGGCCACCGACTTCAGCCCGGTCGGTCTGGATCAGCTGCGCGAGGCCGCCGCCGCCCAAGGCATCGCCGGACGCGTCAGCACGGCTGTTCACGACGTACGCGAGCCCCTGCCGCTCGCGGACGCCTCGGCGGATGCCGTGTTCGCGCACATGCTGCTCTGCATGGCGCTGTCCACCCAGGAGATCCACTCTCTGGTCGCGGAGGTACGACGGGTACTGCGGCCGGGTGGAGCCTTCGTCTACACCGTCCGCCACACCGGGGACGCCCACTACCGGGCCGGTACCGGGCACGGAGACGACATCTGGGAGCACGGCGGCTTCGCCGTCCACTTCTTCCCCCGCGACCTCGTCGACGACCTCGCCGAAGGCTGGAGTCTCGATGAGGTCGCCTCGTTCGAGGAAGGCGGCCTCCCCCGACGGCTGTGGCGCGTCACCCAGACCGTCCCCAGGTGAGTTCTGCCTGAAGCTCAGCGCTGTTCGTTCCCGTAGACAGAGCCACTCAGGTGACAGACGCCGGGCCCGGTCCATCGTGATTGCGACACGATGGACCGGGCCCGGTTCCCGTTCTTTGTTCCGGATCTCGGAGCCCTGTGCTCAGGCGGCTGCCGAGCAGAGCGTCACGGTTTCCGGCAGTTCCAGACGTACCGTGCGGTCGCAGAGCCGCTCCACCTGCGCCGGATCGTGCGAGACCAGCAGGACCGTGCGGTTGCCGCGCAGGGCGGCCACCGACTCCTCGACCGTGTCCCGGCTCCGCTCGTCCAGGGCGCTGGTGGGTTCGTCCAGCAGGAGGGCCGCAGGTTCCAGGGCCAGGGCACGCGCCAGGCACAGCCGCTGACGCTGTCCGGCGGAGAGCGTCTGAGCCGGGGTGTCCAGCCGGTTGCAGACCTCGCTCCACAAGCCCGCCTCACGCAGGGCCTGTTCGACGCGGTCGCGCATGTCCGCCCGGGACGCACGCACCAGGTGGCGGAGTCCGAAGAGGGCGTTGTCCAGGATGCTCCCCCCGAAGACCACGGGCGTCTGCGGCACCAGGACGACGGTGCTCCGCAAGCCGGAGTCGCCCTTGCCGCGGCGGACGGTCCGCCCCAGCACCTCCACGTGGCCGTCGCGGGTGAGACCGTGGGGCAGCAGGTCGACCAGAGCGCGCAGCACCGTGGACTTGCCCGCGCCGGAGGGGCCGCACAGGCCGGTGGTCGATCCACTGGTCAACTCGAAGGTGACCGGGCCCACCAGGGTCTTCTTGCCGTCGAGAACCCGCAGGTCCCGGACTGCTATCACGTTGTCCATCGTCGTGCTCCTTCGAAGCGGTTGCGCAGTGCCACCGCCAGGCTGAGAAGCACTGCGGTGATCAGGACCAGTACCAGAGCGCTGCCCCACGCCTGGGTGACCGCCTCCGGGGCACCCGAGTCCTGGGACAGGGTGAAGATGTGCGTCGGCAGCGCCTGCACCGGGGAGTCGACGATCCCGGTCGGAAGGGCGGGCGCCCCGAAGAACACCGTGGCGGTGAAGATCAGGGGAGCCGTCTCACCCGCCGCCCGGGCCAGGCCGAGCAGCAGTCCGGTGAGCGTGGCCGGCCAGGTGTAAGGGATGACCACGGAGCGGATGTACTGGGTACGGGACAGACCGAGTGCCAGGGCGCTCTCGGTGAGCTCGCTCGGCATGCTCCGGATGCGGCCCGCGGTGGTCAGGGCGATGACCGGTACGACCACGGGGACCAGTACGACGGCCCCGGCCAGCCAGGACCGGCCCCAACCCATGGCTGTGGAGAAGATGACGTATCCGGCCAGGCCCAGCAGGATGGTCGGTGTCCCGCCGATGGCCACGGTGAGGGTCTCCAGCACGCGTGCTGTCCTCGCGGAGGCTTGGGCGCCGATCAGCACGCCCGCCCCGTAGCCGAGGGGCAGCGCGATCAGGGCCGTTGTGGCCAGCAGGAGGAGCGTGCCGACGATCTGGTCACGTACACCGCCACCGGCCGCGCCGGTGGAGGACGTGAGCCAGAAGGCCGGGTTGAGTGCGGAGCTGCCCCGTGTCACGAGGATGGCGAGCATTCCGACGAGCAGGGTTCCCGGTAGCAGCAGGGCTCCCAGCCGGAGCAGCGTCGTGAGCCGGTCCCGTGGAATGCGCAGCCAGGAGGTGGCCCGGTGGGCGCGCAACCCGCGCTTTACGGAACGGCTCGATGTCCTGCGCGTGCCCCACACCGTGGCCGCGGCCACCAGGACGAGCAGGATGACGCCCAGACCGCACAGCGCCGCGAAGTAGGGACCGGAGGTTCCCGCGAGCATCGGCTCGGGGCCGGCCAGTTTGGTGGTCAGTGTCTGACCGGGGTGCACCAGGGAGGAGAGGAACTCTCCGAACGACTTCGGAAGTCGTCCGTCTGCCCGTCCGATGACGAGGAAGACCGCGATGGCCTCGCCGAGGGCCCGGGCCAGACCGAGCAGGACACCGGCACGCATGCCCGCGCGGGCTTGGGGCAGCACGGCCGACCGTACGACTTCCCGGCGGGTCAGGCCGAGGGAGTAGGCGGCCTCCCGGTAGCGGCTGGGTACGGCGGCCAGGGCGTCGACGCTGACCGCGACGATCGTCGGCATGATCATCACGGCGAGGACGATGCCCGCGGCGAGCAGGCTGTCGCCGCCCGGGACGTCACCCAGAGCCGCGACGAACGGCCGTACCACCATGATGCCGATGAGGCCGTAGACGATGGAGGGCACCGCCGCCAGGAGCTCGATGCTCAGCCTCAGGGGTCGGGCCAGGCGGGGCGGCAGGTACTCCGACAGCGCGATGGCCGCCGACCAGCCGACCGGAACGGCCAGCACCAGCGCGAGGACACACACGACGGCCGAACCGTAGATCATGGCCAGAGCGCCGAAGGCCGCGTTGTCCGGGCTCCACGTCGGGTCGCCGATCAGGGCGAGCCAGTCGACGTCACCGCTCGCGATGCCGGTGACGAGATATCCGATCAGCACCGTCAGGACGAGGGCCACCGAGAACATCCCGGTGTACACCCAACCCCAGACCCATCTCGCCCGCCCGGGGCGGCCGCCCGTGACGGGCGGCCGCAGCGCGGCGGGGCGGGGCGCCTTGGGCGGGCGCTCCAGAGTGAGAGCCACGGTCACATCCCCATCTGCTCGCGGGTCAGGTAGCCGTGCTTGGGCAGCAGCTTCTGGCCTTCCGCCGAGAGGATGTAGTCGATGTACTCCTTGGCGGAGCCCTGCGGCTGGCCATTGGTGATCACGAACAGCGGTCGGGTCATCGGGTACTTCGAGGACTTCACGTTCTCGAGGGTGGGAGCGACACCGTCCAGGG
This sequence comes from Streptomyces sp. NBC_00454, assembly GCF_041434015.1. GTDB lineage: Bacteria > Actinomycetota > Actinomycetes > Streptomycetales > Streptomycetaceae > Streptomyces. The sequence goes on along the minus strand of NZ_CP107907.1, from coordinate 3,243,868 downwards.
GCACGGCCACCAGGCCGTCATGGCCCTCGATGAAGCCGGTCGACAGCGGGCCGACGGAACCCCGGGTGGATTCGAGCTTGTTGAGGGTCTCCAGGTTGCCGCCGACGACCGCGTAGTTGTCGGACTGCGGCGGCGGCGGGGGCTTCTCGCCACCGTAGACGAACTTGTCGAGCACCTCGCGGGTGCCGCGACCGGGCTCCTTGTCGTAGACGAAGACCTTCACGTCCGGGCCGCCGACCTGCGACCAGTTGGTGATCGTGCCCTCGAACAGGCCCTTCACCTGCTCCTTGGTGAGGCTCTTGACGCCGCCGTCGGCGACCTCCTTGGTGACGATGATGCCGACCGCGTCCGCACCTATCTGCGTCGGGACGAAGTCGGTCTTGGGGTAGGTCTTGCGGTCCTGGTCGGACAGGGGCTTCGAGCTCAGCGCCACCTTGATCTGGCCGGCGCCGAGCTGGGAGATGCCGCCGGCCGAGCCGCCCTGGGTGGCCACCGTGATCTTCAGCCCCTTGGACTTGAGAGCCTCGGCGGCGTCCGATGCGACCGGGGCGACGGTGGTCGATCCGCTGGCCTGCAGCGCGGCCGAGTCGGCGCTGGCGGAACCCGCGCAGCCCGTCAGCACGGTTGCGAGAAGCAGCCCGGCGGAGGCGGCGAGGGTCTGCCGCGTGCGCTTTCCGGAGAGGAGGGACGGTGCCCGGCGGGGCTCGGTGGTGGTGAAGGACATGGCTGTGCCTTTGCTGGTGAACAGTGGATTGACTGAGAGCGGAGGGCAGGTGAATCACCCTGCGATCACGAGTCTGCTCAGTGGGATGCTGCAGGTGAAGGGGGTGCGGGTGGCAGCAACCGCGTACGGCACCCACCTGCCTGGTGGGGCGTCCGGAGTGCGGCTTGGGCCGAGTTGAACGGCAGGCAAATAATGGCTGAATAGGATCATCTGTGATGTCGGACGTTCAGGCGGCCGTCATAGGGTGATCCGCATGCCCGTAGAACAGGCGACCGGCCACCCCTCGGAACTCCTGCCCTTCATCGACGAGGACCCGACCTGCGGGCCGCCCCTCGATGTGGACCCTCTGCCCCGCGAACGGGCGGAAGCTCTCGCACGGAATCTCAAGGGCATTTCCGACCCGACACGGCTGCAGATCCTCAGCGTCCTGCTGGCGGCCCCGGAGGGCGAGGCGTGCGTATGCGATCTGACGCCGCTCCTGGGCCTGGCCCAGTCCACCGTGAGTCAGCACATGAAGATGCTCGTGGATGCCGGCCTGGTGCGCCGCAGGAAGCGCGGTACATGGGCCTGGTACGCGGTCACGCCCGAGCGGCGTGCCGTACTCGACGCTCTGATCTGGGGCGATGAGGGGACAGAGGCAGGGAACGCAGAAGCCCCCGAGTAGGCCATGGCGGAGACATGACTTGCTCGGGGGCGCGGTGGGACTGACTGTCAGAAGGCCCGTCAGACGGTGACGGCTGCGTGAGCAGCCACCTCCGCCGCGAACGCCTTGATCAGCGGATGGATGTTGCCGGGGCCTGAGACCAGCTCCGGCTGGAAGAGCGTGCCGATGAAGAACGGGTGGCCGGGGACCTCGGCGGCGCGCGGGGCGCCTTCGGTGTCCCAGCCGCTGAAGAGGACGCCGGCATCGGTGAGCCGGTCCACGAACTCCGAGTTCAGGCCGTACTTGCAGTGGTACGTCTCGGTTGTCAGCTCGGCGTCGTCGTAGACGGCGGCCAGCCGGCTTCCGGCCGTGAGCAGGAGCGGTGACTGCTCGCCCGCCAGGCAGCAGCTGAGCGGCACGATCAGCGGCGTCGGCGCCTCCGGGTCGTACTGGACGTCGTCCGCGTCGGTCAGGCCGACGACGGTACGGGCGTACTCGATGAGGGCGTGCTGGAATCCCCCGCAGGTGCCCAGGTAGGGGATGCCGTTCTCGCGGGCGTGCCGGACGGCGGACAGGACTCCGTCCTTGTTCTCGTACGGGGAGCCGGGTACGACCCAGATCCCGTCGAAGCCCTCCAGGGACTCGGGGCCGGTGACGTTTTCGCTGGGCACCCACTCGGTGTCCACGTCCAGTTCGCCGCGGAAGGAGTCGAGCCGGGCATGGGCGGGGGACTTGCCGTGGTCGCCGATCAGCGCGATGCGCGGCCGGGATCCGGTGGCGGTGGTCATGCGGGCTGCTCCTGTGCGGTGTCGGGTCGGTGGCCGTCGCGGGTGATCCGTCCGAGGCGGACGTGGGCGTACGGGGCGAGGCGTGCGACGAGCTGGCCGTCGCGCTCGCTCGTGGTGGAGGCGCCGCCGAGGAAGAGCAGCGGGTCGTCGCCGTCCGGCAGCAGTGCCTCGGGGAACAGGTCCTGGTCCTCGCCGGTGCCGTTGCGCACCGTCAGGACGTGGACCCGGCCGTCGGCGTCGCTGGCCACGTATGCCTCGAGGGCGGGGCTGCCGGCGTCAACGATGCGTACGTACGCGTCGTCGGCGAAGGCGGGGGCGAAGACGGGGCCGCCCTGGGTCGAGTGGGTGAGGGTGGCGATTGCGGTCACAGCAGACTCCGGCCGGTCATGGCGGGGCCGCTCGGGCGGCCCAGCAGGTGGAGGACGGTGGGTGCGATGTCGGCGAGGCTGCCGCCGTCGGCGAGGTGCTCGCCGATGAGCTGGCCGGGGGCCGGGACGACGACGGCCGGTACGGGGTTGGTGGTGTGGCCGCCGTACGGGCGCGGGGATCCGTCGCGACCGGGCTTCGACATGCGCTCGGCGTTGCCGTGGTCGCCGACGAGCAGGACCCAACGACCGGTCGCCGCTGCGGCGGTGAGGATCTTCTCGACCTCGCGGTCCGTGTGCTCGGCGGCCTTGACGGTCGCGTCGTGGTCGCCGGTGTGGCCGACCACGTCGATGTTGGCCAGGTTGGCGATGACCAGTGCCACGTCGTCACGCCGGGCGGCGGCGGTGATGGCTTCGGTGACCTGGCCGAGGTTCATCTCGGGCCGGGCGACGTAGTCGGGAGCGGCGTCCGCGGTGATGCGGACGTGCTCCTCGACCTCGCGGACGCGGTCGTCGCGGCCGTTGACGTAGTAGGTGACGTGCTCGAACTTCTCCTGTTCGGCGATGCGCACGGAGCGCAGGCCGTGGGATTCGAGTACGTCGGCCAGCCCGCCGGAGGCGTCCGCGCGGCCGACCAAAGCGGGGATGTTCGCCTTGGTGTCGTACTGGGTCAGGGACAGGACGTCGACGTGCGCGTCGGTGAGGATCTGGACGAGGTCGTCGGCGAGCTGCTGGATGCGGTCGCTGCGGAAGTTGGTGAACAGGATGGTGTCGCCGTCGCGGACGGTGGCGAGCGGCTCGCCGTCGGCGCCGGTGAGGACAGTGGGGGTGACCCACACGTCCCCGTTCTCGGCTCCGGCCAGCACCTGCCCGTAGTCGCGGGCGGTGGCGCCCTTGCCGTCGGCGATGGCCTCGCTGACCTTCGCGGTCAGCTCCAGGTCTCCGCTCTTGTCGAGGCCGTAGCCCCTGCCGGACACGGTGGCCAGCGCGCCGACGCCCGTCGAGGCGAAGAACTCCTCGACGCGGGCCAGGAAGTCGCCGGCAGTTTGATCGGCGACGTCTCGGCCGTCGGTGATGGCGTGTGCCCAGACGTGCTTCACACCGCGGGACGCCGCGATGGACAGGAGCGCGTGGAGGTGGTCGACGTGGGAGTGGATCATCCCGTCGGAGACCTGGCCGACGAGGTGGAGGGCTCCGCCGTTGGACGCCAGCCGGTCGAGGGCTTCGGTCAGGCGGGGGTTGTCGCCGAGTTCCCCGTTGTCGATCTGCCGCTGGACCAGGACGCTGTCGTAGTCGAGCGGCCGGCCGGCGCCGATGACCATGTGGCCGATCTCGGAGTTCCCGACGGTGCCGGGCAGCAGCCCCACGTGCTCACCTGACGCTTCCACGAAGGTGGAGGGGTGCTTGGCGGCGATGGCGTCGAGCACCGGGGTGTGGGCGTTGGTGAGTGCGTTGCCGGGTCCGGGGGCGGCGTGGCCCCAGCCGTCGAGGACGAGCAGGATCCCGTTGGTGCGTGCGTCGCCGGTCATCGCAGGGTGTCCAGGGTGTTCCAGAAGGCCGGGAAGGACTTGGCGACGCAGCCGGGCTCGTTGATGACGACGCCGGGGGTGCGCAGGCCGATGATCGCGAAGGTCATGGCGATGCGGTGGTCGTCGTAGGTGTCGATGACCGCGCCGTGCGGGGTGCCGCCGTGGATGGTCATGGCGTCGTCGTACTCGTCGACGGTGATGCCCATCTTGCGCAGCTCGGTGGTGACGGCCGCGATGCGGTCGCACTCCTTGACGCGCAGGCTGGCGATGTTGGTGATGTGGGTCTTGCCCTGGGCGAAGGCCGCGACCGCCGCGAGGGACGGGACGACGTCGGGCATGGCGTCCATGTCGACCTCGATGCCGTGCAGGTCGCCGCCCTTGACGGTGATGGAGTTCTCAGTGATCTCCACGTGGGCGCCCATCCGGCCCAGGACCTCGGCGAGGCCGACGTCGCCCTGGTGGGAGGTGGATCCGATACCGGGGATGGTGACACGGCCGCCGAGGATCGCGGCCGCGGCGATGAAGTACGACAGGCCCGACGCATCGGGCTCGACGACGGCGTGGCCGCCCTTGAAGGACTGGCCGGCCGCGACCTTGAAGCTGCGGTAGCCGTCGCGCTCGACGGTGATGCCGTGCTCGGCGAGGGTCGCCAGCGTCATCTCGACGTACGGCTTGGAGACCAGTTCGTCGACGATCTCGATCTCGGTGTCCTGCTGGGCGAGGACCGAGCTGATCAGGATCGAGGAGGTGTACTGGGAGGAGATGGCGCCAGAGATCTTCGTCTTCCCGCCGACGAAGTTGCCGCCGGTGACCTGGATCGGCGGGGAGCCGTTGCCGCGGACCGCGACCGCCTGGACGCCGAGGCCCGGGAGGGCCGCGAGCAAGTCGCCGAAGGGGCGCTCCTGCATGCGGGTGTTGCCGGTGATGGTGGTGATGCCCTCGGCGAGACCCGCCATGGAGATCAGGAAGCGCAGCGGGGTGCCGGCACCGCCGACGAAAATGTCGTCCTCGGGGGCGACCATCGGCTTGCCGGTGGGGGTGAGGGTGAAACGGTAGTTCTCGTGGTCGACCTCGACGCTCACGTGCCCGAAGGAGGCGACGGCGTCGGCGAAGTAGATGGTGTCGTCGGAGACGAGAGCCCCGTCGATCACACCGGTCTTGCCGTCGAGGGCTGCGAGGGCCGCGATGGCGATCTGCCGGTTGGTGTAGCTCTTGGAGCCGAGGACCTTCACCTCGTGGTCGATCGAGGCGATGGTCTCGACGGCGAGCTGGTCGTCCTTCAGGCGCGGGTCGTTGAGAGCGCTCATGGCGTGGGACTCCTGGTGCTGGTGGGTGATCTGGGTCACGCGAAGATGGCGCCCGAGCCGGGCATGGCGTCGGGAAGTTGAGGGGTGGCGGCAATTCGCCAATGCGCCAAGGTGGGGCTGGAATTCAGTGCGCGGCGGCAAATCTCGGCCGCGGCGGACAATGCGCCGTCCAGGGTGCTGGTGCGGTGGAAGAACGTCAGCTCGACGCGTCCGGAAGTCGTCTTCGCATGGACGTGTTCGAGGTCGTCCGCTGGCATTGCGGCAGCCCAGACGATGTCCGTCACCACGGCCGATTCGAGCTCCGCGCCCGCGCCCTCGCGGGCCGCGACGAGCGTGGCGGTGGCCATGAACATGGGCCCTCCCGGCCGGGCGGTAATTCCTGGTACGGACCACACGTGCTGGTCTGCTTCGGCCTGAGTGACGGCGCTGTAGTGCTCTGTGTGGCGGCACTTGGGGCCGCAGCCATGCCCGCCGGCGGGCGAAAAGCCCAGCGCGACAGCGGCGGCTCTGTTGATCAGGCGCAGGGCTCTCCGCGCAGCGGGCATGGCTGTCCTCCGGGTGATGGGGTGGTGGATTTCGCTTCGTTCAGGGGGCGTTCTCGACGCGCTGCGGATTTCGTTTCCGAGGACATCCGCTGCCCTGTGATCACCAGTTTGCTGAGCATTCGGAGGGGGTGGAAGAGATCCGTGCTGGCATGAAGTGCGACCGGCAGGCACCTGCCTGAAGATGGCGCGAAACTCGGCCTCCAGCGCCTCGGGGGGCGCCCACCGGGGTGCTCACCCTGCGGACATCTCTTGTCTGGCGGATCTCTGACCTGCCAAGATCGGCACCCGCCGATGAACGAGATGGTTTGTCTCGATATATGAGACATCAAGCGGGGGGTCGCTGTGCTGGCGAGTTTGGGACTGGATACCAAAGCGGAGTCGGTCTACCGGCTGATGCTCACCCACCAGGACTGGGGCGTCGCGGAAATCGCAGTCCACTTGGCCTGCCCCGAGGAATCCGTACGGAGTTCCCTGGACCAGCTGGCCGAACTGAACCTGCTGAGACGCTCCATGCAGGCACCCGGCGGACTCAGACCCGTCAGCCCGGACCTCGGCTTCCAGCTTCTCCTCCAGCGCCAGCAGGCCCATCTGCTCGCTCAGCAGCAGCAGTTCGCCGAAAGCCAGGCAGCCATCAGCAAGCTCCTGGGCGAGTACTCGGAACTGCGGACCGGTGAGCGGCACGGAGTCGAGTACCTCCAGGGCATCGACGCCATTCAGACCCGGCTCGAAGAACTCGCCCACCGTTCCACCAGTGAGTGCCTGTCCTTCATGCCCGGCGGCGCGCAGTCCGTGGCGAGCCTGGACGCCAGCAGGCCGCTGGACGAGGATCTGATGGGGCGGGGCGTACGGGTGCTGACCATCTACCTGGACAGCGTCCGCAACGACAACCCCACGGTCGAGTACGCCCAGTGGCTCCACGGCAATGGAGGAGAAGTTCGTACCGTGCCGGCCCTGCCCCTGCGGATGGTCCTCTTCGACCGCGAGGTGGCGCTGCTGCCGGTGGACCCGAACAACACCAAGAAGGGCGCGGTCCAGCTGACCGGCCCCGGAGTCCTGACCGCGCTGGCAGCCCTCTTCGAGCAGATGTGGGAGATCGCAGCCCCCATCGGCAGCACCCGCGACCGCGACGAGGCGGGCCTGACCGCGCAGGAACGTGAGCTGCTGCGCCAGCTCACGCAGGGCGCCACCGACGAGATCGCGGCCAAGAAGCTCGGCATCGGCCTGCGCACCGCCCGCCGCATGATGTCGGAAATGATGAGCCGCCTCGGCGCCCGCAGCCGCTTCGAGGCGGGCGTCCTGGCGTCGAAGGCCGGTTGGACGGACTGAATCTACGGCCCTAGGTAAGACATTAGGAGATCCGGACCGGTCTTGCGCAGTCGTGGAAAGACGAGCACGGCTGCGATGGCTGCCGGGATCAGGGACCACGGAGAGTCGACTCCGATCTTTCCGCCGTACCAAGTGCCCAGCCAGCCGACTGCGCCCACGACCATCAGGGTGATCACGAGATGGAGGGTCTCCCTCAAGGCGGTGTGGTCCGTCACCGGCTCCAGGCCCTTGAGTTCCTCATCGGAAAGCAGAGCGCCTAGCCGACCGGCTGCATAGTTTTCCGCGATGCTGATGAGGAGCCGTGATAGCTCCCTCGCACCGGCGATCGGATCTGTGTCGAGCTGCAGTTCAGCCTTGCGGAGCGCGGAGACCACAAGGCGGGCGTGGAGAGTTAGGTGTTTGCGCCGCGGCGAGCTCCGCGGAACCGTTCCGAAGCGATAGGGGCCTCGGAGGACCGAGCGCTCAGCGAGGCGAAGATCCTTCGAGACCAGCCCCACCTGAGCAGTGTGGACGCTGGCAGGTGATGTCACCAGGTGGGCACAGGAGCCGATCACTCGGAGAGCCAAGGCAACAGGTGTGGACTGCCGGATGGCCCGCAAGCTTCCTCGGCCCAAATAGGTGACCCAGAGCCTCCAGAGAACAGGCCACGAGTACATGAACGTGACCAAGAAGATCGGGACAAGCATGTCGGACATCGCCCAGGAAGGCGCGCGGACCACGGTGACGATAACCAGAGCCTGGAGCGCGCAGGCGTTGACCAGGGTGCCAATCAGCAGGACCTGATTGGCGTGAGCGACGGCAAACGCCCGCCTGGCAGTGGAACGGCGCACAGCGGCAGGCGGCTCAGGCCCTAGCCCAGTCGCTTCGAGGTCCTCCCTCAGCATTTCAGTCTGGGTGGCGATGTGTTGGCGGAACCTCGGCCAGTTGCTTCGGGCTGTGCCTCTGATATGCCACCAGGTAAGTCGACGAACGCTGTTGAGCACCGTGCCCCCTCCATCACTTTCCCTTCCAGGAGGGTTACATCGAGGGGCGTGTCGGAGCCGCGCAGTTGCCGACCTGTAACGCCGGAGTCTGGTGCCTGAACGGCCCGTAGGCCCGGCGCGCATCGCGCACCGGGCCTGCTCTGGGGATGTGGACATGTGGACGGGGTCAGCCGCAGCAGCCGCCCTCCGGCTGGAGGGGCTCGATCGGCGCGTAGGCGGAGCCGCCGAGGAGCTTGGCCTTAAGGCGGCCGATCGCCGTGGTCGGCGCTTCCGCCGTGGTCGCGCCGAGCGCATCGCGGCGGGCCTGGCCGAAGGCTGCGTGGAGCTTGGCGACCTCGGGACGCAGCTCGGTGTCGGTGACGAGGATCGCCGATCGGATCTGGCGGGGCTTGAAGCCGCGCAGCCGCTTGGCCTCGTCGGCGCCCGGGCCGGCCTCGATGGAGGTGACGCCCTCGGCGTACGCGTCACGCAGCGGGCGGTCCAGGACGAGCTCGAAGTAGATGCCGCTGCGCTCGCCGAGTGACTCGTAGTCGAAGCCTGCCCACTTCACGAACAGGCGCTTGCCCTGGCGGACGGTCACCGAGACGGCGGCGACCTCGTCGTCCTTGTAGGCGAGGTAGGCGCGGACGTCGGCGTCGCCCTCCACGAGCGCACGGAGCAAGGCGCCGATGTGCGCCTCGTCCTCACCGCCGCCGCCGTACTTCTGCCGGTTCTGGGTGATCAGCTCGGAGATCCGGCCGACCAGCGGGCGCAGTTCCTCGCGGTCCTTGCGTTCGATGCGGGTGCCCGAATTCGCGGCCCGGTCGCGGTCCTCCTTCACGCGGCGCCGCTTGCGGGCCGGGAGTGAGGCGAGGTAGGCGTCGTAGCTGTCGTGTTGGAGCTCCAGCAGGTTGTTCTCGCCGTGGAAGGCGACGGTGCCGCCGTACGCCTGGAGGGCGAGCGCGAGGACCTCGTTGTACGGGCTGTCGTGCAGCCACGGGGCGATGATCGACCGTACGCCCGACTCGGCGGCGGCCGGGACGATGCGGTCGATCAGGTCCGCGACCAGCAGCGGGTCCTCGACCGAGGCGGAGGCCTCGGAGCGGTAGCCGAGAGGGGAACCGAGCAGCAGCGCCGGGAAGAAGGCCTCCGTACCGAACGCCTCGACCGTTTCGTTGGTGCTGCCGCAGCAGCACGTGGACGAGCAGCAGGCGGCGGCGCCGTTCTTGGGCTGCCAGCCCAGGTAGGTGCGCGGGTCGGCGTCCACGACCGGGTCGGCGTCGAAGAGGAAGCCGGGCAGGAAGGCGAGTTCGCCCTCACCGCGGTCGGCCACGGTGTACCAGGGCTTGGCGCCTTCGAGGCTGGCCTCGGTGGCCTCCAGCCACTGCGGAAGGATGTACGGCGCCGGGTCGGTGACCTGCGGGACGCTGCCGCCGAGGGCCGTGACCGCGTCGTCGAGCGAGAGGCCGGTCCGTACGTCGGCCGGAGCTTCCTGCTCGGCGGAGCCACAGCAGGAGACGGGCTCGGGCTCGGCGGGGCCGCAGCAGCCGGTGGCCGGAGCGGGCTCCGGCTCGGGGGTGGCGGCCGGGCCGCAGCAACCGGAGGACTCCTCGGTCTTCGTGGGTGCGGGCTGCTCCGCTGTGCCGCAGCAGGAGGACTGCTCCTGCTCGGCGGCCGCGGGGGCCTCGGGGGCCGAGCAGCAGCCGGAGGACGCCGGCTCTTCCAGCACCACGAGCGCCGGGGCCGGATCCTCAGTGGTGGCGCTGCAGCAAGCGGTGCTCATCTCTCGTACTCCTTGGGTCACGACGGGGTGGGGTGAGGCGGGGTGTCTCGGGTCGAGGGGTGATGCGGGGAGTGAGGCAGCGGGTCGGGGGATCAGTCCCAGCCCGCGCCGTTGGTGGAGGGGTTGAGCGGGGCGGAGTCCCAGCCGGCACCGGCCAGCGTCATGGGGGCGGAGTCCCAGCCGGCGCCGGCCCGGGAGCCGAGCGCCGAGGAGCCCAGCGCGGAGGCGGAGCCGAGTCCGATCACGGCAACCAGGACGGTGGCGGCAAGGCTCATCGAGGTACGCGAAACAGACATGGCTATCCCCTTGAAAATGACGGTGGCTTTTTGGTGACCAGCGGCCTGCTGGCCGTTCCGGTGGTCCCGGGGGCTTGTCGCCCTTCCGGTGTTCATGAGTCTGTCCGAGGTCACCCAGGGTGCGGAAGAGATCACTGCTGGCAGGAAGCGCGCCCGGCACCCTCATGCCAAAACATGCCGAAGGGCCCGGTTGCCCACGCGTGGCGTGAAGTCAACGGGCCCTTGGCTGAAACGAGTTGGATCAGCTGGAAAGCAGCTCCGGTGAGGGGTCCAGTGCCTGGCACAGCACGGCCATGCTGCCGGTCGCGATTCGGTAGTACGTCTGGCGCCCGCGGCGCTCCCGCTCCAGGAAACCCGCCTCGAAGAGCACCTTGAGGTGGTGCGTGACCGTCGGCTGGGTCAGCCCCAGAGGCTCGGTGAGATCGCACGTGCACGCCTCCCCGCTCGGCTGGGTGCGGATCAGCCCGAGCAGACGCAGGCGGGTCGAGTCGGCAACGACCTTCAGTGCGGCCGCGAGATCGTCGGCGGCCTCATGGGTGAGCGGGCCGGCGAGCACGGGGGAGCAGCAGAGCTCCGAGATGGGCGTAGGCATACCCGATCCAACGACGGTCATCTATGGATTGTTCCCCAAAGATATTGACAGTCATCTATGTATCCGACAGAGTCTGATCCATCGACAGCCGTCTATGAGTTGAGTTGGAGCCTCCCGTGCTTGACACCGTCCTCGACATCCTTGGCCGTACGGCCTCGGACGTCGGCCACTCCATCGCCGCGAACTGGCCGTTCCTGCTGATCAGCGTCATCGTGGCGTCGGCCATCCCGGTGTACATCGGAGCGGACCGACTGTCGTCCTTCCTGCGCCGCAAGACCCTGATCGCGATCATCGGCGCGATCATCCTGGCGACCCTGACCCCGTTCTGCTCCTGCGGCACCACCGCGGTCGTTCTCGGAGCCCTCGCCTCCGAGGTTCCCTGGGCCCCGGTCGTCACCTTCATGGTCTCCTCGCCGATGACCAGCCCCGAGGAGTACGTGTACTCCATAGGCCTGTTCGGCTTCGACTTCGCGACCACCTTCTTCGTCGCCGCCATGGGCATCGGCCTCTTCGCCGGTGGTGTGACCTGGCTCATCGAGAAGACGGGCTGGCTGAAGGGCCAGGCGCGTGTCACGGCCAGCCAGGCGTCCAAGAAGGTCGAAGAGGGCGGCTGCTGCGGCCCGGAAGGCGACGAGGAAGCGACCGGCGGCATCGCCGGCGGCGGAGTGAGCGCTGGCACCCCCGCGGGTGGCGGTGGCGGCCTGGCCCGCACCGCGCTGCTCAACCGCCCCATCGCCCCGGCCCCCGCACCCGCCCCGGCGCCGGTCGAGGAAGACACCCTGGTCAAGCGCTGGAAGCTCGACGAGTTCGGCCGCGAACTCGCCGTCACCAGCAAGCGCCTGGCGCTCTACTTCCTCGGCTTCGCCACCCTCGGCTTCCTGGTGATCAACTCGATCCCCACCCACGTCCTGACCGGCTTCCTCGGCGAAGGCAACGCGTTCGCCGTCCCGCTGGCCGCGCTGATCGGCATCCCGGTCTACCTCAACTCGGACGGCTCGCTCCCGCTCGTCGCCACCCTCATGCAGGGCGGCATGGCCCCCGGCCCCGCCATGGCCTTCCTGATCACCGGCGCGGGTACCAGCGTCGGTGCCATCTCCGGCATGCTCCTCATCGCCCGCTGGCGCGTGGTCTCCCTGGTCGTCGGCATCCTCTTCTTCAGTGCCTGCGTCATGGGCTTCCTCGCCCCGCTGTGGCTCTCCTGATCCACCCGGCCTGAGGGCCAACGCAACAGACGGCAACGGCCCGCCCCCTGCTCCGGGGCGGGCCGCAGCCATGTCAGGGGTGGCCCCCCGGGTTCAGCAGCTTTGCCCGGCCGGCGACTTCATCACCGTCAACTGGCCAATGAGGGAGTCCAGTCGATCGGAGCGCACCTGGTAGTACACCTCGCTCGCCCGCCGCTCGGACGTCAGTACGCCCGCCTCCCGCAGCTTCTTCAGGTGATGGCTGATCGTGGGTCCCGAGACGGAGAACTCTGCGGCGATCTCGCCCATGCAGACCTCGCCGGCCGGGCAGCAGGCCACGATGCTGGCGATCCGAAGCCGCACCGGGTCGGCCAACGCCTTGAACGCGGACGCCAGGTCCACCGCCTCGGCGGCAGTGAGGGGCTCAGGGCAGCAGGTCATGGGTATCCCGGCAGGTACAGGCTCGATCATGCGCACAATCTGACTGATCAGAGCCCTCTCCGTCCAGATCTGCCCGAGAGGCGGGACGCGCCGCCACCAAACCCATTGACGCTTGTCTATGCGTGATGGCATTCTCAATCCATAGGCACTCATCGATGAATTGTGACGGCTGCGCCGAAGTCGGCGACTCCGTAAGTCGATCCGACGAGTTCCGCCGCGCCCGGGACTCCGCGATCGCCTCCTACGGCGTCCACATCCGACCCGCCCCCCCTCGCGCCCGCACCCGATCCCACCCCGAGGAATGCCGTGAATACCGCAGCGCCCGCCCCCGAAGAGACCAGCCGCATCCGCATGGCGCTTCGGGCGGAAAACGTCCCGCCGTCCGCGACCGCAGCCCTGGACGCCCAGGCGAAGACGCTGATCGCGCTCGGGGTGGACGTCATCAACCTCACCAGCGGCGAACCGGCCTTCCCGACCGTCGAACCCGCCGCCCAGGCCGCCACACAGGCCATCGCCGAAGGCTTCACCCGCTACACCCCGGCCGCCGGCATCCCCGAACTCCGAGCAGCCGTCGCCGTACACCTCAACCGTCACGGGACCACGTACGAACCGTCGGCCGTGGTGGTCACCGCAGGCGCCAAGCAAGCCCTCCACTACGCCTTCACCGCTCTCCTGAACCCGGGCGACGAGGTCATGATCCCCGCCCCGTACTGGGTCAGCTACCCCCACCTCGCCGCCCTGGCCGGCGGCACTGCGGTCCCGGTCCACCCGTCCCCGGACGCCGGCCTCAAGGTCACTCCCGACCAGCTCCGCCGGGCCGTCACCACCCGCACCCGTGTCCTCCTCCTCAACAGCCCGGCCAACCCGTCCGGCGTCGTCTACAGCCGTGCCGAACTGGCAGCCCTGGCCGAGGTCGCCGTCGACCACGACCTCACGATCATCAGCGACGAGATCTGCGACCACTGGGTCTTCGGCACCGCCGCCTTCACCTCCGTCGCCGCACTGTCGGAGGAGATCGCGGCCCGCACCCTCACCATCGGCGCCGTCTCGAAGACCTACGCGATGACGGGCTGGCGCATCGGCTGGGTGGCGGGCCCGACCCCGGTGGCCCGGGCCATCACCGCACTCCAGAGCCACACCGCCTCGGCCCCCTCCTCCATCGCGCAAAAGGCAGCCCTCGGAGCCCTCACCGCAGACCTCACCACCGAACTGGAACACCGCCGCCAGGCCCTGGACGCCCGCCGCCTGACCACCATCAAGGCCCTCACCGACACCCCCGGCCTGGAAGTCGGCGGCATCCCCGAAGGCGCCTTCTTCCTCCTGGCCGACGTCTCCGCCACCTACGGCCGCACCCACGCGAGCCGCACCATCACCTCGGCCGCGGACTTCGCGGAACTCCTCCTCGCGGAGGCCAACGTCGCGGTCGTCCCCGGCGCCGACTTCGCGGCCCCGCACCACGTCCGCATCTCGTACACGGTCCCGCCGGACCGCCTGGAGGAGGCGCTGACCCGCATCGCGGACTTCGTGGGGGGCCTCGCCCCTACGGCGGAGCGCGTCCTGGGCTAGGACCAGGGAGTTTGTGAGACCTCGCCCTGCCAGCCGCCCATCCGAGCCAGATTGCGGTGGTCCCCTTGGTAGCCCAAGGACTCCAGGATCAGCAGTGTGAGGTAGTGCCTGGCCAGCAACCATGCGTCAACGACGACGCGCTCGCGGCCGTAGATTTTCTTCTGCGACTCCTTCGGATGAACGAGGCTGTTGCGTACGCGAGTGAGTGCCTCAGGGCCGTCGAGCGATGATCCGTCGCTGCTCTGGCTCTCGTTGGCGAACTGCGCCAGAGCCGGTAGCTGGGAGGAGTCGATCGAGGTCGGGACGTTGATGTCCTGCAAGATGCGCCGCAGCCGGGCATGGGCGTGAAAGGAGTCGTACCCCTTCCGATTCAGGCTGGCCTCAACGTGGAGGCGCTGCCACATCACGTGTTCCAGTCCCGCCGCACCGATGATGACGCGCTGCTCCACGAAGCCTTCGCCGCTGATCGCAGTGATCGCGTAGTTGATCTGAAGGCGCAGCGACTCGGCTCTGGCGGGGTCGGCGTATGCCGGTACGAGCCCGTCCAGGAATCGGCCCAATGGTGCCGGATCGAGGGGCTCCCACCATCCGTCGGAGAAGTTGCGAGCGGGATCGCAGTGCATCACTCGCCATTCCTCCCACACGACGCGTCCGTCCGCGGCGAACCCGACGGGGAGCATGGGGGCAACCCATCGGCCCAGGGAGAAGGAGAGGCCGATGTGCAGGGCCGTCAGGACGTGCCTTGCGCGGGCAGTGGTGAAGTCACTCCCGTCGCAGCGGCTGATCTCCATCACGTGGGTCATGGCGTAGACCTTGCTGCGGCGCAGCTCAGGCCAGATGGCCTTGTGGTCCGGCCTGATGTCGAGAGTGATGCGCCAGCCATCGACTTCGTGCATCCAGCGGCTTCTTGGCCGTACCCGCTCCTGACCCTCGACTCCGGCGCTCAGGTGGTGCTGACCTTCGAAGCGCGGCAGGTTGAACCAGTGAGCCAGCATCCGGGTGATGGGGGTCTCCGGGTCTCCAAGGGTTGCTCCGTTGGAGCTGCCCTCGGATCCGCGTGTGTGAATGTCCATCGGAAAGTCTCCGTAGGGACGGCGGAGGAGTAGCGGATCGGGCTCGTTGAGGTCCGGCATCAGGTTCGGCCAGCTAGACGGGGTTGGCGTCACCCTCCAATCGAGGCTCAACCTTGGAGCGCACGACAAGGTGACTTCCCCAGGCAAGTCCTTCTCCTCCACTCCACCGATATCACCTGCGTGGAGGACGATCGGAGCACCGATGTCGTTGAAGGGGTGGAACGGCTGGATCGGCGGCTCTGCGGTGGGCCCTGGTGGATCGGGAGCGGCCTTGTTGTCCATCTCAGCGCCAACCGTTGAGAGAGACCTCGGGGCCGTCCCCAAGGTAGGAACGCAGGGCGCTTCCCGTTGTGGGCACGAACTCCTGGGGCAGGCGGTCGGTGGAGGTCCAGCGCACCTGCGCATGCTTGCGGGGTTCGCGGTTCTCCGGTTCGCCGGTCCACTCGTGTGTGGCGAATACGACGGTGAGGAAGCCGTTGGGAGCTTCGACGCCCCATGCGCCGTGGATGATGTGGGCGACCTTGAGGGACTCCGGCTTCACCGTGAGGCCCGTTTCCTCGTAGAGCTCGCGGACCGCAGTAGCGGTGATGGGCTCGCCCGGCTCGCTCTTGCCTACGGGCAGGTCCCACATGCCCTGGGCGAACTTCGCGTTCTCGCTGCGCTGGAGGAGCACAACGCGGTTCGTGGTCTGGTCGTGGACGATGACGGCCGCGACCAGCAGGGTCATCGATTCGAGCGCCGACTTGAGCGCAGGGGAGCGGTCATCGGTCTGCTGAGTCACGGAGCATTTCCCTTCGTCGGGCGGGTTGTTGCGCATGTTAGGCGAGGGCCTCGCGAGCGCGCCGCGCAAGATCGGCGGCGCCGGGGACGCGGCGGCGCTGGTAGACCGCGAGGGTGGAGCGGATCGAGGAGATCGCCTTGCGGGTGCGGTCCGAGGTCATGCCCTCCATGAGCACCAGAGCCTGGGTCCAGGCCGCGACCGCTTCGTCGGCGCGGGCCTGGGCGGCGAGGCTGTCGCCGAGGTCGGCGTGGGTGAGGGCGTGAACGCGTTTGTACTTCTCCGGGTCCCAGCGGGTGAGGGCGTCGCGGTGTTGTTGCTCGGTGCCGATGTGGTCATCGAGGTCGGTCAGTGTGCGGGCGGTGTGGCTGGCCACGGTGCCGGCTGCCGGTCCGCTGACACGGGAGAAGCTGGGCTGGGGCCCGTCCTCGCGTAGGAGGGCGTCTTCGGCGGCAAGGAGGGCACGTGCGGCCGAGGGGCTTTCGCCGACGGCTGCGTAGGCGCGGGCGTGGGTGATGTGGAGGAGCGCTTCGGTCTGGCCGTCGACGTGGCCGAGGCCGCGGGTGAGGGCCCCTTCGACGAGGTCGACGCAGTGGTGGGGTTGCTTGAGGCTGAGGGCCTGGTGGGCGAGGGCGCGCATCATCCAGGCGGCGTGGCCGTGGGGGTCGGCTTCGCAGGCGAGCTGGTAGCCGACCTGGTAGTAGCGCTGGGCGGCGCCCTCGTGGCCGAGGTCGTGGTGTTTCCAGCCTGCGAGGTAGGCGAGTTCGGCGACGGCACCGAAGGCGGCCTGGCGTAAGGATTCTGAGGGGAACCGTCCGCGGAGCATGGGGGCTGCGGTGTCGGCGAGGTAGGCGGTGACGGTGGTCAGGCCGTGGCCGCCGCCGAGGCGTTCGTCGGCGGCGCTGAAGGCCGCGGTGATCTGCCGTACGACGTCGATGTCGTCGCTGCCGACGAGGGAGCGGGCGGTGCGGGCGCGGAGCATGCGGGAGGTGGCTTCGTGGTCGTGCAGGAGTGGCATGGCCACGCCAGCCGTGGTGAAGGCGGCGATGGCCAGGAAGCGACGGCGTTCGACGTCCGCCCGGCCGAGGTCCGTGACCGTGGTGACGGGGTCGGTGTCCGGTGGCGACTCCGTGTCGGGTGAGCGGAGATCGAGCTCGGTCTGGGTGACGACGCGGCCCAGCCGTCGGGAGAGGGCTTCGGCGAGGTACTGCCCTGCCTGGCCTGACGGCGCGCGGGTGCCATTTACCCAGTGGGAGATGGCCGACTTGTTGGTCTGGAGCAGCTCGCCGTTCTCGGCGGCGATGCGGCGCACGTCCTTGGCGAGTGCCTCGTACGTGCACCCTGCGGCGTTGATCGTGTCGCGCAGGCGTGGGTTGGGGTTGTTCGGCGCTGGCACGATCTCCTCCGCTCGGGAGCTGTAAACCGCGTATACCGCTTGGCCTCGGTCACACCGTACCCACTCTGTGTAGCGGGCGGTTCACTTGTCGACAGCCGCCCCACTCTCGGGCCGGGCGGCCCCCAAGTTCCGTACGCCCTAACGGGCTCGGGCATTCCTATGCCCCGGCCCGGACGATCAGAGACGGAGAAACGGTGACCACCATCGACACCGCGACCATCACGGTCGAGCTGCCCGACGCCTTCGACCCGCGCTGGAGCCGCCTGCCCGGCATCCAGGTGGACGGCCGGCGCATCACCATCGACCCGGCCGAGTACTTCTTCCGCTTCGAGTCCAACACCTGGCTCGTCGCCGACTGGGAGCTGGTCAAGGCCCAGCTCCTCGACGTGGACGAGACGACCGAGAGCGCGGTCGAGCAGCTCGCGCTCGACTTCATCAAGAACCACGGCGAGTCCACGTCGGATGCCGCCCGCGTGCTGGCGACGGCGTACGGGGTCTACTCGTACCTCTTCCGCGAGGAGCACCTGACCGGCCTCGGGCTGCCGCAGATCACCGCCGATCACCTGCGCATGCTGCGCGAGGCGGCCACGCTGATGGCGCTCAACAAGGTCGAGCTGGACGGCCACATCTCCAATGTCGGCCCGTGTTGGTTCTTCCCGGCCGCCACTTCCGTCGTCTTCGACCTGGACGACGCGATGGGCGGAATGCTGGACGAGGTCTACCACGGCGGCTGGTTCAACGAGCACCGCCGTATCGAGTCCATCAAGGCCCACACCGCGCTCGGCGGTCGGCTCGTTCACGGTTGCCAGTCGGTGCCGAACCAGTCCGGCGGGGTCGTCGCGCCCTACGGTGCCTCGATGGCGAACTTCCGTGACGACCTGGCCGAGTTCAAGGCGGGCTGGATCGAGCAGGTCTACGCCTACCGCGTGACCGCGGCCGAGTAGAAGCAGCCCTGCCGTTCATGTCGCCCGACGCTCAGCCAACGGCCGTTTCGGGCGACGTGATGGCGCCTCTATGAGGAATCAGTGCCCCTGCTAGTCGATTTCGAGGTTCTTGAGTCGAGCCTGGGCGTTGTTCTTCCGTGGACGGTAGACCGTTCGACCAGGCCGTTGCAGCTGTTCGTAGAGGCCGTCACGGAGGTCCGTACGGCCGAGAACCTTCTTCGACCACTCCACGCGGCGCGTATGGGAGGCACGCTCTTCATCGAGCGTCGACCGGTACTCGTAGGGGCCGACGACCACCGCGATGGCGAAACCCTCGTCTCCGGGGAGGGGGGTCAGGATCCTGTGGCCGACCTCCATGTCATCCCGGAAGCTCACTATCTGCTCTCGCCAGATCCGGATCTTGCCGGGTGTCTTCTCCCCGACCTCGGGGATGAGGCCGGGCGTGCGATCCAGCAGTTCTTCAATCGCGTCAGCGGACAGCCCCTCGAAGGAACCCGTGCCCTGAAAGTTCATGGAGGTGATGCCCTGTTCGCGGACCAGGCCTGTTCGTTGACGGCGAGCCCCCGCCTTGTTTACCCATGTCACCGTCATGCCGCCGCCTCCCATAGCTCTCACTCCTTACGGACCACGGTAGTTGGCCGGCCGTCGGCCGGGTGCCTTGCGGATCACTTCCATGAGACGCCCGGCCCGGTTGATGAAAGCTGCCAACTGGCTCCCCTGCTAAGCGAAGGACACCTCCATGGACCAGAGCACCACAGTCCAGCTCCTCGACAGCCTGTGCAGCCTCACGGGGCAGCCCATCCCTGAGCGCGAGAAGATCCGCGTCTGGGGCATGTCCGGCGTCGAACGCGTCACCTTTACCGACGGCACCACCGCCGTCTTCAAGTACGCCAAGGAGCCCTTCGACCGCGAGGCCCCGGCTCTGCGGGTGGCCCACCAGCGCGGACTCCCGGTCCCCGAGCTCCACGCCACCGCCATGCAGGACAAGTGGCTCGGGATGCTCATGGACGACCTCGGCACCCCCGTGCGGGACGCCGACGACCTCGATGGCGTCGCCGCCGCCGTGATGCTCCACGCCGCCCGCCCGGCGGGCGGGCTGCCCCTTCTCGACGGCGCGGGCCTCGCGGCCCTGCCCGGCCGAGCCCTCGATCACCTCCAGAGGCTGCGGAAGTCCGACCGGTGGACTGACTGCGACGACATCGAGACCGCCCTGGGGAAGGTCTCCGCTGCGGCCGATGCTCGCGTCCAGGGGGCGACGCTCGACCCGTTCGGCTGGGTGCACTCCGAGTTCCACCCCACGAGCGTCCACATCGGGGAGAACGGCTGGCACCTCCTCGATTTCGCCCGCTCCTTCACCGGCCCGGGCCTGATCGACCTCGCCTCGTACCACGGCACCACCGACGCGCCGAGCCCCATCCGGCTGCGGGTGCTCCTAGAGCAGTATGTCGTCGCGGGCGGGCATGAGGACGCCCTCGCCGCCCGGGGCGGCCTGGCTGCCGAGGCGTGGGCTCTGGGCTGGCACCGCATGTGGGCGGTGGAGTGGTTCATGGAGCAGGCCATCCGCTGGATCAACGACCCGGCCAAGGACCCCGCCTACATCCCCGTCGTCCGCCGCCACCTGAACGACGTGGTCCAACTCCTGGAGGTCTAGGTGCTCGCCCAGGTCTCCCCCTGGTACGCCCACGCTGCCCAGCGCATAGCCGCTTCCCCTGCCCATGCGCTCACCGCACCGGCCCGGATGGAATGGAGCACCCACGCGGGCCTCGGTCCCGGAGCAGAGATTCTGGGACGGGACCTGCGCGGCAAGCGCATCCTGGAGCTGGGCTGCGGCCCCGGCCACAACGTCGCCCACCTCGCCAAGCACCACCAGGCCCGCGTCACCGGAGTGGACCTGGTCGGACTCCAGATACGCCGTGCCCGCTCCCACTACGGCCACCTCGACGGCGCCACCTTCACTGCCGGCCATGCCCTTCACCACCTGCAGGCCACAGGCCACACCTTCGACGCGATCTACTCCGTCTTCGGCGCCGTCGGCCTCGTCGCCCCCGAACTCCTGCTCGACGCCATTTCCCGGCGCCTCAAGCCGGGCGGTGTCCTGACCTTCTCCGTCCCGCACCCGGCACGGGCCGGAAGACATCCATCCACGGACGACCGTCCGCGCGAGGACTACGTCACCATGCCCGACCACACCCGACTACCCATCGCCCGATGGGAGTTCGACGCCCGCTGCTGGGCCGCACACCTCGCGCGTAACGGCCTGCGCATCACCTCGGCGTTGGAGCTGCGTCACCCTCACCGCGACCCGTGGCCGACCACCCTCCTGATCACCGCCCGCAAACGCTGACCCCGGAGGCACCGATGACCCTGCCCTACCTGCTCCTGGACATCGACGGCGTCCTCATACCCTTCCCGGCGGCAGATGGCAGCACCCCACCCACCCACGTCCGCCACACCGTCCTGCCCACTGGCCGGCACCCCGACGATCCCGTCCCCATCTGGCTCGACCCCAGTCAGGGCCCGGTGCTCACCGATCTCGTGGCCAGCGGCCTCGTCACCCCGATTTGGTGCACGAGCTGGCGCAAGGACGCCACCACGATCATCGGGCCGCTCCTGGGCCTCCCTGACTTCCCCTACCTCGACCTCCCCCGCCCCCACATCACCACCAGCCACCCCAACGGCTACCTGTGGAAGCGCGACCACGTCGACCCCTGGCTCGGCAGAGCCCCCGCCGTCTGGATCGACGACGACTTCACCGTGCTCGACCACGACTGGGCCGCCGAACGCACCGCCCGCGGCTACCCCACCCTCCTCGTACAACCTGACCCGTACATAGGCCTTCTGCCGGAGCACATCGTGGCTATCCGTGACTGGGTGGAAGGCGCCACCAACCGAACGCAGGCGCCGATGTTCGGGCGCCCGGTGGTGCCCCATGCGGGCGGTGACGGCGACTACTGTTTTCGGTCGCGTAACGCAGTGAACTCGCCTAGTTTCTCTCCGCGTTCATGAAGAGGCGATGCAGGGGAACGGATGGGGCTTGTCACTGTTGCCGCACGGGAGGGGACGGCCTTGGACGTATCCGGAGAGCTGGCGACTGTGGGGGTGGCGGGCGCCTCGGCGCTGGTCGCAGCCATGATGTCGGATGGGTGGCGCGGCGTCAGGGACTGGGTGGCGCGCTTGCTCGGCCAGGGGCAGGGGGAAGCTGAGGCGCGCCACGTCGCCCGGCTGGATCGCGACAGGGAACTGCTGGCGGCTGCTCCGGAAGGCGAGGACCGGTCAGGGGCGGTATTGGCGTCCTGGACGGTTCGTTTGCAGGATCTCGCCGACGAAGATCAAGAAGCGGGCCGCGCGCTGCTGGAGTTCGTCAACCGGTGGAGGGAGCAGAACCCCGAAGCCGCGGAGAAGGCGTCCGTGGTCCGGCAGAGTGCCAAGGCCAGCGGCAAGGCCCGGATCAACCAGGTCGGTGGCAGCCAGACCGTCATCAATCCGGGGCGCTCATGAACGAGGGTGAGCCGGGGTCGGGGGAAGGCGTCCATCAAGAGGCGGAGGCCTCAGAAAATGCCCGGGTCACGCAGGTGGCAGGTGACTACGAGGAGCACCACCATAAGTACGTCCGCGAGTGGCAGTACCTGAAAGCGGTCGGCATCGATGCGGACGAGATCGCTCTCGTCGAGAGTGAGTACGTCCACGCGGCGCCGGCCAGCGGCCAGGAAGGACCGGTCGCTCGGGCGACCCGGCTGCTGAAGCGTCCGGCAGGCCAGCACAGTGTGGTGGTGCTGACTGGTGAGGCAGGATCGGGACGGCGGACCACAGCTCTGCGCGTTCTGCGGGACGTGGGTGTGAAGGGCGACAACATTCGCAGCCTGCTCCTGGACTGGGATCGCCCGCGGACCGAGCAGATCCCGTCCACGCCTGACCACGGCTTCATCCTGGACCTGTCGGGATACAGCATCCTGCCTGCTGACTTCTATCAGGGGCTGAGTAGCTATCAGAAGGACAGTGCTGCCCGTGGGACGTACCTCGTCATCCTGACCACGGCTGAGGCATGGAGGCCGGGCACGCGGGCGTCGGTGCCGCGTGTCGACCAAGTGCAGCCCTCGGCGATCGAGGTTGCCAGGGCCCACCTCCGTTACGTCAAATCCGACCGGCTCGAATGGCTTGGCGACGGTACGGATCTCGCCGGTCTCCTAGGGCCGACGACGCAGCCGTCTGACGCGGTCCGGCTCGCCCGGATCGTCGCCGAGGGCGAGCCCGGTGGCGAACAGAACGCCAAGGGCGAGTTCGAGAACTGGCAGGACCACCTCACGGACTGGTTCAACCTCCACGAAGGCGTGGAACATCTCCGTGACCGGGCCCTGCTGATCGCCACCGCACTCCTGGAGGGCTTGCCGGCCGGAGTCGTGATGGCTGCCGCGGACAAGCTCTTCAACCTGGTCGAAGGAATCCTTCCACCAGGCGGCCCGCTGGCCGGTCCGGATCTTCAGGTCCGCCTGGACAACGTCGGCGCACGGCGGGTCGGAGGGGACGGCCTGTCTCTGAGCAAGGACCGTCACGGGCTGCACGAAGCGGTGCTGTCTCATGTCTGGTCGCAGCGTCCGCCCCTGCGTGAGGTGCTGCTGCGCTGGGCCTCGGATATCACGGCTCAAGGTGGTGTCGCTGGAAAGTACAGGGAGCGAGTCGCCGAGGCGATCACTCGTCTGGCCGCCGGACCTGGAGGGCAGGCGGTCCTGGGCATCGTCAAGGAGTGGACCGCCATGGACAGCGCCGCCCACCGCAGGCTCGCGGTGGGCGTCCTGGAAAACACGGCGACCCACCCGGGGATAGGCGTGGCGGTCCGCAAGTACCTCTATGACACGGCCAAGCAGAAGAACATTGCTGAGGCACAGGCCATGACGGTCGCCGAGGTCTGTGCGGGCAGCCTGGGGCACGCCTTCCCGCGGGTAGCGCTCACCAGACTCCGGCTCTTGGCCTCTCGCGCTGATCGCAGTGGCACTGACGCCGTCGCCCAAGCCATCCGCACGCTGGCCCAGGATCCCGGACTGCGGGATCTTGTCATCAGCGAGATCGTCGGGTGGGCTGAGGACGACGACGACCAGATCAGGCAGGCCGGGGCAACTGCCTTCCTCGCTCTGACCAGCCTGGCCGGCGAGCATCCCATCGCCCTGTCGCTCGTGGGCGAGCCGGGCGCGATGGATCTGGCGATCGAAGACAGTTTGTTCGTACGCGGCTGGCGAGCTGCATGGCGGCAGGCCTCCGAGAGGGCTGTGGAGTCACTGGCCGCCTGGCTGGACTCTTCCGCAGTACCGGAGAGCCAGTGCATCGACATTGCTGAAGCCGTCCTCAAAGGCACCCTCGGAGCCCCAGGGGTATCGAACCTGCTCGTGGGAAAAGAGGGTGTCACCACGAGCGCCGGGATTCGGCGCCGCCTCGTCCTGCTCGAACGGCTCCTTCCTTCCGCGCTGCCCGAACCCGCCCCCGCAGCCGCGGGTGGGGGCCCTGCAACCCCTGCCTCCGGAGTAGCTGACGCCGCGACCGTATGAATTTCCTGCCCCGTCGGTTCGGACGTCCGAAGCCGCCGCCGGCCTCAACCGGCCCGGCGGCGGCCTCGGAGGCTGCGTCAGAGAGAGTTGTTGAACTCCATGGCGAACGGTTTGCCAGCAGTGTGCCCAGCATCTTCTTCACCGCACACATCCACGGATCCTGGCAGGTACCAGAGGAGGGGCCGCAGGAACAGCTCGACTTCGCAGCGCTGCCGGCACGGGCTCGTCACGTCCTCCGCGACTGTGTCCGCCGCACTCTTTCCCGCTACTCGGTGCTCGAACTACCGGCCGCGCAGGACGATGTGAACTTGGCAATGGCTCGTCCGATCCATCCGGTTGGAGGGTTCGCCGCGTTCGGCTCCGCACGCCTGACTGTGGACGAAGCGGACTGGAATGTCGCTCAGGAGCACCTGCGCAAAGCGCAGCTGACTGACCTTGAGCAGCGCGATGCCCAGCGCCGTCTTGTCTTCCTGCAAAGCCTCCTTGCTGACCCGGACCTATGCCGCGTGTGGTGGATCGACCAGCATCCAGACCACCTCGATGCGCTGAAGGACTTGAAGGAACAGGTAAAGGGCCTCAGAGCCCCGCACGCCACGGACAGCGACGTCGTCCGGGGCGAGGTTGTCCGTTTCGTCGACCAGCTACTCACTGACATGCGCACTCCGCAGCAGCGCGAGGTGTTCCTGCGGGCTCTCACCCAGGCTCTGCACGTTCTCGGCAGCACGGAACTCCAGCAGGCGGCGACCGCCTGGCTACCCACCCACCTGACCGATTCCGGAGGCGATACCGCATGAACATGCGCACCAGACGCTGGCTCCTCGCCCCCTCCCGGCAGTGGCGTACTCATCGGCTCATGAAGCAGCACGGGCCGTCCCTCGCTTACCCGACCGCGTGGGCTCTGATCGCCTTACGGCACGCCCCCAATGAGTTCTTCTTTGCGCAGCAGGCCGTACGCGAGGCAGAAGGGCTCGATGCTCCAGGTGTGAGGCACGACGACTGGAGCACACTCAGCGGGCCGGAGCGCGCTCGTAGGGACCGCTGGCTCCAGCGCCGGCGAATATCGCCCATTCAGCGACTCGGACTGACTGAAGAAGTAATCGAGCGGGCAGGTCTCAGCGTGGTCGACTGGGGTCGGCGAACGGAGCAATCGGGCTGTGGGGAGTGACAGGTCCTACGCGTCTATCCGAGGGGCCGCGAGCGTCCCACCGCAGCCCTGATCTCATGCGAATTCGGCATGAGGCACGGTGTGAGATCTTCGGGGTTCTGACCTGCGGCGATGCGCTCTACGTTCCAGAAAGAACAGTGGAGCGTTTTCAGTCGCTTCTGCGCTAGGTCTCTGACCTGCGCTTTTAGGGTTTCCGTCAAGCCCCACGAAGGCGAAGGCGGGACGCGTGGGTCCCAGGCCCCTCCTGCGGGATGGTCAGGAGAGGTACCGGGGACAGCCTAGCGGACGGGGGAGGTGCTCTGCCGGGGTGATTACCGGGGCCCGGGGGCGGTCCCGTGTTGTGTGCCGTCGCGTGACATTGGGCCCGGGCGTCGGGCCGCGTCCTCGGTCCCGGGCAGGTCGTGGCGGTTTCCTGCTCGCCGGTCATCGTGGAAACACTCCAAGACCGGCGCGTGATCGTTGTGGTGGGCAGGACAAGTGCCCGCGCGCCTGCTGGCGCAGACTTGCAGGGCGCGGCGGCCCGGCGGGTCGGCCGTCGTGGCCCCTTCGCCTTCGCCTTCGCCTTCGCCTTTCCCTTCCCTCTCCGTCTCCGTCCCTGCCGATCCAAGGACTGCCGTCGTGAACGAGCGCGTTCTCACTCCCCGCAACCGGGGCTTCCTCTTCCTCGACTCCCACCCGGCCGGGTGCGGGCAGTTGGTGGCCGACATGTGGCAGGCGTGCCCCGCCCCCGCCGGCGTGCCGGAGGGGGACGGGCCGGTCGCGCTGGTCGTGGGATCCTCCGCCGGGTACGGTCTCGCGGCCACGCTCGCCGGACTCAAGCGCGTAGGTATCCGCGGTATCGCGGTGTCCTTCGAGAAGGCCCCCACCGTGCGGCGTACCGCGACGGCCGGCTGGTACCGGACGGCCGCCACCGCCGACATCGCCCGCGCCGCCGGACGGGACCTGGTCTTCCTCAACGGCGACGCGTTCTCCGACGCGATGAAGGAGCAGGTCGCCGACCTCATCGAGCAGCGCTTCGGCGGCCGCCTGGACTACCTGATCTACTCGGTGGCCGCGCCCCGGCGTACCGACCCCGCCACCGGCGCCACCTACGCCTCCGTCCTCAAGCCGATCGGCCGGGCCAACCGGACCAAGACCCTCGTCTTCGACGACGAGGGCCTCGGCGAGGTCCGCGAGGTGGAGACCGGGCCCGCCGAGGGCGACGACGTGGAGCAGACGGTGGCCGTGATGGGCGGCGCGGACTGGGAGCGCTGGATCGAGCACCTCGCCGGGCGGGGTCTGCTCGCCGAGGGGTTCGCCACCGCCGCACTGTCCTACATCGGCTCGTCGCTGACGGAGGCGATCTACCGGCAGGGCACCATCGGAGCGGCCAAGGCCGACCTGGAGGCCACCGCCCGCACCCTGGACGAGCGGCTCGGGAAGACGGTGGGCGGCCGGGCCGTCACCTCCGTCAACGGCGCCGCCGTCACCCAGTCCTCCACCGCGATCCCCGGCATCGCCCTGTACACAGGCCTGCTGCGCGGAGTCCTCGCAGACGGCCTCGTCCCGCCGATCCACCAGCTCGCCGCCCTGTGGGACCAGCTCACCGGCGTCGCCCCGCTCGCCCTGGACGACGAGGGCCGCGTCCGCCTGGACGGCTTCGAACTGGCCGACGAGGTCCAGGCGGCCGTCGCCGAACGCTGGGAGAGCGCCACCACGTCGACCATCGCCGACCTGGCCGACCTGGACTGGTTCCGCGCCGAGGTCCGACGCCTCTACGGGTTCTCCGTGCCCGGCATCGACTACACGGCGCCGGTGGCCACCGACGTCCCCTGGCCCGACCACACCCTCTGACCCCTCTGACCCCTCTGACCCCTCGCCCGTCAGCCCGTCAGCCCGTCAGCCCGTCAGCCCGTCGGTCAGGTCAGCAGCCGCGCCCGCAGGGCGGCCTTCGTGGCCGCGGTGATGCCGACGCACTGCGTGAGGTAGGCCTCGACCGAGCCGTGGCGGGCGGTGAGGTCCGCGAGGGTCAGGCGGAGGATTTCGGCCGGAGCGCGGCCGTAGGACGGCCAGCGCATGGTGCGGCCGGGGTTGGCGGTGTGCCAGTCGGCCGTCAGGCGGGCGGTGGCCAGCTCCGTCAGGGCGAAGTCGGCGAGCACCTGCTCCTCGTCGACGCCGAGGAGGGTCAGGACGAGGGCGGCGATCAGACCGGTGCGGTCCTTGCCCGAGGTGCAGTGGAAGACCGCCGGTCCGGGGCCTTCCGCGATCAGCTCGATCGCGGCGCGGATCTCCTCCACCCCGTCCTCGGCGACCTCGGCGAACCGGTCCGCGAGGAAGCGCCAGGGGTCGAGGTCCGGGTCGATCTCCGCCTGGTCGTAGGGCCGGTGCTCGATGCTGAGGTTGGCGTACGTGAACCGCTCGGGCTCCGGTATCCGGCCCTTGGCATCGGCTTCCCACGGATAGCGCAGGTCGATGACGGTACGGATGCCGAGGCCGAGGAACCGGTCCCAGTCGGCGCCGTCCAGCTTGCCGAGCGAGTCCGCCCGGTACAGGGCGCCCCACGCGACGGTGGCGCCTTCGGACGTGCGATAGCCGCCGAGATCGCGGAAGTTGTGGAGTCGCTCGAACTCGATGTGGCGTGTCATGGGCGGGTCCCCCTGGGCTTGAGCCGGTGTACTGCGGTGATCCACATTCAATACATCCCGCCGGATCTGGGCCAGGACCGGCCAGGACCGGCCACGATCGGCCGGAAGCCTCCCCTCCGAGCGGCCCCGCTGGGACACTGCGCCGCGTGGACTCGTACGCGGGCTCGGGCTCGGACTCGGTGAACAACAGCATCTCCGGCGGGAACTTCTACGGCCCGGTCATCATGGGCCGCGACACCCACATGCCCGAGCATGGCCTCATGGCCGCGCCCGTACCCCGCATGCTGCCCTTCGGCCCCGACGGGTTCGTCGACCGCGAGGTCCCGCGCGCCCGCCTGGACGAACTGCTCGCCGGGAGCGCCGGCCAATCCGCCCCGCAACTGGTGCTGTTGCACGGCACGCTGGGCGTCGGCAAGACCGGCCTGGCGCTGCACTGGGGCCAGGAGCGCCGGGAGGAGTTCCCCGGCGGGGTGTTCTACGCCGACCTGACCCCCCAGGGGCTCGGCCACCCGGTGGAAGCGGACGCCGTGCTGGAGTCATTCCTCGGGCAACTGCGCATCCCCGTCGCCGAGATGCCCGCGTCGGAGGCGGCGCTGGCGGCCCGGTTCCGCAGCCTCACCGCCGGGCAGCCCGCCCTGGTGGTCCTCGACGGGGTCCCCAGCGCCGCGGCCGTCCGGCACCTGCTGCCCGGGCATCCCGCGAGCATGGTGGTGATGACCAGCCAGTTCCGCCTCGGCGCCTTCGCCGAGGGCCGGCTGCCGGTGCGGCTGCCCGTCCCGGCGCTGGACGAGGAGGCGTGCGCCGCGCTGTTCCGTGCCGTCGTCGGGGAGGACGTGGCCTCCTCGGACGCACTGCGTACGGTGCTGCGCGCCTCGGCCGGGCTGCCGTACGTCGTCCGCATCGCGGCCGCGCACGCGGCGGACCCGGTGAGCGGCGGAGTCGAGGAACTGGCCGCCCGGATCGAGCGGGAGAACATCCTGGAGGTGCTCGACGTGCCGGGAGATGGAGATGAGGGCGGCGACCGGGACGGGGCCCCGGATCCGGTCGATGGCCAGGCGACCGCCCGCCGCGTCTTCGACCTGGCCCACGAGCGCCTCGACCCCCGGCTGCGCGCCGGGTTCCGGCTGCTCGGGCTGCACCCCACCCCGGAGTTCCCGGCCGCGTTCCTCGAATCCCTGGCCCCCGGGACCCTGCGCGGGCTGCACGGCGCCGGGCTGCTGGAGCCCGCCGAGCCGGGCCGGTTCCGGATGAACGGGGTCCTGCACGGCTATGCCCAGACCCTGGCCGCGGCCGATCCCGCCGCGCGGGGCGAGGGACTGGAGCGGGTGATCGACTGGTACCTGCGCCGGGCGGCCGCCGCCGAGCGGAAGATCTCCCCGCGCTGGCGGGCCGGCGAGCTGTTCCCCGACCCGGACCGCGGCTCCGGTCCCGACGGTCCCAACGGTCCCAACGGTCCCAACGGTCCCGGCGGTGCCGACGGCGCCCCCGGCCCCTTCGCCACCAGGGCCGCGGCGATCGGCGCCCTGGAGGCGGACCGGCACACCCTCGCCGCCCTGGCCGAGCTCCGCGAGACCGGCCCCGCCCGGCTCTGCCTGCTGGCCCAGTCCGTCCACGCGATGTTCCTGGACCGGGGCCACCACACCCTGTGGATCCGCATCGCCCGCCTCGCCCAGGAGGCCGCCGCCGGCACCGGGGACGGGCTGCTGCTCGCCCGGATGCACTACGAGCTGGCCTTCGCCCTGGGCGACCGCGGTGCGGCCGAGGACCTGGAGGAGGCACGGCTGCACTACGACGCGGCCCGCGAGAGCGCCCGCCGGATCGGCCACGAGCGCACCGAGTCCTCCGCGCTGGAAGGCCTCGGCCGGATCGCGGTCGCCCAGGGCCGGCCGCAGGACGCCGCGGAACTGTACGCACAGGCCCTCACAGCCCTCGGCACAGTGGAACACCCGCGCGGCCGCGCCCTGTTGGAGTACCACCAGGGCAACGCGGCCGCAGCCGGCGGACAGTACGACCGGGCCGCCCGCCACCTCGCTACGGCGCTGCGCGCGTTCGAGGCGTTGAAGGACGAGCCGAACGTGGCCAAGACGAGGCTCCGCTCGGCCGCCGCCCTCCTCGCCGCAGGCCGCCCCCAGCAGGCGGCCGGCCCCCTGGAGCTGGCGCTGGAGGCCTTCGCCGAGGGGACCCTCAACCGGGCCGACGCCGTCCTCGTACGGGGAGACCTGCGCGCGGCCCTCGGCGACCCGGAAGCCGCCCGGTCCGACTGGCAGGCGGCCCTGGCCGCGTACGAGTCACTGCGGAGCATCCGCGCCGAGGAACCCCGGATCCGCCTCGCCCGCATCCCGGACCAGGGCGAGCCGAGCCACTGAGACCACCCCGCCGGCCCGGATCCCGAACTCGCCCTCCACCTCCACGCCTTCGCCGAGCAGGGCCACGAGCACCGACCCGGCCAGCGCGGGCTCCGCGCCGCCCGACACCGCGAACTCCCGTCCGTCGCGCAGCCGGAGCCGCCCGCCGGACACCACCAGCCCGCAGCGGGAGTTCCGGGCGAACACCGCCGCCGGATCCGTCCCCGGCCGCGCGACCAGCACGTCGGCCATCCCGCGCAGCCGGGGGTCGGGCTCGGCGGCATCGGCCGTGACGTGCGCGTCGGGGCCGAGGTGGGCGGTCATCCGGCCCTGGAGCTCGGCCGGATGGCGGCGGACCCGTACCTCCCGGTCCCCGATGGCGGTGGAGACGTAGGACGCCGGGACCAGCGGGCTCGGCGAGGCGGCGGCGGGCTCCGGCAGCGGCACCGGCCGGGCCACGACGGGGAACTCGGGCTCGGGCAGCCGCAGATGGCGGTAGCAAAGCACCCGCAGCAGGGCGGCGGCCCGCCCGGCCCGCGAGGTCAGCCGGTCCGCAGCTCCGGGCAGGGTGCGGGCCCGGGCGAGCTGCGCGGCCAGCGGCCGGCCCGGATCGAGGCGCGGCAGGGCGCCGCCGAGCCAGGCCATGGCGGACCCGGCGGCGACGGCGGAGTCGTCGAAGGCGGCCAGCACTCCGGGCAGCCCGCGCGCGGCGGCGTACAGGCTCAGCGATCCGTGGTCGCCGAGGTAGAGGTCGGCGGCGCACAGTGCGGCCTTCCAGCCCTGGCCGGCGGGCGGCGGCAGGATCAGTCCGGCCCGCAGGGCGCGCGCCAGCCACCTGCGGATCTGGTCCTCGCCGTGGCCGTACCAGGCGTTGGGGTGGACGGCGGCGAGGACGCGGAATTCATCGGAGGGCAATTCGGCGAGGGCGCGCTCGACGAGCGCGATATCGGCGCCGAAGAGGGAATCGCCGCCCCAGGTGGAGGTGATCAGCAGGAGTTTCTGCTCGGGCCCGATTCCGAAGGCCGCCCGGTAATCCGCACGGAAGGGGTCCGAGGCGTCGAGTTCGTCGGCCACCGGATCGCCGACGACGTGGGCGTACGGGAGGGCTTCGGGGCAGTCGCGGCCCAGGCGGGCGAGCTGTTCCTCGTGCGAGAGGACGATGACGGACGGGACGACCTCACCGTCGTGGAGCAGCCACTCGGCAGTCAGCCCGAAAGCCCCGGCCCCGGCCCCGGATTCCGGATTCCGGATTCCGGATTCCGGATTCTTGCTGAGCTTTTTATTGTATCCAGCCCCGTGCGGGGCGCCAATGAGCGGTGCGGAAATATCTTCCAGATTTCCGCCGCGGCTGGTGCTCACCGCCAGATCGAACCGCTCCTTCAGCGCGCTCTCCCACGGCAGGAAGAACAACCCGTGCGCGGAGACGAATTCCGCGATCCCGTCCTCGAAGGCCGAGGACCCGGTACACGTGAACACCACCCGCACCCGGGGGTCCGCCTCGAAGACCTGGAGCACGTCGAGGAGCCGGGTCGCGGAGGTGACGTTGTGGATGACGCCGAGGACCGTGCGCGCGGCCGGCACCGTGAGCCACCGCCGTGCCGGGAGGCCGCGCTCCGTCCGCACCCGCACCACCGCCGCTTTCCCGATCCGCCCGCGCCGCCGCCAGCCTACGGCTAGCGTGCGGACATGGATGTTGCGGCACTGGTGACGGCAGGTGCGACCACGATCGTCGGGCTGATGGCCTCGGACGCGTGGAACTACGCGAGCGGCCGCTTCGCCCGCCTCCTCGGGCGGACGGGGGACACGGCGCGGACCGGGGCGGACGGCGGCCTGCGGGCCTCGCGCGCCGAGCTCCTGCTGGCCCGCGCCGACGGCGACGAGGCGGCGGTCGCCCAGGTCGAGGAGGGCTGGCGGAACCGGCTGCGGCTGGCGCTGGAGGACGACCCGCAGGCGGTACGGGAGCTCACCGAGCTGCTCGACGAGGTGAACCCGGGCTGGCGCGAGGCGGCTTCGACTTCCGTGGTCCAGAACACCATCACCGGCGGGACCTTCAACGGCACGGTCATCCAGGGCCGCGACTTCGGCTCCGCCAACCCCGTCTGACGACCCCCTCTGACGACCCCGTCTGAGGGCTCAAGCCTGAGGGCTCAAGCCCGCGGACTCACGCCCCCATCGGCGCGTGCAGCTCCACGATGATCTCGACCTCCACGGGGGCGTCCAGCGGCAGCACGCTCACCCCTACCGCGCTGCGGGCGTGGATGCCCGCGTCGCCGAAGGCGGTGCCCAGCAGCTCGCTCGCGCCGTTGACCACGCCGGGCTGGCCGGTGAAGGAGGGGTCGCTGGCGACGAACCCGACCACCTTGACGACCCGCTTGACGGCCGACAGGTCCCCGGCGACGGAGGCGACGGCGGCCAGCGCGTTCAGCGCGCACTGCTGCGCCAGCTCCTTGGCCTGTTCCGGGGTGACCTCGGCGCCCACCTTGCCGGTCAGCGGGAGGGCGCCGTCGACCATGGGGAGCTGGCCGGAGGTGTACACGTGGTGCCCGTTGAGGACGGCCGGTACGTAGACGGCGACGGGCGCGGGGGTCGGCGGGAGCTTCAGACCGGCCGCGGCGAGACGCTCTTCGGGGGTGCTGGACATGCGGGATCTCCTTGCTGCTGACTGCGGGGTCCGCTGCTTCGGCCAATGCGGCCAATGCGGCTACTGCGGCCGGGGGAAGAGGATGACCGGCTTGATCATGCCCGGCTCCCCGGCGGCGAGCCGGGCGAAGGCCTCCCCGACGCGGTGGAAGGGGAACTCGTGAGTGGTGATCACCGTCGGGTCCACCAGCCCGTCCTCGATCAGGTGCAGCGCCCGCGCGAGGCGCGCACCGCTGCTCCGGGGCGGCCGGCAGCGGGCGTACGTGATCCTCCCGCCCTCGGCGAGCCCCCGGCGGGCCGCCGAGGCGGCGGCGGACGCGGGGCTCGCCATGATCGCCCGGTCGGCGCCGCGGCCGCCCGTCAGTTCCAGGATCCGCTCGGCGGTGTCCTCGTAGGCCGGGTCGATGACCACGTCCGCCCCGAACCGCAGGGCGAGCCGCTGCCGCTTCATCTCCGGTTCGACCGCGATGACCCGGGCGCCGCGCAGCCGGCCGGCTCCGATGGTCGCGCTGAGCCCCACGGCGCCCTGCCCGAAGACGACGACGGTGCCGCCCGCGGGCGGCCCGGCCTCCTCGGCGGCGGCGAAGCCGGTGGGGAGCGCGCCGGCCGCGTAGAGGGCCTGGTGGTCGGTGATGGTCCCGGGGAGCGGGACCAGCCCGGCTCCGGCCGCCGGGGCGCGGAAGAACTCGGCGAGCCTGCCGTGGCCTTCCACGCCGACGCGCCGGGCGACGAAGGACGGGCAGACCCCGGGGCCCACTGCCTCGACGACGCCCACGGCCTCGTGGCCGAGCCCGGTGGGCGCTCCGGCGGCGGTGTGCCCGTCCCAGGCGCAGATGAGCGCGGCCGTGGTGCGTACGAGGACCTCGCCCGGCCCCGGCTCGGGGACGGGCCGCTCGATCACGGTGGGCGGTGCGCCGGTCCGGGGCAGCGCGAAGGCCTTCAAGGGGTCTCCTGTACGTCGTGACACGGCTGGTCCTTCAACCTTCGCCGTACGGCCGCGGTCCCGCGGGGGGCCGTAGGTCGCGAGACGCCGGGCCGAGCGACTCGAACTGACGCCGCTTCCGTCCCGGCGGTCCCGGCGGTCCCGGCGGTCCCGGCGGGGCGCGGCGTCCCGGCGTGACGGCGCACCCCGCCGGGTCGGGGAGCCGCCTCACGGCCGGGTGACCCGGACCTGGTAGCTGCCGTTGCGCAGTTCGCCGACAACGGAGACGCTGATGCCCGCCTTCTCGTCGGTGAAGGTCTCGCCCGGCTTGTACGGGGCGTCCGAGAGCTCCGCGTGGACGTTGGGCCGCCGGGTGCAGCCTCCGCTCGCGCCGGCGCTGTCGGCGACGGTGACCGGTCCGCGGCCGGTGTCCACCTCGGAGTCGACCTTGTATATGAGGACCCCGGGCTTGCAGACGGCCTCGTCGTTCCCGGCCCGGGTGCGCACCTCCACCGCGTAGCCCGCGCTCTCCGAGACGGGGATGAACGCCAGCTTGGTGCCGCCGTCGGTGGCCAGCGGGGACAGGATGTGGTCGCTGGTCCCGGATTTCCCGGCGCAGCTGATCTGGGAGCTGTCGAGCCAGCCCAGCTTCCACTTGTGCCATCCCAGCAGGTCGTTGTTGGCGCCCCAGTCCTCGCTCATGACGTCCCAGTGCCCGACGGTGCCCCCGCCGTCCGCGGTGTAGAGGTCGGGCAGGCCGAAGACGTGCCCGTTCTCGTGGGGGAGCACGCGGTAGCCCGTCTCCCGGTAGGAGCCGGAGCCGTCGTCCTGGCGGCTGTAGATGAAGGAGGTGTTGGCGAGCGGGACCCCGTCGGCCATCGGGGCCTCGCCGTTGCCGGAGAAGGTGACGGAGAGGACGGTGTCGAGGGCGGAGGGCCCGGCGTTCGGCGTGACCAGGATGTTGATCAGGTCGTACCGGGAGAAATCGACCTCGGCGTCGGCGGCCTTCACGATGTGCTCGACGAGCTGGCGGTAACCGGGCTCGTACGCGGACCCGCGCTCGATCCCGTACGACGCGAACGGCATCGGCATCCGCAGCCAGTTCCGTATCGGCGACTCGGCCCGGTAGCTGAGCCGTCCGTAGGAGCTGGTGCGGAACCAGTCCGAGGTCTGCGGGAAGAACTCCGCGAGCCGGTCGGTGGCCGCGCCCTCGCCTTTGGCGTCGGGGAAGTCGATCATCAGGTTCAGGGCGCGGACCTCGCCGGTCGAGCGCGCGTATCCGGGCGGGGTCGGCAGCCCCTCGGACATCTGGACACCCATGGCGCCGGCGATCCGGCAGGGCGCGAGCGCCGATTCGACGCTCGTCGCGGCCACCGGGCCGGCGGCCGAGTGGCCGCGGTTGGCTATGCCGGCGCTGGCGGTCGCGGTGACCCCGAGGGCCAGCGCGGTGATGCCTATGTAGACGCTGGTGCGGTTCGGCTTGCGTATCCGGTGGCGCGTCTGCGGCATGGCGATCGGCCTTCGGGTCCGCGGCAGCCGGCCGGGTCCGGTCTGCGCTCTGTTCGATCACCCTCCGACGGCCGGAGCGCGCTCGCGCGCCGGGAGAGGCCAAACGGGAGCAGTGGGCCTGGAGTGGTGTGACCCAGGTCACACGGGAGAGTGAAATAACCGGGGACACTCTCCCCGTTTGAACGAGAGTCCCCACGAACCGGGGAGCTGCTCCCCGTTTCGAGCAGACCTACGCGTCACCGTGCCGAGGAGGCCCCGGATGAAGAGCCCCGCCACCACCGCTCCGGCGGCCCTGCCCGTACCGGGACCGGAGGCGGCTCTCGACCTGTCGGCGCCGGTCGGCCGGGCGTCCTCGGCGGTGCCCGCGGCGGTTCCCTCGGCGGTGCCTGCGGCGGTTCCCTCGGCAGCGCCCGCCGCCGCCGGCGCGCACCCGGTCCCGCGGCCGCGCGCCGATGCGGTCCGCAACCGGGAGCGCATCCTGGCCGCCGCGCGCGAGGTGCTCGTGGAATTCGGCCCGGCCGCCCCCCTCGACGAGATCGCCCGCAGGGCCGGCGTGGGCAATGCCACGCTCTACCGGCACTTTCCCGACCGGCCCGCGCTCATCCACCACGTCGTGGTGTTCGTGATGGACCGGGTCACGGAGTTGGCCACCGACTCGCTCATCGAGGAGCCCGACGCCTTCGCCGCGCTCTGCCGCTTCACGCACGGGGCGGCGGACGAACGGATCGGCGCCCTGTGCCCCATGCTCTCCAGCGACTTCGACAAGGAACATCCGGAACTTCTCGCTTCCCGGAGCGCGTTGGAAGAGGCGGTGGAGACCTTGCTGGCCGTCGGCCAGTCCACCGGGATGCTGCGCTCCGACATCGGCGTGGGCGATCTGATGATCGCCCTGTCCCAGCTCAGCCGCCCGCTTCCGGGCACCGCCTGCTTCGACACGGACGTCTTCGTCCACCGTCATCTGCAGCTGTTCCTCGACGGGTTGAGGGCTCCGGCCCGCTCCGTCCTGCCGGGCGCCGCGACCACGCTGGCGGACCTGAGGCGGAAACCCATGTGACGCGCCCGGTCCGCCTCGTGTCTCCTTGGCTTTCAGTCATTTTCAGTCATCTCGCACCAGAAAATGGGTATCCCCATGTCAAAAACAGCCGCGAATCCGCCGCTGGCTGCCTCCGCCGACCCCAGTCGTTGGAAGGCCCTGGTCTTCATAGCCC
This sequence comes from Streptomyces sp. NBC_00454, assembly GCF_041434015.1. Classification (GTDB taxonomy): domain Bacteria; phylum Actinomycetota; class Actinomycetes; order Streptomycetales; family Streptomycetaceae; genus Streptomyces. The sequence goes on along the minus strand of NZ_CP107907.1, from coordinate 3,207,679 downwards.
TGGCGCAGCTGATGGTCGTCCTCGACGCCACCATCGTGAACATCGCCCTGCCGTCCGCCCAGACGGACCTCGGCATCTCGGACGGCAACCGCCAGTGGGTCATCACCGCGTACGCGCTGGCCTTCGGCGGACTGCTCCTCTTCGGCGGCCGCATCGCCGACAAGTGGGGCCGCAAGAACGCCTTCATCATCGGTCTCATCGGTTTCGCCCTGGCCTCCGCGCTGGGCGGCGCCGCACAGGGTGAGGCCATGATGCTCGGCGCCCGCGCCCTGCAGGGTGCCTTCGGCGCGCTGCTCGCGCCCGCCGCGCTCTCGCTGCTGGCCGTCATGTTCACCGACGCCAAGGAGCGGGCCAAGGCCTTCGGCATCTACGGTGCGATCGCCGGTGGCGGCGGCGCCGTGGGTCTGATCCTCGGCGGGTTCCTCACCGAGTACCTCAACTGGCGCTGGACGTTCTTCGTCAACATCCCGTTCGCGATCATCGCCGCCGTCGGCGCCTGGATGATCATTCGCGAGCCGGCCGGCGGCCGCAACCGCGCGCCGCTCGACATCCCCGGCGTGATCCTGTCCACGACCGGTCTGGTCGCCCTGGTCTACGGGTTCACCCGCGCCGAGTCGGCCGGCTGGTCGGACGGCCTGACCATCGCCATGTTCATCGCCTCGGCGGCGCTGCTCGCCGCGTTCGTCGGCGTCGAGTCCCGCACCCGCTCCCCGCTGCTGCCGCTGCGCGTCCTGCTGGAGCGCAACCGCGGCGGTGTCTACCTCTCGCTGGGCCTCGCCGTCATCTCGATGTTCGGCCTGTTCCTCTTCCTCACCTATTACCTCCAGGTCGTGAAGGGCTTCTCGCCCGTCAAGACCGGCTTCGCCTTCCTCCCGATGATCGCGGGCATGATCACCGGCTCCACGCAGATCGGCGCCCGCCTGATGACGCGGGTCCCCCCGCGCCTGCTGATGGGCCCCGGCTTCATGGTCGCCGCCGCCGGCATGCTGATGCTGACGCAGCTGGAGGTCGGCTCCTCCTACCCGGCGCTGATCCTGCCGGCGCAGCTGCTGCTGGGTCTGGGCATGGGTACGGCGTTCATGCCCGCCATGTCCCTGGCCACGTACGGGGTGAACCCGGCCGACGCCGGTGTCGCCTCCGCGATGGTCAACACCTCGCAGCAGGTGGGCGGCGCGATCGGCACCGCCCTGCTGAACACGATCGCCGCCTCGGCGACGACCGCGTACCTGACCGACCACGCGGCCGCGGCCGCGGCGGGCGGCCCGGCGGCGAAGCTGATCCAGGCCCAGGCCATGGTCGAGGGGTACGCCTCGGCGATCTGGTGGGCGGTCGGCATCCTGGTCGCCAGCTCCCTCATCGCCCTGACCCTGATCACCACGGGCCGTCCGGGCGCGGGTGGCCCGGTCGCCGGCGGCGAGGGCGCGGAGGCCGACGTGCAGGTTCCGGTGATCGCCCACTGACCCGCTGGGCCCCGGCTCCGGGGTAGCGGGAATGACTGACGACCCCGCATCGTTCAAATTTGAACGATGCGGGGTTAGTCTTTTCCCGGCGGCCCGCCGCGACGATTCCTGGAGCCCCTGATGACGACGACCGGCACCACCGGCACCACCGGCCCGACCCGCGGCGCGAGTGCCCGGATGCCCGCGCTCTACCTCAGCCACGGAGCCCCGCCCCTCGCGGACGACCCGGTCTGGCCCGGCGAACTGGCCGCCTGGTCCGCGACCCTGCCCCGCCCCCGGGCCGTCCTGATGGTCTCCGCGCACTGGGAAGAGGCCCCGCTCGCCCTCGGTGCCACGACGCCGGTCCCACTGGTCCACGACTTCTGGGGCTTCCCCGAGCACTACTACCGGGTCCGCTACGGGGCTCCGGGCGCCCCCGAACTGGCGGCGGCCGTGCGGGGGCTGCTGACGGCCCCGGGCACCCCGGTCCAGGACATCCCCGACCGGGGGCTCGACCACGGGGCGTACGTCCCGCTCGTGGAGATGTTCCCGGAGGCCGACATCCCGGTCCTCCAGATATCCATGCCGACGCTGGACCCCCGCCGCCTGATGGAGATCGGCCGCAAGCTCGCCCCGCTGCGCGACGAAGGCGTCCTGATCGTGGGCAGCGGCTTCTTCACCCACAACCTGGCCGCCCTGCGCCACACCGGTCCCGGAGTGCCCGGCTGGTCGGCGGAGTTCGACGCGTGGGGCCGCGAAGCCCTGGCCGGCGCCGACGTCGACGCCCTGCTCGACTTCGAGGCCAAGTCCCCGGCCGGCCGCCTGGCGCACCCGCGCACGGAGCACTTCGCCCCGCTGTTCGTCACCCTGGGCGCCGCGGAATCCGACCTCGGCTCGGCGGCCGCCACCCCGATCGAGGGCTTCTGGATGGGCCTCTCGAAGCGGTCCCTGCAGTTTGGCTAGGCCCAAAGCGCCCGAGGCCGCGGACGGAGAGCCGCTGTGGTGCCCGAGCGGATCGGCGTACGCGCCCGAGTCGGTGGTCCTCGCGGTCCGCGCCGGGCTCGACGGCCCCCCGGCCTACCTCCCGGCCCCGCGCCCGGCGGCCGAGGCCCTGACCGAGCTGGAGCCCGGCGCCGAACCGCGCCGCCTGCTGCGCCTGGCCTCCCACTGCGTGGCGCACTGTCTCAACCGCGCGGGGGAGAGCTGCACACTGGCCACCCGCCTGGCGGCGACCCCGCGGGAGGCCGCCGCGCTGCCCGACTGCCACCTGCGCCCGGGGTGCAAGTGGTGGACCCAGTCGGGCCCCCGCGCCTGCCGGGCCTGCCCGCAGGTCGCTACCCGCCGCCCCGCCCCGGACCGGTGACGTCCGCCCCGATGGCGAAGCCCTTGGCGGGACCGGTGGCGATCCGTGGGTGACACCTCGATGAACCGTTCCTAGCCAGTGTGCAGGAGCGAGTCTTGGACCCACTCACGCTTACCGGGCGCATCCCGAACGGTTTTGGACGCACTGGGTCCCCGCTTTCTCTTCCCGCTCGGCGTCGGCTCTCCGTGGAGCCGGTCCGTCGTGGGCGGGCGGTTTCCCTCACGTCCCCGGGAGCCCGGTCCAGCCTGGACGGTCCGATGCCCCACACGATCGCTCTGGTCGTGTGGGGGCGGTGCCGTCCCTCCCCAAGCTCTTCGAGCAGGGGATACCCCATGCCGGATCGGGTGTCCGAGGGCGCGTCGCCCGATCGCGATGCCGGAGGCATCGTGACGGGACATTCTGCGGCGCGGGGTGACCAGCGGCTTCTGCCAGTGCCGGCCTCCCCACTGCGAGGTGTAGGCCGGATCGACCGCGACGACGGCGAGGCCCTGCTCTGCGGACATCGACACGAGTCGGGCCTTGAGCTTGCCGGTCGGGATACCGGAGATCAGCTGCCGGAACCGTTTCCTGCTGCCGTGCTTCTCCCGGGTCTTCTCAGTGGCGAAGTGGTCGGCGTTGGTATCGACACCGAGCACGCCGTTCGCACAGGCGGTGGCGAGGGGGATCGTCTGCACCACGGGGCGTTGCCAGGCCGCGGTCAGGTACCAGCGACCGCGCTCCGCATCCAGGTGGATGCGGTAGGCGACGGCCCGGTTCTGCGTGATGCGGTCGGCCCATTCTGCGCCCCGGTGCGCGAACGCGATCCGACAGGCCAGGACGTAGCGGCCATGCTTGCTGTTGGCCAGATGCGCGAGCGGGACGGGCAGCTTGATCGAGACTTCGCCGTCGGGGGTGACGCGGATCGTCTCGTTCCCGAACCGCTTCCCGGACTCGCCATCAGCCGCCAGGAACCAGCGTTCAGCCTCCCAGCGGGCACGCCACTGCTCCTCGGTGAGCTGTGCTTCGGACAGATGGTGCCGGGTGTTCGCCAGGCGCTTCCCGCCCCGGACCACACGGACCCGCCCCGCCCGCCAGTCGGCGTGAGCGGCTTCATGGTTTACGGGCTGCCCACGTGTCAGTGGAATGGTCCGAGCCGTCGGCGCAACGCCGCTTGAGGTCACCGGAAGCCAGAGAACCCTGATGCGCACCGACCAGCCGCAGAACCCTCTCGTCCTCGGCACTCAAATTCTTCAGGCGGTCGCGTACCGCCACGCCGGACGGACCGAGCGCCACGAACGACGGAGCGATGACGCGCAAGCTTCCTGGCCGACTCAGCCATCGCCGACCGCCGCAGACAGAGCCTTGCACGCCCGCATCTTCGCGGAGCACTGTCCGCGCAAGCGGGCACAGGACACTGTCAGCCAACCGCCCTCACAGAACCAGCGATACGCGCCTTGGGGACGTACACCCCGCGCCCTCGCCGACTCCTTGAGATCCATGCAGACGACCGTAACGACACTCACCCAAATGGACCATCACTCACACGAGTGGACCAAAGGTCCCGAAGCTCACTCGGACGAGTGGCCGACCGGTTTGGTGCGAAACCTGCAGTTTGTGACGTATCCGGCGATTCGATCGCCAGTCCAGGCAACCAGAAGCCGGCGCGGGCCGTCTTCAGGGTGGGAGTGCAGCCGTGGGCGGCGCTGTCCGGGAGTGAAAGCGGCTGTGTCGCATGTGACGGCGGTCTCATGGGGCCAGTGGGCGCACAGGTCCGTGAGGGCCTCCGGATAGGCCTCGAATCCGGGCCTGACCTGCACCTCTTCGAGCTCTGACGGCATCGCGGATCCTCTCGGATCGAGTGGTGGCGGCGCAGGATACTGCAAGATCTCGAAAACGAGGAGGAGGTGTGGGAATTCTGTCCCGATTCCAGTCGTTGTTTCCTTCGGAAGCGGGCACTCGGGAGAGTGTCCAGGCAGCCGCACCACCGCGACAGAACTCATCGCAAAGGGAGCACGCATGGCAACCCGCGCCGTCGCCCGTCGTCAGTCCACGAGCAGCGCTCGCGCAGTGGGCGGGGAGATCGCAGACCGCGACCTGGTCGGCATGTACCTCGACGAGATCGCGCGTACTCCGCTGCTCGACGCAGCCAAGGAAGTCGAGCTCTCGCAGATCATCGAGGCGGGCGTGTACGCCCAGCAGATCCTCGACGGGGCGATAGAGCGCAAGGGCGATACGCCCTCCCAGGAGGAGCTGGAAGCACTGGCCGCCGAAGGCGAGCGCGCCAAGGAAGTCTTCATCCGCTCCAACCTCCGCCTGGTCGTCGCCGTCGCCCGCCGCTACCCGCGCAGCGGACTGCCGCTCCTCGACCTCATCCAGGAGGGCAACGCCGGCCTGGTGCGCGCGGTCGAGAAGTTCGACTACGCCAAGGGCTTCAAGTTCTCCACGTACGCCACCTGGTGGATCCGCCAGGCCATCACCCGTTCCATCGCCGACCAGTCCCGCACCATCCGCCTCCCCGTCCACCTGGTGGAGGAGCTCGGCCGGATCCGCAGGGTGCAGCGCGAGTTCAACCGCGAGAAGGGCCGCGACCCGGAGCACGCGGAGATCGCCGCCGAGCTGGAGTCCACGGAGAAGCGCGTGGGCGACGTCTTGGACTGGGCGCGCGACCCGGTCAGCCTGAACATGTCGGTGGACGAAGACGGCGACACGCAGTTCGGCGACCTGCTCGAGGACACCTCGGCCATCTCCCCGGAGCAGTCGGTCATGTCCTTGCTGCGCAGCGAGGAGCTGGAGGACCTGCTGGGGAAGCTGGACCAGCGAACCGCGTCGATCATCAAGATGCGTTACGGCATAGATGACGGTCGGGAGCGTACGCTGACGGAAGTGGGCAAGCAGCACGGTCTGACCCGTGAGCGGATCCGCCAGATCGAGAAGCACGCCCTGCTGGAACTGAAGCGGATGGCGCGCGACACCGGCTTCGACGCGGTGGCCTGACCGGCCCCCGACGAAGCCCCCAAGACGAGCCCCCGGCGCCTATCCCCCCCAGGCGCCGGGGGCTCCCTCGTGTGTCGGGGAGCCGGGGGCCGGGGTGGAAGACGCCCCCGCCGACTCCGCCAGGCGCGCGGCCAGCGCACGGGCTCCGGCCGCCAGGGCCTCGGGCCCGTGCACGGTGAACGGCACCCCCGTCAGCGCCAGCCGGGCCGCCAGCCACTCCGGGGAATCCGCGGACTCGAACCGCACCCGGACCCCGGCCGCGGTCCCGGCCTCCGCCCCCGCGCCGGACTCCTGCTCCGGCCCCGCCCCCGCGCCGGACACCACGTGCTCGCGCATCCACTCCGGCAGCGCCTCGCAGGGCCCCGCGAAGGAGACGTCCACCTGGTGGGTCTCCCGGCCGTGCAGGCCCCGGCGGACGAACTCCACCGGGTCCATCGGCAGCTCCCGGGCCGTGTACCGGGCCCCCGTCGCGGTCGGCTCGGCCATCCGGTCCACCCGGAAGGTCCGCCAGTCCTCGCGTTCCATGTCGTACGCCACCAGGTACCAGCGGCTCCCGGTGCTGACCAGCCGGTACGGCTCCACCAGCCGGCGCGAGGCCGCGCCGTCCCGCGCCCGGTAGGCGAACCGCAGCCGCTCCGGCCCCGCCACCGCCGACGCGATCGCCGTCAGCGTCCGCGGGTCCACGCTCGCGCCGTCCCCCCGGGTCGCCGCGACCGTCGCCGACTGCAGCGCGCTCACCCGGCGGCGCAGCCGCCCCGGCAGGACCTGTTCCAGCTTCGCGAGGGCCCGTACGGAGGCCTCCTCCACCCCCTCGATCGCATGCCCGGCCCCCGCCCGCAGGCCCACCGCGATCGCCACCGCCTCCTCGTCGTCCAGCAGCAGCGGAGGCATCGCGGCGCCCGCGACCAGGCGGTAGCCGCCCTCCGCTCCGAGCGTGGCCTCGACGGGATATCCCAGCTCCCGGAGCCGGTCGATATCGCGCCGGATCGTGCGGGCGCTCACCCGCAGCCGCTGCGCCAGCTCGCTCCCCGGCCACTCGCGCGGGGTCTGGAGGAGGGAGAGCAGGCTGAGCAGCCGGGCCGGGGTGTCGGTCATGGATTCAAGGTTGCCAGCCAAATAGGACACCAACTGACCTAGATGCCGTCTAAGTTTGTACTCATGAGCACCGAGACGACCCAGTCATCGCCCGAAGGAAAGAACGGGCCCGCACAAGAAGAGCGGACCGACACCCCCGCAGAGACCAGCTCGCCCGCCGACCGCCGCCGCTGGCTGGCGCTCGCCATCGTGATGACCGCGTCCTTCATGGACCTGGTCGACGTCACGATCGTCAACATCGCGATACCCAGCATGCGCCAGGACTTCGGCGCCTCGACCAGCGCGATCCAGTGGATCACCGCCGGCTACGCGCTCGCCTTCGCCGCCGGCCTGATCACGGGCGGCCGTCTCGGTGACATCTACGGCCGCAAGCGCCTCTTCCTCGTCGGCGTCGCCGGCTTCACCATCGCCTCGCTGCTCTGCGGCATCGCGGCCGACCCCGCGATGCTCGTCGCCTCCCGCCTGCTCCAGGGCGGCATGGCGGCCATGATGGTCCCGCAGGTGCTCGCGATCATCCACGTCACCTTCCCGCCGCACGAGCGCGGCAAGGTCTTCGGCATGTTCGGAGCGATCGTCGGCCTCGGCGCGGTCTCGGGACCGATGCTCGGCGCACTGCTCACCGAGTGGAACCTCTTCGGCCTCGAATGGCGCACGATCTTCCTGATCAACCTGCCCGTCGGCATCGCGGCCGTGATCCTGGGCCGCAAGTTCATCTCCGAGTCCAAGGCACCCAAGGCCCTGCGCCTGGACCTGGTCGGCGTCGTGCTCGCCACCCTCGCCCTGGTGATGCTGATCTTCCCGCTCACCAACGGCCGCGAGAACGACTGGCCGGTCTGGGGCTTCGTGAGCATGATCGCCTCGCCCGTGGTCTTCGCCGCCTTCATCGCCTACGAGAAGTACAAGATCCGCAAGGACGGCTCCCCGCTCGTCGAGCTCTCCCTCTTCGAGATCAAGAGCTTCGCCGGCGGCATCACGGTCCAGCTGGCCTTCGGCCTGGCGACCGGCATCTTCTTCCTGGTCTGGACGCTCTACATGCAGATGGGCCTCGGCTGGACCCCGCTGCACGCGGGCAGTACCGGCATCCCCTTCTCCATCGCCGTCTCCGTCGCCGCCGGCCTCTCGGTCGAGAAGCTCGTCCCTCGCTTCGGCCGCAAGGTGCTCCAGGCCGGTGCGCTGATCATGGCCGCGGGCGTGCTCCTCTACATCTGGGAGGCCGAGCGCTACGGGAAGGACATCGTCTCCTGGCAGATGGCCGCCCCGCTGATCGTCATGGGCATCGGCATGGGCCTGATCGTCGCCCCGCTCAATGACACCATCCTGTCCGAGGTGCCGCGCGAGCACGCCGGTTCGGCGTCGGGCCTGATCAACACCACCGGCCAGATGGGCAACGCGCTGGGCCTCGCCCTCACCTCCGTGGTCTTCTTCGGGCTGATCGACGACGACATGGTCCTCGGGCTGCCGTACGTCGAGGCCTTCCACAGCGCGCTGTGGTGGGTCGTGGCCGTCCTGGTCGTGATCTTCGCGGTGATGTTCGTGCTGCCGCACAAGCCGGTCCCGATCGACGAGCGCGAGGGCGGCCGGGCGCACACCCCCGAGCAGTCCGCGGACGGGTCCCCGGAGCGGGCCCAGGTCGGGTAAACGATCCTCCGCACCCTGACGGGCATGTCCGCTTCTCTTGGCGGGCATGCCCGTTTGTTTTGTTTTCGGACCGAAACGGGCGTACGGTAAGGAGTAATCCACAGAGTCGGGCATCGAACGGATCTGAAACCACATGTATGCACCGGAGCGCCAGCAGGAGATCCTCCGCCTCGCCCGCGAGGCGGGCCGGGTCGACGTCCTGTCCCTGGCCGACCAGTTCCAGGTCACCGCCGAGACCGTGCGCCGCGACCTCAAGGCCCTCGACCGGGCCGGCCTCGTCCGCCGGGTGCACGGCGGCGCCATACCGGCCGGACGCCTCGACTTCGAGCCGGACCTCACCGAGCGCGAGGCCACCGCCGCCGACGAGAAGGACCGCATCGCGGCCGCCGCCCTCGCCGAACTCCCCGACGGCGGCAGCATCGTCCTCGACGCGGGCAGCACCGTGGCCCGCCTCGCCGCCGCGATCCCGGTGGACGCCGCGCTGACCGTCGTCACGCACGCGCTGCCCGTCGCCGCCCGGCTCGCCGACCACACCGGCATCGACCTCCACCTCGTCGGAGGCCGGGTCCGCCACCGCACCCGGGCCGCCGTCGACGCGTGGGCGCTGCGCGCGTACGCCGAGATCCGCGCCGACGTCCTCTTCCTCGCGACCAACGGATTCAGCGCCGAGGGCGGTCTGACCACCCCCGACCTCGCCGAGGCCGCCGTCAAGCGGGCCGCGATGGCCGCCGCCCGCCGGGTCGTGCTCCTCGCGGACTCCGCGAAGGCGGGCCAGGAACACTTCGCCCGCTTCGGCACCTTCTCGGGAGTGGACCTCCTCATCACGGACTCGGGGCTCGACCCCGCTCAGAAGGCGGCGATCGAGGCCGCCGGTACGGAAGTTGTGCTCGTATGATCCTCACCGTCACCCCCAACCCCTCCCTCGACCGGACCTACGAGGTCCCCTCGCTCGACCGCGGTGAGGTACTGCGAGCCACCGGCGACCGGGTCGACCCCGGGGGCAAGGGGGTCAACGTCTCCCGTGCGGTGGCCGCCGCGGGCGTCCGTACGACGGCGGTCCTGCCGCTCGGCGGTGCGCCGGGCACGCTGATCGCCGAACTCCTCGCCGCCCAGGGCGTGGACGTCACGGCGGTCTCCATCGCCGGCCAGACCCGTTCCAACATCTCGCTCGCCGAACCGGACGGCACCCTCACCAAGATCAACGCGACCGGACCGGAACTGACCCCCGAGGAGTCCGCCCTCCTCCTGGAGACGGTCCGCACCTGCTCGGGAGGCGCCGCCTGGATCGCCTGCTGCGGCAGCCTCCCGCGCGGCCTGCGGCCCGAGTGGTACGCCGAACTCGTCGCCCGCGCCCACGAAGCGGGCGCCCGGATCGCTCTGGACACCTCCGGCCCGGCGCTGCTCGCGGCGCTGCCGGCCCGCCCGGACGTGATCAAGCCGAACGCCTCCGAGCTCGCGGCGGCGGTGGGGCGGCCGCTGGCCACCCTCGGCGACGTGCTCAAGGCGGCGGAGGAACTGCGCGGGCTGGGCGCGGGCGCGGTCCTGGCCTCCCTCGGCGCGGACGGCCAGCTCCTGGTCTGCGCGGAGGGCGCGTACTACGGCACGGCGGCCGTCTCCTCGGTCCGCAGCAACGTCGGCGCGGGCGATGCCTCCCTCGCCGGTTTCCTGATCGCGGGAGGTACGGGGCCCGCGGCCCTCGCCTCCGCCCTGGCCCACGGCGCGGCCGCGGTCCAGCTCCCCGGCAGCGCGATGCCGGCCCCTTGCGACCTGCGCCCCGACGCGGTCCACATCACCCAGGACCTGCCCCTGGACCTCCCTCTGTCCGAAATGAGCGACGAGCGATGAGCGAGATGATCACCCACGAACTGGTCGACCTCGACCTGTCCGCCGATTCCAAGGAGGGGGCGGCACGTGCCCTCGCCGAACGGATGGTGACCCTGGGCAGGGTCACGGACCTGGACGGCTTCCTGGCGGACGTGGCGGCGCGCGAGGCCCAGATGCCGACCGGTCTGGAGGGCGGGATAGGCATCCCGCACTGCCGGTCCACCCACGTGACGGCCCCCACCCTGGCCTTCGGCCGCTCGCCGTCCGGCGTGGACTTCGGCGCCCCGGACGGCCCGGCGGACCTGATCTTCCTGATCGCGGCCCCCGCGGGCGCGGACGACGCCCACCTGTCGATCCTGTCCACCCTGGCCCGCCGCCTGATGCGGGCCGACTTCGTCGAAGCCCTGCGCTCTGTTGGAACCCCGGCCGAGGCCGCCGCCCTGGTCGCGGGCGAGCCGGTGGCTGCCGCCGGGGCCGGGGCCGGGGCCGGGGCCGCTGCGCGGAGCTCTTCCCCCACCCCGCCCCTTCCCGAACCGGGCTCTGCCCGGACCCGCGCCTCAAACGCCGGCGAGGCTGAAATTGCCGCTGCGCGGCAATCCAGCCAGAGCCCCGCAGGGCAGCCGTTCCGGATCGTGGCCGTCACCTCCTGCCCCACCGGCATCGCCCACACCTACATGGCGGCGGAGTCCCTCCAACAGGCCGCGGCCGAAGCCGGTATGGAGCTCACGGTAGAAACCCAGGGCTCCGCAGGCTTCACCAAGCTGACCCCCGAGGCCATCGCCGCCGCCGACGCGGTGGTCTTCGCCCACGACGTCCCGGTCAGGGAACGGTCCCGCTTCGCGGGGAAGCCCACCGTGGACGTCGGCGTCAAGGCGGGCATCAACCGCCCCGCCGAACTCCTCCAGGAGGCCCGCGACAAGGCCGCCCGCGGCGAGGTCGCCGATCACGCGCCGACCCCCGTCGAGACGGCCGGGGAGGACGGCGACGGCTACGGCGCCAAGCTCCGCACCTGGCTGATGTCCGGCGTCAGTTACATGGTCCCCTTCGTGGCCGCGGGCGGGCTCCTCATCGCCCTCGCCTTCGCCATCGGCGGGTACGAGATCAACACCGCCCCCTCCGTCGCCGACCACTTCGTCTGGACCGAGGCCGCCAGCTGGGCCGCGCTGCTCTTCCAGACCGGCGGTCTCGCCTTCGGCTTCCTCGTCCCCGTCCTGGCCGGTTACATCGCCTACGGCATGGCCGACCGGCCGGGCCTGGTCCCCGGATTCGTCGGCGGCGCCGTCGCCCTCACCATCAACGCCGGGTTCCTCGGCGGTCTGATCGCCGGTCTCATCGCGGGCGGCACCGTCCTCGCCGTCCAGCGGATCAAGATCCCCACCGCCCTGCGCGGCATCATGCCCGTGGTCGTCCTGCCGCTCATCGGCTCCGCCGTCACCGGCTTCCTGATGTTCCTGGTGGTCGGCAAGCCCGTCGCCTCGCTCCAGCAGGCCCTCACCGACTGGCTGTCCGGGCTCTCCGGCGCCAACGCGATCATCCTCGGCGTCGTCCTCGGCCTGATGATGTGCTTCGACCTCGGCGGCCCGCTCAACAAGGTCGCGTACGCCTTCGCCATCGGCGGCCTCGCCACTCCCAACGAGGGCAGCCTCAAGGTCATGGCCGCCGTGATGGCCGCCGGCATGGTGCCGCCGCTCGCGATGGCGCTGGCCACCACTGTCCGCGGCCGGCTCTTCTCCAAGACCGAGCGCGAGAACGGCAAGGCCGCCTGGTTCCTCGGGGCCTCCTTCATCAGCGAGGGCGCCATCCCGTTCGCCGCGGCCGACCCGCTGCGCGTGATCCCCGCCTCCATGGTCGGCGGCGCGGTCACCGGAGCCCTCTCGATGGCCTTCGAGTGCACCCTGCGGGCCCCGCACGGCGGCATCTTCGTGATCCCGCTGATCGGGAACCCGCTCCTCTACCTGATCGCCATCGCCGCCGGTACGGCCACCACCGCCGGTCTGGTCATCCTCCTGAAGGGCATGCGCAAGCAGGCCGCGCCCGCCGGGCCCGCCGCGGGCCCCTCGGCCGAGGAGCCCGCGAAGGTGGCCGTAGCCGCCTAGGCCGCCTAGCCGGACCGCCTCACCGGAGCGGCTGCGCGCGGAGCTTCATGGCTCCGCGCGCGGCCGCTTCGGTCTCGTACACCTCGCACATGTGCCGCCCGTCCGGAGTCGCCGTGTGCTCGACCTCCCACAGGCTGAACTCGCTGCCGTCCAACAGGATGAAGGCGTGCTCGTACAGGCTGAAACCGGCATCCCGCCCGTCCGCCAGGTACTGCCGGGTGCCGAACGCCTGGGTGATGCGGTGCGCGTAGGCCGTCCGCAGCAGCAGCGCCACCCGCTCTCCCGGCCGGTCCGGGTTCTCCGCGCGGCGCAGGACCCGGCGGGCGTGGTCCGCGGACTCCTCGACCGCGTACTCGCGGTGCCGCTGGGCCGGGGTCGGGTTCGCGAACAGGGCGCTCAGCACCGCGATGTCGCTCTCCGGCTCCTCCTCGGCCCGCGCCTCCGTCAGGTCCCGGGCCACCGCCGAGGGGACCTCGCCGAAGAGGCGGGCCACCGCCAGGCATATCTCGGGCCTGCTCGCGAAGAGTTCGTACCGGATCGCCCGGCTGCCCTCGGGGCGGTGCGCCAGCTCCCACAGGGCCACCGAATCGCCGTCGGCCAGCAGGTAGGTGTACCGCCGGATCTCCCGCCACTGCCCTGCCGCCGCCGGGCCGTGGCGGGTGGTGTGGAGCGAGGAGCTGTGCGCGAGCGCCGTCGCGAGGCGCTCGGCCAACCGGTCGGGAAGGTCGAAGGAGTTGAGGGCGCGGCCCAGGAGTCGATCGAGGTGGGCCTCGGTTGTCTCGTACGGATCGCTCAAGGTGGGTCTCCAGGCCGTCGCAGCTTGTCACTTCGAGGGAGCTCAACGTAGCCCCTGGGTCTGACATCACGTCCGGGGTTCGGTAAAACGTCCGGGAAGCGTCAGGGGTTCCCGCCACCCCTTGGGGTCAACCTCCGTGCACATGGGCATGGTTGGAGCCGGTATCGGGTGGAAGGCGGGACTATGGGCCGCATGGCAACGAATACCGTAGGTGTCCCCCGTCAGCAAGGGCAGCCGCATCGCAACGACGCCGAACCGCCCCCCGCGCCCCGTGCGCTGGCCTGGCTGCTGGTGCTCTCCGGGGCCGCAGGGGTGCTGGCCTCCTGGGTCATCACCCTCGACAAGTTCCTGCTGCTGGAGAACCCGGGCTTCAAGCCGGCCTGCAGCCTCAATCCCGTCGTCTCCTGCGGCAGCGTGATGAAGAGCGCCCAGGCGGCGGCCTTCGGCTTCCCCAACCCGATGCTGGGGCTGGCCACCTACGGGGCGGTCGTCTGCGTCGGCGCGGGCCTGCTGGCCGGCGCCCGCCACCGCAGCTGGTTCTGGCTGGGACTGAACGCCGGCACCCTCTTCGGAGTCGGCTTCTGCTCCTGGCTGATGGTCCAGTCGCTCTACGAGATCAACGCGCTCTGCCTGTGGTGCTGCCTGACCTGGGTGGCCACCCTGGTGATGTTCTGGGCGGTCACCGCGTACACGGTCCGTACGGGCATCCTCCCCGCGCCCGCCCCCCTGCGGGCCTTCTTCGCCGAGTTCGGCTGGGCCCCGCCCGCCCTGCACGTCGGAGTGATCGGGATGCTCATCCTGACCCGGTGGTGGGAGTTCTGGACGGGCTGAGGGGCACCGGAGACGCGTGAGGGCCCCGGCAGCTGGAAGCTGCCGGGGCCCTCACTACATCTCTGCGTCTACATCTGCATCGCTCCACGGGCGCCAGGTGCCCGGACCGCAAACGGGAGCGGAGATCAGCTGCCCGAGGAGAGGTTGCCGGACAGGACCGGGATGTTGTCCAGGATGTGCGAGAGCGGCTCGTCGCCCTTGGCCTGGGTGGAGTTCTCGGTGCACTGCTGGTTCTGCGGGTTGGACAGGACGTTGATGTCCTGGACACCGACGTTGGCGATCAGGGCGACCAGCGACTGGGCGTTGATCTTGGCCGGCAGGCCGATGCAGGGCTTGTTCAGGGTGCCCTGGACGACGCCGAGCTGCGGGCTCATGTCGCCGTGCGTCTTCTGGTTGCCGTAGATCTGCTGGGCACCGTTTCCGTTGACGGTGTTGATCCCGTTGTCGTTGCCGATGGCCATGGCCGGGGCCGCGACAGCAGCGCCCGCGCCGACGGCGGCGGCGGTGACCGCGGCAGCAGTCATGATCTTCTTAAGCATCTTGATCCTTTTCTCGCACGAGTGCCCGCTAGTGGAGCGCCCTGATCAACTGCCCGCACAGGGGGTTGGTTCCGCTGCTTCACTCAAACGGCCTGCGGGTCGCCGGGTTTTCCCCGGGCCGGTCGGGGCCGCCCCCGGACAGGTGCGCGAAGCCCGTACGCAGCCCGGAACGGGGTACGGGCCCACGCGCTCCTGTTGCGGTGCGTAGAGGGTGTTCGCACGGTGGGTAAGGAGGCGGATCGCTCGGGTCCGCTTTCGTACGACCACCGAAGGAACACCCATGCACCGCACCAAGGCCTCCCGCATCCGCGTCCTCGTCCCGTCGGCCCTCGCGGTCGTCATACTCTCCGGCGCGGCCGCCCCCGCGGGCGCCGCCGAAGGTGCCGGTGCCGCCACGGAACGAGTGGCGGCCGCCCAGGAGCTGATCAGCGAGAAGGTGGCGGCCGCCGGCCCCATCGACGATCTCCTCGCGCAGGTGAGCAAGATCCTGGCGGACCTGACCAAGAGCCTGGGCAGCCTGCTCCCGGGGGTCAAGATCCCCGAGATCAAGCTGCCCACTCTGCCGGCCCTGCCGGGGATCCCGGACATCAAGTTGCCGGAGATCCCCGCGATCCCCGGGCTTCCGGACATCCCCAAGATCCCCGACATCCCCGCCATTCCGGCCCTCCCCGTCTCCGATCCGGTCGGAGTGGTGCCGGCGGTGCCTGCGGTGCCTGCGGTGCCTGCGGTGCCTGCGGTGCCCGACGTACCGGCGGTGCCCGCGGTTCCGGCCGTCCCGGCCGTACCCGGGGTGTCCAAGGTTCCGGCGGCGGTTCCGGCCGTGCCGGGGTCCCAGGTCAAGATGCCGATGGGCATGGTGCCCGAGCTCCCCGATTTCCGCTGGTAGGGGGCTGGGAATCGAATACGGACCCGCACGTGGTTACGACTATTGGGCTGAACAGGTCTGATCGCGTGCGGAACCGTGTCGTCTGGGCAGGTGGACCGTTTCGCTCGATGTGAGCCCCGGAATCGGGGCAGAACATCGAAGAGAAGGTGCACTTCCCATGAACACTGCCAAGAAGGCCGCCCTGGTCCTGGCCACCGCTGGTCTCGCTGCGGCCGGTGCCGCCGGCTCCGCTATGGCCGACTCGTCGGCCGAGGGCGCGGCCGTGGGTTCCCCCGGTGTCCTCTCGGGCAACCTGGCTCAGGTCCCGGTCCACGTCCCGGTCAACGTCTGCGGCAACTCCGTCAACGTGATCGGTGCGCTGAACCCGGCGTTCGGCAACACCTGCGTCAACGACTGACGTCAGACGCATCAAGCGACTGTGGGCGCCCCGGCCTCGCCGGTGGCGCCCACAGTCGTTTCCGCGTGTGCGGCGGTCCGCGTTCCGGGCGGTTCCGCCGTTCCCGCGGCGAGGCGGTCCGTCCCCGTCAGTGGCCGTTGGCGCCGCCGTTGAGCTTCACGCCGCCCAGCAGCGGGGACGCCTGGGTGGCCCCGTTCGCGAGGTGCATGACCTCGCCCGGCGCATTGTTCTTGACCTGGTTGACGCCCTGGACGGTGGTCACGACCTTCTGGACGCTCTCGCCCTGCTCCGCCATCCCGTTGGCCAAGGTGTTCGGGAGGGACTCCGAGACCGGGTTCACCGCGCCCAGCACCTCGGTCAGCCCGCTCGTCGCGCTCATGGGGACGGCCTCCGAGGCGAATGCGGGGGCGGCGCCGAGGGCGGCGACGGAGCCGACGACTACAGCGGCGACCTTCGAGAGCTTCATTATCAAGTCCTTTATCCGGGGGAGGCCAGTGGCGACCGTCGCGCCACTTTCGTCCTGGCTAACGATTCCCCGCCGCTACGGAAACGCGGGAACCGAACACGGCAACGGCCGGAGAGTCCGACAAGGGACTTTCCGGCCGATATTTATTCCGATTACCGGTATTGCCGTCAGGCGATACGGGACCTCCGGTAGAGAATGGCGCCGCCCAGGATCAGGGCCGAGGCGAGAGCCGCCGCGGCGCCGGACTGCCCGGCGCCGGTCGCGGCCAGCTGCGCCGTCTCCCTGACGGTGGCCTGAGCCGGCGGAGCCTGCACCGCGGCAGGGGCGGTCACGGGCGCCGGAGCCGGGGCGGGCGCCGGAGCGGGGGCGACGGGTGCCGGAGCCGGGAGGAGGTGGACGGGGAGGTCACCCGCCGGGGCCGCCGGGGGCTGGTCGGCCGGCCGGACCTCCTGCGGTACGGGCGCCGGGTGCTCCGTGACCTGGCTGCCGTGCGGAGGCATCGGCGCGGGCGCCTCCTCCGCGACGGGGGCCGGGGCGGGGAGCGTGTGCGGCGCCTCCGCTACGGGGGCGGGAGCGGGGACCGGAGCCGGGGCCGGGGCGGGAGCCGGGAGCGGCTGGGGGGCCTCCTGAACCGGTGCCGGGACGGGCGCCGGAGCGGGGACGGGCGCCGGTGCCGGCTGCGGCGCGGGTGCCTCCTGCACGGGGGCGGGCGCCGGCTGCGGCTTGGGCGCCGGGTGCTCCGCCTCGGGCTTCGGCTTCGGCTTCGGCGCCGGGGGCGCGTGGTGCGGAGCCGGAGCGGGGGCCGGAGCGTGCTCGGCGTGCTGCTGCGGGGGATGCTGCGGCTTGGGCGCCGGGTGCTCCGGGGCGGGGTGGTCGTCGCACTCCTCCTCGCCGCCCTGCGCGCCCGAGTCTCCGTAGCCGCCGCCCTGGTGCTGCGGGGCCCGCTCCTCGGGGCCACGGTCTCCGTAGCCGCCCTGCGGGTGCTGCTCCTCGGGACCGCGGTCTCCGTAGCCGCCCTCTTCGCGGTGTTCCCCGGGCCCGCTCCCGCGCGACTCGTGATCGTCGCGATCGTCGAGGTAGCGCTGGAACTGCTCGGCCTGCTCCGGGCTGAGGTAGCGCCCGTAGTCGTGCCCGGCGTCGGAGCCGGTCGTGGTGGCGCAGTTGTTGCCCATCGCGGGGTTGAGGCCCGCTCCGGCGTCCACGGTGTTGCCGCACACGTTGGGTGTGAAGGTGACCGGTACCGAGACGCTGTTGCCGGCCAGCACACCCGGTGAATGCGAGGCCTCGGCCATGGCTCCGGGGTGCGCGTACGCCGCGCCGGTCGCGATCGACAGCAGGCTCGACGCAGCGGCCGCGGTGAGCACCCCCTTGCCCAGTACCTGTCGGCTCAGTACCTGTCGCATGGGTCCTTCCCTGTCTACCGGCTCAGCAGCCGGTGCTGAATCGAAGGTGGCCTCGGAGTGCACCGCCGTGCACTCCGAGGCCACCCCGAGGAGGTCTGCCCTTGCGGGCAAAAGCGCTTCGTCAGGCGTTGACGCAGGTGTTGCCGAACGCGGGGTTCAGCAGCGCGATCACGTTGACGGTGTTGCCGCAGACGTTGACCGGGATGTGCACCGGGACCTGGACCAGGTTGCCCGACAGGACACCCGGGGAGCCGACGGCCTTGCCGTCGGCCACGGAGTCGGCCATGGCGGGGGAGGCGGCACCGGCTGCCATCAGAATGCCGGCGGCCAGCACCACTGCCTTCTTGTACGTCATTTGTTTTCGTTTCCTTCCCGCAGAGGCGTATCCACTGCAGAAATAACAACGAGTGGGTCCGGGAAAAGAAACCGGGTGTTTTTACGGGTGCTGCGCCAATTCACTCAGATGCTCGCGCGTCCTGAATTCCGACCGGATTTCGACGGATCTCCATTCGGGTCCCGGCATGCGGCGAGGCCGCCGCGACCCGAAGGTGCGACGGCCTCGCTGGCGCGGTGCGCGGGGTGCTGTCAGCTGCCCGCGGAGGCGTTGCCGGACAGGACCGGGATGTTGTCCAGGATGTGCGAGAGGGCCTCGTCGCCCTTGGCCTGGGTGGAGTTCTCGGTGCACTGCTGGTTCTGCGGGCTGGACAGGACGGGGATGTCCTGGACGCCGACGTTGACCAGAGCCAGGACGGACTGGACGTTGGCCTTGGCCGGCAGGGCGACACAGGGCTTGTTGAGGGAGCCCTGGATGAGTGCCATCTGCGGGCTCATGTTGCCGTACGTGGCCTGGTTGCCGTAGATCTGCGAGGCCCCGTTGCCGTTCACGGTGTTGATGCCGTTGTCGTTGCCGACGGCCATGGCCTGCGGGGCCATGGCGGCGCCCAGTCCGACGAACGAGGCGGCAACCGCTGCGCCGGCCGCAAACTTCTTGATCATGATGGTCCCTTTTTTGCAGGATTGCCCGGTACTCAAGCACTCGGATCAACGGTCCAACCGCGGTTCGGGTTGCGTCTGTTCACTCGGATGCCGAAGTTTCGGGCAGCACGGTTGACGTCAGTGGTTGACGCAGGTGTTGCCGAAGGCGGGGTTCAGCAGGGCGATCACGTTCACGGTGTTGCCGCAGGCGTTCACCGGGACGTCGATCGGGACCTGGAGCAGGTTGCCGCTCAGGACGCCGGGGGACTCGCCCGTGAAACCGTTCGCCGTCGCGCCGTCACCACCGTGCGCGGAGGCGAGGCCCGCGCCGCCCATCAGCATCGCGGCACTTGCGACCGCCATGGTGGTGCCGCGCACCAGCCTCTTCTTCATCTCCGTTTTTCCTTTCGGGTTCGAACAGTCTTGCAAGCCATAACGACCTCCCTGTCCCGAGGGTGCGTGCTATCGCCCAAAAGGCCGTATGCGCGAGTCCGGCGTGATTTCCCGCCGGAGTTCTGACAAAGTTCACTCCTGTTTTGTCCCCTTGATCGAAATTGGAGACAGGGTCATGGGTTCCTCCCGCAGAATCCTCGGCACGCTCGGTCTGCTGTCCTGCCTCACACTTTCGGTGAACGTGCCCGTGGCGGGAGCCGCGGCCCCGCCCGGGGTGCGGGCTCCGCTGGTCAAGGAATCGCCTAGGCTTCCGTTCACTCAGCGCTACCAGGCCGTGCAGCACGGCGGCCTGGTGCGGGCCTCCAACTCGTCCATCGGCTGCCGCAAGGAGGAGAGCCCGCAGGCCGAGCCCTGCGCGGAGATCAACAAGGGCGCCGCCGGGACCAACGGCGACTTCGAGATGTTCTACGACGAGGTCGACAAGGACCCGGACACCTACAACTCGACCCGGGCCGAGCTCAAGATCCCGCAGGGCGCGAAGGTCTCGTACGCCCGTCTCTACTGGGGCGGGAACCTGCGCGTCGGCGAGCAGAAGCCGCCGGAGGACAACGGCCGGGTGCTCGTCGCCGAGCCGGGCGGCGCGTACCGGGAAGTGCTGGCCGACACGGTCATCGGGCACCGCACCGACGAGGGCAGCGACGCCTACCAGGCCTCCGCCGACGTGACCCCGCAGGTCCGCAAGGGCGGCGCCGGGATGTGGACGGTGGCCCAGCTGAACATCGCCATGGGGCACTCGCAGACGGGCGCCTGGGGCGGCTGGACGCTGGTGGTGGCCTACGAGCACCCGCGGGAGCCGCTGCGGAGGGTCTCGCTCTGGGACGGCTTCGAGCAGCTGACCGCGGGGGCCGGCGAGGCGGCGGGCGAGACGGTGGAGGTCGCCGGTCTCGATGCCGCGCCCGGTGCTTCGGGGCGGGTCGGGGTGGTCGGGTACGACGGGGACCGCGGGGCCCTGGGGGATTCACTCACGGTGACTGCCGACAGCGGCCGCCGGATCAGCCTCAGTGATGGTGAAAATCCTTTTAATGATGTTATGAATTCCACGATCACGGAATTCGGACATCCCTCGTTCGTGCGACAGCCCGAACATATGAATAATCTCGGATATGACGCGGACGTGTTCGATCTGAGCCCCGCCCTGTCCGGTGGCGCCCGCAGCCTGACCTTCGGGTTCACGGGCGAAAGTCAGGGTCATTTCCTCGGTGTGCTCTTCGTTCAGACAGACGCGCGCCGCTGAACGCAGGAGACCGCTCCACGTGCCGAAACAGCCTTCCTCTCCCTCAGCTTCTCCCTCAGCTTCACCCTCCTCCGCTTCGGCGCCGCCCGGCCGGGCGGCGACCGTGCTGCACCTCGTCCAGCCCGTGGACGGCGGGGTCGCCCGCGTCGTCGTCGACCTCGTCCGCGCCCAGTCCGCCGCCGGGCTGCGGACCGTCGTGGGCTGCCCGCGCGGCGGACAGCTCGCCGAAGCCGCCCGCGCCGCCGGGGCGGAGGTGCTCACCTGGCGTGCCGGACGGGCCCCCGGGCCGGGGCTCGCCGCCGAAGTGCTCGGCGCCCGCCGCGTGATCGGCCGGGTCCGGCCCGACATCCTGCACGCCCACAGCGCCAAGGCCGGGCTCGCCGGGAGGCTCGCCGTGCGCGGCGCCGTCCCGACCGTGTTCCAGCCGCACGCCTGGTCCTTCGACGCCGTCGGCGGGGCCACCGCCGCGCTCGCCCTGCGCTGGGAGCGGTTCGGAGCCCGCTGGGCCGACCGGGTGCTCTGCGTCAGCGAGGCCGAACGCCGGACGGGGGAGTCCGAGGGGATCGCCGCCCGCTGGTCGGTGATCCGCAACGGCGTCGACCTCGACCACTTCCGGCCCGGAGGCCCGGACCCGGTGCGCGACAAGGCCGGGGCGCGCGCCGAACTGCCGTTGCCCGCCGCCTTCCAGGGCGACGGGCCGCTCGCCGTCTGCGTCGGCCGGATCTGCCTGCAGAAGGGGCAGGACATCCTGCTGCGGGCCTGGCCCGAGCTGCTCGGAGCCGTTCCCGGAGCCCGTCTCGCACTGGTCGGGGACGGCCCCGACATGGAACGGCTGCGCCGCGCGGCACCGCCCGGAGTCCACTTCGCGGGAGCCGCCCGCGACATCCGACCGTGGCTTCGGGCCGCCGATCTCGTTGTACTGCCGTCGCGGTGGGAAGGCATGGCGCTCGCCCCGCTCGAAGCCATGGCCTGTGGCCGCCCGGTCCTGGTCTCCGACGTCAGCGGTGCGCGGGAGAGCCTGCCCCCCGGGCAGGGGCGGCTGTGCCTGGTGGAGCCGGAGGACCCGACGGCGCTGGCCAAGGCCCTCGTAGGGCTGCTGGCCGAGCCGCGGCTGCTCGCCGAACTCGGGGAGCAGGCCCAGCGGCACGCGCGGATGGAATTCGACGTGCGGCGGACCACGGACGCGGTCACCGGTCTGTACCACGAACTGCTGGGCAGGCCCCGGCCCTTGAACCAGGAGCGCATCAGCCGATGACGATGGACAGCGCACCCGCCCGGCACACCGGGCAGGGCGGCACGGGGCCCGCTGGAAGCAGTACCGGTACCAGCACGGCCGGCACCGCCGCGGGCATCGCCTCCGCGGGCAGTGCCACGATGGCCGGTACCGCCATGGCCGGTGCCACGATGGCCAGTACCACCACGGCCGGTACCGCCACGGTCGGCGAGGGCTCCGGCGCCGCCGGCTCCGGTTCCACCGCCGTCCGCCGTACCGTCACCGCCATCCACCCGCCGCGCGGGCCCAGGGCCGACCGGGCCCGGCCGGCCGTCCGGTCGCGGCGGATCCGGCGCCGCGACGGGGTCCTGCCGCTGCTGACCGCCGACGCACTGGCCGTCCTGGCGACCGCCGCCTCCCTCCCCGGGCTGGAGCTGCCGAGCGGGGCGGCCGGACCGGCCGCCGCCCTGCTGCCCCTCCTGCTGGCCGCGCTGCACGCGCAGGCCGGCCTGTACCGGCCGCGGTTCGCCCCCTCCGCGCTCCTCGACCTGCCCGCGCTGGTCGGGCGGGCCGCCGTCCTGTGGTGCGGGGCCGCCGCCGCCCTGGCCGCCTTCGCCCCGCCCGCCGCCCTGACCTGGGTGGCGCTGCTCTCGGCCGTCTGCCTCCAGGCCGTACTGGCCTGCGCGGGACGCGGGTTCGTCAACCAGCTCCGCCGCCGCACCCGCGTCCGCCGGCCCGCCTCCGCGCTCGTCGTCGGACCCGCCGCCGGAGCCGGCGCCGTCGCCGCGGCCCTGCACGGCCGCCCCGAGTACGGGCTGCGCCCCGTGGGGCTCGCCGACACCGGCGCCGCCGAGGACGGGGGCGCGGGGGTCCCCGTACTCGCCACCCACGAGGACATCCGCCGGGCCGTCATCCAGAACTCCGTGCGCCACGCGGTCTTCACGCGCCCGCCCGAGGCCGACGAGCGCACCGCCTCCCTGGTGCGGCTCTTCCACGACCACGGCTGCCGGCTCTGGCTCGCCGACCCGGCCGGTACCGCCAAGGTCACCGGCATGCGCGTCGCGTCCCCCGCCGACCAGCTGTGGGGGTACGCCGTCCAGCCGCTGCTGCCGCGTCCCGCCCGGCCGGTCGAGCGGTACGCGAAGCGGGTCATCGACTCCTCGCTCGCCGCGCTCGCACTGCTGGCCGCGGCCCCCGTGATGGGCGCCTGCGCCCTGGCCGTACGGGTCTCCGACGGGCCGGGGGTGATCTTCCGGCAGGAGCGGGTCGGCCTGTACGGGCGCCCCTTCACCCTGCTGAAGTTCCGTACCCTGCGCGCCGACGCGCACGAGTCCGCCACCCGCTGGACGGTGGCCGGCGACTGCCGGATGAGCCCGGTCGGCTCCTTCCTGCGCAAGTCCTCGCTGGACGAGCTGCCGCAGCTGTGGAACGTGGTCCGGGGTGACATGAGCCTGGTCGGTCCGCGCCCCGAACGGCCTTTCTTCGTGGCCAAGTTCAGCAGCGTCCACCCCGGGTACGAGGCCCGTCACCGGATGCCGGTCGGCATCACCGGCCTCGCCCAGATCAACGGCCTGCGCGGGGACACCTCCATCGAGGACCGGGCCCGCTTCGACAACCACTACATCGACACCTGGTCGCTGTGGCAGGACCTGTGGATCCTGGCCCGCACCGCGGCCTCCTTCTTCCGCTTCAGGCTGGGGGGCAGCTGAGCATGAGCCTTGCCGTGCACCACTCCTGGGAACGCCCGGACTTCGGGACCCTGCTGCGGCGCCACTGGCCGCTGCTGCCGCTGGCCGGGACCGTACTGGCCCTGCTCGTTCCGGTGCCGGCGGGTGACGCGACCGCCTCCGGGAAGGTCGGGCCGGCCGACGCCGCCTCCCTGCTGCTCGTGTTCGTCTGCGCGGTCCAGGTGCTACGGGGGCGTGTGCGGCCCCTGACCCCGCTCGGGGTGCTGGTCCTGGGCCTGCCCGCAGTCGGGCTCGCCGTCTCCACCGTGACCGCGGGGGACCCGTACGCGGCCCTGCCCGGCTTCGTGCGCTACCTCCAGGTGTTCGTGCTGGTCCCGGCGGCCATCGTGCTGCTGGTGCGCGACGCCTCGGAGTTCCGGCTGGCCGCCGGGTGCTTCGTGGTGCTGGGGCTGATGCAGGGCGCGGTGGGCGTGGTGCAGTTCGCCACCCACACCGGGGCCTCGTACCAGGGCGAGGACATCCGCGCGGTGGGCACCTTCGGCCCCGGCGACGTGATGGGCATGGCCACGGTCGTCGCCTACGGGCTGGTCGCCGCCACGGCCGCGGCGCTCGCGCCGGGACTTCCGGCGCGGCTGCGCAGGCTCTCCGGCGCGGCCGCGCTGGCACTGACGCTGCCGCTGGTGCTCTCCTTCAGCCGGGGCGCGTGGATCGCGACCTTCGCCGCGGCCGTCCTGGTGATGGGGCTGGCCGGGATCCGGCGGGCCCTGAAGGTGCTCCTCGCGCTGGCCGCGGTGGGCGTGGTGCTGGTGGGCGGGCTCGGCGTCGGCTCCGAGATGGTCGCGGAGCGGCTGACCTCGATCACCCAGGTCTCCGACGCCCCCGACCAGTCGGTGACCGACCGGTACACGATGTGGGCCGCCGCCGAATCGATGTGGCGCGAGCGGCCGGCGGTGGGCGTCGGCCTGAAGGGCTTCCCGGCCAACCGGGACTCGCACTCCGGGCTGGCGCTCTCCTCGGGCAGCGACACCGCGGGCGCCGGCCAGGCCTTCATCCGCCAGCCGCTGCTGTCCCCGCACAACATGTACCTGCTGGTGCTGAGCGAGCAGGGGCTGATCGGGCTGGTCGCGCTGGCCGGCGGCTGGGCGGCGCTGCTGGTCGCGGGCCTGCGCAGGTGCGTGACGGGCGGAGCTGCCCTGCGGGACTGCGGGCTGGTCGCCACCGGCCTCCTGGTGTGGCAGCTGACCGACTTCCTCTACGCGGACATCGGCGGCCCGTCGACCGTCCTGACCGGAGTGATCATCGGCCTGGCCGCCTGGTGGGCCCTGCCCTCCGGTGACGAGCCGGGGCGGTTCGCCCCTGAGGGTGCGGCCGGCCGGTGACGGATACCACGCCCTGGCGGCGGCCCGCAGCCGCGGCGACCGAGGTCGCCGCGACTGCGGGCCGTCCGCCGCACCCGCCGGTCCCGGCCCCGGCCCTGCCGCCGGCCGGCCCCGCCGATGCCGACTCCGGCGCCGCGCCGGCCCGTTCGGCGCTCGCAGGCGCGGGCAGCGGACTGGCGAAGGCGGCCGCCGTCACCGCCGGGCTGACCGCCGCCGGGGCGGTGTTCGGACTGGTGCGGGACCAGACCATCGCGCACCTCTTCGGGGCCGGGCACGACAGCGACGCCTTCCTGATCTCCTGGACCGTCCCGGAGATGGCCTCGACGCTGCTCATCGAGGACGCCATGGCGCTGCTGATGGTGCCCGCGTTCAGCCACGCCCTGGCCCGCCGGGCCGCCAGCCGGGCCGGGCTCACCCGCAGGGAGGCCCGCGCGCAGGACCCCGTACGGCTGCTCGTCGGGGCGACCCTGCCCCGGCTGGTCGTGCTGCTGGCCGCCGTGGCCTCCGTGCTCATCGTCGCCGCGCCCCTGGTCGTGGGGATCCTCGCACCAGGGCTGCCCGATCCCGGGCTGGCCGTCGAATGCACCCGGATGACCGCCCTGACCGTGCTGTCCTTCGGGGTCGCCGGATACTTCAGCGCCGCACTGCGGGCCCACCGGTCCTTCGTGCCTCCCGCCGCGATCTACGTCTCGTACAACGTGGGGATCATCGGGACCATGGTGGCCCTGCACGCCCTGTGGGGGGTGCGCGCCGCTGCCGCGGGGGTGGCCGTCGGCGGGGTGCTGATGGCGCTGGTCCAACTGCCGGCCTTCATCCGCAACGTGGGCTTCGGCCCGCCCCGCGCCAAGGGTGCGCCGCGCAGCCAGCGGGACCGGGACCGGCCGACCCTGATCGCCTTCGGGGTCATCGCCCCAGTCATCTTCTTCGCCGTCTTCCGGCAGTCGCAGGTCCTGGTCGAGCGGTTCCTCGCCGCCTCGCTGCCCCCCGGCGCCATCTCGCACCTGAACTACGCGCAGAAGGTCGCGCAGATGCCGATGGTGCTGTCCCTGATGATCTGCACGGTCACCTTCCCCGTCGTCGCCCAGGCCATGGCCGGCGGGGAGCGGGAGAAGGCCCGGCGGCGGGTCGAACGGGACCTGGCGCTGGCCTCGCTCGCCGTGCTCATGGGGACCGCGCTCGTCATCGGATACGCGCCCCAGATCATCCAAGTGCTCTTCGAACGCGGGGCCTTCACCCACCAGGACACCCTCGCCACCGCCTCCGTCATGCGGGTCTACGGCCTGGGGCTGCTCGGCCACTGCCTCGTCGGGGCGCTGTCCCGGCCCTTCTTCTCGACCGCCCGGCCCACCTGGTTCCCGGCGCTCGCGATGGGCGCCGGACTCCTCGTCAACATCGTCGCCGGAGCCTTCGCCGTCGGCTGGTGGGGCACCTACGGGATCGCCGCCGCCAACGCGGCCGGGATCTCCACCACCGCCGTGCTCCTGCTCACCGGACTCGGTACCCGGATCATCGCCATCCAGGTCCGCCGGGTCGCCGTCTCCATCGGACGGCTCTCCGTCGCGGCCTTCGCGGCCTGCGTCACCGGCTGGATCGCCGGGCCGATGATCCCCGACCCGCTGGTCAGCGCCGCGCTCGGCTGCCTGCTCGTCCCCGCCATGTTCGGAGCCACGGGCATGGCCATACGGGCGCTGGAAGTCACCGCCCTGCCCGGCCAGATCGCCCAGCTCACCGCTCAGCTCACCTCCCAGCTCACCCAGAGGTTCCGCAATGTCCGCTGACACCGAAACGGCGCCCCCCGCCGCAGTGGTCCCCCCGCGCCGGGCCGCGTCCCCGTGGGTCCTGATGTACCACTCCGTCGCCGAGTTCACCGATCCCGCCGAGGACCCGTACGGCATCACCGTCACCCCGCACGCGCTGGAGGCCCAGCTGCTGTGGCTGCGCTCCCGCGGCCTGCGCGGGGTGTCCGTCGGCGAGCTGCTCCGGGCCCGCGCGGCCGGACGCGGCGCCGGGCTGGTCGGCCTGACCTTCGACGACGGCTACACCGACTTCCTGACCCGCGCGCTGCCGCTGCTGCGCCGCTACGACTGCACCGCCACCCTCTTCGTCCTGCCGGGCAGGCTCGGCGTCGACAACGTGTGGGACCCGCTCGGCCCCCGCAAGGCCCTGCTCACCGCCGAGGGCATCCGCGAAGTCGCCGCCGCCGGGCAGGAGATCGGCTCGCACGGGCTGCTCCACCAGGACCTCACCGCAGCCGCGGACGACGTGCTCCAGCAGGAGCTGCGCGGCAGCCGCGAGCTGATCCGGGAGCTCACCGGGACCCTGCCCGCCGGATTCTGCTACCCGTACGGGCACCTCGACGCCCGCGTCGTCTCCGCGACCCGGGACGCCGGGTACGCGTACGCCTGCGCGATCGCCCCCGGACGGCTGGCCGGGCCGCACGCGATGCCCCGTACGCACATCAGCCAGGCCGACGGCGGCCCGCGGCTGCGCATCAAGCAGGCCCGCCACCAGGTCCGGGAGCTGCGGCGGGCGGTGCACTGGTGAGCCCGCGCAAGATGCTGCACATCATCACGGGCCTGGGCGTCGGCGGCGCCGAACAGCAACTGCGCCTGCTGCTGCGGCACATGCCGATGCAGTGCGACGTCCTGACGCTGACCAACCCGGGCCCGGTGGCGGAAGGCCTGCGCGCCGACGGGGTCCGGGTCGTCCACCTCGGGATGCGCGGCAACCGCGACCTCGGGGCGCTGCCGAGGATGGCCCGATTCATCAGGCGGGGCCGCTACGACCTCGTGCACACCCACCTCTACCGGGCCTGCGTGTACGGGCGCTTCGCGGCCCGCCTCGCGGGCGTGGGCCGCACCGTGGCCACCGAACATTCCCTGGGGGACGGCGAGATCGAGGGCCGGCCGCTGTCGGCCGGGGTACGGGCGCTGTACCTGGCGAGCGAACGGCTGGGCGTTGCCACCGTGGCCGTGTCGGACACGGTGGCGGCCCGGCTGGAGGCCTGGGGCGTGCCGGCCGCGCGGGTCCACGTGGTGCCGAACGGGATCGAAGCCGTGCGGTTCCGCTTCGACGAGGGCGTACGCCGGGCCACCCGGGCCCGGACCGGACTGCCCGAGCGGGCGTTCGTCGTCGGCGGGGTCGGGCGGCTGGTTCCGGGCAAGCGCTTCGACGTACTGGTCCGCGCGGTGGCGGCGCTGCCGGGCGCACACCTGCTGCTCGCCGGGGACGGGCCGGAGCGGGCCACGCTGCGCCGGCTGGCCGCCGAACTGGGCGCGCAGAGCCGGATCCACCTGCTGGGGGAGCGGGATCCGCTGGGCGACAGCGCGGACGGGCGCACGCCCGGGATCCCGGCGCTGCTCGCCGCGATGGACGTCTTCGTGTCCCCGTCGCGGGAGGAGGCGTTCGGGCTGGCCGTCGTGGAAGCCCTGGCGGCGGGTCTGCCCGTCCTGCACGTCACCTGCCCGGCGATCGACGACCTCCCGGCGGCGCAGGCACCGGGGGCGCGCCGGATCGGCACGGGCACCGAGGAACTGGTCGCCGCGCTGCGGGGGCACATGGAAGCGGGCGTCCGCAGGCTGCCGCCGCCCGCGGTGGTGCGGCGCTACGACATCGCACGGAGCGCGGCGCAGCTGCTGTCCGTGTACGAGCTCGCGCTGGCCGCTCCGCCGGGGCCGGCTGATCCACCCACTCCGAAGAGGCCCCCGAAGCGGGGGCCCGAGAGCACTCCCACCCCTTCAGGAAGGCACGTACATGGCTGACACCGCCGATCAGAAGAAGCCCACCCGCCGTCGCCGGGTACGGCTGGCGCCGCCCGCCTGGTGGCCCCTGCCGGCCGCCGCGCTGCTGGGGCTGGCCGCGGGCGGGGCGTACGGGGTGCTCAAGGCGCCCGAGTACGCCGCCACCAGCTACGTCGTCGCCGTGCCGAACGAGACCACCGAGCCGGCCACCGCGCTGGGCTTCGCCCAGGCCTACGCCCGCATCGCGACCAGCAGTTCGACCCTCGCGTACGCGCAGCCCCGCGCGGGCATCGGCGTGCAGCAGCTGCGCACGCAGGTCCGCGCCGAAACCTCCCCCGAGTCCCCGATGATCGCCATCACGGGGACCTCGAAGAGCGCGAGCGGGGCCGCCGACATCGCGAACGCGGTGGCCGACGCCCTGTCGTTGAGCAGCAACCAGGCCGCCAAGAACACCGGGGTGCAGCTGCTGCTGTTCAGCCAGGCCGTCGCACCGTCCGACCCGGCCTCCGCGTCCGCCCCCCTCAGCGGGGCCGTCGGGCTGTGCGCCGGCGGGCTGCTGGGCGGGCTGTGGATGCTGGCCCGGCCCGCACGGCGCAGGACGCGGGAAGAGGCGGCCGAGGCCGTGGTCCCCGTCGTCGCCGGGGAGTTCGCCTCGCTGCCGGCGCAGGGTGACCACAGCGAGACCAAGGAGAAGGAGTCCGTCCGATGACCTCGGGCTCCGCAGGGCCCCTGTCGGTGACGCTGTGCCGCGATCCCCGGCAGTTCGCCGCGCTGGAAGAGCCGTGGAACCGGCTCGTACGGAACTGTCCCACCGCCACCCCCTTCCAGAGCCATGCCTGGCTCCACTCCTGGTGGCTGTCCTACGGCAAGGACGGCCGGCTGCGGATCGTGCTCGTGCGGCGCGGGGAGGAACTGGTCGGCGCGGCCGCGCTGATGCTCGTACACCGGCCGCTGCCGCTGCTCGTGCCGCTCGGCGGGGGCATCACCGACTACTTCGACGTGCTCGTGGCCGCCGAATGTTCCGACCAGGTCGTCCCGGCGCTGGCCAACGGCCTGCACCGGGCCGCCCGGGGCGCGGTCGTCGACCTGCGCGAGGTGCGGCCCGGCGCGGCCGCCGAGGCCCTCTGCGCGGCGTGGCCCGGGATCACCGCCAAGCTCACCGACTCCACCTGCATGGAGCTGCCGGCCATGCCGTTCGACGAGCTCGTCAAGCGGATGCCGGCTTCCGGCGCGCAGCGGGTGCGGGCCAAGCTCCGCAAGACCGACGCGGCCGGGATCGAGGAGCGCGAGGTCACTGAACAGGAAGTGCCGCGTGCCGTACGGACGTTGCTGCGGCTGCACGAGAAGCAGTGGCGCGGCCGCGGGGTGACCCCCGAGCACCTCAAGCCGCGCTTCGCCGAGCACCTGACCCGGGCCACCCGGCGGATGGTGCGGGCCGGGGAGGGCCGGCTGGCCGAGTTCCGGCTCGACGGCAAGGTGGTGGCCGCCAACCTCACCCTGCTCTCGGGTGCGTTGAGCGGCGGCTATCTCTACGGGGCCGACCCGGACCTGCGGGACCGCAAGGTCGACGTGGCGACGCTGCTGCTGCGCTACGAGACCGGCCGCGCGCACGCCGAAGGCCGCCCGGTGGTGAGCTTCCTGCGCGGCGACGAACCGTACAAGAACCACTGGCGGCCGCGGACGGTGGTCAACCAGCGCTTCCTGCTGGCCACCACGGCGCTCGCGCCCCTGCTGCGACTGCACGAGTCGCAGGTGACGGGGCGCGAGCGGGCGGTGGACGCGCTGCGGGAGGCGCTGCCGGCCGCCAGGGACTGGCGGGCGCGGCTCAACGAACTGCGGGTCCGATGACCCGACCGCCTCGTCTAGAAGGGCCAGTAACCGGAGTCCTTGCCCCAGTCGACCTTGACGCAGACCGACTGCTTGCCGACCAGCTTGGAGAGCCACTCGCCGAAGTTGAGCGGCACGCACCACTGCTTGCTGTTGACGGGCGGCGTCGTCGGAACGGTCGGCTGGGGCTTCGGCACGACCGGCGAGGGCACCGGGGACGGGACCTGCGGGGACGGGACCTGCGGGGACGGCACCTGAGGGGACGGTGCCTGCGGGGACGGGACCGAGGGGTCGGGCTTGGGCACCACGGGAGCGGGGCTGGCGCTGGGGCTCGGATCCACCGGGACCTGCGGACTCGGGACGACCGGGCTGACCTCGGGGGACGGGACCACCGGGCTCGGATCCACCGGGCTCGGCGCGACGGGGCTGGGCACGACGGGGCTGGGCACGACCGGGCTGGGAACGACCGGGCTCGGGGCGACCGGGCTCGGCACCTCGGGGGACGGGACCAGCGGGCTCGGGAGGACGATCGGCGGCGGGGTGACGACCGGCGGGGTGAGCGGCGGCGTGACGACCGGGGTCGGGATCTCCGGCGTGGGGATCTGCGGGCTCGGCACCACGGGCGTCGGGACCACGGGCGTCGGAACCACCGGGGTCGGGACCACGGGCGTCGGAACCACCGGCGTCGGGATCACCGGGCCGGGCTTCTGCGGGGTCAGCGCGTCGCGGAAGACCTTCGCCGACTCCGGGTTCTGCTTGCACTGCCAGACGCCGTGCGGGCAGTAGTCGGTGATGGTGTGGTAGAGCGGCTTCTGCTGCTCGATCCACTTGAGCATGCGCCGCACGTACTCCGGGTTGTCCCCGTTGCGGAACAGGCCCCACTCCGGGTACGAGATCTGCTTGCCGTGTGCTTTCGCGAAGTCGACGTGCTGCTGCAGTCCGTACGGCTGGCTGATCTGGTCGTCGAAGGTGCGGCCGGGAGCCTGGTCGTACGAATCCATCCCGACGATGTCGACCACGTCGTCGCCCGGGTAGCACTTGGTCCAGCCGATCGCGTCCGTACCGCGGTTCGGGGTGAAATCGAACTTGAACTGCTGGCCGGGCACGGAGCGCATCGCGTTGACGACCCGCTTCCAGTACGCCTTCCAGTTCTCCGGGTCGGGCCCGCACCGGTGGGTGTACGTGGTGCCGTTCATCTCCCAGCCGAGCACGATCACCGTGTCCGGGACGCCCAGCGACACCAGCCGCTCGGCGAGCTTCTTGAAGTGCCGGTCGTACTGGCCGTCCGCGCCGGCCCGGATCAGCTGGGCCACCTGGTAGTCCGGGATCCGGGCCTCGTTGCGCTCCTGCATGGGCACGTTGAGGACGAACATCCGGTCGTCCCGGGCCTGGCGCCATTCGGCCCAGTCCGCCAGGAAACTGACGTTGCCTTCGATGCCGGCCCACTGGTCACCGGGCAGATAGGTGTGTCCGACCCGGATCTCCTTGCCGCCCAGCCAGTGCGAGAGGAAGGGGATGCGGGCCACTCCCGGCGGCCCGTAGTCGAGATAGGCGCCCATGGCGATGTCGGAGCCCGTGTTCTGTTCCTCGGGGGCCGCGAGGGCGGCCCCGGTGGCCAGCAGGCCGGCCGTGACCGTTCCGATGCAGGTGCTCGCCAGTCGGCGACGTGGTCTGGGCATGGCGTCTCCCGAGCTTTCCTGAATCGGTGTGCTTACCAAAGACGTTAGACATCACATCTGACGAATGGCCTGTCCGGTGACGTCCGCATAGGCCATTCGCAGCTGCGCACCCTCCCCGCTTGGTCCGACTAGGTGAAAGACACCGTTTCCATGCACGCGCATCCCAACCAAGTGCCCGCAGTTCTGCTCAGACTCGATCGGAATCCGTTCCACCACGGAACCCTCGGCGCCGTCAGATCCCTTGGGCGCAAGGGCGTGGAGGTCCATGCCGTCGTCGAGGCCGGGGGAGGTCCCATGGGGCGTTCGCGCTACCTGCATGCCGTGCATCCCGGGCCGCCCGAGGGTCTGGATCCCGAGGCGCCCGAAGCGCTGCTGGAGTGCCTGACCGGGGTGTCCGAGCGGATCGGCCGCCCGGCGGTGCTCATCGCGATGGACGATCTGAGCGCGATCGCGGTGTCGAGGGTCGCGCCGATGCTGACGGACCGTTTCCGGATTCCCCATCAGCCCGACAACCTGCCCGCGCGGGTGGCGGACAAGGCCGAGCTGTCCCGGTTGTGCGCCCGGTGGGACATCCCGCACCCGGAGACGGTGATCCCGGCGAGCGGGGCGGAGGCGGCGGAGGCGGCGTGGCGGCTGGGGCTGCCGGTCATCGCCAAGTGGAGCCGGCCCTGGCTGCTGCCCGCAGGCACGGGCCTGCGCAGCACCACCCTGGTCCACGCGGCCGCCGAGGCCCGGCGGCTCTACGAGCGCGCGGCGGAGGCGGGCAGCCGGCTGCTGCTCCAGCGGTTCCTGCCGGCGGGTCCGGACACCGACTGGTTCTTCCACGGCGCGTTCGGCCGGGGCGGGCACCCGCTGATCGCCGGGTCGGGCCGCAAGGAGATGTCCTGGCCGGTGCGCACGGGGCTGACGGCGGTCGGGCGGTGGCTGCCGGACCCGGCGGTCGAGGAGGCGGGGCTGCGGCTCGCCGAGCGGCTGGCCTACCAGGGCATCCTGGACCTGGACTTCCGCCGGGACGAGCGGGGCGTCTTCCGGCTGGTGGACTTCAACCCCCGGCCGGGAGCGCAGTTCCGGCTGTTCACGGACTCGGCCGGGCTGGACGTGGTCCGGGCGATGTACCTGGACCTGACGGGGCAGCGGGTCCCGGAGCCCTCCGGCGGTCCGGGCCGGGTCTTCGTGGCGGAGAACTACGCCCTGCTGTCGGCGGTCCGCTCCCGCTCGCTCCCGCGCCGCGCGCCGGCCCCCGTACCCGCGGGCCCTTCCGGCGCCGGTCCCGGTACCGCTTCCGCTTCCGCTTCCGTGGACGGCTCCGCGGCGCAGCCGGGCCGGGCCGTACGGGCGCTGCCGCGCCGGGAGCGGGTCCGGGTGGAGGCGGCCTGGTTCGCCGCCGATGACCTGATGCCCTTCCTCGCGATGCTCGCCGCGTTCCTGGGCCGGGGCGCGGGCAAGGCCGCGCGGGTGCTGCGCGGGGTCCCCGAGCAGGGGCGCCGCCGGGCCCGGGAGGTGGTCCGGGCGCCGCGCCAGCGCGCCCGCGGCCTGCCCCCGGCCGCGTCCGGCGGACCGGGGGCCTCCCGGCCCGCCCCGCCGGAGGCCTCGGCGGAGCCGGACGAGCTGGTGACGCGGTGAGGGCATGACGGGGTAACCCGCCCGGGACGGATCCCCGGAGCCGGGGCGCAGGAGGCGGTGGACGAACCAAGGGACTGGAGGGACAGCGGTGACACGGATGGACGATCTCGTGGTGATCGGAGCGGGCCCGTACGGGCTGTCGATCGCCGCGCACGCCGCGGGCGCGGGGCTCGGGGTGCGGGTGCTCGGGCGGCCCATGGCCTCCTGGCGGGATCACATGCCCGAGGGCATGTACCTGAAGTCGGAGCCGTGGTCCTCCAACCTGTCGGCGCCCGGCGGGCGTTACACGCTCGCCGAGTACTGCGAGGGCCGCGGGATCGCCGCCGGACATGGAACTCCGCTGCCCATCGGGACGTTCAGTGCGTACGGGCTCTGGTTCGCCCGGCATGCCGCACCCCCGGTGGAGGAGGCGACCGTCACCGAAGTCACCCCGCAAGGCGACGGGTTCCGCGTCCGTACCGCCGAGGGGCCGCCCCTGCTCGCCCGGACGGTGGCGCTGGCCGTGGGCGTCATGCCGTTCGTCCGGTACCCCGAGGCGCTACGGGACCTGCCCGCGGCCCATTATTCGCACAGCAGCGGCCACCGCGACCTGACCCGCTTCGCCGGCCGCGAGGTCGCCGTGCTCGGCGCCGGGCAGGCGGCCCTGGAAACCGCCGTCCTGCTCGCCGAGGGCGGAGCCCGCCCGTGCCTGGTGGCCCGGCGGTCCCGGCTGAACTGGAACACCGTGCCGCAGCCGCTGCGGCGGCCCCCGCTGCGGTCCCTGCGCGCACCGCACAGCGGCCTGGGCACCGGCTGGCGCAGCTGGGCCTGGTCGGAGCTGCCCTGGGCCGTGCGCAGGCTGCCCGCGCCCACCCGGGAGCGGATCGCGGCCACCGCGCTGGGCCCGGCCGGAGCCTGGTGGCTGCGCGAGCGCTTCGAGCGGCGGGTCCCCGTACTCCTGGGGCACCACCTGCACCGGGCGGTTCCCGCCGGGGAGCGGACCCGGCTGGGGCTGACCACCGCGGCCGGGGAGTCCGTCGTACTGGACACCGCCCATGTGATCGCGGCGACCGGATTCACCCCGGCCCTGGACCGCCTCGAGCTGCTCGACGCGGGGCTGCGGGCCGCGCTGGCCACCGTGGGGGAGAGCGGTACCCCGGAGCTGAGTCCCGGTTTCGAGTCCTCGTGGCCCGGACTGTTCTTCGCGGGGCTGCTGACGGCTCCCTCATTCGGCCCTTCCATGCGATTCGTACACGGCGCCGGGTTCACGGCGGGGAGACTGGTGGCAGGAGTCCGCAAGCGCCTGGGCACCCGGGGCCCGCTGGCGGGTTCCACCGGTGCGCCGCGGGCCGACCGGGCCCCGACTGCCGGGCACAGAGCGTGAGAGCCAGTCACACAAAGTGAGAGGTGTCGCGATGGGCGCTGAGCGGGCACAGGGCCGCGGCTGGGTGAGGATTCCCGCCAGCCGCGGGGAACAGCAGCCCGCCCAGGCGAGGCCGGCGCCCCCGCAGGCCGCGTACGGGCAGGCCGCGTACGGGCAGCAGCCCCCGTACGCGCAGGCCCCGTACGGGCAGCAGCCGAATGCCGGGTACGCGCAGACCCCGTACCCGGGAGCCCCGTACCCGCAGGCCCCGTACGACCCCTCGATGATCTACCTCTCCCTCGTCAAACGCTGGCGGGAGGCCGGACGGACCCTTCCGGGGCATCCTGACGAGGAGTGGGAGCGGCTCATTTCCCAGCCGTGCTGGCCCGGCCGTTAGGTGGTGTGAGTCTCGTGGCAGCGGCGGAGCGACACGATCGCAGACCGGGCGGGAAGAGCCCGGGGAACCCCCGTACCGGGCCCGGCGAGCGGCTCGCGCTCAACGGCATGGGCAGTTTCGAGTGGGACCTCACCGACGGGACCCTGGTGCTCGACGAGGCCGGGATGACGGTCTTCGACCTGGAGCCGGCGGAGTTCGACAACACCCCCGAGGGCCTGGGGCTGCGGATCCCGCCCGATGACGCCGCGCGGCTCGGGGACACCGTGCTCGCGGTGCTGGACGGCGGGGAGGAGGCGTACGGCCAGTACTTCACGGTGCAGCGGCGCGACGGCCGCGACCAGTGGACGCACACCCAGGGCCGGGTGGTCCGGGACGAGGAGGGGCGCCCCCTGCGGATCCTCGGCATCGTCCGGGACGCGACGGCCGAGCTGGCCCACCTCAACGCGCTGCGGAAGCTGGAATCGGCCCGCGCCCAGCAGGCCACCATCGTGCAGCGGACCACCGAGGCCCTGTCGCGGGCGGTGACGGTCGACGACGTGACGGCCACCCTGACGGGCGCGGGCGCCCTGGAACGGCTGGGCGCGGAGGGTCTCGCGCTCGGGCTGGTCGAGGGCGGCACCATCAAGATCATCGCGCTGAGCGGGGAATCCCTGGAGATCCTCAGCGAGCGCAAGTTCACCCGGCTGGACGGAACGCTGCCGCTGTCCCAGGCGGTGCTCACCAGGAAGGCACGTTTCGTCACCTCGCTCGCCGAGCTCTCGGACGAGTTCCCGCTGCTCGCCGACTACCTGAACCGCATCCAGTACGACGCGGCCGCCTACCTGCCGCTCATCGCGCAGGCCAAGGCCATCGGCGGGCTGGTGCTCTTCTACCGGCGGCGCACCGAGTTCAGCCCCGAGGAGCAGAACCTCTGCCTGGGCCTGGCCGGCATCGTCGCCCAGTCGCTCCAGCGGGCGCTCCTGTTCGACCAGGAGCGCGAGTTCGCCACCATGCTCCAGGCCGCCATGCTGCCCCGCCGGATCCCCGAGATCGTCGGCGGTGAGATCGCCGTGCGCTACCACTCCGCCTGGAGCGGGCGCGAGGTCGGCGGGGACTGGTACGACGTGATCGCGCTGCCCCGCGACCGCGTCGGGATCGTGGTGGGCGACGTACAGGGCCACGACACGCACGCCGCCGCCATCATGGGCCAGCTCCGCATCGCGCTGCGCGCGTACGCGGGCGAGGGCCATCCGCCGTCCACGGTGCTGGCGCGCGCCTCGCGGTTCCTCGCCGAGCTGGACACCGAACGGTTCGCCACCTGCATGTACGCGCAGGTGGACCTGGAGACCGGAGGCGTACGGGCGGTCCGCGCGGGCCACCTCGGACCGCTGATCCGGCACACGGACGGGCGAACGGGCTGGCCCAACGTGCGCGGCGGCCTGCCGCTCGGGCTGGCCACGGTCTTCGAGCAGGAGGAGTTCCCCGAGACCCGGCTCGACCTGGTCCCCGGGGAGACCCTCGTGCTGTGCACCGACGGGCTCGTGGAGGAGCCCGGCACCGCCATCACCCAGGGCATGGAAGCCCTCGCCCACGCGGTCCGCAGCGGCCCCCAGGAGGCCGGTGCGCTCGCCGACCACCTCTCCGACCGGCTGTGGGAGCGCTGGGGCTCCGGCGACGACGTGGCCCTCCTGGTGCTGCGCCGGGCCCCCGACCCGGGCACCCACCGGGCCCCGCGCATCCACCAGTACGTCCACCAGGCGGACCCCGAAGGGCTCTCGGAGGCCCGCTACGCCCTGCGGCAGGCGCTGCGCGACTGGGGCATGCCCGAGCTCGCCGACGACGTGGAGCTGGCCGCGGGAGAGCTGCTGGTCAACGCCCTGCTGCACACCGACGGCGGGGCGGTGCTGACCATGGAGGTGCTGCCCGAGCCGGTCCGGCGGATCCGGCTCTGGGTCAAGGACCGCTCCAGCGTGTGGCCGCGCCGGCGCACCCCGGGGGAGTCGGCGACGACGGGGCGCGGGCTGCTTCTGGTGGACGCGCTGGCCACGCACTGGGGGGTGGAGTCCCGGGGCGACGGCAAGGCGGTGTGGTGCGAGTTCGACGCGGCGGGCAGCGCGGCCCGCCGCGCACCGTGACCGGGCGCACACGCCGAGTTGTGGAGCCCGCGGGGCGGGGTGATGATGCGGACCATGGAACGGATTTCGTGGATTTCACCGTGCGCCGTCTGAGCAAGGGCGCGGTGACGGGCGCCCTGGCGCTGCTGCTGTTCGCCGCCGGGGCGCCGAAGGTGGTGGACTGGACGACCGGGCGTCCGCACGCGGCCCCCGGATGCCAGACGGTGGCCTTCATGTCGATGACGGGCGAGGCGCCCGCCTGCCGCTGAGGCGTCCGGAACCCGGGGCTGGTCCTCGCGGCCGCGCCGCCGACGCCCGGGTCCGGATAGCGGCGGCTACCGGACGGGGCGTCCTCGGGCACGCGGGCGGCTACCGGTGGTCGATCACCATGACCGGGTGGCTGTCCTGCGCGACCGTGTCGATCGACCGCGGCAGCAGGCCGCCGCCGAAGTGGATCTCCTGGAGCTGGGCTTCGGCCAGCGCCTCGCCCGCGTGCACGCCCGGGGTGAACCGGAGCGTGCCGTGGGCCGCCCACTCGTGCGGGGCGCCGTCGCACACGGCGTCGCCGGCGCCGATGCTCAGGCGGACGTCGTCCTGGACCACGGTCGCCTTGATCTGAACCGCTCCGGAGAGTGACGGGTCGGTGCAGTGGTAGGCCCCGAAAAGGTGGATCGTTCCGTCCTGGGCGATGTGAGCTTCCGAAGATACTTCAATTCCATTGCCGTAGGGGGCGGCATTCGCCGGGGCGGTGAATGCCGCCGTGGCGCCCAGTGCGGCGAGTGCGGCCAAAGCCATGCGGGGGCCGGTCGCGGCCATCGTTCCTCCAGTTGGACGGGGGTTGCAAGGGGTTGCGGAATTCCGCCGGAACGCATTGTGCTGGCATATGGGGCGCCATGTGTTCCGCGTGATCGTGTCGGTGTGTGCAATTCCCCGCTCGGGCGCGTGAGACTGGCCGGAATACGTCCCCGAAGATCCCCGAAGGGATCCCGCATGCGTCAGCCCGCCCCCCGCTCCGCCCGCCTCGCCCGCCGCCACTTCCGACCCGCCGTCCGTCCCGTCTCCGTGCTCGCCGCCGCTCTCCTCCCGCTCCTGCTGTTCGGCGCCACGGGCTGCTCCGGCGGATCCGAGGGCGGCGCGCTGGCCCCGGCCGCGGTGCCCGCCGTACCGGTGGACGACGGGGCGCCGGGCGCCGGGGAGGATCCTGCGGCGGAACGCGAAGGGGTGGTGCGGGCGGCTTCGAAGGCCGCCCATGTGGGTGACTCCGTACGGGTGGACGGTCGACAGGTCGGCCGTCACCTCCAGGTGGTCCTCAACGCCTACGTGGACCCGGCGGTCACCGTCGAGAAGAACTTCGCCCCGGCCGCCGGCAAGCGCTGGGTGGCCGCCTCGATGTCGTTCGTCAACGTGGGCGGGGCCTCGTACGGGGCTCTCGGGCGCATGTGGGCGCTCGACGGCGCGGGTCAGCGCCACGCGGTCGTGCCGACGGGGGAGCTCACGACCGGCAAACCGCTCGTCTTCGATTCCCTGGAGGTGGGTGAGCGGGCCGAAGGATGGGTGGTGTTCGAAATTCCGGAAAACGCTCGGATCGTGCGGCTCCAGTACCAGGACGCGAACATCCAGGCGAATTCCGGAGGTGGATTCTGGGCGGTCTAGCCCGCCCGGGTGAAACGCCGTGAAAGGGGCGGGTGACAGACCACTAAGGTGCGGCGCATGACTTCTACCCAAGCCGAAATCGACCGCTCCCAGCTCGGCACCCTTTCGGTGCTGGCGTGGATCGGCGATCCCTCCGAAGGCCACGACCTCCCCTACCTCATCGCCTACACCCTCGGTGACGGTCCCGGAGGACGAGAGGCGAGCGAGGCAGCCGCGCGCGGGCTGCTGGAGGAGGGCGGCCTGCCCATCGGCGACGTGGTCCTGGACGGCCGCGACCCGGTCCGGAAGTTCCCCGTGCAGGTGCTCCTGGAGGGGAACCAGATCGCGCTCACCCTGCCCGGGATGAACGCCCGCTGCACCGCCCCGGACGAGTGGGTCGCCGCCGCCGATGAGGGCGGCCAGGTCTACTTCCTCTTCGCCACCCGCGCCTGGCCCGAGGCGGCACCCGGCGCCCCCGTCGCGCCGGAGGTGCTCCAGGCGTTCGCGGGCGACCCCGAGGTGCTCAACAGCTGCGCCCACTTCCTGCTCCAGGTGACCCGCCTGAAGCGGTAGCGGCGCACCCCGCTCCGGCCGCCGGGCTCCCAGCCTGCCCGGTGGCCGGTGGCCGGTGGCCCCTTTCGGGGTCAGGGCCGTTCGAAGGCGAAGCGCAGGGAGCGGACCCGGTTGTCGAAGTTGGACCCGGCCAGGTCCGGCAGGCCGACCGCGCGCAGGCCGACGGGGCGGGTCAGGAGCTCGCGGAAGAGCGCCTTCATCTCCACCCGGGCCAGGTGCGCGCCCAGGCAGAAGTGCGGTCCGCCGCCGCCGAAGCCCAGGTGGGGGTTGGGGGAGCGGGTGAGGTCGAAGGCATCCGGGTCGGGGAAGACGGCCTCGTCGCGATTGGCGGAGGCGTAGTACAGCACCACCTTGTCGCCGGGGGTGAACAGGTGCCCTCCCAGGGTGTGTTCGGCGGCCACCGTGCGGCGGAACTGGATGATGGGCGTGGAGTGGCGGATCATCTCGTCCACCGCGCCGTCCGCGTACTTCTCGAAGTCGCCCAGCAGCAGGTCGCGTTGGTCCGGGTGGTCGGTCAGCAGGGTCAGCCCGTGGGTGATGGCGTTGCGGGTGGTCTCCACCCCGGCCACCATCAACAGCGAGAAGAAGGCACCGAGCTGGCGGGCCCCCAGGGCCTGTCCGTCCACGTTGGCGGTGACCAGCGCCGAGATCAGGTCGTCCGTCGGGTTCTTGCGCCTCTCCCGCCCGATCCCCGCCACCATCCGCTGCATGCGGGCCAGCGCCCGCAGCCCGCGTCCGGGCATCCGCAACCGGGCCGCGATGCCCCGCTCCACGCCGATGTTCTCGGAGGCGTGGTTGACGCGGTCGGCGATCTCGGCGCGGTAGCGCTCCGGGATGCCCATCATGTTGCAGATGACCTCCAGGGGCAGCCGCGAGGCCACCGCCGAGACGAACTCCTCGGGCGCGCCCTCCAGTACGTCGTCCACGATCCGGGCCGCCACCGCGTGGATGTCCTCCTCGGCCGCCGCCAGCAGCCGGGGCGTGAAGGCCCGCTGCACGATCTTGCGAAGCTGCGCGTGGTCGGCGCCGTCCAGGTTGACCATCGAGTCCCCGAACAGCGCCCGCACCCACCGGGCCGGCTCGGGCGTGGTCACCCCGGGCGCGCTGGCGAACACCTTGGGGAGCCGGCTCGCCTCCTGCACGTCCGCGTGGCGCACCAGGGCCCAGTGGCCGGCGCTCTTCCCCTCGGGGACGAACACCGGGGAGTCGAGGGCCCGTAGACGGGCGAAGGCGGCCAGCCGGTGGGCGGGGGGCGCCTGCCAGAACGCCGGATCGGCCAGTTCCCTGCCGGGGGCTTGGCCGGGTCGTTGTGCGGGGAGTGTCATGGCATGAAAACGCCCCCAGGGGCACGGGAGTGACGGTTCGGCGCGGCGCCGTTGCCGGGCTCCGCCCCAGGAGCGGCGCCGCACGGGGTCAGGGGCGGGTGCGCCCGGCGAGCGTCATGCCGACCACGACGGTGGCCGCCGCGACCAGGCCCGCGTACAGCACCGCGTACGCGCCCGCCCAGGTGCAGGCGAGCACCAGGAGGGCGGAGACCGGCAGGGTCAGCTGCTGGGCGGGGCCCCGCTTGAAGTGGCGGGAGTGCAGCAGCCAGACCATCAGCAGGAAGAGTGCGGCCGGGACGGTGACGGCCGCGTTCGCGGCGAGCTGCGACACGTGCGCCTTCCCGACCGCGTGCTCGACGCTGACCTCGATGCCCGCCCCGATCGCCGCGCCCGAGGCGAAGATCAGCAGGTGCCCGTACCCCCAGGGGATCGCC
This sequence comes from Streptomyces sp. NBC_00454, assembly GCF_041434015.1. GTDB lineage: Bacteria > Actinomycetota > Actinomycetes > Streptomycetales > Streptomycetaceae > Streptomyces. The sequence continues at coordinate 3,166,326 of NZ_CP107907.1, read as the reverse complement.
TCCCGGTTGGAGGTCAGCCGCTCGTGCATGGGCACGGCGAAGTAGATCCACCAGGCGGCGAAGACGATCAGCAGCCCGCCGGCGGCGATGGGCAGCAGCTCGCCCAGGGCCTCGTGTTCGTCGATGGCGGACTTCACGGCCACCGTGCTCGCGGAGATCGTCTCGCCGAGCACGATGATCGTGAACAGGCCGTAGCGCTCCACGATGTGGTGGGCGTGCCACGGCGTCTGGTGACCCCGCTCGGCCACCACCGGTACGAGCAGTTCCGCGGCGGCCACGATCAGGAACAGCCAGCGCTTGGCGCCGTCCGGGGCGAACAGCAGCGCCACCCAGCCGGCCTGGCAGACGACCAGCCCGGCCGCGTACTTCAGGGCCGCGGTGCGGGCCTCGCCGCTCTCGCCGGAGGCGGCGCGGAGCCACTGGGCGGTGAGCGCGACGCGCATGATCAGGTAGCCGATGACGGCCACCGTCCAGTCGTTGCGGTCGAACGCCGAGCCCACGCCCGCCGCGTAGACGAGCACGCCGGCGATCTGGACGAGCGTCGCGATCCGGTACGGCACGTCGTCGCAGTCGTAGGCGGAGGCGAACCACGTGAAGTTCATCCACGCCCACCACACGCCGAAGAAGACGAAGAAGTAGCCGATCACGCCCGTGCCGGGATGCCCCTCGGCCAGGGCGTGCACGAGCCGGGCGCCCGCCTGCGCGATCGCGACGACGAAGCACAGGTCGAAGAAGAGCTCCAGCGGGGTCGCGGCGCGGTGGCCCTCGTCCCGGCTGCGGGCGGTCATGGGTACGTAAGCCAAAGCCATACCGCCCAGGACAGCAGTCCTACGGGGCTCAGCAGGCGAGGCGCGCGGCCCTCAGCACCCGTGTGCCCCGGGCGGACTCGTAGCGGCTGAGCACCAGCCGGGCCAGGCGCGGATGGTCGGCCAGCGGCTCCGAGACCGTCCAGGCGCCCGAGCCGCCCAGGGCGTGCGTGAACCGGCCCGGGGCCAGCAGGTGCGCCGCGACCGCGATCCGGCGGTGCCCGGCGGCCCGGAGGCGGGCCAGCGCCTCGGGGACGGTGGGCCCGGCCGAGGTGAGGTAGGCGGGGACCACCGGGACGGGGTCGGGGCCGCTGTCGCACTCCAGCAGGACGGCCAGCTGGGCCGCGCAGGCCTGCGTACCGGCATTCCCGCCGGGGCGGGAGGAGCCCGCACCGGCCAGGATCACCGCGTCGGCCCGAGTGTAGGGGCCGCGGCGGCGCTCGGCCTCGCGCAGGCGGCTGTGCACGGCGCGGGCGACGTCGCGTTCGCCGCTGAGGCCCTCGGTGAGCACGCAGTCGGTGCCCTCCAGGACTGCGGGGATGTCGACGCGGCGGTGGAAGCCGTCGCCGAGGAGCAGCGGGACGACCACCGAGCGCGGGTGTTCCCGTACGACCTCGGCGAGGGAGGGGCGCTGCACGTCGAGGTGGCCGACGAGCGCGTGGACCCCGCTGACGGCCTCGATGGAGGCGGTCAGGCGGGCGATGGTCGCGGCGGCGGCCGGGGCCGCGCTGCCGTGGACGGCGAGTACGAGCATGTGGTCTGCCTCCCTGGTCCGCCCCCGGGTCCACCTCCCACGCTAGGCGCGCGGCGGACCCCCGGGGCCCTGGCCAAGGGCCCCCGTCGCAGGTCAGAGGTCCTGTGTGGAAAAGGTCCGTCTCCCCGCCCCGAGGGGCCCTTTTCGGTCGTCCGGGGCTGTGGGGCGGACCTACCGTCGAAAGGTCGGAACACATGCACGCGTGACGTTTTGGCCCGGCCGCCTCGACTGCCCCCGGACCGCGCGGCACAGGGACACACGGAGTGAGATCCATGGCGCAGACGCTGGTTGTCATCGGCCACGGCATGGTGGGACACCGCCTGCTGGAGGCGCTCGCCGAGCGCGACGCGCTCGCCGATCCGACCCGCCCCGGGAGCGGCGGCTGGCAGGTCACGGTCCTCGCCGAGGAGGAGCGCCCGGCCTACGACCGCGTGCACCTGTCCGCGGCGTTCACCGGCTCCACCGGCGCGGAACTCTCCCTGGTCGAGCCCGGTTTCCTGGAGAAGTACGGCATCGACCTGCGGCTCGGCGACCCGGCCGAACTCGTCGACACCGCCGGCCGCACCGTCACCGCCCGCTCCGGGCAGGTCTTCCCCTACGACGCACTGGTGCTGGCGACCGGCTCCTACCCCTTCGTGCCGCCGATCGACGGCGCCGACGCCGAGGGCTGCTTCACCTACCGCACCCTCGACGACGTCGAAGCCCTGACCGCCTACGCCGCCGACGGCGCGGCCCGCACCGGTGTGGTCATCGGCGGCGGGCTCCTGGGCCTGGAGGCGGCGGGCGCCCTGCGCACGCTCGGACTGACCACGCACGTCGTGGAGTTCGCGCCGCGGCTGATGCCGCTCCAGGTCGACGACGGCGGCGCGGCCGCCCTGCGGGCCACCATCGAGTCCATGGGCGTGGCCGTGCACACGGGCGTCGGCGCGGCCGGGGTACAGATCCACCCCGACGGGCGGGCGCAGGCGCTGCGGCTGACCAACGGCGAGGAGATCAGCTCCGACGTCGTGGTCTTCTCCGCCGGTGTCCGCCCGCGCGACCGCCTCGCCCGCGAGTGCGGTCTGGCGGTCGGCGACCGCGGCGGGGTCGTCGTGGACGCCCACTGCCGCACCAGCGACCCGTACGTCTATGCGGTCGGCGAGTGCGCGCAGACCGTCGACGGCAAGGTGTACGGGCTGGTCGCGCCCGGCTACCAGATGGCCGAGACGGTGGCCGAGGCCCTCGCGGGAGCCGGCGAGCTGACCTTCACCGGGGCCGACACCTCCACCAAGCTCAAGCTGATGGGCGCCGACGTGGCCTCCTTCGGCGATCCGTTCGCCCCCGAGGGCCGCGACGGCGCCGTCTCGGTGGTCTTCTCCGACGCCCGCGAAGGCGTGTACAAGAAGCTGCTGCTCGGCCCCGACGGGGCCCTGCTCGGCGGCATCCTGGTCGGCGACGCCCAGGCGTACGGTTCGCTGAAGCCGCACGCGGGCCGCCAACTGCCGGCCCCGCCGGAGGCCTTCATCCTGCCGTCGACCGAAGGCGTGGCGCTGCCCGGCGCGGACGCGCTGCCCGATGACGCGGTGGTGTGCAGCTGCCACAACATCACCAAGGGCCGGGTGCGCGAAGCGGTCGTCGCGGAGTCCCTCACCGACATCGGCGGCATCAAGAAGTGCACCAAGGCGGGCACGGGCTGCGGCGGCTGCCTCGGCACGCTGCAGGCGGTCCTGGACGCCGAACTGGCCGCGGCGGGCATCGAGAAGCCGCGCGGACTGTGCGAGCACTTCACCCTCACCCGGGCGGAGATCTACGAGAAGATCCGCACCGAGCGCATCCGCAGCTTCAGCGAACTGCTGGAGACCTACGGAGAGGGCGGCGAAGGCTGCGCCGTCTGCAAGCCGGTCGTCGCCAACGTGCTCGGCACCCTCGCCCCCGACCTGGGCATCGGGCACATCCTGGCGGGCGAGCAGGCCGCCCTGCAGGACTCCAACGACCTCTTCCTCGCCAACCTCCAGAAGGACGGCACCTACTCGGTGATCCCGCGCGTCGCGGGCGGCGAGATCACGGCCGAGCAGGTCATCGCGCTGGGCGAGGTGGCCCGGGACTATGGCCTCTACACGAAGATCACCGGCGCGCAGCGGATCGGCCTCTTCGGGGTCCGCAAGGAGCAGCTGCCCGACATCTGGCGGCGGCTCGGCGGCGCCGGGTTCGAGTCCGGACAGGCCTACGGGAAGTCCCTGCGCGCGGTGAAGTCCTGCGTGGGAGCCCGCTTCTGCCGCTACGGGCAGGGCGACTCGATCCAGCTCGCGATCGACCTGGAGCTGCGCTACCGGGGTCTGCGCACCCCGCACAAGTTCAAGGGCGGGGTCTCCGGCTGCCTGCGCGAGTGCGCGGAGGCGAGGGGCAAGGACATCGGCGTCATCGCCACCGCCAACGGCTGGAACCTGTACGTCAGCGGCAACGGCGGCGCGACCCCGCGCCACGCGGACCTGCTGGCCTCCGACCTGAACACGGCCGAACTCTTCGCGCTGATCGACCGGTTCCTCATGTACTACATCCGCACGGGCGAGCGCCTAGAGCGCACGGCGGCCTGGCTGGAGCGGCTCGGCGGCAGCGCGGCCGGGATGGAGCACCTCAAGGCGGTGCTGATCGAGGACTCGCTCGGGATCTGCGCGGAGCTCGAGGCGCAGATGGAGCGCCACGTGACGGCGTACGAGGACGAGTGGTCGGCGGTCCTGGAGGACCCGGCGGCGCTGGAGCGCTTCGGGACCGTGGACTTCGGGGCGGCCGGAGCCGCGGGGGCGTCCGCCGCGGACTCGCTGGAGCCGGGCCGCGGGCGCACCGCGGTGCTGCCCGACGGCACGCAGGCCGCGGTCTTCAAGGACCGCGACGGCGAGGTCTACGCGGTGGGCAACCGGGACCCCTTCTCGGGCGCCGACGTCATCGCCAACGGAATCATGGGCTCGCGCGACGGAGTGCCGGTCGTGGCCTCGCCGATGCACAAGCAGGTCTTCGACCTGCGGACGGGCATCTGCCTGGACGACCCCGAGGTGTCCCTGCCGCTGGTGGAGCTGGGGCCCTAAGGCTCTGCGCAGGCCGTGCCAACGCACTGTGGGCGGCGGGACCTTGTCCTGTCGCCCACCCGACGTTCTCCCCTGATGCGGGGCGCCCCGGTAGGCGGACCCTAAAAGGGTCAGGACTCTCAGCTTCATTCTTCCCAACTCCCTCGAACGTTCAGGACGTGTCATGAGTTCCGCCAAGCAGGACGTGCGCTCGGCGACCGGCCGAGTGCAGGCGCCCGATCCGGCGCAGTACCGCCCCGGCCGCACCATCACGGAGTGGACGCCGGAGGATCCGTCCTTCTGGCAGTCCACCGGCAAGAAGGTCGCCACCCGCAACCTGTGGATCGCGGTCCCGGCCCTGCTGGTGGCCTTCGTGGTCTGGCAGGTCTGGAGCATCACGGCGACCAACCTGAAGGACGTCGGCTTCGGCTTCTCGCAGTCGCAGCTGTTCTGGCTGACGGCCGTCCCCGGCATCACCGGCGGAACCGCCCGCATCTTCTACACCTTCATCGGCCCGATGATCGGCCAGCGCCGCTTCACGGCTGTCTCCACCGTCGTGCTGATCGTGCCGCTGCTGTGGCTGGGCTTCGCGGTGCAGAACCCGGACACCTCCTACGGCACGATGGTCGCCATCGCCGCGCTCTGCGGCATCGGCGGCGCCAACTTCTCCTCCTCCCTGGCCAACATCGGCTTCTTCTACCCGAAGCAGGAGAAGGGCAACGCGACCGGCATCAACGGCGGCCTGGGCAACCTGGGCGTCTCCGTGGTCCAGCTGCTCACCCCGATCCTGATCACCTCCTCGGTCCTGGCGATCGGTGCGGGCCAGAAGAAGGCGAACGGCTCGGAGATCTACCTCCAGAACGCCGCGTTCGTCTGGGTCCCGGTCCTGATCGTCCTGGCGGTCATCGCCTGGTTCGGCCAGAACGACCTGAAGGTCGCCTCCACCCCCTTCAGCCAGCAGAAGATCATCTTCAAGCGCAAGCACAACTGGCTGATGACCTGGCTCTACGTCGGCACCTTCGGCTCCTTCATCGGTTTCGCGGCGGCGCTCCCGCTGCTGATCAAGACCACGTTCCCGGCGTACTCCGTGGCCACCTACGCCTGGATGGGCCCGGCGCTCGGCGCGCTGGCCCGCTGGGCCGGCGGCTGGGTCGCGGACAAGTTCGGCGGAGCGCGGGTGACGATCCTGTCCTTCGTGGGCATGGGCGCGTCGATCATCGGCGTGATCACCTTCCTGCCGGCCGGCTCGGACACCGGCTCCTTCTACGGCTTCTTCTTCTGCTTCCTGTCGGCGTTCTTCTTCTCGGGCATCGGCAACGGCTCGACCTTCCGCCAGATCCCGGTGATCTTCCGCGGCCAGCACCTGGCCGGCCTGACGGAGGGCACCCCGGAGTACGCGAAGGGCCTCAAGCAGGCCGAGATCGAGTCCGGCGCGGTGACCGGCTTCACCGCGGCCATCGCCGCCTACGGCTTCTTCTTCATCCCGGCGATGTTCGCCAACTTCGCCGTGACCAGCGCGATGTGGGGCTTCGTCGCCTTCTACGCCAGCTGCGTCGTCGTCGCCTGGTGGTTCTACGCCCGTAAGGGCGCGGAAGCCCCCAGCTAAACCAGACCTGGCAGGGGGCATTCGGCCCAACTCGCCAACAGAGGCCCTTACTGAAAGTCACGGTTTGTGTGCGGGCAGGTGTCGCCAGTGGCTACGGTGAACGGGTGAAGGCGGACATGGGGCGCAAATATCGCGCGTACCCCACCGAGGATCAGGACCGCATCCTGACCGGGTGGGGTCACACCGCGCGCGCTCTTTGGAACGTGGCCCTGGAACAGCGCGTGTACCTGTGGGAGCAGCGTCGGTACGGTCTGCGTGCCGTTGAACAGTCCAAGTGCCTCACCTCTGCCCGTCATGGGCTGGACTGGATCGGGGAACTCCCCGCGCAGGCCGGGCAGCAGATCCTGCGGAGTCTCGACCGGGCGTACGACAATTTCTGGAATCCTGAGCATCCTGCTGGGTTTCCGGTGAGGAAGAAGCGCGGGCATCGTCTGTCGATTCCGTTTCCAGGGCAGGCGGTGGAGTTCCGGAAGTTGAACCGCAAGTGGGCCGAGGTCCGTCTGCCGAAGATCGGCTGGCTGCGGTTTCGGCTCTCCCGCGCCATCGGGGGCACGATCCGTAACGCCACCGTGTCCCGGGACGGCAACGGCTGGCACATTAGCTTCGGCGTCCACACCGGACGTAGGCCTGACGCGCCGAACGGGAAGCCCGCGTGCGGGGTGGACTTCGGGGTCACTGCGTCCGCGTTCGTGTCCACCGAGACCACCCCCCGCCTCATGCCTCAGACGCTCAACGCCAACGAGAAGAAGCGACTCAAGGCTTTGGAGCAGCGCAAGGCCCGCCAGATCACCTTCGCGAAGAAACACAACGGAGGTAAGTACAGTCACCGCCTGCGTACGACGATCGCCCACATCGCAAGGCTCACGACTCGTCGGGCCAACCGACGCCAGGACTTCACGCACAAGCTCACCACCGGCCTCGCCAAAAGCCACGGCCTGATCGGTATCGAGGACCTGCGCGTGAAGAACATGACCAAGTCCGCGAAGGGCAGTGCTGAGGCGCCAGGGAAGAATGTCCGTCAGAAGGCCGGGCTGAACCGGTCCATCCTCGGCAACACTCCCGGGGAACGGCGGCGGCAGCTTGAGTACAAGGCCCGCATGTACGGGTCCGAACTCGTGGCCGTCCCGCCGTTCCACACCTCCCAGACCTGCGCCGCATGCGGCGAGGTCGATCCCGAGTCCCGCAAGGGATGTGGCCGGCTGTTCGCTTGCACCCGCTGCGGGCACGAGGACGACGCCGACCACAATGCCTCGATCGAGATCGAGGCCCGAGCCCGCCGGACGGGTGGCTCGGACATCAACAGCACGCGCAGCATCCCCAGGGTGCGAGTCCCGGTCACTGGCCGGAGGCGGATGCGTGAAGCCCCGAAGCCCGCTCACACGGGCTGAAGGGAATCGCCCCGTCCATGGGGTGACGATCGTCAATTCCTCCTCCCCACCTACGGCACCTTCATCGCGGCGATCAACTTCGACCGGACCGGCACCACCCGTGTCGGCCGCTTCGTCGTCAACCACTCCTTCATGCTGCCGGGCCTCATCACGACGTGCGTCGCGGTATCCACAGGCTTCGCTCTGGTTCGGATTGTCTGACCGGTGAGGGCCTCCTTCCGGTTTCCTCCCGGTTTTCGCCCAGCCTCCTCCACATTCTTGTGAAAGTTTTCACAAGCGCACGAAGGACCTTTGACCTGCTCAAAGTGCCAGCTCAGTGGGGATGGGGGACGCTTGGGTCCGGGGATCACAGGACCTTCGGGCCCCAGCTCAGGACCAACGCGGCGCCAAATGATCGATCAAAAGGCGTGCAATGGATACAAGCAATGAGGCGACTCGGAAGGTGCGGGCGATGACTGCCACCCCTGCGGAAACCACGAAGAACGGCGAGGCCTGGAACGGCTTCAAGGGCGGTCTGTGGCGCGACGCCATCGACGTCCGCGACTTCATCCAGCAGAACTACACGCCGTACGAGGGTGACGACACCTTCCTCGCCGGCCCCACCGAGCGCACCACCGCCGTGTGGAAGGCGATCACGGACAAGTTCCCGGAGGAGCGCGAGAAGGGCGTCTACGACGTCGCGTACGACATCCCGTCGTCGATCACCGCGCACGCCCCCGGTTACATCGACCGCGACAAGGACCTGATCGTCGGCCTCCAGACGGACGCCCCGCTCAAGCGCGCGATCATGCCCTACGGCGGCTGGCGCATGGTCGCCGGCGCTCTGGAGACCTATGGCTACCCGGTCTCCGACGACCTGGAGAAGGTCTTCACGGAGTACCGCAAGACCCACAACGCCGGTGTCTTCGACGCGTACACCCCCGACATCCGCGCCGCCCGCAAGGCCGGCATCGTGACCGGCCTGCCGGACGCGTACGGCCGCGGCCGCATCATCGGTGACTACCGCCGCGTCTCCCTCTACGGCGTCGACCGCCTCATCGCCTTCAAGAAGGAGGAGAAGGAGGAGATCAACTCCCTTCCCGCGGGCAACCGCTCGCTGGAGGAGACGATCCGCCTGCGCGAGGAGCTCTCCGAGCAGATCCGCGCCCTCGCCGAGCTCAAGGCGATGGCGGCCTCCTACGGCTGTGACATCTCCGGCCCGGCCACCACCGGCCGCGAGGCCATCCAGTGGCTGTACTTCGCGTACCTGGCCGCCGTGAAGGAGCAGAACGGCGCGGCCATGTCGCTGGGCCGCACCTCCACCTTCATCGACGTCTACCTCCAGCGCGACATCGAAGCCGGCATCCTCACCGAGGAGCAGGCCCAGGAACTGGTCGACGACTTCATCATCAAGCTCCGCATCGTGCGCTTCCTGCGCACCCCGGAGTACGACGAGCTCTTCTCGGGCGACCCCACCTGGGTCACCGAATCGATCGCCGGCATGGGCGAGGACGGCCGCCCGCTGGTCACCAAGACCTCGTTCCGCTACCTCCACACCCTCTACAACCTCGGCCCGGCCCCCGAGCCGAACATGACCGTCTTCTGGTCGCCCCAGCTGCCGCAGGGCTTCAAGGAGTTCTGCGCCCGGGTCTCCATCGACACCTCCTCGGTGCAGTACGAGTCCGACGAGCTGATGCGCCCGCGCTTCGGCGACGACACCGCCATCGCCTGCTGCGTATCGGCCATGCCGGTCGGCAAGCAGATGCAGTTCTTCGGCGCCCGAGTGAACCTCGCCAAGACCCTGCTCTACGCGATCAACGGCGGCCGGGACGAGAAGTCCGGCGCCCAGGTCGGCCCGTCCACCGGCGCCCTCACCTCCGAGGTGCTGGACTACGACCAGGTCATGGCCAAGTTCGACGAGCAGATGGAATGGCTCGCGGACACCTACGTCCACGCCCTGAACGTCATCCACTACATGCACGACAAGTACGCCTACGAGCGCATCGAGATGGCGCTCCACGACCGCGACGTGCGCCGCACCATGGCCTGCGGCATCGCCGGCCTCTCGGTCGCCGCCGACTCGCTGGCCGCCATCAAGTACGCCAAGGTCACCGCCGTGCGCGACGAGACCGGCCTCGCCACCGACTACACCATCGAGGGCGACTACCCGGCCTACGGCAACAACGACGACCGCGTCGACTCGATCGCCGTCTGGCTCGTCGAGGAGTTCATGCGGAAGATCCGCAAGCACCCGACCTACCGCGACTCCGAGCACACCCAGTCCGTGCTGACCATCACCTCGAACGTGGTCTACGGCAAGAAGACCGGCAACACGCCGGACGGACGCCGCGCCGGCGAGCCGTTCTCCCCGGGTGCCAACCCGATGAACGGCCGCGACACCCACGGCTACGTCACCTCGGCGCTGTCGGTCGCGAAGCTCCCCTACGAGGACGCCGAGGACGGCATCTCGCTGACCAACACCGTCACCCCCGACGGCCTGGGCCGCACCCCCGAGGAGCGGATCAAGAACCTGGCGGGCGTCCTCGACGGCTACATGGCGGTCGACGGCTTCCACATGAACGTGAACGTGCTCAACCGCGACACGCTCATGGACGCCATGGAGCACCCGGAGAACTACCCGCAGCTGACCATCCGCGTCAGCGGTTACGCGGTGAACTTCGTCCGCCTCACGCGCGCTCAGCAGCTCGACGTGCTGAACCGCACCTTCCACGGCTCTCTCTGACCCTTCCGAGAGCCCCACGAACCGCGCGGCCCGGGGCCGGCCCTCACCCGGCCCCGGGACCGCGCGTCACCAGATCAGTCCACGGAATCTGGAAGCTGGAGCACCTGCCATGACCGTCCTCTTCGGTACGAGCCTCCCCGTCGGCCACGCCAACGCCATCAGCGTGAGCGCCGGCCAGACACTCGCCGCCGCCGCGACCCAGCGGCCGAGCGAGGGCACGGTGCACTCCTGGGACCTGTCCACCGGGGTCGACGGCCCCGGGACCCGGTTCGTGACCTTCCTGTCCGGCTGCCCGCTGACCTGCCTGTACTGCCACAACCCCGACACCATGCGGATGCGCAACGGCAAGCGCACCTCGGCCGACGACGTCATCGCCGAGGCGAGCAAGTACACCAAGTTCATCTCCGCCTCCGGGGGCGGAGCCACCATCTCCGGCGGCGAGCCGCTGCTCCAGCCCGTCTTCGCGGGCGAGCTGCTGCACCGGATGAAGAACGACCTCGGGCTGCACACCGCCCTGGACACCTCGGGCTTCCTGGGGGCCCGCGCCACCGACGCGCTGCTGCGCGATGTGGACCTGGTCCTGCTGGACATCAAGTCCTGGGACCGGGAGACGTACAAGAAGGTGACCAGTCGGCCCCTGGAGCCCACCCTGGACTTCGCCCGCCGCCTCGCCGACCTCGGCAAGGAGGTGCACCTGCGCTTCGTGCTGGTGCCGGGGCTGACCGACGCCAGGGAGAACATCGAGGGCGTCGCCGCCTTCGCGGGCACCCTCGGCAACGTCTCGCGGGTGGACGTACTGCCCTTCCACAAGCTGGGCGAGAGCAAGTGGGAGGCGCTGGACATGAAGTTCACCCTCCACGACACCCCGTCGCCGACCGCCGGGCAGATCGCCGAGGCGAAGGCGGTCTTCGCCGCGCAGGGGCTGAACGCGGTCTGAGCACCCCGGGGCTCCGGACCCTGGAAGGTGCCTCACCCGTACGGCGCACCCGGGAACTCCGCAAAACGGGCTGAAACGGTACAGACCACCTAGCGTGGTGCTGTGTCCGAGCCCTCAGATGTCATCGACGCCGCGCCGCCCCCACCGGCGCCCGAGACCCCGCCGCCGGCCGGGCGGTCCGTCACCGCACGGGCCACCCTGGCCGGCACCGTCGTCTCGCTCCTGCTCATCCTCGCGATCGTGCTGGGCAGTCGGCTGCTGCGCGACTTCGACTCCGCACTGCTGCCGTACGCCGTCGCCACCGTCTTCCTGGCCTTCGGCGTGGCCTACCGGTACACCGTGTGGGTCTCGGCTCCCGGCGCGCGCCGTCTCTTCAAAAAGGGCTTCGGCAGCTTCTTCTCGGCCGAGAACTTCCGCAAGGCACCCACCGCCCTGCCGAAGATGATCGCCACCTACCTGGGCTTCCAGAAGTTCCTCGGCGCCCGCTCGCGGCCGCGCTGGATCGCCCACCAGCTCATGTTCTGGGGCTGCCTGCTCGCCGCGGCGATCACCTTCCCGCTGACCTGGGGCTGGTTCACCTTCACCGCGGACAGCGGCTCCGGCCCCGGCTACGACATGCGGGTCTGGGGCTTCAAGGTGCTCGGCTTCGACGCGCTCAGCGTCCTGGGCTGGCTGATGTTCCACGGCCTGGACATCGCCGCCGTCCTCGTCATCCCCGGCGCCACGTACTTCCTGTGGCGGCGGATGAAGGACCGCGGCGCCATCACCGGCCAGCGCTTCGCCTACGACATGCTGCCGCTGATCTGCCTCATCGTGATCTCCGTGACCGGTCTGCTGCTGACCTTCTCGTCGATCTTCCTGCACGGCGGCGGATACGAGTTCCTCGCGATCCTGCACATGGTGTCGGTGGTGTTCACCCTCATCTACATCCCGTTCGGGAAGTTCTTCCACATCGTGCAGCGCCCAGCCGCCGTCGGCATGCAGCTCTTCAAGTACACCTCCCGGCAGGGCGAGGAGCCCTTCGCCTGCAAGCGCTGCGCAGAGCCCATCGACACGGCCCCGTACGTGGAGAACCTGCGCGGCACGATGAAGGACCTGAAGCTCGACTTCGACGCCTGGGCCGAGTACTGCCCCCGCTGCAAGCGGGTGCTGCGCGGCAACGCCTACCTGACCCACGTCAAGAAGGGTTTCAAGTGACCGCGACGGACCCCGCCAAGGCCGCGTCCCGGCCCGTACCCGTCTCCATCGACCCCTCCATCGCCCCGCCCGGCACCCGCAACTTCCGCGACGCCGGAGGCATCCCGGCCGACAAGTGGCACGCCGACCAGAACGGCGAGACCCTCGTCCCCACCCACTGCTGCTTCTGCGGAGTGCAGTGCGGGATGTACCTGCGCGTCGACAAGGGCGGCAAGGTCTTCGGCGTGGAGCCGCGCAACCACGACATCAACCGGATGCGGCTGTGCCCCAAGGGCATCAACGCCTACCAGCAGGTCAACCACCCCGACCGGCTGACCTCTCCGCTGATGCGACGCTCGCGCGACGAGGAGTTCAAGGAGTGCTCCTGGGACGAGGCGCTGGACTTCACCGTCTCCGAGATCCGACGCATCCAGGCCGAGCACGGCAACGACGCCTTCGGACTGCTCGGCGGGGCCAGCCTCTTCTCCGAGAAGACCTACCTGGTCGGGAAGTTCGCGCGGGTCGCGCTGAAGACCAAGCACGTCGACTACAACGGCCGCCTGTGCATGGTCAGCGCTGCCGGGGCCAACAAGCTGGCCTTCGGCATCGACCGGGCCGGCAACCCCTTCTCCGACATCCTCCTCTCCGACTGCCTGCTCATCGCCGGGTCCAACGTGGGGGAGTGCTTCCCCGTGATGACCCAGTACCTGTGGGGCGCGCGGGACCGGGGGGCCACCCTGATCGTGATCGACCCGCGCGAGACGGCCGTCGCCCGCACCGCCGACATCCACGTCGCGCTCAAGCCCGGCACCGACTCCGCCTTCTTCAACGCCGTGCTCAACGTGGTCATCGACCAGGGACTCACCGACGAGGCCTACCTCGCCGCCAACACCACCGGCTGGGACGAGGTCAAGAAGACCGTCGCCGAGTACCCGCCCGCCCGCTCCGCCGAGATCTGCGGGATCCCGGCCTCCCAGATCGTCCAGGTGGCCCGCGTCTTCGCCGGCGCGGACAGGGCCATGGCCTGGCACGCCCGGGGCATCGAGCACCACTCCCAGGGCGTCGAGAACTGCCTGTCCGTCATCAACCTGTGCGTGGCCACCGGCAACATCGGCAAGCCCGGCGCCGGCTACGGCACCATCACCGGCCAGGGCAACGGTCAGGGCGGCCGCGAGCACGGCCAGAAGTCCGACCTCCTGCCCGGCGGCCGCTCCATCACCAACCCGGAGCACCGCAAGCAGATCTGCCAGATCTGGGGCATCGAGGAGTCCGAACTCCCCGGCGCCGGCACCTCCATGATGGAGATGGTCTGGCAGATGCAGCGCAAGGAGATCCGCGGGCTCATCGGCATCTGCAACAACCCCTTCGTCTCGCTCCCCAACTACGCGGTGGTCAAGGACGGCTACGACACCGCCGAGTTCCACGCCCAGTTCGACTTCTTCCTCTCCGAGACCGCCGCCAACGCGCACGTGGTCTTCCCCGTCACCACCTGGGCCGAGGACGAGGGCGTGATGGCCAACGCCGAGGCCCGCGTGGTCAAGCACAACAAGGCCCAGGAACCCCCCGCCGGGGTGCGCACCGACACCTGGGTCATCTGCGAGCTGGCCCGCCGGCTCGGAGCCGGACAGCACTTCGACTTCCCCGGTTCCCGCGAGGTGTTCGAGGAACTGCGCATCGCCTCCGCCGGAACGGTCAACGACTACTACGGCATCACCTACGACCGCCTGGACGAGACCGGCGGGATCGTCTGGCCCTGTCCGTCCACCGAGCACCCCGGCACCCCCCGGCTGTTCGAGGACGGCCGGAGCTACCACGCCGACGGCAAGATCCACCTGCAGGTCGTGGAATGGCATCCGCCCATGGACGCCTACACCGAGGAGTTCCCCCTCTCCCTCACCACCGGCCGCACCGTCGCGCACTTCCTCTCCGGCAACCAGACCCGGCGCCTGGGCGCCCTCGTCGAGCAGACCCCCCGCCCCTGGGTGGAGGTCCACCCCTCGCACGGGTTCCGGAACGGAGACCCGGTCCGGGTGGTCACCCGCCGCGGCAGCGAGGTCTTCCCGGCCCTGGTCACCGAGGCCATCCGCCCCGACACCGTCTTCATCCCCTACCACTGGCCCGTCCCGACGGCTGCGAACGCCCTGACCATCGACGCCCTCGACCCCCGCTCGAAGATCCCCGAGTACAAGGTCTGCGCCGCCCGGATCGAGGCCGCCGAGCGGGTGGACGAGGTGCCCGCGCCGCCCACCGCCCCGGGCCACGAGGCCTATCCGGAGACCCAGGTCTCCCGCACCGACCCCCTGCCCCCCACGGCCCCGCAGGGCCGTGGCACGGCGGAGAGGAGCTGACCCGCCATGATGGGCCGCACGATCTTCATCGACCCGGGTCGCTGCATCGGCTGCCAGGCCTGCGTCTCGGCCTGCCGCGAGTGCGATTCGCACCGCGGCAAGTCGATGATCCACCTGGACTACACCGAACCCGGCATGTCCGTCGCCTCCCTTCCGTCCGTCTGCATGCACTGCGAGGACCCGGTCGCGCCCTGCGCCGAGGTGTGTCCCGCCGACGCGATCCTGGTGACCGCCGACGGGGTGGTCCAGCAGGCCGACACCACCCGCTGCATCGGCTGCTCCAACTGCGTCAACGCCTGCCCCTTCGGCATCCCGAAGATCGACCTCCAGGCGAAGCTGCAGATGAAGTGCAACCTCTGCTACGACCGCACCGCCTACGGCCTCGCCCCCATGTGCGCGACCGTCTGCCCCACCGGCGCCCTCTTCTACGGAACCCTCGAAGAGCTCCAGGCGGAGCGCCCCGGGGTCCAGGTCGCCGACTCCTTCGTCTTCGGCGACGTCGTCGTCCAGACCGGCGTGGCCATGGTCGTGCCCGCCGACAAGGTCCAGTGGCCCGTCCCCGGCGGCCTGCCCGTCGTCGAGATCAACGGAAGGGACGTGCGATGAGCGTCACCGAACAGCCCCCTCCGCACCCAGGGCGCCGGGGCGACGGCCATGCGGACGACGGTGCGGCCGCCGACGCCGCGGTGGCGCAGCTGCGCGACCGGATCAGCGCCGACTCCCTGACCACCCGCCGCGACTACCTGCGGATCGTCGCCACCGTCTCCGGCGGCCTGGCCATCGGCGGGGTCGGGGTCGCGGCCGGCATCCTGCACCGGCACGGCGACAGCGAGCACCTGCCCGAGCCGAAGAAGATCACCGACCAGCTGCCGCCCGGCCAGTCCGTGGCCTTCCGCTTCCCCGGCGAGGACGACCGGGCCCTGGCCGTGCGGCTCGGCGACGGCTCCCTCGTGGGCTACTCCGCCGTCTGCACCCACCTGGCCTGCGGCGTGCTGTGGCGCGAGGACCGGGGCGCCGACGGGGAGCTGTACTGCCCCTGCCACGAGGGCGTCTTCGACGCCCGCACCGGCGAGGTGACGGCCGGCCCGCCACCGCGCCCGCTGCCCAGAATCTTCCTGACCGAGCAGGCCGACGGCAGCGTCTGGGCCGTCGCCACCGCCCGGTCGGGAGAGTCGGCCAAGGAAGCACTGTGCCGGCAGTTCAGCGAAACCCGCCCGGACGAGGCCGCCCGCCTGGGCTGCCCCGGGGCGGGCCGCGCCGGAGCCCCCGAGAGGCGGCCCACATGAGCGATACGCCCCTGCCTCCCGGGCCGGAGTACCACCCGGGCAGCGCCCAGCCACGGCTCAACCGCCCGGTGCACGAGAGGTACCCCCAGATCCGCTCCACCAGCGGGTACGGGGACCCCCGGATCCGGCACACGGGCCCGGGGCCCGGAGCGGGCACCGAGCAGGAGCCCGAGCGCTCCTCGAAGCTCAACGCGCGTCTGGCACTGGCCCTCACGGTCGTGATCGGCCAGCTCTGGGCGCTGACGGTGACCGTCAACGAGTGGATGAAGGGAAACACCGGCACGGCCTGGTGGGGGGCGGGATTCCTGATCCTGTCCTTCCTCGCCGTGCTCGGACTGTGGCTCCTCGACCCGAAGGACCGATGACCATGTCGATACCCACGCCGACCCCGTCGCCTCCCCGCAGCCACCGGGCGGAGACCTACAAGCCCGGGGCCACCATCGCCGACTGGCGGCCCGAGGACGCGAGCTTCTGGCAGTCCACCGGCCACCGGGTCGCCCAACGCAACCTCTGGGTCTCGATCCCCGCGCTGATGCTGGGATTCGTGGTCTGGCAGGTCTGGTCCGTGACCGTGGTCAAGCTGAACGACGTCGGCTTCGACTTCTCCAAGTCGCAGCTGTTCTGGCTGACCGCGATCCCCGGCATCACGGGCGGCACCTTCCGGATCCTGTACACCTTCATCGGGCCGATCTTCGGCGAGCGGAAGTTCACCGCGTTCAGCACGATCATCCTGGTCGTGCCGATGCTGTGGCTGGGTTTCGCGCTCCAGAAGAGCAGCACCCCGTACTGGGAGCTGGCGCTGATCGCGGCCGTCTGCGGAATCGGCGGCGCGAACTTCGCCTCCTCGATGGCCAACATCGGCTTCTTCTTCCCCAAGCGCGAGAAGGGCAGCGCCAACGGGCTCAACGGCGGTCTCGGCAACCTCGGCGTGAGCGTGGTCCAGCTGGTCGCCCCGCTGGTGGTCACGGCGGCCGTGCTGGGTGCCCCGGCGGGCGGACCGCAGCACGACGCGAAGAAGAACACGGACATCTGGCTGCAGAACGGCGCCTTCCTCTGGGTGCCGCTGCTGGTCATCATGGCGCTGGCCGCCTGGTTCCTGATGAACGACCTCAAGGTGGCGGCGGCCCCCTTCAGCCAGCAGAAGATCATCTTCAAGCGCAAGCACAACTGGCTGATGACCTGGCTCTACGTCGGCACCTTCGGGTCCTTCATCGGCTTCGCCGCCGGCCTGCCCCTGCTCATCAAGAACAACTTCGAGGCGCAGGGCTACCAGGCCACGACCTACGCCTGGATCGGCCCGTTCATCGGGGCGATCACGCGCTGGGGCGGCGGCTGGCTCTCGGACAAGATCGGCGGAGCCAGGGTCACCCTGCTGTCCTTCGTCGGCATGGCGGCCGCCCTGGTCGTGGTGATCTTCGCGCTGCCGTCCGGCAGCGACCAGGGCAACTTCTGGGCCTTCTACGTGGGCTTCCTGGTGGCCTTCGCCTTCTCGGGCCTGGGCAACGGCTCGACCTTCCGGCAGATCCCGGTCATCTTCCGGGACCAGCACATGAAGGCGGCCGAGGGGCAGGGCCCCGAGGTGCAGGCCGCGGCGCTGAAGCAGTCGGAGATGGAGGCGGGCGCCGTCACCGGCTTCTCCTCGGCCATCGCCGCCTACGGCTTCTTCTTCATCCCCGCGATGTTCGCGGCCATGGCCGTCACCAACGCCCTGTGGATCTTCATCGGCTTCTATGCCACCTGCCTGGTGGTGTGCTGGTGGTTCTACGCCCGCAAGGGCGCCGAGGCCCCCAGCTGACCGGGACCGGTGGCGGGGGCGGCCGTACCCTGGAGGCATGAGCAACGCCCCCGCCACCGACCCGCAGGATTCACCGGCCGCGCAGGATCCCCGGACCTCGCAGGCCCCGAAGCCCGCGAAGCCGAAGCCGCGGCTGGTCTTCGACGACCCGCTGGACCAGCAGTCCTCGGACGACACCGACCGGGGCTGGGGCGAGCGGCCCCCCGCCGGCGGAAGCGCGGCCGACCTGGCCCGCTTCCTCGACGAGAAGCCGCCGCACCACGTCTGATCCGTCCGGCCCGTCGGAGCCGGACTCTTCGGAGCCGGTCCCGCTAGAGCCGCGGCCCGTAGCCGCCGGAGGCGTCGGTGCCGCCGCCCGCGCCGCGCTGGGCGATCAGCTCGTCCCGGATCTCCTTGAGGACCACCAGCTCGGTGATCTCCATGGTCTCCTGGACGCCTTCCTTCGCCCGGCGGCGCTGCTCCACCTTGGCGAGGTACTTCGCCATCGGCAGCACCATCAGGAAGTAGACGACCGCGGCGGTGATCAGGAAGGTCAGCGCGGCGTTGAGTACTGAGCCCCAGAGGATCTCGACACCCGTCGCCTGGCCGTCCGGGCCGATGCCACAAGGGTTCTTGAGGCACGACTTGTAGCCGTCCAGGCTCTGCGTCCCGATGGCACCGATCAGCGGGCTGATGATCCCCTTCACCACGGAGTTCACGATGTTCGTGAACGCGGCACCGATGACCACGGCGACCGCCAGGTCGACCACGTTGCCGCGCATCAGGAAGGCCTTGAAGCCTGCCAGGACGCTCTCCTTCTTCTTCTCGCTCACCACTGAGCCTCTCTTCGTATCTGCCGAACATGGAGCCAACGGTTCCGAAAGCTACGGCAGTTTGGGCCCGGCGTGTCCAATCGACGCCCACCTCGAGGTGACTTGACCGCGCGCTTGTGCGATTCAACACAGGGTCACCGCCAGTCGGGATACGGAGCCCGCCCCCACCAGGTCCCGCGCGGTTTCCCGGGGCACGGACAGGACCACCAGGGCCCCGCCATCCTCAACACCCTTCTCCGGAGCGGGTACTTCGGAGACACGAGCCCCCGCGGCCACCACTCGAGGTGGCTCGCCGCGCTCCGCCGCGACCACGTCCACGCGGTCGCCGGGCCGCAGCAGGCGCACCGTCGCCGCGTCGGCGATCCGCACCGGCGCCGACACCATCCGTACCGGCGTCGAGGGCGCCGCTCCCCGGGAAACCCGCACCTCGGGCGGTGCGGAGCCCCGCGAGGCCTGGGCCTCGGTCCCGCCCACCGCCAGCGCGGCCGCGGCGACGGCCAGTCCCGCCGCGGCGCCGCGCCTCCGGCGCCGCACGGCCCTGCGCAACCGGTCCCCGCCCCGCCCCACCCGCAGCGGGGGGAAGGGCGGTACCGAGCGCGCGGGGGGACACGTAGCGGAAGGGGGGCGGGAGGGGCTCGGGGACGGGATGCGGGAGGGAGCCAGGGACGGATTCGGGGACGGGATACGGGACTTCGCGGTCATGACGCCACCACCAGACGGAGTGAGATCCGATGCCCGGACCCAGCGCCCGGACACCCCTCACGATCCACCGCCCCGCCGAATCCCGCTCCGCCCTGTGCACGGCCCACAGCTTGTGGATATCGCCGTCACTCACAGGAGTTACCCGCAGGAGTTACCCACAGGGGTTACCCACCGTGGGTTCCCGCAGGACTACCCGCCCGCCGCGATCCGCCGCAGCGCCGCCACCGGATCCGGGGCCCGCGTCACCGACCGGCCCACCACGACGTGCGAGGCCCCGTCCGCCAAGGCCGCCCAAGGCGTCCCGGCCCGGACCTCGCCGCCCCGCGGCCCCCGCCGGGCCTCCCCGGGCAGTGTCACGCCCGGCGTGACGATCAGCGGCTCCGGCCCCAGCAGTTTCCGCAGCGCCGCCGCCTCCCGGGGTGCGGCGATGACCCCGTCGCATCCGGCCCGCGCCGCCAGCCGGGCCAGCCGCAGGACCTGCTCGTCGGTGCTCGCGGCGATGCCGACATCGGCGAGATCGCCCGAGGTCATGCTCGTGACCACGGTCAGCGCGAGCACCTTCAGCCGCGGGAACTCCCGCGCCGCCTCGACCGCGGCCGCCATGATCCCCGTACCGCCCATGGCGTGCACGGTCACCATGGATGCGCCCAGTGCGCCTGCGGAACGGACCGCGCCCGCGACGGAGTCCGGTATCTCGAAGAGCTTCAGGTCGAGGAACACCTCGTGGCCCCGCGCGACGAGTTCGCGTACGAGGCCGGGCCCGGCGGTGGTGAGGAGTTCGAGCCCGACCTTGTACGCACCGCACGCGTCGCCGAGCCGCGCGACGAGTTCGCCGGCGGCCCGGTGGCTGTCGAAGTCGAGGGCGACGATCACTTGGCTGTCCATGGCCGCCATTGTGCGGGGACCGGGCCCGTAGCCCCTCCCCAGCCCCGTAAGCGCCAGGCCCGGGTCAGCGCGAGGCCGGTACCCGGCAGGACTCGGAGAAGCCCTGGCTGGTCATGCCGAAGGCGCTGTTGACCCGCGAGCGCAGGTTTTCGAGCGCGACCATGGCGGTCAGTTCGACGAAGGCGGCCTCGCCGAGGCGGGATACGAGCTCGGCGGCGAGTTCGTCGGTGACGGTCGGCTCGGTCTCGGTCATGGCCTCGGCGTACTCCATGACCAGCAGCTCCAGCTCCGTGAACGCCTCCCGGGACTCGCGCCACACCGGGACCTTCTCGGCCTTCTCGGGGGCCAGTCCCATCTTGTCGCCCTCCCAGTAGCCGAAATCCATGCACCACGAGCAGTTGATGCGGGAGGCCGTGGCCATCACCGCGAGGTGCTTCAGCCCGGCGTCGAGAGCGTTCCACTTCGCCGCGCGCTGCTCGAGGCGCGCGTAGCTGAAGAGCACGCGCGGGTTGTGCCCGTACGCCAGGCCGGGCTCCAGCACCTTGCCGTAGGTGCGGCGCGAGTACCAGGAGCCGAGGCGGTTGAAGACGGTGCGGGGCGGGGTGAGCGAGATGCGGGCCATGGCTGGTGCCTCCTGGATCGGGCGGTCGGTCGGTCTCGGTGTTGGTGGTCCTTCACCAGCTGAGACCGGACAGCCCTGCGGAATGTGACACCAGCCGACTACCAGCCGACCACAGGCCGACCACCCGCCTACGGCAGCTCGATGCCCAGGTCCCAGCCGTCGTGCGCGTGCGTGCACAGGCAGTCGCGGGATTCCGTCGGCGGCAGGGCGGCCACCGCGTCGAAGAGGACCTCGCGCAGGCGTCCGACGTTCTCGCCGAAGACCTTCAGGACCTCCGTGTGGGAGACCCCTTCGCCCGTCTCGGCGCCCGCGTCCAGGTCCGTGACCAGGGCCATCGAGGTGTAGCAGAGCCCCATCTCGCGTGCGAGGACCGCCTCCGGGTGGCCGGTCATGCCGACGACCGACCAGCCGGCCGCCGCGTGCCACCGGGATTCGGCGCGGGTCGAGAAGCGCGGGCCCTCGATGACGACCATGGTGCCGCCGTCCACCGGCTCCCAGGCGCGCCCGCGCGCCGCCGCCAGGGCGACGGACCGGCCGACGGGGCAGTACGGGTCGGCGAAGGTGGTGTGCACGACGTTGGGGACAGATCCGTCGGGGAGGGGCTCGCCGTCGAAGAAGGTCTGCGCACGCGACTTCGTACGGTCGACCAGCTGGTCGGGGACGAGCAGTGTGCCCGGACCGTACTCGGGGCGCAGGCCGCCGACCGCGCACGGGCCCAGCACCTGGCGGACGCCGACCGAGCGCAGGGCCCACAGGTTGGCCCGGTAGTTGATCTTGTGCGGGGGCACGGTGTGGCTGCGACCGTGCCGGGGCAGGAACGCCACGGTGCGGCCCCCCAGCTCGCCCAGGTACAAGGAGTCGCTCGGGGGCCCGTAGGGGGTCTCGACCTGGATCTCGGAGACGTCCTCCAGGAAGGAGTAGAAGCCCGATCCGCCGATGACACCGATCTCTGCATTCGCCATGCACCCCACCCTAAAGGGGGCCCGTGCGGAGGCGGGCATGCCGAAGGCCCCGGGTCCGGAAGGACGGCGGGGCCTCGGATGAAGCGTGTGAAGCGGCGGTCAGGCGGCCGAGGTGCTCGACGACGAGGAAGAGCTCGACGAAGAGGACGAGGACGACGTCGACGAAGAGGACGACGAAGACGCGGCCGGGGTGGCGGCCGGCGTCGACGCGGGCTTCGAGGCAGGGGTGCTGCTCGACGAGGCGCCGCGGCTGTCGTTCCGGTAGAAACCGGATCCCTTGAAGACGATGCCGACCGCGGAGAACACCTTCTTCAGGCGTCCGTCACAGCTCGGGCACACGGTCAGTGCGTCATCGGTGAACTTCTGCACGGCCTCAAGGCCCTCACCGCACTCGGTGCACTGGTACTGGTAGGTCGGCACGAATTTCCTCCTGGCACTCTGACTCAATGAGTGCTAACGACGCTCCATGGTGACGTATTCCGGCGGATCAGTCCACCGTCACCGGCACGCGGTGACCCAGACCACGCTCGTTCACACCCGCGGAGGGTGCCTTCGAGGTGGCCGGCTTGGACGAGCTGACGATCCGGCTCGGGGCCTTCGGAGCCAGCTTCGCACGCAGCGTCAACAGGATGGTCAGCGCGAGCGCGGTGGCCACGAGCGGCACGAGGAAGCCGTACGAGGACCCGTGGGCGTCCGTCAGGCGCCCGGCCAGGGTCACGGCGCCGGCCTGCCCGAAGGCGACCGCTCCGGTGAGCCAGGTGAAGGCCTCGGTGCGCGAGGTGGCCGGGATCAGCTGCTCGATCATGGTGTAGCCGGTGATCAGCGCGGGGGCGATGCACAGACCGACGACCAGGCCGAGCGCGCCGAGCAGGATCATCGAGTGGGCGGCCCACAGGACCGAGGCGGCCGCGGTGAGGCCGATGTAGCCGAGGATCAGGCGGCGGCGCGGGCCGATCTTCCAGGAGATCGCACCGCAGGCGATGCCGGCGATCATGTTGCCCGCGGCGAAGACGCCGTAGAGCAGACCGTTGGCGCCGGGGTTGCCGATCTCCTCGGAGAAGGCGGCCAGCGAGACCTGCATGCCGCCGAAGACGGCGCCGATGCCGATGAAGGCGACGATCAGGACGCGCAGGCCGTGGAACGAGAGGGCCGAGGCGTGCTTCTCGCCGTGCGCCGGGCGGGCGACGGGCTTGGGCTGCGTGGCGCGCTGGGCGGCGAAGAGCAGGCCGCCGATCAGGGTCAGCGCGGCCTCGGTGACCAGGCCGGCGGCCGGGTTGATGCCGGTGCACAGTGCGGTGGCGAGCACCGGGCCGACGACGAAGGTGAACTCGTCGGTGACGGACTCGAACGCGGCGGCCGTGGGCAGCAGCGGGGAGCCCTCGAGCTTGGCCGCCCAGCGGGACCGGACCATGGGCCCGACCTGCGGAACGGATGCACCGGCGGGGACGGCCGCCAGTGCGAGCGCCCAGACGGGCGCACCCAGCAGCGCGAACGCCGCCAGGGAGCTGACTGCGGCGGCGTGCGTGAGGGCCACCGGGACCAGCACGGCGCTCTGGCCGTGGCGGTCGATGAGCTTGCCCATGACGGGAGCGAAGAGCGCCATGGAGATACCGGTGACGGCGGCGACGATGCCGGCGCTGCCGTAGGAGCCGGTGGTGTGCTGGACGAGCAGCAGGATGCTGATCGTCAGCATGCCGAAGGGGAGACGCGCGGCGAATCCCGGGAGAACGAAGCCGAGGGCGCCGGGCGTGCGCAGGAGCTGCCCGTAGCCGGGTCGGGTGGACTTGGCGGACTTTTCGGTCGTGACCGCGGATGTCACGGCCTGGCCTTTCCGCTGCCTGGTAGAACTCCCCGTCTGCGGACGATGCGCCGCTTTTTGAGCGATCGCACCCGTACATGTGGGAGCCCCGAGAGCTGTCCTCTTGCGCCGAACCGAGTGATACCTGGGCACCCACTGCGGGAGGGAGCCACGGCCGCTTTGCGGTCGCGCCAGCTCTGCGTCAGACAGAGTTGGTTCGATGTGTTGTGCCTTAATCGTACAGGCGGATCGGCTTCCGCGCCCTGTGATTCGGGCTACAGGGCGTGTCTTCACCTGCGATTAACTGGAACTTCGCATTCAAGCCCAGGCTAAAGCGGGTGAATACGGGCATAAGGCCTCGAAGGCGGCCGAATTAGAGTGCCGCTCTAACCCTGGGTACCGCTTCCGCCGGTCCCTTTGCCGGTCCCCCCGCCGGTCCCCAGCCACCCCGCCAGCTTGCCGCCCCGGGCCACCGCCCG
The DNA here is from genome assembly GCF_041434015.1 of Streptomyces sp. NBC_00454. Taxonomy (GTDB): domain Bacteria; phylum Actinomycetota; class Actinomycetes; order Streptomycetales; family Streptomycetaceae; genus Streptomyces. The sequence continues at coordinate 3,142,207 of NZ_CP107907.1, read as the reverse complement.
CAGCCGTGCCTCCGCCGCGTCCCGGACCGGATCCGTGGCCACCACCAGCAGCTCGTCCCCGCGCCGCAGCACCGTCGACGGGGCCGGTACGAAGCTCTTCGCGTCCCGTACGACCAGCGTGACGGAGGCGCCCGGCGGCAGCCGCAGCTCGCTCACCTCGACGCCGTGCATCCGCGAGGCCGGCGGGATCGCGAAGGACAGCAGGTGTCCGCGCAGCTTCTCCAGCGGAGCCGATTCGATCCCCAGGTCGGAGGCGGTCTCGTCGCTGTCGCCCAGCTTCAGCTTGCCGGCCAGCCAGGGCAGGGTCGGGCCCTGGATCAGGGTGTAGACGACGACCAGGACGAAGACGATGTTGAAGACGCGCTCGCTGCCCTCGATCCCGGTCACCATCGGGATGGTCGCCAGGATGATGGGCACGGCCCCGCGCAGGCCCGCCCATGACATCAGGGCCTGCTCCTGCCAGGGCAGCCGGAACGGCAGCAGCGAGACGAAGACCTCCAGCGGCCGCGCCACCATGGTCAGCACCAGCCCGATGACCACCGCCGGCCAGAAGTCCCCGGCCAGCTCGTGCGGGGTGACCAGCAGGCCGAGCAGGACGAACATGCCGATCTGGGCGATCCAGCCGAGCCCGTCCGCGAACCCCCGGGTGGCCGGCCAGTGCGGCAGCTTGGCGTTGCCGAGGACCATCGCCGCCAGGTACACGGCGAGGAAGCCGGAGCCGTGGGCCATCGCGCCGGCCGCGTAGGCCGTGATGGCGATGGCCATGACCGCGATCGGGTAGAGGCCGGAAGCGGGCAGGGCCACGTGCCGCAGCCCGTACGAGCCCAGGAAGCCCACGGCCAGGCCGATGGCGGCGCCGATCGTCAGCTCCAGGGCGATCTTGCCGATGAGGACGTACCACTGGTCGACCGGTCCCACGGTGGCGAAGGCCACGACCAGGATGACCACGGGTGCGTCGTTGAAGCCGGACTCGGCCTCCAGGACGCCCGTCACCCGGGAGGGGAGCGGGACCTTGCGCAGGACGGAGAAGACCGCCGCCGCGTCGGTCGAGGAGACGACCGCGCCGATCAGCAGGGCTTGCCGCCATTCGAGTCCGACCAGGTAGTGCGCGCCCGCCGCGGTCACGCTCACGCTGACGGCGACGCCGACCAGCGACAGCACGATCGCGGCCGGCAGGGCCGGCTTGATCTCTTTCCACTTGGTGCCCAGACCACCCTCGGCGAGGATGACGACGAGTGCGGCGTAGCCGATCACCTGGGTCAGCTCGGCGTTGTCGAATACGACGTTGCCTATGCCGTCCTGGCCTATGGCTATGCCTATGCCGAGGTAGATGAGCAGGCTGGGGAGGCCGCTGCGTGAAGAGATGCGTACCGCCGCGACGGCGACGAGCAGCACGAGCGAGCAGACCAGCAGTAGCTCGTTGAGCGTGTGGACAGTCAGCGGGCGGCCCTTTCCTCGACGTGCCTGGCGATGGCGGACTACCGATCGCGTCGGGTGGAATGACGGATCGTTCCGGCACGGGCACGGACGGCAAGTACTTCGTTACCTTACCTAATCTTTGACGCGCCCTTTACTCGACAACCACATTGTGAAACGCCGGCGGGGCCCTGTCCTCATGACCTTGACCCCTGGCGGATCAACGCACCCGGTCCTGCGCCTATGGTTGCTCCCAGCACTCCCAGGACCACCCTGCCCCTCGAAGGACAGCGATGCCCGCCAACGAAACCGCCCCTTCCGTCAAGAAGAAGGGACGACGCGCCCGTCTGATCGTGCTCGTCCTGGTCCTGGGGCTCCTCGCGGGCTTCGGCTACGGGGGCTACTGGACCCTGGACAGCGTCCGGGGCTCGTTCCCGCAGACCACCGGCTCCCTCAAGGTCCCCGGCCTGGCCGGGACCGTGGACGTCAAGCGCGACGCCCACGGAATCCCGCAGCTCTACGCAGACTCCGACGAGGACCTCTTCCGCGCGCAGGGCTTCGTGCACGCGCAGGACCGGTTCTGGGAGATGGACGTACGCCGCCACATGACCTCCGGGCGGCTCTCCGAGATGTTCGGCGCCGGCCAGGTCGAGACCGACGCCTTCCTGCGCACGCTCGGCTGGCGCCAGATCGCGCAGCAGGAGTACGACACCAAGCTCGCGCCCGACACGAAGAAGAACCTCCAGGCCTACGCCGACGGGGTCAACGCGTACCTCAAGGGCAAGTCCGGCAAGGACCTCTCCGTCGAGCACGCCGCCCTCAAGCTCAGCGACGACTACCAGCCCGAGCAGTGGACCCCGGTCGACTCGGTGGCCTGGCTCAAGGCGATGGCCTGGGACCTGCGCGGCAACATGCAGGACGAGATCGACCGCGCGCTGATGACGGGCAAGCTCTCGCCGACGCAGATCGACGACCTCTACCCGCCGTACCCCTTCGACCGGAACCGGCCGATCGTCGAGGGCGGCTCCGTCGCGGGCGGGAAGTACGCACCCGCGACGGGCTCCGGCGGCTCCGGCTCCTCCACGGGGTCCTCGGGCTCCGGCGGACAGGGCAGCACCGTCGGCTCCCAGGCCTCCGCCCGGACGGGTACGGACGCCACCGCCGAGCCGACCGGCCTGGCGGGCAACGCCACCGCCCAGGGCGCGACCGTGGGTCTGCGCACCCACCTGAGCGCGCTGGCCGACACCCTCGACCAGATCCCCGCGATCCTCGGCCCGGCCGGCAGCGGCATCGGATCGAACTCCTGGGTCGTCTCGGGCAAGTACACGACCACCGGCAAGCCGCTGCTCGCGAACGATCCGCACCTCTCGCCGCAGCTCCCCTCGGTCTGGTACCAGATGGGCCTGCACTGCCGCACGGTCTCGGCCGGCTGCCAGTACGACGTGGCCGGCTACACCTTCTCCGGCATGCCCGGCGTGGTCATCGGCCACAACGCCGACATCGCCTGGGGCATGACGAACCTCGGCGCCGACGTCACCGACCTCTACCTGGAGCAGGTCAGGCCCGAGGGCTACGTCTACGACAACAAGGTGCTGCCCTTCACCACCCGCGAAGAAGTGATCAAGATCGCGGGCGGCGGCGAGAAGAAGATCACGGTCCGCAGCACCAACAACGGCCCGCTGATCTCCGACCGCAGCAGCGAGATCGCCTCGGTCGGCTCCCGCGCCCCCGTCGCCAGCTCCGCGCCCGACCGCGGCAACGGCTACGGGGTGGCCCTGCGCTGGACAGCGCTGGACCCCGGCAAGTCGATGGACGCGGTCTTCAAGCTCGACCGGGCCAAGGACTTCGCGGGCTTCCGCGCCGCGGCCCGCGACTTCGAGGTCCCGTCCCAGAACCTGATCTACGCCGACAACAAGGGCGCCACCGGCAACATCGGCTACCAGGCCCCCGGCCGCATCCCGGTCCGCGGTGCGGGCGACGGCCGGATGCCGGCGCCCGGCTGGGACTCGAAGTACGGCTGGAAGGGCTTCATCGCGCAGGAAGAGATGCCCTACGACTCCAACCCGGGCCGCGGGTTCATCGTGACCGCGAACCAGGCCGTCGCAGAGCCCGGCACCGGCGCGGGCAAGTACCCGAACCTGCTGACCACCGACTGGGGCTACGGCGCCCGCAGCCAGCGGATCAACGACCTCATCGAGGCGAAGATCAAGGACAGCGGCAAGATCTCCACCGACGACATGCGCACCATGCAGATGGACAACAGCAGCGAGATCGCCGCGCTGCTGACCCCGATGCTGGCCAAGATCAACGTCTCGGACCCGGACGTCCGTTCCGCGCAGAAGCTCCTGGAGGGCTGGAACTACACCCAGGAGCCCGACTCGGCGGCCGCCGCCTACTTCAACGCGGTCTGGCGCAACATCCTCAAGCTGGCCTTCGGCGACAAGATGCCCAAGGAACTGCGCGTCGAGGGCAGCTGCATGAACGTCCCCGAGCAGACGACCGGACCGGCCGACGACCTCGCCAAGATGGTCCGCGAGTGCGGTACCCGCGGCTCCGACTCGGCGCAGCCCGACGGCGGCGACCGCTGGTTCGAGGTGGTCCGCCGGCTGGTCAAGGACGAGAACTCCAAGTGGTGGCAGGCGCCCGCCGTCGGCCGCAACGTGGCGGCCACCACCACCCGTGACCAGCTCTTCGCGCGGGCCATGAAGGACGCCCGCTGGGAGCTGACCGCCAAGCTCGGCAAGGACCAGTCCACCTGGAGCTGGGGCCGCCTGCACCAGCTGATGCTGAAGAACCAGACGATCGGCTCCGAGGGCCCCGGCTACATGCAGTGGCTCCTCAACCGGGGTCCGTGGAACCTGGGTGGCGGCGAGGCCACCGTCAACGCGACCGGCTGGAACGCCTCCAGCGGGTACGGGGTCACCTGGGTGCCCTCGATGCGGATGGTCGTGAACCTCAACGACCTCGACAAGTCCCGCTGGATCAACCTGACGGGCGCCTCGGGGCACGCCTACCACTCCCACTACACGGACCAGACGACCATGTGGGCCAAGGGCGAACTGCTGGAGTGGCCCTTCGGCAAGGAAGCCGTGGACAAGGCCACGGTCGAGACGCTGCAGCTGACGCCGTAGCGACGCCGTAGCTCAGAAGCGGACCACCCCCGACGGGGTGGCCACCGCCCGGACGGGGTGGTCGTGCGGTTCCTCCGGGACCCGCGCGACCACCTCGTTGTCGTAGAGGAGCACCACCAGCGCGGGATGCGCCCCGGCACGCTCCAGCCGCTCCAGCACCCGGTCGTACGAGCCTCCGCCCCGCCCGAGCCGCATCCCGCGCCGGTCCACGGCCAGTCCGGGCAGCAGCACGGCGTCGGCGCCGGTCACCGCGTCCGGGCCGAGGCGCGGACCGGCGGGCTCCAGCAGCGTCATCTTCCCCGGGTGTGCGGCCTCGGCCAGGCTCCCGGGGCCCTCGTACACGGCCCAGTCGAGGTCGTTGCCGGGCAGCAGGACGGGCAGCAGCACCCGCTTCCCGGCCGTGCGGAGCGCGTCGAGCAGTTCGCGGGTGCCGGGTTCGCTTCCGATGGAGACGTACGCCGCCACCGTGTGAGCGTCGGCCAGTTCGGGCAGTTCACGGGCGGAGCGGGAGAGCGCGCGTGCCGACGTACGCAGGAGGTCGGGGGACAAGGCGCGGCGGGCGGCGAGGAGTTCCCGGCGCAGGGCCGATTTGGCGGCCGACGGTGCGGGCGGGGGCGAGGGAGGCTGGTTCTCTACCACGGCTGGCTCGTATCTCTTCCTCTTGGTACATACCTGATCATGTTCACCTGAATCTCATCTGCCGCAACCCCTCAACGACTATCGTTCGACCATGACTCAGTTGCACCCCGTGATCAAGAAGGCCGTCATCCCGGCCGCGGGACTCGGCACTCGCTTCCTCCCCGCGACCAAGGCGACGCCGAAGGAAATGCTTCCGGTGGTGGACAAGCCGGCGATCCAGTACGTGGTCGAGGAAGCCGTATCGGCCGGCCTGGACGACGTACTCATGATCACAGGGCGTAACAAGCGTGCTCTGGAAGACCACTTCGACCGGAACTACGAGCTGGAGTCCGCGCTCATCGCCAAGGGCGACGACGACCGCCTCAAGAAGGTCCAGGAATCCAGCGACCTGGCCACCATGCACTACGTCCGCCAGGGCGACCCGCGCGGTCTCGGCCACGCCGTGCTGTGCGCCGAGCCGCACGTCGGCACCGAGCCCTTCGCCGTCCTCCTCGGCGACGACCTCATCGATCCGCGCGACCCGCTGCTGCGTCAGATGGTGGAGATCCAGCAGCGCACCGGCGGCACCGTCGTCGCGCTGATGGAGGTCGAGCCGTCCCAGGTGCACCTCTACGGCTGCGCCGCCGTCGAGGCCACCGACGAGGACGGGGTGGTCCGCGTCACCGGTCTCGTGGAGAAGCCGGACGCGGCGGACGCACCCAGCAACTTCGCCGTGATCGGACGCTACGTCCTCAATCCGGCGATCTTCGGCATACTGCGGGAGACCGAGCCGGGCCGCGGCGGTGAGATCCAGCTGACCGACGCCCTGCAGAAGCTGGCCGCCGACGAGAGCATCGGCGGCCCGGTGCACGGCGTGGTCTTCAGGGGCCGCCGCTACGACACCGGGGACCGCGGGGACTACCTGCGGGCCATCGTCCGACTCGCCTGCGAGCGCGAGGACCTGGGCCCGGAGTTCCGCACCTGGCTTCACCGTTACGTCACGGAGGAGATGTAGCACCTTGAGCAAGCCCGACGCACCGCAGGACACCGGCCACCAGCGTTTGTGGTCGGTGGACGAGCACCTTGCGGACGTCCTCGCCACCGTCCGGCCGCTGGAGCCCATCGAGCTCCAGCTGCTGGACGCCCAGGGCTGTGTCCTGGTCGAGGACGTCACCGTGCCCGTCGCCCTTCCGCCCTTCGACAACAGCTCGATGGACGGCTATGCCGTCCGGACCGCCGACGTCCAGGGCGCGAGCGAGGAGTTCCCCGCGGTGCTGACGGTCATCGGGGACGTGGCGGCCGGCAGCGGAGACCTGCCGACCGTCGGCCCCGGCCAGGCCGCCCGCATCATGACCGGCGCCCCGCTGCCGCCCGGCGCCGAAGCCGTCGTACCGGTCGAGTGGACCGACGGCGGTACGGGCGGGGGCGCGGCCTCCGGGATGACCCCGGCCAGCGAGTCGCCCGAGGGCGCCGCCGGCGAGGTACGGGTCCACCGCGCCGCCGAGGCGCGGGCGCACGTCCGCTCGCGCGGGAGCGACGTCCAGGCCGGGGACCTCGCGCTCGCCGCGGGCACCGTGCTCGGCCCGCCGCAGATCGCCCTGCTGGCGGCCATCGGACGCGGCACCGTACGGGTGCGGCCGCGCCCGCGCGTCGTCGTGATGTCCACCGGCAGCGAGCTGGTCCAGCCCGGCGAGGCGCTGACGGCCGGCACGATCTACGACTCCAACAGCTTCGCGCTGGCTGCCGCCGCGCGGGACGCCGGTGCCATCGCCTACCGCGTCGGCGCCGTCGCCGACGACGCCGAGACCCTGCGCTCCACGATCGAGGACCAGCTCATCCGGGCCGACCTCCTGGTCACCACGGGCGGGGTCAGTGTCGGCGCGTACGACGTGGTCAAGGAGGCCCTCACGGCCGTCTCCACCGGCGAGGAGGGGGTGGACGGCGCCGGAATCGACTTCCGCAAGCTCGCCATGCAGCCCGGCAAGCCCCAGGGCTTCGGCACCATCGGCCCCGACCACACCCCCCTGCTGGCCCTGCCCGGCAACCCGGTGTCCTCGTACGTCTCCTTCGAGCTGTTCGTGCGCCCCGCGATCCGCGCCCTGATGGGCCTGCCCGCCTCCGAGGTCAGCCGGCCCAGCGTGCGCGCGGTCCTGAAGGCCGACAAGGCGCTCGGCTCCCCGTCCGGCCGCCGGCAGTTCCTGCGCGGCAAGTACGACGCGGCGAGCGGCACGGTCAGCCCGGTCGGCGGATCGGGCTCGCACCTGATCGCCGCGCTGGCACACGCCGACTCCCTGATGGTCGTACCGGAGGACGTCACTTCGGTGGAGCCCGGGGCCGAGCTCGAAGTGGTCCTGCTCGGCTGAGGTCCGGCGGATGCGGGTAGCGTGTTGCACCACACAGGCCCTTGTGGGGCCCGGACGGGAGCGGCACGCACTTATGGCAGCGATCTCCCGGGGGGAAACCCCCGGACCCCCTGAGCAGAGCGGCGCCGGCGGCGCCGGTGGCACCAAGCTGACGCACATCGACGAGGCCGGCGCGGCCCGGATGGTGGACGTCTCGGAGAAGGCCGTCACGACGCGGACGGCGCGGGCCAGCGGACGCGTGCTCGTCTCCCCGCGGGTGATCGAGCTGCTGCGCGGTGAGGGCGTACCCAAGGGCGACGCCCTCGCCACCGCGCGGATCGCCGGGATCATGGGCGCGAAGAGGACCCCCGATCTGATCCCGTTGTGCCACCCGCTGGCGGTCTCCGGCGTGAAGGTGGACCTGACGGTCGCCGACGACGCCGTCGAGATCCTCGCGACCGTCAAGACGGCGGACCGGACGGGCGTCGAGATGGAGGCGCTGACCGCGGTCGCCGTCGCCGGGCTCACCGTCATCGACATGGTGAAGGCCGTCGACAAGGGCGCGGTCATCACGGACGTGCGTGTCGAGGAGAAGACGGGCGGCAAGTCCGGCGACTGGGCGCGCTCGTGAACCCCCCGCGCGGCGGCGAGGTCCACAGCCACAGCCACGGGCCGGTGTCGGAGTCCGTAGCGGCTCCGGCGGCTCCGGCCGCGGGGCCCGTGCTGCGCGCGCTCGTGGTCACCGCCTCGAACCGGGCGTCCGCGGGCGTGTACGAGGACCGGGGCGGCCCGGTGCTCGCCGAGGGGCTGCGCTCGCTCGGCTTCGCCGTGGACGGCCCGCGTGTGGTCCCCGACGGGGATCCCGTCGAGGCGGCCCTGCGCGAGGGCGTGGCCGCCGGGTACGACGTCATCCTCACCACCGGCGGAACCGGCATCTCGCCGACCGACCGGACCCCGGACGCCACCGCCCGGGTGCTGGACTACGAGATCCCGGGCATCCCGCAGGCCGTTCGCGCCGAGTCGCTGGCGAAGGTGCCGACCGCGGCGCTGTCGCGGGGCCTGGCGGGCGTGGCCGGCCGCACCCTGATCGTGAACCTGCCGGGTTCCACCGGCGGGGTCCGCGACGGGATCGCGGTGCTGTCGCGGGTGCTGCTGCACGCCGTCGACCAGATCCGGGGCGGCGACCACCAGTCGCCTCCCGGAAGACCCTCGGGGAGCACGAGCTGAACGGCCCCTCCTGGCCGGTGGTGCTGGCGGACGGCGATGTCACGCTCCGGCCGATAAAGCTGCGGGACCAGGCCGCCTGGCGCGAGGTCAACCGGCGCAACCGCGACTGGCTGCGCCCGTGGGAGGCCACGATTCCGCCGCCCGCGCCCTGGGGGCCGGTGATCCAGCGGCCGACGTACCGCCAGATGGTCCGCCATCTGCGGGCGGAGGCGAACGCGGGGCGCATGCTGCCCTTCGTCATCGAGTACCAGGGGCGCCTGGTGGGCCAGCTGACGGTCGCCGGGATCACCTGGGGCTCGATGTGCGCGGGCCACGTGGGCTACTGGGTGGACCGCGAGGTGGCGGGCCGCGGGGTGATGCCCACGGCGGTCGCGCTCGCGGTGGACCACTGTTTCGCGAAGGTCGGGCTGCACCGGATCGAGGTCTGCATCCGGCCGGAGAACGGTCCGAGCCGGCGGGTGGTGGAGAAGCTCGGTTTCCGCGAGGAGGGGCTGCGGCCGCGCTATCTGCACATCGACGGCGCGTGGCGGGACCACCTCGTCTACGCGCTGACGGTGGAGGAGGTGCGGGAGGGGCTGCTGCACCGCTGGCACCGGGAACGGCATCCGCACGCTTAATGGGAATCCGATATTTGTTCGAATTCTTTCGCTCGGCGACCGATTCGCCCATAACCTGATCCGAAGAATCACAAAAAAAGTCCGTGATATCAGCGAGATCGTGCGACACGCCGTCCCAATTGGCGGATTCCCCCGGCCGTACCCCTCTACGGTGTGGGGTGTGAGCAGCAGCGGCCTCATCTACGCAGTCATTGTCGGGGCCTGGGCCGCCTACTTGGTGCCCATGTGGCTCCGGAGGCAGGACGAGCTGAACGAAGCCCGTCCGACGGAACGCTTCTCCACCGCCATCCGGCTGCTTTCCGGCCGGGCGGGAATGGAGCGCCGTTACGCCAAGGGACTGCGTGAGCGCGGTGACGAGGAGGCGGGACCCCAGCCCCCCGCGGACCCGGACGCAGTGACGGAAACGGTGAATTCCGTGGACGTCGACGACGTCCGGGCCGTCGTCGTGCCCCCGCCGACCCGCGCCGAGCCGAGATCGGCCGCCTCCGAGCGGGCCGACCGTGCGGAGCGGGCCCGCCGCGAGCAGCGGCTCGTCGTCCTGGCCCGCCGCCGGCGCACCACGGCGCTGCTCTTCCTGATCTTCACCCTCGGCGCGGTCGTCGCCGCCGTCGGCGGACTCCAGTACCTGTGGGCCCCCGCCGTCCCCGCCCTGCTGCTGAGCACGTACATCGTGCACCTGCGGGTCCAGGAGCGCAGGCGCTACGAGTTCACCATGGACCGGCGTCGCGCCGAAGCGGCCGCCCGCCGGCTCCGCGAGAACCGGCCCCGCCGCCGGGAGCCCGAAGCAGCGGCGGGCTCCGACCCGGACCCCGCGCCACCCGTCTCCCCGCAGGAGGCCGGCCGGCGCGCCCTGGTCGAGCAGACGGACCACGCCGAATGGGTGGACCAGCAGCGCGAACGCGAGCGCGGCCCGGCCCGCGGTGACAGCTGGGAGCCCGTACCGGTCCCGCTGCCGACGTACGTGACGGCCCCGGTCGCCCCCCGCGCCACCGGCGGCCCCGCGACCCCGGACCCCTGGAGCGCGACCCGCTCCAGCACGGCCGAGCCGACGGAACCCCGCCTGCGCGCCCAGCCCGCGGCCCCGCAGCAGTCCCGCCCGCGCACCCGCGACGCGGCGCGCACGCCGCTGTTCGACCAGTACGAGGGCGACGAGCGCCCGCGCGCCGCGAACGAATGATCGATGACCTGCGCGGACGCTCCCCGAAACCGGTTTTGGAGCACCCGCGAGGGGATGCTAATGTTTCACACGTCGCAAGGGCCTGTGGCGCAGTCTGGTAGCGCACCTCGTTCGCATCGAGGGGGTCTGGGGTTCAAATCCCCACAGGTCCACAAACGACAGTTCTTGAGTAGCTCTCAGGAACGTCATGAGATCCCGTCCGGTCGCAAGACCGGGCGGGATCTTCTGCGTTTCCGGAGCGTGCGGGGTGCGCCGGGTTTCCGGGAGGCGCCCGCAGGCGCTCCCGGAGCGTCCGGTGCTCAGTCGCGGAGGTCGGGCCAACCGTCCTTGTTGGAGCAGGACTCGTAGTCGTAGCGGGTGAGGTGCTCCCACTCCTCCCCGGTCGCCTGCTCGAACGCCTCCTCGTGGACGTAGAGCAGTTGCTCGCAGTGGCGTGCGGTGAACGGTGCGAAGAGCTCCGGGTGGCCGAAGACGCTCTCGTACGTCCGGCGGCCGGCGGCTACGACGGCAGCCCGCGCGTACAGGAAGCCGTCGTCCGACTGCGGGAACGGCGAGCCGTCGGGCTGCTCCATGCCGAGGACGGGCAGAGTGCCGAAGTCCGCCCGGTCCAGCCGGTAGAGGGCTTCCGCGAGGCGCTCGCCGAAGCCGATGATCTGATCCACGGGTTCGCGCGAGAGGATCCCGGTCAGGTGCGTACAGGCCTCTTCGAGGCCGTGACAGGTCTCGGTGCCGGCCTCACGGCCGAGCCCGTCGACGAGCTGCCAGAACCGCTCCCAGGCCATCACCGGGACGTCGGGGCCGGGTTCAGCGGCTTCGTCATGCAGCGGCTGGATTCGTAGAAGCGGTAGTGGCCGAACTTCTCCGACAGGGAGTAGCCCGAGGAGAGGTAGAGGGCGATGGCCTCCGGCTGCTGGTCGCCCGTTTCCAGGGCCATCCGGATCCGGCCGGCCGCGCGGGCGTCCGCTTCGAGCTCGGCGAGGATGCGGCGGGCCAGGCCGAGGCCGCGGGCCTCCGGGACCACGTACATGCGCTTGAGTTCGGCGTCGCCGTCCGCGTAGCCCTCGTCGTTCGCGTCCTGGCTGCGCCAGCCGCCACTGGCCATGGGCGTGCCGTCGGCGTCGTAGGCGAGGAGGTAGAGACCCCTCGGTGGAGTGAACATCGCCGGGTCGAGGAATGTGACATCGCCCTCGCCGTCGTAGCGCGCCTGGTATTCGACCTGCACTTGGTCGTTGAGCTTGACCGCGTCCGGGTGGTCGTACGACACCGCGCGGAGCTGGATCCCCTGAGACATTCGAACATCGTACGGAACGCTCCCGCTATGGTGCAGGGATGCTCATCGTGACCTCTGTGAATGTGAACGGAATCCGCGCCGCCGCCAAGAAGGGGTTCTCCCCGTGGCTCGCCGGGTCCGACGCCGACGTCGTGTGCCTGCAGGAAGTGCGGGCCGAGGAAGGGCAGATTCCGGAGGAGGTGCGGGCGCCCGAGGGGTGGCACACCGTGTTCGCCCCGGCTGCCGCCAAGGGCCGGGCCGGGGTCGCGCTGTACACGCGCCGCGAGCCCGAGCGGGTGCAGGTCGGATTCGGGAGCGAGGAATTCGACACGAGTGGGCGCTACCTGGAGATCGACCTGCCCGGTGTGACCGTGGCCAGCCTCTACCTGCCCTCCGGGGAGGCCGGGACCGAGAAGCAGGACGAGAAGTACCGGTTCATGGGCGAATTCCTCGCCTACCTGCGGGAGCTCAAGGTGCGGGCCGCCGCGGACGGCCGCGAGGTCGTCGTCTGCGGTGACTGGAACATCTGCCACCAGGAAGCCGACCTGAAGAACTGGAAGACCAACCGGAAGAACGCCGGCTTCCTGCCCGAGGAGCGCGAGTGGCTCGGCGAGGTGTACGACTCCGCGGGGTACGTGGACGTCGTGCGCAGCCTGCACCCCGACACCGAGGGGCCGTACTCCTGGTGGTCCTACCGCGGGCGGGCCTTCGACAACGACGCCGGCTGGCGGATCGACCTCCACGTGGCGACGCCGGGGCTGGCGGCCAAGGCCGTGAAGGCCTTCGTGGAGCGGGCCGAGACGCACCCCGAGCGCTGGTCCGACCACGCGCCCGTGACCGTGGCCTACGAGCTCGGTTCCTGAGCCGGAGCGGAAGGCTGGGCGGAAGCCGGGCCGGAAGCCGGGCCGGGAGCCTGGGCGCGGGCCGGTGACGGCGGGCGCAGGCGGTCCATCGCCATCGTGAGCTCGGCCTCGACCACGCTCTTCGCCAGGGGGCGCAGGCGCGCGACCGCCTCCTCGGAGATGTGCGTGGAGATGAGCTCGGTGAACAGGGCCGCCATCGCGTCCGCGTGCTCGCGCACCCGGCGGCCCGTCTCCAGGACGGCGGACAGCGGTACGCCCTCGCGGACCAGCGCCGAGGAGACGTCCAGCAGCCGGCGGCTGACGTGGACGATCTCCTCGCCGTCGGCGGCCAGGTAGCCCAGGTCGAGCGCGGCCGCCAGGTTCTCCGGGGTGACCTCGCCCTCGAAGTAGTCGGCGAGGGTCTCGGGCGAGAGCCGGACCGGGGTCTCCTCCGACCAGCCGATGCCGAGCAGCTCGCCGAGCTGGCCGACGTCGCGGCCGTTCTCGAAGGCGACGGTCAGCTCGGCTATGCCGCCGAGGGTGTGGCCGCGCTCCAGCAGGGCGGCGATGGTGCGCAGCCGGGCCAGGTGGTGGTCGTCGTACCAGGCGAGGCGGCCCTCGCGGCGGGGCGGCGGCAGGAGCTTGCGCTCGCGGTAGAAGCGCAGGGTGCGTACGGGTATGCCGGCGGCCTCGGCCAGCTCCTCCGTGCGGTATTCGCGCACTGTGTTCCTTGCTTCCGTGGTTTGCGCTTCGTTCTGCGTCGCGTTGTCCGGCACGTGCGCAGCCTAGGGCGTACCCGCAGTAACTTTCCTGGCGCGACCCCTACCCATGAGTACGGGGCTGCTCTACTCTCCCGATTGTGCCAGTGATTGCTGGCAGCGTTGGTATCCGAAGGCGGCGGGCATGGGCGGTGGCATGGACGGGCGCGAGCACGTACGAGTGGCGGTGATCGGCTCCGGGTTCGGCGGGCTGGGCGCCGCGGTACGGCTTCGGCGGGAGGGGATCACCGATTTCGTCGTACTGGAGCGCGCCGACTCGGTCGGCGGCACCTGGCGCGACAACAGCTACCCCGGGTGCGCCTGCGACGTGCCCTCCCACCTCTACTCCTTCTCCTTCGCGCCCAACCCCGACTGGCCGCGGACCTTCTCCGGGCAGCCCGCCATCCGCGAGTACCTGGAGCACGTGGCCGACACCTTCGGACTGCGCCGCCACATCCGCCTGAACCACGAGGTCCGGATGATGCGCTGGGACGCCGACGAGATGCGCTGGGACATCGAGACCTCGGGCGGGGAGTTCACCGCCGATGTGGTCGTCTCCGCCACCGGGCCGCTGTCCGACCCGAAGATGCCGGAGATCCCCGGGCTCGCCGGCTTCCCCGGCAAGGTCTTCCACTCCGCCCGCTGGGACCACGACTACGACCTGCGCGGCAAGCGCGTCGCCATGATCGGTACGGGCGCCTCCGCCATCCAGATCGTCCCCGCCATCGCCCCCGACGTGGAGCGGCTCACCCTCTTCCAACGCACCCCGCCGTGGGTGATGCCCCGCACCGACCGCGCCATCAGCTCCGTCGAGCGCTGGCTCCACCGCCAGCTGCCCTTCACCCGGGCCGCACGCCGCGGACTGCTGTGGGGGATCCGCGAGCTCCAGGTCAGCGCCTTCACCAAGCGGCCGAACCAGCTCGGGCTGATCGAGTCCCTGGCCAAGGCCAACATGGCGCGCTCGATCAAGGACCCGGAGCTGCGGGCCAAGCTGACGCCCTCGTACCGGATCGGCTGCAAGCGGATCCTGCTCTCCAGCGAGTACTACCCGGCGCTCGCCCGGCCCAACGTGGACCTGGTCGCCTCCGGGCTGAAGGAGATCCGGGGCTCGGTGCTGGTCGCCGCCGACGGGACCGAGACCGAGGTCGACGCGATCGTCTTCGGCACCGGCTTCCACGTCACCGACATGCCGATCGCCGACCGGGTGGTGGGCGCGGAGGGCAAGACCCTCGCGGAGGCGTGGAAGGACGGCATGCAGTCGCTGCGCGGGGCCACCGCGGCGGGCTTCCCGAACTGGATGACGATCATCGGCCCGAACACCGGGCTCGGGAACAGCTCGATGATCCTGATGATCGAGTCGCAGCTGAACTACATGGCCGACTACCTGCGGCAGCTGAACGTGCTGGGAGGGCGGGTCGCGCTCGCCGCCAGGCCGTCGGCCGTGAACGCGTGGAACCGGCAGGTGCAGGTGCGGATGGAGCGGACGGTGTGGAACACCGGCGGCTGCACCAGCTGGTACCTGGACGCGCAGGGGCGCAACACGACTGTCTGGCCGGGGACCACGGGGGAGTTCCGTAAGGAGACCCTGGGCGTGGACCTGGGCGAGTACGAGGTCGTACGCCATCGGGAGCGCGAACGGGTTCCGGTGGGTGCCGCCGGTTCGGGTGCGGCGCCGTTGCCGGGGGCGCTGCCCCCGGGCCCCCGCGCCTCAAACGCCGGCGGGGCTGGATTTGCCGCCGGCGAGGCTGGATTTGGCGGGGCCGGATCGGCCCCCGCGAAGGCGGCGACCGCGAAGGCGGCGACCGAGGACGGTGTCGCGTGAGCCGGCTGACGCATGTGACCGCCGGGCCCTATGCCCCGCCCGTCCCGCGTCGCGAGCTGGTCGCCACCTCCGCCGACGGGTCGCGCCTGCACGTGGAGGTGCACGGGGAGGACGGGGCTCCGGCCGTCGTGCTCGCGCACGGCTGGACCTGTTCCACCGCCTTCTGGGCCGCGCAGATACGGGCCCTGGCGGTCGGCCACCGGGTCATCGCCTACGACCAGCGCGGCCACGGGCGCAGCCCCGCCGCCTCGCGGTACAGCACCGACGCCCTCGCCGACGACCTGGTCGCCGTCCTGGGGGCCACCCTCGCGCCCGGCGAGAAGGCCGTCGTCGCGGGCCACTCCATGGGCGGGATGACCGTCATGGCGGCCGCCGGCCGGCCGGAGTTCGCCGAACACGCCGCGGCCGCGCTGCTGTGCAGCACCGGCAGCGGCCGCCTCGTCGCGGAGTCGCTGGTCCTGCCGCTGCGGCCCGGCCGCGCGAGGACCCGTATCACCGGGGCGGTCCTGGGATCCCGGGCGCCGCTCGGGCCCGTCAGCCCGGTGGCCAGGAAGGTGCTGAAGTACGCCACCATGGGCCCCGGCTCGGCGCCCGAGAGGGTCGAGGCCTGCGCCCGCATCGTGCACGCCTGCCCGACCAAGGTGCGCCACGCCTGGTCCGGGGTGCTGGCCGGGCTGGACCTCGACGCGAACCTGGCCGCGCTGACCGTGCCCACCGCCGTCATCGGCGGCAAGAGCGACCGGCTGACGCCGATCGTGCACGCCCGGGGGCTGGCGGCCGCGCTGCCGAACTGCGTGGGGCTGACCGAGCTGACCGGGATGGGGCACATGACCCCGATCGAGGCGCCGGAAGCCGTCACCGAGGCCGTGCGCGAGCTGGCCGCCCTGTACCTGCCCACCCCGCAGAAGGAGAAGACGCCGTGAGTGCTCGCAGGAGTCTGGAAGGCCAGGTCGCCGTCGTCACCGGCGCGGCGCGCGGAGTCGGCGAGCTGCTGGCCCGCAAGCTGTCGGCGCGCGGTGCGAAGGTGGCCCTCGTCGGCCTGGAGCCGGAGGCCCTCAAGGAGGTCTCCGAGCGGCTGCACACCGAGAGCGACCACTGGTACGCCGACGTCACCGACCACGAGGCCATGGCCCGGGTCGCGCAGGAGGTCAAGCAGCGCTTCGGCAAGGTGGACATCGTCGTCGCCAACGCGGGCGTGGCCTCCGGCGGTCCGTTCGTCGACTCCGACCCGGACGCCTGGCGCCGGGTCATCGAGGTCAACCTCATCGGCGGCGCCGTCACCGCCCGCGCCTTCCTGCCCGTGCTGATGGAGAGCCGCGGCTACTTCCTCCAGATCGCCTCGCTCGCCGCGATCACCCCGGCGCCCATGATGACCGCGTACTGCGCCTCCAAGTCGGGCGTCGAGGCCTTCGCCCACTGCCTGCGCGCCGAGGTCGGCTACAAGGGGGTCAAGGTCGGCGTCGGCTACCTGTCCTGGACCGACACCGACATGGTGCGCGGAGCCGACCGGGACGAGGTCATGCGCGAGCTGCGCCAGCGGCTGCCCTGGCCCTCGAACCAGACCTACCCGCTGGGGCCGGCCGTCGACCGGATCGTGGCGGGCATCGAGCGGCGCTCCGCGCACGTGTACGCGCAGTGGTGGCTCCGCGGCATGCAGGGGGTCCGCGGCTACCTGCCGGGGATCATCTCGACAGTCGGACAGCGCGAGATGAAGCGGTTCGAACCCCGACTGGCCAGTGTTTCCAAGGGGCTTGTCGGGGCCGGCGGGGCGGCGGACGAGCAGGAGCGCGCCGGCCGCCGCTGATCGTAATGCGAGGAATGTCCAATTATGAAAGCCTGGTCGAGGCCCCATCCCCGAACACCCCTCTAGGAGTGAAGAAGCATGGGCATCAAGGACCAGTTCCAGGACAAGGCGAACCAGCTCGCGGAGAAGGCGAAGGCCGCGGCGGCCGGCCGGCAGGACGAGGCGTCCGAGCGGGCTTCGCAGGCTGCCGACCAGGTCAAGGACAAGGCCCGCGACGCGTTCGACGAGAACTTCGACAAGTAACGCTCAGCGAATAGAAGGGGCGCGACCCGCCGTTCCCGGGTCGCGCCCCTTCCGCATGCCCTACGGGATCACCCGCGCGGCGGCGATCACCCGCGGGGCGGCAGCTTCGGCCGCCGCCGGTCCGGTACGTCCGTGTAGCCGGGCGGTACCGCCGCCGGGTCCTGTTCCAGCAGCTCCAGCGCCAGGTGCACGGCGTCGTCCAGCTGCGCGTGGCGTCCCTCCGCCCAGTCGAGCGGGGTGCGCAGGATCGGCAGGTCCGGCTCCACGCCCTGGTTCTCCACCGACCAGCCGTACTCGGGGAACCACGCCGCGTTCATCGGCACCGTGATCACCGTGCCGTCCCCGAGGGTGTGCCGGCCGGTCATGCCGACCACCCCGCCCCAGGTGCGCTGGCCGACGACCGGGCCGAGCCCCAGCAGCTTGAAGGCCGCGGTGATCATGTCCCCGTCGGAGGAGGTCGCCTCGTCGGCCAGCGCCACGATCGGGCCCCGGGGCGCGTTGGAGGCGTAGGAGACGGGCTGCGCGTTGCGGGTCAGGTCCCAGCCGAGGATGGAGCGGGTCAGCTTCTCCACCACCAGCTCGCTGATGTGCCCGCCCGCGTTGCCCCGTACGTCCACGATCAGGGCCGGCTTGGACATCTCGGCCCGCAGGTCGCGGTTGAACTGCGCCCAGCCGGAGCCGCCCATGTCGGGGATGTGCAGGTAGCCGCACTTGCCCTCGCTGACCTTGCGGACGACCGCGCGGCGCTTGGCCACCCAGTCCTGGTAGCGCAGCGGCCGCTCGTCGATCAACGGCACGATCGCGACCCGGCGCGAGCGGCCCTGCCCCTCGGCGGGCTCGAAGGTGAGCTCGACGGTGGTGCCGCCCGCCGCCGACAGCAGCGGGTACGGGCCGGCCACCGGGTCCACGGGGCGGCCGTCGACGTGGGTGAGGACGGCGCCCTCCCGGATGCCGGTGCCCGCGAGCGGGGAGCGGGCCTTGGAGTCGGAGGACTCGCCGGGCAGGATCCGGGCGAGGACCCAGGTCCCGTCGCGGGGGACGAGGTTGACGCCGAGCAGGCCGATGGCCCGCTGGTAGTGCGGCGGCCCTTCGTTGCGGCGTGCGGGGGAGACGTAGGCGTGCGAGGTGCCGAGCTCGCCGAGGACCTCGCGCATCAGGTCGGCGAACTCGTCCGGGGAGGCGACCCGTTCGACGAGGGAGCGGTACTGGCGCAGCACCCCGTCCCAGTCGATCCCGCACATCTGCGGCTCCCAGAAGTACGCGCGGATGAGCCGCCCGGCCTCCTCGAAGGCCTGGCGCCATTCGGCCGCCGGATCCACCTCGTGCAGGATGCGCCGCAGGTCCAGGTAGACGGTGGAGTCGTTGTCGCCGGACTCGGTGGCCGGGACCGCCCGCAGGTCCCCGTCGTCGTTGACGACGAGCCGGGTGCCGTCCCCGCTGACCGCGAACCAGTCCAGCCCGGAGGCCAGTTCCGTCTTACGGGCCTTCGTGAGGTCGAAGTGCTCCAGCGTGGGTTTGCCGCTGGTGTCGGCCGGGTTGGCGAAGGTCTCGCCGAGCGCGCCGGAGATCGGCCAGCGCAGCCACACCAGCCCGCCGCCGCTCACCGGGTACAGGGCCGAGTACTTGGACGCCGTCACCGGGAACGGGGTCACCCGGCTCTCCAGCCCCTCCACCTCCACGGTGACCGTGCCGTCGCCCGAATCGCCCTCGGCCGGGTCGAGTCCGCCCGCCGCCGGGCGGCCGTCGGGGGTGAACGCGAAGGGCGAGGGGGTCGCCGAGGAGAGCGGCACCAGGTACGGGCGGCAGCCCAGCGGGAAGGACAGGTCGCCGGTGTGCACGTCGTAGACCGGGTCGAAACCGCGCCAGGACAGGAAGGCGAGGTAGCGGCCGTCCCGGGTGAAGACCGGGTTCTCGTCGTCGAAGCGGCCGTTGGTCACGTCCACGATCGTGCGCGCGCCCGGTCCCGTGATCCGGGCCATCTTGATCTGGCGCAGGGAGCGCCCGACGCCCGGGTGCGACCAGGTCAGCCAGCAGCCGTCGGGGGAGAAGGCGAGGTCGGTGACGGGCCCGTTGTCGGAGCGGATCAGCTCGCTGGCCTCCCCGTTGGACTCCTCGGTGGCGTCGATGAGCAGCAGCCGCCCGTCGTTGGAGGCGATGGCGAGCCGCTCCCCGTCCGGATCGGACAGTAGCTCCAGTACGCGGCCCAGCTCGCCCGAGGCCAGCCGGCGCGGCTCGCGGTCCCCGGAGGCCCGGGGCAGGTAGGCGATCTCGATGGCGTCCTCGCCCTCGGCGTCCGTCACGTACGCCACCTGCCCGCCGCTGCCCAGCATCTCGGGCAGCCGGACCCGTACGCCCGGGGTGTCGGCGATGGTGCGGGCGGGCCCGTCGCGGTGCGTGAGCCAGTACAGGCTGCCGCGGACGACGACGGCGCTGGCCCGCCCGGTGGCGTCCACGGAGAGCGAGTCGACGTGGCTGGCGGCCGGGACCTGGTAGGTGCGCCGGCCCGCGCGGGGGCCGCCGAGGCGGACCTCCAGCTTGCGCGGGGAGGCGTCCGGGGCCAGGGATTCGACGATCCACAGGTCGCCGGCGCACTGGTAGACGATCCGGGAGCCGTCGCTGGAGGCGTGCCGTGCGTAGAACTGCTCGTGGTCGCTGTGCCGGCGCAGGTCGGTGCCGTCGGGCAGGCAGGAGTAGAGGTTGCCGATGCCCTCGTGGTCGGAGAGGAAGGCGATCCGGCCGGCCACGAACATCGGGGCGTCCAGGTGTCCCTCGATGCCCTCCAGCAGCCGCTCGCCGTGCAGCCACAGCCGTCCGGTGGCACCGCCGCGGTAGCGCTTCCAGGCGGCCGGCTCGTGCGGGGGCTTGCCGGTCAGCAGCAGGGTGCGCCGCTCGCCGCCGTCTTCGTCATGGACCGCGATGTCGGAGACGGGCCCCCAGGGGAGCCGGCCGCCGGGGCTGCCGTCGGTGGGCAGGCTGTAGGCCCAGGAGTAGTAGGAGAAGGGCTGGGCGTGGGAGGAGACGGCCAGGATGTCGCTGCGGCCGTCCTTGTCGGGCGGGGTCCAGCCGCAGACCCGGGTGTCGGTGGAGCCCCAGTAGCTGAGCCGTCGGGCCGGGCCGCCCTCGACGGGGGCGAGGTGGATCTCGGGGTCCAGGCTGCGCCAGGTGGTGAAGGCGATGTGCTTGCCGTCGGGGGAGAACCGGGGGTGGCCCACCCGGGTCCGGTCGACGGTGATCCGCCAGGCCCGGCCCGCGGGTTCTCCGGGCGGCACCAGGGGGGCCACCCAGAGGTCGTCCTCGGTGGCGAAGCAGAGCAGGTCGTCGTGGAGGTGGGGGAACCGGAGGTACGCCGCGTCGTGACTCACCCCCCAATGCTTTCCGCGGGGAGGGGGGCTGGCAACTCGTACAGGTGATCCATGCGCGTGTCGCGACGCCCCTACGGAGTGACCGACACCACTGCCGAAACGAAACGGAACGGTTTCGTTTCGTTGGCTCCGGGGAGTATCGTCCTACGAGTACGAAACGGTTTCGTTCGGATGGGCAAGGTCGGGAGGAGACGCCGAGATGGTCGAAGAGGTCATGTCGCGCCGCAGCCGGATCACCCCCGAGCGGGAAGCCGAACTCCACGGGGCGGTCCTCGACCTCCTGCGCGAGGTCGGCTACGAGGCGCTGACCATGGACGCGGTCGCCGCCCGTACGAAGTCCAGCAAGGCCACCCTCTACCGCCAGTGGGGGAGCAAGCCCGAGCTGGTCGCCCGGGCCCTGCGCTGCACCCAGCCGGTCTCCCTCCGGGAGATCGACACGGGCAGCATCCGCGGGGACTTCGCCGTCATGGTCGAGAACTCCGACGACGCCCAGATGGCGAAGGACACCGCGCTGATGCGGGGTCTGACCCATGCGGTCCACGAGAGCCCGGAGCTCCACAAGGCGCTGCGGGAACTGCTGGTCGACCCGGAGATCACGGGTCTGCAGGCGATGCTCCAGCGGGCGGTGGACCGGGGCGAGATCGCCGCGGGCTGTCCGGCCCTGGCCTTCGTCCCGCACATGCTCATCGGGGCGTTCATCGCGCTCCCGCTCATCGAGGACCGGTCCGTCGACCGGCGTTTCCTCGGTGACTTCATCGACGCCGTGGTCTTCCCCGCCCTCGGCGTCTGATCCCCCACCGTCCGGTCCCCCCCACACCGTCCGGCCGAGCTGTCCCCGCGCTCGATTCCTGCTGCCTCTGACACGCCGCTCTCGTCGTCGGAACGGCATTCCATGCCCTGATCCATCCCACGACCCGAACGGGAGAACCACCGACGTGGCCACCTTCCTCTACCGACTCGGCAGGGGTGCCTTCCGGCGCCGCCGATTCGTCGCACTCGTCTGGGTGGCGCTGCTGTTCGCCGCCATCTTCGGCGCGGCTACGGCTTCCGCACCCACCTCAGGCTCGTTCTCGATACCCGGCACGGAGGCCCAGAAGGCCTTCGACCTGCTGGACCAGCGCTTCCCGGGGATGGCCGCCGACGGCGCCACCGCCCGCATCGTCATCAAGGCCCCGGCGGGCGAGAAGGTCGACTCCCCGGCCGCCAAGGCCCAGGTCGAGAAGATCGTCACCGACCTGAAGGACGGCGCAGGCAAGGACCAGGTCTCCTCGGTCGCCGACCCGTACGAGGCGAAGGCCGTGAGCCAGGACGGCTCCACCGCCTACATCAGCGTCAAGTACAAGGTCAGCGGTATGGAGCTGACCGACCCGACCCGCGAGGCCCTCAAGGGCGCCGGTACGGAGGCCAAGGCCGCCGGGCTGAACGTCCAGATCGGCGGAGACGCCCTGATGGCGGCCCCGAAGACGGGCTCCGGCGAGATCATCGGCGTCGTCATCGCCGCGATCGTCCTCGTCATCACCTTCGGCTCGCTGATCGCGGCCGGACTGCCGCTGCTGACCGCGCTGATCGGCGTGGGCATCGGCGTCTCCTCCGTCACCGCGCTCGCCAACGTGCTGGACCTCGGCTCCACCACCTCCACCCTCGCGATGATGATCGGCCTCGCGGTCGGCATCGACTACGCCCTCTTCATCGTCTCCCGCTACCGCGCGGAGCTCGCCGAGGGCCGCGAGCGCGAGGAGGCCGCCGGCCGCGCCGCCGGAACCGCCGGCTCCGCCGTCGTCTTCGCCGGTCTGACCGTGGTCATCGCCCTCGTGGGCCTGGCCGTCGTCAACATTCCGATGCTGACCAAGATGGGCTTCGCCGCCGCCGGCACCGTGGTCATCGCCGTCCTCGTCGCCCTGACGCTGGTCCCGGCCATCCTCGGGTTCGCGGGCAAGAAGGTCCTGCCCGCCGGTACGAAGAGCAAGCTGTTCGGCAAGGGCAAGCCGGCTTCCGCCGAGGCCAAGCCCAACGGCGGCACCCGCTGGGCCCGCTTCATCCTGCGCCGCCCCGTCATGGTGCTGCTCGCGGGTGTGATCGGCCTCGGCATCATCGCGATCCCGGCGAGCAAGCTGGAGATGGGCCTGCCGGACGACGGATCGCAGCCGGTGTCCACCTCGCAGCGCCAGGCGTACGACCTGCTCTCCGAGGGCTTCGGCCCCGGCTTCAACGGCCCGCTGATGGTGGTCGTGGACGGGGACAAGGCGCTCGCCGACAAGACGGTCGACCGGGTCAAGGGCCTGGACGGCGTGGTCGCGGTGACCCCGCCGCAGCTCAACAAGGCCGGGGACGCCGCGATCATCACGGTCATCCCGAAGGACCGCCCGTCCTCCGCACAGACCGAGAACCTGGTCCACGAGATCCGTGCGGGCAGCGGCGACGACGTGCTCGTCACCGGTGCGACCGCGATGAACATCGACTTCTCGCAGAAGATGAACGACGCGCTGGTGCCCTACCTGGCACTCGTCGTCGGCCTCGCCTTCCTGCTGCTGATGCTCGTCTTCCGCTCGATCCTGGTTCCGCTCAAGGCGGCCCTCGGCTTCCTGCTCTCGGTGGTCGCTGCCCTCGGCGCCGTCGTCGCGGTCTTCCAGTGGGGCTGGCTCGGCTCGCTCTTCGGGGTGGAGCAGACCGGTCCGATCATGTCGATGATGCCGATCTTCATGGTGGGCGTCGTCTTCGGTCTGGCCATGGACTACGAGGTCTTCCTGGTCACCCGCATGCGTGAGGCGTACGTCCACGGAGAGCGGCCGGGCCAGGCCGTCGTGACCGGGTTCCAGTACAGCGCCCGGGTGGTCGTGGCCGCGGCCGTCATCATGATCGCGGTGTTCTCGGGCTTCATCGGAGCCAGCGAGCAGATGATCAAGATGATCGGCTTCGGTCTGGCCGTCGCGGTCTTCTTCGACGCGTTCGTCGTCCGGATGGCCATCGTCCCGGCCGTCCTGGCGCTGCTCGGCCACAAGGCCTGGTGGCTGCCGAAGTGGCTCGACCGGATCCTGCCGAACGTGGACGTGGAGGGCGAGAGCCTGCGCAAGCACCTCGGCGAGTCCTCCGACGGCTCCGACGGCTCCGACGGTTCGGACAAGGACCGCGAGCTGGTCAAGGTCTGACCCGCCGCACCGCACACACGGCACCGGCCCCGCACCCGAGAGGTGCGGGGCCGGTCCCGTTCGGGCGGGTTGGGCCTAACGGGTGGCCGAGGCCGTGGCGGCGGACGGAACCGCGGGCACGGGTGCGTTCGTACGGCGCAGGAAGCGGCGCAGCGCGGCGATGTCGAACTGGACCACCGCGACGCCCTCGGGGGAGTGGAACTCGACCACGGCCTGGACCCGCCCGCAGGGCCAGACGCGTACGTCGCCGGTCCCGGTCGGGGCCTGCAGGCCGGCCTCCAGGAGGGCGCGGGGGAAGACCCACTCGTTGTCGGTGCCCTCGGGGGAGAGATCGGCGGGGAAGACGATCCGCACGGCCAGGGGTTCGGCGGGGACGAAGCGCAGCGCCACCGGGATGGCCCGGTAGAGCGGGTCGTCGGTGATCACGCGGGCCCGCACCCGCTCCTCCACGTAGGGCTCGGTCGCGGGCGGATTCTCGGCGGTCGCTGACATCGACAAGACTCCTCGAATCGGAACATATGCGTCCGTATTTCCCCCCAGCCTTGCACATTCCCACGAATCCGCACGAACCTATTTGTGCCGGAGCCGCTGTTGCCAACGGTTCGCAATTGGGCACTATTCTTGAACGGTTAAAGATTTTCTCGGTTCAAGATCGCTTCAGGGACCGCCGGACCGCAGGAAGCGGAGCAAAACCATGCATGTGCCCGACGGCTTCATCGATGCCCCCGTCTCCGTGGCCGCAGGTGTCGTCGCCGCCGGAGCCGTGGCGGTCAGCCTCCGCGGCGCCCGCCGCGAACTCGACGACCGCACCGCCCCGCTCGCCGGCCTCGTCGCCGCCTTCATCTTCGCCGTCCAGATGCTGAACTTCCCCGTCGCCGGCGGCACCAGCGGCCACCTCCTGGGAGGCGCGCTCGCCGCGATACTCGTCGGCCCCTGCACCGGCGTGCTGTGCGTGTCCGTGGTCCTCCTCATGCAGGGCGTCCTCTTCGCCGACGGCGGCCTGACCGCCCTCGGCGTCAACATCACGAACATGGGCGTCGTGACCGTCGTCGTCGCCTACGCCGTCTTCCGCGGGCTCCTGAAGCTGCTGCCCGACACCCGCCGCTCGGTGACCGTCGCCGCCTTCGCCGGAGCCCTGCTCTCCGTCCCCGGCGCCGCCGTCATGTTCACCCTGTTCTACGCCCTCGGCGGCACCGCCGACGTGTCCACGGACAAGGTCTTCGGCGCCATGGTCGGCGTCCACGTCCTCATCGGCATCGGCGAGGCCGTCATCACCGCAGCCACCGTCGGCGCCGTGATCGCCGTACGCCCCGACCTGGTCCACGGAGCCCGCGGGCTGTCCGCCCCGCTGAAGCTGCGCATCGGCGGCGAACTGGTCGACGCCCCGGCCGCCGCCGCGCCGGCCGCCCCGGTCGGCCTCGCAGCCCGCTCCACGAAGCCCGTGTGGATCACCGGCCTGGTCACCGCCCTCGTCCTGGCCGGCTTCGTCTCCTTCTACGCCTCCTCCAGCCCCGACGGACTGGAGAAGGTCGCCGCCGACAAGGGCATCGACCAGAACGTCACCGAACACGCCTCCGCCGACTCCCCGCTCGCCGACTACAGCGTCAAGGACGTCTCCGACGCCCGCCTCTCCGGTGGCCTCGCCGGGGTCATCGGCGTCGGCGCGACCGTCCTCGTCGGCACCGGGATCTTCTGGACCGTGCGGCGCCGCCGCGGCGCCGACCTGACGGCCGCCTCCACCGCCGCACCGGTCGCCTGAGGTGGGCGCGGGCCACGCCCACCGGCTCTACCGGCACGGGCACTCGCCGGTCCACGACCTGCCGCCGCACTGCAAGCTGGCCGCGACCTTCGCCTTCGTGGTGGTCGTCGTCTCCACCCCGCGCGAGGCGGTGTGGGCCTTCGGGCTGTACGCCGTCCTCATCGCGGCAGTGGCGGCCGTCGCCCGGATCCCGGCCGCCTTCCTGCTGCGCCGGCTCCTGATCGAGGTGCCCTTCGTCGCCTTCGCCGTCCTGATGCCCTTCGTGGCCCAGGGCGAGCGGGTGGAGGTCCTCGGCATGTCCCTCAGCGTCTCCGGCCTCTGGGGCGCCTGGAACGTCCTGGCCAAGGGCACCCTCGGCGTGGCCGCCTCCGTGCTCCTGGCCTCCACCACCGAACTGCGGGCCCTGCTGCTGGGCCTCCAGCGACTCAAGCTGCCGCCGCTCCTCGTCCAGATCGCCTCCTTCATGATCCGGTACGGCGACGTGATCACCGACGAGCTGCGCCGGATGTCCATCGCACGGCGCTCCCGCGGCTTCGAGGCGAGCGGGATCCGGCACTGGGGGGTCCTGGCCAAGACGGCCGGAGCCCTGTTCATCCGCTCCTACGAGCGCGGCGAGCGGGTCTACCTCGCGATGGTCAGCCGCGGCTACGCCGGGTCCATGCCCGTGATCGACGAAGCGGCCGCCACCCGCGCCCAGTGGGCGTACGCGGCCGTGCTCCCGGTGACGGCGCTCGCCGTCTGTCTGATGGGATGGACCCTGTGAACGCACCCTCGCTGGAAGTCTCCGGCCTCGCCTACGCCTACCCCGACGGCCACCAGGCCCTCTTCGGGGTCGATCTGACGGTCGGCCGCGGCGAGCGCGTGGCCCTGCTCGGCCCGAACGGCGCCGGCAAGACCACGCTGGTCCTGCACCTCAACGGGATCCTGACCGGCGGCGTCGGCACCGTGTCCGTGGCGGGGCTGCCCGTGGAGAAGCGCAACCTCGCGGAGATCCGCCGCCGGGTCGGAATCGTCTTCCAGGACCCCGACGACCAGCTCTTCATGCCGACCGTCCGCGAGGACGTGGCCTTCGGCCCGGCCTCCGCCGGGATGCGCGGCGCCGAGCTCCAGGAGCGGGTGCGCGAGGCCCTGGACCTGGTCGGCATGACCGACTTCGCGGACCGGCCCCCGCACCACCTGTCCTTCGGGCAGCGCCGCCGGGTCGCGGTGGCGACCGTACTGGCCATGCGGCCCGAGATCCTGGTCCTGGACGAGCCGTCCTCCAACCTGGACCCGGCCTCCCGGCGGGAACTCGCGGACATCCTGCGCTCCCTCGACGTCACGGTGCTGATGGTGACGCACGACCTGCCGTACGCGCTGGAGCTCTGCCCGCGCGCGGTGGTCCTCAGTGACGGCACCCTCGTGGCGGACGGCCGGACGCAGGACCTCCTGTGCGACGAGGAGCTGATGCGCGCGCACCGGCTGGAGCTGCCCTTCGGCTTCGACCCCCGGTCAGTGTCGGTCAACTGAGCAGCACAGTCGTGGCATAAGCGCCGGTCCGGGGTTGTTGGACCGGCCGTGGACATCCAGGGTGTGGTGGCGGAGGGCTTCGAGCCCGTCAGAGACGCGTTCGTACGCAACTTCCAGGTGCTCGGGGACCGGGGCGCGGCCGTGTCCGTGTACCGGGACGGGCGCAAGGTCGTGGACCTGTGGGGCGGTACCAAGGACGCGAACGGCACGGAGCCGTGGGCCGAGGACACCGTGCAGATCGTCCGCTCCGCGACCAAGGGCGTGGCCGCCGCCGTACCGCTGCTGCTCCAGCAGCGCGGACTGCTCGACCTGGACGCGCCGGTGGGCTCGTACTGGCCGGAGTTCAAGGCCGGCGGCAAGGAGCGCACCCGGGTCCGGGACCTGCTCGCGCACCGTGCGGGAGTCCCGGCCCTGGACCGCGGACTGACCGTGGCCGAGGCCGCCGACGGGGTCTCGGGACCGCGCGCGGTCGCGGCCCAGCACGCCTTCTGGGAGCCCGGCACCGAGCACGGCTACCACGCGCAGACCTTCAGCTGGCTGCTGAACGAGCTCGTGCTGCGGGCGACCGGCCGTTCGCTGGCGGGCATCCTGGCCGAGGAGATAGCCGAGCCGCTGGGCCTGGACTTCTGGATCGGCCTGCCGGAGGCCGAGGCCCACCGGGTGGGCCGGGTGGCGCCCGTCGATCCGCCGGAGGGTGCCGGTACCTTCAAGACCCGGCCGAGGCGAAACGTTTCCGAGGCCTACGCCGATCCGGACTCCCTCACCCGCCGCGCCTTCGCGGCCATCCACCCGCTGCCCGACGAGAACGACCCCGCCTACCGCGCGGCCGAACTGCCGGCCTCGGCCGGCATCGGCACGGCGCGCGCACTGGCCCGCTTCTACGCCGCCACCATCGGGGTGGTCGAGGACGGCGCGCGGATCTTCACCCCGGCCACCACCGCGCTCGCGGGCAAGGAGTTCTCCTCCGGCCCGGACCGGGTGCTGGTGGTCAACACGCGCTTCGGACCCGGCTACATGCTGCACGGTCCCGCCTCACCCCTGCTGTCCCCGACCTCCTTCGGGCACCCCGGGCGCGGCGGCTCGCTCGCCTTCGCGGACCCGGAGTCGGGCATCGGCTTCGGCTACGTCACCAACGCCCACGCCAAGTCGGTCACCGCCGACCCGCGCGCCCAGGCCCTGGTGCGAGCCCTGCGCTCGGCGCTGTAACGCCGCAAATGCCTCGCCCGGCCCCGGGCGCCGCGCTAGCGTGCCCGCATGACCACGACCATGCATCCGCGTTTCGCCGAAGCCCTCGCCGAGCTGGGTCTGGAGCCGGACGTACGCACCTTCCCCGACGGCACCCGGACCGCGGCCGACGCGGCGGCCGCTATCGGCTGCGAGCTCAGCCAGATCGTGAAATCGCTGATCTTCGCGGCGGACGGGGTCCCCGTGCTGGTGCTCATGGACGGGGCCTCGCGGGTGGACGTGGAGGCGGTCCGAAAAGAGCTCGGCGCGACCGCGGTGACCAGGGCCGACGCGGCGCTGGTCCGGGAGACCACCGGGTACGCCATCGGCGGCGTACCGCCCTTCGGGCACCGCACCCGCACCCGGGTCCTGGCCGACCGGGCCCTGCTGGCCCACCAGGAGGTGTGGGCGGCGGCCGGGACCCCGCACACGGTGTTCCCGATGGCCCCGCGCGAGCTGATCGCGCACGCGGGGGCCGTAGTGGCCGACGTACGGGAGCGCTGACCGGGGCGCCGGCACGCGGCCAGCCCGCGGCCGGATCGCGTCAGCCCGCGTTCAGGACCGTCGCCACGATCGGGCCGGCCGCGTCGCCGCCGTGGCCGCCGCCCTCGACCATCGCGGCGGCCGCTACGTCACCGCTGAACCCGGTGAACCAGCTGTCCGGGTTCTGTGCGCCGTCGACCTCCGCCGAGCCGGTCTTCGCTCCCTTGTCCGAGCCGCCGACCGCGGACATCGCGCCCCGGGCCGTACCACTGGTCGCCGTCAGCTTCATCATCCGCACCAGCTGCGCCGTCACCGACGGCTTCATCGGCCGGGAGGCCCTGGCGAGCTCGCGGTCGTCCATGGAGGCCTTGACGACGACCGGCTGACGGAACACCCCGGTCCGGGCGGTCGCCGTGATCGAGGCCATGGTCAGCGGGTTCATCTGGATCTGGCCCTGGCCGATGTACGCGGCGGCCGCCGCCGGGCCGGTGGCATCCGGGACCTTGCCGTCCACGGTCGCCACCCCGACCTTCCATTCGACGCCGATGCCGAAGACCTCCCGGGCCTCCTTCGGGAGCGCGCCGATGTCGTTGACCGGCTTGATCTGCTTGATGAAGGCGGTGTTGCAGGACTGGGCGAAGCTCGTCGCGAAGGTCTCGTTGTCGAGCTTGAAACCGCCCAGGTTCTTGAAGGTCCGGCCCTCCCACGACACCTCCGCCGGGCATTCGGCGACCTTGTCCGCCGAGACCAGACCCCGGTCCAGCAGCATCGCGGCGGTCACGATCTTCATCGTGGAGCCGGGTGCCCGGCCGCCGCTGATGGAGGCGGAGAAGCCGTCCGACCGGTGGTCGGCGATGGCCAGGATGTTCCCGGTGCTGGGCTGGACCGCGACCACCGAGGCCTGCGGGAACTTCAGGACCGCCTTCTCGGCCGCCGCCTGCACATCGGCGTCCAGGACGGTCTCGATCCGCCCCGGGGTGCCCTCGGCCAGCGTCAGCAGCGAGCGCCGGGGGGCGTCCGCGGCCGCCGGCTGGATCCACAGCTCGGCGCCGCCCGTGCCGCCCAGCTTGGCCCCGTACTTCTGGCGCAGGTCGTCCAGGACCTTGCGCAGCGAGGGGTGTTTCTCGGCCGTCAGCTCCTTGCCGTTGCGGTCGACGGCCTGGACGGGCGGGCTCGCCGGGGTGCCCGCGCGCAGCCGCTCGTCCTTCTGGAGCTGCGGGTGGAGCACCGAGGGCTGCCAGTCGACCAGCGGCTTGCCGGAGGTGTTGCCGCGCACCACGGTGAGCTTGGACTCGTAGGCGAGGGGCTTGGTGATCCCCTCGTACGTCACCTCGGCGGCGACGGAGTACGCGATCGTGGTCCCGGTCTGCGCGCCGGGGGTGATCGCGACCTTGGACACGTAGGCCGCGGTCCTGAAGTCGCCCAGGGCGCTCTGGGCCGCCGCCGGGTTGTTCGTCAGGTCGGCGCCCGCCCGGGCGTCCCCGGCCGACCAGGCGGCGAAGAAGGCCCCGGCCGTCTGGGCCGCCTCCTTGTCCGTGACCGGCCCGGTGCCCTTCCCGGGCACCGGGGCTCCGGTCGTGCTCGTGCTCTTCGCGTCGTCCCCGCCGTCGCCCCCGACCAGCGTGTACATCCCGTATCCGGCTCCGCCCACCATCGCGAGGAACACCCCGCCGACGATGGCCCCCTTCGCCGCCCCGTTCATTGCCACAGCTCCGTCCCCCGTGCCCCGTACCACGGCCCCCAGCCGCTGAACGCGTTCAAGGAACCCTTGGTGTGGACCTTACTCGGAGCCCGTGGCGGTCCGCTGGGCTGTTATCGGACCGGAACAGCCCCGCCGCGCAGGCCGCGGAGGGGGATCAGCCGCTTCAAACCCAGGTGTCCAGCCACATTCGGTTTCTCCAGGAGTCCATCGGGATGGACTCGCCCGTGTAGATCGGCCAGAAGTAGATGAAGTTCCAGACGATCAGGAGGACCAGGACACCCGCAGCCACCGCGCCCAGGGCGCGGCGGCGTTCCGAGGAGCCGGCCGGGCCGAGGAGAGCGCCGATCATCATGGCCACCGCCAGGCAGAGGTAGGGGACGAAGACCACCGCGTAGAAGAAGAAGATGGTCCGCTCCTGGTAGTTGAACCAGGGCAGCAGGCCCGCGCCGAGTGCGCAGGCGATCGCGCCCGCCCGCCAGTCGCGGCGGAAGAACCACCGCCACAGCACGTACAGCAGGGCGAAGCAGCCGGCCCACCACAGCAGCGGGGTGCCCAGCGCCAGTACCTCGCGGGCGCACTTGGCGCTCTCGCTGGCCGGGCAGCCGTCCGTGCCCGGCGCGGGGGACTCGTAGAAGAAGGAGACGGGGCGGCCCAGGATCAGCCAGCTCCACGGGTTCGACTCGTAGGTGTGGCCGGAGGTCAGGCCCACGTGGAACTTGTAGACCTCGGTCTCGTAGTGCCACAGGCTCCGCAGCCACTCCGGCACGAAGGACCACGAGCTGTGCTGGTCGTTCTTGGCGGCCCAGTCGCGGAAGTAGCCGCCCTTGCCGTTGTCGGGGGAGAGGATCCAGCCGAGCCACGAGGCCAGGTAGACGGCGATCGCCACGGGGACGATGGAGAAGAAACCGGGCCAGTTGTCGTGGCGCATCATCGCCTTGTACGGGGTGCCCGCGCCCGCGGTGCGGCGCGAGGCCACGTCCCACATCACGGTCAGCACGCCGAAGAAGGCCAGCACGATCAGGCCGTTCCACTTCGTGCCGAAGGCCAGCCCCAGGCAGATCCCGGCCAGGATCCGGTACGGGCGCCAGCCCAGCTTCAGCGTCTCGGCGATCCGGGCGTCCGGGCGGGTCCGCCCCTCCTCGTCCACCGGGAGCGCCGCCGCGAGGCGGGCCCGCGTCCGGTCCCGGTCGATGAGCAGCGAACCGAAGGCCGCCAGCACGAAGAACATCAGGACCAGGTCGAGCAGTGCGGTGCGGCTCATCACCAGGTGCAGGCCGTCCACCGCCATCAGCAGTCCGGCCAGGCAGCCCAGGAAGGTCGAGCGGAACAGCCGCCGGCCGATCCGGCACAGCATCAGCACGGACAGGGTGCCCAGCAGAGCGGTCATGAACCGCCAGCCGAACGGGTCGAAGCCGAACATCCACTCGCCCAGACCGATCACCCACTTGCCGACCGGCGGGTGCACGACGTACCCCGGGTCCAGGGGGAGGGCCACCCCGTCCGGGTTGGCGAGGATCGACTTGTCGATGTCCTTGGGCCAGCTCGCCTCGTAGCCCTGCTGGATCGTGGCCCAGGCGTCCTTGGCGTAGTACGTCTCGTCGAATATCACCGCCTTCGGGGTCCCGAGGTGGGCGAACCGCAGCGCCCCGGCGACCAGCGCCACCAGCACCGGACCGGCCCACGCCAGCACCCGCTGCCAGATCAGGGCGGCGGCCGGGGAGATGCCCAGGGTCGCCCAGAGCTGAGCGGACGGCCGGGCGTACGGGGGCACCAGCCGGGTGCGCACGTCCGACCGCCCGTCCGCCCCGGTGGGAGGCACGTAACCGAAGCCGCGCAGCCGGCGCAGCCAGGCTGACGGCCGGTCGGCGGGTCCGGATCCGGGGTCGGGGTCGGACCCCGCCGGTGAGGCGGGCGGGGCCCCCGCGGGGCTGGGCGGCGGCGTCGCGGTACTGGTCACCGGGTCATCGTAGGGAACGAGGCTGTGCCAGACCCAGGGGGACGGGAGCGTCGGGGTGAGCCGGGTGGGACGGCTGAGAGGATGGGGCGGTGACCACTGACCGGCCCCGCGCCTCCGAAGCCCGCTCCGAAGCCCTTTCCGGGGCTCCTTCCGAAGCCTCCGCCGAGGCCGGTTCGGAGGCCCTCACGGCGGCCGCCGAAGCCGAAGCCGCCGACGAGGCCGACGTCGAAGCCGCTGAGGAAGCCGACGTCGAAGCCGCTGACGAGGCCGCTGACGAGGGCTGGCCCGGGGACGCTCCCGCGGCTGCCCGGGCGGCGGTTGCCTCCGGCGTGCCCGGGGCCGGTGTGCTCGTCCTCGCCGGAACGCCCATCGGCGACCTCGCCGACGCCCCGCCGCGGCTCGCCACCGAGCTGCTGGCGGCCGACGTGATCGCCGCCGAGGACACCCGGCGGCTGCGCCGGCTGACCCAGGGGCTCGGCGTGTACACCACCGGGCGCGTCCTGTCGTACTTCGAGGGCAACGAGTCCGCGCGCACGCCCGAGCTGGTCGAGGCCCTGGAGGCCGGCAAGCGCGTCGTGCTGGTGACCGACGCGGGCATGCCCTCGGTCTCCGACCCCGGCTACCGGCTGGTCGCCGCCGCCGTGGAGAAGGACATCAAGGTCACGGCCGTGCCCGGCCCCTCCGCCGTCCTCACCGCACTCGCCCTGTCCGGACTGCCGGTCGACCGCTTCTGCTTCGAGGGGTTCCTGCCGCGCAAGGCCGGCGAACGC
Source organism: Streptomyces sp. NBC_00454 (assembly GCF_041434015.1). GTDB lineage: Bacteria > Actinomycetota > Actinomycetes > Streptomycetales > Streptomycetaceae > Streptomyces. The sequence goes on along the minus strand of NZ_CP107907.1, from coordinate 3,109,028 downwards.
CTCAGCCGGCTCCGCGAGGTCGGGGCGGAGCGCCGCACCCTCGTCTATTTCGAGGCCCCGCACCGGCTCGACGACACCCTGGCCGCGATGGCCGAGGTCTTCGGCGCCGAGCGCCGCGCCGCCGTCTGCCGCGAGCTGACCAAGACGTACGAGGAGGTCAAGCGCGGCGGGCTCGGCGAGCTGGCCGCCTGGGCCGCCGAAGGGGTGCGCGGGGAGATCACGGTGGTCGTCGAGGGGGCGCCGGCGGCGACACCCGGAGACGTGGACGCCGAGGAGCTGGTGAACCGGGTACGGGTGCGCGAGGAGGCGGGCGAGCGGCGCAAGGAGGCCATCGCGGCGGTCGCGCTGGAGGCCGGGGTACCCAAGCGCGAGGTCTTCGACGCGGTGGTCGCGGCAAAGAATGCGGCACAAAAGGTGCCGTAGGTCGGTAAAGAGCTAACCTGAAAAGCAAAGCTCAGACCGCGCACCGGGCACTTTTGGCATGAGTCGCCCAAAGACCGTCCAACAGTCGACAGGGCCTGATGCGCTCCCGCCCGAAGAGGCGTCCACTGGCAATGCACCAGTGGAACAAGAGGAGCTGGCATGAGTGAGATCGCCGAACCCCCGGTACCCGTCGCCGCACCCACCGCGCCCACCGCAACCGCAGTACCCACCGCGACCGCTTCCGCAGTGACGACCGTGCACGAGGCGTACGCCTTCGCGTGCATGAAGTGCGGATACGGCTGGGAGCAGGGGTACGAGATAGAGCACCACGTCGACGGCCTGGGACACCCGTTCATCGTCTACACCGTGAACGGGGAGCGGGTTCCGTCGCCGCTGTCCAACCCGACCTGCATGAACTGCGGCGGCCACGTCGTGCGCATCATGCGGGAGGGGCAGGTCAAGTCGGTGCTCGGAATGATCGACCAGCTCTACCACCACCGCGCCGCCCCCGGCATCGCCGGACCGGTGCCCGCGGGGTACGAGGCCGCCAAGACCCCGAAGCAGCGCAGGGCCGGCCCGGCGCACGCGAGCCCCGGACCGGTACCGATGGAACGGCGCGGGCTGATGGCCCGGCTCCTCGGGTTCTTCCGCCGGTCATAAGATCGGCCGTATGAGCCGTAGTACGTCGAACGACGCGCCGCCCCCGCTGCCGGAACCGCTCCGGGTGGCGGTCGCCGACTCCCACACCCACCTGGACATGCAGTCCGGCACCGTCGAGGAAGGCCTGGCCAAGGCCGCCTCCGTCGGCGTGACCACCGTCGTGCAGGTCGGCTGCGACGTGAAGGGCTCCCGCTGGGCGGCCGAGACCGCCGCCGCTTACGAGAACGTCCACGCGGCCGTGGCCCTGCACCCCAACGAAGCCCCCCGCATCGTCCACGGGGACCCCGACGGCTGGTCCCGCCAGGGCGCCCGGCAGGGCGGCGGGGAAGCCGCCCTCGACGAGGCGCTCGCCGAGATCGAAGCCCTCGCACAGCTGGCGCACGTCAAGGCGGTCGGCGAGACCGGGCTCGACTTCTTCCGGACCGGACCGGAGGGAATGGCCGCGCAGGAGCGTTCCTTCCGCGCCCACATCGAGATCGCCAAGCGGCAGGGCAAGGCCCTGGTCATCCACGACCGCGAGGCCCACGCGGACGTGCTGCGCGTGCTGCGCGAGGAGGGCGCGCCCGAGCGGACCGTCTTCCACTGCTACTCCGGAGACGCCGACATGGCCCGGGAGTGCGCGGCCGCCGGGTACTACATGTCCTTCGCGGGAACCGTCACCTTCAAGAACGCCCAGCCGCTGCGCGACGCGCTCGCCGTGGCCCCGCTGGAACTGGTCCTCGTGGAGACCGACGCCCCCTACCTGACCCCGGCCCCCTACCGGGGACGACCCAACGCCCCGTACCTCATTCCGCTGACGGTCCGGGCGATGGCCGCGGTCCGCGGGATCGACGAGGACGCCATGGCCACGGCCCTGGCAGCGAACACGGCACGCGCTTTCGACTACTGAGGCCGTTTCCCGCCCGGCTCCGCCCCCGCGCGGAGCCGGGGGCCGATGCTCTCACCCGTTCGCCACAGTGCGTAGCCGTCCCGCTTTGTTGCGTGACATCCGCTCCGCTAGGGTGCCGTGCCCGAAGCAGCGGGACGGACCAGGGGAGCGAGCGTCATGAGCGATACCCGAGAGGCCTGGCCGGCCGGCGGACGGGATCCCTGGGCTCCGGACCCGGACCCGGGAACCGGAGGCGTCGTCGGCTGGGCGGACGCGATGGCCGCCCAGGCCGGGACCGCGCCGCTCGCGCAGCCGCCGGGCACGGCCGCGGCGGACCTGGACCCGACCCCGTACGCGGACTCGTACGCGGACCCGTACGCGGATCCCTACGCGGACCCGGAGCCGCACCCGGGCCCCCGCCCGGAGCCCGGGGTGCCCGCCCCACGGGGAGGCTCACGACGGCGCAGGACGGCCGACCTCGGGCCCGAGGTCGGGGTCGGGGCCGGAGCCCCGCCACCGGAGCCCGCCACCGCGCCCGGCACCGGGCGCCGCAGGGGCGGACTCGACACCGTCCCCGCCCCGGCGGGCCCCGGGCCGGGCCCCGGCAGCGGACGCCGGCGGGCGGCCGGTGAAGCGGTGGTGGCCCCGGCGGGCCCCGGGCGGCGGCGGGGTACGGACCGCGAGCGGCGGCGACGGCAGGCCGGCGCGGGCGGGGCCTCCCGCGAGAGCTGGCGGCGGATCGTGCCGCAGGCGCTGGTCGTGGCGTTCCTGGCGGGCGGCACCACCGCCTTCGTCGCCGCCGACAAGGAGGTGCGCCTCACCGTGGACGGGGTCCCGCAGACCCTGCACACCTTCGCCGGCGACGTCGACACCCTGCTCGCCGCCCAGCGGCTCGGCGTCGGCCCGCACGACCTCGTCGCCCCGGCCGGCCGCACGGCCCTCGACGACGGCGACGAGATCGTCGTCCGCTACGGCCGCCCGCTGCGCCTGACCCTCGACGGGCAGCGCCGCGAGGTGTGGACCACCGCCCGCACCGTGGACGGGGCCCTGCGCCAGCTCGGGATCCGCGCCGAGGGCGCCTACCTCTCCGCCCCCCGTGCCGCCCCCGTCCCCCGCTCCGGCCTGGACCTCGCCGTCCGCACCGAACGCAGCATCACCTTCATGGCCGACGGCCGCGAGAGCACCATCCGCACCAACGCCGCCACCGTCCAGGAGGCCCTGGACCAGGCCGGGATCACCCTCCATGGCGAGGACACCACCTCCGTGCCCCCCGGCGCCTACCCCCGCGACGGCCAGACCGTCACCGTGCTCCGCATCACCGGCACCCGCGAGGTCCGCGAGGAACGCATCCCGTACGAGACCGAGACGGTCAAGGACCCCGCCCTGTTCGCCGGCACCGAAGTCGTCGAACGCGCCGGGCGCCCCGGGGCGCGCAGGGTCACGTACGGCCTGCGCACCGTCAACGGCGTCCGCCAGAAGCCCCGCAAGCTCGCCGAGGAGACCGTCCGCGAGCCCGTCACCCAGCTCGTCAAGGTCGGCACCAAACCGCTGCCGGACTCCGTCGAGGGTGCGGACGGCCTCGACTGGGGTGCGCTGGCCCGGTGCGAATCCGGCGGCCGGCCCGGCGCCACCGACGCATCGGGGACCTACGGGGGGCTGTACCAGTTCGACGTCCAGACCTGGCAGTCCCTCGGCGGCAGCGGCCGCCCCCAGGACGCCCCGGGCCAGGAACAGACGTACCGCGCGAAGAAGCTCTACGTGCAGCGGGGGGCGAGTCCGTGGCCGCACTGCGGCCGTACCCTTTATCGGTGAGCACCGCAGAGCAGCAGCCCGAGCCCGACCAGCCCGAGACCCCCACCGCCCTCCTCGGCGCGGCCGACATCCGGGAGCTGGCCGCCGTACTCGGCGTACGGCCGACGAAGCAGAAGGGCCAGAACTTCGTCATCGACGCCAACACGGTGCGCCGCATCGTGCGCACCGCCGGGGTACGTCCGGACGACGTGGTCGTCGAGGTCGGCCCCGGCCTGGGCTCGCTGACGCTCGCGCTGCTGGAGGCCGCCGACCGGGTCGTCGCCGTGGAGATCGACGACATCCTGGCCGCCGCGCTGCCCGCCACCATCGAAGCGCGGATGCCCGAGCGCAAGGACCGCTTCGCGCTGGTCCACTCCGACGCGATGCTGGTGAAGGAACTGCCCGGCCCGGCGCCGACCGCGCTCGTCGCCAACCTCCCGTACAACGTGGCCGTGCCGGTGCTGCTGACCATGCTCGACCGCTTCCCGAGCATCGAGCGGACCCTGGTGATGGTGCAGGCGGAGGTCGCCGACCGGCTCGCCGCCAAGCCCGGCAACAAGGTCTACGGGGTCCCCTCGGTCAAGGCCAACTGGTACGCGGACGTCAAGCGGGCCGGCTCCATCGGCCGCAACGTCTTCTGGCCCGCGCCGAACGTCGACTCCGGTCTCGTCTCGCTCGTACGCCGCGCGGAGCCGGTCAAAACCACCGCGACCAAGTCCGAGGTCTTCGCCGTGGTCGACGCGGCCTTCGCGCAGCGCCGCAAGGGCCTGCGCGCCGCGCTGGCCGGCTGGGCCGGCTCCGCGGCGGGCGCCGAGGCCGCGCTGATCGCGGCCGGGATCGCCCCGCTGGCGCGCGGCGAGTCCCTGACCGTCGAGGAGTTCGCGGCGATCGCCGAGCACAAGCCGGCGGCGGAGAGGCCGGCCCTGTGAGCGGCGCGGTCACCGTACGGGTCCCCGCGAAGGTCAACGTCCAACTGGCGGTGGGCGCGGCGCGGCCCGACGGCTTCCACGACCTGGCCAACGTCTTCCTCGCGGTCTCGCTGTACGACGAGGTGACGGCGGCCCCGGCCGCCGCGCTGACGGTGAGCTGCGCGGGCCCGGACGCGGACCAGGTCCCGCTGGACCGCACCAACCTCGCGGCCCGGGCGGCGGAGATCCTGGCGGCGCGGAACGGCCTGGCCCCGGACGTCCACCTGCACATCGAGAAGCGGATCCCGGTCGCGGGCGGCATGGCGGGCGGCAGCGCGGACGGGGCGGCCGCCCTCCTCGCCTGCGACGCGCTCTGGGGTCTGAAGACCCCGGCCGAGGAGCTCCTGGCCATCTGCGCGGAGCTCGGCAGCGACGTGCCGTTCAGCCTGGTCGGCGGGGCGGCACTGGGCACCGGGCGCGGGGAGATCCTGACCCCGGTGGCGGCCGGAGCCTTCCACTGGGTGTTCGCGGTCGCCGACGGCGGTCTCTCCACCCCGGCGGTGTTCCGCGAGTTCGACCGACTCACCGCCGGTACGCAGGTCCCCGCCCCCGAAGCCTCCCCGGCGCTCCTGGCCGCCCTGGCCTCCGGGGACCCGGACGCCCTGGCGGCCACCCTGGCCAACGGCCTCCAGGCCGCGGCCTTTTCGCTGCGCCCGCAACTGGCCGACACCCTGGCCGCGGGCACCGGCGCGGGAGCCCTGGCAGGCCTGGTCTCCGGCTCGGGCCCCACGACGGCCTTCCTCGTCCGCGACGCGGAGTCGGCGGCGAAGGTGGCGGCGGCCCTCGAAGCCTCCGGCACCTGCCGCAGCACGCACACGGCGAGCAGCCCGGCCCCGGGCGCGACCCTGCTCTGAGCATTTTCAGCCCCGCCGGCGTTTGAGGCGCGGGGTCCGGGGCGGAGCCCCGGCTGGGGGTCCCCCCGGACGGAGTCTGGGGGATGGCGGAAGGGCGGGGAGGGGCAGGCCCCGCGCAGCGGTACTCACCCCGGAGTGAGTACCCGAACCCTGTCGCCGCCGAGGCCCGCGCGGGACCGTAGGCCCCATGGGAGCCACCGCAAGCGAAATCGCCGCAGCCACCCCCGCCGCACGCGACCGTTACGTCGACCTGCTCAGGGTCGCCTCGCTCGGAACCGTGATCGCCGGGCACTGGCTGATGGCCGCGGTCAGCGGCGACGGCATAGGGAACCTGCTCGCGATCGTGCAGCCGCTCCAGGTGCTCACCTGGGGGCTGCAGGTCATGCCGGTCTTCTTCTTCGTCGGAGGGTTCTCGCACGCCCTCTCCTACCGCTCCCTCGCCCGCAGGACCGAGGGGCCCGTCTACGCCGCCTTCCTGCGGGCGCGGCTGCGCCGGCTGCTGCGGCCCACCCTCGTCTTCGTCGCCGTCTGGACGGCGTTCGCGCTCACCGTGCAGCTGCTCGGCGGTGGTGGGGGGCGGCTGTCGGGGGCCGCGCTGCGACTGGTCACGCAGCCGTTGTGGTTCATCGGGATCTACCTCGCGATGGTCGCCTTCACCCCGCCCCTGCTCCGGCTCCACCAGAGGTGGGGGTGGGGCGCGTTCGCAGCGCTGGCCGGGGCCGCCGCCCTCGTCGACCTGCTGCGGTTCGCCGGCGGGGTCCCGTACGTGGAGTTCCTGAACTTCGCCTTCGTCTGGCTCGCCGTCCACCAGCTCGGCTTCCTGCGCGCCGACGGCCGCATCCGCCGCCCCGGCGCCCTCGCCCTCGCCGCCGCCGGACTGGCCGGGGCCGTCGCGCTCGTGGCGTACGGGCCGTACCCGCTCTCCATGGTCGGGATGCCCGGCGAGAAGGTCTCCAACATGGCCCCGCCCACCCTCGCCCTGCTCGCGCACGGGATCTGGCTGGTGGGGGCGGTGGAACTGCTCAAGGCCCCCGCGACCGCCTGGCTGGCCCGGCCCCGCGTCTGGCGCCGGGTGGTCGCCGCCAACGGGGTCGCCATGACCGCCTTCCTCTGGCACCTCACCGCGATGCTCGCCGTCTACGCGGCCCAGCTCGGCCTCGGGCTCCAGCTGCCGGAGCCCGCCGGAGCCCTCTGGTGGGCCCAGGTGCCGGTGAGGTTCGCGGCGGCCGCCGCGCTGACCGGCGTACTCGTGGCGCTCTTCCGCCGCTTCGAGGCCCCGGCCGCGAGCAGCGGTCCGGCCGCCGTTACGAGCAGCGGTCCGGGCCGCGCCGCCACCGGCTCCGGCCCCCGCGCGGCCCTGGGGACCGCGCTCTGCCTGCTCGGGATCCTCGGCCTGTCCACGACCGGCCTCGGCGGGCTGCTGCACGGGCACAGCGCCACGCTGATCGCCGTCCCGGTCACCGCCCCGGCGGCGATCGCGATGGCCCTGGGCGGCTGGCTCCTGGTCGAACGCTCGGGCACTTCGCGGAAGGTTAGTCTGGGGAGCTGATCCACCCCCTTTCCCTGGAGCGCTCCTGATGGCCGTCAACCTGGTCAATGTCGAGGCAGTCAGCAAGGTGTACGGAACCCGTACCCTGCTCGACGGCATCTCCCTCGGCGTATCGGAGGGGGACCGGATCGGTGTCGTCGGCCGCAACGGCGACGGCAAGACCACCCTCATCCGGATGCTCGCCAAGCTGGAGGAACCGGACACCGGCCGGGTCACCCAGTCGGGCGGACTGCGCATGGGCGTCCTCACCCAGCACGATTCCCTGGACCCCAAGGCCACCGTCCGGCACGAGATCATCGGGGACATGGCCGACCACGAGTGGGCCGGCAACGCCAAGATCCGCGACGTGCTGACCGGACTCTTCGGCGGGCTGGACCTGCCCGGCTTCGGGCAGGGCCTCGACACCGTCATCGGCCCGCTCTCCGGTGGCGAGCGCCGCCGCATCGCGCTGGCCAAGCTGCTCATCGCCGACCAGGACCTCCTCGTACTCGACGAGCCCACCAACCACCTCGACGTCGAGGGCATCTCCTGGCTGGCCAAGCACCTCCAGGAACGCCGCTCCGCGCTCGTCTGCGTCACCCACGACCGGTGGTTCCTCGACCAGGTCTGCACCCGCATGTGGGACGTGCAGCGCGGTGACGTCCACGAGTACGAGGGCGGCTACAGCGACTACGTCTTCTCCCGCGCCGAGCGCGACCGCATCGCCGCGACCGAGGAGTCCAAGCGCCAGAACCTGATGCGCAAGGAGCTGGCCTGGCTGCGCCGCGGCGCCCCGGCCCGGACCTCCAAGCCGCGCTACCGCATCGAGGCCGCCAACGAGCTGATCGCCGACGTGCCGCCGCCGCGCGACAAGTCCGCGCTGATGAAGTTCGCCAACGCGCGCCTGGGCAAGACGGTGTTCGACCTGGAGGACGTGACCGTCCAGGCCGGACCCAAGACCCTCCTCAAGCACCTCACCTGGCACCTCGGCCCCGGCGACCGCGTGGGTCTCGTCGGCGTCAACGGCGCCGGCAAGACCTCCCTGCTGCGCGCCCTCGGCGAGGCCGCCCGCACCCAGGGCGAGGTCCAGCCGGCCGCCGGCACCGTGACCGTCGGCAAGACGGTCAAGCTGGCCTACCTCTCTCAGGAGGTCGGCGAACTCGACCCGTCCCTGCGGGTCCTGGAGGCCGTGCAGCGCGTGCGCGACCGGGTCGACCTCGGCCAGGGCCGCGAGATGACGGCGGGCCAGCTGTGCGAGCAGTTCGGTTTCACCAAGGAGAAGCAGTGGACGCCCGTCGGCGACCTCTCCGGTGGTGAGCGGCGCCGGCTGCAGATCCTGCGCCTGCTGATGGACGAGCCCAACGTCCTCTTCCTCGACGAGCCCACCAACGACCTCGACATCGAGACCCTGACCCAGCTGGAGGACCTCCTCGACGGCTGGCCCGGGTCGATGATCGTGATCTCGCACGACCGGTTCTTCATCGAGCGCACCACCGACACGGTGATGGCCCTGCTCGGCGACGCGAGCCTGCGGATGCTGCCGCGCGGCCTCGACGAGTACCTGGAGCGCCGCCAGAAGATGATCGAGGCGGCCTCCCCGGCCCCCGCCGCGGGCGCCGCGGCCAAGTCCTCCTCCTCCGGGGACTCCCGCGCCGCGAAGAAGGAACTGCAGAAGATCGAGCGGCAGCTCAACAAGATGTCGGACCGCGAGAGCAGCCTGCACGCCCAGATCGCCGAGAACTCCACCGACTTCGACAAGGTCGCCAAGCTCGACGCGGAACTGCGGGAACTCATCTCGAACCGGGACGAGTTGGAGATGCGCTGGCTGGAGCTGGCCGAGGAGGCGTAGGTTCCGCCCCCGCGGGCCCCAACTGGCCGGATAACGACGGCATCACGGGCCGGTCCTCCCTTGGGAACAGGGGGTGACCGGCCCGGCGCTTTTCTCGCGGTCAGTGATAGAAAGGTCATTCTCCGACCACCCGAAGCCGAAGGTATGCGCTGATGACCGAGCCGCCCCAGCCGCCGAACCAGCCGCCGACACCTTCCGGTTACGGGCACCTGCCCGGACCGCCGCAGCCGGGTTACGGGTATCCGCCGCAGCAGGGCGACAACCCGTACGCCCAGCAGCCCCAGCAGCCGCCGCAGGGCCCGTACGGCCAGCAGCCCCCCGGCGGCTACGGCTTCCCGCCGCCGCCCCCCGGCATGCCCCCGATGCCGCCCGCACAGCCGGGCCCGCCCTCGCCGCAGAGCAAGAAGCGCAACGCGGTGATCGCGGCGGCCGTCGCCGGCGTGCTCCTCCTGGGCACCGGCGGCTACTTCCTCTTCACGGGCGACAGCAAGGGCGACGACCACCCCGTCGCTCAGGACTCCACGGCGCCCGCCGACGACAAGGCCTCGCCGTCCGCTTCCGTGGACAAGGGCGACGGCAGCGGCAACGGCAGCGGCGACAACGAGGACCTCAACGCCGGGCGCAAGCCGGGCGAGGACAAGGTCCTCTGGTTCAAGACCAGCAAGATCGACGGCCCGGGTGCCGGCGTGGACGCCAAGGGCCAGTGGGTCGTCGGCGACACCGTCGTCAAGACCGCCTGGAAGACGATCACCGGTTACGCGGTCGCGGACGGCAAGCAGAAGTGGACCCTGACCCTGCCCACCGCGATCTGCTCGGTCACCGACGGCACCACCGCGGACGGCAAGACCGTCGTCATGTACAAGGACGGCGAGTCCAGCAGCGCCACCTGCAACCAGATGCGGATGATCGACCTCAAGGCCGGCAAGGAGGGGTGGTCGCACGAGGTTCCCAAGGAGGGCCTCTTCGACATCTTCACCACCCCCGACCTCGCCCTCACCGGGGACGCCCTCGTCGTCAACCGGATGGGCATGAGCAGCGCCTTCAAGGTCAGCACCGGGGACAAGCTCTTCGACAACAAGCGAGACGAGGGCTGCCAGCCCGGCGACTTCGCCGCCGCCAACGGCAAGATGCTCGCCGTCGCCACCTGCCAGGACGCCGACAAGACCGTCGAGGTCATGGACGCCGACCCGGCCACCGGCAAGAACACCTGGATCTACAAGCTCCCCAAGGGCTTCGAGGTCAAGACCGTCTACTCGCTCGACCCGATCGTCCTCGACATCGGCAACAGCGCGAAGGAACGCTCCATCGTGGTCCTGGGCCCCGACGGCAAGCAGCGCGCCACCGTCGCCGGCGAGGGCAGCTTCCCGGTCGGCTGCGGCGGCCTCTTCGGCGGCTCCTTCGGGCGCGGCCTGCAGAGCTGCGGCTCCTCCTACGTGGACGCGAACACCCTCTACCTGCCGACCTCGGCCGATGTGGGCAAGGCGAACGAGATCGTCGCCTTCGACCTGACCACCGGCAAGCAGAAGTGGCGCACCCCCGCCGGTGACGGCCGCACCATCACCCCGCTCAAGGCGGCGGGCGGCCAGGTGGTCGTCTACCGCAAGGCGGACAGCGACAAGGGCGGCGAGGTCCTCACGATCCCGGCCGCCGGAGGCACCCCCACGGTGGTCCTGCGCAACCCCTCCGGGGCCTCCGCTCCCGTCGAGAGCTCCTTCTTCGCCCCGAAGGTGGCCTACGCGGACGGACGGCTCTTCCTCTCCGTCGACCACCTCACGGCCCAGAACAAGGACGAGAAGTTCCTGATGGTCTTCGGCAAGTGAGCCATTCCCCAGCGAACGAGTCCGCCGAGCCGCCCACCGAGAGGCAGTAGCACCAGATGAGTACCCCGCCGCCCCCCAGCCAGCCGCCGTCCGGCGGCTTCGGCGCGCCCCAGGACCCCCGGCAGGGCGGCTTCGGCGCCACCCCGCCGGTGCCCCCCGTACCGCCGGCCATGCCCTCGGCGCCCCCGCAGCAGCCGGCCCAGCCGCCGACGGTCCCGGTCGGGCAGCCCGCGGCGGGTGCGCCGCCCGCCGCGCCCGCGCCCGGTGCGCCCGGTGCGCAGCCCGCCGAGCCCGCGTACGGGTATCCGCAGGCGGCCTACGGCTACCCGCAGGAGCAGCAGCCCGCCACTACGCCCATGTACGCGGCCCAGCCCGCGGGCGCGGCCGGCGGCGCGGGCTCCGGCGGCGGCAACGAGGTCCGCACCCAGCTGATGATCGTCGGCGCGGCCGTCCTGGCCATCGTCCTCATCGTCGCGGGCGGCTTCTGGTACACCTCCGGCGACGGCAAGGACGGCGGCACGCAGCCCGTCGCCGACGGCACCTCCAGCCCCGGCACCGGCGGCGACAAGCCGGGCGCCGGCGGCTCCGAGAAGGTGCCCGCCAGCACCAAGTCCAAGACGCTGGTCAACCTTCCGATGCCGCCCTCGGACGACATCGTCCAGATCCCGGGCTCCTGGGTGACCGACTCCACCTACGTCAAGTCCGACGTGTCCAAGGTGGTCGGTTACAACCTCGCCGACGGCGCCAAGAAGTGGGAGACCCCGCTCAACGCGAACGTCTGCGGCGCCAGCCGCTTCTCCTCCGACAACAAGGCCGCGATCCTCTTCGACGCGGCCCTGCCGACGGCGGACAAGAAGTACCAGCCGTGCAACCAGGTCGGCGTCATCGACCTGATCAGCGGCAAGCTCCTGTGGTCGGCCACCGCCAAGTCCCAGACCGGCGGCGACAAGCCCGTCACCTTCGGCGAGATCACCGTCAGCGGCCAGACCGTGGCCGCGGGCGGCACCTCCGGCGGCGCCGCCTGGAACCTCGCCGACGGCAAGCCGCTGTGGGCGCCCAAGACCGACACCGACAACTGCGAGGACATGGGCTACGGCGGCGGCCCCGCCCTCGCCGTGATCCGCCGGTGCGGCCAGTACCCGAACTACACGATGTACGCGCAGGCCCTCGACCCGGCCACCGGCGCGCAGAAGTCCTCGTACAAGCTCTCCGCGGGCATCGAGTACGGCAAGATCGTCTCCACCAAGCCGCTGATCGTCGCGGCGGACGTCAACAACACCGCCAAGAACGCCTCGGGCGTCAGCGACCTGTTCGTCATCGACGACGGGGGCCAGCTCAAGGCGCACATCCCCCTCACCTCGGGCAACTACGCCATGAAGTGCGGCAGCACCGAGGTCGAGGACTGCCGCCTCGCCATCGTCGGCAACGGCAAGCTCTACCTGCCGACCGAGGACCACAAGGGCAAGGCCGAGTACGGGGACACCAACGAGCTCGTCTCCTTCGACCTGGAGACCGGCAAGCAGACGGCCGACCGCGCCGACGCGGGTGAGCGCTACACGATGATCCCGCTGCGGATGGACGGGTCGAACGTCATCGCCTACAAGGTCCCGCCCTACGACGGCGGCGGCCAGGTGGTCTCCATCGACGGAAAGACGATGAAGGAGACCCTCCTCATGCAGAATCCGTCGACCAAGGAATCCCAGCGCGCCGAGAGCCAGTACCTGCCGGACAGCGGGGAGTTCCTCTTCCACAACGGCAGGCTGTTCATCGCGCGCACGGCCGTGATGATGAAGTCCACCGTGGTCACCGACCCGTACTACTCCTTCGTCTCCTTCGCGACGGGCTGACCCGCGGCACGTTCCGCTTCAGCCACCGGAGCCCCCGGAAGGTCCGTCCTTCCGGGGGCTTCTGCGCGGTATCCGCACCACACCGTCGAACAAGCGTGTAGCTTGCCGGGTCAGAAGGGTCGGGGGTGGGTGCCTCAATGGGCGTACGGGTCATGGTGGTCGACGAGCACCGGCTACTGGCCGAGGCGCTCGCCTCGGCCCTGAAACTGCGCGGCCACCGGGTCCTGGCGGCCGCCGCCCCGGCCGCGGGCGCCGCCGAACTGGTCATCAGCCGGGCCCCGGAGGTCTGCCTGCTGGGCACCGCCACCCCCGCCGAGCCGGGGGTCTTCGAGCCGATCGTCCGGATCAAGCGGGAGCGTCCGCAGATCGCCGTGGTCGTCCTGGGGCCGGTGCCGAGCCCGCGCGGCATCGCGGCGGCCTTCGCCGCGGGCGCCTCGGGGTACGTGCGCCACGACGAGCGCATCGAGGGCGTGGAGCGGGCCCTGGCCAAGGCCCGGGCCGGGGAGGTGGCCATCGCCCCGCAGCTGCTGCAGGGGGCGTTCGCCGAACTCCTCAACCCCTCGGCCCAGCCCGACGACGAGGGCGGCAGGCTGCTGCGGCTGCTCACCCCGCGGGAGGTGGAGGTCCTGGTCCGGGTCGCGGAGGGCGAGGACACCCGGCTGATCGCCGCGGGCATGGCCATCGCGCCGAGCACCGCGCGCACGCACGTCCAGCGGGTGCTGATGAAGCTGGGCGTGGGCTCCCGGCTGGAGGCGGCCGCGCTGGCCGCCCGTACCGGGCTGCTCGACCGGGCCGTACTGCCGCGACCCGGGGCCGCTTCCCTCTGATGCGGTCCGCGGATTTCCCCGGCGGCGCGAGATCGGGTAAGCCGGTCACCAGCATGCGTACCGTGCATGCGGTCCCCGGCGAGAGGCAGTAGGCACGTGAGTGAGACGGCGTCTTCCAAATACCTGGTCACCGGCGGAGCCGGATACGTGGGCGGCGTGGTCGCCGCCCACCTCCTGGAGGCGGGCCACGAGGTCACGGTCCTCGACGACCTGTCCACCGGATTCCGCGAAGGGGTGCCGGCCGGCGCCGCGTTCGTCGAGGGCCGGGTCCAGGACGCGGCCGAGCACCTGGACCCCTCCTACGACGCGGTCCTGCACTTCGCGGCCTCCTCGCAGGTGGGGGAGTCCGTGGCGAACCCCGGCAAGTACTGGGCGAACAACGTCGGCGGCACCATCGCCCTGCTGGCCGCCATGCGCGAGGCGGGCGTGGCCAAGCTGGTGTTCTCCTCCACCGCCGCGACCTACGGGGAACCGCGCGGCGACGGACCCCTCAGCGAGTCCTCGGTGACCGCGCCGACCAACCCGTACGGGGCTTCGAAGCTGGCCGTCGACCACATGATCGCGGGGGAGTGCGCGGCCCACGGCCTCGCGGCGGTGTCCCTGCGCTACTTCAACGTGGCAGGCGCCTACGGGCGGTTCGGCGAGCGCCACGACCCCGAATCGCACCTGATCCCGCTGGTCCTGCAAGTGGCCCTGGGCGACCGGGAGTCGATCTCGGTGTTCGGGGAGGACTACCCGACCCCGGACGGCACCTGCGTGCGCGACTACATCCACGTCGCCGACCTGGCGGAGGCCCACCTGGCCGCGCTGCGGGTCGCCGCCGCCGGGGAGCACCTGGTGTGCAACCTCGGGAACGGCAGCGGGTTTTCGGTCCGCGAGGTCATCGAGACCGTCCGCAAGGTCACCGGCAGGGAGATCCCCGAGATCCTCGCCCCGCGCCGGGCCGGTGACCCGGCGGTGCTCGTCGCCTCCGCCCGGACGGCCCACGAGCGCCTCGGCTGGACCCCGAGCCGCTCGGACCTCACCGGGATCGTGACGGACGCCTGGGACTTCCTGCGCGCCCACCGCGCCGACCGCACCCGAACCAGCTGACCCGTACGGGACTTCGGGCACTGCGGTGCCCGCGCGCCCCCGTGCCCGTGCGCCCTGCGGCGTCGGCGGCGGGGGCGTGTGCGTGTTCGGGGTGCGCCGTGAGCGGGCGCTGTGCGCGGGCGCCCGGCGTGCACACGCCGGGTGAAATGCACCCCGTGCAACTGCCCGTGGCACACCCCGGTCCGGAATGCTTCTTCCGGGCTTTGCGGGCAGTCGATTTCAAGCCACCACAAAGCTCCCCGGAGGACGCCCCGCCGGAAAATCCCTCGAAAAACTTCTGCAATTCGGCCAACCACGAGACGCCCCCGGCCCTACGCTGATGCGTGACACCGGTGGGGGCCGGTGTTGATTCAGGGGTCGAGACAAGTCGGGTACGACGTCCGGTCCGGGGTAGTGCAGATATGTCACGGCGGCGGCCGCGGCGACTGCGGATCACCCGGTCCGGGCGCCGTACCCGCAGCTGTCCGTTCCCCGACCCTTGGGGGTTTTGTGGTCCGTATCCGGGTACTCGTGGTCGACGATCACCGCATCTTCGCCGAATCTCTCGCCGCCGCACTCGCGGCCGAACCGGACGTGGACGTGTCCGCGGCCGGCAGCGGCCCAGCCGCGCTGCGCTGCCTCGAACGCGCCGTCACCGAGGGCCGCCGCTTCGACGTGCTCCTGGTCGACGCCGACCTCACCGCCGCCGCCGGAGCCGTCCCCGCCCAGCGGGAGGCCGGTTCCGGGCCGCAGCCTCCCGGCGCCGACGGGATCGCCCTGGTGGCGGGCGTGCGGGTCTCGCACCCCGGGGTCCGGGCGGTGGTCCTCGCCGAGCGCGACGACCCGCGCCGGGCCGCCCTCGCACTCCAGGCAGGGGCCTCCGGGTGGGTGGCGAAGGACTGCTCGCTCTCGCGGCTCCTCGCCGTCATCCGCGGAGTCCTGCGCGAGGAGACGCACCTTCCGCCCGCGCTGCTCACCGGAGTGCTCCGTGAACTGACCGCGGCACGAAAGCACCGTACGGACAGCGAACGGCTCGTGGAGTCCCTGACGCCGCGGGAGCACGAGGTGCTGCGCTGCATGGTCGCCGGGCTGGGCCGCAAGGACGTGGCCGCGCGGCTGTTCCTCTCCCCGCACACGGTCCGCACCCACATGCAGAACGTGCTGGGCAAGCTCGGCGTCCACTCCACGCTCGCGGCGGTCGCCCTGGCCAGGCGGGCCGGCGTACGCCCCGCGGACCTGCCCGGACTGCCCGGCATGCCGGGCCCCGGGCTAGCCGGGGAGGTTGTCGAACGGAGCGGTCAACTGGCGTAGCAGCGCGGCGAGATCGCCACGCTGGGTACGCGAGAGCTGGGCCAGGATCGCCCGCTCCTGGGCCAGCAGCCCGGCGAGCGCCTGGTCGGCGCGGTCACGGCCCTCGGGAGTGAGCCGGACGAGGACCCCGCGCCGGTCGCTGGGGTCGGGCAGCCGCTCGACGAGGCCCTTCTTGGCGAGCCGGTCGATGCGGTTGGTCATGGTGCCGGAGGTGACCAGGGTTTGGGTCAGCAGTTGGCCGGGGGAGAGCTGGTAGGGCGCGCCCGCGCGCCGCAGCGAGGTCAGGACGTCGAACTCCCACGGCTCCAGGCCGTGCTCGGAGAAGGCCAGCCTGCGGGCGCGGTCGAGGTGGCGCGCGAGCCTGCTGACGCGGCTGAGCACCTCGAGTGGTTCCACGTCGAGGTCAGGGCGTTCCCGCCGCCATGCCGCGACCAGTCGGTCGACCTCGTCCTCCATGTCGATCAGTGTAAAGGGTCTGTCGACATGAAGTCTCTTCAAATCGAGTATCTCGAGATCGTGTATCTTGACG
This sequence comes from Streptomyces sp. NBC_00454, assembly GCF_041434015.1. Taxonomy (GTDB): domain Bacteria; phylum Actinomycetota; class Actinomycetes; order Streptomycetales; family Streptomycetaceae; genus Streptomyces. The sequence continues at coordinate 3,092,682 of NZ_CP107907.1, read as the reverse complement.
TCAAGATATATTCTGCGCCAGCATGGGGCATGGAGGGGGCCGGAGCGGCTTCCGCTTCCGACCGCATTGCCAGCAAGGAGGCTCGAACATGCATTCCGACACCGCATCCGCCAGCGTGCCCACAGCACCCACGGCATCCACGGCACCCACCTGGGACCCGCAGCAATACCTCCGGCACGCCGGGCACAGGGCCCGGCCGTTCCTCGATCTCCTGACCCGCATACCGGAGCTCCCCTCCAAGCAGGCCCGGATCGCCGACCTCGGCTGCGGCCCCGGCAACGTCACCGCACTCATCGCCGACCGCTGGCCCGAGGCCCGCATCACCGGATACGACCTCTCCCCGGAGATGCTCGACCGCGCGAGCGCCGAGTACGCCGGCCCCACCAGCGGCGGCGGCCGGCTCGACTTCCGCCACGGAGACCTGGCCGACTGGGTCCCCGAGGAGCCCTACGACCTGATCGTCTCCAACGCCGCCCTCCAGTGGGTCCCGGGCCACCCCGGATCCTTCGCCGCCTGGATCAACGGACTGCGCCCCGGCGGCACCTTCGCCTTCCAGATCCCCGGCAACTTCACAGCCCCCAGCCACCGGATCCTCGCCGAGCTGTGCGACACCCCGCGCTGGCGGGCCCGGCTGGCCGGACACGGGGCCCGCTACATCCACATCCTCGAACCGGCCGGATACCTGGAGCGGTTCACCGAGCTCGGCTGCACCGCCGACGTCTGGGAGACCACGTACTACCAGCTGCTCGAAGGCCCCGACCCGGTGCTGGACTGGGTCAAGGGCACCGCGCTGAGGCCCGTCCTCACCGCACTGGGCGAGGACCGCGAAGCCGTGGACGCCTTCCTCGCGGAGTACCGCACCCTGCTGCGCCACGCCTACCCGCCGGGCCCGCGCGGCACCGTCTTCCCCTTCCGGCGCATCTTCGCCGTAGCCCGCAAGGAGGCCTGACCATGCTCGCCGCGGTCGACCACGTACAGCTCGCCGCGCCGCCCGGATCGGAGGACCGGCTGCGCACGTACTACACCCACGTGCTCGGTATGACCGAGATACCCAAGCCGCCGTTGCTCGCGGCCCGCGGCGGCTGCTGGTTCGCCGCCGGGCCCGTCCAGCTCCACCTCGGCGTCGAGGAGGACTTCCGCCCCGCCCGCAAGGCCCACCCGGGGCTCAGGGTCACCGGCATCGAGGCGTACGCGAGCAGACTGGAGGAACGCGGCGGGCAGGTCGTCTGGGACCACGACCTGCCGGGCCACCGCCGGTTCTACTCGGAGGATCCGGTCGGGAACCGGCTGGAGTTCCTGGAGCCGGAGGACCCGCGACCCGCCGCCGGCTGAGGCCGCCTGTATCTGCGCGCATCTGCCCACACCCGCGCACGCACGACGGCGCCCCGCCACCGGAGATCCGGTGACGGGGCGCCGTCGTGCTACGGGAGTGACTACTGCAGGTCCACGTACGCGTTCCAGCCGCCACCGAGGGCGATGCGGGCCCCGAAGGTGTTCATCCCCTTCAGGCCCGAGGCCTTGTACAGGTACCCGCTGCCGGAGGAGTCGACCGCGACGATGTCGGTAAGGCCGTCACCGGTGATGTCGCCGACCGCGGCCAGCTTGTTCATGCCGTTCCAGCCGGAACCGACCTGGATGCGGTCGCCGAAGCTGGAGGCGCCCTGGGCCGGGTAGACCCACAGCGTGCCGTCGTTGCCGCGGGCGATCAGGTCGGCGCGGCCGTCGCCGGTCACGTCGCCGGCGCCGAGGAGCCGGTTGTAGATGCCCCAGCCGGCGCCCAGGCGGATGCGGTCACGGAACTGGTAGCCGTTGCCGATGCTCGGGTAGAGCCACATCACGTTGGAGTTGTCGCGGGCCAGCAGGTCACCGAGACCGTCACCGTTGACGTCGCCCACGCCGACGAGGGAGTTGTAGATGTCCCAGCCGCCACCGACGAAGTTGTTGTCGCTGTAGAGCTGGCCGCCGCCCCAGATGAGCCAGTTGCTGACGTTCTGGTGGCCGAACGAGGAGGCCACGGTCATGCCGACCAGGTCGATCGGCGCGTCGCCGCTCTCCAGGACCTGGTCGCGGTCGAAGAAGCCGCCGTTCATCTTGCCGGAGTAGGCGAAGACGGCACCGTCGCCGGTGCGGGCCATCAGCTCGGAGCGGCCGTGCGCGGCGATGCCGCCCTGACCGGCGAACAGGTCGGTGTACTCCCAGCCGGTGCCCATCTTCTGGCGGTCGGTGAAGCCGCCGGCGCCGTCGGAGGGGTAGCCCCACATCGTGCCGCTCTGGTCGCGGGCGGCGATCCAGGAGGGACCCGTGGCGGAGGTGAGCAGCTGGAGCTGGTTGTACATGTTCCAGCCGAACCCGCTCTGGACCCGGTCGCCGAAGGCGCCGTTGCCGGTGCCCGGGTAGACGTACAGCCCGCCGGACGGCGTGACCGTCACCAGGTCGGGCTTGCCGTCGCTGTTGAAGTCGCCGCCGCCGAGGATCTGGGAGAACATGTCCCAGCCGCCGCCGAGGGAGATCCGGTCGCCGTACGGGCTGCCCGAATTGGCCGTGCCGTTGCCCGGGTACAGGTACAGGGCGCCGCCGGGCGTGCGGGCCAGCAGGTCCGCGTTGCCGTCGCCGTTGAGGTCGCCGGCCCCGACGACCTTGTTGTAGATGTTCCAGCCGTTGCCGTGCCAGCCGGTGCGCTGGGCGTCGTACTTGCCCGCCGTCAGCAGCGACAGCTGGCCGTCGACGGAGAGCGTCAGGAGCTCCGGGTGCCCGTCGTGGTCGAGGTCGCCGGGCGTGATGACGTCCTTGAAGTCCTCGTCGTACTTGGAGCCGGCGGCGGCGCCGGAGACGATGAACTCCGGGTCCGTGGTGTCGTTGAAGGTCTTCAGGTACGTCTTGCCGCTGAGACCGCGGTACAGGATGTCCTGGTAGCCGTCCATGTCGACGTCGAGCAGCGGGGTCACCGCGGCGGCGCCGACCCTGGCCTTGGTCGTCGCCGGGGCTGCCGGGCGGGTGCCGGTGGCGCGGTCGTCGTGCTGCGGCCGCTCGGTCTTGGCCGTGGGGACCGGCTTCTCGGTCGCCGAGACCGGGCCGGAAAGGATCATGCCCGCCGCGAGGGCGAGGGCGGTGCAGGCCGCGATGCGGCCGGAGCGCGTGGAGCGCATGAAAGACAAGAGGTCTCCCTGGTAAAAAATTCAGGCGAAACCGGGCTGAACGCACTCGTCACGGCGCGCGGAAATACTGCGCTGCACGTGGGACGGCATTCCCCCCCGGGAAGTAAGCGAAGACTACCTGCGTGGCAGGGGTTGCCATAGTGGTTTAGCGCGCCACTTTTGATCGCGTTCAGAACGCAGCGGTGCCCGGGTCTCCCGACCCGGGCACCAGATGCGACATCCCTGCTCACGCACGGCGAGCGGACGCGTGCGTTCAGCTCTTGCGGTGGCCCACCAGACGGGGCTTCGCCTCCAGGTTCTCCAGGCCGTGCCAGGCCAGGTTCACCAGGTGCGCCGCCACCTCCGCCTTCTTCGGGCGGCGCGTCTCCAGCCACCACTGACCGGTCAGCGCCACCATCCCCACCAGCGCCTGCGCGTACAGCGGGGCCAGCTTCGGGTCGAAGCCGCGGGCCTTGAACTCCAGGCCCAGGATGTCCTCGACCTGCGTGGCGATATCGCTGATCAGCGAGGCGAAGGTGCCCGTCGACTGGGCGACCGGGGAGTCCCGGACCAGGATCCGGAAGCCGTCCGTGTAGTTCTCGATGTAGTCCAGCAGCGCGAACGCCGCCTGTTCCAGGAGCTCCCGGGGATGCCCGGCCGTCAGCGCGCCCGTCACCCCGTCCAGCAGCTGGCGCATCTCCCGGTCCACGACGACCGCGTAGAGGCCCTCCTTGCCGCCGAAGTGCTCGTAGACCACCGGCTTGGACACCCCGGCCTTGGCCGCGATCTCCTCCACCGACGTGCCCTCGAAGCCCTTCTCGGCGAACAGGATGCGGCCGATGTCCAGCAGTTGCTGGCGCCGCTCCGCGCCCGTCATCCGGACCCGGCGGGACCGCCTGGGCTTGTCGCTGCTGGAACTGCTGCCGTCGATCGCCACGCCCCCCATCATGCCGCGTTCGACGTCTCTTCCTTGCGCCGGGCGTCGATGCGCTCCTCGGACGGCCAGCGCACGTCGGACGCCCATCCCAGCTGTTCGAACCAACGGATCAGCCGCGCACTGGAGTCGACCTGTCCGCGCAGCACACCGTGCCGGGCCGAGGTCGGATCCGCGTGGTGCAGGTTGTGCCAGGACTCGCCGCAGGACAGCACGGCCAGCCACCAGACGTTCCCGGAACGGTCACGGGACTTGAACGGGCGCTTGCCCACGGCGTGACAGATCGAGTTGATCGACCACGTGACGTGGTGCAGGAGCGCGACCCGCACCAGGGAGCCCCAGAAGAACGCCGTGAACGCGCCCCACCACGACATGGTCACCAGACCGCCCACGACCGGCGGGATCGCCAGCGAGAAGATCGTCCACCAGACGAAGTCGCGCGAGATGCGGCGGATCGCCGGGTCCTTGATCAGGTCCGGGGCGTACTTCTGCTGGTTGGTCTGCTCCTCGTCGAAGAGCCACCCGATGTGCGCCCACCACAGGCCCTTCATCAGGGCCGGCACCGTCTCGCCGAACCGCCACGGCGAATGGGGGTCGCCCTCGTGGTCGGAGTACTTGTGGTGCTTGCGGTGATCGGCCACCCAGCGCACCAGCGGCCCCTCCACCGCCATCGAGCCCATGACCGCCAGCACGATCCGCAGCGGCCGCTTCGCCTTGAAGGAACCGTGCGTGAAGTAGCGGTGGAAGCCGATGGTGATGCCGTGGCAGGCCAGGAAGTACATGAAGACCATCAGGCCCACGTCCAGCCAGCTCACCCCCCAGCCCCACGCCAGCGGAATCGCGCCCAGCAGGGCGACGAAGGGAACGGTGATGAACAGCAGCAGCGCCAGCTGCTCGACGGACCTCTTGTTCTCACCGCCGAGGGTCGCGGAGGGCGCGGACGCGTCGGAGGACGCCGAGGCGTCCTCGATCACGTCGGGACTGATGGTCATGGGGGTCCCCTGAGGGTGAGGAGTCGGCAGGCGCGCCGCCCGGCCACGATCCCTACGGACCCGTAACCTACGGCAACGTAAGTATGGCAAAGGTCCCGCACGCGGCAAGAGGAGCGCGCCCGCCGCCGTGTCCTGGGACCCGCCCGCCACAGGCCCATCGGCCCCTCTCGCCCCACCGTCACCGCGGTGCCGTCCCGCCTGGTGACACATTTACCAAGGCACGAGGACGGGCCACCTATCCTGGTCTCGTCGGACAGCGCGGTCCGCACGGGCAGCCCGAGCTGCGCATCAGGAGCGGCGAAGCCGCGCGCAGTCCCGGAGCCCACCTCCCAGTAGCGCTCGAAACACTGCAAGGAGCCGCACCTGTGAGCAGTGCCGACCAGGCCCCCTCCACCGAGGCCCTCTCGAACACCGCCGTCGCAGCCGCCAACGCCGAGCTGCGCGCCGACATCCGCCGGCTCGGCGACCTCCTCGGCGAGACGCTCGTACGCCAGGAGGGCCAAGACCTCCTCGACCTGGTCGAACGCGTCCGGGCCCTCACCCGCACCGACGGCATCGCCGCTGCCGCGCTGCTCGGCGACACCGACCTGGAGACCGCCGCCAAGCTGGTGCGCGCCTTCTCCACCTACTTCCACCTCGCCAACGTCACCGAGCAGGTGCACCGCGGCAAGGAGCTGCGCGCCCACCGCGCCGCCGAAGGCGGGCTGCTGGCCCGCACGGCCGACATGCTCAAGGACGCCGACCCCGAGCACCTGCGCCAGACGGTCAAGAACCTCAACGTCCGCCCGGTCTTCACCGCGCACCCCACCGAGGCCGCCCGCCGCAGCGTCCTGAACAAGCTGCGCCGCATCGCCGCGCTGCTCGAGGAGCCCGTCGCGGGCGCCGGCGAGCGCCGCCGCCACGACCTGCGCCTTGCCGAGAACATCGACCTCGTCTGGCAGACCGACGAGCTGCGCGTGGTCCGCCCCGAGCCCGCCGACGAGGCCCGCAACGCCATCTACTACCTCGACGAGCTGCACGCCGGCGCCGTGGGCGACGTACTCGAGGACCTGGCCGCCGAGCTCCAGCGCGTCGGCATCGAGATCCCCGCCGGCACCCGCCCGCTCACCTTCGGCACCTGGATCGGCGGCGACCGCGACGGCAACCCCAACGTCACCCCCGAGGTGACCCGGGACGTGCTGATCCTCCAGCACGAGCACGGCATCACCGACGCACTGGAACTCATCGACTTCCTGCGCGGACTGCTGTCGAACTCCATCCGCTACACCGGCGCCACCGAGGAACTCCTCACCTCCCTCCAGGCCGACCTGGAGCGCCTCCCCGAGATCAGCCCGCGCTACAAGCGGCTGAACGCCGAGGAGCCGTACCGCCTCAAGGCCACCTGCATCCGCCAGAAGCTCGTCAACACCCGCGAGCGCCTCGCCAAGGGCACCGCCCACGAGGAAGGCCGCGACTACCTCGGCACCGCCGAGCTGCTCACCGACCTCACCCTCATCCAGACCTCCCTGCGCGAACACCGCGGCGCGCTCTTCGCCGACGGCCGCATGGACCGCACCATCCGCACGCTGGCCGCCTTCGGGCTCCAGCTCGCCACCATGGACGTGCGCGAGCACGCGGACGCCCACCACCACGCGCTGGGCCAGCTCTTCGACCGGCTCGGCGAGGAATCCTGGCGCTACGCCGACATGCCCCGCGACTACCGCGGCAAGCTGCTGGCCAAGGAGCTCCGCTCGCGCCGTCCGCTGGCGCCCACCCCGGCCCCGCTCGACGCCGCCGGACAGAAGACCCTCGGCGTCTTCGGCGCCATCAAGGACGCCTTCGAGAAGTTCGGCCCCGAGGTCATCGAGTCCTACATCATCTCGATGTGCCAGGGCGCCGACGACGTCTTCGCCGCGGCCGTCCTGGCCCGCGAGGCCGGCCTCATCGACCTGCACGGCGGCTGGGCCAAGATCGGCATCGTCCCGCTCCTGGAGACCACCGACGAGCTCAAGGCCGCCGACGTCATCCTCGACGAGATGCTCGCCGACCCCTCCTACCGGCGCCTGGTCTCCCTGCGCGGCGACGTCCAGGAGGTCATGCTCGGCTACTCCGACTCCTCCAAGTTCGGCGGCATCACCACCTCCCAGTGGGAGATCCACCGCGCCCAGCGCCGGCTGCGCGACGTCGCCCACCGCTACGGCGTCCGCCTGCGCCTCTTCCACGGCCGCGGCGGCACCGTCGGCCGCGGCGGCGGCCCCTCGCACGACGCGATCCTCGCGCAGCCCTGGGGCACACTCGAGGGCGAGATCAAGGTCACCGAGCAGGGCGAGGTCATCTCCGACAAGTACCTCGTGCCCTCGCTGGCCCGCGAGAACCTGGAGCTGACCGTCGCGGCCACCCTCCAGGCCTCCGCCCTGCACACCTCGCCCCGGCAGTCCGACGAGGACCTGGCCCGCTGGGACGAGGCCATGGACACCGTCTCGGACGCGGCGCACAACGCCTACCGCGAGCTCGTCGAGGACCCGGACCTGCCGGCGTACTTCTTCGCCGCCACCCCCGTCGACCAGCTCGCCGACCTGCACCTGGGCTCGCGGCCGTCCCGCCGCCCCGACTCCGGCGCGGGTCTCGACGGCCTGCGCGCCATCCCGTGGGTGTTCGGCTGGACCCAGTCCCGCCAGATCGTCCCCGGCTGGTACGGGGTCGGCTCGGGCCTCAAGGCTCTGCGCGAGGCCGGCCAGGGCGATGCGCTGGCCGAGATGGGCGAGCGCTGGCACTTCTTCCGCAACTTCCTCTCCAACGTCGAGATGACGCTGGCCAAGACGGACCTGCGGATCGCCCGCCACTACGTCGACACCCTCGTGCCCGAGGAGCTCAAGCACGTCTTCGCCCGCATCGAGGCCGAGCACGAGCTCACCGTCCGCGAGGTCCTGCGGATCACCGGGGGCGAGAAGCTCCTGGACTCCAACCCGGTCCTCCAGCAGACCTTCTCGGTCCGCGACGCCTACCTGGACCCGATCTCCTACCTCCAGGTCTCCCTGCTGGCCCGCCAGCGGGCGGCCGCCGAGCGCGGCGAGGAAGCGGACCCGATCCTGTCGCGGGCCCTGCTCCTGACCGTCAACGGCGTCGCGGCGGGCCTGCGCAACACCGGCTGAGATTTCGTACGGCATGACAGGGGGCCCGCACACCATCCGGTGTGCGGGCCCCCTGTCATGTTGGCGGTTTCAGCTGTTGTACGTGGACTGCGCGCGCTCCAGCCCCTCCTGGATCAGGCACTCCACGGCGTCCGCCGACCGGTCGACGAACCAGTCCAGCTCCTTGCGTTCCGTGGAGGAGAAGTCCTTCAGCACGAAGTCCGCGACCTGCATGCGGCCCGGCGGGCGGCCGATGCCGCAGCGGACCCGGTGGTAGTCCGGGCCCATGGACTTCGTCATCGACTTCAGGCCGTTGTGGCCGTTGTCCCCGCCGCCCAGCTTCAGGCGCAGCGTCGGGTAGTCGATGTCCAGCTCGTCGTGGACCGCGACGATCCGGTCGAGCGGAACCTTGTAGAAGTCCCGCAGCGCCGTCACCGGGCCGCCGGACAGGTTCATGAACGACATGGGCTTGGCCAGCACCACCCGCCGGTTCAGAGGTCCCGGCGGGCCCATCCGGCCCTCCACCACCTGTGCGCGGGCCTTGTGCGCCTTGAACTTCCCGCGCATCCGCTCCGCCAGCAGGTCGGCCACCATGAAACCGATGTTGTGGCGGTTGCCCGCGTACTCCGCACCCGGGTTCCCGAGCCCCACGATCAGCCAGGGCGCCGCGTCGTCCGACATCAAAAGCTCCTTATACGAAGACGACCGCCGTCCCGCTCCAGTGGAGCCGGACGGCGGTCGTTCAGCAAGTGCTGAGGGGGAGAGGCGTGACTCAGGCCTCGGAGCCCTCGGCGGCCGGCTCCTCGCCCTGCGGGGCGACGACCTGGAGGACGGCGATGTCGCCCTCGACGGCCAGCGTGGTGCCGGCCGGCAGGACCAGGTCCGCGGCGGTGATGGTGGCGCCGGCCTCGAGGCCCGCGATGGAGACGGTGACCTCGGTCGGGATGTTGGTGGCCTCGGCCTCGACGGAGATCGTGTTCTGGAGGGTCTCCAGCATGTTGTTGCCCGCGGCCAGGTCGCCCTCGGTGACGATCGCGACGTCGACGGTGACCTTCTCGCCCTTCTTGACGATCAGGAAGTCGACGTGGGAGATCGAGCGCTTCAGCGGGTGCTTCTGCACGGCCTTCGGGATGACCAGCTCGGTGCCGCCGCCCGCGATGTCCAGGGAGATCAGGACGTTGGCGGTGCGGAGCGCCAGCTGCAGGCCGTGGGCCTCGACGTTGACGTGCTTCGGCTCGGTGCCGTGGCCGTAGATGACCGCGGGAACCAGGGCGTCACGACGGGCCTGGCGGGCAGAGCCCTTGCCGAAGGTGTCGCGGACCTGGGCGGAAAGCTTGATCTCGGACATGCTCACTCCTCGTGGGGTGACGGAAATGGACAACGGTCACCCGGCCGGAACACGGCCTGCTACGAAGAGCGCGTCGATAACGGAGCACCGGAACCCGTTCGAAAACAGGTACGGCCTCCCTCGCCGAGCAACTCAAGGAGTGTACCCGGCGGGGAGGCCGTACCCAAAAAGGATCTAGCGCGGAGCGGCGGAGCCTACTGCTGCTCTTCGAACAGGCTGGTGACCGAGCCGTCCTCGAAGACCTCGCGCACCGCGCGAGCGATCATCGGGGCGATGGACAGCACCGTGATCTTGTCGAGCTCCAGGTCGGACGGGTCCGGCAGGGTGTTCGTGAACACGAACTCGCTGACCTTGGAGTTCTTCAGGCGGTCGGCGGCCGGGCCCGACAGGATGCCGTGCGTGGCCGTCACGATGACGTCCTCCGCGCCGTGCGCGAAGAGCGCGTCGGCCGCGGCGCAGATGGTGCCACCCGTGTCGATCATGTCGTCGACCAGGACGCAGACGCGGCCCTTGACCTCACCGACGACCTCGTGGACGGTCACCTGGTTGGCGACGTCCTTGTCGCGGCGCTTGTGGACGATCGCCAGCGGCGCGTCCAGGCGGTCGCACCAGCGGTCGGCCACGCGCACGCGGCCGGCGTCCGGGGAGACGATCGTCAGCTTGGCGCGGTCGACCTTGGCACCGACGTAGTCCGCGAGGACCGACAGGGCCGAAAGGTGGTCGACCGGGCCGTCGAAGAAGCCCTGGATCTGGTCCGTGTGCAGGTCGACCGTCAGGATGCGGTCGGCGCCCGCGGTCTTGAGCAGGTCGGCGACCAGACGGGCCGAGATCGGCTCGCGGCCCTTGTGCTTCTTGTCCTGGCGGGCGTACCCGTAGGACGGGACGATCACGGTGATGGAGCGTGCCGACGCGCGCTTGAGCGCGTCGATCATGATCAGCTGCTCCATGATCCACTTGTTGATCGGAGCCGTGTGGCTCTGGATCAGGAAGCAGTCCGCGCCGCGAGCGGACTCCTGGAAGCGGACGTAGATCTCGCCGTTCGCGAAGTCGAAAGCCTTGGTCGGCACGAGGCCGACACCGAGCTGGTGCGCGACCTCCTCGGCCAGCTCGGGGTGGGCGCGGCCGGAGAAGAGCATCAACTTCTTCTCGCCGGTCGTCTTGATCCCGGTCACAGCACAGTCTCCTCAGACGTGGGAAAGCTGCTCGCCCCCGTGCGCGTCCGTCCCGCACACGGTGAGCCAGCCGAATTGCGTGCACCTATCACGGTACGCCGTCTCGGGCGTAGCCGTTTCCGGTCAGTTCACCTCAGCGTTCGTCGGAGTCCTCGTGGACCGCCGACTGAGCCGCTGTCGCGGCGGCACTTCCCGGACGCTTGCGGGCCACCCAGCCCTCGATATTCCGCTGCTGGCCACGGGCCACGGCCAGCGCACCGGGCGGCACATCCTTGGTGATCACGGACCCGGCGGCCGTGTAGGCGCCGTCCCCGATCGTGACGGGAGCCACAAACATGTTGTCCGAACCCGTCTTGCAGTGTGAGCCGACGGTCGTGTGGTGCTTGTGTTCACCGTCGTAGTTCACGAACACGCTGGCCGCGCCGATGTTCGTGTACTCGCCGATCGTCGCGTCGCCGACGTACGAGAGGTGCGGGACCTTGGTGCCCTCGCCGATCGTGGCGTTCTTCATCTCCACGTACGTGCCGGCCTTGGCCTTCGCGCCCAGGTTCGTGCCCGGACGCAGGTACGCGAACGGGCCCACGGTCGCCGACTCGCCGACGACGGCGGTGTCCGCCACCGTGTTGTCCACACGGGCCCGCGGGCCGACGTGGGTGTCCGTCAGGCGGCTGTTCGGGCCGACCTCGGCCTCTTCGGCGATGTGGGTGGTGCCCAGGAGCTGGGTGCCCGGGTGGACGACGGCGTCGCGGCCGAAGGTGACGGTCACGTCGACGAGCGTGCTCGCCGGGTCGACGATCGTCACGCCGGCGAGCATCGCGCGCTCCAGCAGGCGGGCGTTGAGCAGCGCGCGCGCCTCGGCGAGCTGGACCCGGTTGTTGATCCCGAGGATCTGCCGGTGGTCCGCGCCCACGGCGGCGCCGACGCGGTGGCCGGCTTCGCGCAGGATGCCGAGCACGTCGGTGAGGTACTCCTCGCCCTGGCTGTTGTCGGTGCGGACCTTGCCGAGGGCGTCCGCGAGGAGGGCGCCGTCGAAGGCGAAGACCCCGGAGTTGATCTCGCGGATCGCCCGCTGGGCGTCGGTGGCGTCCTTGTGCTCGACGATGGCGGTGACCGCCCCGTCGGCGCCGCGGATGATGCGGCCGTAGCCGGTGGAGTCCGGCACCTCGGCGGTCAGCACGGTGACGGCGTTGCCGTCGGCCTCGTGCGTGGCCGTCAGTGCGGCCAGGGTCTCGCCGGTCAGCAGCGGGGTGTCGCCGCAGACGACGACCACGGTGCCGGCGGGCTCGCCGCCCAGCTCCTCGAGGGCCATCCGGACGGCGTGCCCGGTGCCGTTCTGCTCGTACTGGACCGCGGTGCGGACATCGGCGTCGATGGCGGCGAGGTGCGCGGTGACCTGCTCGCGGGCGTGGCCGACGACCACGACGAGATGGGTGGGGTCCAGCTCGCGGGAGGCGGCGACTACGTGACCGACGAGCGAGCGCCCGCTGATCTCGTGCAGAACCTTGGGTGTGGCCGACTTCATGCGGGTGCCTTCACCCGCTGCGAGTACGACGACGGCTGCCGGGCGGTTGGCGCTCACGGGTGTGCCCTTCGGCTTCGGGTGGTGGACCCGTGAAGGATACCGGTGGGTCAGGACCCGGAAACGAGGCCGGGTCCCGACTGGAGCAGTCGGGACCCGGACCGGCGCAGCTCCCCCGTCAGGACTCGAACCCGAACTTAAGGCACCAAAAGCCTCAGTGCTGCCAATTACACCACAGGGGAATGCATTTCAACCAAATAGGACATTAAGTCCTCGTGGTTGGTTTTGACGGCTCCCACTATGCCGCACAGGGCGCCTTCAGTGCGACGGTACAAATCGGAGCCCCCGAGGACACGTACCGAGAGGCAACCCCGGTACGTGTCGGCCACGTTCCTCCGGTCGGAATTTCGGTCGGCGGCGGGGCGGGGGCCCTGCGTACGCTGGACCGCATGACCAGTACGGGGGATGTAGTGGAAGGCCGCGCTGGGCCGCCTTTGTGGTGGGCGCGGCGGCGGGATGCCGTGGGGGACGTGGTGCTCGGCGGGGTGTCCGCCGTCGAGTGCGCCTGGGAAGGCGTCGGATTCGCCCACGAGGCGGGGATCCCGGCCTTCGCCGGATTGCTGTTCGGGCTCGCGGTCGGGGCCACGCTCGTGCTGCGGCGGCGCCGGCCGATCGCCGTGGTGCTGGTCGGGATCGCCGTCTCGCCCGCGGCCATGGGGTTCCTGCTCGGCGTGGTCGGGCTGTACACGCTCGCCACCTCCGAGGTGCCCCGGCGGATCACCGCGACCCTGACGTCGATGTCACTGGCCGCGACCTTCGTGGTGATGTACATGCGGACCCGCGGGGACCAGGGGGCCAGTCACACCCTCGTCATCGTGCTGTCCGTGTTCGTGGCGGTGGCGCTGACCGTGCCGCCGGTGCTGCTCGGTCTGTACACGGCGGCCCGCAGACGGCTGATGGAGAGCCTGCACGAACGCGCGGACTCGCTGGAGCGCGAGCTGTCGCTGCTCGCGGACCGGGCGGAGGAGCGGGCCGAGTGGGCCCGTACGGAGGAGCGGACGCGGATCGCCCGCGAGATGCACGACGTGGTCGCGCACCGGGTGTCGCTGATGGTGGTGCACGCGGCGGCGCTGCAGGCGATCGCGCTCAAGGACCCGGCGAAGGCCGTGAAGAACGCCGCGCTGGTCGGGGACATGGGCCGCCAGGCGCTCACCGAGCTGCGCGAGATGCTCGGGGTGCTGCGCGCGGAGGCGCCGAAGCCGGTGGCCGTGACCGTGCCCGTGGCCCTGGTGGGGAGCTTCGACGACGGGCCGACGCTGGCGGAGCTGGAGGCGCTGGTCGGTCAGTCGCGGGCGGCCGGGATGACCGTGGAGCTGGACGTACGGGGCGCATGCGCGGCCGCGTACGCGGCGGAGGTGGAGCAGACGGCCTACCGGGTGGTCCAGGAGGCGCTGACCAACTGCCACAAGCACGCTCCGGGCGCGCGGGTCGTCGTACGCCTCGCGCACCGGGAGGGCGAGGTGGCCATGCAGGTGGAGAACGGCCCGTGCGACGGCAAGGCCGCCGAACCGGGACTGCCGAGCGGCGGCAACGGTCTGGTCGGGATGCGGGAGCGGGTGCTCGGGCTGGGCGGGGTCTTCGTGTCCGGGCCGACGGACGAGGGCGGCTTCAAGGTCTCGGCGGTCCTGCCGAGCGACAGGGGGTAGCGGGATGGTCTGGGATCCGGTGGCGGAGCTGACGGATGAGGAGCGGGAGGCCTTCGGGCGGTGGGGCGACTCCCATCCGCACTGGGAGCAGCGGATCGGGCTGAACGTGCCCGGGCCCTTCTACACGCGGGAGAACGACAACTGCTGGACCGGGCGGATCGAGGCGCCGGACAGCGTCCTGTACGGGGGCGAGTACTTCACCGAGTACGTGTTCCGCCAGCCCCGGACTCCGGCCGAGGTGCGGGCGCTGGCTCGGGCAGCCGATGCCGAGGTGACCGGCGGCTACGCCTGCGACGGGGACATGCGGTGGATGCCGGGGCTGGTGCGGGAGTGGTGGGCCGGACGGGGACGCGTCGAGGAGGACCTGGTGGCGTCGCTGGCCGAGTTCGAGTTGCACTCCGACGGGCAGAACCGGGACGCCGCCGCCGGGGTCCGGGACTTCCGGGCCTACCTCGCCGGCGGCCTCGCCGCAGACCTGCGGGCGTACCTCTTCCGGCTGGAGGAGGGCCGGTATCCGGAAGCCGGGGAGCGGCTTCCGGAGCTGCGGGGTTAGGCCGTCGTCAGGCGGGTCGGCTGGAGGCCGGTCAGGAGGAGGGTGAGGGCCTCGTCGAGGCCGGCTCCGAGGTACCAGTCGCCGGTGTGGTCCACGCAGTAGACCCGGCCCTCGCGGTCGAGGGCGAGGTGGGACGTTCCGTCGGCCTCGACGCCCAGCGGGCAGAGCTGGGTGGACAGGGCGCGGCCGAGGTCCGCGAAGGTGCGGGCCATGTGGAGGCCCGTGAGGGGGTCCAGCCGTATCGCGGTGGGGGCGATCTGGCGGCCGGGGCCCGGGGCGGTGACGGTGAGGTTCCCGAACTCCGCCCAGGCTTCGACGGCCGCCGGGAAGACGGTGTGGCGGTGCCCGGCGGGGGTGGTGTGGTCGCGCAGGGCGTCGGCCCAGTACTCGGCCTGCTTGATGTCCCAGCGGCCCGGCTCCCAGCCGGCGGAGCGCAGGGCGGAGTCCACGGCGACCGGGAAGCGGGCGGCCGAGGAGCGGTCGTAGGAAGCGGAGGTGGCGGTCATGGTGGCTACTCGGGGTGGGTGAGGTCGACGGGGCGTACGCCGAAGTGGGCGAGGAGGGCCTCGCAGGAGCGGCAGGGAGGTGCGTAGCTGCCGTGGAGCGGGTCGCCGTCCTCGCGGATGCGGCGGGCGGTGATCTTGGAGTGCTTGAGGGAGCGGCGGGCCTCGCTCGGGGTGAGCGGCTTGCGCGAGGCGCGCTTGCTGCGGGCGCCCTCGACGGCGGCCAGGTGGCGGGAGAGCAGGATCGCCTCCGGACACCGGCCGGTGAAGCGTTCGCGCTGGCCGCTGGTGAGGGTGTCGAGGAAGTCCTGGACGAGGGCGTGCAGTACGGGGGGCAGGTCGGCCTTGCCGGCGGTGCCGGTGAGGGTTTCGCCGCGGACGGAGAGGGCGGCGGCCACGGTGGGCAGGATGCCGTCGCGGCGGAAGCGGAGTGCGGGCACGACGGGACGGCCGTCACCGCTGCCCCAGCGCAGGCGGGGGTCGCCGGGTCCCTGCGCGGCCGCGGCGCCGGTGCCGTGGCCGGTGGTGGCTCCGGCGGGGTGGCCGGCGGGGTGGCCCTGTGCCGGTATGGACAGGGGATCGACGGTCCCTGTGGGGCCAACGGTTCCCGGGTGTCCGGGGGTTCCCATGGGTCCCGATTCGGCGTCGGCCGGTTCTGTGCGAGTTGCCGTGTTCTGCATGGTTGCGCTTTCCCTCCCGTGGCCGCGGTGGTGGCCGCTGTCGCGCACGCCCCCGTGCCGTGGGGACAGCCTGTCAAATGTCCCCTGACATGTGGAAGCGGGGTCGAATATTCGTATCAATTCGGATCTTCCCGGCCCTCGCGCCGGTGCCCCGCTCGCGGGCGGTTGATGCCCTTGCCGGAGCACATAGGCTGTGGTGAACCAGCCAGATCCAGCAGGGGGCTACCGCCATGACGACAGGTCGGCTCGGGCATCAGGCCGCGCCACCCAACGCCGCTTACTCGGGGCAGGTCGTGCATTTCCCGGACCCCGTCCGGGCCGCTCGCCATCCCCACGGAGTTCGCGTCGACGCGAACGGGCATCCCGACTTCGCGCCCTACGCGCGCGCGGCGGTGGAGATCGCCGATCCGCCGGAGGGCTTCGGCGTGGACGAGCTGCGCTTGACGGACTGCGTGTCCGCGAACGCCGCGATGCGGGCGACCGGCCACGAACTGTGGGACACGGTCGGCCCGGTGTCGACCCCGCACGGCTGGACCTGGCACCACGTGTCCGGCACCCGCCGGATGGAGCTGGTCCCGGTGGAGGTCAAGGCACTGCTGCGGCACCACGCGGGCCTGGCCACGGCCCCGGTGGACCACGAGAAGCGCGGCACGCGGGCGCTGCAGGAGGTCCGCCCGGTGCACCTGGGGCTGCCCAAGACGGTGGTCTCGGTGTCCGAGCAGCAGGTGCAGGGGGTCGAGGAGGACCTCGGCTACCGGCTTCCGGAGGCCTACCGCTCCTTCCTGAAGGCGGCCGGCGGCTGCGCGCCCGTGGGTACGGGGCTGGACGTGGAGCTCGGCCTGCTGGTGGACCAGCCGTTCTTCACGGTGCGCGAGGAGGCGGCGGTCAACGACCTCGTCTACGTCAACAAGTGTCTGCGGGACCACCTCACGAAGGACTACCTCAGCGTGGCCTTCGTGCAGGGCGGGCTCGTCGCGGTGAAGGTGCGGGGCGAGTCGATCGGTTCGGTGTGGTTCTCCCCGTACGACGATGCGCGCGACCAGGACGGCTGGTCGGTCCAGGAGCGCGTGGAGCGTTTGCTGCTGCCGTGCGGTACGGATTTCGACGCCTTTCTGGAGCGGCTCGCGGGCAATCCGCCGGAGCTGGAAACGGTGGCCGGTCTGATGGTGGACGGCGGATTCGCACGCTCGGTTCCCGTGGCCGGGTCGGTTCCGGCGGCGGGTTCCGCGCCGGAGGAGGGGTGACGGCGCGATGGTGACGTTTGCGCAGGCGCAGGAGCGCGCCGAGGAGTGGATCAACGGGGACGTTCCCTCGTACCAGCACCGCGAGGTGCGCGTACGGGAGTTCGGGCTCGGATTCGTCGTGTGGGCGGAGGACCGCCCGGCCGGTCCCGTGTCCGGTGGCGGCCGGCAGCGGCTGGTCATCGCGCGGGACAGCGGGGAGGTGACCCTCTGGCCGGGACTGCCGGTGGGTGAGGTGATCCGCCGCTACGAGGAGGAGTACGGGGCTTCGGCCGCGCCGGCCGAGGCCTCGGTTCCGGTGCCCCGGATCGACTCGGAGCAGACCTCGTTCATGCTGAGCCCGCCGGAGTGGCTGCAGGAGGCGGCGGACCGGGCGGGCATCCCGCCGGCGGCTCCCGCCGCTCCGGCAGCGCCGGTCGCTCCGGCGGCTCCGGTCGGTTCCGGGGCCGCCGCGGAGCCGGTGCCGTTGCGGCGCGGGGGCGAGGTCCCCTACGAGCCGACGGCCAACGACGGGGTGCCGTCCGGGGCCACGCCGTGGGCCGGGACCGATGTGAAGGCCGACGACTCGGTGTCCGTACCGCTGCCGGCGACGGTGTTCGCGCCGCCGCTGTCCGGGTCGGACCTGGAGGACGCTCCGCCGTCCTCCGGGGTGGGCCCGGAGGCCAGGACCACGCTGATGCCCCGGGGCAGCGAGCTGCCGAAGACGGCCGTGGCCACGCCCGCGCTGGACCTGAGCGCGGGTCGGCCGGCCGCCGCGGGGCCGGGACAGGGACCGGTTCCGCCGTCGGCTCCCGCTCAGGCTCCGGCTCCCGCCCAGGCACAGGGTCCGGCGCAGCCGCAGCCGCCCGCTCCCGGTGCGCCCTCCGGTGACATCGCCGACGCGCCGACGAGCAAGGCCCGGATCAACCGGCCCGCCGCCGCGCCCGTGACGCCGCCGGGTCCGCCCGGTGCGCCGGGCGGCGGTTCCGAGCAGCCTTCGTACGCCGCCACCATGCTCGCGAGCCCGGGCGGGCCCCAGCAGCCGACGCCTCCGGGTCCGCCCGGGGCGCCCGGTGGCGGGCTGGACCATGCCGCCACGATGCTGGCCGGTCCGGCCGTGACCGGTCAGCCGATCGCGCCTCCCGGGCCGCCCGGTGCTCCCGGTGCTCCCGGTGCGCCGGGTGCGTCCGGCGGGGGCGGAGCCTCGTACGCCGCCACCATGCTGGCGGCCCCCGGTGGCCCGCAGCAGCCCGGTCCGCCCGGTCCTCCCGGGGTGCCCGGCGCGGGCCAGCAGCCCGCGCCCCCCGGCCCGCCCGGTGCTCCGGGTGCGCCCGGTGGCGGGCTGGACCATGCCGCGACGATGCTGGCCGGCCCGGCCGTGACCGGTCAGCCGCCCGCGGCTCCCGGCCCGCCGGGGGTTCCCGGTGCTCCCGGTGCTCCCGGTGCTCCCGGTGGCGGAGCGCACCAGGCCGCGACGATGCTCGCGGGTCCCGGCGTACCCCAGCCGCCCGGCCCGCCCGGCCCCGCGCCGCAGGCCCCCGTACCGCAGGCGTCCGCCCCGGCTCCCGGGGTGCCCACGGTCGGTCCCGGCTACCAGGCCGTCCTGCGCTACCGCGCGCCCGACGGCTCCGAGCAGCAGCTCATCCGCCGCTCCGCGCCCGGTACCCCGCATCCGGAGTGGCAGATCCTGTACGAGCTGCGCGCGCTGAACGTGCCTCCGCAGCAGGTGCTGGAGCTGCACACCGAGCTGGCCTCGTGCGAGCTGCCCGGCGGCTACTGCGCCCGCATGATCCGGGAGACCTGGCCGCAGGTCCGGATCACGAGCGTGGCCCCGTACGGGACCGACCACGCGGGCCGTCAGCAGGGCATGCGGCACCTGCTGACCCACCAGGGCGAACTGCACCAGGTGGCGGACGGTCCGGCGCGTCCGGCGCCGGTCCGCGCGCCGCTGCCGCAGGTGCCGTTGCAGCCGGCGATCCCGCTGGACGCGATCGCGCAGGAGCTGGCGGGGGCGTTCGGGCCGCAGGGCGTGTTCCGCTTCGAGCAGCGCGCGGTGTCCCGGCAGGGTGTGCCGGAGATCGTGGCGCAGACGCTGATGTGGTCCGGACTGCCGGTCGATTTCGGGCCGTTCTTCTGGGCGCAGGCCGTCCCGGGTGCCCCGCTGCCGACGCTGGCCGAAATGGCGGCGCAGCGGCAGGTGCAGCCGGCTTCGGACGCGGGCTCCTACCTCGTGGTCGGCAGCGACTTCGGCAAGGCGCTGTGCGTGCAGTACGGGACCGCCCACATCGTCGCGGTGCCGGTCGAGGCCGGTCCGGGCGGGGCCCCGGTGCCTCCGCAGTTCGTCAACTCCTCGCTGCCGCAGTTCGTACGGTCGCTGGCGATGCTGGGTCACATGTGGCGGCTGCGCCAGCACCTGACGCCGGAGCAGGCGGGCCGCTGGACCGTCGACTTCCAGGCGAATCTGGCCGGGCTCGACAGCGCGGCGCTGGCTTCTCCGGAGAACTGGTGGTCGGTCCTGCTGGAGCAGATGTGGGACGGACTTCTCTGATCGCCGCCCGCCGCGGCTGATCGCGCGCTGATCGCTCCCTGATCCGGATGGCCGGGTTGGGACCCTCGAACAGGGTCCCGGCCCGGCCATTCGGGCTTCTGCCATCAAATGACGCATCCTTGACAGGAATCCCCGCGAGAGAGGCGCTTCCAGGATGAGTGCACCCTTTACGACCGTGCGCGGCCGCGGCTACCGCATGGAAGAGGTGGACCGGTACCTCGCGCGGCTGTCGGGGAGCCGGGACGAGGCCTGGGAGCGGGTGGCCCGGCTGACGGTGCTGTCCAGGCAGATGGAGGCGGAGGCGGAGCGGCTGGGCGCGGAGGTGTCCGCGCTGGCCCCGCAGACGTACGACGAGCTCAGCGAGCGCGCCCGCCGGATCCTGCTGCTGGCCGAGGAGGAGGCCGAGACGCTGCGGCTGGACTCGCGCGCGGACGCGCTGGCGGCGGCGGGAGCCGCCGAGGCGCACGCCGACCGGGTGGCGGAGCTGGCGCGCACGGACGCGGAGGCGGTGCGCGAGCAGACCGAGGTCCGGGCCCGGCAGGGGCTGCTGCGGGCGGGGCGCGAGGCGGACGACGCGCGGTCGGAGGCGCGGGACGACGCGGCGGCGTGGCGGGCGGACGCGCAGGCGGCGCTGGCCGAGATGCGCCGCCGGTCGGACGCGCTGCTCGCGGAGCGCGAGCAGGAGCACGTGGAGCGGTGGGACGCGGCGGAACGGGAACTGGCGGCGCGGGAGGCGGAGCTGGAGGCCCGGCACGGGGAGCTGGAGCGCTACGCGGAGGCTCGGCTGGCGGAGGCGAAGCGCGGGTTCGCGGAGGCCGAGGAGGCCGCGCGGCACGGGCAGGAGGACGCGGAGGCCAGGGGCCGGGAGCTGATCGCGGAGGCCCGGGTGCGGGAGGAGCGGGTCGGCCGGGAGACGGACCGGATCCTGCGCGAGCACGCGGAGTCCCAGGAGGAGATGCGGGCCCACATGAACCACGTCCGCTCCAGCCTCGCTGCCCTGACGGGCCGGGCTCCCGCCGAGGGCTGAGGGTCGAGTCACCCTCCGACCGGTTCCGCGCGGCTACGGGGCCGGCTTGTGGCGGGCGTAGTAGCGGGCCACCCGGGCGCGGTTTCCGCAGATCGACGCCACGCACCAGCGGCGTCGCGGATGCGCCGGGAGGAACAGGAGCAGGCAGTGTTCGCCCTCGCACTGGCGGACCTCCCCGATCCGCCCTCCGAGCAGCAGCTCCGCGACCGCCTCCGCCAGCTCCGCCGCGAGCCTGCGGGCGGTGGGCACCCCGGGTGCGCGGACGGTGGCGGCCGTCAGCCCGGCCGTAGGGGTCCAGGCGAGCTCCCGGTGGGAGGGGGCGGCGGCCAGCGCGGAGTTCAGGGTGCGCATCGCCCCGGCCGGGGGCTCGGCGCCGCCGCGGGCCGCGGTCAGGGCCGCGCGCGCTGCCTCCCGTACGGCATGGACGGCGGCGACCTCCGCCGTGCCCACCGGCCCCGGTTCCGTCAGCCGGCCCCGCTGGGTCTCCAGCCAGTCCGCGAGGCCGGCCGGGTCCGCGACGAGGTCCCCGATCGCGGTGTCGGTGTTGAGGAGGTCCAGGGCGAGGGGTTCGCCGGTGAGGGGGAAAGTCGCAGTCATGGTTCCACTCTAGCCCTGACTAATGGGTGAGGCAGGCCTTGACCCGTTAGTGATCTCCGGTGACACTAATGGAAACAACGCCCCTGGAGGAATGTGATGACCGCCGTGCCCGCCATCCGTCACCGCAGCGTCGACGTCGCCGGAGTCCAGGTCGCCTACCGCGAGAGCGGCCCGGCCGACGGCCCCGTCCTGCTTCTCCTGCACGGCTTCCCGACCTCCTCGCACCAGTTCGCCCGGCTGATGGACGCCCTCGGCTCCACCCCGTACCGGCTGATCGCCCCGGACTACCCAGGCTTCGGCCGCACCCAGGCACCGGACGGGTTCACGTACACCTTCGACCGGCTCGCGGACATCGTCGAGGGCTTCACCGACGCCCTGGCCCTGGAGAGCTACGCCCTCTACGTCTTCGACTTCGGCGCCCCCGTCGGCCTGCGCCTCGCCGAGCGCCGGCCGGACCGGGTGACCGGCCTGATCGTGCAGAACGGCAACGCGTACGAGGAGGGCCTCTCCGACATGGCCCGGGAGTTCTCCGGGCTGCGCCGGGACGTGCCGGGCAACGAGGAGCAGGTGCGCGGGCTGTTCGGCGAGGAGGGCACCCGGTTCCAGTACGAGGCGGGCGTCGCCGACACCTCCCTGATCTCCCCGGACAGCTGGACGCTCGACGTCCACTACCTGGGCCTGCCCGGCCGCGCCGACGCCCAGGCCGACCTCGCCTTCGACTACCACTCGAACTTCGCCCACTACCCGGCCTGGCAGGCCTGGCTCCGGTCGGCGGGCGTCGCGGTCCTCGTGGTCTGGGGCGAGGGCGACCCCTTCTTCCTGCCCGCGGGGGCGAAGGCGTACCAGCAGGACGTGCCGGACGCCGAGGTGCACGTCTTCGAGGGCGCCGGGCACTTCGCGCTGGAGACGCACCTCGCGGAGATCGCCCCGCTGATCGAGGAGTTCCTGGCGAAGCTGGGCTGAGCCCCGCGCGCCGCGGCGGGCCGCGGCCTCAGCCGGCGGCGCCCGCCTCGTGCCGGAAGGGGTCGCTGCGCAGCCCCCTGGCGCTGCTCACCACCACGGTGAAGGCGGCCGGCGGCGGGGTGGGCAGGGGAGCCGTCAGGGTGGCGCCCGCCGCGTCGACGGAGGTGCCGGCGGCCGGGAGCGGTACGGAGTCCAGCTCCACGCGCGGATCGCTCCCGAAGCCGCCGCCCCCGACGAGCAGTTGCCCGTCGGCGACCGTGACCTGGGTGATGACCGGATTGGCCCGGGTCGCCATCTTGTTCACCAGGTAGGCCCCGGCCGGGGCTCCCGTCAGCGCCCACATCTGCTCCGGGAGCTTCGGCAGCCCGCCGCCGACGTCCGTCACGAAGAACGCCACCACGTAGAGCATCGTGACCGCGCTCAGGGCGACGTACTGCAGGTCGACCAGGTCGGTGCGCCCGCCGTCGTTCGAGATCAGGTCGTGCAGCGGGCGCCGCTCGGCGCCCTTCGGCGCGGGTTTGGCCATGCTGCCGTTTTCCACGCGCGTGCCGACCACCGCCTTCGCCCCGATCATGGCGGCGTACGGGCCTCCGAGCAGCGGGAGGTAGACGCTCGTCAGCGAGGACAGGGGGCCCTCGGGGCCCTGGAACCAGCCGACTCCGCCGCCCGCGGTGAGCCCGTAGGCGAGGATCGCGAGGAGCAGCCAGACCAGGATCACCGTCCAGGCCAGGGCCAGGGTGGTCGAGGTGGAGAGGCGGCCGTCGCGCCCGGTGACGAAGCCCGGGTGCCGGACGAGCCGCAGGGTGACGGGGCCGACGACGGCGGCGAGTAACGCGAGTGCGAAGAGTGCGGAAAGCATGGTGTCCCCCCGGGGAGTGTGTCTCCTCAGAGGGTTACCCGTTCGGTCGGGTCATGACAAGTAATCCCTGCGCCGCTCCTGCTCCCGCGGTTCCCCTGCTCCCGAAGCGCCGTTCCTACTCCCGCAGTTCGGGCAGGACCGGGAACCGGCGCGGCGCCACCAGCAGCAGCACCACCGCCGAGGCGACCGCCGCCAGCGAGGCGCCGAGGAAGATGTGGTCCCCGGCGGCGTCCACCGCGCGCCGCAGGTAGTCGGAGGCTTCCGCGGGGATCAGCCCCGGCTGGGCCAGGGCCTTGGACACGTCGTCCAGGTGCGAGGGGAGTCCGGCCACCGGGGCGTCCGTCAGGCGGCCGGTGATGGTGGCGTTGGCGACGGCCCCGAGCAGGGCCGCTCCGATGCTCTGGCCGACGTTGCGGCAGAACAGCACCGAGGCCGTGGTGGTTCCGCGCTCCGCCCAGCCCACCGTGGACTGGACCCCGACGATCAGCGGGAGCTGGAAGAGCCCGAGGGCCCCGCCCAGCAGGAACATGATCAGCGCGGGCTGCCAGGGGGCGGCGGGGTAGGGGAGCAGGGTGAAGGAGAAGAGGATCGCGGCCGCCAGCGAGACCCCGATGGCGGCGGTGTTGCGGAAGCCGATCCGCCGGTAGACGTGCTGGGCGAAGGCGGCGCTGATGGGCCAGCTCAGGGTCATCGCGGAGGTGACCAGACCGGCGCCGGTGGGGCCGAGGCCGAGCACGCTCTGCGCGTACGTCGGCATGAACACCATCGGGGCCACCATCAGCAGGCCGAGCGCGGCCATGGCGAGGTTGACGGCGGCGATGGTGCGCCGCCGCCACACCCAGCCGGGCAGGATCGGTTCCGCGGCCCGCCGTTCGATCCGCACGACCAGCGCGCCGAGCGCCGCGCTCGCACCCAGCAGCCCCAGAGAGGGCGCGGACAGCCAGGGCCAGGCGACTCCGCCCTGGACGAGGGCGAAGAGCAGCAGCCCGCCGCAGGCGAAGACGGCGAGGGCGCCGGCCCAGTCGACGGGGCCCCGGCGGCCCGGGGCGCGGTGGGGCTCGGCCAGGTGGCGGCTGATGATCCACAGGGCGGCGGCCGCGGGCGGGAGGTTGAGCAGGAAGATCCAACGCCAGTCGGTGTACGAGGCGATGAGCCCGCCGAGCGCGGGGCCTGCCAGTGCGGAGGTGGCCCACACCACGGACATCCGGGCCTGGATACGCGGGCGTTCCTTGAGCGGGTAGAGGTCGGCGGCCAGGGTCTGGACGGTCCCCTGCAGGGCGCCGCCGCCGAGGCCCTGGAGGATCCGGAAGGAGATGAGGGCGGCCATGTTCCAGGCGCCCGCACACAGCAGCGAGCCGAGGAGGAAGAGGCTGATGCCGAAGAGCAGGACGGGCTTGCGGCCGTAGGTGTCGGAGAACTTGCCGTAGACGGGCAGGGTGACGGTTCCGGCCAGGATGTAGCCGGAGAAGATCCAGGAGAAGACGGCGAAGCCGCCGAGGTCGCCGACGATCTGTGGGACGGCGGTGGAGACGATGGCCCCGTCGAGGGCGACGAGCCCCATCGTCAGCATGAGCGCGGCGACGACGGCGGTACGGGGCCTCGCGGGCGCCCCGGCCTCGGGTGCGTCGGGCGTGGGCGCGCCGGGCGCGGATGCACCGGCCGCGGAGGCCCCGGCCTTGGCCCGGGCTCCGGGTATGCCGCCGGGCGGGCTGTCGCCGACGTCGCCGTCGGTACTCGCGCCCGTGCTCTCCCCTGAGGCCATGACCTGTCCTTCCCCCGTGCGACGCCACCCCGGACTACCTGCGCAGATACCTTCTCACCGCCCCGCGGCCGGGCGGTAACCCCCAGGGCGCGTCCTCCGGAAGGCCGAGAACCCCTAGGGGTTGCTCCTCACAAGGGGCCAGGGACGCTTCGTCCCGGCGGAGGAGGCACTCCGGCGCACGCGGTCTTTAACTGGTTTCTACGGGGACGGGGAGTCCGGGGGGTAGGGCTAGCACCCCTATCAATACGGCGCTTGGCACCAGCGCGCCAGAGCCCCCCGCCCCGACAGACTTCAAAAGCAACGGTTCGCATCGATCGAGGGGGACACACCGTGACAACGGCTATGACCGAAACCAGGCACGGGGGCACTGGAGGGCATGGAGCCGTCGCGGCGCGGGCACGGCAGGTCGTCAAGGCCTACGGCTCCGGCGAGACCCGGGTCACCGCCCTCGATTCTGTGGACGTGGACATCCAGGCCGGCCAGTTCACCGCGATCATGGGCCCCTCGGGGTCCGGCAAGTCCACGCTGATGCACTGCCTCGCCGGCCTGGACACGGTGACCAGCGGTCAGATCTTCCTGGACGAGACCGAGATCACCGGCCTCAAGGACAAGAAGCTCACCCAGCTGCGCCGCGACCGGATCGGCTTCATCTTCCAGGCCTTCAACCTGCTGCCCACGCTCAACGCCCTGGAGAACATCACGCTCCCCATGGACATCGCGGGCCGCAAGCCCGATGCGGAGTGGCTCAACCGGGTCGTGGAGACGGTGGGTCTGGCGGGGCGCCTCAAGCACCGGCCGACCGAGCTGTCCGGCGGTCAGCAGCAGCGCGTGGCGGTCGCCCGCGCCCTCGCCGCCCGCCCGCAGATCATCTTCGGCGACGAGCCGACCGGAAACCTGGACTCCCGGGCCGGCGCCGAGGTGCTCGGCTTCCTGCGCCGCTCGGTCGACGAGCTGGGCCAGACCATCGTGATGGTCACCCACGACCCGGTCGCCGCCTCCTACGCGGACCGCGTCATCTTCCTCGCCGACGGCCGGATCGTGGACGAGCTGCACGCGCCCACCGCCGACCAGGTCCTCGACCGCATGAAGGACTTCGACGCGCGCGGGCGGACCTCATGACCGTCATGAAGACCGCGCGGCGCAACTTCTTCGCGCACAAGGGGCGGATGGCGCTCTCCGCCGTCGCCGTCATGCTCTCCGTCGCCTTCGTCTGCGGCACCCTGGTGTTCACCGACACCATGAACACCACCTTCGACAAGCTCTTCGCGGTCACCGGTTCCGATGTCACGGTGACCCCGAAGAAGGTCGAGACCAGCGGGGACACCGCCGACAGCGGACTGCCCCGGACACTGGCCGCCTCGGTCGTCGACCAGGTGAAGAAGGCCGAAGGCGTGAAGTCCGTCGAGGGCGGCGTCACGTCGATGGCCGTCACCGTCGTCAACTCCAAGAACGAGAACCTCGGTTCCACCACCGGCGCCCCGACCTTCGCGGGCAACTGGACCGAGAACGAACTGAAGTCGATGAAGATCATCGAAGGTCAGGCCCCGCGCGGCCCCACCGACGTGATGATCGACGGCGACACCGCGAAGAAGCACCACCTGGGGCTTGGTGACGACATCCGGACCATCGCCGTCACCGGCGACATCCGTTCCAAGATCAGCGGCATAGCCGCCTTCACCGTGACCAACCCGGGTGCGACCGTCGTCTACTTCGACACCGCCACCGCCCAGCAGAAGCTGCTCGGTTCCCCCGACGCCTTCTCGCTCGTCAACGTCACCGCCAAGGACGGGGTCAGCGACGAGCAGCTCAAGCAGAACGTCGCCTCGGCCGTCGGGGCGGACACGTACACGCTGCAGACCGCCAAGGAAGCCGCGGACTCCAACCGCAAGGACATGTCCTTCCTCGACATCATGAAGTGGGTGATGCTCGGCTTCGCCGGGATCGCCTTCCTCGTCGGCATCTTCCTGATCTTCAACACCTTCTCGATGCTGGTCGCCCAGCGCACCCGCGAGATCGGCCTGATGCGCGCCATCGGCGCCAACAGCGGCCAGGTTCTCAAGTCCGTGGTCGTCGAAGCCTTCCTGCTCGGGGTCGTCGGTTCGGCCCTCGGGGTCGGGGCGGGCATCGGCCTGGCCGTCGGACTGATGAAGCTCATGGGCAAGATGGGCATGAACCTCTCCACCGACGATCTGACGATCGCCTGGACCACTCCGGTCGCCGGCATGGTCCTGGGTGTCATCGTCACGGTGGTCTCCGCCTACATACCGGCCCGCCGGGCCGGCAAGGTCTCCCCGATGGCCGCCCTGCGCGAGGTCGGAACCCCCGGGGACAAGAAGGCCGGCCGGATCCGGGCCGCCATCGGCCTGGTCCTCACCGGCATCGGTGCCGCGGGCCTCTTCCTCGCCGCGACCGCCGACAAGGCGGGAACCGGAGCCCTGTGGCTGGCCCTGGGCGTCCTGTTCACCCTCATCGGCTTCATCGTGATCGGCCCGCTCCTCGCGGGTGTCGTGGTCCGGGCCCTGTCGGCCCCGGTGCTGCGGCCCTTCGGGTCCATAGGCCGGCTCGCCGAGCGCAACGCCCTGCGCAACCCGCGCCGTACCGGCGCCACCGCCGCCGCGCTGATGATCGGCCTCGCGCTGGTCGCCTGCCTGTCGGTGGTCGGGTCCTCGATGGTGGCCTCCGCCACCGAGGAGCTCGACAAGTCGGTCGGCGCGGACTACATCGTCCAGTCGCCGGCCCAGCAGCCGGTCGTACCGCAGGCCGAGGCGGCCATCCGCAAGACCCAGGGGCTGGACCACGTCACCGCCTACCGGGAGGTGAACGTCAAGATCACGGCCCCCGACGGCACCACCGCACAGGACGGACTCGGCGTCCAGGAGTCCACGTACGCCAAGGACATCCGGCGCAAGATGATCGCCGGCGAGCACGCGGCGGCGTACGGGCCGGGCGCGATGTCGGTGGGCTCGGAGTACGCCACCCAGCACCACGTCAAGCTCGGTGACGAGCTGACGGTCGCCTTCACCGGCGGCAAGACCGCCAAGCTCAAGGTCGCGGCCATCACCAGCGACGAGGGCGGCATCGACAAGGGGATGAAGTACACCAGCCTCGCCGTAGCCGAGGCGAACCTCCCGGCCGACAAGCTGCCGATGCCGTTCATGCTGCTGGCCAGCGCGAAGGACGGACAGCAGGACGCCGCGTACAAGGCGGTCAAGGCGGCGCTGGCCGAGTACCCCCAGTACACGGCGCAGAACCAGACCGACTACAAGCAGGCGCTGAAGGACCAGGTCGGCCAGTTGCTGAACGTGGTCTACGCACTCCTCGCCCTCGCGATCATCGTCGCGATCCTGGGAGTCGTGAACACCCTGGCCCTCTCGGTGGTCGAGCGGACCCGCGAGATCGGCCTGATGCGCGCCATCGGCCTCTCCCGCCGCCAGCTGCGCCGCATGATCCGCCTGGAGTCGGTGGTCATCGCCCTCTTCGGAGCCCTCCTCGGCCTGGGCCTCGGCATGGGCTGGGGCGCCACCGCCCACCAGCTCCTCGCGCTCCAGGGCATGAAGGTCCTGGAGATCCCCTGGCCGACGATCCTCGGAGTCTTCGCGGGCTCCGCCCTGGTCGGCCTGCTCGCCGCGCTCTTCCCGGCCTTCCGGGCGGGCCGGATGAACGTCCTGAACGCGATCGCCAGCGAATAGCAGTGAGTAGCTAGGCGGTCGTACGGGGGAAACGCACCGGCCCCGGTCCACCCATTCGGGCGGACCGGGGCCGGTGTCGTGGTGCGCATCCCTCGCGCGAGTGACACACCCGCGTCGTAGGGTGGGAACCCCCGGCCCGTGAGACGTGTCGGGTCCTTCGCGTTGCCGCTCCACGGCACCTCACCGGATGGAAAGCCGCCTTCATGAGCCTGCACGGACTGCTCGACGCCGTCACCCGGGACCCCGCACTCGCCGAGGCGGTCACCGCGGCCGGGGACGGCAACCGCATGCACGTGGACCTTGTCGGCCCGGCCGCCGCGCGGCCCTTCGCCATCGCCGCGCTGGCCGCCCGTACCGAGCGCACCGTCCTGGCGGTCACCGCCACCGGACGGGAGGCCGAGGACCTGGCGGCCGCGCTGCGCTCCCTCCTGCCGCCGGACGAGGTGGCGGAGTACCCCTCCTGGGAGACGCTGCCCCACGAGCGGCTCTCGCCGCGCAGCGACACCGTGGGCCGCCGGATCGCCGTCCTGCGCCGGCTCGCGCACCCCAGCAAGGACGATCCGGCCGCCGGACCCGTCTCGGTGGTCGTCGCGCCGATCCGCTCCGTGCTCCAGCCGCAGGTCAAGGGGTTGGGTGACCTGGTGCCGGTCAGCCTGCGGCAGGGCGAGAGCGTGGACCTGGGCGAGGTGACGCACGCGCTGGCCGCAGCCGCGTACGCCCGCGTCGAGCTCGTCGAGAAGCGCGGGGAGTTCGCCGTGCGCGGCGGGATCCTGGACGTGTTCCCGCCCACCGAGGAGCACCCGCTGCGCGTGGAGTTCTGGGGCGACGAGGTCGAGGAGATCCGCTACTTCAAGGTCGCCGACCAGCGGTCCCTGGAGATCGCCCAGCACGGTCTGTGGGCCCCGCCCTGCCGCGAGCTGCTCCTCACCGACCAGGTGCGCGAGCGGGCCGCGGCCCTGGCCGAGCTCCACCCCGAGCTCGGCGAACTGCTGAACAAGATCGCCGAGGGGATCGCGGTCGAGGGCATGGAGTCCCTCGCGCCGGTCCTGGTCGACGACATGGAACTGCTGATCGACGTCCTGCCCTCCGGTTCGATGGCCGTGGTCTGCGACCCCGAGCGGGTGCGCACGCGCGCCTCCGACCTGGTGGCCACGAGCCAGGAGTTCCTGATGGCCTCCTGGGCGGCCACCGCCGGCGGCGGCGAGGCCCCCATCGACGTCGGCGCGGCCTCGCTGCGCGGCATCGCCGACGTACGGGAGCACGCGCGCGAGCTCGGCATGATGTGGTGGTCGGTGTCCCCGTTCGCCGCCGACGAGGACGCGGCAGTCGGCCGGGACACCCTCACGCTCGGCATGCACGCCCCCGAGGCCTACCGCGGCGACACCGCCCGCGCCCTCGCCGACACCAAGGCCTGGATCGCCGACGGCTGGCACACCGTCTACCTCACCGAGGGCCACGGCCCGGCCGCCCGCACCGTCGAGGTGCTCGGCGGCGAGGGGATCGCGGCCCGGCTCGAGGCGAACCTCGACTCCCTGGAGCCCTCCCTGGTCCACGTCGCGTGCGGCTCCCTCGACAACGGCTTCGTGGCCCCGGCCCTCAAGCTCGCGGTCCTCACCGAGACCGACCTGACCGGCCAGCGCACCGCCACCAAGGACCTCGGCCGGATGCCGACCCGGCGCCGCAAGACGATCGACCCCCTCACCCTGGAGGTCGGCGACTACATCGTCCACGAGCAGCACGGCGTCGGCCGGTACGTGGAGATGGTGCAGCGCACCGTGCAGGGCGCCACCCGCGAGTACCTCCTCGTGGAGTACGCCCCGGCCAAGCGCGGGCAGCCCGGCGACCGGCTCTACATCCCCACCGACCAGCTGGAGCAGGTCACCAAGTACGTCGGCGGCGAGGCCCCGACCCTGCACCGGCTCGGCGGCGCCGACTGGACCAAGACCAAGGCGAAGGCCAAGAAGGCCGTCAAGGAGATCGCCGGCGACCTGATCAAGCTCTACAGCGCCCGCATGGCCGCCCCCGGCCACACCTTCGGTCCCGACACTCCCTGGCAGCGCGAGCTGGAGGACGCCTTCCCGTACGCGGAGACGCCCGACCAGCTCACCACCATCGCCGAGGTCAAGGAGGACATGGAGAAGTCGGTCCCCATGGACCGCCTGATCTGCGGGGACGTCGGCTACGGAAAGACGGAGATCGCGGTCCGCGCCGCCTTCAAGGCCGTCCAGGACGGCAAGCAGGTCGCCGTCCTCGTCCCCACCACGCTGCTGGTGCAGCAGCACTTCGGGACCTTCTCCGAGCGGTACGCGCAGTTCCCGGTCAAGGTGAAGGCGCTGTCCCGCTTCCAGAGCGACAGCGAGTCCAAGGCGACGCTGGAGGGCCTGAAGGAGGGCTCCGTCGACATCGTCATCGGCACGCACCGGCTGTTCTCGCAGGAGACCAAGTTCAAGGACCTGGGCCTGGTCATCGTCGACGAGGAGCAGCGGTTCGGCGTGGAGCACAAGGAGCAGCTGAAGAAGCTGCGTGCCAACGTCGATGTCCTGACGATGTCGGCGACCCCGATCCCGCGCACCCTGGAGATGGCGGTCACCGGCATCCGCGAGATGTCCACGATCACCACCCCGCCCGAGGAGCGCCACCCGGTCCTGACCTTCGTCGGCCCCTACGAGGAGAAGCAGATCGGCGCCGCGATCCGCCGCGAGCTGCTCCGCGAGGGCCAGTGCTTCTACATTCACAACCGGGTCGAGTCCATCGACCGGGCGGCCGCCAAGCTGCGCGAGATCGTGCCCGAGGCGCGGATCGCGACGGCGCACGGCCAGATGTCCGAACAGGCCCTGGAGCAAGTCGTGGTGGACTTCTGGGAGAAGAAGTTCGACGTCCTCGTCTCCACGACGATCGTCGAGTCCGGCATCGACATCTCCAACGCCAACACCCTCATCGTCGAGCGCGGCGACAACTTCGGCCTCTCGCAGCTCCACCAGCTGCGCGGCCGCGTCGGCCGAGGCCGCGAACGCGGGTACGCGTACTTCCTCTACCCGCCGGAGAAGCCGCTGACCGAGACCGCCCACGAGCGGCTCGCGACGATCGCCCAGCACACCGAGATGGGCGCCGGCATGTACGTGGCGATGAAGGACCTGGAGATCCGCGGCGCGGGCAACCTGCTCGGCGGCGAGCAGTCCGGTCATATCGCGGGCGTCGGCTTCGACCTGTACATCCGCATGGTCGGCGAGGCCGTGGCCGACTACCGGGCGGCGATCGAGGGCGGGCCGGAGGAGGAGCCGCCGCTGGAGGTCAAGATCGAGCTGCCGGTCGACGCGCACGTCCCGCACGACTACGCGCCGGGCGAGCGGCTGCGCCTGCAGGCCTACCGCTCCATCGCCGCGGCCAACTCCGAAGAGGACGTCAAGGCGGTGCGCGAGGAGCTCACCGACCGCTACGGCAAGCTGCCGGAGCCGGTGGAGAACCTGCTGCTGGTGGCCGGGCTGCGGATGCTCGCCCGCGCCTGCGGGGTCGGCGACATCACCC
Source organism: Streptomyces sp. NBC_00454 (assembly GCF_041434015.1). GTDB lineage: Bacteria > Actinomycetota > Actinomycetes > Streptomycetales > Streptomycetaceae > Streptomyces. The sequence goes on along the minus strand of NZ_CP107907.1, from coordinate 3,060,841 downwards.
TCCAGGGCCCCAACATCCGCTTCGGACCGGTGGAGTTGCGCGAATCGCAGGAGCTGCGCCTGAAGCGGCTCTACCCGGGCTCCGTGCTCAAGCCGGCCGCCTCGCAGGTGCTGATCCCGCGGCCGAAGACGGCGCGGGTGGGCGGGAAGCCGCTGGTCGGGCGGGAACTGCTGGGCTGGACCGGGGAGTTCCTCGCCACCATCCTCGGCTCGTAGCCGGCCCGTCCGGCCCGTCCCCGCATGGCGGCGGCCGCGGCGGGGGACCTTCTCGGTCTCCGGCCGCGGCCGTTCGCGTTTCCGCCGGCCCTACTTCTTCGGGTCGTCGTCGATGCCGAGCTGCTGTTCCATCTGCTGCTGGGCCTTGTCGATCTGATCGGCGTACTTGTTGCCGGTCTTCTCGTTGGCCTCGGCTTCGAGATTGTCCGAGATCTCCTTGGCCTTCGCCTTGCCCTGATCCTTGAACCTGTCGAAAATCCCCATGCGGAGGGCTCCTTCCGTGATCCCTTCTGCGACGCTACGCGCCCTTCGCGCCGTGCGCGCGCCGAGCGGTCGCGGCAGGCCGCGGAGCCCTTGGGGCGACTGGTCCGGGCCCGGCTACGAGCCTTCGCCTGCTCCGGCCTTCGAGAGGTCCAGGACGTCCGCGCCCGCCGGGGGAGCGGTGTCGACCGGGGCGTCGAAGGCCGAGTAGGCGACTTCTCCGTCCTTGCCGCCCGAGGAGAGGGCCTTGAGGAAGTAGGGGGTGCCCTGGGTGGCGATCCAGTAGGTCTCCTCGGTCCCCTCCGAGGTCTTCGCGGACACCGCCACCGTCGTCTTGCCGTCGATCAGGGAGATCCCGTCCTTGCGGACCTCCACCGCGCTCGCGCCGATGCCCGTCACCGCGTCCATCTGGTCGCAGACGGCTGCCATCTGCGAGGACTGCGGGTTGGAGCGCGGCATTTTCATCCAGCGGGCGGCGAAGGTGCCGACCAGGGCGTTTTCCTGCTTCGGCGTGGCGTGCCTCTGCCGGGCGATGTTCCGCCAGAAGTCGGCGTCCCCCTTGATGTGGAGCAGTTCGGGAGACCTGATGACGGTGACCGATCCCAGGCCCTCCGCCTGGATCGTGCCGCTGCAGTTGCCCTTCCTGTCGAAGGAGATGTCCACCTTCACCGAAGTGCTCCCGGACGCGGCCGTCTTGTCCGCCGCGTAGGGCAGGCCGCCCGTGACGTGGACCGACTGGAGGTTGTCCATGGCCGCGGCGGCTCTGTCGAGGATCTCGTTCTCCGGCAGGCTGTCCAGCTTGCCGTCCGTCGCGCCGGGCGAGGGCGATGAGCTCGGGCCGCTCGCGGTCTTCGCGTCGGGCCCGCAGCCCGTCAGGGCGAGCAGGGCTGTGGTGCCGAGCGCCATTGCGGCGATCGTTCGGCTGCGCATTTTGGTTCCCCCCCTGGGATTCATGTTCGCGGCCGAGAATAGCTCCCGGAGTGCAAACGGTCCCGGGTGCCCGGCGCCGGCCCGGCGGCTACGCCTTCTTCCAGTCCTGGCAGTCCTGGGTCTTGAAGTAGCCGTCGTCGGGGGCGATGGTCACGATGGCCTGGCCGGTGGGGTTCTCGTTCGCGATGATCGAGTCGGTGCTGCCCGAGGCGTCCTTGGTGCGCTCCCAGTAGCAGCCGGTGCCGCCCTCGGTGGAGCCGGCGGACTTGTAGGTGCCCGGGGCGATGTCCACGCCGACCTTGAGGGTTCCGGCCTTGCCCGGGGCCTCCGCCTTCGGGGTTCCGGTGGCCTTGGGGTCCACGGCCGCCCAGTCCTTGCAGTCCTGGGACTTGAAGATCTTGTCGGTGGCCTCGATGGTGACGTACGTGGAGCCGACCGCGTTCTCGTTGTCGATGATCGAGTCGGCCTCGCCCGAGGCGTCCTTGGCCCGCTCCCAGTAGCAGTTGGCGCTCTCGCCGTTGCCGGTGGAGCGGTAGGTGCCGGGCTGGACGTCGGAGCCGACCTTGAAGGTTCCGCTGCCGCGGATGGCCGTCTTCTTGGCCTGGTCCGCGGGGGCGCTGCTCGCGGCCGCCGGCTTCGAGGGGGCCGCATCGCCGGACTTGGCGGTGTCGGTGCCGTTGCACGCGGTGAGCGTCACCAGCGCGAGGACCGCGCCGCAGCCCGTCAGTGCCTTGTGCCGGGCGATCCAACTCGTGTGCGGGGTCTGGGACATGGGGTGGCTCCTGCCTTCGTCGTGGCGGCTCTGCTGTGCGGTGTGATCATCACAGCAGAGCTTGTGAACCGAGTCAACGAGTTTGTGAGAGATTGCTGAATTCACACTGTGAAGGGGGCTATCGCGTGTGCGGCGCCGGTAGGCTCGCGCGCATGCCGGAACAGACCCCCACCTCCCCGGATTCCACCGCCCCGGACATCACCGCCGCCGAGATCGCCCGCCTCGCCGGAGTCGGCCGCGCCGCCGTGAGCAACTGGCGCCGCCGGCACGCCGACTTCCCCAAGCCCGTCGGCGGCACCGAGACCAGCCCCTCCTTCGCCCTCGCCGAAGTGACGGACTGGCTCCGGGCGCAGGGCAAGCTCGCCGAGGTCCCGCTGCGCGAGCGCGTCTGGCAGCACGTGGCCGCCCACCCCGGCGGATCCGTCGCCGCGCTCGTCAAAGCGGGGGGCGCGCTGCTCCTCGTACGCGAGCGGCCCGGCCAATGGCTGGAGCTGACGGCCGACTCCGACGAGCGGATGGCCGCCCTGCTGCCGGCCGCCCTCGACCGGGTGCTCGGCCTGCGACTGGGCGCGGACGGCCCGCTCGGCGCGGGCCACTCGGACCGCCCCCTCGGCGCGGACCACGCGGGCCACCCGCTCGGCGCGGACCACCCGGACCGCCCGCTCGGCGCCGGCAACCCCCTCGGCGCCACCGGTCCGCTGCGGCCCGAGGCGATGCCCTTCCTGCGGGCCGCCGGGGAGCTGGCCGCCGAACTCGGAGCGCGCGGCGCCTTCGAGTTCCTGCTCGGCCGCCACCTCGAAGCCAACCCCCGCCAGTACACGCTCACCCCGGACGGCCTCGCCGGGCTGATGGCCGCCCTCGCAGGCCCCGCGGCCCGGACCGTCCTCGACCCGGCCTGCGGCACCGGCACCCTGCTGCGGGCCGTCCCCGGGGCCACCGCCCGCTACGCGCAGGACAGTTCGCCCGAGCTCGCCGCCCTCGCCGCGCTGCGCCTCGCCCTGCACGGCGACGCCCTGGTCAGGGCGGCCGCCGCCGACAGCCTGCGCGCCGACGCCTTCGCGCGCCCCGCCGCCGAGCCGGTGGACGCCGTGCTCTGCCATCCCCCGTTCAACGAACGCAACTGGGGGCACGAGGAACTCGCCTACGACCCGCGCTGGGAGTACGGCCTCCCGGCCCGCGCCGAATCCGAACTCGCCTGGATCCAGCACGCCCTGGCCCACCTGCGCGAGGGCGGCACCGCCGTACTGCTCATGCCGCCCGCCGTGGCCGCCCGCCGCTCCGGCCGCCGGATCCGCGCCGACCTGCTGCGCCGGGGCGCGCTGCGGGCCGTCGTCGCCCTCCCGGCGGGCGCCGCGCCGCCCTACGGGATCCCGCTCCACCTGTGGGTCCTGCGAAGGCCCTCCCCGCACGGGGCGCCACCCTCCGGGCTGCTCCTCGTGGACACCGCCGGGCTCGCCGCCGAGGGGCAGGGCCGGGTCGACTGGCCCGCCGTGCACGGGGTCGTGGAGGAGACCTGGACGGCGTACGACCGTGGCGGCGCGGCCCCGGACGTCCCCGGCGTCAGCCGCGTCGTCCCCGTGATCGACCTCCTCGACGACGACGTGGACCTGACCCCCGCCCGCCACCTGCCGCCGCCGACGGCCGGCGCAGGCGCGGCCGGGCTGGCCGCCGTACGGGAGCGGCTCGACGAGACGCTCGGCCGCGCGGCCCGGCTCAACCCGCCGCCCCCGCCCCCCGCCGCCCCCGCCCCGGGCGGGCCCGCGGCCCGGCTGCCGCTCACCACCGTCGGCGAACTCGCCCGCGCCGGAGCCCTGGTGCTGCACGCGGGCACCGGCAGCGGGTCCGGACCGGCCCCGGTGCTCACCGAGCACGACGTGGCCGCGGGGACCGGACCCTCCGGGATCCTGGCGCTCTCCCCGGACGAGCCGCTGCTCACCGCCCCCGGCGACGTGGTCGTCCCGCTCACCGGCGGCGCGGGCGCGGCCCGCGTGGTCGACGCGGCCACCGCGGGCGCGGCGCTCGGCCGGGGCCTGCAGCTGCTGCGGCCCGACCCGGCCGCGCTCGACCCCTGGTTCCTGGCCGGATTCCTGCGCGGCACCGCCAACAACCGCCGCGCCAGCAGCCATGCCTCCACCACGACGCGGCTCGACGTGCGCAGGCTTCAGCTGCCCCGGCTGCCCCTGGCCGAGCAGGAGGTCTACGGGGCCCGGTTCAGGGCGCTCGCCGAGTTCGAGGACGCGCTGCGGCTGGCGGCGAGGCTCGGGGAGCAGCTCGTACAGGGGTTGTACGACGGGCTGTCGGACGGCACGGTGCGGCCCGGATAAGGGCCAGGCGGCGACCGTGCAACGGTTGGGTGCATCGGCTCACTTCCGGCCGGAAACGCTGTATACGCTCAGACCCGGAACACATCCCCCGTACGGCCCGTCAGGAGTATCGATGCACGGCCCCGGCATCCCGCCGCAGCACGGTCAGCAGCCCGGCACCGACTCCGCGGTGGGGCTGCGCGTGCTGTTCGCGCTGCTGCCCGTCCTGAGCTGCGGGTTCCTCGCGTGGGGCACGATGCTGCGGCTCGCGCTGGTCACCCGCAAGCCCCGGGACTGGTGGCTGATGGGCGGGTCCATGGCGGCCGAGTTCGTCTGGGTGCTGCTGAGCGGGCTCGACACGACCCCCGACAACAACGGCTGGCAGGCCAACACGGGCGCCGGCGGCACGATCCTCACCGGCATCGGCGTCGCGGTGTACTTCCTCGTGTCCGACATCCGTCACCACGCGGCGGCCCGGACGGCGCAGCCCGCGCCCTGGTACCCGGCCCAGCCCGCTCCGTACGCACCGCCGCGGCAGGCTCCGCAGCAGCAGCAGCAGGCTCCGGCGTACGGGTACCCGCCCGCGCCCCGGCAGGCCCCGGCGCCCGCCCCGCAGCCGGCCCCCGAGCCCGCCCCGGCTCCGGCGCCGGCCCCGCCGCGCATCGGGCAGGTCCGCGCCGAACTGGACGAGCTCAGCGAACTGCTCCGCAAGCAGCCGCCCCGCGACGACTACAACCCCCGCGACGACCTCGGCCCGCGCCCGTGACGGACCGCCTCATCGGAGACCGCTACCAGCTCGCCACCATCCTGGGCCAGGGCGGCATGGGTCAGGTGTGGACCGCGTACGACCGCCGCCTGGACCGCCGCGTCGCGGTCAAACTGCTGCGCCCCGACAAGGTGGCCGGCCCCGGTTCCGTGGCCGACGAGCTGCGCCGCCGCTTCGTGCGCGAATGCCGGGTCACGGCGCAGGTGGACCACCCCGGGCTGGTCACCGTGCACGACGCGGGCAGCGACGGCGACGAGCTGTACCTGGTCATGGGGTACGTGGAGGGCTCCGACCTCGCCGACCACCTGGCCGAGCACGATCCGTACCCGTGGCCGTGGGCGGTCTCGGTGATCGCGCAGCTGTGCTCGGTGCTGTCGGCCGTGCACGCGGTGCCGATCGTGCACCGGGACCTCAAGCCGCGCAACGTGATGGTCCGCCCCGACGGGACCGTCCTGGTCCTGGACCTGGGCGTCGCCTCGGTGATGGACACCGACACCACCCGCCTCACCAGCACCGGTTCCCCGATCGGCAGCCCCGCGTACATGGCCCCCGAGCAGGCCATGGGCGGAGCCGTCGGCCCGCACACCGACCTCTACGCGCTCGGCGTGGTGCTCTACGAGCTCCTGTCCGGCAACGTGCCCTTCGCCGGATCCACCGCCCTCGGGGTGCTCCACCGCCACCTGTACGAACCCCCGGTCCCGGTGCGCCGACTGCGCCCCGAGGTCCCGCAACAGCTCGAAGCGGTCCTGCTGCGCCTCCTGGCGAAGGACCCGCAGGACCGGCCCGCCTCCGCGCAGGAGGTGTACGCGGCCCTCGCGCCGCTGCTGCCCCACCACGGCTCGGGCGCGCCCAGCGGCCCGCTCGACCCGACCCGCCCCTTCCTGCGCCCGCAGGCTCCCTGGCCCGACCGCGCCACCGTGATCCCGCCGCGGCCCTCCGCCCCGCCGGCCCCGGTCCGGCCCGACGTCCCGGCGGCCGTGGAGGAGGCGAAGAGCCTCCTCGACCAGGGGCGGCTCACCCAGGCCGTGGACATCCTCGGCGGCATCCTCCCGGCGGCGGCGCAGCAGCACGGCGAACACTCGACGGTGGTCCGCTCCCTGCGCAAGCAGTACGCGGCCACGCTGATGGACGACGGCCAGTACCGCCGGGCCCTGCCCGAACTGCGCCGCCTGGCGGAGGAGTTCCCGGCCGGAGACCCGCGGTCGCTGCGCTTCCGCTACGACGCGGCCCAGTGCCTGGAACAGCTGGGCGAGCCGGCGGCGGCCCTCGCGGAGTACCGCTCGCTGCTCCCGCTCTTCGAGAACCACTACGCGAACCCGGACCCGGGCCTGCCCCTGGAGGTCCGCCGCCGGATAGCCCACCTGCTGCTCTCCCTCGGCGACCGCCCGGCCGCCCACGACACCCTGGCCCGCCTCCTGTTCGACGCGGAACGCCTCCACGGCCCCGCGCATCCCTTGTCGGTGGAGGTCCGGCGCACCCTCCAGTGGCTGGGGCAGGTCCGCTGACCTGGCCGGATCACGACTGCGCATCTCCTCGGGCAGCGGGGAACATTAGTCCGATTTGAGCCTCTGGGGCCGTGTAGCGTACGCGCGTTCGTTCACTCAATCGCCCTAGAGGACAGCTCATGACCACCCCGCCCCCCTCGTTCCCCGTAGACCCTCAGCCGGTGTCGCCCGCCGCGCCCGCCGAGGCCGCCGCGCCCGCCAAGAAGGGCGGCACGGGGAAGAAGATCCTTCGGGTGGTCGCGCTGATCGTCGTCGCCGGCCTGGTGAAGTTCGGCATCTCGTACTTCTTCAACGCCCCGGTGCAGGCCAAGGTCGGTGACTGCGTGTCCGTGACCGGCAGCGACACCAACCCCAAGGTCTCGACCAAGGAGTGCGGCGACAAGGACGCCAACTTCAAGGTCGTCAAGGTCGTCGACAACACCTTCGACCTCAACGCCTGCGGCAGCACCGGCGAGGCCGCCCTGGCCCAGCAGTGGAAGTCGGAGGAGTTCGTCCTCTGCCTGAACCCGATCAAGGCGTAGTACCCCCGCGTGCGGACCGGGCCAGCCGCATCGCGGCCGGCCCGGTCCGCACTGCTGTGAGCAGGGCGAGCAGCCCCAGCAGGGCCGCGCCCGCGACCGCCAGGCCCGGCACCAGCCCCGGGGGGCGGAAGGCGCAGGTGACGGCGGTGGTGCGGCCGTCCAGCTCCACCGCGACCAGGCCCAGGTAGCCGGAGGCCGGGCGGCCGTTGCAGGTCCAGCCCGCGACGGCGGGGGCGGACAGCACCACCGTGCCCGTACTGCCCGGCGGCAGAACGGCGCTGACCGACGCGGAGCCGACCCGTAGGGACACCGGCGCCGTGGCGCGCAGCCGCGCGACCGCCGAGTCCAGCCGGGTCCGGTCCAGGCAGGACAGCTGCCAGTGGGCCGGGGCGGCACTGTCGAAGACAAGCTCCGAGGACCGGCCGTGCGAGACGCCCATCGGCTGGAGGGCGGCCCGGTTGCGCGGCGGGCGCGCGTTCAGCCGGAAGGCCGGGCCGTCCGCGAGGCGGGCGTCGGCGTTGTACTCGGGGGCCCACAGGAAGGCCTCCGTGCCCGCGCGGCAGACGCCGGGGGAGAGCGGGTCCTCGTAGACCCGGGCGCCCAGCAGCAGCTCCTGGTTGGCGAAGGGCGAGGCCCCGTAGGACGGGGGCGGGCCCGCCGGGCGGAGCGTGACCAGCGGCGGGACCTCCTCGCGGGCGATCGTGCCGTCCGGCCGCAGCCTGGCGCCGACCGCGAAGACGGCGTCCGTCACCGGGTTGTCGAGGCTCTGTACGTTGCGGCCGCGCGAGGTCCAGCCGGCCCCGAGGGCCGCCATGGTCCGGGTGAACAGGTCCGGGGTGTGGCTGCTGTAGTACGCCCCGCCCTCGCCGCCCAGCAGCATCGGGTCGTTGCCCGTCAGCGCGGGCCGTCCCGCGTCGGTGCGGTACGCGGGCCAGCCCTCGGCCCCCGCCAGGGCCACGGACCGGGCGGTGTGGGCCGCGCCCCAGGACGGGTAGTCGTCCAGGCCCGACAGTTTGCCCTTCTCGCCGTACGCGGTGGTCGCGGCGGCCTGGGCGAGGAGGATCAGGACCAGCGCGCCCGCCGCCGGCCCGGCCAGGCGGGGCCTGCGCAGCGCCCACCAGGCGGCCGCCGCCAGGGCCAGCCCGCCGCCGAACAGGGCGAGCCCCCAGGCCGTGGCCAGCTCGCTGCCGCTCGCCGCGAGGGCCACGGCGGCCAGTACGGCCGCGCCGGCCGCCAGGGCCCGCGGCCCCGGCACTCCCGCCGAGAGCCCCGCCCAGGCGGCGAGCACCACGATCCCGGCCAGGACGAAGGTCTGCCGGTACGCGCTGCCGTTCGGCGTCGCGAACAGGTGCCAGGCCAGGTGCGTCGGCTTCCACTGCATGGACAGCAGCACCACGAGCACCAGCCCCACCCACCACAGCCGGGTCCGCCCCGCCACGGCCCGGTGGAACGGCAGGGCCGCCACCAGCAGCAGGGTCCCCGTGCCGATGAACAGGGCGGGGCTGGAGAAGGAGTAGGTGGCGGGCAGCAGCCGGGCCAGCAGGTCCTCGGTCGCCACCGGCTGGAACGGCCTGAACCACCCGGGGTAGGCCTGCTTCGAGCTGAGGAAGAGGGGGAGGAGGACCGGCGCGGCCAGGGCGACGCCCAGCACGGTGGTCAGGGCGGCCCGCGCGAGGACCCGTAGACGGGCTCCGAAACCCTCCCGGGCGAGCACCACCCGCACCAGCAGCACCAGGACCGCGCCCAGCGTCGCCATGTAGGCGGTGTAGAAGTTCGCCGTCCAGCAGATCGCGACCACGAGCACCGCCGCCGCGGGGCGGCGCGAGCGCAGCGCCCATTCACCCGTCAGACACAGGAGCGGGAAGGCGATCAGCCCGTCCAGCCACATCGGGTTGTACGAGCCCTCGATCACCGACCAGCCGCACAGCGCGTACGAGGCCCCGAGCAGCCCCGCCGCCCACCACGGGCCGCGCCGCTGGGTGCGCAGCAGCCAGGCCATCGCGGCCCCCGCGGTCATCGTCTTGAGCACGACGACCACGTACACCGCGAGGTCTATGTCCTGGCGGGGGAAGAGGGCCACCAGTGGCGCGAAGGGGCTGGCCAGGTAGGTCCCGAAGTCGGGCAGGAAGCTGGTCCCGTATCCGGACTGCCAGTTCAGCAGGAGTCCGCCCGCGGCGCGCCCGTGCAGCAGGTCCCACAGATGGGCGTGGAAGGGCACGAACTGGTTGCCGAGGTCGTTGATGCTGCGGTGGCGCGGCCCGTACGGGAAGACGCGCGCGACGGCGTCCCCGGCGCACACGGCGACCGCCGTGATCAGCGCGGCGAGCGCCGAGCCCAGCAGGCTCGCGCGGCGCGGGGAACGGTGCGATGAGCGGTGCGGTGAGCGGTGCGGTGTCGACATGGTGGGCCGACCTTGACAGCGCCGGAGGGCCGAAGGATGACCGCAGGGTGAACGCGAACCCCAACACCCCCGGAATCGTTGGTCGAACCGGTGGCTCTGACCACCGGGACTGCATAACATCGATCACCGCACGGCCCTTGTGCACCGACGCACAATCTCCCGGCCCTGGAGGCTCCTTTGCACCGTCGCACAGCGCTCTCCGTCTCCGCCGCCCTGCTCCTGGCGGCCCCACTGCTGTCCGCGTGCTCGGGCCAAGCCCGTCCCGGCACCGCGGCCGTGATCGGCGGCGAACGGATCACCACCTCCGCGGTCCAGGCCCAGGTGAACGACGTCCGCGCCGCGCAGAACCGCTCCGAACACCCCTCCGAGCTCATCGCGGCCGTCCCGCAGCTGGACCGGGTCAAGCTCAGCGGGATGCTCCAGAGCCGGATCCTCGACCGGATGGCCGAGGACGCGGGGATCAGCGTCACCCCCAAGGAGCTGGAGGAGGAGCGCCAGACCTTCGAGAACGACAAGGGCGCCGAGGCCTTCGAAGCGACGCTGCTCCAGAAGTTCGCCATCGCCCCGGACCAGATCGACCGCTGGGCCACCGACCAGGTGCTCTTCACCAAGCTCAACGCCAAGTACGGGCAGGGCAACCTCGCCGAGCCCGCCTCGAAGGCCGCGGGCAAACTGGGCATCGAGGTCAACCCGCGCTACGGGGTCTGGGACCCGCAGAAGGTCTCGATCGGCGACTCCGTGACCCCCTGGATCACCCAGGTCACCCGCCCCGAGCAGCAGCCCCCGGCCGGAGCCTAGGCCCTCCCCGCGGGGAGGTAGGTTCGGAGGGTGACTGACGACGTACCCTCCGAGCCCTCCGCCGCGGCCGAGCCCACCGGCCGCATCGTGCTGCTGACCACCAGCCACCGGGTCGCCCCCGGCGTGCTGTCCTGGCCGGCCTGGCAGATCCTGCACGCCGCGGACCGGGTGCTGTGCGCCGACCCGGACCACGTACAGCTGCCCTACCTGCGCGAAGCGGGCGTCGGGGTCGAGCACGAGGTCCCGGACGCGCAGTCGCTGATCGAGGACTGCGCCGGCGGGCGCACGGTCGTCGTGGTCCTGAGCGGCGAGGGCGACCGGCGGCTCACCGACGGGCTGGCCCGCTTCGCCGGGTCGGGCCGGGTGGCCATGCCGGACCTGGAACTGCTGCCGGGCTCGTACGATCTGCCCGGTGCGCGGCTGCTCGACCTCGTCCAGGTCATGGACCGGGTCCGCCGCGAATGCCCCTGGACCTCGGAGCAGACGCACGAGGGGCTGGTGAAGTACGCCATCGAGGAGGCGTACGAGCTGGTCGAGGCCATCGAGGACGGGGACCGCGATGAGCTGCGCGAGGAGCTCGGGGACGTCCTGCTCCAGGTGGTCTTCCACGCGCGCATCGCGGAAGAGGGCGGTCCCGGCGAGGAGGACGAGCCGTTCTCCATCGACGACGTGGCCGGAGCCCTGGTGGAGAAGCTGGTCCACCGCCACCCGCACGTCTTCGGGGACGCCGAGGCCAAGACCGCCGAGGACGTCAACGCGCACTGGCAGCGCACCAAGCAGGTGGAGAAGCAGCGGGAGTCGGTGACCGACGGGATCCCGCTCGGGCAGCCCGGTCTCGCGCTCGCGGCCAAGCTCGCCGGCCGGGTCCGGGCGAACGGTGTGGACGTGGAACTCCCGAGCGGCGAGGGCATCGGGTACGAGCTGCTGGAACTGGCGGCGCGCGCCGAGGCGGCGGGCACCGACCCCGAGACCGCGCTGCGCGCGGCGGCCCGGGTCTACCGGGACGCGATCCGGGCCGCCGAGGGCGTCGGCGAGTAGCCCTCGGCAGGAACGGCCGCGCTCGGCCGGTTCAGGCTTCCCCGATCCGGCTTCCCCGATCCGGCTTCCCCGATCAGGCCTCCCCGATCAGGTCGGCCCGCTCAGTACGGTCGGCCCGCTCAGTACGGCCGCGGCGCGCGGCCCGAGGGGTTGTGCCAGTGCGGGTCGGGCCGGTTCAGGAACCACTCCCCGAAGCCCATCGGCCGGCCTCCGTGGCCCTGGTCCCTGCCGCCGGCGGGTACGGAGTCGTAGAAGATCCGGCCGGTACGGGCGCCGAGCTCCTCCAGGAGGTACGCGGTCTCGTCGATGAACTGCGGCGGACCGCTGAGGTAGACGTCCTGGTCGGGCCAGAGCCCCCGGTTGCTCAGCGCGGTCGCCAGCCGGTCGGTGGCCTGGTTGCGGTGCTGCCCGGGGGCGGGGGTGATGTAGGTGACGCTCAGCCAGCCGCTGGCGGCCGCGTACTCGTCGATGAGCGGGCGGTCGTAGAGGTGCGCGGCGTCCCGGGCGACGACGAAGAGCCGCGCGTCCTGATCGGGGGGATGCTCCGCCAGGCCCTCCAGCATGGCGCGGACCGGGGCCCAGCCGGTGCCGGCGGCTATGAAGGTGACCGGGCGGTCCTCGCGGCGGAAGGTCAGCTGCCCGCCGGCCGCGCCCAGCCTCAGCATGTCGCCGGGGTGCGCCTCGCGGACCAGGGAGGTGCTGAGGCGGCCGCCCTCGATCCGGCTGATGTGCAGGTCGACCGTCCCGTCGGAGCGGGGCGCGTTGCCGATGGAGTAGGTGCGCCAGGTCGTCGGGACCCGGTCGCTGCTCACGCTCACGTACTGGCCCGGCAGATAGGGGAGGGGGGCGTGCGGGCGCAGCGTCAGGACGGCTATGTCCTGCCCGTACTGCAGGTGGCGCACGATCTCGGCGTCCCACCAGGGCGGGTCCTCGCTGGAGGCGGCGCCGGCCATCATCGCGTCGGCGATGACCTGGTAGGCCTCGCTCCAGGCCTTTTCCACCGGCGGGGTCCAGGCCTCGCCGGAGGTTTCGGCGAGCGCGGCGAGCAGGCTGGCGCCCACGGCCGCGTAGTGCTCGGGGCCCGCCAGGAACTTGCGGTGGTCGCGGCCGAGGTCGCGTAGATAGGGGAGGAGCGTTTCGTTCTCCAGGTGCGCGATCACATGGGTGAGCGCGGCGAAGAGCCGGTCCCGCTGACGCTCCATGTCCTCGAAGGAGGCCGGGAAGAGCTCACGGACTCCGGGGTTGTGCCAGAACAGGTGGGAGTAGAAGAACTTGACCGCGTGCTCGGCCCGTCTCTCCACCACCGCAAAGCTGCTTTTCAAGATCCTCACATCCACAAAACCGAAAGTAGGAATGCCGGAGAACGTGAGGTCAAGCCAGGGCTGATCTACGGACAGCCGCGACGAATACCCCATATGGGGTGACGGGTGGCGGGCGGGATACGGTCTTCGGGTGCACGAGCAGACCCCCGAAGCCCCTGCGGCCCCCGCGGCCCCCTCTGATTCCCCGACTGGCCCGACCGGTCCGACCCTGTTCGACTGGGAGTTCGCGACCGACCCGTACCCGGCCTACGCCTGGCTGCGCGAGCACGCCCCCGTGCACCGCACCCAACTCCCCAGTGGGGTCGAGGCCTGGCTGGTCACCCGGTACGCGGACGCCCGCCAGGCCCTCGCCGACCAGCGGCTCAGCAAGAACCCGTCCCACCATGCGGGATCGGCCCACGCCAAGGGCAGGACCGGGATCCCGGGGGAGCGCAAGGCGGAGCTGATGACGCACCTCCTCAACATCGACCCGCCGGACCACACCCGGCTGCGGCGGCTGGTGTCGAAGGCGTTCACCCCGCGCAGGGTCGCCGAGTTCGCACCGAGGGTCCAGGAGATCACCGACCACCTCATCGAGCGGTTCGCACAGAAGGGGGAGGCCGACCTCATCCACGAGTTCGCCTTCCCGCTCCCCATCTACGCCATCTGCGAGATGCTCGGCGTACCGCGGGAGGACCAGGACGACTTCCGCGACTGGGCCGGCATGATGATCCGGCACGGCGGCGGTCCGCGCGGCGGAGTCGCGCGCTCGGTCAAGCAGATGCGGACCTATCTCGGCGAGCTCATCCACCGCAAGCGCGACGACCTCGGCGACGACCTGATCTCCGATCTGATCCGGGCCAGCGACCACGGCGACCACCTGACGGAGGCCGAGGCCACCGCCATGGCCTTCATCCTCCTCTTCGCCGGGTTCGAGACCACCGTCAACCTCATCGGCAACGGCGTCCACTCCCTCTTCATGAACCCCGACCAGCGCGAGCGCCTCCAGGCCTCCCTCGCGGCCGGCGAGAGCGCCCTGCTCGCCACCGGGGTCGAGGAACTGCTGCGCTACGACGGCCCCGTGGAGCTGGCCACCTGGCGGTTCGCCACCGAGCCCTTCGTCCTCGGCGGTCAGGGCATCGCGGCGGGCGATCCGGTGCTGGTGGTCCTCGCGGCCGCCGACCGCGACCCCGAGCGGTTCGCCGAGCCGGACACCCTCGACCTCTCCAGGACCGACAACCAGCACCTCGGATACGGGCACGGGATCCACTACTGCGTGGGCGCACCGCTCGCCCGCCTCGAAGGCCAGACCGCGCTCGCGACCCTGCTCACGCGCCTGCCCGATCTGGAACTCGCCGTACCGGCCGGTGAACTGCGGTGGCGCGGTGGGCTCATCATGCGCGGGCTGCGCACGCTTCCGGTCCGATTCACCCCCCAAAACACCTGAAACCCCCCTGACCGGAAGTCAGAAGCCCTCTGAACTTGTGACAGGCGTTCGAAGGCCGCTAGGTTCTGCCGTTACCCCGCCGTTATGCGAAAGGTGCAGCCTCATGCGTTCCGGGAACGGCCGCCACAGACGCCCCCGACAAGTGCCCGCACTTGTCGTCACCGCCGGAGTCACCGGCTCCGCCCTCGCCCTGCCGCTGCTCGCGGCCACCGGCGCGAGTGCGGCCGAGACCTCCACCTGGGACAAGGTCGCCGAGTGCGAGAGCGGCGGTACCTGGAGCGCGAACTTCGGCAGCGGCGCCTACGGCGGACTGCAGTTCACCCAGGAGCAGTGGAAGAACGCCGGCGGGCTCGACTTCGCCGCGCGCCCCGACCTCGCCAGCCGCTCCCAGCAGATCGCGGTGGGCGAGCGGGTGCTGGCCTCCCAGGGCCCGCAGGCGTGGCCCCTGTGCGGGGCGCCGGCCGGGCTCGCGCAGCAGGGTCCCGCCGCCGAGGTGGACCCGGGCCTGCCCGGGGGCGGCGACGCCGCCTCGCACTCCGTGTCCCGCCCGGACAGCAAGATCCCGTACCTCGGGACTCCCCGGCCCTCCACGGACTTCGGGGCTCCGACCCCCGCGGCCCCGGCCCCCTCCCCTTCGGGCACGCCGTCCTTCCTGCTGCCCGACTACCCGCTGCCCGTCATGCCGCAGCCGGACCTCCCGGCGACGACTCCGGGGCTCCCGGGCGACCCGACGGCTCCCACGGCTCCCGCGGACCCGACGGCCCCCACCGTCCCGACCCCGCCGTCCACGGACCCGACCGTGCCCGCGACGCCCGCGCAGCCGACCACTCCCGGACACCCGGGCGACCCGGCCACGCCGACGGTGCCCGCCACGCCGGGAGCGCCCGCCGACCCGACCGCCCCGGCGACCCCGGGAGCCACCTCCGACCCGGCCGCCCCGGCGGCCGACGGGGCGTCGGGTGCCGGTAAGCACCGCGGCCCGGCCGCGGTTGAGGCTCCCGTCACATCTGATGCGGCGTCGGAGCCCGCGTACACCGTGAAGGCGGGCGACAGCCTGGCCGCCATCGCGGACGCCAAGGGAGTGAAGGGCGGCTGGAACGCGCTCTACAAGGCCAATGAGCAGGTCATCGGCGAGGACGCCAACCTGATCAAGCCCGGTCAGAACCTGGATCTAACGCACCAATAGCGACACTTGGAGCGCCCTGGATCGCCTGATTGTCCGTTTTCTGTAAGTGAGACATGTGTCTCTTCCGGTCAACTGGCGTGTCCGGTCCGTAGGGTTCCGCAAACCCCGTCCTCACCTGCGCAAACGTCCTTGTGGGGAGCGCAAGTAGGCACCGTTTCCCCCCGATGTCGCTCGTTGAACATCGGGGGGAGACCTGTCTACCTTCTGAATCGCTCGCCACCGCGGGCTCCTTCGACCGCATCGCCGAATCCTGCCGGCGGCCGGGGGGAACACTCGTCGCGCAAGCGCCGAAGGCAGGAGCGGGGGAACCAAGGTAGGCGCCGGAACCGGCCGTTGAGAGACGGTCACGGAACCGGCTAGGGGTTAAGACAGGCGCTAGGTCGCCTGGCCGGGCACTCACTCGCCCGAACCCGACAGCTCACCTCGAAGGCGTCGGTGAGGAGAACTCCATGCTGCTTTCCAAGGGCAAGCACCGCCGCGGCTCCAAGGCCGTCCGGCTCGTCACGCTGGCCGGCGTCGCCGGTGTCGCCGTCGCGGCTCCGCTGATGGCCGCGGGCACCGCTTCCGCCGCGACCGCTTCCGAGTGGGACCGCGTCGCCTCCTGCGAGTCCGGTGGCAACTGGGCCATCAACACGGGCAACGGCTACTACGGCGGCCTGCAGTTCTCGTCCTCCACGTGGGCCGCGTACGGCGGCAAGGCGTACGCCGCGCAGGCCAACCAGGCCTCCAAGGGCCAGCAGATAGCCATCGCCGAGAAGGTCCTCAAGGGCCAGGGCAAGGGCGCCTGGCCGTCCTGCGGCGTCGGCCTGTCGAACGGTGCCTACACCGGCGGCGGCTCCACCGAGACCGCCCCGAAGAAGGCCGAGACCAAGAAGACCGAGAAGAAGGCCGAGCCGAAGAAGGAGACCAAGCGCTCCGAGGCCACGACCCGCTCCGAGCGTCCGGCCGCCCCGGCCAAGCCGAAGACCGAGGCCCCCAAGACGGGCAACGGCTCCTACGAGGTCAAGTCCGGCGACACGCTGGGCACCATCGCCGAGGCGAACAACGTCTCCGGCGGCTGGGAGAAGCTCTTCGAGCTCAACAAGGACATCGTCTCGGACGCCGACCTGATCTTCCCGGGTCAGAAGCTGAAGCTCAGCTGAACCTTGCGGCAACAGCCGCAGTAGCGTTCGCAACACGCAGGATTTCCACCGCCCGGCGCGTAACCCCCCACGCGCCGGGCGGTGCTGCGTGCCGGGCCTTCGGCCTGGTGGCGGGCCCGGCGGGTCCTTCCGGGCAAGAGCCCTATGTCCTGTAAGAGGGGCATTCAGGCCCTTTTTCGTCCCGGGGCCCGGTTGGTCGGGTCGCCGACCGCCCGGAGCCGGTTAGGCTCTAAGCGGCAAGGCCGTCCCACGGCCTGACACGCCACCGCACACTCAGCGTCACATCCCAGAAGGAGATGCTCGTGCCGTCCATCGACGTCGTCGTAGCCCGGGAAATCCTGGACTCCCGAGGCAACCCCACGGTCGAGGTCGAGGTTGGCCTCGACGATGGCAGCACCGGCCGTGCTGCAGTTCCGTCCGGCGCCTCCACCGGAGCGTTCGAAGCCGTAGAGCTCCGCGACGGTGACCCCAACCGCTACATGGGCAAGGGTGTCGAGAAGGCCGTCCTCGCCGTCATCGAGCAGCTCGGCCCGGAGCTCGTCGGCTACGACGCCACCGAGCAGCGCCTGATCGACCAGGCGATGATCGACCTGGACGCCACCGAGAACAAGGGCTCCCTCGGCGCCAACGCCATCCTCGGTGTCTCCCTCGCCGTCGCGCACGCCGCGTCCGAGGCCTCCGACCTGCCGCTCTTCCGCTACCTGGGCGGCCCGAACGCGCACCTGCTGCCCGTTCCGATGATGAACATCGTCAACGGTGGGTCGCACGCCGACTCCAACGTCGACATCCAGGAGTTCATGATCGCCCCGATCGGCGCGGAGTCCTTCTCCGAGGCCGTCCGCTGGGGTGCCGAGGTCTACCACACCCTCAAGAAGGTCCTGCACTCCAAGGGCCTCTCCACCGGTCTGGGCGACGAGGGCGGCTTCGCGCCGAACCTGGAGTCCAACCGCGCCGCGCTCGACCTCATCGTCGAGGCCATCACGCAGGCCGGCTACGTCCCGGGCCGTGACGTCGCGCTGGCGCTCGACGTCGCCGCGTCCGAGTTCTACAAGGACGGCAAGTACGAGTACGAGGGCCAGTCCCGCTCGGCCGCCGAGATGACCGAGTACTACGAGGAGCTCGTCGCCGCGTACCCGATCGTCTCCATCGAGGACCCGCTCTTCGAGGACGACTGGGCCGGCTGGAAGACCCTCACCGACCGCCTGGGCTCCAAGATCCAGATCGTCGGCGACGACCTCTTCGTCACCAACCCGGAGCGTCTCGCCCGCGGTATCGAAGAGGGCTCGGCCAACGCCCTGCTCGTCAAGGTGAACCAGATCGGTTCGCTGACCGAGACCCTGGACGCCATCGAGCTGGCCCAGCGCAGCGGCTTCAAGTGCATGATGTCGCACCGTTCCGGCGAGACCGAGGACGTCACCATCGCCGACCTCGCGGTCGCCGTGAACTGCGGCCAGATCAAGAGCGGTGCCCCGGCCCGCTCGGACCGCGTCGCCAAGTACAACCAGCTGCTGCGCATCGAGGAGATCCTCGACGACGCCGCGGTGTACGCGGGCCGCAGCGCGTTCCCGCGCTTCAAGGGCTGAACGGTCCTTTAGGGGCGCAAGCCTCCCTACGTCCCCGCACTCGGTCCCGTACCGTGTGCGGGGACGTATTGCGTAGTGCGTATATAGGGGAGGCGGATCAATGGCCGGGAACCGGGACCGGTTCGCCACGTTCTCGACCGCGACCAGGCTCAAGCAGCTGGGCGAGCGGACCGCGGCGCACGTCTACCGCTCGCAGTCCCGCCGCCAGGTCCGCCGCAGCCGGCTCACCGGGCGGGCCGCCCTGCTCGTCCTGGTCCTCTGTACCCTGGTCGTCGCCCTCGCGTATCCGATGCGCCAGTACGTGTCCCAGCGCTCGGAGATCGCGGAGCAGCAGAAGGCCGCCGTCTCCGCACGGGACCGGCTGGAGAGGCTGCGCGACGAGAAGGCCCGCTGGCAGGACAACGCGTATGCGGAACAGCAGGCGCGCAAGCACCTGCACTTCGTCCGGCCGGGGGAGATCAGCTACATCATGAACGACCCCGGAGCCGAGGCGGCCGAGCACCGCCGCAGCGGACAGGCCGCCACCGACCGGCCCTGGTACTCCAACGTCTGGGACGGCGTCGACAAGGCCGACCGCCCGGGCGACTGAGTCCCACCCATCCACGATTACGAAAAGACTTCCTCCAGGCATGCAGACGCCCCCGCCCCAGACCGACCGGACCGAGCCGACCGCCGCCGACATCGAGGCGTTCCAGCAGCAGCTCGGCCGCCCGCCGCGCGGGCTGCGCGCCATCGCGCACCGCTGCCCCTGCGGGCAGCCGGACGTGGTGGAGACCGCCCCCCGGCTCCCCGACGGCACGCCCTTCCCGACGCTGTACTACTTGACCTGCCCGCGCGCCGCCGGTGCCATCGGCACGCTGGAAGCCAACGGCGTGATGAAGCAGATGCAGGCCAGGCTGGCCGAGGACCCGGAGCTGGCCGCCGCCTACCGGGCCGCCCACGAGGACTACATCACCCGCCGCGACGCCATCGAGGTGCTCGAGGGCTTCCCGAGCGCCGGCGGCATGCCGGACCGGGTGAAGTGCCTGCACGTCCTGGTCGGCCACTCGCTGGCCGCCGGCCCGGGTGTGAACCCGTTCGGCGACGAGGCCCTGGCGATGCTGCCCGAGTGGTGGGCCAAGGGCGCCTGCGTCACCCCGTGCGCGGAGAAGTCCGCGGAGAAGCCCGCGGAGCAGAAGGAGCCGCAGGCGTGAGGCGGGTCGCGGCCGTCGACTGCGGTACGAACTCCATCCGCCTCCTCGTCGCGGACCTGGACCCCGAGACCGGCGAGTTCGCCGAACTGGACCGCCGGATGACGGTCGTCCGCCTCGGCCAGGGCGTGGACAAGACGGGCCGGCTGGCTCCGGAGGCGCTGGAGCGCACCTTCGCGGCCTGCCGCGAGTACGCGGCGGTCATCAAGGAGCTCGGCGCCGAGCGCGTGCGCTTCGTGGCCACCTCGGCCTCGCGGGACGCGGAGAACCGGGACGAGTTCGTGCGGGGCGTGCTGGACATCCTGGGCGTGGAGCCCGAGGTGATCTCCGGGGACCAGGAGGCGGAGTTCTCCTTCACCGGCGCCACGAAGGAACTGAAGGGCACCGACCACCTCGAGAAGCCCTTCCTGGTGGTGGACATCGGCGGCGGTTCGACCGAGTTCGTGGTCGGCGAGGAGCACGTCCGGGCCGCCCGGTCCGTGGACGTGGGCTGCGTGCGGATGACCGAGCGCCACCTGGTGGCCGCCGACGGCACGGTCACCGACCCGCCGACGGAGGCGCAGGTCGCCGCCATACGGGCCGACATCGAGGCGGCGCTGGACCTGGCCGCCGAGAGCGTTCCGCTGGCCGAGGCGCGCACCCTGGTGGGCCTGGCCGGTTCGGTGACCACGGTCGCCGCGATCGCGCTGGGCCTGGCGGAGTACGACTCCTCGGCGATCCACCACTCCCGGATCCCGTACGAGACGGTCCGCGAGGTCAGCGAGCGGATGCTGAGCCTGACGCACGCCGAGCGCGCGGCGATCCCGGTGATGCACCCGGGCCGCGTGGACGTGATCGGGGCGGGCGCCCTGGTCCTGCTGGCGATCATGGAGCGGGTCGGCGCCACGGAGGTCGTGGTCTCGGAGCACGACATCCTGGACGGCATCGCCTGGTCGGTCGGCTGACGGGAGCCCGAGGGCCCGGAAGGGTCCCCGGCGGCCCGTTCGGGCCCTTTCGGGGGTCCTGCGGAGGCCTTAGGTCCTGTCGTCCACATGAACTTCGTGAAGTTCTTCACAAGGAAAAGATGCCCGTGAGGGCTCTTGAGGCGCCTTTTGGGTGACCCGGGAGCCCTCCGGGCCTTCTTTTTGCGAGCGTTCGTGCGAATGGCGGCCACGGCAAGGGTCCGGCAGTAGGTATCGACGAACCCGGTGGTCTACTCCGCTTAAGGGGCTGGATCCCAGTTCAGGCCTGGTGTTCAACGACTCCCGTTACACCCTGGTTCCCGCTTCGCGCCATGACCTCGGTCACGTGGGCGGCGGAGTGTAGCAGAGGGTCCCCAGGCCCTTGTGAAGGGGCTCACGAGCGTCACCCCTTGGGGTGCTGGATACTCGTTCCATGAGCACCACGGAGCGTCCCAGGATCCTCGTTGTAGGAGGTGGGTACGTAGGCCTGTACGCAGCCAAGCGCATCATGAAGAAGATGCGCTACGGCGAGGCGACCGTCACGGTCGTCGACCCGCGCTCGTACATGACCTACCAGCCCTTCCTCCCCGAAGTGGCCGCAGGCAGTATCTCGCCTCGGCACGTAGTCGTCCCGCTGCGACGCGTGCTGCCCAAGGCAGAGGTTCTCACCGGCCGGGTCACCAGCATCGACCAGGACCGCAAGGTCGCCGTCGTCACGCCGCTCGTCGGCGAGGCGTACGAGCTGCCTTTCGACTACCTGGTGATCGCGCTCGGCGCCATCTCCCGCACCTTCCCGATCCCCGGCCTCGCCGAACAGGGCATCGGAATGAAGGGCGTCGAAGAGGGCATCGGCCTGCGCAATCACGTCCTTGAGCAGCTGGACAAGGCCGAGTCCACGACGGACGAGGACGTCCGCCGCAAGGCCCTCACCTTCGTCTTCGTCGGCGGCGGTTTCGCCGGCGCGGAGACCATAGGCGAGGTCGAGGACATGGCCCGCGACGCCGCGAAGTACTACACCAGCATCAAGCGCGAGGACATGCGCTTCATCCTGGTCGACGCGGCCGACAAGATCCTTCCCGAGGTCGGGCCCAAGCTCGGCACCTGGGGCAAGGAGCACCTCGAGTCCCGCGGCATCGAGATCTACCTCAACACCTCCATGGACTCCTGCGTGGACGGCCACGTGGTGCTGAAGAACGGCCTCGAGGTCGACTCCAACACCCTGGTGTGGACCGCGGGCGTCAAGCCCAACCCGGTGCTGGCCCGCTACGGCCTGCCGCTGGGCCCGCGCGGCCACGTGGACGCCGACCCGACCCTCCAGGTCAAGGGCACGGACTACATCTGGACCGCCGGCGACAATGCCCAGGTGCCCGACCTCGCCGCCCGCAAGGCCGGCGTGGAGAACGCCTGGTGCCCGCCGAACGCCCAGCACGCGCTGCGCCAGGCCAAGGTCCTCGCCGACAACGTCATCTCCGGGATGCGGGGCTTCCCGCAGAAGGAGTACGCGCACTCCAACAAGGGTGCGGTGGCGGGCCTCGGCCTCCACAAGGGCGTGGCGATGATCGTCATGGGCGGGATGAAGATCAAGCTCAAGGGCCGGCTGGCCTGGTACATGCACCGTGGTTACCACGGCATGGCCATGCCGACCTGGAACCGCAAGATCCGCGTCTTCGCCGACTGGACCCTCGGCATGTTCCTCAAGCGCGAGGTCGTCTCCCTCGGTGCCCTGGAGACCCCCCGCGAGGAGTTCTACGAGGCCGCCAAGCCGGCGCCGGCTCCGGCCGCCGCTCCCGCCGAGAAGGCCAAGGCCTCCTGACCGGGTTCGGCCGGACCTCCACCGCATGACCCCAGCGTGACCCCGAAGGGGCCGCCCGCCATCCGTGGTGCGGGCGGCCCCTTCGGCGTGTCCGGCGGATTGTCCGCCCCCGAGGTGGGGTAGAGGCTTGGGTCGAACCGTTATCGGAGGTGTGTGCCATGACCGACGCCGCGCCGCGGCTGGCCGCTGTGGCCGAGACCCTGCTCGGCGCCCCCCTGCCCGTGCGCGTCCGGGCCTGGGACGGCAGTGAAGCGGGCCCGCCCGCCGGCCCCGTACTCGTCTTCCACAGCCGCCGCGCCCTGCGCCGCCTGCTCTGGAAGCCGGGTGAACTGGGGCTGGCACGGGCCTGGGTCTCGGGCGACATGAGCGTGGAGGGCGATCTGTTCGCCCTCCTGGACCGGGTGGCGCCCCTGCTGTGGGAGCGGAGCCGTCCCCCCGGCGAGGACCCGCCGCCCGAGGCCTCCGCCGGGGCGCTCGCGCTGCTGCGCGATCCCGCGGCGCGCGGCGCCGTACGGGACCTCGTGGGCCTCGCGCGGCCGTGGCCGGCGCCCGCTCCGCCGCCCGAGGAGGCGCTGCGCCGCGGCGGGCCGCGCCACACCAAGGGCCGCGACCGCGCGGCCATCAGCCACCACTACGACGTGGGCAACGAGTTCTACGCCCACGTCCTGGGCCCCTCGATGGTGTACTCCTGCGCCTACTGGAGCCCCGGCGGCACCCTGGAGGAGGCCCAGCGCGACAAGCTCGACCTGGTCTGCCGCAAGCTCGCGCTCAAGCCCGGCGACCGGCTCCTGGACGTCGGCTGCGGCTGGGGTTCCATGGCCCTGCACGCGGCCCGCGAGTACGGGGCCCGGGTCACCGGGATCACGCTCTCGCGCGAGCAGGCCGCGTACGCCCGCAAGCGGGTCGCCGAGGAGGGGCTGGCGGACCTGATAGACATCCGGGTCCAGGACTACCGGGACGTCAAGGACGGCCCGTACGACGCGATCTCCTCCATCGGCATGGCCGAGCACGTGGGGTCCGACCGCTACCGCGCCTACGCCCGCAGCCTGTACGGGCTGCTGCGGCCCGGCGGCCGGCTGCTGAACCACCAGATCGCCCGGCGCCCCGAGCCGGTCGAAGAGGCGTACCGGATCAACGAGTTCATAGACGCCTACGTGTTCCCCGACGGGGAGCTCTCCCCGCTCGGCACCACCGTCGGCGAGTTGGAGCGGGCCGGCTTCGAGGTCCGCGACGTGGAGGCGCTGCGCGAGCACTACGCGCTCACCCTGCGGGCCTGGGTGGGACGGCTGGAGGAGCACTGGGAGGAGGCGGTCCGGCTGACCTCGCCGGGCCGGGCCCGGGTCTGGAAGCTCTACATGGCCGCCTCGGCCCTCGGCTTCGAGCACAACCGGCTCGGGGTCAACCAGGTGCTCGCCGTGCGCGCCGAGGGGCCGGGCCGGGCGGACTCCGGGCTGCCGCTGCGCGCCCGGACCTGGCCGGCCCAGCCGTAGCAGGGGTACGGGAACGGCGAAGGGCCCCGCGGCCGCCTCTCGGCGGCCGCGGGGCCCTTTCCCGCGGACCGGCCGCTACTCGGTCTTGATGGCGGTGAGCATGTTCAGCCGGGCCGCGCTGCGGGCGGGCCACATGGCCGCCAGGGCGCCGACGATGCCGGCCAGCAGCATGAAGATCGCGATCCGGTCGTAGGGGATGACCAGGGCGTAGTTCGGGATCGAGGCCTTGATGGTCTCGCCGACGGCCCAGGCGATGAAGGTGCCGAGGGCCACGCCGATCACCGCGCCGAAGAGCGAGATGACGATGGCCTCCAGGCGGATCATGTTCTTGACCCGGCCGCGGTCCAGGCCGATCGCCCGCAGCATGCCGATCTCCTGGGTCCGCTCGTAGACGGACATCGCCAGGGTGTTGACCACGCCCAGCACCGAGATGATCAGCGCCATGGCGAGCAGGCCGTACATGATGTTCAGGGCGGTGTTGATGATGCCGCCCATCTCGTTGCGGATGTCCTGCTGGGTGGCGAAGGTGATCGCCGGGTTCTTGCCGAGGGCGTCGACGAGGGACTGCTCGGCCTTGTCGGAGGCGCCGCCGTCCATCTTGACGTAGACCTCGCGCAGGTACGGCTTCTCGCTGTGCTGGGAGAGGACGTGGTAGTCGATCACGTAGGAGGAGAGCATGCCCTCCATGTCCTTGAAGATCGCGCCGACCTTCAGGTCCGCCTTCTGGTTGTCGTCGAAGGTGGCCTTCAGGGTGGAGCCGACGAGAAGGCCCTGCTCCTTGGCGGTCTTGTCGGAGACCGCCAGCTCGCCCTTGGCGAGGCTGTCGAGCTGCCCGCCGACCACGTCGATGTTGAGGAGCTGGCCGATGGTGGCCGGGTTGACGCCGGAGACGGAGCGGTAGTCCTTGCCTTCACCGAACGCGATGTCGCCTGCCTGCTGCGGGGAGACCGCCTTGACGCCCGGGGCCTTCTCCAGGGCCGGGATCACGGAGGGGTCCAGGCTGCCGAAGCTCTCCCCCATGGAGACCTTGTAGTCGGCCTTGAGGTTGTCCGTCGTCGCCCGGTCGACGGCCTTGCCCATCGTGATGCCGAGCACCGACAGGGCGGTGACCAGGGTCAGGCCGATGGCCAGCGAAGCGGCGGTGACGGCGGTGCGGCGCGGGTTGCGGACCGCGTTCTGCGCGGCCAGCTTGCCGGCCACGCCGAACACCTTCGTCAGGAGCGGGCGGACGGCCGCGATGACCGGGCGGGAGAGGGCCGGCAGCAGGATGATGATGCCGATCATCGTGAAGAAGGCGCCGGCACCGATCAGCATCTTGCCGTCCTTCCCGATCAGCGCGCCGCCCAGGATGCCGAGCAGGCCGAGGAAGGTGATCGAGCCGCCGATGCTGTTGCGCAGCACCAGGGACTTCGCGGTGGCCGGGAGGTGGGCGCTGCCCATGGCGGCGACCGGGGCGATCCGGGAGGTGCGGATGGCCGGCACCAGGGCGGCGATCACCGTGACGAAGACGCCGATGGCGATCGCGGCGACGATGGTGGTGGGGGCGACGACCAGCGGACCGGCCGGGATCTTGGCGCCGAAGGAGCCGATCGCGGAGCGCATGCCGACGGCGAGGCCGATGCCGGCCACCAGGCCGATGGCGGAGGAGATCACGCCGACGACCAGGGCCTCGGCCAGGACCGAGCTCCGGACCTGGCCGCGGTTGGCGCCGATGGCGCGCAGCAGGGCCAGTTCCTTGGTGCGCTGGGCGACCAGCATGGTGAAGGTGTTGTAGATCAGGAACACGCCGACGAAGAGCGAGATCAGCGCGAAGACCATGAGCATCTGGTTCATGTTGCCCATGCCGCGCTCGATGTCCTTGGCCTGTTCGGCCGCGAGCGCCGCGCCGGTCTGGGCCTTGGCGTCCTTGCCGACGAGCGGCTTGATCTCGGCGAGCAGCTGGTCGGCACTGGCGCCGGCCTTGGCGCTGACCGAGAGCTCGTCGTAGAAACCGGGCTGCAGGTAGAGCTGCTGGGCGGTCGGGGTGTCGAACAGCACCAGCGAGCCGCCCGCGTTGACCGCGCCGTCCTCGGTGGTGAAGACGCCGGCGAGGGTGTACTCCTTGGCCGGGCCGTTGTCCGCCACCCGGACCTTGTCGCCGACCTGGTACTTGCCGCGCTTGGCCGTCTCCTTGTCGAGGGCGATCTCGCCGGCCTTGGCCGGGCCGTTGCCCTCGGTGAAGGTGTAGCGGGGGTCCTTGCCGTCCTTCAACGGGACGAAGTTGGCGCCGGTGTTGGCCCAGCCGGTGCCGATCAGCTTGCCGTCCTGGTCGCCCACGGCGGCGAAGCCGTGCACGCGGCCGGAGGCGGCCTCGACCCCGCCCAGGGCCTTGACCTTGTCGAGCGTCTGCTGGCTGATGCCCGGCTCGCCCTCCTTGACGCCCTCGTCGTTGCGGGAGGCGCCGTAGGAGGTGACCGAGACGGCCACGCCGTCGAAGCTCTTGGCGGACTGGTTCGACATCGCCTTGCCGACGGTGTCGGTGAAGACGAGGGTGCCGGAGACGAAGGCGACGCCGAGGACGACGGCGAGCACCGTCATCAACAGCCTGGCCTTGTGCGCGAGTACGTTGCGCAGGGCGGTACGGAACATGGTGGAGGAGTCCAGGGGTAAGGGGTCAGCGGGGACGTGGGAGAGGGGACGTCCCTCAGCTGGTGCGGCCCTTGGCGTCGAAGGCCTTCATGCGGTCGAGCACGCCGTCGGCGGTCGGGTGCAGCATCTCGTCGACGATGCGGCCGTCGGCGAGGAAGATGACGCGGTCCGCGTAGGAGGCCGCGGCCGGGTCGTGGGTGACCATGACGACGGTCTGGCCGAGCTCGCGCACGGAGTTGCGCAGGAAGCCGAGGACCTCGGCGCCGGAGCGGGAGTCGAGGTTTCCGGTGGGCTCGTCACCGAAGATGATCTCCGGGCGCGAGGCCAGGGCGCGGGCGACCGCCACGCGCTGCTGCTGGCCGCCGGAGAGCTGGGTGGGCCGGTGGCTCAGGCGCTCGGAGAGGCCGATCATGTTGATCACCGCGTCCAGCCACTGCTGGTCGGGCTTGCGGCCCGCGATGTCCATGGGGAGCGTGATGTTCTCCAGGGCGGTCAGCGTCGGCAGCAGGTTGAAGGCCTGGAAGATGAAGCCGATCTTGTCCCTGCGGAGCTGCGTGAGCTGCTTGTCCTTGAGCGTGGACAGCTCGGTCTCGCCGATCCGGACGGACCCGGCGGAGAAGGTGTCCAGCCCGGCCACGCAGTGCATCAGCGTGGACTTGCCGGAGCCCGAGGGGCCCATGATCGCGGTGAACTGTCCCTGGGCGAAGTCCACGGAGACGTTGTCCAGGGCGACCACCTGGGTCTCGCCCTGGCCGTACACCTTGGAGAGGCCGGTGGCGCGCGCGGCGACGGCCTGGGAGGTGTGCGGGGCGTAGTTCAGGGTGGTCATGGGGGCAGCTCCAGACAGGACGGGGGCCTGCGGACCGGGCTCACGGTCCGCGGTTCGGCGGGACCCTTCCATCGTCGTGGCGGGCATCGCGTTCCGGATCAGCCGTGGTGCCCGTTCTGCGGGCCACTGGAGTCTGACCGCGCGGGGTCCGGTCTCCTCCTCTGGTATGACGGCCGGTTGCCCGGAGTCGGGGGGAGGGGTCCGGCGGCGGCCGCGGGCGAGGGGGTGGCGCGCGGGGTGGCGCGGGCCGTCGAAATTCCGTCAATCCCACGGCGCGCATGATCGATGCGGGAAGGGGCCGACCGTGCGTTCTGTGCCCTGACGCCCCATCAATCACCAATAAAATCAGACAACATCGGCTAGATGCCCAGGTGGGGGCGTACGCCCTCCGGATAGACTCGCCCCAGGGTTTCAGGGCTTATCCCAGGGGGCCGCTACGCCCTGCCCGGATGGTGGAATGCAGACACGGCGAGCTTAAACCTCGCTGACCTTCGGGTCGTGCCGGTTCAAGTCCGGCTTCGGGCACGAGGACGTTCGCGCGGTGCGGACGCGCGACGGCGGGGGCGCCCGATGGCCCCCGCCGTTCTGCTTCCCGGGGTCTCCCCGGGTTCGCCGGGGCCGGGCCCCTCACTTCCGCTTCCCGGGCCCGTGACGAGGGCATCCCGGAAAATCCTCCCAGAGCAGTAGGGCGATTCCTTTGCGACCGCATTACTCTTGAGACCGAGGCCGCGCACGGTGGCCACGGAGGAGTGAGATGAGGAGCAGCAACCCGGTCTTCTCGCGACGGGGGTTCAGCCGCGACAACGGTGCTTATGCGGGCTTCGGCACGCAGCAGCCCCAGGCCGGGACCACGACCAACCCGTACGCGACCAACCCTTACGCGACCGACCCGTCCACGGGTATGCCGCAGGCGCCGGTCCGCGGAAACGCGATGACCATCGACGACGTCGTGAGCCGTACGGCCATGACGCTCGGCACGGTCATCCTGACGGCGGTCATCTCCTGGATCGCGCTGCCCGTCGACCAGGCCAACCTGAAGACCTCGTACGGCATCGCCATCGGCGCCGCGCTCATCGCGTTCGTCTTCGCGATGATCCAGTCGTTCAAGAGCAAGCCCGTCCCGGCGCTGATCCTGGCCTACGCGGCGTTCGAGGGTGTCTTCCTCGGCGTCATCAGCTCGGCCACCAGCACCTACATCAGCCCGGGCACGGTCATCCAGGCCGTCATGGGCACGATGTGCGTCTTCGCCGGCGTGCTGATCGCCTACAAGATGCGCTGGATCAACGTCAACCGCCGCTTCTACGGCTTCGTGATGGCCGCCGCCATGGGCTTCATGCTCCTGATGGCGGTCAACCTGCTGTTCTCGATCTTCGGTGGCGGCGACGGCCTCGGCTTCCGCAGCGGCGGCCTCGGCATCGTCTTCGGTGTCATCGGCATCATCCTCGGTGCCTGCTTCCTCGCCCTGGACTTCAAGCAGGTCGAGGACGGCGTGACCTACGGCGCCCCGCGCGAGGAGTCCTGGCTGGCGGCCTTCGGCCTCACCATGACCCTGGTGTGGATCTACATGGAGATGCTGCGCCTGATCTCCATCCTCAAGGGCGACTGACACCGCTGCCCATGGGGTGATCGACCTGAGGAAGGCCCCGCGAGCACACGCTCGCGGGGCCTTCCCGCATGTCGGGGGTCGGATGTCAGGTGTTGGATGTCAGATGTCGGAGGGGGACTCGGACAGGGGGCAGGGGCTCGCTCAGCCGAACTTGCGGGCGGCCCTGCGCAGGTCGTACTCGTGGATGATCGCTTTGGCCTGGCCGTACGAGAGTTCGTGCGCGCCGCGCAGCCAGCTGACCTTCTCCTCGAACCGGATGAGGGAGGGGCCCTCGTCCACGGTACGGAGCCAGTCGGAGAGTTCACGACCGGTGGTCTCGGGAATTCTGTCGATCATGTTGCGGTGTGTCTGCTCGGAGAACTCTACGGACATGGGCGCCTCCGGAGGTATCGCCGTCTGCTCTCTTCACGCCACCGTGCCGGAGAGTTCGCCCGTTGGCAATGGTGCCGGGGCGGCGCGTAAGGTCGGCCGGGTGCTCGATACCTCACCCCTGACCGCCGCAGTGGAACGCTTCGCCGACCGGCTCCGGGCCGCGCCGCAGAGCCGGCTGCGGCAGGGCGCCGCCGAGGCGGCGCTGGAACTGGCCCGGGAGCTCTCCGTACGGGCGCAGCGGCTGGAGCACGCCGCCGCGGGCGGCGGGGACGGCACGGGGGCGGCTCCGGCGCGCAGGATGCCGGACGCCGGGATGTTCGTCGTCGGCGATCAGGTGGCCGTGGCCGGAGTGGACCTCGCCGAGGCGCTGCGCGCCGTGGGAGCCGTGGGCGCCGTAACGGGCCCGGACGGCGCGAAGGCCCCGTCCGTGATGCTGATGCTGGACGAGGCCGTGCGGCTGGTGGAGCAGGCGGAAGTCAGAGCGATGCGATGACGCGGTCCGCGAGGATGTAGACGTTGCTGTCCGGGTCCTCGGCGTCACCGCAGGAGAAGGTCAGGGCGTAGGCGCCGGAGATGCCCGAACCGCCCAGCAGGACCGGGGCGCTGCCCGAGCGCAGGGCGTCGGCCAGGCGCTCCGCGGTCTCGCGGTGTCCCGGAGTCATGCAGAGCGTGGTGCCGTCGGTGAAGACGTACACGTCCAGCGTGCCCAGCGGGCCGGGACGGACGTCCGCGAGGGCCGTACGGGCCTCCGCGAGCTCCTCCAGGCGGCTGACGGTGCGCTCGTGGTCGGCGCCGGGGTGCGAGGCCTGGACCGGTACGAAGTCGGGGTGCGAGGGGTGGCGCCGGCGGGCGGCGGCCAGCTCGGCCGAGTCCTCCGGGTACTCCTCCACGAGGTCCTCGCCGAGGAGCGGCTCCAGCCCGACCATGTCCACCTGCCGGGGCAGGAAGACCGGGCTGTCGTCGCCGAGGCCGCTCAGCCCGCCCAGCAGGGAGGGCGCGTCGGCCGCGTCGCGGGCCTCCTGGGCGGCCCAGAAGGCGCGTGCCTCGGCGAGCTCGCGCTCGCGCTCCTCGGCAAGGGCCTCGGCCACGGCGGCTCGTATCTCGGCTGCGGGGGACTCCACGGCGCTGCGGGCGTGCGGGACGGTGGCACCGCGGGGGTGGGCCGAGACCACCAGCTCACCGCGCAGGGCCGTGACCTGCTTGCGCAGGCCGTGGACGGCGTGCAGCGCAGCAGCGCCGACGGCCGTGGCAGCGGCCGTGGTCAGCAGTAGGGCAAGAGACATGGCGCTCACTGACTAACTCCTGATTGATTCGATCCCCCGACTTCCTACATCAGCTTGGCCTGACCTGGGAATGGCTGGCAGTGCATTACGTCATGAATTGGACAGGTCTTTCGTCCCTGCGTACCTCGGGGAACCTGCCCTGACCTGCGAAAACAATGATCCCCCAGGACTAAGGTCACATCCTGGGGGACATTTGGTCACAGAATGGCCGCGACAGGATTAGATTCGGCGTCAGTACGGCGTATGGGATCAAGCGGATCCCGTACGGCGTCTGGCATCGAACCTTGATCCCAGCCGCTGCGGCTAGCTCAAACGCTCTTCTTCCTTGGTCGCGCTGAACTTCGCCTCCGCGGCGGGCAGGTGCCGTCCTTCGTTCCTCAGGACGACCCCTACCCGCCGCTGCGGCTCAGCTCAGCCGCTCGATGACCATGGCCATGCCCTGCCCGCCGCCGACGCACATGGTCTCGAGGCCGAACTGCTTGTCGTGGAACTGCAGGCTGTTGATCAGCGTGCCGGTGATGCGCGCACCGGTCATCCCGAAGGGGTGACCCACGGCGATGGCCCCGCCGTTGACGTTCACCTTCTCCAGCGGGATCTCCAGGTCCCGGTAGGACGGGATGACCTGGGCCGCGAAGGCCTCGTTGATCTCGAACAGGTCGATGTCGCCGACGCTCAGGCCCGCCCGCTTCAGCGCCTGCCGGGAGGCCTCGACCGGGCCCAGGCCCATGATCTCGGGGGAGAGGCCGGTGACACCGGTGGAGACGATCCGGGCCAGCGGGGTCAGGCCCAGCTCGCGGGCCTTGGTGTCGCTCATGACGACCAGAGCGGCGGCGCCGTCGTTCAGCGGGCAGCAGTTGCCGGCCGTGACCAGGCCGTCGGGGCGGAAGACGGGCTTGAGGCCCTGGACGCCCTCCAGCGTGACCCCGGCGCGCGGGCCGTCGTCGGTGGAGACGACCGTGCCGTCCGGGGTGGTGACCGGGGTGATCTCGCGGGCCCAGAAGCCGTTCTTGATGGCTTCCTCGGCCAGGTTCTGCGAGCGGACGCCGAATTCGTCCATGTCCTGGCGGGTCACGCCCTTGAGGCGGGCCAGGTTCTCGGCGGTCTGCCCCATCGCGATGTACGCGTCGGGGACCAGGCCGTCCTCGCGCGGGTCGTGCCAGGAGGAGCCGGTGGACTCGGCGACCTGCTTGGTGCGGGCCTCGGAGTCGGCGAAGAGCGGGTTGTGGGTGCCGGGGATGCCGTCGGAGGAGCCGTTCACGGACCGGGAGACCATCTCGACGCCCGCGGAGATGAAGACGTCGCCCTCGCCCGCCTTGATGGCGTGCAGCGCCATCCGGGAGGTCTGGAGCGAGGAGGCGCAGTAGCGGGTGATCGTGGTGGCCGGCAGGTGGTCCATGCCCATCTGCACGGCGACGATGCGGCCCAGGTTGTGCCCCTGCTCGCCGCCCGGGAGGCCGCAGCCCAGCATCAGGTCGTCGATCTGGCGCGGGTCCAGCTCGGGGATCTTGGCGAGGGCGGCCTGGATGATCGTGGCCGTCAGATCGTCCGGGCGGATGTCCTTGAGGGATCCCTTGAAGGCACGGCCGATCGGCGACCGGGCGGTGGAAACGATGACTGCTTCGGGCATCGGGGCTCCAAGGGAGGTGGTGTCGTACCGGGACCGCATGCGAAGTTACCGCCCCGTACCGTCGAGGTCACTGCCCTTTCGATGTGACTCCGGTCGCTCTGGCCGCGCCCCCGGCCGCCTCGCCCGCCCCTCCAGTCTGCGCTCCGTGCCCCGCCCGCTGCCCGCTGCGCTCCGCGAGGTCCTCGCCGGGCACCTGCCGCCTGCGCCGGTACTTGAGCAGGACCCAGGGCCCGCGGGCCGCCGTGACCTCCGTACCGGCCAGTCCCGCCGCCGCCGAGGCGGCCTTGGCCACCGGGAGCATGTCCTCGTTGCGCGACACGTCCAGGCGGTCCGACTCGGGCCAGACGCCCAGCGCCGCGCACAGGGTGGGCAGCACGGCCATCGCGGCGGTCGCGTACCCCTCCGCCGACGGGTGGTAGGAGTCCGGTCCGAACATCTCGCGCGGGTTCGCCGCGAACTCCGCGCCCATCAGGTCGCCCATCGAGACGGTACGGGCGCCCAGCGCGAGCACCCCGATCGTCTGGGCGGCGGCCAGCTGGCGCGAGACCCGGCGGGCCAGCCACCGCAGCGGCTGGTAGACGGGCTCGATGGTGCCCAGGTCCGGACAGGTGCCGACGACGACCTCGGAGCCCGCGAGCCGCAGCCGGCGGACGGCCGAGGTCAGCAGCCGCACCGACTGGGTCGGGGGCATCCGCCGGGTCACGTCGTTGGCGCCGATGATGATCACGCACACGTCGGGGGCCGGCCCGTCGCCGTCGAGCAGCAGCCCCACCTGCCGGTCCAGGTCGTCGGACATGGCGCCGGACAGGGCCACGTTGCGCAGCTCCACCGGCCGCTCGGCCACCGCGGCCAGCCCCGAGGCCAGCAGCGCGCCCGGAGTCTGTCTCGCCCGCCGCACGCCCAGCCCGGCGGCCGTGGAATCGCCCAGGATGCCGAGCCGCAGCGGCCCCGGACTCATCTCGGGACCGCCGAACTCGCCCCCGTACAGCCCGTCCGCGCGCGGCGGATCCGGCAGCCCGGTGCCGACCGTCCGCTTCGCGAACTGCACCTCCGCCACGACCAGACCCACCGCGGCGACCCCGACGAGCCCGAGCCCGCCACCGCCGTACGCCGCGCCCGCCGCGATCCGGCGGGCCGTCCTCGCCCTAGACACCCTCAGGCCACCTCCTCGGCACCCGGTCCTGTTTGACCTACCTGCCCCGTACGCGAGGTCGGCCAATCCCTTTCCGCATACTCTGGCCGAGCCTCCCGGAGAACCCGTGGAGTCCCCTCCTTGGAGAACATGGTGCAATTCCACGACTCGATGATCAGCCTCGTCGGCAACACCCCGCTGGTGAAGCTCAACCGTGTGACCGAAGGCCTGCAGGCCACCGTCCTTGCCAAGGTCGAGTACTTCAATCCCGGCGGATCCGTGAAGGACCGGATCGCCGTCAGGATGATCGAAGCCGCCGAGCAGAGCGGAGCACTCAAGCCCGGCGGCACCATCGTGGAGCCGACGAGCGGCAACACGGGTGTAGGACTCGCCATCGTGGCCCAGCAGAAGGGTTACCACTGCATCTTCGTCTGCCCCGACAAGGTGTCCGCGGACAAGATCAACGTCATGCGGGCCTACGGCGCCGACGTAGTGGTCTGCCCGACGGCGGTGGATCCCGACCACCCGGACTCGTACTACAACGTTTCCGACCGCCTCGTGCGCGAGACGCCCGGCGCCTGGAAGCCCGACCAGTACAGCAACCCGAACAACCCGCGTTCCCACTACGAGACCACCGGTCCCGAGCTGTGGGAGCAGACGGACGGGAAGATCACCCACTTCGTGGCCGGTGTCGGCACGGGCGGCACGATCTCCGGCACCGGCGGGTACCTCAAGGAGGTGTCCGGCGGCAAGGTCAAGGTCATCGGCGCCGACCCCGAGGGCTCGGTCTACTCCGGCGGCTCGGGCCGCCCGTACCTCGTCGAGGGCGTCGGCGAGGACTTCTGGCCGACCGCCTACGACCGCAACGTCACGGACGAGATCATCGCGGTGTCCGACAAGGACTCCTTCCAGATGACCCGCCGCCTGGCCAAGGAGGAGGGCCTCCTCGTCGGCGGCTCCTGCGGCATGGCGGTCGTCGCGGCGCTGCGCGCGGCGGAGGGCCTCGGCCCGGACGACGTGGTCGTCGTCCTGCTCCCGGACAGCGGGCGCGGCTACATCAGCAAGATCTTCAACGACGAGTGGATGGCCGGACACGGCTTCCTGGAGGACGCCGGCCCCTCGGCCCGCATCCGGGACGTGCTGGCGGACAAGGAGGGCGGCATCCCCTCCCTCGTCCACATGCACCCCGAGGAGACCGTCGGCGAGGCCATCGAGGTGCTGCGCGAGTACGGCGTCTCGCAGATGCCGATCGTCAAGCCGGGCGCCGGTCACCCCGACGTGATGGCGGCCGAGGTCATCGGCTCGGTGGTCGAGAAGGAGCTGCTGGCGGCGCTGTTCGCCCAGCGCGCCTCCCTCGGCGACCCCCTGGAGAAGCACATGTCCGCCCCGCTCCCGCAGGTCGGATCCGGCGAGCCGGTCTCCGAGCTGATGGCGGTCCTCGGCGAGGCCGACGCGGCGATCGTGCTGGTCGAAGGCAAGCCGACCGGTGTGGTGAGCCGTCAGGACCTGCTGGCGTTCCTCGCGAAGTCCGCGAAGTAGCGCGAAGCGGTACGGGGGCCGGGCCCGTGCCCCGGCCGACGCGCAATCGGTACGGGCCCGTCACGTCGCGGCAGCACCGGCTTAACACGGCTGGGGCACAGTGGTGGTTGTCGGCAGGGAAGCCCGGGGAGCCGGGACCCGGCCGGCGCCACGAACGGCGTTGACGCACTTCCGGAGCGGCTCCCGGACCGCGTGGACGCCACGGACGCGCGGACGGCCCTGACCCGGCCCGTGTCCCTCGCGGGGACCGCCGTCGTCCCGCCCCCGGGCAACCGGGGTGCGGCGGTCCCCGCGCCAAAACCTCCGCGGGTCCGGCCCGCGATTCAGTCCTGCGGGTCCGGCCCGCGCCGCCGCAGGGACTTCGACGCGTGGACGAAGTTGACGCCCACGATGCCGAGCCAGGCCACGATCAGGCCGGGCAGGTGGGCCTGGGCCGCGCCGATCGCCGAGAGCGGGATCGCCAGCACCAGGGTGACGATCGCGAACCCGAAGCGCTCCCCGAAATTGCCCGCCGGCGATTCCGCCGGGGGCCGGGGACCTCGGGCAGCGGCCAGACGGTCCTCCGCCAGCCGCCGCCGGACCTGGGTGTCGACCTTCTCGACGAACGAATCCACCAGCGCGGCCTCGTACTCGGGCCCCAGCTCACGCCGGGCGTCCAAGGTGGCGGCGAGTTCCTTCTTCAACTCCTGGGACTCCATGCCCCCACGGTAGGAACCACCACCCCGTACGGGCACTGGGGCTAACCCCCGTATTCGGATCAGCCGGTCAGCCGGTCAGCCGGTCGGCCAGGTCGCCGGTCGGCCGCTCCGCCCGCCGCAGGCCGCGCACCGGGCGGACCAGGAGCAGCGCGAACGCGCAGCCGAGGCCGATCACCGAACCGGCCAGCAGGAACCGGTGGAGGCCGAACAGCTGCGCCGCGGGCCCCGCGAGGACCTGGCCGAGGGGGACGGCGAGGATCGAGCCGGCGATCTCGTACGCGGTCACCCGGTTCAGTCGGTCCTCGGGTATCTGTGTCTGCACGGTGGTGGCCCACTGCACCCCCCAGAACGCCCAGCCCAGGCCGCTCACCGCGTACATGAGCATGAGCACCGGCAGCGAGGGCACCAGCGCCGCCGCCAGGGGCATCATCGGGAAGAGGCACATCGCGATCCCGCCGCCGAACAGCGGCCGGGCCGGCCGGAGACGGATCGCCACGAGCCCGCCGAGCATGCAGCCGGCCCCGAACGCGCCCTCCGCGTACCCGAAGGCCGCCTTGCCGTGCTCACCGATGACGGAGGCCGCGCCGAGCGGGGTGAGCGGGCCCCACACGAACACCCCGAGCACCCACCAGATCAGGATGACCGCCCACAGCCAGGACCGGGAGCGGAACTCCACCCAGCCGGTCCGCAGGTTCTCCAGGGTGGAGGCCGACCGGTCCACTTTGAAGGGCGGCAGCCGCAGCGCCAGCAGGCACAGCCCGCTGACCGCGAAGGTGGCCGCGTCGACCGCGAACACCCAGGCCGTCGAGGTGACCGAGACGAGGATTCCGGCGAGCGCCGGCCCGGCCATCGTGGACATCCCCTCGCTGACCCGCAGCACCCCGTTGGCCTTCTGCGGATCGGCGGCGACCTGGGGGACCAGGCCGTTGACCCCCGGCTGGAACATCGCGGTCGCGATCCCGCCGAGCGCCGAGCCGCCGATGACGAACCACAGGGAGGGGTGGCCGAGCCAGAGGTACACGGCGAACGAGCCCTGGATCAGGAAGCGGGCCGCGTCCGCGCCGATCATCTGCGGCTTGGGGTGGAACCGGTCCGCGAACACCCCGCCGAAGACGACGAAGAGCGCGAAGGCCCCCATCCACGTGCCGAGCACGTACCCGAGGCCGCTGACTCCGTAGCCGAGCGAGAGCATGGCGACGGCCATGGCGACGGGCATCATCGTGTCTCCCGCCATGGACACGATGCGGGCGGTGAAGTAGAGGCCGAAGTTCCTGGTCCACAGGCGGGTGCGGGGGGCGGGTGGAGCGGAGACGGACGAGACCATGGAGGCAGCCAATTCGGTCGGATCGGTGGGCTGTTGACCGAACGGGACCTCGTGCGCACCGCCCCCGCCGGCTCCTGAAGAACTATGGCCGCGCGCGACGGCCGGTCAAGCGATTTGATCTCGGTCCCGGGGGCGCCCCCGGGGTCTCGGATCGCGGGCGCGGGTTGCCGTCCTGCATAAGCGCATGCAGAGTGCTCCGTGACTGAATATCTCACCGGGGACGTACGGGACGGAGGGGAACGGGATGAGTGAGAGCCCTGCAGCACGGCTGCAGAAGCTGTTCGAGGGGCACCGGCTGACGCCGACCCAGCGGCGCATCGCGCACTGCATGGTGCGCGGGGCCGCGGAGGTGCCGTTCCTGTCGAGCGTGGAGCTCGCCGAGCTGGCCGGCGTGAGCCAGCCGTCGGTGACCCGGTTCGCGGTGGCCCTGGGTTTCGACGGCTACCCCGCGCTGCGCAAGCACCTGCGGGAGGTGGCCCCCGCGGGGCGGGCCGGGGGCGGGCCCGAGGACGCGTACAACGAGTACCAGCAGGCCGTCCAGGGCGAGATCGAGAACCTGCGGCAGCTGTCGGCGATGCTCGCCGACCCGGCGCCGGTCCAGGAGGCCGGGCGGCTGCTCGCCGCGTCCAGCCCGCTGCCCGTACTGGGGCTGCGGGCGGCGTCCTCGCAGGCGCGCGGGTTCGCGTACTTCGCCGCGAAGGTCCATCCGGACGTCCGGCTGCTCGACGAGGGCGGCTCCATGCTCGCCGACCGGATCGACGCGGCCCGCGCCGCCGGGGCCTCGGCCCTCCTGTGCTTCGCGCTGCCCCGCCACCCCAAGGAGGTCGCGGAGGCGCTGGACCACGGGCGGGCGGCCGGGCTGACCGTGGTGACGGTGGCCGATTCGGCCTTCGCCCCGGTGGCCAGGCATTCGGACCTGCTGATCCCGGCGCCGGTGGGGACCGGGCTGGCCTTCGACACCGCCTGCGCACCGATGCTGCTGGGGCGGGTGCTGCTGGAGGCGATGGCCGACGCACTGCCGGACGCGCAGGCCCGGCTGGAGGCCTTCGACGCGAGGGCCGCGGCGCGGGGCCTGTTCGTGGAGTAGCGGCCCCGATCGCCCCTCACCGGTAGTTGAGCTCGGCCAGCTCGGTGGCGAGGCGCTTGCGGAGCGCCGGGACGCGGGCGAAGAGCGGGAGCAGGGTGTTGCGCACGGCGCGCAGGGCCGGGTTGCGCAGGTGGGCGACACGGGTCATCCGGTCGGTCAGCGCCACCACGCGCAGGGCGACGGGCCGGCGGGTGGCCCCGTACGCGTCGAGGTCGCCCGGGTTCCCGGAGGCGAGTGCGCGGGCGAGTGCGCGGCCGAGTGCGTGGCCGTCCTGGATACCGGTGTTCATGCCCTGGCCGCCGGCCGGGCTGTGCACGTGCGCGGCGTCTCCGGCGAGCAGCAGGCGGCCCGAGCGATAGCGGTCGGCGACCCGGTGGTGGATCCGGAACCGCGAGGACCAGACGAGTCCGGTGACGGTGGCCTGGCCGGGGGCGCGGGCGTCCAGCAGGGCCTGGACGAAGGCGAGGTCGGGTTCGGCGGGGGCGTCGGAGACGGTGGCGACGACGCGGTAGCGCCCCGCCCCCGGGGCCCCGGCGGCGGATGCCTCACCGGGCAGCGGGGCGACCACGGTGGGACCGGCCGGGGCGAAGACGAGGGAGACCTCGCCGGGGCCCGGGGCCCAGTCCATCACCACGTCGGCGAGGACGAAGGACTCCCCGTAGGAGCTGCCGGTGAACCCGATCCCGGCGGCCTCGCGGACCGTGCTGTGCATGCCGTCCGCGCCGACGGCGTAGGAGGCGCGCAGGGTCTCGCCGGTGGCGGTGGTGAGGGTGACCCCCTCGCCGTCCTCGTCCTGGCGGACGCCGGTGACCTCGTACGGGCGGTGGACCTCGCCGCCCAGGGAGCGCAGGCGCTCCAGGAGCACGGCCTCGGTCCGGTCCTGGGGGACCATCAGTGCGTACGAGTGGGCCGTGGGCAGGCCGTCGAAGGTGATGGCGGCGAGGGGCCGGGCACCGTCGCGGATCCGGAACCGGGTGACGGGGATGCCGCGGCCGACCAGCTCGGCGCTCAGGGACCCGGTCGGGTCGATCTCGTCGAGGACCTCCAGGGTGCGGGCGTGGACCACGGCGGCGCGGGAGGTGTTGGCGCCCTCGGCCTGCCGGTCGAGGAGCACGAAGTCGACGCCGGCCTCGGCGAGGGTCACGGCGAGGGCGAGGCCGGTGGGGCCGGCGCCGATGATCGCGACGTGGGTGGTGGCGGGGAGTGCGGCGGGGAGCGTTCCGGGCATTCTGGGCCTCCTGCGGGATGCCAACGTTCGTTGGCCAACAACCGTTGACTTGATGATGCGGCGACCGGCGCCGGTGTGTCAACGGTTGTTGGCCCACAAGTGTTGGCCTACCTTTGTCGGCATGATGCAAGAGGCTCAAGAGGCGGAGGGCCGGGGCGCGCAGACCAAGGCGGCGATCCTGCGGGCCGCGCGGGAGCGGTTCGCCGCGCACGGGTACGAACGGACGACCATCCGCGCGGTCGCGGCGGACGCGGCGATCGACCCGTCGATGGTGATGCGGTACTTCGGGAACAAGGAGAAGCTCTTCGACGCCGCGCTGGCGGTGGACCTGCGGCTGCCGGACCTGTCGGCGGTCCCGCCGGGGGAACTGGCGGCAGTGGTCCTACGGCACTTCGTGGACCGGTGGGAGGGCGATCCGGCGGACGACGCCCTGCTGGTGCTGCTGCGCTCCGCGGTGACCAACGAGGCGGCGGCGGCCCGGATGCGGGAGGTGTTCGCGACCCAGGTCGCCCCCGCGCTGGCCGCGGCACTGGGCCCGGAACGGGCCCGGCGGGCGGCGGGCCTGGTCGCGGCGCAGCTGCTGGGCCTGGCGCTGGCCCGCTACCTGCTGCGCCTCCCGGGCGTCACCTCCCTGACCCCGGACGAGGTGGTGGCGGGCCTGTCCCCGGCCCTTGAGGCGACGCTGTCGCCTTGACGCCTCGATCGCCGGCGGGACTGGATGTGCCGCTGCGCGGCACATTTCAGCCCGTCCGGCGTTTGAGGACCGGGTCCGGGCAGCGCCCGGGGAACGGCGGAAGGGCGGGTAGGGGACATGCCCCGCGCAGCGGAAGGCCCGCATCCCCGGCCCCGCGCAGCGGCAGACGGCGACGGCGCCCCGGGGTCAGAGCAGGGCATCCGGCGCGGCCGCACCCGCCTCGGCGGCGATCGCCGACAGCGGCTGCGCAGCCCGCACCGGCACGAAGTGGACGAGGCCCGGCTCCGAGCGACGGCCCGGCTCCGAGCAGCGGTCCGGCTCCGGACCCGGCTCCGCCACCGTGAATCCATAGACCGCCGGCCGCGGCAGGCTGTTGTAGCCGTAGTGCGCCGTGAAGGCGTACGCACCCGTGTCGGGGATGGCGATCAGGTCCCCGGGGGACAGCAGCGGGAGCTCCCGGGCCGTGGCCAGGAGGTCGCCCGCGAAGCAGGCGGGTCCGGCGATGTCCTGGGGGACCGGCGGTCCCGTCAGGGGGGCGCCCTTGGCGTCGTAGGGCAGGATCCGCAGCGGCCAGGCCGCCGGGGCGTAGACCGTACGGGTGGCCAGCTGGACCCCCGCGTGGGTCAGGGCGATCGCGCGGCCGCCGGTGGTCTTGGTGTACTCCACGCGCGACAGCACCAGCCCGTGCTTCGCCACCAGGGACCGCCCGAACTCCGTGACCAGCCCGTACGCCCCCGAGAAGAGCCCGGGTGTGGCGGAGCGCAGGGCGTCCACGTAGTCGGCGTAGGTGGGCGTGATCTCGTCCGAGCCGAAGTTGACCGGCAGGCCCCCGCCGATGTCCAGGGTGTCCACCTGCTTGCGGCCGGCCGCCGCGTTGATCTCCTCGGCCAGGGAGTGCAGCTCCCGTACGCCTTCGGCGATCAGGGCTAGGGGTACGCCCTGGGAGCCCGAGTGGATGTGCAGCCGGGTGAGCCACGGCCGGTCCGCGAAGGCCCGTAGGAGCCATGCGCGGGCGCCGGGATCGCGCAGGGCGACGCCGAACTTCGAGGTGGCGGTGGCGGTGGAGAGGGCGTCGATGGCGCCGGCGCCGGTCTGCGGGTTGATCCGGATCCCGAGGGGGGAGCGGGTCGGGGCCGCGGCCACCAGGGCGTCCAGGCGGTGCAGCTCCTGGCGGTTGTCCGCGTTGACGGCGATGCCGAGGGAGAGGGCTTCGCGCAGCTCGGCGGGGGTTTTGGCGGGGGAGTCGAGGACGGTGCGCTCCGGTGCGACCCCGGCCGCGCGGGCCAGGGCCAGTTCGCCGGCGCTGGCGACCTCGCAGCCGATGCCCGCGTCGTCGAGCAGCCGCAGGACGGGGACGAGCGGGGCGGCTTTGACGGCGAAGGCGTGCAGGACCGGGGTGCCGGGGGCGACGGCGGCGGCGAAGGCGTCCGTCAGGGCGGCGGCGGAGGCGCGGATGCCGGCGGTGTCCAGCAGGCAGACGAGGGAGGGGTCCGGATCC
This sequence comes from Streptomyces sp. NBC_00454, assembly GCF_041434015.1. Classification (GTDB taxonomy): domain Bacteria; phylum Actinomycetota; class Actinomycetes; order Streptomycetales; family Streptomycetaceae; genus Streptomyces. The sequence continues at coordinate 3,019,693 of NZ_CP107907.1, read as the reverse complement.
CGGCCCGGGTCGGGCCCGATCAGGCCCTGTGTCACGGCGGCCTTCACGGCCAGGTTCCGTCGCGCGGCCGGTGTCGAGGAGGTCGATTCGGTGGTGTGCGTACGCGGGGCGTCGGCCATGTTCTTCATCCCATCACCCGGCGCGGCGGGCCGCAGCTGTTGACTGAATCTATTCAGGGAGTGAGTATGTGAATGGATTGACCAACACCGGAGGAGGCACCGCCATGTCAGGACCCCGCCCCGTACGTGCCGCACGAGGTACCGACCTGAGCACCCTGGGATGGCAGCAGGAGGCCGCACTGCGGATGCTGCAGAACAACCTCGACCCCGAGGTCGCCGAGCACCCCGACAAGCTCGTCGTCTACGGCGGCACCGGCAAGGCCGCCCGCGACTGGCGCTCGTACGACGCGATGGTGCGCACCCTGCAGACGCTGAAGCAGGACGAGACGATGCTCGTCCAGTCCGGCCGTCCGGTCGGCGTGATGCAGACGCACGAGTGGGCGCCGCGCGTGCTGCTCGCCAACTCCAACCTGGTCGGCGACTGGGCCAACTGGGAGGAGTTCCGCCGCCTGGAGAACCTGGGCCTGACCATGTACGGCCAGATGACGGCCGGTTCGTGGATCTACATCGGCACCCAGGGCATCCTCCAGGGCACCTACGAGACCTTCGCGGCCGTCGCGGCCAAGAAGTTCAACGGGACCCTGGCCGGCACCATCACCCTCACCGCCGGCCTCGGCGGCATGGGCGGCGCCCAGCCGCTGGCCGTGACGATGAACGACGGCGTCGCGATCTGCATCGACGTCGACCCGCGCGCCATCGACCGCCGCATCGAGCACCGCTACCTCGACGTCAAGGCGAACGACCTGCGCCACGCGCTGCAGCTCGCCGTCGAGGCCCGCGACGCCCGCAAGCCGCTCTCCATCGGCCTCCTCGGCAACGCCGCCGACCTGCTCCCGCAGATGCTGGCCGAGGGCGCGCCGATCGACATCGTCACCGACCAGACCTCCGCCCACGACCCGCTGGCCTACCTGCCGGTGGGCGTGGACTTCGACGACATGGCGGACTACGCGGCCAAGGACCCGGCCGGGTTCACCACCCGCGCCCGCGAGTCGATGGCCACGCACGTCGAGGCCATGGTCGGCTTCATGGACGCGGGCGCCGAGGTCTTCGACTACGGCAACTCCATCCGCGGCGAGGCCCAGCTCGCGGGCTACGAGCGGGCGTTCGCCTTCCCCGGCTTCGTCCCCGCCTACATCCGCCCGCTGTTCTGCGAGGGCAAGGGCCCCTTCCGCTGGGCGGCGCTGTCCGGCGAGGCCTCGGACATCCACAAGACCGACAAGGCGATGCTGGAGCTCTTCCCCGAGAACGAGTCCCTGCACCGCTGGATCAAGATGGCCGGCGAGCGCGTCCACTTCCAGGGCCTGCCCGCACGCATCTGCTGGCTGGGCTACGGCGAGCGCGACAAGGCCGGCGAGCGCTTCAACGAGATGGTCGCCGACGGCACCCTCGCCGCGCCCCTGGTCATCGGCCGCGACCACCTCGACTGCGGCTCGGTGGCCTCCCCGTACCGCGAGACCGAGGCCATGCTCGACGGCTCCGACGCGATCGCCGACTGGCCGCTGCTCAACGCCATGGTCAACGTGGCCTCCGGCGCCTCCTGGGTCTCCATCCACCACGGCGGCGGCGTCGGCATGGGCCGCTCGATCCACGCCGGCCAGGTCACCGTCGCCGACGGCACCAAGCTCGCGGGCGAGAAGATCCGCCGCGTGCTGACCAACGACCCGGGCATGGGCGTCATCCGCCACGTCGACGCCGGCTACGACATCGCCGAGACGGTCGCCGACGAGCGCGGCGTCCGCATCCCGATGCGCGAGGGCGACCAGGCGTGACCCAGGAAGCCGCCGCCGGAGCCTCGTTCCACCAGATGTGGGCCGAGCTCCGGCCCATCGGCCGGGACCAGGGCAGCGGCGGGTACCGCCGCTACGCCTGGACCGGCGCCGACGCCGACTGCCGCACCTGGTTCCGCGCGCAAGCGGAATCGCGCGGGCTCGCGTACGAGGTCGACCGCAACGGCAACCAGTGGGCCTGGCTCGGCGACCCGCTCGCCGGTGACGCCGTCGTCACCGGCTCCCACCTGGACTCCGTCCCCGACGGCGGGGCCTTCGACGGCCCCCTCGGGGTGGTGTCCTCCTTCGCGGCCCTGGACGAACTCCGCGGGAGGGGAGTGGAGTTCTCCAGGCCTTTGGCCATCACCAACTTCGGCGACGAGGAAGGGGCCCGCTTCGGGCTGGCCTGCGTCGGCTCCCGGCTGGCCGCCGGGCAGCTGACCAAGGAGAAGGCGTACGAGCTTCGCGACGCGGACGGCATCCGGCTGCCCGAGGCCATGGAGGCCGCCGGGTACGACCCCGCCGCCATCGGGGCCGACCCCGAACGCCTCGCCCGCATCGGCGCCTTCGTCGAACTGCACGTGGAACAGGGCCGCGCCCTCGACCTCTCCGCGGACCGGGTCGGCATCGCCTCCGCGATCTGGCCGCACGGCCGCTGGCGCTTCGACTTCCACGGCGAGGCCAACCACGCGGGCACCACCCGCCTGGTGGACCGCCGCGACCCGATGATCACCTACGCGCAGACCGTGCTCGCGGCCCGCGCCGAGGCGGCCCTCGCCGGGGCCGTGGCCACCTTCGGGAAGATCTCCGTCGAGCCCAACGGGGTCAACGCCATCCCCTCGCTGGTGCGCGGCTGGCTCGACTCCCGCGCCGCCGACCAGGCCACCCTCGACACGGTCGTGACCGCCATCGAGAAGGCCGCCCGCGAGAGCGCCGACCGGGACGGGATCGACCTGGACATCGTCCGGGAGTCCTTCACCCCGGTCGTCGAGTTCGAGCACGCCCTGCGCGACGAGATGAACCGGATCCTGGGCGGTGCCGTCCCGGTCCTGGGCACCGGCGCCGGACACGACGCGGGAATCCTCTCCGCGGCCGTCCCGACGGCCATGCTGTTCGTGCGCAACCCCACCGGCGTCTCCCACTCCCCGCGGGAGTTCGCCGCCGAGGACGACTGCGTGGCAGGAGTCCTCGCCCTCGCCGACGTACTGGAAGGCCTCGCGTGCCGCTGAAGACGTACTGGCTGGAGCACGCCTGGCTCGGCACCCATGTCGAGCCGGGCGTCGCCCTGGACGTGGAGAACGACGGTCGGATCGGCGCCCTGAGGACCGGGGCCGAGGCCCCGCCCCCGGGCGCGGAGGTGCTGCGCGGACTGACGGTCCCGGGCCTTGCCAACGCGCACAGCCACGCCTTCCACCGCGCCCTGCGCTCCCTGGTCCAGGTGGGCTCGGGCACCTTCTGGACCTGGCGCGAGTTCATGTACCAGGTCGCCCAGAACCTCACCCCCGACCGCTACTTCGCGCTGGCCCGCGCCGTCTACGCGGAGATGGCGCTGGCCGGGATCACGGCCGTCGGCGAGTTCCACTACGTCCACCACGCCCCCGGCGGAACCCCCTACGCCGACCCCAACGCCATGGGCGAGGCGCTGATCGATGCCGCCGCCGAGGCCGGCATCCGCATCACGCTCCTGGACACCGCCTACCTCTCGGCGGGCTTCGGACAGGCCCCCGACCCCCACCAGCTCCGCTTCTCCGACGGGACGGCGGACGCCTGGGCCCAGCGGGTCAGCGCCCTCAAGCCCCGCGAACACGCCCTGATCGGCGCCGCGATCCACTCGGTCCGCGCCGTACCGGCCGCCCAGCTCGCCACCGTGGCCCGCTGGGCCCAGGAGCGCCGGGCCCCGCTGCACGTCCACCTCTCGGAGCAGACCGCCGAGAACGAGGCCTGCCTGGCAGCCCACGGCCGCACCCCGACGCAGCTGCTCGCCGACCACGGCGTGCTGGGCCCGCGCACCACGGGCGTGCACAACACGCACCTCACCGACGCCGACATCGCGCTCCTCGGCTCCAGCACCACCGGCACCTGCATGTGCCCCACCACCGAACGCGACCTCGCCGACGGCATCGGCCCGGCCGTACGCCTCCAGCGCGCGGGCAGCCCGCTCTCGCTCGGCAGCGACAGCCACGCCGTGATCGACCTGCTCGAAGAGGCCCGCGCGATGGAGCTGAACGAGCGGCTCAGCAGCCGGACCCGGGGCCACTGGACGGCGAACGCCCTGCTCACGGCCGCCACGGCCGATGGCCACGCCGCGCTCGGCTGGTCCGACGCGGGCCGCCTGGAGGCGGGCGCGCTCGCGGACTTCACCACGATCGCGCTGGACTCCGTCAGAACGGCGGGTCCGCTGCCCCGTCTCGGCGCGGAGACGGCGGTCTTCGCCGCGACCGCCTCCGACATCCGCCACACGGTGGTCGGCGGCCGCCATGTGGTCCGCGACGGCCACCACACCCTGGTCCCGGACGTCCCGTCGGCCCTGGCCGAGTCCATCGCCGCCCTTCGCTCCTGACCGTCCGCGCCGCCTGCGGCGGGTCTCTTCCCCCACCCCGCCCCTTCCCGAAACCGGGGCCGCGCCCCGGACCCCGTTCCCGGGCAAATCCAGCCCCGCCGGCGTTTGAGGCGCGGGGGTCCGGGGGCGGAGCCCCCGGTTTCGGGAAGGGGCGGGGTGGGGGAACGAACCGTCCTGAGAGGAACCCATGACCACCACCACCGTCATCACCAACATCGGCAGCCTCGTCACCAACGACCCCGCCCTCGGCGACGGCAGCCCCCTCGGCCTCATCGCCGACGCCGCCGTGGTCATCGACGGCGAGACCATCGTCTGGGTCGGCCCCGCCGACGCGGCTCCGGCCGCCGACACCGCGTACGACGCGACCGGCCGCGCCGTCATCCCCGGCTTCGTCGACTCCCACTCCCACCTCGTCTTCGCGGGCGACCGCACCGCCGAGTTCAACGCCCGGATGTCCGGACGCAGTTACTCCGCCGGAGGCATCCGCACCACGGTCGCCGCCACCCGCGCCGCCTCCGACGCCGAGCTCGAAGCCAATCTGCTGCGCCACCTCGGCGAGGCCCTCCGCCAGGGCACCACCACCTTCGAGACCAAGTCCGGCTACGGGCTCACCGTCGCCGACGAGGCCCGCGCGCTGCGGATCGCCGCCGCGCACACCGAGGAGGTCACCTACCTCGGCGCGCACATCGTCTCCCCGGACTACGCCGCGGACCCGGCCGCCTACGTGGAGCTCGTCACCGGCGAGATGCTGACCGCCTGCGCCCCGTACGCCCGTTGGGTGGACGTCTTCTGCGAGAAGGGCGCCTTCGACGGGGACCAGGCGCGCGCCATCCTGACCGCCGGCGCGGCCGCCGGGCTCATCCCGCGCATCCACGCCAACCAGCTCTCCCACGGCCCCGGCGTCCAGCTCGCCGTCGAGCTCGAAGCCGCCTCCGCCGACCACTGCACCCACCTCACGGACGCCGACGTGGACGCGCTGGGCCAGGCCTCGGCCACCACCGTCGCCACCCTGCTGCCGGGCGCCGAGTTCTCCACCCGAGCGCAGTGGCCCGACGCCCGCCGCCTCCTCGGCGCGGGCGCCACCGTCGCGCTGTCCACGGACTGCAACCCGGGCTCCTCCTACACGAGTTCCATGCCGTTCTGCATCGCGCTGGCCGTCCGCGACATGGGGATGACCCCGGACGAGGCCCTGTGGTCCGCCACCGCCGGCGGCGCCCGCGCCCTGCGCCGCGGCGACATCGGGATCGTCACCCCCGGGGCCCGCGCGGACCTGGCGCTGCTCGACGCCCCCAGTCACGTCCACCTCGCGTACCGGCCGGGCGTTCCGCTGGTCTCCGGGGTCTGGCAGAAGGGCCGCAAGTTGGCCTGAAACAGCCTGAATCGGGACGGCGTCGGAGCGGCTTGAGGGCCGTTGATCCGGCGCCGTCCTTTGTCTTCCCTCCGTAAGGCCCCCGGCGTACCTTGAGCCACCAATCTGATGTGCCGTCAGTAACTTGTGGCCATGGTTCGAGGGGAAGACGAAGGTGTCCGACCGGAAACGCTCCACCGCGCTAGCGCTGGCCTCCGCGCTGGCGGGAACGGCGGTACTGCTCGCCGCCCCCACCGCGCAAGCGGCGGTGATCGACGTGAACTACAACTGCGAGACCCCCATCGGCCCGAAGTCGGCGGTCTCGCCCATCGACATCAAGGCCGTCAAGGAAGGAAACGGCTACAAGCTCACGATGTCCTTCCAGAAGGGCGTCTCCTCCAGCCCCGTGGAACTCGGCAAGGGTGCGATGAGCCCGAGCGCCGTGATCCTGGTGGGCGGGGCCGAAAAGGTGTCCGTGCCGGTCTCCGGCGCGCCCAACTCCGAGGCCCTGCCGGCCAATACACCCATCAAGATCAGTGACCTCTCGGGCACCTACACGCCCAAGAAGTCGGGCAAGGTCACGCTCACCGCCGGTGTCCTCACCATCAAGGCGATGGGCACCACCACCACCTGCACGCCCGGCAACAGCCCGGGGCCCTCCCTCGAACTCGACGTGACGGCCCCCGGCGGCGAAGCCGCGTCCACCACCGGCGGCGGCAGCGGCGGGGCCACCCTCCCGCAGACCGGCCCCGAGGATTCCGCGATTGCGCTGGGCACCCTCGGAGCCACCGTCCTGCTCTCCGGCGCCGCCGGCGTGCTCTGGCTGACCCGGCGCGGCCAGCGGGCCCGGTCCTGAACGGAGCACCCCCGGTCATGCCCGTGCTCCACACCCTGAGAAGGGCCGGCGTGCTCCTCCTCGCCGCCGCCGCGCTCCACGGCGCGGCGGTGGTGGGGGCGCCCCCGGCCGCCGCCGACGAGCCCGGCTGGACCGCCGAACCCGTCGCGGGCACCGGAGTCGCACCGAAGGCGTCCGGTGCGGCGAACGCACCGGCCGCGCGCCCCTACTTCTACCTCGCGGGCGCCTCCGGCACGGTGCTGGAGGACCGCCTCAGCCTGGCCAACACCAGCGACCAGGAGCACACCGTCACTCTGCGCGGGGCCGACGCCTACAACACGGCGGACGGCGCCTTCGCCGTGCGCCCCGCCGCGCCCGCCGCCGCAGGAGATCCGCAAGGGCCCGCGACCGGCGCCGGCTCCTGGATCAGCTTCGGCGCGAGCACCACGGTCAAGGTCCCCGCGCACACCCGCGCCGTGGTCCCCTTCGCCGTCACCGTGCCGCCCGGCGCACCGCCCGGCGACCACCCGGCCGCCGTGGTCGCCACCGAGGCCGGACACGAAGTGGGCGTACGGGTCCACCTGCGGGTCGACGGCCCGGCGCTGGCCGCGCTCACCGTGGAGGACGTCTCCGTACGGGGCGAGGGCGCGGCCTCCACCATCGCCTACACCCTGGTCAACCGCGGCAACGTGGCACTCGCACCCGAGCTCTCCATCGAAGCCGAGGGCACCTTCGGCAAGGTCGCGGGCCGCAGCGCCCACACCCTGCCCGTCGAGGTGCTGCCCGGCCAGCGGGTCGAGCTGAGCGAACCCTGGCCCGGCGCACCGGTCTTCGACCGGGTCGCCCTCACCCTCACCGTCACCGCCCCCGGCGGCGCCCGCGCCACGGGCCGCGCCTCCGCGTGGTTCCTGCCCTGGGGCATCGCGGGCCGGACCGGCGCGGGGCTGCTCGGCCTCGGCGGGACCGCTGCGGCCGCGCTGCTCCTCGTACGCAAGCGGCGGATCCGGGGCGCGGACGACGCCGCGGCGCCGCACGGGAGCGCCGTACCCGACCAGTCCCCAGCACCGGAACACGAGTTGACGGGAGCACCCAGGTGAGAGCCAAGGCCGGTGGGACGTACGGCGGGAGGATCAGGGCCCTGGCCGCGGCGGGGCTCGGAGGGCTGTTGGGGCTGTCGGTGTGCGCACTGACGCTGTTCCCGGCGGCCGGTGCCGCCGCGGACGACGGGCCCAAGCCCGCCGTGGCGCTCTCGCTCAAGGAGGTCGCCAAGGGCACGCAGATCTCCGTGACCGGCACCGGCTGGCGGCCCAAGACCATGGTGATGCTGCTGGTCTGCGGGCAGAACATGATCGGCGGCACCAACAGCTGCGCCAACGCCGACGGAGTCGCCGTCTCGGTCGCCGACGACGGGCACTTCTCCGCGCAGCTCCCGGTGACGGCCCCGCCCAAGCCCTGCCCGTGCGTGGTCAACGTGACCTCGGTCAACGGCGACCAGTCCACCGTCGCCGCCCCGCTGAAGATCACCGACCACCCGGTGGCCGACCTGCCCGCCGAGGGCGGCACCGCCCGCCTCGCCATGCTCACCGGGGTCCGGCTCAAGGGCGAGGACGGGGTACTGACCTGGTTCGGAGCCCCGCCCAGCCGCAAGTTCACGGTCACCGTCGGCAATCTGGGATCCGCCCCCGTCAAGGACCCGGTCTTCCAACTCGGCACCGCCCACGGGGTGTTCGCACCCCTGTGGGAGGAAGTCCGCTGGAAGGGCACCATCCCGCCCGGCGGCAAGGCGGAAGTCTCCCTGAACACCTCCCTGTCGGCGGGCGCCCACGGCGACTACACGGTCTCCCTCAAGTACGGGGAGACCGTCCTGGCCACGCAGCCCTGGGGCGTGGACCGCCCGTACGGGGTCCTGCTGTTCTGGGGCCTGCTGCTGATCGTGATCCCGGGCGGGATCTTCCGCATCGGCATGGCCGTCGTCGACCGGGTCCGCCCCCGCGACTCCTCCGGCGGCCGCCACCGCGGCCCGCGCCCCACCGACCCGGGCGCCGCCGTGACCGCCCGGCTGCCGCGGATCCCGGCGGTACGGGGACCCGCGCGCGGCCCCGTACGAGGCCTCGCGCCGAGCCGCCCCGAACCGGCGGCCGAACCCCCCGAGACCACCACGGCGGTACTGCCGTGGTTCACCCCGGACGACGCGCCGGGGACACCGGCACCACAGCCAACCGCACCACAGACGTCCGCACCGTCTGAGAACCGTTCGACGACGAAAGGACAAGCGTGAAGACCCAACGGAGGGTGAGCGCGGCCGCGGTCGCGCTGCTGCTCGGCGGCGCGGGCATCGCCATGGGGGCCACGCCCGCGCAGGCGGACGTGATCGACGTCCAGTACAAGTGCAAGACGCCCATCGGGGACAAGGAGGCGGTGTCGCCGATCGACATCAAGGGCGTCAAGGAGGGCAGCGGCTACAAGCTGACGATGTCCTTCCAGAAGGGCGTCTCCTCCAGCCCCATCGAGCTGGGCAAGGGCGCGATGACCCCCAGCGCCGAGATCGTCCTGGGCGGCGCCGAGACCGGTTCCGTGGCGGTCTCCGGACCGGCCAACGCCGAGCCGATCCCCGCCAACACCCCTATCAAGATCAGCGACCTCTCGGGCACCTACACGCCCAAGAAGTCGGGCAAGGTCACCTTCACGGCCGGTGTCCTGACGATCAAGGCGATGGGTACGACCACCACCTGCACCCCGGGCAACAGCCCGAAGCCGTCCCTCGAACTGGACGTGACGGCAGGGGGCGGCACCACGCCGCCGACCAGCCCGCCGCCGACCTCCGCGCCGCCCACGAGCCCGCCGCCCACCTCGGCTCCGCCGACTTCGCCGCCGCCCACTAGCCCCTCGCCCACGCCCTCGTCCAGCGGCGGAGGCCAGACGGACTTCCCGGGCCAGACCGTCGACGTCTCCTTCGACTGCGGGGCCTACATGCCCAACGGCCCCCTCAAGGGCAAGGTGACGATCAATGCGAAGAAGAGCGGGGGCAGCTTCGCACTGACCGTCACGACCGCCAAGGGCGTGATGAACAGCCCCGCGGACCTGCCGGCCGGGGCCCTCAAGCCCTCGATGGACATCAAGCTCGGCGGCGCCGACAGCGGCACGGTCAAGGTCGCGGGTCCCGGCAACGCCGAGCCCGTCAAGGCCGGCAGCCCGGTCAGCCTCAGCGACATGACGGGCACCTACAAGCCCGGCAAGACCGGCAAGACCACGCTGACCCCTGACAAACTGACGATCGACGTGGTCATGGCCCCGGGCGCGACGCCGATCGTGGTGCCCTGCACCGCGAGCGGCAGCTCCGTTTCGCTCACCCTGGACACCACGGCCCAGGAGGGCGGCTCCGGGACCTCGGGAACCTCCGGGACCTCGGGCAGCACCTCGGGCGGCCTCGCCCAGACCGGAGCCGAGGACAGCGGCATCAAGGCCCTCGGCCTGGTCGCCGGCACGGTGATCCTGCTCGGTGCCGCGGTGTTCACCTTCACCCCGTGGCGCCGCCTGCGCGGCCAGCGGTAATACGCACGAGGACGACGCAGAACGGCCCGGCACACCTTTCGGTGTGCCGGGCCGCTCACGTGGAAGACCGGTGCGCTGGGTCAGTGCGTCAGTGCACGGAGCCCATCAGCGACTGGACGCGCTTGCGGTACGAGTAGACCGCGAAGCCCGCGAGCACCGCGGCGGCGGCCTCGAAGCCGATGATCCAGGTGCCGTTCAGGTCCACCTCGGCGATGGAGAGCAGGCTGGTGATGCAGTCACCGGCGGTGACCGCGAGGAACCAGACGCCCATCATCTGGGAGGCGTACTTCTGGGGGGCCATCTTCGTGGTGACGGAGAGGCCGACCGGGGAGACGCACAGCTCACCGATGGTCTGGATCATGTAGATCGAGACCAGCCACATCGGGGAGACCTTGACGTCGCCGCCCGCCATGTTCATCGGGACGATGAAGACGAAGAACGAGGCGCCGATCAGGACCAGACCCATCGCGAACTTCACGATGGTGTTCGGCTCCTGGTTCTTGCGGGCCAGCCACAGCCACAGCCAGGCGAAGACCGGGGCCAGGGCCATCACGAACAGCGGGTTCAGCGACTGGTACCAGGTGGCCGAGAAGCCGAAGCCGAAGACGGTGTCGGCGGTCTTGTCGTCCGCGAACAGGGACAGCGTGGAGCCACCCTGGTCGTAGATCATCCAGAAGACGGCGGCGGCGATGAAGAAGAAGATGTACGCGGTCATCTTCTTCTGCTCGGTGCCCGAGAGGTCCTTGTCGCGCTTGATGCGCGTCAGGACGGCGATCGGGATGAACAGGCCGGCCAGCGTCAGCGGGACCAGCGCCCAGTTCAGCGTGTAGGCGCCGAGGGCGACCACGGCGCCGTAGAAGACCGCGATGCCCAGAACGGCGAGGGCGACCTTGGTGAGGACGGCCTTGCGCTCCTCGGGCGACAGCGGGTTCGGGACCAGGCTGCTCTTCGGGCTCAGGTGCTTGGTGCCGAGCAGGAACTGGGTCAGACCCAGGGCCATGCCGACGGCGGCGAGGGCGAAGCCCAGGTGCCAGTTGTGCTCCTTGCCGACCGTACCGACGACCAGCGGGGCGACGAAGGCACCGAGGTTGATGCCGATGTAGAAGAGCGTGAAGCCACCGTCGCGGCGCGGGTCCTCCGGGCCGTCGTACAGGTGGCCGACCATCGTGGAGATGTTGGCCTTCAGCAGACCGGAACCGGCGGCCACGAGGATCAGACCGACGAAGAACATCGCCTGACCGGGCACGGCCAGCGACACGTGGCCGGCGATGATCACGAAACCGGCGATGGCGACCGTCTTGCGGGCACCCCAGACGCGGTCACCGAACCAGCCGCCCGGCATCGCCATGAGGTAGACCATGGAGACGTACACGGAGTAGATGGCCGTGGTCGTGGCCGCGGTCATCGCAAGGCCGCCGCCCTGGCTGCCCGTGGCGGCGTCGGCGCCGCCCGAGACCAGGTAGTACACGAGAAGGGCGCGCATGCCGTAGTAGGAGAAACGCTCCCACATCTCGGTCATGAACAGAGTGGCCAGGCCACGGGGGTGTCCGAAGAAGGTCTTCTCGGTGGACGGGTCCGCCGAGTCCTTCGTCAGGCTGGAAGCCATGGTCGATCCTTGCTTGCTCGGGACGCGCGGCTTCGTGAGCTCAACGGCGCCCGGGGAGGGTGGCCGGTACCGGCAGCGGGTGTCCCACCCCACGCCCTGGGGTCTCGCTCCATTGCGGAGCGGAGGAACATCCGTAACCGGGATCCACGCCCCTCGTGCTTCTTCGCAGGAGAGGCCCGGCCCATAGGTCATTCACTGTCATCAGGCCCGGAACGGGCGGTCCGACATACGGTGCCCGTCCGATCAGGACAGAAAGAGGTGCTTTCCGCTGGTTTTTGGTGCGGAAAGCCTCTGAGGTAGTGCATCAGGCGTCTCGACACCATACGACACGACACCGCCGCATATGAAAGCACTTGAGATATGGATCACAGGTTATCGCGGAACCAACTGGGTACATTCGAAGGCGCTTAGTAGCAGATAAGGCCAGATCGGCAGGGGTGTTCGGGCGGGCCCCTGCTTTCCCCCGCCGCGGACTACCATCACCCACATGACGCGTGTACTGCTCGCCGAGGACGACGCATCCATCTCGGAACCCCTGGCCCGCGCCCTGCGCCGGGAAGGCTACGAGGTCGAGGTCCGGGAGGACGGCCCCACCGCCCTGGACGCGGGACTCCAGGGCGGCGTCGATCTCGTCGTCCTCGATCTCGGCCTGCCGGGCATGGACGGCCTGGAGGTCGCCCGCCGGCTGCGCGCCGAGGGCCACGGCTTCCCCATCCTGGTCCTGACCGCCCGCGCCGACGAGGTCGACACGGTCGTCGGCCTCGACGCCGGCGCCGACGACTACGTGACCAAGCCCTTCCGCCTCGCCGAGCTGCTCGCCCGGGTCCGGGCCCTGCTGCGGCGCGGCGCCAACGAGGCCTCCCAGCCCCCCGCCACCCACGGGGTGCGGATCGACGTCGAATCGCACCGCGCGTGGATGGGGGAGGAGGAGCTCCAGCTCACGGCCAAGGAGTTCGACCTGCTGCGGGTCCTGGTCCGCGACGCCGGCCGGGTCGTCACCCGCGACCAGCTGATGCGCGAGGTCTGGGACACCACCTGGTGGTCCTCCACCAAGACCCTCGACATGCACATCTCCTGGCTGCGCAAGAAGCTCGGCGACGACGCGGCGAACCCCCGCTACATCGCCACCGTCCGGGGGGTCGGCTTCCGCTTCGAGAAGAGCTGAGCCGCTTCCCACCCCCGGGTTAGGGCATGCTCTTCGGCATGCGCCGCCGCCTGATCAACTCCACGCTCGCCGTGGTGCTCGTCGTCATCGCCGTCTTCGGCATCTCCCTCGTCATCGTGGAGACCCGGACCATCACCAGCAGCGCCCAGGACCGCATCGAATCCGAGGCGCTGCGGATGGTCGGCATGGTCGGCAGCGACGTCCTGGAGAAGAAGCCCGTCGACGCCGACGCGCTCGCCACGCAGCTCGACGCCGGCCGGTACGCCCGGATCACGATCCCGGGCCAGCCGGTCGTCGAGGTCGGACAGCGCCCCGTCGACAGCGTCATCCGGGGCACCGCCCGCGGGGACCAGGGCGAGGTCGTCGTCGTGGAGGAGTCCCGCTCCACGGTCACCAAGGAGGTCGGGCGGACCCTGGCCGTGGTGGGCGCGGTGGCCCTGCTCGCCGTCGTGGCGGCCGTCCTGCTCGCCGTACGCCAGGCCAACCGGCTGGCCTCCCCCCTCACCGACCTCGCCGAGACGGCCGAGCGCCTCGGATCGGGCGACCCACGCCCCCGGCACAAGCGGTACGGGGTCCCCGAGCTGGACCGGGTCGCGGACGTACTGGACTCCAGCGCCGAGCGGATCGGGCGGATGCTGACCGCCGAGCGGCGCCTCGCCGCGGACGCCTCGCACCAGCTGAGGACCCCGCTGACGGCCCTGTCGATGCGGCTGGAGGAGATCACGGTCACCGACGACCTGGAGACCGTGCGGGAAGAGGCGACCATCGCCCTCACCCAGGTGGAGCGGCTCACGGACGTGGTGGAGCGGCTGCTGACCAACTCCAGGGACCCCCGCACCGGCTCCGCCGTCCCCTTCGACCTCGACGAGGTCGTCAAACAGCAGGTGGAGGAGTGGCGCCCGGCCTACCGCAGCGCCGGACGGGCCATCGTGCGCTCCGGGAAGACCGGCATGCGGGCCGTGGGCACCCCGGGCGCGGTCTCGCAGGTCCTGGCGACCCTGGTCGAGAACTCCCTCATGCACGGAGGCGGCACCGTGGCCCTGCGGACCCGCGTGATCGGCAACCAGGCGGTCCTGGAGGTCACGGACGAGGGACCGGGGGTCCCGCCGGACCTCGGCAACCGGATCTTCGAGCGGGCCATCAGCGGCCGCAACTCCACCGGGATCGGCCTCGCCGTGGCCCGGGACCTCGCGGAGGCGGACGGCGGACGCCTGGAACTGCTCCAGACCCAGCCGCCGGTGTTCGCCCTGTTCCTCAGCCAGACCGCGCCGGAACGCACCATCGAACCGCCGCAGACGGTCCGCTGAGCAGACGGTCCGGCCGGGACTTTCAATTCGCGGCGGTCTCCGGCGTCCGCGCCGGGACCTCGGCCACCTCGGCCTGCCCGTCCCGCTGCTCGACGACCAGCGAGACCGGCGCCGCCGCGGGCAGGGCCTTGAAGACCCAGGTTCGGTAGGACCAGAAACGGAACACGGTGCCGAGGCCGATGCCCGCGAACTTGAAGAAGTTCGAGGCCAGCGGCCCGTCCCAGTGGAAGCCGTAGGTGGCCGCGAACAGGATGCCGTTCTCTATGACCAGGCCGATCGCGCTGAACGCGACGAACAGGCCCAGCTCCCGGGTGCGCCCGGACCCGGTGCGCTCGGCACGGTCCCGGTAGGCGAAGTAGCGGAAGCCCAGGTAGTTCGTGCCGATGGCCACCAGTGTGGCTATCACGCTCGCGCGCACCACCTGGAGGTCGGTGAGGCTGCGGATCAGGTTGAAGACACCCAGGTTGACCAGGACGCCGAGCCCGCCGACAGCCCCGAACCGGGCGACCTCGCGTACGAGCGAGCGCACGCGGTCGAGGACGGAACTGCTTTCCGGCTTGCTCATATGAGGCTTCAGTCCTGTCCCTCGGCCCCCGTATGAGGCATCAAGCTTTCTCGACGGCCCCCATGCTAAGTCTCGCCCCACCGGTACGTCTGCGCCTTCGGACGCCGTGCGACACACGGCACACCCGCCCCGCCCACCGGCGTGTACCGGCCGGGGTCCCGTCCATATGGCGGAATACCGCCGGATACTCTGGAGGAGTGACGTTCCCGGTAGTCGGTATGGTCGGCGGCGGACAGCTCGCCCGCATGACCCACGAGGCGGGTATCCCCCTCGGCATCAGATTCAAGATCCTCAGTGACACCCCACAGGACTCGGCGGCCCAGGTCGTGAGCGATGTCGTCATCGGCGACTATCGCGACCTGGAGACGTTGCGCGCCTTCGCGCGCGGCTGTGACGTGATCACTTTCGACCACGAACACGTACCCATCGAGCACCTGCGGGCCCTGGAATCGGACGGCATCCCCGTCCGGCCGGGGCCCGACGCATTGGTGCACGCCGCCGACAAGGGGGTGATGCGCGCCAAGCTCGACGAGATCGGCGCGCCCAGCCCCCGCCACCGGATCGTGAGCGATCCGGCGGACGCGGCGGCCTTCGCCCAGGAGGTCGGCGGTTTCCCCGTCATCCTCAAGACGGTGCGCGGCGGGTACGACGGCAAGGGCGTGTGGTTCGTCCGCACGCAGGAAGACGCCGAGGCCCCGTTCAAGGCGGGCGTCCCGGTCCTGGCCGAGGAGAAGGTGGACTACGTCCGCGAGCTCGCGGCCAACATCGTCCGCTCCCCGCACGGCCAGGCGGTGGCCTACCCGGTCGTGGAGTCCGTCCAGGTGGACGGGGTCTGCGACACGGTGATCGCCCCCGCCCCGAACCTCTCCAAGGAGCTGGCCGGCGAGGCCCAGGCCCTGGCCCTGCGCATCGCCAAGGAACTCGGGGTCACCGGCCACCTGGCCGTGGAGCTCTTCGAGACCACCGACGGCCGCATCCTGGTCAACGAACTGGCCATGCGCCCGCACAACAGCGGCCACTGGACCCAGGACGGTGCCATCACCTCCCAGTTCGCCAACCACGTCCGCGCCGTCCTGGACCTCCCCCTGGGCGACCCGCGCCCCCGGGCCCGCTGGACGGTCATGGCGAACGTGCTGGGCGGGGACTACCCCGACATGTACGCGGCGTACCTGCACTGCATGGCGCACGATCCCCAGCTGAAGATCCACATGTACGGCAAGGACGTGAAACACGGCCGCAAGGTCGGCCACGTCAACACCTACGGCGACGACCTTGACGATGTGCTGGAGCGCGCACGTCACGCAGCCGGCTATCTCAGAGGATCCATCACCGAATGAGCACCTCCGCAGCAGCTCCCGTCATCGGCATCGTCATGGGGTCGGACTCCGACTGGCCCGTCATGGAGGCCGCCGCCAAGGCCCTCGACGAGTTCGAGATCCCCTACGAGGTGGACGTGGTCTCCGCCCACCGGATGCCGCGCGAGATGATCGCGTACGGGGAGCAGGCCGCCGGGCGCGGTCTGAAGGCGATCATCGCGGGTGCGGGCGGCGCCGCCCACCTGCCCGGCATGCTCGCCTCCGTCACCCCGCTGCCGGTCATCGGCGTGCCCGTCCCGCTGAAGTACCTCGACGGCATGGACTCGCTCATGTCGATCGTCCAGATGCCCGCCGGGGTTCCCGTCGCCACCGTCTCGATCGCCGGTGCCCGCAACGCCGGGCTGCTCGCCGTACGGATGCTGGCCGCGCACGATCCGGAGCTGCTGGGCCGGATGACCGACTTCCTGCAGGAGCTGAACGACCAGGCCACCGAGAAGGGCAAGCGGCTGCGTACGAAGATCGCGGGCCAGGAGTCTTTCGGGTTCGGAAGGTGAGCGCGGCCAACGGGATGGACCGCCTGGCGCAGGCGCGCGAGCTGCTCAGCGAGTACCCGGTGGTCGACGGGCACAACGACCTGCCGTGGGCGCTGCGCAACCAGGTCCGCTACGACCTGGACCGGCGGGACATCGCCGCCGACCAGTCCGCGTTCCTGCACACCGACATCCCCCGGCTGCGGGCCGGCGGGGTCGGCGCGCAGTTCTGGTCGGTCTACGTGCGCTCCGACTACGCGGGCGACGAGGCGGTCAGCGCCACCCTGGAGCAGATCGACGTCGTCGACCAGCTGATCGCGCGCTACCCGCGCGATCTGGTGCGGGCGCTGACGGCCGACGACATGGAGGCGGCCCGAGCGCAGGGCCGGATCGCTTCGCTGATGGGCGCCGAGGGCGGGCACTCCATCAACAACTCGCTCGCCACCCTGCGCGCGCTGCACCGGCTCGGCGTGCGGTACATGACGCTGACGCACAACGACACCATCGACTGGGCGGATTCGGCGACCGACGAGCCCCGGCACGGCGGTCTGAGCGGGTTCGGCCGCGAGGTCGTCCGCGAGATGAACCGCGTGGGCATGCTCGTCGACCTCTCGCACGTCGCCGCGACGACGATGCGCGACGCCCTCGAGGTCTCGGTGGCGCCCGTGGTGTTCTCGCACTCCTCGGCCCGCGCGGTCTGCGACCACGTGCGCAACGTCCCCGACGACGTGCTGGCGCTGCTGCCGGCCAACGGCGGGGTCGCGATGGCCACCTTCGTGCCGAAGTTCATCCTGCCGGCGGCCGTCGAGTGGACCCTGGCGGCCGACGAGAACCTGCGCGCGCACGGGTTCCACGCCCTCGACACCACCCCCGAGGCGATGGTCCTGCACCGGGCCTTCGAGGAGGCGCGCCCGCGCCCGGTGGCCACGGCCGCCACGGTCGCCGACCACCTGGACCACATGCGCGAGGTGGCCGGGGTCGACCACGTCGGCATCGGCGGGGACTTCGACGGCACCGCCTTCACCCCGTCCGGGCTCGATGACGTGGCCGGGTACCCGAACCTGATCGCCGAGCTGCTGACCCGCGGCTGGTCCAAGGCCGACCTGGCCAAGCTGACCTGGTCGAACGCGGTACGGGTCCTGCGCGACGCCGAAGCGGTGGCGCGCGAGGAATCGGCCTCCCGCGGGCCGTCCAACGCGGTGCTCACGGCTCCGTAGCCCCCCGCGGCAACCCCGCGCCGGGCCCGTCCGGCGGATGCGGCGAGCTGGTGTGACCTGCCGGTTACACCCGAACGCCACATCCGTCGGGCGCCCGCGGCGTCCCACGTGTCACGGTGGCACCATCTCCCTGCTTCTCTCCCCGCTGCTTCCCGTACAAGCACAGCCGCCGAGACCGGAGCGACTGCCATGGCCGACCTGCAGGATGAACCGCACGCGAGCCCGGTGACCCCCGTGGGCCCGGGCTCCCTCGGAGCCGAGGACACCCCCGCCTCCCTCATGCCGAGCGCCCTGGAACGGGCTGCCGCGCTGTTGTCCGTCCATCCCGTCGCGGACGGGTGCAACACCCTCGTCTGGACCTTGCGCCAGAGCCCGTACCACGACATCGACACCCCCGACACGGGTGTGGACACCGACATCCCGCGGCTGCGCGCCGGGGGAGTGGGCGCCCAGTTCTGGTCGCTGCTCGTGCCGCCGGGCAAGGAGCGCGCGCCGCGCGGGACGCAGGCCCCCGACCAGGTGGTGTCCGACACCCTCGAACAGATCGACGTGGCGCTCGCCCTGATGCGCCGCTACCCCGACAGCCTCTGCCTCGCGCTGAACGCCGACGACCTGGCCGATGCCCGCAACCGCGGCCGCATCGCCTCGTTCCTGGGCCCGGTGACCGGCCGTACGCTGAGCGACTCGCTCGGCGCGCTGCGCGCCTTCCACGCACTGGGCGTACGGATCCTCGCGCCGGCCGGAGCGTCGTGGGCCGTGGAGGGGCTGACGGCCTTCGGCCACGAGGTGGTCAAGGAGACGAACCGGCTGGCGATGCTGCTGGACCTCACGGGCTGCCCGCCCGCGGCGGCCTGCCAGCTCGCCGCGGCCTCCAAATCGCCGGTGATCATTTCGCACACGGCGGCGGCCGCGCTCAATCCGCACCCGGACAACGTGACGGACGAGGTACTGCTCGCGCTGCGCGCGGCGAACGGTCTGGCGATGGTCACCTTCGACACCGCGCTCACCGGGGACTCCCTGCACGCGGTGGCGGACCACGTCGATCACGTACGGGCCGTCGCGGGCCCGCACTGCGTGGGCCTGGGCGCCGGCTTCGGCGCCGAGCCGGGCATCCCGCGGCCGATGGGCCTGACCGATCCCTCGGGCTATCCGCGGCTGATCGCGGAACTGCTGGAGCGGGGCTGGCCCGAGACCGATCTGGCGCTGCTGACCTGGGGCAATGCCCAGCGGGTGGTGCGCGACGCGGAGTTCACCGCCCGCGCCGCGCAGCACCGTAGAACATGCTCGTGATGCGGTACCACCTGATGCCGTACCGCGCGCTGCGGTACTAGACCCGCGCCGGAACCCCCGCCTTGGCCGCGGCCGGGGCCGGGGTCACGGCCTTCGGCCCGGGCTCCGGGAGGCGGGTGACGGAGGCCTTCCACAGCCGCTTGCAGGACAGGACGGCGGCCCAGGCCAGCAGTCCGTTGCGCAGGCACAGCAGGACGGTGCCGACGACGGTGCCCGGCAGGATCTGCGAGCCGTAGGTCAGCGGATAGATCACGGTGCTGAGCGCGGTGGAGGCGACGATCAGCCAGGCGACCGGGCGCTGCGTGGTGTGCCGGCAGGTCAGGCAGACCGCGGCGAGCCCGACCAGCCAGATCAGGTACTGCGGGCTGAGGACCCGGCTGGTGATGGTGAACACCAGGATGGCGCAGAGCGCGGCGTCCAGCGGGGTCGCGGTCGACCAGCGGCGGGCCTTGACCCGCCACAGCAGCAGCCAGCCGAAGCCGGTGACGGTCAGCGCGACGGAGAGCATGGCCACGCTGGAGACGTACGGGCCCAGGTACTCGTAGGCGCCGTAGCGGATCTCGGTCTTCCCCGACCAGGCGCCGACGAGCTTGCCGAACATCAGGGCGGATCCGCCGAGGGACTCGACCTGGATGCCGCGGTTGCCCTGGTTGCCCAGGAACCCGAGGGTGTCGCGGAAGAACAGCGCGAGGACGGCGAGCAGTGCGGCGGCGGCCGCCACGGCGGAGACCACCGCGTCACGGGTGGTGCGCCCGCGCGGGGTGCCGATCAGCGTGAGCAGCGGCCACACCTTCACCAGGGCGCCGATGCCGGCCAGTACGCCGCCGAGCTTGCGGCGGAAGCGCAGGCACAGCAGCGAGCCGACGGCGAGCAGGGTGACCTGGAGGTCGTAGCGCCCGAAGGGCAGCGACAGCAGCAGCGGCAGCGAGGTCAGCCACAGCACGGCGCCGGCCATGCTGCCGTCGGGGCGCCGGGCGGCGCGGACCAGGCCGACGGCGATCAGGGCGTCGCAGACGACCGTCAGCGCGACGAAGGCCTGGAAGTAGCTGAAGAAGGGGAGCAGGTCGGGCGAGAGGAAAACGGCCGCCGCGGCCGGCGGGTACTGCCACATGACGTCGTTGTGCGGCATCGTCCCCGTGACGAGGACGTCGTACCAGTTGTTGTAGGTCTGGGTGATCTCCACGCGCACCGAGGAGGTGCCGTGCAGGTTCACCACCAGGAGGACCACCATCAGGGTCCGGGTGGCCAGCCAGAATCCCGCCATGGCCAGGTGGCCCCGGCGGGTCCGCAGGGCTGAGTCGATGCGTCCCCGACCGGCACGCGGGGCCGCCCCCGGCGCGCCTGCGGTGGGGCGGACAGCGCTTCTCGTGCTGGTACTGGTCATCGGCGGTGAGTCTAGCGACGCACGAGGTGACGCTCGGGGGCGTGCCGCCAACAATCAGGTGACGGGATGTGAAACCGCCCATTCCGCAACGAAGTGGATCAAGCGCGGGGGCGCCCCATGGCGCGGTAGGTCCAGCCGGCCGCGCGCCAGAGCTCGGGGTCCAGCGCGTTGCGGCCGTCGAGGATGAGGCGGTCGGTGACGGCCTCGCCCAGGGCGGCGGGGTCGAGGTCGCGGAACTCGCTCCACTCGGTGAGGTGGAGGACCACCTCGGCGCCGCGGGCCGCGGCGATCGCGGAGTCGGCGTAGCTCAGGGTGGGGAAGACCCGGCGGGCGTTGTCCATGCCCTTGGGGTCGTAGACGGTGACCTGGCCGCCCTGGAGGTGGATCTGCCCGGCCACGTTCAGGGCGGGGGAGTCGCGGACGTCGTCGGAGTCCGGCTTGAAGGTGGCGCCGAGCACCGCGACCCGCTTGCCGAGGAACGAGCCGCCGACGGCCTCGCGGGCCAGCTCGACCATGTGCCCGCGGCGGCGCATGTTGATGGAGTCGACCTCGCGCAGGAAGGTCAGGGCCTGGTCGACGCCGAGTTCTCCGGCCCGTGCCATGAACGCCCGGATGTCCTTGGGCAGGCAGCCGCCGCCGAAGCCGATGCCGGCGCGCAGGAACTTCTTTCCGATGCGCTCGTCGTGGCCGATGGCCTCGGCCAGCTTCACCACGTCGCCGCCGCCCGCCTCGCAGATCTCGGCCATCGCGTTGATGAAGGAGATCTTCGTGGCGAGGAAGGAGTTGGCGGCCGTCTTGACGAGTTCGGCGGTGGGGAAGTCGGTGACGACCAGCGGGGTGCCCTCGCCCAGGGGGGTCGCGTAGACCTCCCGCAGGAGCTTCTCGGCGCGCTCGCCGTCGGCTCCGGCGCGGACGCCGATGACGATCCGGTCGGGGTGCAGGGTGTCCTGGACGGCATAGCCCTCGCGCAGGAACTCCGGGTTCCAGGCGAGTTCGATCTCCTCGCCGGCCGGGGCGAGCGCGGTCAGCTTCGCGGCGAGGCGCTCGGCGGAGCCGACGGGCACGGTGGACTTGCCGACGACCAGGGCGGGCCGGGTCAGGTGCGGGGCGAGCGATTCCACGGCGGAGTCGACGTAGCTCATGTCGCAGGCGTACTCGCCGTGCTTCTGCGGGGTGTTCACGCAGACGAAGTGGACGTCGGCGTCGAAGGCGCCGAGCTCCTCGTAGGAGGTGGTGAAGCGCAGCCGGCCCGTGGAGCCGGGCAGTCCGGCCACGTGGGCGGCCAGCAGCTCCTCCAGTCCCGGCTCGTACATCGGTACGCGGCCGGAGGCCAGCACCTCGATCTTCTCGGGGACCACGTCCAGCCCGAGCACGTCGAAGCCCAGTTCCGCCATCGCCGCGGCGTGGGTCGCGCCGAGGTATCCGGTGCCGATCACTGTGATCTTCAGGGGGGCCATGCGTGCTCCTGGTGGTGCGGGGCCGTATGCGGCAACCGAGCATAGTCGGGCCCGTGACCGGGGATGCATTCCGCCGGCGGCCTCCCGGTCGTCCCCGCTGTCACGCAACTCACGTGCGACGCCCATGTCGCGCTCGAGGGCCGGACACTAAGCTTGGGTTACTTAACGGTAGTTAGCATCACGCACCACCTGGGGAGTGAGAGATCTTGGCGGGTTCTGCCGACTTCGACCTGTACCGCCCGGCCGAGGAGCACGACATGCTCCGCGAGTCCGTCCGCGCGCTCGCCGAGGCGAAGATCATGCCCTTCGCAGCGGCGGTCGACGAGGAGTCCCGTTTCCCGCAGGAAGCCCTCGACGCGCTCGTGGCCAGCGACCTGCACGCCGTGCACGTGCCCGAGACCTACGGCGGCGCGGGCGCCGACGCCCTCGCCACCGTGATCGTCATCGAGGAAGTGGCCCGCGTCTGCGCCTCCTCCTCCCTGATCCCGGCCGTCAACAAGCTCGGCTCGCTCCCGGTGATCCTCTCCGGATCCGAAGAGCTCAAGGCCAAGTACCTCGGCCCGCTGGCCAAGGGCGACGCGATGTTCTCGTACGCGCTCTCCGAGCCCGACGCGGGCTCCGACGCGGCCGGCATGAAGACCCGCGCGGTGCGCGACGGGGACTTCTGGGTCCTCAACGGCGTCAAGCGCTGGATCACCAACGCGGGCGTCTCCGAGTACTACACGGTCATGGCCGTCACGGACCCGGAGAAGCGCTCCAAGGGCATCTCCGCCTTCGTGGTCGAGAAGTCCGACGAGGGCGTCTCCTTCGGCGCCCCGGAGAAGAAGCTCGGCATCAAGGGCTCCCCGACGCGCGAGGTCTACCTCGACAACGTGCGCATCCCGGCGGACCGCATGATCGGCGCCGAGGGCACCGGCTTCGCCACCGCGATGAAGACCCTGGACCACACCCGCATCACCATCGCGGCCCAGGCCCTCGGCATCGCCCAGGGCGCCCTGGACTACGCCAAGGGCTACGTCCAGGAGCGCAAGCAGTTCGGCAAGCCGATCGGCGACTTCCAGGGCGTGCAGTTCATGCTCGCGGACATGGCCATGAAGATCGAGGCCGCCCGCCAGCTGACCTACGCGGCCGCCGCCCGCTCGGAGCGCGTCTCCGGCGGAGGCCCCCACGAGGACCTCACCTTCTTCGGCGCCGCCGCCAAGTGCTTCGCCTCGGACGTGGCCATGGAGGTCACCACCGACGCCGTCCAGCTGCTCGGCGGCTACGGCTACACGCGGGACTACCCGGTGGAGCGCATGATGCGCGACGCGAAGATCACGCAGATCTACGAGGGCACCAACCAGGTCCAGCGGATCGTAATGGCACGGAACCTGCCGTAACCGCCGCAGTCGCCGCAGGCGGTCCCCACCGGGTCCGCCTGCGGCCGCTCCGGGTCCCGGCGATGGGCTAGCTTGGGACCTCGTACGCCCGGAACCGGTTGGGGAGAAAGTTCATGACGGAAGCGATCCTGCTGGTCGGCGGGCAGGGGACGCGACTGCGCCCCGTCACGGTGAACACGCCGAAGCCGATGGTCCCCACGGCAGGCGTTCCCTTCCTCGCCCACCAGATAGCGCGCGCCGCCGCCGCCGGTGTCACCCACATCGTGATGGCCACCTGCTACCTGGCCGAGGTCTTCGAGCCCTACTTCGGCGACGGATCCGACTTCGGCGTCCACCTGGAGTACGTGGTCGAGGACGAGCCCCTGGGCACCGGCGGAGCCATCCGCAACGCGGCCCGGCTGCTCACCGGCGGACCGGACTCCTCCGTCCTCGTCTTCAACGGAGACATCCTCACCGGCCTGGACATCGCCGGTCTCGTCGAATCCCACAAGGCGGCCGACGCCGACGTCTCCCTGCACCTGGTGCGGGTCGAGGACCCGCGCGCCTTCGGCCTGGTCCCCACCGACGCCGACGGGCGGGTGCTGGCCTTCACCGAGAAGCCGCAGACCCCGGAAGAGATCATCACCGACCAGATCAACGCCGGCTGCTACGTCTTCCGCCGCAGCGTGATCGATTCCATCCCGGCCGACCGGGCCGTCTCCGTCGAGCGCGAGACCTTCCCCGGCCTGCTGGCCTCCGGGGCCACCCTGCACGGAGTCACCGAGAACACGTACTGGATGGACCTCGGCAAGCCGGAGGCGATCATCCAGGCCTCCGCCGACCTGGTCCGCGGAGTCGTCTCCTCCCCGGCCGTCCCCGGACGGCGCGGCGAGTTCCTGGTGCTGCCCGGAGCGCAGGTCGCGACCGGGGCCAAGCTGTCCGGAGGAACCGTCGTGGGCGCCGGCGCCCGCGTCGAGGCGGGCGCGGTCCTCCAGGGCTGCATCGTGCTGGAGGACGCCGTCGTGGGCCCCGACGCGCAGCTGAGCGCCAGCCTGATCGGCGCCGGCGCCTCGGTGGGCGCGCGGACCGTGCTGGACGCCGTGGTCATCGGCGACGGCGCCGTAGTGGGGGCCGACAACGAGCTCCGTGCGGGCGCCCGGGTCTGGTGCGGGGCGCAGCTGCCCGCCGCGTCGATCCGCTTCTCCCCGGACGCCTGACACCTGACTCCAGGGGCGCGGGTCCGGGGAGCGGGGTCCGCGGTCAGTTGCCGCGGACGGTGACCTTCTCGTCCTTCTGGATCTGCTGCACCAGCTGCTGGACCTTGGCCTTGTCCCAGACGAGGTTGCCGCCGCGCTGCCCGGAGATCGGCATGTTCATCGAGACGCCGTCACCGCTGCTGATGCCCTTCATCGCGAAGAACATCTGACCCATGTCCCACAGCCCCATGTCCTTGTCCACGATCAGGGTGTCCAGGCCCGCGCCCAGCACCGGGTACAGGGTGAACGGGTTCAGGACCGTGGACGGGGTCGCCGCCTGGCTCGCCAGCGCCGACAGGAACTTCTGCTGGTTCTTCGTCCGCTGCAGGTCCGACTCGGCGAAGGCGTAGCGGGTGCGCACGTAGGCCAGCGACTGCTCGCCGTTGAGCGTCTGCGTGCCCTCCTTGAAGTCGGCTCCCGACTTCTCGTCCTTGAACCCCTTCTCGATGTTCAGCTCCACCCCGCCCAGCGCGTCCACGATGTTCGCGAAGCCGGCGAAGCCGATCTCGGCGTAGTGGTCGATGCGCAGGCCGGTGTTGAACTCCACCGTCCGCACCAGCAGCTCCGGGCCGTCCTCGGCGTAGGCCGCGTTCAGCTTGGTCCGCTTGCCGGTGCCCGCGAACTTCTTGCCCGACTCCGAGCCGACGAAGGAGGGGATCTCCACGTCCGAGTCGCGCGGCAGGGAGATCATCGTGTTCCCGCTGGAGCACTTGGCGAGGATCATCATCGAGTCGGTCCGCTTGCCCTCGGCCGAGCCCGTGTGGAGCTTCTTCTTCTCCTCGTCGGACATGCCCTCGCGGCTGTCGGAGCCCACGATCAGGTACGTCGTGCAGTCGCCCTCCTTCGGGCGCTCGATGACCTTGGAGAGGTCCACCTCGCGGCGCACGTTGGAGTCGGCCCAGAAGTAGGTGCCGATGCCCGTCACGAGCAGGCCCGAGACCAGCACGATCGAGCCGATCCTGATCCGCTTGCCCCAGTTGGGCGCCCCTCCCGCCGGACCGCCGGTGCCGCCCGGACCGCCGGTGCGCCTGCCCGGCCCGGTGGGGGGCTGCTGGCCGTTGCCGCCGCCGTAGACCTGGCCGGTGTTGTAACCGCTGTCGTACCCGTCGCCACCGGCGCCGCTGCCGCTGCTGTACGAGCCGTCCTGCTGCCCGGGCACGTACGGGGTCCGGGCCGGGCCGCCGGGACCGGCGGGCGGCGGTACGGGAGGCTGCGCCGGCCGCCGCGGCTGCGCGCCCTGCTGGGCCGGCCGCTGGACGTGCCGCATCCGCTGCGCGCCTTCCGGCTGCGCCTGGCCGCTGCCGCGCCCGTACCCGTCATCGCGGCGGCCGCGCTGGTCCTGCTCGCCGCTCCACCCGTCCCAGTCACTCATGTGCCCAAGAATGCCTGGCCGGGCGTGTCGCCGAACAGCCCGGGAGGGTGTTCGTACCGGTGCTGTTGCAGAGCTGATGCCTCGGCGCCGCACTTAAGGTGGCTGCATGACAGAGATACCGGGCGAGCCGGCGGGCAAGCCGATCTCGGCTTCCCGCACCACCCTCAGCCACATCATGACCGCCAACGACACCAACCTCCTCGGTACCGTGCACGGCGGTGTGATCATGAAACTGGTGGACGACGCCGCCGGCGCCGTGGCCGGTCGCCACTCCGGCGGCCCTGCGGTCACCGCGTCCATGGACGAGATGGCCTTCCTCGCCCCCGTCCGGGTCGGCGACCTCGTGCACGTCAAGGCCCAGTGCAACTGGACGGGCCGCTCCTCCATGGAGATCGGCGTACGCGTCCTCGCCGAGCGGTGGAACGAGTCCACCCCCGCCACCCAGGTCGGCAGCGCCTACCTCGTCTTCGCCGCCGTCGACTCCGAGGGCAGGCCCCGCCGGGTCCCGCCGGTCCTCCCGGAGACCGAGCAGGACGAGCGCCGCTACCAGGAGGCCCAGATCCGCCGCACCCACCGCCTGGCCCGCCGCCAGGCGATCATGGAACTGCGCGAGCACCGCGCGGCCCAGGGCTTCGACGAGGTCTGACGCAGCCGCGGGTCCTCTCCGCGCGGGCCCTACTTCGCGCAGACGACCTGATCGCCGGTGACCACGCCGAACTCGCCCTGGTACGGGTCCTCCGCGCGCACCGCCACCACCTTGCGGTAGTCCGCGCCCGCGATGACCACCACCGTCTTGCCCTGGCCGGGAACGGCCCGCAGCTCGCTGCCGGGCAGCGCGGTGGCCACCGAACGGGCCGTGCGGTCCCAGCGCGGGTCGTACGTGATCACCGTGCGCTTGACCTCGCGGCTCGCGCCGGTCCCCGGAGCTCCGGTGGTGTCGAAGCCGGTGGCGCGCAGCGCCGAGTCCACCCGGGTGCCCAGCCCGTCGATCCTGGTGCCGTTCTCCACCTGTACCCGGACCTGCTGCGGAGCCACGTCCACGGGTACCGCCGGCTGCTGGCGGGGGGCCGGCCGGCCGGGGGCGGGGGCCGGGGCCAGCGGCCGGTCCTCGCGCAGCGCCTCGAAGAGCTTCGCGGCCTTCGCCTCGTCCCACTTCACGGTGGAGCCGAGGCCCTTGACCGGGAAGGAGGCGTCACCCACGGGCACCGAGGCGAACTCCGACGAGGAGGGGGTGAAGTCCCGCATCGCCTGCCCGAGCGCCAGCATCTGCTCCGATCCGAACCCCTTGTCGGCCCGCACCGACCCGAGCAGGGTGGAGCTGACCTCCTTGAACTTGACCGGGTTGAGCAGCACCCCGCCGTGGGTGGCCTGCTTGATCAGGGCGGCGATGAACCGCTGCTGGCGCTGCATGCGGCCGAGGTCCGAAGCCCCGTCCACATGGCGCGAGCGCACGTACTGCAGTGCCTGGCCGCCGCTGAGGCGGTGGGTGCCGGGGAGCAGGTCGAGGCCGGTGTTGGAGTCGTGCAGGGGCTTGGCGGTGCAGATCTCCACGCCGCCCATGGCGTCGACCGTCTTCATGAAGCTGGTGAAGTCCACCTCCAGGTAGTGGTCGATCTTCACCCGGGTCATGTTCTCGACGGTGCGCACGGTCAGGTTGGGCCCGCCCTCGGCGTAGGCGGCGTTGAGCTTCACGGGGTGCGCCCCGTGCTGCTTCCCGCTGGACTCGTCCAGGTGCGCGGGCAGCTCCACGTAGCTGTCGCGGGGGAGGCTGATCACGCTCGCCCGGGTCCGGTCCGCCGAGAGGTGGACCAGCATGACGGTGTCGGTGCAGTGGCAGGGCGCCCCGCCCAGGCGGTACTCGCGCTTCTCGTCCGAGGTGATCTTGTCGCGGCCGTCGGTGCCGACGAGCAGGAAGTTCACCCCGTGCCCGGCCTGCGGGCGGTTCTTCATGTCCTTGAAGGGGTCCACCCGCTGGATGCCGGTGTCCAGCCCGGTCATCACGGCGTGCCCGAGCGCGCCGGAGCCCAGCACCGCCACCGACAGACCGGCCGCGAGCCGGACCCCCCAGCGGGGCTTGTCCGCCCGGCGGGGCTCCCGCCGCGCGCGCTGCGTCGGCCGGGCGGGCCGGGTGGGACGGTGCGGCTGGGGCACGGGGGAAACCTCCGCGGGGTCAGCGGTTCGGGTCGATCCGGAAGCTCGCATTCGGCTGATTCGTCAGAACAGTAGGTCCATACGATCAGCCGCTGTCCCTACCGCTCATCCGCCGCGCACCCGTTTCCCCCGTACGCGGTAACGTGACACCGATACCCGACCTTGAAGGACCACATGCCCGTCCAGCAGCCCGCAGTTTCGGTGATCATGCCGGTACTCAACGAGGAGCGCCATCTGCGCGACTCGGTCCGCCACATCCTCGGACAGGAGTACGCCGGGGAGATGGAGGTGGTGATCGCGCTGGGGCCGTCCACGGACCGCACCGACGAGATCGCCGCCGAGCTCGTGCGCGAAGACCCCCGGGTCCATACCGTGCCGAACCCCACCGGCCGGACCCCCGCCGCTCTGAACGCCGCGATCAACGCCTCGCGCCACCCGATCGTGGTACGCGTGGACGGCCACGGCATGCTCTCCCCGAACTACATCGCCACCGCGGTCCGCCTCCTGGAGGAGACCGGCGCGCAGAACGTCGGCGGCATCATGCACGCCGAGGGCGAGAACCCCTGGGAAGACGCCGTAGCCGCCGCGATGACCTCGAAGATCGGCGTCGGCAACGCGGCCTTCCACACCGGAGGCGCCGCCGGCCCCGCCGACACGGTCTACCTCGGCGTCTTCCGCCGCGAGGCCCTGGAGAAGGCCGGCGGCTACAACGAGGAGTTCATCCGCGCCCAGGACTGGGAGCTGAACTTCCGGATCCGCGAGGCCGGCGGGCTCATCTGGTTCTCGCCCGAGCTCAAGGTCCAGTACCGCCCGAGGCCCTCCGTGCGGGCGCTCGCCAAGCAGTACAAGGACTACGGGCGCTGGCGCCACGTGGTGGCCCGCTACCACTCGGGCTCCATCAACCTGCGCTACCTCGCCCCGCCGACCGCCGTCTGCACGATCGCGGCCGGACTGGTCGCCGGCGCGGCCGTCACCCCCTGGGCCTTCGTCGTCCCGGCCGGCTACCTCGCGGCCATCACCGCCGGGTCCGTCCCGGCCGGCAAGGGGCTCTCGCTCAAGGCCCGCGCGCAGATCCCCGTCGCCCTGGCGACCATGCACCTGTGCTGGGGCTACGGCTTCCTGACCAGCCCCCGCTCGCTCGCCGCCAAGGTCATCGCCAGCCGCCGCCCGTCGGTGCGCCGCGACCCCAGCGAGGTCTGAGCCTTCGTACCCATGAGAAAGGGGTGAGCCGGTCCGATCGGACCGGCTCACCCCTTTCTCATGACCCGCGCCGGCTCAGTTCACCAGCGGAAGGGCTCGTAGATGTCCATGCAGCTGGTGTCCGTGCCGTTGAGGATCTCGGCCGACTCCGGGACCGCTCCGGCATCGGGTGCGGCCTGCTGCGGGTAGACGTTGCCCTCCCGCCAGTCCGCGCCCACCACGAGGGTGATCCGGTCGGCCCCGGCGGCCTTCTGCACCGAGCTCGCCGGAATCCCGAGGGCCGCCGCCACGCTCTGCGCCTCGGCCGCCTGGGCGTCCGTGGCGTAGCGCACGACCGTGGTTTTCTCCGGGGTGAGCGTGCTGTCCGCCTTGGCCAGCGCGAACCCCTTGTTGACCAGCTGGCCCGCGACGACCGTGGCCCGCCTGGGCGCCGGGGCCGACCCGACCCCGGTGCCGTTGACCACATGTACGGCGATCTTCGCCGGGTCGGTGGCCGGGGCCTTGGAGGGCTCGGGGGACGGCGACGGAGAAGCGCTCGTACCGGGCTTGCCGCTCTCGGCCGGGTCGCCGTTGGAGTCCATGGCGACGTCCTTGCGGAGCATCGTCCACATCTTCTCGGCGTCCGCGGGGTTGAGAGCCACCCGGTTCTTGTCCCCCGGGTAATCCATCACCGGGATCGTGGCCATCGTGATGCGGTTGATCGGTACGTCCTTGAGCGCGAGGCTGAGGTCGAGGAGCTTCTTGACCGAGCCGATCTCCTCCGACACCTTCAGCGCCTTCGTCGCCGCCTCCGCCAGACCCGTCAGGCGAGGGATGTCGGTGAAGGCGTTCTGGCTCTTGAGCCCGCGCATCATCGAGTTCATGTACATGTGCTGCGCCTTGGCCCGGCCCATGTCACTGCCGAAGGAGTGCCGGGTGCGCAGCCACTGGAGCGCCTGCTCGCCCTGGATCTTGTGGGTGCCCGCCGTCAGCTTGAGGCCGGAACCGCCCGTCCCCGACCCCGGCTTCGACTGGTCGAAGACGTTCTGGTTGACGCAGACGTCGACGCCGCCGATCGCGTCGGCCATGCTCACGACACCGGTGAAGTCGATCATCATCCAGTGGTCGATGTAGACGTTGGTCATCTTCTCCCAGGTGGCCAGGGTGCAGCCGGGACCCCCGTGCGCGAGGCTCTCGTTGATCATCGTCTTGGTGGCTTTGAACTTCTCGCCCGTCTTGGGATCGGTGCACTCCGGGATGTCCACCATGGTGTCGCGCGGGACGGAGGTGACCGAGGCGTTCTTCCGGTCGGCGGAGATGTGGATCAGCATCTGCACGTCGGCCCGCGCGGGGCCGCCGATGTTGTCCCAGCCCCCGCCGAGCTTCGCGTTCGCCTCGTCGCGGATGTCGGAGCCGAGCATCAGGATGTTGATCGGGCGCCGGCCCGCGGCGTCGGCCTCGGTCCTGGCGACCCCGCTGTCACCGCTCAGGCGCTGGCCGCTCTGGATGTTCGCGTTGAGGTGGCGGTAGTAGAGGTAACCGCCCGCCGCCGTGCCGAGTATGAGCAGCGCCACCACGGAGGCGACCCAGCGCAGCACGCGGCGCTTGCCGCGCCGGGTCGTGCGCTTCGCGCCGCCGCCACGGCGGCGGTGGCCGGACCCGTTCCGCGGCGGGGGTACGGTTCCGCTCGCGGCCGGACGGCCGCCGGATATGCCGTCGTCGGCCTGGGCCGACGACCCCTCCCCTTGCACGCTGCTGTGCCTCACACGTCCCCCCTCAAGATCACTCTGTGTCGGCGTACTGTCGCTCCGACAGTCCCGAAATGCTATGTGGTGCTCGGGAACGGCCCGGTGGCCGCCCCGCCGGTCACTTGGCGCAGACCGACTTGTCCGCCTCGACCCGCTGGATGTCCTCGGGCGCCTTCTGCGGAGCCGTCATGGACACCCCCGCCCCCTTGAAGTCCGCGCCGAGCGTCAGCTTCATCGGGGTCTTGGGATCGGCATCGGCCGTGCCCATCTTCAGCGCCGTCGCGGGAAGACCCATCATGTCGGCCAAGGCACGGGCCTGGTCGGCCTGGTTGGGGGCGTACTCCAGCTGCGTGGCGTCCACCTTGGCGGGCGCGTTGCCCAGGTTGGCGGACTTCAGGACCTTCTTGGTGTTCTGCAGCCAGGTCAGCGTGGAAGAAGCGGAACCGGCCGGCCCACCGCCGTTGGAGACGTCCACCCGGACGTCCTTGGCCGCGGCACGGGGCCCCTCCATGAGCGCGTCCAGCTTGGCCTGCTCCTGCGCGCCCGCCGCGTCCTTTGCCGCCTGCTCCTTCTTCTCGACCTCCGTCAGCGAGACGTCCCCCCGGATCATCTGCAGCAGCGGCTCGGCCTGCGCCGTCTTGACGACCACGGTGGCCGCCGAGCCGGGCGGCTCCGCCGGATTGTCGAGAACCGGAAGAGTGGTGAAGGTGATGTTCTTGAGGTCGATGCCCTTCAACTCACCCGCGAGATCGGTGAGTTTCCCGATCGAACCTATTCCCGAGTCCACACTCAGCGATTTGGTGGCCGCTTCGGCGAGGGAGAGGAACTTCTGCGGACTGGTCAGCGTCTGCTTCGACTTCATTTCCCGCATCATCGAACCCAGGAACTGCTGCTGGGTCTTGATGCGGTCGAGGTCGCTGCGCTGACCGAAGGCGTGCCGGGTCCGTACGAAGGCCAGCGCCTCCTCGCCCTGCAGCCGGTGCTCGCCCGCCGACAGCTTCAGCTTGGAGTCCTTGTCGTCCACGGCCTTGTCCAGGCAGACCGGCACTCCGCCGACCGCCGAGCTCAGGTTCTTCACCGCGTTGAAGTCGGCCATCATGAAGTGGTCGACCTGGATCCCGGTGAGCTCCTTGACCGTGCGCATCGTGCA
The DNA here is from genome assembly GCF_041434015.1 of Streptomyces sp. NBC_00454. GTDB lineage: Bacteria > Actinomycetota > Actinomycetes > Streptomycetales > Streptomycetaceae > Streptomyces. The sequence goes on along the minus strand of NZ_CP107907.1, from coordinate 2,987,462 downwards.
GCCCGGGTCGCGCCCGTCCTGCCCGAGGCTGGTGTTGAAGCGGACGCCGTGCGCGCCGGCGATGTTCTTCGTCGAGCCGTCCGGCTGCTTGGTGGGGCAGTCCGGCACGTTGGTGATCAGGTCGCGCGGAATGGACAGCGCCGTGGCGTTGGAGCGGTCCTTCGCGACGTGGAACAGGATCGTGGTGTCGGCGTGGCCGACGCTGCCGGCGTCCCCGTACCCCTCGTTGCCCGCACCGCTGCGCTTGTCCGTGCCGATGACCAGGATGTTGATCGGCTGGTCCTTCTTGAAGCCGCCGCTCGTTCCGGCATTGCCGACGTCGGTGACCTTGAGGTTGCCGTTCAGGTGGTCGTAGTAGAGGTACCCGGCGATCGACCCGGCGACCAGCACGAACGCCAGGGATCCGCCGGTGATGACCAGGATCTTCTTGCGCCGCCCGCCGCCGCCCTTGCGCGGACGTCCGCCGCGCCGGCCTCCGCCGGGCGGGACGTCACCGCGGCGCGGTCCGGGAACCGCCGGGGTGACGGGAGCACCGGGGGCCTTGCGCGGCGTGGTGCCGGGTGCGCGCCGCTGCCCGGGCGCTTGCGGAGCGGATTGCTCCAGTCGCAGTTCGTAGTTGCCGGTGCGGGGGTTGAGCACCCACTGGTCTGCGGGGTCGATCTCGTCGGCCCGTCCACGGCTTTGCGCATCCACGGTTTGCTCGAATCCTCCGTCGGTGCTTCACGACGCGCCTCCCCTTGGGCGCCCGGTCAACGATCCGGCTGCTGGCGCACGGCCTCTGTACTGGCCGGGCACCGGGTCGCTCACCTTATCCGGACCGCTTCGCCGCAAACCATGCTGGTGATGCATTCCACGCTCTTACAACGGGGCAATCGCCTCAACAAGCTCGGCCTCGTCTCCGGCTTTTGGGATTGCTTTACCGGCAGTCGGCGACGCCCGCGGTGGTTCCGGTGAAGGTGGGGGCGGGGGTGGGGGCGTCCGTGGTTCCCTCGCCGTCGGCCTTTCCGGGAGCCCCCGAGGGCGCTTTCCCGTCGGCGTCGCTCTCCGCGGCCCGTTCCGCCCGGTCGCTCTGAGGAGTGGACCGGGGCGTTGACCGGGGCGTGGGCTCCGGCGGCGCGATGCTCAGCGGCTCGTCCGCCCGCAGCCGCTGGAACAGCTGGCTCGCATCGGGCTCCCGCAGCTCGTCCCGGTTCGCATCGGCGTGGTACGGCCGGCGCGGCACCGTGAGGAACTTGATCTGGTCGGTCGGGATGTCGCGCACGCCCCGTACGAGTTCGTACAGCCCCCGCAGCGAGGCCAGCCCCGGGTCCGTGGTCACCGAGGACGTCGCCGCGTCCAGCAGCGGATAGAGCTTCCCGGGATTGAGCAGCACCCCGTTGCTCTGCACCTTCTTCACCAGCGAGCCGAGGAACAGCTGCTGGCGCTCCATGCGCTCGGTGTCGCTGCCGTTGCCCAGGCTGTAGCGGGCCCGTACGAAGCCCAGCGCCTGCTCGCCCTGCAGGGTCTGGCGTCCGGCCGACAGCTTCAGCTTGGCCTCCGGGTCGTCCACCGGCCGTTTCAGGCAGACCTCCACCCCGCCGATGGCGTCCACCATCTTCGTGAACCCGCCGAAGTCCACCACCATGTGGTGATCGACCCGGATGCCGGTCATCGCCTCCACCGTGCGGATCGTGCAGGCCGCCCCGCCCCACTCGAAGGCCCAGTTGAACTGGGCGAACTGCTCCGTGGTGCGGTTCCCGTCCTGCTTCAGGCAGCCGGGTATCTCCGTCATCAGGTCCCGCGGTATCGACACCGCCGTCAGGCTCCTGCGGTCCGCGGGCAGGTGCAGCAGGATCGTGGTGTCCGAGCGCTGGGTCCCCTCGTCCTGCCCGTAGCGGGAGTTGTCCTTGCCGGAGCGGGAGTCCGAGCCGATCAGCAGGATGTTCTGCGCGCCGCCCGCCAGGTGCACCGGACGCTCCCGGTCGTAGCGCCGCAGCTCGGCGGCGGCGGAGGTGTCCTCGGTGATGTTCCCGTCGAGCTTGGAGTAGACCCACCAGCCGCCGGCCGCCCCGGCGAGGACGAACAGGGAAGCCCCGATCCCGGTCCAGCGCAGCAGCCGGCGCCTGCGGCCGTTCGGAGGCTTCGCACTGCCTCCGGCCGCTTCGGTGCCGTCCGGTATGCCCGCGCTGTCCGTCACTCGCGTTCCGTCCCCTCACCCGTCCCGGCAGGCCGTACGGGTGAGTACGGCCTGTGCCGATCCTGCCCCCGGGTTGCCGCGGCGGCCCGGGGGCAGGGCCCTGTACAGGGCCATGTGGGTGACAAATCGGCCGCGGGACCCGTTGGGCGGTGTGGGTGACGGGGTACGGCCGGACGGGTAGGGCGTCCCGGAGGCCGCCGTCGGACGGATTGGGCCGACCGGAGGCCGCCGGTCAGACGGTGTGGGTGACGCGCTCGCTCTCGATCCGCTGCGCCAGCCCCTCGGCCGGCAGCCGGTCCAGGTTCCGGCACAGCACCACGGAGCCGCCGGCGGCCAGAGCCGCGTAGAGCCCGGCGGAGAGACCCTCCCAGCCGCCGTAGCCGAGCCCGGTCAGCACCCGCGAACCCTCCCCGAGGCCGAGCTTCACCGCGTCCTCGCGGGCCCGCTCGCAGATCCGGGCGTACGAGAGCTCCTCGCCGCCGACCACCAGGCCGGGCCCGTCCGCGTCCACCGGCTGGAACGGAGCGAACCGGTCGCCCTGCCCCGGCACCTCCACGGCGTAGTCCGCGAACCCGGCCGGCGGCTGCGGGAACCGCCCGCCCAGCGGCCGCAGCGCGAGCGCGACCCGCTCGCCGGAGCAGGCCAGGGCCGCGTCGAGGGTGTCCGGCCCCGAGACGACGAGATCCGCGTCGGCCGGATCCCCGCCCACCTCGGCGACGACCCCGACCGAGGCGCAGGCGAGCAGCCACACCGCGCTCTGCCAGTGCGCGGGCAGCAGCAGGGCCAGCCGGTCGCCGGGCTCCGCGCCCAGGTCGCCCTGGAGCAGATTGGCGGTCTTGGCCACCCAATTGGCGAAGGTGGCGACGGACAATTCGACGCGCTCGCCCGTGGCATCGTCGTAGAAGGTGACGAGCGGGCGGCCGGGATCGGCGGCGAGCGCGGATCGCAGCAGGTCGGCAGGGGTGCGGTCAGTGGCGTTCACGCCCCAGAGCCTACGCGGGACCGGGCGGCCCCCTCCTCCGTACGGCGGCGGCAAGGTCCCCCGTACGGAGGAGGGGGTCGGGGGGCTCGATCAGACGGAGCGTCAGTTCTCGGATGGCGAGCGCCCCCGGGAGTCCCCAGCATCCTTTCCATGCGTGGATTCCTTGCTTCCTCGATCGGCGTCGCGACGGCTGCCGTACTGGCCCTGCCGCTCGCGCTCCCCACTACGGCCCTGGCGGCGGAGGCGGTCCCCCCGGCCGCCCCGACCGCCCAGGCCGCCCCCGCGGCCCCCGCCGGGTCCACCGAGTCGGTACCGCTCGTCCCCCTGGGACCCGCGGCCGACCGCACCCCCGGCGTCCCCGGAATGAGCGCCTCGCCCCGCCTGCCCGAGACGCAGGGCCTGGCCGCCCGCGACGCCAGGAACTTCTCGCTCGTCGGCGTCGTCTGGGACGACGCGAGCGCCCGGCTCGAAGGCACCGTCCAGATCCGCACCCGCTCCGCGGCCACCGCGACCTGGTCCGACTGGCAGGACGTCGAAACCCACAACGGCGAACACGCCGCCGACCCCGACACGGCCGAACGCGGCTCCGGCCGCGTCCACGGCGCCACCGCCCCGCTCTGGGTCGGCGCCTCGGACGGCATCCAGGTCCGGGTCCAGGCACCGAGCGGCACCCTGACCAAGCTCCCCAAGGGGATGCGGATCGACCTCGTCGACCCCGGGGACACCTCCGGCCGCCGGGCGACGGACGCCAAGAACGGCGCGGCGCCCGAGCCGGCACCCGAGCAGGCACCCGAGCAGGCACCAGCGCCGGGCCCCGCGGGAGAAGGCGACGACAAGGGCGAGCTGCCCCTGCTCCCCGGCATGACCATGGAGATGACGGAGTCCTCCTCCGCCAACGTCCCCATGGCCCCCCTCGGCGCCAACGAGATCACCGCCCTCGACAAGGCCGACTCCACCGCCGACGCCGTCCTCGCCGACAGCTCGCTGAACGCCGCCGCCCGCCCCTTCATCGGCCCGCGCCCGCGCATCGTCACCCGCAAGGGCTGGGGCGCGGACGAGAACCTGCGCGAGCGGGGCTTCGTCTACACGAACACGGTCAAGGCCGCCTTCGTCCACCACACCGCCTCCGGCAACGGCTACGCCTGCAAGGACGCCCCGGCGGTGCTGCGCAGCCTCTACCGCTACCACGTGGTCAGCGAGGGCTGGCGGGACATCGGCTACAACTTCGCCGTCGACAAGTGCGGCACGGTCTACGAGGGCCGCGCGGGCGGGGTCGCCAAGGCGGTCATGGGCGCGCACACCATGGGCTTCAACACCGACAGCATGGGCGTCGCGGTGATCGGCACCTTCACCAACACGGCCCCGCCGAAGGCGGCGGTCGACGCGGTGGCCCGCCTCACCGCCTGGAAGCTCGGCCTCTTCGGAGCGGACCCCCGCGCGAAGACCACCCTGCGCTCGGGCGGCGGCAACCTCTACCCGAAGGGCAGCAACGTCCGCCTGAACGTCATCTCCGGCCACCGCGACGGCTTCGCCACGGAATGCCCGGGCCGCCTGCTCTACGGCGAACTCCCCCCGACCCGCACCTCGTCGGCGAAGCTCCAGGGCCGGTAGGTCGTCTCTTTCGGATCTTGTCGGTCGAGCCCGCGTCGTCCGGTGCCGTGCCGGGCGGCGCGGGCCCGGCAAGATCCGGAAGAGACGGCCTAGGGGCGTTTCACAGCCTGCCGATGTCCCCCCGGGGCATCCGGGGGGTGCGGCGGGGCGGGACCGCGGCCGGGCCGGCCAGCAGGATCAGGCGGGCCGCCCGGTGGCGCTGGCCGGCGTACGGGGCGAGCAGCTCCAGCATGGCGGCGTCGTCGGCGTCCCGGTCCCCGGCCAGGGCGTAGCCCACGATGCCCGGGAGGTGCAGGTCGCCGGTGGTGACGGCGTCGGCGTGGCCGTTGCTGCGCTGGAGGGTCTCGGCGGAGGTCCACGGCCCGATGCCGGGAACGGCCTGGAGCCGCGCGGTGGCGGCGGACAGGTCCATGGCGGCGGCCTCTTCGAGGCGGGCGGCGACGCGGGCCGCGCGGACGATGGTGGCGGAGCGCTTGGAGTCCACGCCGGCCTTGTGCCAGTCCCAGGAGGGGATCATCGCCCAGGTGCGGGGCGCCGGAGGGACGTGGAGGCCCTGCTCCGGTCCGGGGGCGGGTTCGCCGTACTGGACGACCAGGCGGCGCCAGGCGCGGTACGCCTCGTCGGTGGTGACCTTCTGCTCCAGGATCACCGGGATCAGGGACTCCAGGACCAGACCGGTACGGGTCAGCCGCAGACCCGGGCGGCGGCGGTGACTGGCGTGCAGGAGCCTGTGCCGGGGTACGAAGGCCGCCGGATCGTCGGCGGCGCCCAGCAGTTCGGGAAGCCCGTCGAGCACCCAGTCGGCGCCCGGCCCCCAGGCCTCGGCGAGCACCTCCCCGCCCTGCGCGGCCACCCGGAGGGTGGCGGGGCCGGCGGGGGTACGGGTGGCCCGCCAGACGGCACCGGCGGCGGCCCGGAAGCTGGGATCGGCCGGGCCGCGCCGCAGCGGCCCGAGGACGAGCCCCAGATCGAGGGGCCCGGGCGGAGCCCAGGTCCGGGTCCTGGCCGGGCCGCCGGGGGCGGCGGTGCCCTTGGCTGTGCCGCTGCCGCTGCCGCTGCCGCTGCCGCTGCCGCTGCCGCTGCCGCTGCCGCTGCCGCTGCCGCTGCCTTCGGCGAGGCCCGAGCCCGCGGCCGTCCCGGTCGCCGGAGGCACGTCCGTGCGGCCGCCGCGGACCGCGGCGCGGGTGAGTGGGTCGAAGCGGCCGGCCATGCCTCGAGCGTAGCCCTGCGGGGCTTGTCCCCGACCCGCCCTTCCACCGTTCCCCGGGCTCCGCCCGGACCCGTACCCGGGCTCCGCCCGGACGCGTTCCCCGGGCTCCGCCCGGACCCGTTCCCCGGGCTCCGCCCGGACCCGTTCCCCGGGCTCCGCCCCGGGCGGCCCCTGCCGGGCTGCGCCCGGACCCAGGCGCCGGGCCTCGCCCGGACCCGCTGCCAGGCCACGGTCCACGACGTGCCGGGGCCGCGCCCCCAGGTCCGGGGGCCTGTCAGAGGCCCGCACCAGCGGGTCAGAGGCACCGGCGGGTCAGGGTCAGCGGACCTCGATGAAGTCCTCCGTCGGGCGTTCCCACCGGGCCGGGGCCGGTGAGGCCGGGTGGCCCACTGCCACCGCGCCCATCGGGTCCCAGTCCTCCGGGAGGCCCAGGACCTTGCGCACCACCTCGCGGCAGAACATCGTCGAGGACACCCACGCCGAGCCCAGCCGTTCCCCGGCCAGCGCGACCAGGAAGTTCTGCACGCCCGCGCCCATGGCCACGACGAACATCTCCCGCTCCGCCGCGTCCCGCCGCGCGTGCCCGTAGTCGTGGGCGCCGTCGCTCACCATGCACGGCACCACCAGGTACGGCGCGGCCCGCAGGACGTCGCCCCGCCGGACCCGCTTGGCGATGGACTCCTCGGACTTGCCGTCGCGCCGCAGGTCCGCGATCCACGCGTCCCGCATCGCGTCGAGGAGTTCCAGCCTGGATCCCTCGGACTCCAGCAGGACGAACCGCCACGGAGTCGTGTGGTGCGGAGCCGGGGCCGTCACGGCCGCCGCCACCGCCCGGCGGACCGCGCCCGGGTCCACCGGCTCGGAGGTGAAGGCCCGTACGGTACGGCGCTGGGTGACGGCCTCGCGGACCGCCTCCGAGGTGCCCAGCCGGAACATGTCGTCGGCGGGGGAGCGGACCAGGTCCGCCGCCGAGGAGCCCTCGCCGAGCACGTGCGCGAGGCCCCGTACGACCGCCACCGGCAGCCCCTCGGACTTCCCCTTCACCAGGTCGCCCGCGGCGGCCAGCTCGTCGGCGGTGGCCACGATCGTCGCGCTCAGCGGGTTCCCGTGGGCGTCGGTGCCCCCGCGCAGGTCGTCGAGGACCCGTACGCCCGCCGCGCCGATCGCCACGTCCGTGAGCCCGGTGCGCCACGGCCGCCCGAAGGTGTCCGTCACGATCACGCCCACGTCCACGCCGAGCGACTCCCGCAGCCCGGCCCGGATCGCGGCGGCGGAGGCGTCGGGGTCCTCGGGCAGCAGCAGGACGGTGCCGGCGGGGGTGTTCGAGGCGTCGACCCCGGCCGCCGCCATGACCAGGCCCTGCCGGTTCTCCACGATCCGCAGGGGACCCCGGCGCGCGACGACCCGTACGGTCTCGGCGTCGATCGCTGCCTCGCGCGAATCGGCGCGGACGATCCGGCCCTCCGCCTTGGAGACGATCTTCGAGGTGACGAGCAGCACGTCCCCGTCGCGCAGGGCGGGCCCGGCGGCCGCGATCAGCTGCGCCAGGTCGTCGCCGGGCCGCACCTCGGGGATCCCGCCGAGCGCCCGCACCTCGTACGAGGGACCGTGCGGGTGAGGAGCGCGCGGGGCGGTCACCGGGAGGCCTCCGCCAGTTCCAGCGCGGCCCGCGCCATGGCGGCCGTGGCCTCCAGGTCGGTCATCATCAGCGGAACCGCCCGGCAGGTGATGCCGGCGGCTTCCACCTCCGTGACGGAGTCCGCGTCGGCGGTGTCCACGAGCCAGCCGTCGAGCAGCCCGGTGCCGTAGTGCAGGGCGACGGCGGCGGCGGTGGACTCGACGCCGACGGCGGCGAGCACCTTGTCGGCCATCCCGCGCACGGGAGCGCCCCCGACGATGGGGGAGAGGCCCACGACGGGCGCCCCGGCGGCGGCCACGGCCTCGCGGATCCCGGGGACGGCGAGGATGGTGCCGACCGAGACCACGGGGTTGGACGGCGGGAAGATGATCACGTCGGCGGCCGCGATGGCCTCCAGTACGCCGGGTGCGGGCTTGGCCTGCTCGGCGCCCACGGGGACGACGGCCTCGGCGTCCACGGCCGCGCGCATCCGCACCCAGTACTCCTGGAAGTGGATGACCCTGCGCTCGCCGCTGCCGGGTTCGGTGATCGCGACGTGGGTCTCGACCCGGTCGTCGGACATGGGGAGCAGCCGGACTCCGGGCTGCCAGCGGTCGCACAGGGCCTCGGTGACGGCGCTGAGCGGGTAGCCCGCACCGAGCATCTGCGTGCGGACGATGTGGGTGGCGAAGTCGCGGTCGCCGAGGCCGAACCAGCTGGGTCCGACCCCGTACGCCGCGAGTTCCTCCTTGACGGTGAAGGACTCCTCGGTGCGGCCCCAGCCCTGGTCCTCGTTGATGCCACCGCCGAGGGTGTACATCACCGTGTCCAGATCGGGGCACACCTTGAGCCCGAACAGGTGAATGTCGTCACCGGTGTTGCCGATGACCGTGATGTCCGCGTCGGGAACCGCCGACTTGAGTCCGCGGAGGAAACGGGCGCCGCCGATGCCGCCGGCCAGAACAACAATGCGCATGTGTCGCAGTGTGTCAGGCCGCTCTGAGCGGGTGGTGCTCCGGTCAGACCGAGACGGTCTGCGGCCGGGCCGGGGAGCAGTTGTGCATCGGCATCTCGGTCAGGCCGGGGAAGTAGACGTGCAGGCTGACCGCCCCTTCGAGGCCGTCGTTGGCGACCTCGTGGGCGTAGCCGGGGGCGAAGACGCGCTGGGAGCCGGCGCGCAGGGTGAGCGGGCCGCGGGCGGTGTGCTCGGTGAGCTCCCCGTCCAGGACGGTCAGCACGCCGGAGGACGGGCCGTGGTCGTGCAGCCCGCTGCTCTGGCCGGGGACCCAGCTGAGCAGCCAGACCTCGTAGCCGGGGCCGGTGCGCAGCCGGTGGTACCAGCGGGTGGTGGCGTCGTAGCGGACCAGGTGCTCCCACTGGGAGCGGTCCTCGGCGATGGAGCGGGCGAGGCCCACGAACTCGGCGACGGTGGCCGGGTGCTCGCGGGCGGGCTGCAGGAGGTGCTGGACGGAGAGGATGTCGCCGGCGATCTGGAGGTCGCTCTCGACCATCGGGGCGGCGGCGGGGGTGGGGACGGACGTGCGGGGAGCCGTGGTGGGGGCGTGGCTCAGGGTGCTGGTGCTGTTCATCGGGGGGTTCCTCGACGGATGTCAGTCGTGCAGGCGGTCGCTGTGGGGGGCCGGGCTGGAGCTCAGCGGAGCCGGAGCTCCGGGGGCATCAACAGCTGCAACAGCAACAGCGAACCTGGGCAGCGCACAGGAACCCACGAATGGGGGTCCGGGTGGCGGCTGCGGGCGCTGACATGGCAACAAGGAGACCCGTTGAGGGGCCGGACTGTCAACCCAATGTCCGGTTTGGTAGAAAAGTTTCACCTCATCCGGTTACGGTGCCCGGAGAAAGGTTTGTGCAGTCCCCACCAGGGGATGTGGCGCTGCAAGTCGCGCCACAGCTGCTGTGGCCGTCTCAAACCTGTCAAGAGGTGTGATGTCCCCCTGTGGCTGAAATGTGATCTACGCCGCTTCTTCGGCCGGATCGGAACCACACCACAGAGTGACGCGTCGACTACAGGGGAGGAGGTGCCGCGTGTGATGCATGTGGCATGTGTCACGATTTTTGGCGATATGAACACTTTCTGCATAGGCTTGGTTCCGCAGAGTGAATAAGGGGCCCAATAGCAGATCTCGGCTTGACTGCGCTGGAGCCTCACACTTGTAATTTCACTCGTGTCGTTACGTAGCGATGAGTAACGGCAACACCACGGGGACGCACAGACAGAGCGAGGGGCGCACATGACCGAGCTGGTTCAGGAACTGCTGGTCGAGGAGGCGGACGAAGAGCTCGGATGGCAGGAGCGAGCTCTCTGCGCCCAGACCGACCCCGAGTCCTTCTTTCCGGAGAAGGGCGGCTCCACCCGCGAGGCCAAGAAGGTCTGCCTCGCGTGCGAAGTCCGCTCCGAATGCCTTGAGTACGCCCTCGCCAACGACGAGCGATTCGGCATCTGGGGCGGCCTGTCCGAGCGCGAGCGCCGGCGTCTGAAGAAGGCCGCCGTCTGAAACGCCCTCGGCGCGCGGCGATCGGCGCCCACGGCACCACGTACGACATATCCGACGGCGACCCCGACGGCATATCCACCGGCATAGCCGACCGTGCCCGCGACAGTACGCACCGCCGTACGCATAGCGGCACAAATGGCAGTACAACGAACAGCACGGCAAGCAGTACGACGAGCAGAGCAAACGGTCCGCCTCCCGCACCTTCCCCGCAGGAGGCGGACCGACTTGTTCCCAGCCGTTAGTGTGGGGCGCTGTCCAGCAGCCTCCGAGGGCACAACACCCCCGGACCCCCGGCCGGAGGGCCCGTACCGCGATGTCCCTGCACAGCCAGTCGAGCGCCTCCCACCAGGCTGCCGCCGCACCAGAGTTCCCCCGGCACGTCGTCACCGCGGTCCTCGTCGCCCACGACGGCTCCCGCTGGCTGCCCCGGACCCTCGCGGGCCTCCTCGGTCAGGAGCGCCCCGCCCAGAACCACATCGCCGCGGACACCGGCAGCGCCGACGACTCCGCGCGCCTGCTCGGCGAGGCCTTCGGCGACGAACGCGTCGTGCACCTCGCCCGCCGCACCGGCTTCGGCGCCGCGGTCGAGGAAGCCGCCCGCACCGCAGGCACCCTGAGCCCCGAAGACCTCCCGTACCTCAAGCGCCCCTCCGGCTGGGATCCCGTCAGCCGCACCTGGCGCGACGACACGTACGACCTGCCCGAACTGCCCCACGGCGAACCCGTCCAGTGGCTCTGGCTGCTCCACGACGACTGCGCACCCGAGCCCGACGCCCTCGCCGAACTCCTGCGCGTCGCCGAGGAGAACCCCGACGCCGCCGTCATCGGCCCCAAACTGCGCGGCTGGTACGACAAGAAGCAGCTCCTCGAAGTCGGCGTCACCATCGCCCGCAGCGGCCGCCGCTGGACCGGACTCGACCGCCGCGAACAGGACCAGGGCCAGCACGACCAGGTCCAGCCCGTCCTCTCCGTCTCCACCGCCGGCATGCTGATCCGCCGCGACGTGTACGACGCCCTCGGCGGCTTCGACCGCCGACTGCCCCTCATGCGCGACGACGTCGACCTGTGCTGGCGGGCCCAGAGCGCCGGCCACACCGTCCTCATCGCCCCCGACGCCGTCGTCCGGCACGCCGAGGCCTCCGCCCGCGAACGCCGCACCGTCGACTGCGCCGGCCGCACCACCGCCAGCCCGCACCGCGTGGACAAGGCCGGCGCCGTCTACACGATGCTGGCCAACAGCTCCGGCCGCGCCCTCCCGTACGTCCTGCTCCGCGTCCTCGTCGGCACCCTCCTGCGCGCCCTCGCCTATCTCATCGGCAAGGCGCCCGGACAGGCCGTCGACGAGATCACCGGCCTCCTCGCCACCCTCCTGCGCCCCGGCCGGATCCTCGCCGCCCGCAAGGCCCGGCGCCGTCCCGCCGTCCCCGCCAAGGAACTGCGCCCCCTCTTCCCGCCGCCCGGCGCCACCCTGCGCGCCAACGCCGAACAGCTCGCGGGCTACTTCGGCGCCGACGGCGACACCGACACCAGCAACGCGGGCCGGCACGGCGGAGCCGTCGAATCCGGACCCGGCGGAGACGACGCCGACTACCTGGAGATCGAACAGTTCGCGCGCCTCAAGCGGATCGCCCGCAAGCCCGCGCCCGTCCTCTTCGGACTCCTCCTGCTCGTCTCCGTCGTCGCCTGCCGCTCCCTCCTCGGAGGCGGCGCCCTCATGGGCGGCGCCCTGCTCCCCGCCCCCGGCAGCGGACCCGCCCTCTGGCACGTCTACGCCGACGACTGGCAGCCCGTCGGCACCGGCACCACCACCGGCGCACCCCCCTACCTCGCGGTCCTCGGAGCCCTCTCCACCCTGCTCTTCGGGTCCACCAACGCCGCTCTGACCCTGCTCCTGGTCTGCTCCGTCCCGCTCGCCGGACTCAGCGCCTACTTCGCCTCCCGGCCGCTCGTCGAATCCCGGCTGCTGCGCGCCTGGGCCGCCGTCGCCTACGCCTTCCTGCCCGCCGTCACCGGAGCCCTCGCCGGCGGCCGCCTGGGCACCGCCGTCCTGGCGATCCTGCTCCCGCTCATCGCCCGCTCCGCCGTCGCCGCCTTCGGATTCGACAGCGCGGCCGGTGGCGACGGCCCCGGGGGCAGCTGGCGTTCGGCCTGGACCTACACCCTCCTGCTGACCCTGGCCACCGCCTTCACCCCCGTCGTCTGGCCGCTCGCCGCCGTACTCGCGGCCGCCGCCCTCGTCCTGCGCCGCGCGCACTGGAAGACGTACGGACCGCGCCTCCTCGCGATGCTCGCCGTCCCGCTCCTGGTCCTCGCACCCTGGTCGCTGAGCCTGCTCCTGCACCCCACCCGCTTCCTGCACGAGGCCGGACTGCCCTACGGAGCCGGCTCGGCCACCGCCCTGGACCTGCTCGGCATCAGCCCCGGCGGACCCCGCACCGCCGGCGGGCTGATCCTCATCGGCATCGTGCTCGCCGCCCTGGGCGCCCTGCTGCGCACCGACCGGCAGTTCGCCGTCCGCACCGCCTGGGCCACCGCGCTCGCCGCGCTCGTCCTGGCCGTCCTCGTCAACCGCAGCGCCTGGGCCGGCCCCGCCACCCTCGTCTACGGACTCGCCCTGCTGGCCGCCGCCACAGTCGGCGCCGACGGAGCCAGGGAACGCGTCGCCGCCCGCAGCTTCGGCTGGCGCCAGCCGCTCGCCGCCCTCATCGCACTGGCCGCCGCAGCCGGACCCCTGATCGGCGCGGCCGGCTGGATGCTCAGCGGCGCCGCCGGACCGCTGGAGCGCCGCGACCCCGTACAGGTGCCCGCCTTCGTCGCCGAAGAGAGCGGCACCCGCGACCAGGCCCGCACCCTGGTCATCGGCGCCACCTCGCCCGCCGCCCTCTCGTACAGCCTCGTCCGCGGCTCCGGCGGCCGCCTGGGCGACGCCGAACTCGCCGACCAGGCCGGCAGCGACACCCGCCTCGACAAGGTCGTCTCCAGCCTCGTCGCCGGATCCGGCGCCGACCAGAGCGACCAGCTCGGCGGCTTCGCCATCCGCTACGTCCTGGTCCGCGACGGAGCCCCGCAGGAGATCGGCCGCGTCCTCGACGCCACCCCGGGCCTCAGCCGCCTCAGCAAGCTCGAAGGCAGCGCCCTGTGGCGCGTGGACCGCCAGGTCGCCAGGGCCGTCATCGTCTCCGCCAAGCCCGGCGAGGCGCCCATCCCCGTCGCCTCCGGCCCCGTCGAAGCCCACACCAAGATCCCGGCGGGCGAGGCGGGCCGCACCCTGCGCATCGCCGACACGGCGGCCCCCGGCTGGCAGGCCACCCTCGACGGCAAGCCCCTCAAGGCCAAGACGCTGGACGGCTGGGCCCAGGGCTTCGAACTCCCCGCCTCCGGCGGCCGTCTCGACCTCGTCCACCAGGACGCCCTCACCCGCACCGCCTGGCACTGGGCCCAGGGCCTGCTCGCCCTCGTGCTCCTGGTCATGGCCCTCCCGGGCCGCCGCACCAGCCTCGACGACGACCTCCCCGAAGAGGAGACCGCGCCCGCCGAGGAGGCCGGCGAGGGCCGCCGCGCCCGCCGGCTGCGCGAACAGTCCGAGGCGGAGGCCGAAGCCCCCGCCGAGGCGGCCGTCGCGGCCGACCCGTACGCGCAGATCCCGCAGCAACAGGCGTACGGGGACGACGCGTACGCCTACCAGCAGGCGTACGTGGACCAGGACGGCTACGCCTACGGCGGCCAGGAACCGCAGCAGCAGGCGCCGAACCAGCCGCAGCACCAGCCGCAGCACCAGCCGCAGTACGAGCAGTACGAGCCCTACCCGTACCCGCAGCAGCCCCAGCAGCCGCCGCAGTACGGGGAACAGCAGCCGTACCAGGAACCGCAGCAGCAGTACGAGCAGTACCCGTACGAGCCCTACGACGCCTATGGACAGCCGCACGACGGACAGCACGACGGGCAGCACGTCCCGCGTCCGGACGGGAGCCCCCAGCAGTGAAGCAGCGCGTACCCCTGACGCTCGCCGCCGTGACGGCCGCGCTGGCCGCCGTCACCGGCCTGGCCACCCTCATCGCGCCCACCGCGGACGGCGCCCCCGCCGCCGCGTCCGGCAAGGCCGCGGCCCGGATGCCGGTGGAGCGGTCCCTGCTGGTGTGCCCCGCACCCAGCACCTCCGACATCGCCGAGACCGTGTACACCTCGATCACCCCGGGCGCGGCCGCCACCGGCGGCAAGGGCACGGCCCGGCTGCTCGGCGCGACCAAGGACGCCAAGCCGGTACTGGAACTCAAGGAGCCCGCAAAGCCCGTCGGCGCCAAGGCCTCCGGCGCCGAGGCCCCCGCGCTCACCGGCACCGCCGACGGGTTCCTCGCCCCCGGCTGGACCGCGCAGCAGACCACCGTGGTCTCCGTCGGCCGCACCCGCGGACTCCTCGGCACCAGCTGCACCGTGCCCGCCACCGACTTCTGGTTCCCCGCGGTGAGCACCGCCAAGGGGCGCGAGGACTACGTGCACCTCACCAACCCCGACGACAACGCCGCCGTGGTGGACATCAAGCTCTTCGGCCCGGACGGTGCGGTCAAGGCCGAGGCGGGCACCAGCGAGAACATCCGGATCGACCCCAAGTCCAGCAAGGCCATCTCGCTGGCCTCCCTCGCCCCCGGCGCACAGCTCGCGGACCTCACCGCGCACGTGACCACCCGCGCCGGCCGGGTCGGGGCCACCGTGCAGGTGGGCGAGGAGGGCGTCGGCTCCGACTGGCTGCCCGCCTCCGTCGACCCGACGGGGACGCTGGTCATGCCGGGCATCCCGGCGGACGCCACCGACGTACGGCTGGTCGTCTTCGCCCCCGGCGAGGAGGACGCGGACCTCAGGATCCGGCTCGCCGCAGCGAGCGGCTCCATCAGCCCGGCGGGCAACGAGGGGATCCACGTCAAGGCCGGGATGACCGCCAGCGTCGACCTCAAGGACGTCACCCGCGGCGAACCGGGCTCCCTCGTGCTGTCCCCGTCCGAAGGCAAGCAGACCGTCCCCGTGGTCGCCGCGCTGCGGGTGGTCCGCGGCAGCGGTGCCAAGCAGGACCTCGGCTTCATCCAGGCGGCCGCCCCGGTGGGCAAGCGGGCGACCGTGGCCGACAACCGCACCGACGACAACGCGACGGTGCTCTCCCTGACGGCTACCGGAGCCGACGCGAAGGTCAAGGTGACGGCCTCGCCGGGCACCGAGGGCGGCGAGCCGGCCGGCCAGGAGGTCACCGTCAAGGCGGGTACCACCCAGAAGGTGACGCTCGCCCCGGCGGGCGGCAAGGGCTCCTACGCCCTGACGGTGGAAACCGTCTCCGGCGGTCCGGTCTACGCGTCCCGCACCCTGACCCTGCCGCGCGACGGGACCCCGATGTTCACGGTCCAGACCGCGTCGGACGACCATGCGACGGTCTCGGTCCCCAAGGCCACCCAGGACCTGTCGGTCCTCACGGACTGAGCGGGGCTGACCGGGCCCGCTCAGCCCGAGCGGCCCCGTACCGTGGACGCATGAGTTTCGAGGACATGTTCGGCGAGGTCATGGCCACCAGCGACCGGTTCGGACACCGCCAGCACGTGCACCTCACCTGGCTGGCCGTCCGCCGCCACGGCGTGCCCGCGGCGGCGGACCTCGTCGCCGAAGGCATCCTGCGCACGGCCACCGCGGCCGGCGCCCCGCAGAAGTACCACGCGACGACGACCCGGGCCTGGGTCGAGCTCGTCGGCCGGGCGGCCGGGGACGCGGGGGCCACCGACACCATCGACGCCACCGGCTTCGACGCCTTCGCCGACCGCCACCCCGACCTGCTCGACAAGGACCTGCTGTCCCGCTACTACCGCCCCGAGACCCTGGCGGCCGGCAAGGAGACCTGGGTGCGGCCCGACCTCGCGCCGTTCCCCGGGCAGAGCCCGACGGCCTAGGTCGTCTCTTTCGGATCTTGTCGGTCGAGCCGGCGCGGGCCCGGCAAGATCCGGAAGAGACGGCCTAGTCCTGCCCGTACCTCGGGTCCACCGTCTCCGGCGACAGGCCCAGCAGCTCCGCCACCTGCTCCACCACGATCTCGTGCACGAGCATCGCCTTCTCGTCCCGCGTCTTCGTGCGGATCTCCACCGGCCGCCGGAACACCACGATCCGCGCCGGCCGCCCGTCCCCCGCCTCGGCCAGCCCTCCCAGCGGCACCGCCTCGTCGTTCCAGCCGGCGTCCGCGCCGCCCGGCGGGCCGGGGACGTCGCCGACCATGAACTCCACGTCCGCCAGCTGCGGCCAGCGCCGCTCCAGCCGCTCCACGGAATCCCGTACGAGGTCGCCGAAGAGCTCCGCGCGGCTCGCCGACAGCGGCACCTGCGGAGGGGCCACCGGCCCGCGCATCCCCCGACCGTGCCGGTCGCGCCGCCGCACCCGCGGTTCGCCGCCGGCAGCGGCCGGGGCATCGGAGTCGTTAGGAAGGGGAGGCAGGGTGCTGTCCGTCACCCCCGCAGGGTAGCCCGCACACCCCCGCCGGGGCGGGGGTGATCAGCCGACACGGGGGAGCGGCCGGGGGGAGAGTCGTCGCGGCCCGGTCAAGAGTGCGGTACCGTCCAACGTCGTGAGCCTTGTACGTCGCTGTTCGCGCACTGCGTGCGGCCGCCCTGCCGTCGCGACACTGACGTACGTCTACGCCGATTCGACCGCAGTTCTCGGCCCGCTCGCCACCTACGCCGAACCCCACTGCTACGACCTGTGCGCCGAGCATTCGGAGCGCATGACCGCCCCGCGCGGCTGGGACGTCGTGCGTCTCACCGACGGTTCCCCGCCCTCGCGCCCCACCGGCGACGACCTCGAAGCCCTCGCCAACGCCGTACGCGAAGCCGCCCGCCCCCCGGAGCGCACGGCCGAAGCCCGCGGCGCCGCGGGGCAGGGCGGACCCACCACGGGCGAAACCCGGCGCGGGCACCTGCGCGTGCTGCGCTCGCCGGACTCCTGAGCCGGTCCCTCGACTGTTCGAATCGCCCGACTGGCGGCCAGGTGTCCACGGTAGGTTTGCCCCACCGCACATCACCCTCAGGAGGGCAGTCAGTGGCCACCGATCTATCGAACATCGTCAAGGCGTACGACGTACGGGGCGTCGTGCCGGACGAGTGGGACGAGCCCCTGGCCGAACTGTTCGGTGCCGCGTTCGTCGAGGTCACCGGCGCGAGCGCGATCGTCATCGGCCACGACATGCGGCCCTCCTCGCCCGCCCTGTCCGGCGCCTTCGCCCGCGGCGCAGCAGCCCGCGGCGTGGACGTCACCCTGATCGGGCTGTGCTCCACCGACCAGCTGTACTACGCCTCCGGCAAGCTGAACCTGCCCGGCGCCATGTTCACGGCCTCCCACAACCCGGCCCAGTACAACGGCATCAAGCTCTGCCGCGCCGGCGCCGCCCCGGTCGGCCAGGACACCGGCCTGTCCACCATCCGCGAGCTCGCGGAGAAGTGGAGCGACGAGGGCGCCCCCGCGATCCCCGCCGGCACCGTCCCGGGCACCGTCACCGAGCAGGACACCCTCACCGGCTACGCCGCGCACCTCAAGGGCCTGGTGGACCTCGCCGCCATCCGCCCGCTCAAGGTCGTCGTCGACGCGGGCAACGGCATGGGCGGCCACACCGTCCCCACCGTCTTCGCCGGCCTCCCGCTGGACCTCGTCCCCATGTACTTCGAACTGGACGGGACCTTCCCCCACCACGAGGCCAACCCCCTCGACCCGAAGAACATCGTCGACCTCCAGGCCCGCGTGAAGGCCGAAGGAGCCGACCTCGGCATCGCCTTCGACGGCGACGCCGACCGCTGCTTCATCGTCGACGAGCGCGGCGAGGGCGTCTCCCCGTCCGCCATCACCGCCCTGGTCGCCGCCCGCGAGCTGGCCCGCAACGGCGGCACGGGCACCGTGATCCACAACCTGATCACCTCCTGGTCCGTACCCGAGGTCGTCCGCGAACACGGCGGAACCCCCGTCCGCACCCGCGTCGGCCACTCCTTCATCAAGGAGGAGATGGCCAGGACGGGCGCCATCTTCGGCGGCGAGCACTCCGCGCACTACTACTTCAAGGACTTCTGGAACGCGGACACCGGCATGCTCGCCGCGCTCCACGTCCTCGCGGCCCTCGGCGGCCAGGACGGCCCCCTCTCGGACCTGGTCTCCTCCTACGACCGCTACGCGGGCTCCGGCGAGATCAACTCCACGGTCGCCGACCAGGCCGCACGCCTGGCCGCCGTCAAGGAGACATACGGCGGCCAGGAGGACGTCACCCTGGATGAACTCGACGGGCTCACAGTGACGAGCACCGACTGGTGGTTCAACGTACGCGCCTCCAACACCGAGCCGCTGCTGCGCCTGAACGTGGAGGCCCGCGACTCCGCGACCCTCGCCAAGGTCCGCGACGAGGCGCTGGCCCTCATCCGGGCATGACGCCGAACGCCGGCGGGGTTCGCCCGAGGGGCAGATTCAGCCCCGCCGGCGTTTGAGGCGCGGGGGTCCGGGGGCAGAGCCCTCGGCAACGGCGCCGCACCGACACTCCCGGCCCGCACCGCAGATGACTCGGCGGTACGCTGACCTGGCCCATCCGTATCCCGAAGGGAAGCGCACCATGCCGCTCGAAGCCGGTCTCCTGGAGATCCTCGCCTGCCCCGCCTGCCACGCTCCCCTCGAGGACAAGTCGGCAGACGACACGGCTCCCGAGCTGATCTGCACCGGCGGCCGGGAGTGCGGCCTCGCCTACCCGGTCCGCGACGGCATCCCGGTGCTCCTGGTGGACGAGGCGCGCCGACCCGCCTGAGGTTGCCACAGCCACCCCGCGCACACGCTGAGACTGGTTCCGTCACCACCATGGTTCGCTCACCACTGGTCACGTCACAGACATAGCCGGAGGCCGCCAATGCTCGACGAGTCGCTCCTCGACGCACCGGACGATCTCGCCCGTGCCGACCGCCGCGGCCTGCTCCGCGGCGCCGCCGACGCCGGGGCCCGGGTGCGCACCGCGGCCCGGCACGCCGCCGAGGCCGGCCTCGGCGACCTGCGCCCCGACGGCCGCCCCCGCGCGGTCCTCATCGCCGGGCCCGGCACCGCCGCCACCGGAGTCGCCGACCTGCTCGGAGCGCTCGCCGGAGCCTCCGCGCCCGTCATCAGGCTCCACCCCACCGGCGTGGCCCACGCCGCCGG
Organism: Streptomyces sp. NBC_00454; assembly: GCF_041434015.1. Classification (GTDB taxonomy): domain Bacteria; phylum Actinomycetota; class Actinomycetes; order Streptomycetales; family Streptomycetaceae; genus Streptomyces. The sequence continues at coordinate 2,968,172 of NZ_CP107907.1, read as the reverse complement.
GGCCCTGCGCTGGACCCTGCCCGGCTGGGCCGGACCCGTCGACCTGCTGCTCATCGCCACCACCGACGGGACCGAGCCCGGCCTCGCCGTCCTCGCCGAGCAGGCCTACCGGCGCGGCTCCACCGTCGTTGCCGTGGCCCCCGAACGCTCGCCGCTGAGCGAAGCCGTGGACGGGGCGCACGGGCTCCTGGTACCGATGGCGAAAGCCCCGTACCAGGAGTACGACGAGTCCGCCGCGGCCGGACCCGGCGCCCTGTGGGCCCTGCTCACCCCGCTGCTGGTGCTCCTGGACCGGGTCGGCCTGATCGCCGCCGCCCCCGGCACCCTGGAAGCCGTGGCCGACCGGCTCGACCGCACCGCCGCCCGCTGCGGACCCGCCATCGCCACCTACTCCAACCCGGCCAAGACCCTCGCCTCCGAGCTCGCCGACTCCCTCCCGCTCATCTGGAGCGAGGGCATCGGAGCCGGACCCGCGGGCCGCCGGTTCGCCGCCACCCTCGCCGAGCTCGCCGGCCGCCCCGCACTGGCCGCCGACCTCCCCGAGGCCCTGCCGGCCCACGGAATCCTGCTCGCCGGCTCCTTCGCCGCCGGCGCCGATCCCGATGACTTCTTCCGCGACCGGGTGGAAGAACCGCAGGCCCTTCGCGCACGCATCGTCCTGCTGCGCGACCGGCCCGCAGGCGGACTGACAGCCGCCCCTGCCGCACGAGAGCTCGCCCTCAGCCACGACACGGCCATCAGCGAGCTCGAACCGGAGGAGGGCACCGAGTTGGAACAGCTCGCCGAACTCCTCGCCGTCACGGATTTCGCCACCGCCTACCTGGCGCTGGCCTCCGGGGGACACAGCTGAGGCACGCCCGCGTGCCTCTCTCACCCAGGAAAGACGACCGATGGACCGCCTCACGAACACGATCCGCCCCTACGCCTGGGGATCCACCACCGCGATCCCGCGGCTCCTCGGAGTCGAGCCCACCGGTGAACCCCAGGCCGAGATGTGGATGGGCGCCCACCCGGGCGCACCCTCCCGCCTCGACCGGGGCGCCGGCGAGACCACCCTCTCGGACGTCATCGCCGCCGACCCCGAGCGCGAGCTGGGAGCCGCGGCCGTCGCCAAGTTCGGCCCCCGGCTGCCCTTCCTCCTCAAGCTCCTCGCCGCGGGCGCCCCGCTCTCCCTCCAGGTCCACCCCGACCTGGCACAGGCCAAGGAGGGCTACGAGGACGAGGAACGGCGCGGTGTCCCGATGGACGCCGGCCACCGCAACTACAAGGACCCCAACCACAAGCCCGAGATGATCTGCGCGATCACCCCCTTCGACGGGCTCTGCGGGTTCCGCCCGCCGCTGGAGGCCGCCGAGCTCCTGGAGGGCCTCGGCGTCAACTCCCTGAAGCCCTACGTCGACCTCCTGCGGGCCCACCCCGAGGAGGCGGCCCTGCGCGAGGTGCTCACCGCAGTACTGACCGCCGACCGCACCGAGATGGCCCGCACGGTCACCGAGGCCGCGGCCGCCGCGGCACGGCTCGGGGGCCCGTACGAGCCGTACGCCTCACTGGTCCACGACTACCCGGGCGACCCGGGCGTGATCGCGGCCATGCTGCTCAACCACGTCCGACTCCAGCCCGGCGAAGCGATGTTCCTCGGCGCCGGAGTCCCGCACGCCTACATCGACGGCCTCGGCGTCGAACTGCTCGCCAACTCCGACAACGTGCTGCGCGCCGGGCTCACCCCCAAGCACGTGGACGTCCCGGAGCTGCTGAAGGTGGTCGTCTTCGAGCCCAGCGACCCGGGAGTGATGCGCCCCGAGGGCAACGGCGAAGAGGTCTACGAGACCCCCATCGACGAGTTCCGCCTCTCCCGCTTCGTCCTGGCCCCCGGCGGCGCCCCCCGGGTGCTCCCCGACACCGCCCCGCAGATCCTGCTGTGTACGGCGGGCTCCCCGAAGGCCACCTCCCCGGTCTCCGGCGAACTGGCACTGGCCCCGGGGGAGTCGGTGTTCGTACCGGCGGGCGAAAAGGTCGAACTGTCCCAAACCGGCACCGTCTTCCGTGCCACGGTGGTGGTCTGACGTACCGTCCCTCGAGGTGGCTGTGAGAATCTGCGGCCGTAGCGCGGCGTCCCGGACCGGGGCGCCGCACCGAGGAAGGGACACATCGCAACCATGAGCGCGTCGGGCGGAACCAAGGCGATCGTGGCGGCACTCGCCGCCAATCTCGCCATCGCTGTAGCCAAGTTCGTGGCCTTCGTCTTCAGCGGGTCCTCGTCGATGCTCGCGGAAAGCGTCCACTCGCTCGCGGACTCCGGAAACCAGGGCCTGCTGCTGCTCGGCGGCAAGAAGGCCCAGCGCGAGGCGACACCGCAACACCCCTTCGGGTACGGCCGCGAGCGCTACATCTACGCCTTCCTCGTCTCCATCGTGCTGTTCTCCGTCGGTGGCATGTTCGCCATCTACGAGGGCTACTCGAAGATCAGGGACCCGCACGAGATCGAGCACTGGTACTGGCCGATCGGCGTCCTCGTCTTCGCGATCATCGCGGAGTCCTTCTCCTTCCGCACCGCGATCAAGGAGTCGAACGAGATCCGCGGCAGCCTCAGCTGGGGCCAGTTCATCAAGCGCGCCAAGGCCCCCGAGCTCCCCGTGGTCCTCCTGGAAGACCTCGGCGCCCTCGTCGGCCTGGTCCTCGCCCTCGCCGGCGTGGGCATCGCCCTGGCGACCGGCAACGGAGTCTGGGACGGCATCGGCACCCTGTGCATCGGCGTCCTGCTCATCATCATCGCCATCGTGCTGGCCGCCGAGACCAAGTCCCTGCTGCTCGGCGAGGCCGCCGGAACCGAAGAGGTCGACAAGATCAAGGCCGCCGTCGTCGACGGGGACACCGTCACCGGGGTCATCCACATGCGCACCCTGCACCTGGGCCCCGAGGAACTCCTCGTCGCCGCGAAGATCGCCGTCCAGAGCGACGACACGGCGACCGAGGTGGCCAACGCCATCAACGCCGCCGAGGCCCGCATCCGCGCGGCGGTCCCGATCGCCCGCGTGATCTACCTGGAGCCCGACATCTTCAACGCCGAGGCCGCGGCGAAGGGCACCAACCCGGGCCACTGAGCCCGCGCCGCGCGCACCGCAACCGGACACGGAGAGGCCCCCCTGCACCTTCGCAGGGGGGCCTCTGCCGTATCCGGTTACGGCGCTTGCCGGGCGGCGGCTACTGGATCTCGCGCAGCACGTCCAGGATCGCGGCCTCGTCCGGCGCGGACTGCAGCCGCTCCCGGAAGCCGGTGTCCATCAGCTTGCGCGACAGGAGCGCCAGGATCCGCAGGTGCTCGTCCCCGGCGGCCGCCTCCGGCACCGAGATCATGAACACCAGCCGGGCCTTCGTCCCGTCCAGCGCACCCCACTCGATGCCCTCGTCGGACCGGGCGAAGCCCACCGTCGGGCGGGTCACCGCGTCCGTCTTGGCGTGCGGGATCGCGATCGATTCGCCGAGACCCGTCGTGCCCTGCGCCTCCCGGGCCAGGGCGACCCGTACGAGCTCGTCCACGTCGCGGACGTTGCCGGTGGTGGCCAGCATCTCCGCCATCTCGCGGATCGCCGCCCCCTTGGAGTCCGAGGCCAGCTCGGTCTTGACGGTCTGCGCGGTCAGGTACCCGGACAGCACCTCCGGCTTCCCGGCCCCGGCGGTGGCGACGGGAGCCGCGGCCCGGCTCCGTACGGCCGTACCGGCACCCGCACCCACACCCGCGCCCACGCCGGCCCCGACCAGGGCCGGCTCCGGCGCGAGCACCGACGGCCCGGCCGGCGCGCCGTCCCGGCGCTGCTTGAACTCGATCAGCGCGTTGGTGGTCAGCGCCGTCACGACGGCACCGGCGGCGATGGCGACGAAGAACATCGCGACCCCGCTGATCGCACCGAACAGCGAGACGATCGGACCGCCGTGCGGCACGGAGTCCTGGACCCCGGCCACACCGGCGATCGCACCGGCCACCGCGCCACCGAGCATGTTCGCCGGGATGACCTGGGCCGGCCGGGCGGCCGCGAAGGGGATCGCTCCCTCGGAGATTCCGAAGAAGCCCATGAACAGGGCGGCGAGGCCGGTCTCCCGTTCCTCGTCGCTGTAGAGCTTGCGGCGCAGCAGCGTGGCCAGGCCCTGGCCGAGCGGCATGACCGGGATGGCCGCCGCGGCCATGCCCATGACGTGGTTGTTGGTGCCGATGAGGCCGACCGCGACGAGGAACGCGGTCTTGTTGACCGGACCGCCCATGTCGAAGGCGATCATCAGGCCGATGATGGTGCCGAGCACGATCGCGCTGGAGCCGGTCATCCCGTTCAGCCAGCTGGTCAGGTGCGTGAACAGCCAGGAGATGGGCTGCCCGATCACGTAGATGTAGAGCAGGCCCAGGGCCAGGGTCGACAGGATCGGGATCACGATGATCGGCATGATCGGCTGGATGACCTTGGGGACCTTGGCCTTCTTGATCCACACGACCAGATAGCCCGCGAGGAAGCCCGTCGCGATGGCGCCCAGGAAGCCCGCGTTCGCCTCGGCCCCGTAGATGTTGACGGCGTCGGCGGCGAGGAAACCGCCGATCATGCCGGGTACGAGGGCCGGCCGGTCACCGAGCGCGTAGGCGATGTAGCCGGAGAAGATCGGCAGCATCAGCTTGAAGCCGGTCACGCCCAGGGCGTTCACGTAGAACCAGAAGGTTCCCTCGGGAATGACCAGCCCGCCCTTGGAGTCCGCGTGCCCGCCCAGGGACAGCGACACGGCGAGCAGCAGACCGCCCACGACCACGAAGGGGATCATGTGGGAGACGCCGTTCATCAGCGCCTTGTACGCCTGGCTGCGCTGCCTGCCGCCGCCACCGCCGCCACCGCTGCCCGGGGCCGCCGAGGTCCCGGCCTGCACCGGCGCGCTGCGCACGCGCTCGAAGAGCTCCTCCGGCCTGTGGATGCCGTCCGCGACGCCCGTGGACAGGACCCGCTTGCCGGCGAAGCGCTCGAGGTCCACTTCCTTGTCGGCGGCGATGATGACGCCGTCCGCCTCTCTGACATCGTTGTCAGTGAGGACGTTCTCGGCCCCGATCGAGCCCTGGGTCTCCACCTTCATCGAAATGCCGAGGCGGTCGGCGGCCTGCTGGAGCTTCTCGGCGGCCATGTAGGTGTGCGCGATCCCCGTGGGGCACGCGGTGACGGCCACCAATTTCACGGGCTTCGGCCCGCTCGTGCCCCCGTCGCCAGGAGGGCCTGCCGGACTGGTCACTGAAATCTCCTCACGCCATCGTGATGCGGACCGCGCTCACAACCCGGCCCACCGGCATCCTCCACCACCGCAGGGGTGGAGTAAAAGTCCGAAAGGCCCTGAAGTGTTCGGCTGGAAGGCCTGAAACCGGGACACTGCACGGAGCAAGATTCCAGGCACCTCACTCCGCCGATCGGTGTAGATTCGTCATCAGTGTCAGGCGTCGCTGCTGATGGCGGTCGGGCGGTCCTTCGAGACCGGCCGAGGGGAGAGAGGACCCCCGACGGACTGAGCTCCGTGTGCGTCGTCCCCCACGGACGGTGTACTGCTCAGCCGTACCCACCCTCTCGATCATCAGGAGCAGCATCTTCATGACTGCCGCATTCACCGACTTCAAGGTCGCGGACCTCTCCCTCGCCGTCTTCGGCCGCAAGGAGATCACCCTCGCCGAGCACGAGATGCCCGGTCTGATGTCGATCCGCGCCGAGTACGCCAAGACCCAGCCCCTGGCCGGCGCCCGCGTCACCGGCTCGCTGCACATGACCGTGCAGACCGCCGTCCTCATCGAGACCCTCGTCGCCCTCGGCGCCGACGTCCGCTGGGCCTCCTGCAACATCTTCTCCACCCAGGACCACGCGGCCGCCGCCATCGCGGTCGGCCCGAACGGCACCGTGGACAACCCGCAGGGCGTCCCCGTCTTCGCCTGGAAGGGCGAGACGCTGGAAGAGTACTGGTGGTGCACCGAGCAGGCGCTGACCTGGCCGAACACCCCCACCGGCGGCCCGAACATGATCCTCGACGACGGTGGCGACGCCACCCTCCTGGTCCACAAGGGCGTCGAGTTCGAGAAGGTCGGCGCGGCCCCGGACCCGGCCACGGCCGACTCCGAGGAGTACGCCCACATCCTCACCCTCCTCAACCGCACCCTGGGCGAGGCCCCGCAGAAGTGGACGCAGCTCGCGTCCGAGATCCGCGGCGTGACCGAGGAGACCACCACCGGTGTCCACCGTCTCTACGAGATGATGGCCGAAGGCTCCCTGCTGTTCCCGGCGATCAACGTGAACGACGCCGTGACCAAGTCGAAGTTCGACAACAAGTACGGCTGCCGCCACTCCCTGATCGACGGCATCAACCGCGCCACCGACGTCCTCATCGGCGGCAAGACCGCCGTGGTCTGCGGCTACGGCGACGTCGGCAAGGGTTCCGCCGAGTCCCTGCGCGGCCAGGGCGCCCGCGTGATCATCACCGAGATCGACCCGATCTGCGCGCTCCAGGCGGCCATGGACGGCTACCAGGTCGCCACCCTCGACGACGTCGTGGAGACCGCGGACATCTTCATCACGACCACGGGCAACAAGGACATCATCATGGCCTCCGACATGGCCAAGATGAAGCACCAGGCGATCGTGGGCAACATCGGCCACTTCGACAACGAGATCGACATGGCCGGTCTCGCGAAGATCGAGGGCATCGTCAAGGACGAGGTCAAGCCGCAGGTCCACACCTGGAAGTTCCCCGACGGCAAGGTCCTCATCGTGCTGTCCGAGGGCCGCCTGCTGAACCTGGGCAACGCGACCGGCCACCCGTCCTTCGTGATGTCGAACTCCTTCGCGGACCAGACCCTGGCCCAGATCGAGCTCTTCACCAAGCAGGCCGAGTACCCGACCGACGTCTACGTGCTCCCCAAGCACCTCGACGAGAAGGTCGCCCGCCTCCACCTCGCCGCCCTCGGAGTCAAGCTCACCACCCTGCGCCCCGAGCAGGCCTCCTACATCGGCGTCCCGGTCGAAGGCCCGTACAAGGCCGACCACTACCGCTACTGAGCCCACCGGATCCCCGAGGATCCCGAGCGGCACACCGCGCGAAGCAGGCCCCCGGCACCACGCCGGGGGCCTGCCCCGTACCCGCCCCGAACGACGCTCCGAACCACGATCCGAACCCCGCTCCGCACAGCAAGGACCCGCCCCGATGCCCCGCGGCCGCTACTCGCTCCACGACACCCACGACCACACCCCGCTCGGCGAGGAGCACTTCCACTGCGCCCCGGGCTCCTCGGGCTGGCGCTACGTGTCCCAGCTCACCGCGCCCGACGGCAGCCACCGCGGCTCCGTGGACCTGGCCATCGACGAACTCGGCCGCCCCATCCGCCTCGAAGCCAACGCCTCCAGCTGGCAGGTCCGCGGCGCCGCCATCGACGGCGTCACCTGGGTCCGCACCGACCCCCTGGGCGCCGAAGCCACCGAAGGCAACGTCCAGGCCCCCGGGTTCACCGGCACCTCCCCGGCCTTCCTCATCGCCACGACCCGGCTCCTGCGCCTCACCCCGGGCGCCCCCGCAACCCGGGTCCGCCTCCTCGCCCTGACCGACCCCGTCCTGGCACCCCGTACGGTCGACCAGGCCTGGGCCCTGCTGCGCCGCGCCGAGCACGCCACCGACAGCGGACCGCTCATGGTCGACGAATACCAGGTCAGCGCCCTGGACACCGGCGAGGTCCACACCATCCACATCGCCGGAGACGTGGTCCTCTCGGCCCCCGGCATCGAGCTCGAACACCTGGAAACCCCGCCCTCGACCTTCGAGGACTAGGGGGCGTACCCGAGCCCGTCTCAGGCAGGCGGAGCGAACCCGGTGGCACGCGGCGGCTGTGCCCCCACGGGCGCTACGGGCGCCACGGCGGGCACCGCGGCCACGACGGGCGGTTGCGGCGCCGCCACGGGCACGCCGGGCATGACCGGCATCCCGCCGTGCGGCCCGGGAGCCACCACCGGCACCGGCGCGTACACCGGGACCTGCGGCTGCTGCGCCTGAACACGGGCCGGCGAGAAGGCCCGCGCCGCATCCCGCGACTGCCGCTCGTGCACCACCGCCATCAGGAACGCGGCAGCCGGCACCCCGACGGGCGCGGGCGCCCCCGTACGCGCCACCAGATCGTCCGCCAGCCGCGCCGCCATCGTCGCGCCCGTCTGCGGATCCAGCTGGTTCATCCGCGTCAGGTACTGCCGGATCGCCAGCCACAGCCCGTCCGGCACCCCCGACAGGTCCAGCCCGGCGAACCGCCCGGCCAGCCACGGCGGCGGCGGAGGCACCGGCATCACCCGGGCCCCGGGCACCCGCTCCCGGATGACCAGGGTCCCCGCGAAGACATCGCCCAGCCGCCGCCCCCGCGCGGAAACCAGCGAAGCGATGCAGGCCACGGCCCCGAAGAACATGTACAGCTCGACGACCCCCATGGCCCCGCGCACCAGCGCGTGCCGGAAGCGGATCGGCCCGCCGTCATCGCGCACCACGCGCAGCCCGCAGGCGAGCTTGCCCAGCGAGCGCCCGTGGCTCAGCGTCTCCACCGCGATCGGCACGCCGATGAGGATGAGGATGAACGAGGAGACGGCCACGGCCGCCTGCGCCGCCTCGTCCAGCGAGGCGGTGGCGAAGGTCAGCCCGAGGGTGATGAGCAGATAGCCGGCGACGTAGACGGCCAGGTCCAACATGATCGCCAGCGCCCGGCTCGGCAGCCTCGCGGGCCGCAGCCCCAGGACGACCGCGTCCCCCGTCACCAGATCACTCACCGGTCCACACACCCTTCACCCGACCTGACCCGCCCCTTTGGCATCCAGTCTGCCAAGCTGACGACGGAAGAAGTAAGAAAAACAGGGGCCGTTCATCGGAGCACCAGGGGCAGGGGAGCGCCAACCGCATGGATCTCGACGTCTTCGTGGCAGCGCACCAGGCCGAGTGGGCCCGGCTGGAACAGCTCCTGGGCCGGGGCCGCCGCCTCACGGGCGACGAGGCGGACGAGCTCGTCGCGCTCTACCAGCGCACCTCCACCCACCTCTCCCTCATCCAGTCCAGCACCCCGGACCCGATGCTCACGGGCCGCCTGACCCAGCTCGTGGCTCGCGCCCGCGCCACGGTGACGGGCGCCCGCCGGGGCGGCTGGCGCGACGCGGCCCGCTTCTTCACCGCCGGCTTCCCGGCCGCCGTCTACGTCAGCCGCCGCTGGTGGATACCCACGGCGCTGATCTCCACGGCGATCGGCGTCCTCGTCGGCTGGTGGATAGCCACCCACCCCGAGATCCAGGGCGCCATCGGCGCCCCCGAAGACCTGAAGGCGATGACGAAGCCGGGCGGCGAGTACGAGACGTACTACTCCAGCCACCCCGCGGCCTCTTTCGCCGCCCAGGTCTGGACGAACAACGCCCAGGCGGCCGCGATGTGCCTGGTCCTCGGCGCCTTCCTGGGCCTGCCCGTGCTCTTCATCCTGTGGCAGAACATGGTGAACCTCGGGGTGGGCATCGGCCTGATGTCCTCGGCCGACCGCCTCGACGTCTTCCTCGGCCTGATCCTCCCGCACGGCCTGCTGGAACTGACCGCGGTCTTCGTCGCCGCCGGTACGGGGCTGCGCCTGGGCTGGACGGTCATCGACCCGGGCCTGCGCACCCGCCGCGCGGCCCTGGCGGAACAGGGCCGCGCCGCCCTCGGTATGGCGATGGGCCTGACCGTGGTCCTGTTCGTCTCGGGCCTGATCGAAGGCTTCGTCACCCCCTCCGGCCTGCCCACCTGGGCCCGCATCGCCATCGGCGTGGCGGCCGAGGCGGCCTTCCTGCTCTACGTCTACGTCCTGGGCGGCCGCGCGGCCCGTGCGGGCGAGGTGGGCGACGTGGAGCTCGCCGACCGGGCGGCGACTCTCCCCACCGCTGCCTGATGTGCGTTCCAGCCGTCTGAGCTGCTAGTCTCCTCCTCTGTCCCGCAAAGACCGTTGACACGGACCGCGCGGGGAGGTAGATTCGAACGGTTGCCTCGAACTGGACAAGTTCGGCAGCGATGGTTTAAAGTCTTTCTCGCCCCCCGGAATTGAATTCCAAGAGGGCACACTCGACTCTCCTTTCAGGAAATCGAAGCCGGTAAATCCGGTGGAAACCTTCTGATAGAGTCGGACTCGCCGGAAAGGGAAAAGCGCGAAAGCGCAGGACCTTGAAGGCGGAAAACAAGCGAGACTGACTCTGATAGAGTCGGAAACGCAAGAACAGAACGAAGGAAGCGCCCGGAGGAAAGCCCGAGAGGGTGAGTACAAAGGAAGCGTCCGTTCCTTGAGAACTCAACAGCGTGCCAAAAATCAACGCCAAAAAGTTGATACCCCGTCCACCTCGGTGGATGAGGTTCCTTTGAAAAAAGACCTGTGAGGTCGCGGTTCTGCCGTGGTGCTTGCAGGCAATTACACAGCGAGGACGCAGTGGACGGTCGGTCTTATTCCGACATGACTGTCCCGCTCTAAGTGCGTGTGCACCCGATTACGGGTAAACATTCATGGAGAGTTTGATCCTGGCTCAGGACGAACGCTGGCGGCGTGCTTAACACATGCAAGTCGAACGATGAAGCCCTTCGGGGTGGATTAGTGGCGAACGGGTGAGTAACACGTGGGCAATCTGCCCTTCACTCTGGGACAAGCCCTGGAAACGGGGTCTAATACCGGATAACACTCCTGCCTGCATGGGCGGGGGTTAAAAGCTCCGGCGGTGAAGGATGAGCCCGCGGCCTATCAGCTTGTTGGTGGGGTAATGGCCCACCAAGGCGACGACGGGTAGCCGGCCTGAGAGGGCGACCGGCCACACTGGGACTGAGACACGGCCCAGACTCCTACGGGAGGCAGCAGTGGGGAATATTGCACAATGGGCGAAAGCCTGATGCAGCGACGCCGCGTGAGGGATGACGGCCTTCGGGTTGTAAACCTCTTTCAGCAGGGAAGAAGCGAAAGTGACGGTACCTGCAGAAGAAGCGCCGGCTAACTACGTGCCAGCAGCCGCGGTAATACGTAGGGCGCAAGCGTTGTCCGGAATTATTGGGCGTAAAGAGCTCGTAGGCGGCTTGTCACGTCGGATGTGAAAGCCCGAGGCTTAACCTCGGGTCTGCATTCGATACGGGCTAGCTAGAGTGTGGTAGGGGAGATCGGAATTCCTGGTGTAGCGGTGAAATGCGCAGATATCAGGAGGAACACCGGTGGCGAAGGCGGATCTCTGGGCCATTACTGACGCTGAGGAGCGAAAGCGTGGGGAGCGAACAGGATTAGATACCCTGGTAGTCCACGCCGTAAACGTTGGGAACTAGGTGTTGGCGACATTCCACGTCGTCGGTGCCGCAGCTAACGCATTAAGTTCCCCGCCTGGGGAGTACGGCCGCAAGGCTAAAACTCAAAGGAATTGACGGGGGCCCGCACAAGCAGCGGAGCATGTGGCTTAATTCGACGCAACGCGAAGAACCTTACCAAGGCTTGACATATACCGGAAAGCATTAGAGATAGTGCCCCCCTTGTGGTCGGTATACAGGTGGTGCATGGCTGTCGTCAGCTCGTGTCGTGAGATGTTGGGTTAAGTCCCGCAACGAGCGCAACCCTTGTCCTGTGTTGCCAGCATGCCCTTCGGGGTGATGGGGACTCACAGGAGACCGCCGGGGTCAACTCGGAGGAAGGTGGGGACGACGTCAAGTCATCATGCCCCTTATGTCTTGGGCTGCACACGTGCTACAATGGCCGGTACAATGAGCTGCGATACCGTGAGGTGGAGCGAATCTCAAAAAGCCGGTCTCAGTTCGGATTGGGGTCTGCAACTCGACCCCATGAAGTCGGAGTTGCTAGTAATCGCAGATCAGCATTGCTGCGGTGAATACGTTCCCGGGCCTTGTACACACCGCCCGTCACGTCACGAAAGTCGGTAACACCCGAAGCCGGTGGCCCAACCCGTAAGGGAGGGAGCTGTCGAAGGTGGGACTGGCGATTGGGACGAAGTCGTAACAAGGTAGCCGTACCGGAAGGTGCGGCTGGATCACCTCCTTTCTAAGGAGCACAGTACCGATTGCAGACAAACGTTCTGCACGGTCAGCTCAGGGTGGAACGTTGATTAGTTGGCACCAGATGATCTGATGGTTCTCAAGTACTGCTTCGGCGTGGAAAGAGGATCCGGAAGAGGTCTGGTGCTTGGCACGTTGTTGGGTATCTGAGGGTACGGCCGTAAGGTCATGCCTTCTGCGATGCCGGCCCCAGTGAACTCGCCTGCTTGTCTGGTGGGGTGATGGGTGGCTGGTCGTTGCTTGAGAACTACACAGTGGACGCGAGCATCTGTAGGCCAAGTTTTTAAGGGCGCACGGTGGATGCCTTGGCACCAGGAACCGATGAAGGACGTGAGAGGCCGCGATAGGCCCCGGGGAGCTGCCAACTGAGCTTTGATCCGGGGGTGTCCGAATGGGGAAACCCGGCAGTCGTCATGGGCTGTCACCCACTGCTGAACACATAGGCAGTGTGGAGGGAACGCGGGGAAGTGAAACATCTCAGTACCCGCAGGAAGAGAAAACAACCGTGATTCCGGGAGTAGTGGCGAGCGAAACCGGATCAGGCCAAACCGTATGCGTGTGATACCCGGCAGGGGTTGCGCATGCGGGGTTGTGGGAATTCTTTTGATCGGTCTGCCGGCCGGTCGGCGAGTCAGAAACCGTTGATGTAGTCGAAGGACATGCGAAAGGTCCGGCGTAGAGGGTAAGACCCCCGTAGACGAAACATCAGCGGCTTGCTTAAGAATCTCCCAAGTAGCACGGGGCCCGAGAAATCCCGTGTGAATCTGGCGGGACCACCCGCTAAGCCTAAATATTCCCTGGTGACCGATAGCGGATAGTACCGTGAGGGAATGGTGAAAAGTACCGCGGGAGCGGAGTGAAATAGTACCTGAAACCGTGTGCCTACAAGCCGTGGGAGCGTCGCCGTTATTCTTCGGAATAACGGTCGTGACTGCGTGCCTTTTGAAGAATGAGCCTGCGAGTTAGCGGTGTGTAGCGAGGTTAACCCGTGTGGGGAAGCCGTAGCGAAAGCGAGTCCGAATAGGGCGATTGAGTTGCACGCTCTAGACCCGAAGCGGAGTGATCTAGCCATGGGCAGGTTGAAGCGGAGGTAAGACTTCGTGGAGGACCGAACCCACCAGGGTTGAAAACCTGGGGGATGACCTGTGGTTAGGGGTGAAAGGCCAATCAAACTCCGTGATAGCTGGTTCTCCCCGAAATGCATTTAGGTGCAGCGTCACGTGTTTCTTGCCGGAGGTAGAGCACTGGATAGGCGATGGGCCCTACCGGGTTACTGACCTTAGCCAAACTCCGAATGCCGGTAAGTGAGAGCGTGGCAGTGAGACTGTGGGGGATAAGCTCCATGGTCGAGAGGGAAACAGCCCAGAGCATCGACTAAGGCCCCTAAGCGTACGCTAAGTGGGAAAGGATGTGGAGTCGCAGAGACAACCAGGAGGTTGGCTTAGAAGCAGCCACCCTTGAAAGAGTGCGTAATAGCTCACTGGTCAAGTGATTCCGCGCCGACAATGTAGCGGGGCTCAAGCGTACCGCCGAAGTCGTGTCATTGCAGCAATAGGGCCAACGCCCGCTGTGATGGGTAGGGGAGCGTCGTGTGCCGGGTGAAGCAGCAGCGGAAGCTAGTTGTGGACGGTTCACGAGTGAGAATGCAGGCATGAGTAGCGATACACACGTGAGAAACGTGTGCGCCGATTGACTAAGGGTTCCTGGGTCAAGCTGATCTGCCCAGGGTAAGTCGGGACCTAAGGCGAGGCCGACAGGCGTAGTCGATGGACAACCGGTTGATATTCCGGTACCCGCTTTGAAACGCCCAATATCGAATCAGGCGATGCTAAGTCCGTGAAGCCGTTCCGGACCCTTCGGGGAAAGGAAAGTGGTGGAGCCGACGAACCAGACTTGTAGTAGGTAAGCGATGGGGTGACGCAGGAAGGTAGTCCAGCCCGGGCGGTGGTAGTCCCGGGGTAAGGGTGTAGGCCGAGGGGTAGGCAAATCCGTCCCTCATATAAGGCTGAGACCTGATGCCGAGCCGATTGTGGTGAAGTGGATGATCCTATGCTGTCGAGAAAAGCCTCTAGCGAGTTTCATGGCGGCCCGTACCCTAAACCGACTCAGGTGGTCAGGTAGAGAATACCGAGGCGTTCGGGTGAACTATGGTTAAGGAACTCGGCAAAATGCCCCCGTAACTTCGGGAGAAGGGGGGCCATCACTGGTGATCGGATTTACTCCGTGAGCTGGGGGTGGCCGCAGAGACCAGCGAGAAGCGACTGTTTACTAAAAACACAGGTCCGTGCGAAGCCGTAAGGCGATGTATACGGACTGACGCCTGCCCGGTGCTGGAACGTTAAGGGGACCGGTTAGTCACATTTCGGTGTGGCGAAGCTGAGAACTTAAGCGCCAGTAAACGGCGGTGGTAACTATAACCATCCTAAGGTAGCGAAATTCCTTGTCGGGTAAGTTCCGACCTGCACGAATGGCGTAACGACTTCTCGACTGTCTCAACCATAGGCCCGGTGAAATTGCACTACGAGTAAAGATGCTCGTTTCGCGCAGCAGGACGGAAAGACCCCGGGACCTTTACTATAGTTTGATATTGGTGTTCGGTTCGGCTTGTGTAGGATAGGTGGGAGACTTTGAAGCTGTGACGCCAGTCATGGTGGAGTCGCCGTTGAAATACCACTCTGGTCGTGCTGGATGTCTAACCTCGGTCCGTGATCCGGATCAGGGACAGTGTCTGATGGGTAGTTTAACTGGGGCGGTTGCCTCCCAAAAAGTAACGGAGGCGCCCAAAGGTTCCCTCAGCCTGGTTGGCAATCAGGTGTTGAGTGTAAGTGCACAAGGGAGCTTGACTGTGAGACCGACGGGTCGAGCAGGGACGAAAGTCGGGACTAGTGATCCGGCGGTGGCTTGTGGAAGCGCCGTCGCTCAACGGATAAAAGGTACCCCGGGGATAACAGGCTGATCTTCCCCAAGAGTCCATATCGACGGGATGGTTTGGCACCTCGATGTCGGCTCGTCGCATCCTGGGGCTGGAGTCGGTCCCAAGGGTTGGGCTGTTCGCCCATTAAAGCGGTACGCGAGCTGGGTTTAGAACGTCGTGAGACAGTTCGGTCCCTATCCGCTGTGCGCGTAGGAATATTGAGAAGGGCTGTCCCTAGTACGAGAGGACCGGGACGGACGAACCTCTGGTGTGCCAGTTGTCCTGCCAAGGGCATGGCTGGTTGGCTACGTTCGGGAGGGATAACCGCTGAAAGCATCTAAGCGGGAAGCCTGCTTCAAGATGAGTATTCCCACCTCCTTGAGAGGGTAAGGCTCCCAGTAGACGACTGGGTTGATAGGCCAGATGTGGAAGCCCGGTAACGGGTGGAGCTGACTGGTACTAATAGGCCGAGGGCTTGTCCTCAGTTGCTCGCGTCCACTGTGTTAGTTCTGAAGTAACGAACTGTGTTCATATCCGGTTGGTTAACTTCATAGTGTTTCGGTGGTCATAGCGTTAGGGAAACGCCCGGTTTACATTCCGAACCCGGAAGCTAAGCCTTTCAGCGCCGATGGTACTGCAGGGGGGACCCTGTGGGAGAGTAGGACGCCGCCGAACAATCATTGTAGAGAGCCCCGTACCAGGGAACTGGTACGGGGCTTTTCTGCGTTCAGGGGCTGTTCCGCGCGGGACGCGGCCCCGCTTCGTCACCAGTCAGCGGGGTAGCTCTTGAGGCTGTTCGTGTCGAGCGTCCATTGGCCGGCGGTGACTGTGTCCCCGAAGGCGTAGGGGACGCTCTTGCGGTAACGGATGCCGTCGGGGCCGGACGAGGGGTCGCTGTGTACCGTGACGGTCTTCTTGTCCTTCCGGGGGTCCACGACGACGTAGAGCGGGACCCCCATCCTCGGGTAGTCGTGCAGCTTGTCGCGGATGTCGGTGAGGGAATTCGTGCGGGAGACGACCTCCACGACCATGAGGACATCGCGTGCGTTGACGACCTTCGCCGTGTCATCGGTGTCCTCTTCCGCGATGACCATGAGGTCCGGGACCTTGGTCAGTCCCGTGATCGGATCACCCATGTTCGTGTCGTTGAGGGCCATGATCTCGGGAGTCTGCGCCTCGATCTGGCGGCGCAGTCGTACCACGTTCAACCCGTGGGGAGCTGTGGGGCTCATCATCGTGAGGACGATCTGACCGTCGGTGGTCTGCACCTTCCACTGGTCTTCTTGATGTTCGGCCAGCTCCGCGAGGTGCTCCGCGAAGTCGTGCATGCGGCGCATCTGCTCGGGGGTGAGGTCGGCCATTGTGTCCTCCTGGTGGATACCTCGACCAGCGTATCCAGCCGGGCGTGAACGCGGAGGTTACAGCCGGCCTGCGGCCTTGAGGGCCAGGTAGGCGTCGGCCAGGGCCGGGGCCAGGGTTTCGGGGGTGGCGTCGACCACGTGGACGCCGTGGCGGGTGAGCTGGTCCGCCGTGCGGCGGCGGGCCGACTGGGACTGGGTGGCGGCGGCGGCTTCGTAGACCGCTTCGATCGTGGAGCGGGACGTGCTCATCCGCGCGATGTGCGGGTCCGCGACCGAGGCCAGCACGACGGTGTGGCGCTGCGTGAGGCGGGGGAGGACCGGCAGGAGGCCCTCTTCCACGGCGGCCGCGTCCAGGCTGGTCAGGAGGACCACCAGGGAGCGGCGCGGGGCGCTGCGCAGGATGGTGGAGACCAGGGTGCGGGAGTCGGTCTCGACGAGCTCAGGTTCCAGGGTGGCCATGGCGTTGACGAAGGCCGGCAGGGTGTCGGCGGCCGAGCGGGCCTGGACCTGGGCGCGGGTGCGGCGGTCGTGGGCCAGCAGGTCCACGCGGTCGCCGGCGCGGGTGGCCAGGGCCGTCAGGAGCAGGGCGGCGTCCATCGCCGAGTCCAGGCGGGGGGCGTCGCCGACGCGGCCGGCCGAGGTGCGGCCGGTGTCGAGGCAGATGAGGATGTGGCGGTCCCGTTCGGGACGCCAGGTGCGGACGGCCACCTTCTGCTGGCGGGCGGTGGCCCGCCAGTCGATGGAACGGGTGTCGTCGCCGGGTACGTAGTCGCGCAGGCTGTCGAACTCCGTGCCCTCACCGCGCGTCAGGACGCTGGTGCGGCCGTCGAGTTCGCGCAGTCGGGCCAGGCGTGAGGGCAGGTGCTTGCGGCTGGCGAAAGGTGGCAGGACGCGGACCGTCCACGGGACGGTGTGGTTGCCCTGGCGGGCCAGGAGGCCGAGCGGGCCGTAGGAGCGGATCGTGACGCGGTCGGCCCGGCGGTCGCCGCGGCGGGTGGGCCGCAGGCGGGTGGTCAGGAGGCGGCGTTCGCCCGCGGGGACCGTCAACGTGTGGCGGGAGGCGTCGACTTCGGTGCCGGGCACCCAGCTGCTGGGGGGCCATGCGTCGCGGATCCGGGCGCGCAGGGGGCGCGGGGAGGGGTTGGTGACGGTCAGGTGCACGTCGGCGGACTCGCCGAGGCGCACCGAGGTGTCGCCGGAGCGGGTCAGCCGGAGCGTGCGGACGGGCGCCGCGAGGGCGTAGTCGACCGCGCAGGCCAGGGCGAGGGGGGCGTTGACCGCCAGGATCCCCGTCCAGCTCGGTTCGAGGATGCCGACGGGGAGGCTGCCGAGGGCCGCCAGGAGGGCGGCGCGTCCGGTGAACGCCATCAGCGCGGTACGGGGACGTGGGAGAGGATCGCGGTGATGACCGCGTCGGCCGTGACGCCCTCCATCTCGGCCTCGGGGCGCAGCTGGACGCGGTGGCGCAGGGTGGGCAGGGCCAGGGCCTTCACGTCGTCGGGGGTGACGTAGTCGCGTCCGACGAGCCAGGCCCAGGCGCGGGCGGTCGCCAGCAGCGCGGTCGCGCCGCGGGGGGACACGCCGAGGGTGAGCGAGGGCGATTCGCGGGTGGCGCGGCAGATGTCGACGACGTACGCGGCGATCTCCGGGGAGACGCTGGTGGCCTCGACGGCCTTGCGGGCGGCTTCGAGTTCGGCGACGCCCGCGACCGGGCGGAGGCCGGCGGAGTGCAGGTCGCGCGGGTTGAACCCGGCGGCGTGGCGGGTGAGTACGCCGATCTCGTCCTCGCGGGAGGGCAGCGGCACGGTGAGCTTGAGGAGGAAGCGGTCGAGCTGGGCCTCGGGGAGGGGGTACGTGCCCTCGTACTCGACCGGGTTCATCGTGGCGGCGACGAGGAACGGCTCGGGGAGCATGCGCGGGACGCCGTCGACGGTGACCTGGCGTTCCTCCATCGCTTCGAGGAGGGAGGACTGGGTCTTCGGAGGCGTGCGGTTGATCTCGTCCGCGAGGAGGAGGTTGGTGAAGACCGGGCCGTTCTGGAAGGAGAACTCGGCGGTGCGGGCGTCGTAGACCAGCGAGCCCGTGACGTCGCTCGGCATCAGGTCGGGGGTGAACTGGACGCGCTTGGTGTCGAGTTCGAGGGAGGCGGCGAGGGCCCGTACGAGGAGGGTCTTGGCTACGCCGGGGACGCCTTCGAGGAGGACGTGGCCGCGGCACAGGAGCGCTACGACGAGACCGGTGACGGCGGAGTCCTGGCCGACCACGGCCTTTCCGATCTCGGTGCGGAGCGCCTCCAGTGCGGAGCGGGCGCTGCTGTCCGTGGTGGCCGTCATGAGGAGCGGACCTCTCTTTCGAGGGCGTCGAGTTGGTCGGCGAGCGCGATGAGCGCCGCGTCGTTGGTGGGGGTGGTGCCGAAGAGCAGGGAGTGGAGGTCGTGCGAGCCGTCGGTGAGGCGGGCGGAGACGGCGGGCACGAGGGAGACGGGGTCGTGGGCCTGGGATGCCGGTACGCCGACCAGTGCGGCCAGGCGTTCGCGGGAGGCGGCGCGCAGCACGGTGGCGGCGCGGTCGCGGGCTCCGGCCTTGTGGTAGAGGCGGGCGCGGCCCTGGGTGGCCTCGGAGGCGGGGACCAGGACGGGCAGCCGTTCGGTGACGAGCGGGCCGAGGCGCCGGGCGCGCCAGAGGGCGGCGACGGCGGCGGCGAGGAAGAGCTGGAGCAGGGCCCAGCTCCAGCCCGCGGGGATCAGTTCGAGGAAGCTCTTGTCCTGGGCCTCGGCGTCGTCCGGGTCGGAGTCGGCGAGCGAGGGCATGTACCAGACCAGGTGGGGCCGGGTGCCGAGGAGTTGGAGCGCGAGGGAGGCGTTGCCCTCCTTGGCGAGGGCGTTGTTGAGGAAGATGCGCTCGGAGCCCATGAGGACGGTGTCCCCGCCGCGGGTGGAGCTCGGCAGGACGAGGAGCGTGGGGTGGCCGTCGCTGGGGTAACAGGCGGTGGCCTTGGGGGTGTTGGTGGTGTAGTGGTAGCCGCCGCCGGTCGTGGCGCGGCCCGCGGACGCGGCTGCGGGCAGTGCGCAGCCCGGGTCGAGGTCGGTTTCCTCGCCGTGCCCGTCGGGCCGGGAGCGGGTGCCGGGGGCCAGGGCGGGGAGGCTGAGGGTGCTCGGGGCGAGCAGTACGGTGCGGCCGCCGGAGAGGTCCATGGCGGACCGGATCGCGCGCAGCCGGCTGTCTTCGAGCCGGTCGGGATCGGTGACCAGCAGGGTGGTGTCGGGTCCGGCCGCGTCGGCGGCCGCGTCGGCGGTGGTCACGACGCGGGTGTCGACCCCGTGGTCCTTGAGCAGTTCGGCCACGGCCCGGCTGCCGAAGGGGTCGGCGGAGCGGGGGTCCAGATATCCGTGCCGGGCGCCGGAGTTCATGGCGGCCAGGACCAGGCCGGCGGTGAGGAGCAGGGCGAGCGCGATGAGGAAGCCGCGGGCGCGGGTCCACAGGACGCCGGGGGTCAGGGGTGCGGCGGCGGTCGCCGCGGCCGCGGCGGGCGCGCCCGCGGGGGCTGCGTCCGTGCCGGGGGCGGCTGCGGAGGCTTCGGCCCAGGCGGTCGCGGCGGGGGCGGGCGGGACGCTGGGGTCCTGGGGGCGGGTCATGGGGTGGGGCCTGTCAGGAGCGGCTTCGTGCGGGTCAGGTCCAGGTCCAGGTCGCGCAGGGTGGCGTACATGGCCTCGTTGGCCGGACGCGCGCCGTAGGTGACCTCGTCGAAGGTGCGGGCCGCGGCGCGCAGGGCGGCCTCGTGGGCCGGGAGGGACACGGCGGCTTCGGTGGCCGCCTCGTCGGCCGTGCGGCCGGGGCGGGGGTCCAGGAGGGTGCGCTCCTCCAGGGAGCGGACAACGGCGCGCATGCGCTCCTGGACGGCCTCGTTCCAGCGGCCTTCGGCGGCCAGCGCCTCGGCGGTCGTGCGGTGGTCGGCCGCGCTGCGGACGCCGTCGTCGAAGAGGGTGCCCGCAGTGCCGGCGGCCCGCTTCGGGGCGCCGAGCCGCCACCACAGGGCGGCGACGACGAGGACGGCGAACACGGCGACGGCCACCAGTCCCAGGGCTCCGCCGGGGGTCGAGGCCGAGGCATGGTCGAAGAGGCTCCCGACCTTGTCCCAGAACCAGTCCAGGGCGCGCTGGAAGAGCCCGGGATCGTTCTGGTGGTACATCGGCTTGGACAGCTCCTGCGCGGCCGCCTCGCGGGCGGCGTCACGCCCGACCGAGACCGGTGGTGCAGGCGATGCCGATGGCGATGCGGCCGCCGTCGCGGCCGTTGTCGTCGCTGCGAGCAGGCCCCCCGTGCCCCTCATCCGCGGTCAGCCTCCGGTGGGCGGCGCCGCGGCGCCCGTGCCGTAGTTCTGGATGCCGGCGGCCCGCGCGAGCTCCAGGTCGAGGGCCTCGCGCCGGATGCGCTGGTCGACGTAGAGCAGGACGGTGACGCCCGACTGCATGGGCAGGGTGATCGTCAGGGCGATGATCCCGCCGATGCCCGAGAGGATCAGGAAGCCCCAGCTGGTGGTTCCGGTGCCGTCGGAGAGGCCTTCGAGGCCGCCGCCGAACAGGCCCGCACCCAGCAGCGTCAGCGGCAGGACGATGATCCCCGCGACGATGCCGGTGATGAGGCCGGTGACGAGGGTGATGCCCAGGACGCGCCACCAGGAGCCCTTGACCAGCTTCGAGGAGCGGGAGAGCGACTTGAGGACGCTGGTCTTCTCCAGCATCAGCGCGGGCGAGGCCAGCGCGAACTTGATCCACAGCCAGATACCCAGCCCGATGGCCACGGCACCGCCGAGGATGGCGAAGCCCACGCTCTCGGCGAAGACGCCGGGCAGGATCAGCACGACCAGCAGGACCACCCAGCCCAGACCCAGGAGCACGGTCAGGCCGAAGAGCCGCAGCAGCTGCGAACGGGACTCGCGCCAGGCGGCCCCCACCGAGGAGGACTGGCCCAGTACGGCACGGCTGAAGATCATGGTGAGCATCGCGGCGGCCACGAGGCCGCCGACGAGCTGGATGAACGCGTCCACCAGGTTCACGGCCAGGCCGGTACCGAGGGCGTTCAGCTGGTCCTGGACGGGAGCTCCGGCCGACGGGTCGAGGTTGAGCCCGCTGAACGCGAACTTCTGCGTGAGCAGAGTGGCCAGCTGCACGACGACGGCCACGACCAGGGTGATCGGCAGTACCGAACGCCAGTGCTTGCGCATGGTGGTGACCGCGCCGTCCAGGATCTCGCCCAGACCCAGCGGGCGCAGCGGGATCACGCCGGGCTTCGCCGCCGGGACGTGGTTGCCCCAGTAGCCGGGGTGGCCGCCCTGGCCGGGCTGCGGGTAGCCGCCGCCGGGACCGGCGCCGTACGAGCCCCAGCCCTGCTGGGGCTGCGGCGGCGCGGGCGGCTGCTGGCCGGGCTGGGGCGGCGGGTTCTGGCCCGCGGCCGGGCTCGACCACTGGCCGGGCGGCGGCTGCTCGGCGGACCACTTGGGGTCGCCACCGGAAGGCTGCGCGGGTGGCTGCGTACCGTGGGAGCCCTCACCGTCGGACGGGGAGGATCCGGGCGTAGCCCAGCCCGGAGAGTCGTTCATCGTCGCTCCTTCACGTGCACTGCAGAGTGCGGGGCGCTTGGTCCGGCTGCCATCGTGCCATGTGACAACCTCGAACGGACCAGGCGTCCCCTGGATCCCGGGCCGTCCGCACCTTCATTTGTCGTGCGGATCCGGGGCACACTGGGCGCCTTGATCTCCAAGCAGAACTCCACGTGGATGGCCACGCGGAAGTCCACGCGCAAACGCACGCAGGTCCGAGGGGCGATTTCCAGCCCTTTGGCTGTGGGACAGCTCACCGCCAGGTAACGATTAGCTAATGGGATGATGTCAACCATGAAGGGACGCGTCCTTGTCGTCGACGACGACACCGCGCTGGCCGAGATGCTCGGCATTGTGCTGCGGGGAGAAGGTTTCGAGCCGTCGTTCGTAGCGGACGGTGACAAGGCACTGGCTGCCTTCCGGGAGGCGAAGCCGGATCTGGTCCTGCTGGACCTCATGCTGCCCGGACGGGACGGCATAGAGGTGTGCAGGCTGATCCGCGCCGAGTCCGGCGTACCGATCGTCATGCTCACCGCCAAGAGCGACACCGTGGACGTGGTGGTGGGCCTGGAATCCGGGGCCGACGACTACATCGTCAAGCCGTTCAAGCCGAAGGAGCTGGTGGCCCGCATCCGCGCCCGCCTGCGCCGCTCGGAAGAGCCGGCCCCCGAGCAGCTGGCCATAGGTGACCTGGTCATCGACGTGGCCGGGCACTCGGTCAAGCGGGACGGCGCCTCCATCGCGCTGACCCCGCTCGAATTCGACCTGCTGGTCGCACTCGCCCGCAAGCCCTGGCAGGTCTTCACCCGCGAGGTGCTGCTGGAACAGGTCTGGGGCTACCGCCACGCGGCGGACACCCGCCTGGTCAACGTGCACGTCCAGCGACTGCGCTCCAAGGTCGAGAAGGACCCGGAGCGCCCCGAGATCGTCGTGACGGTGCGCGGTGTCGGCTACAAGGCCGGACCCAGCTGACATGCAGCCCGGCAGGCCCCGGGGCGGCTCCCGCTGGGGAGCGCTGCGGGGCGGCCGGCTGTTCCACGACGGAGCGGCCGGCAGCCCCGTGCTGCGGCTGTTCGTACGCCTCGTACGCCGGCCGCTGCTTCCGGCTGTCCGGCTCTGGCGGCGCAACATCCAGCTCAGGGTGGTCGCCGCCACCCTCCTGATCTCCCTCGCCGTGGTCCTCGCCCTCGGCTTCGTCGTCATCGCCCAGGTCAGCAAGGGCCTCCTCGACGCCAAGGAGGAGGCCGCGCAGAGCCAGGCCGCGGGCGGGTTCGCGGTCGCACAGGAGAAGGCGAACACCCCTTACACGGTGGATGGAACCGACGCTTCCGACAACAAGGTCGGCCGCGACGCCAGCACCTGGATGAACTCCCTCGTCAAACAGCTCGCCAGCGGCGGGCAGAGCGCCTTCGAGGTCGCCGCCCTCGGTGCGGGCACCGGCACCGGCGAGGAACAGCCCCCCGGCCGCGGCGCGCTCGGCGTCCGCGGAGCCCGCGCCTCCGGCAACGTGGACCCGACCGCCAGCGTCCCCCTGGACCTGCGCCGGGCCGTCAACCACGCCACCGGCGCCTTCAAGACCTTCTCCCAGGTCCGCTACACCGCCGGAGCCGGCGCCAAGGCCCCCGAGCCCGCGCTCGTCGTGGGCAAGCGCCTCACCGACATCAACGGCGACCCGTACGACCTGTACTACCTCTTCCCGCTGACCCAGGAAGAGGAGTCCCTCAACCTGGTCAAGGTCACCATCGCCACCGCCGGACTCTTCGTCGTGGTCCTCCTCGGCGGCATCGCCTGGCTCGTCGTGCGCCAGGTCGTCACCCCCGTCCGGATGGCCGCCGGAATCGCCGAGCGGCTCTCCGCCGGGCGGCTCCAGGAGCGGATGAAGGTCACCGGCGAGGACGACATCGCCCGACTGGGCGAAGCCTTCAACAAGATGGCCCAGAACCTCCAGAGCAAAATCCAGCAGTTGGAGGACCTCTCCCGGCTGCAGCGCCGCTTCGTCTCCGACGTCTCCCACGAACTGCGCACCCCGCTGACCACGGTCCGCATGGCCGCCGACGTCATCCACGACGCCCGCGCCGACTTCGACCCGATCACCGCCCGCTCCGCCGAACTCCTCGCCGGACAGCTCGACCGCTTCGAGTCGCTCCTCGCCGACCTGCTGGAGATCAGCCGCTTCGACGCGGGCGCCGCCGCCCTGGAGGCGGAGCCCATCGACCTGCGCGACGTCGTACACCGCGTCATCGACGCCGCCGAACCGCTCGCCGAACACAAGAACACCCGGATCCGCGTCCTCGGCGACACCCAGCCGGTGATAGCCGAAGCCGACGCCCGGCGCGTGGAGCGGGTCCTGCGCAACCTCGTCGTCAACGCCGTCGAGCACGGCGAAGGCCGCGACGTGGTGATCCGGCTCGCCTCGGCGGGCGGGGCCGTCGCCGTGGCCGTACGGGACTACGGAGTCGGGCTCAAGCCCGGCGAGGCCACCCGCGTCTTCAACCGCTTCTGGCGGGCAGACCCGGCGCGGGCGCGCACGACCGGCGGTACCGGCCTTGGCCTGTCCATCGCCGTCGAGGACGCCCGGCTGCACGGCGGCTGGCTCCAGGCCTGGGGCGAGCCCGGCGGCGGCTCCCAGTTCCGCCTGACCCTGCCGCGCACCGCCGACGAGCCGCTGCGCGGATCGCCGATCCCGCTGGAACCCGAGGACTCCAGGGCCAACCGGGCCAGGGCCGCCGCGGAGGGCTCACTTGCGCCCGAGGCGTCCCGGGAACCCGCCGGCCGGCCCGACCGGTCCACGATCCCGCCGCGCTCCGCGGTGGCCGGAGCCATGCCGGTGCCGGCCGACCCGACGGCGCTGCCGGGCAGCGGGGCCCGGGTCGTGACCCGGCCCGCCGAGCAGCAGCCGCCTGCGGGCGGGGCGCGGGGCGGGACGACCGGGACAGCAGACCGAGAGGGTGGATCGCGTGGAGCCGGTGGGTCGCATGGGCGCTGAACCGGGGACACGGCAGGGCCGGGCGGGCAGGGGCCCGAAGCGGCGGGGCGGGCTGCGCACGCTGCGGGCCTACGCCTTCGCCACCGCCGGGCTGCTGCTGGCCGGCTGCGCCTCGATGCCCGACCACGGCGAGATCCGGCCCGTGCAGGTCTCGCAGGGCGTCGACTCGCAGGTCCGCGTCTTCGGCGTGCCCCCGGCCGACCGGGCCAGCCCGCAGGAGATCGTCGACGGCTTCCTGGAGGCCATGACCAGCGACGATCCGCAGCTCCAGACCGCCCGCAAGTACCTCACCGAGGAAGCCGCGAAGAACTGGAAGCCCGGCGCGGCCGTCACCGTGCTCTCGGCCGGCCTCGACCGGTTCTCCGTCCAGGGCGAGAAGGACCCCGCCGCGCCCCGCTTCAAGGTCGCCGGCAAGATGCTGGCCACCGTGGACGAGCGCAGCGCGTACCAGCCCGAGACCGGCGGCAAGCGCTACGAGGAGTTCCTCCAGCTCACGCAGGAGAACAAGCAGTGGCGGATCGCGACCCCGCCCAGCAGCCTGGTCCTGAGCGAGTCCGACTTCCAGCGCATCTACATGCCGGTCAACAAGTACTACTTCGCGGGCGGCACGCTCGTCGCCGACCCCGTCTACGTGCGCCAGCGCAGCGACCCCGACTCCCGGATGGACCCCACCACCCAGACCGTCAAATCGCTGCTCGCCGGCCCGTCCAAGTGGCTCGGGCCCGTGGTCACCTCCAGCTTCCCCAGCGGTACGGAGCTGCGCGAAGGCACCAAGTCCCTTTCGTACGACGGCCAGAACACGCTGCGCGTACCGCTGAACGTCAAGGCCGACAACGTCGCGCAGCCGCAGTGCCAGAAGATGGCCACGCAACTCCTGTACACCGTCAAGGACCTGACGGGCTCCCGGGTCGACCGGGTCGAACTCCTGCGCTCCGACGGCAAGTCCTCCTCGTGCTGGGTCACCGAGGCCGCCGCGTCCGTGGTCGCCAACCGGCCGCTCTCGCCGGGCCACCAGTACTACGTGGACAACGAGAGCCGGCTCATGCGGATGAGCCTGGACCCCAACCGGGAGGAGCAGCAGGACCCGCCGTCCCCGGTTCCCGGTCCGCTCTCCGGGAACCCGCCCTTCAAGGTCGGTTCCGCCGCCATCACCTACGACGAGAAGCGCGCCGCGGTCGTCTCCGAGGACGCGCACGGGCTGTACGTGGTCAACCTGACCACCGCCGGACCCATGCCGCAGCCGCTGCTGACCGCCAAGGGCTCCAAGCCGGCCGGGTTCACCGCGCCCTCGTGGGACGCGGCCGGAGATCTGTGGATCGCCGACCAGGACGACCAGACCCCCACCCTGTGGCGGCTGCCCGGCGGCTCCGGACCCGCCGAGAAGGTGCCGGTGTCGGGGCTCGACGGCGGCCGGATCACCGGGCTGAAGACCTCGCCCGACGGGGTGCGGATCGCGCTGCTGGTGCAGAAGGAGAGCCGCAAGAACCTCTTCATCGGGCGGATCGAACGGCTCGACGGCAAGAGCGACGGCAAGAGCGACGGGCCGGCGGTCTCGGTGCGCGAGCTGCGCCCGGCCGCGCCGCAGCTGGCCGATGTGACGGCGATGAGCTGGGCGCCGCGCGGCCGGCTGCTGGTGGTGGGCCGCGAGAGCGGCGGCGTCGTGCAGGCGCGGTACATGCTGGCCGACGGCTCGATGGTCGGGGCCGGCCTGCCGGGCGCGACCGGGCTGGAGGCGGTCGCGGCGAGCGAGGACGAGAAGAAGCCGGTGGTCGCGTTCTCGGGCGAGGACGGGATCGTGTGGCTGCCGCCGGGGGCGCAGTGGCGCACGGTGGCGGCCGGCGGCAAGGCCCCGGTCTACCCGGGCTGACCTGCCCTTTCCCCTGCTTTTACGGTGCCACCCCCAGTTGTCCACAGGGGTGGCACCGCCCTGCCCGCGCCCGGCAGAGTGGAGCCATGCGGCAGCGGTGGCGGGCACTGACGGCGGGCTCGGCGGCGGGTCTCGTGGCGGGATTCGTGGCGGAGCTCGCCGGGCTGGTCCTGCCGGTCGACTGCGCCGGCTGCGGGGCCGTCCGGGTGGCGCTGTGCGGAGCCTGCCGGTCGGCGCTCAGTGGGGCCGAGGTGGGCCCCGTACGCCCGTCTCCGGGCCCCGCCGGGCTGCCCGTGGTGCATGGGGCCGCCGCGTACGAGGGGGCCGTACGGGCCGTCGTGCTGGCCCACAAGGAGCGCGGCGCGCTCCCGCTGGCCGCCGCCCTGGGCACGGCCCTGGCGGTGGCGGTACGGGCGGGCGCAGGCGGTGGCGGCGGGGTGGGCGGGGAGGGGGAGGGAGGGGCGGGGGAAGTGGCCCTGGTTCCCGTGCCCTCCGCGCGGCACCGGATCCGGGCGCGCGGCCACGATCCGGCGCACAGGATCGCGCTGGCCGCCTCGGCGCGGCTGCGGCGGGCGGGGGTGCCCGCGCGCGTGGCCCCCGTACTGCGGTTGCGGCGGGCCGTGGCCGACCAGGCGGGTCTGGGTGCGGCGGAGCGCCGGGAGAACCTCGCGGGGGCCCTGGAGGCCAGGCCGGGCGCCGGACGGGTGACGGCCGGGGCGGCCCGGATCGTCATCGTGGACGACCTGGTGACCACCGGAGCCACGCTGGCGGAGGCGGCGCGTGCGCTGCGGGCGGCCGGGATCGGCCCCCTGGCCGGGGCTGCGGTGGTGGCCGCGGCGGCGGACGCGTTCGTGCGGGGGGCGGGCAAAATCCGGTCCGCAACTCGTACAGAGCAACAAACTTGTGAATAGATTTGGAACTGGCGGGGAAGGCGCATCGTTGCAGGTAGTAAGAGGGAACGGCCACCTGAACGGAGGTACGTTCCGGTAGCGGGTGCCGACAACCGGCATAGAGGGATATGTTCGGTTGTAAGGAATTGGCGAGCCTGGGGCCCCACGCATCGGAGCGCACGTTTCGAGCGTTCGTACGTTTCGGAATCTTCGTGTCAGAGGTTGTCTCTCGACTCCGAAGTCGGTGGGGTGTAGACCTTGCCGATGGGGGAGGAGGAGGTGGAAGTCGCCAAGTCCGGGGCTCCGGTGTTCACCGGAGTCTGGTGCGAAAGGGAGACGCTTCGCCCCTGGGGCGGAGCTATCCGGGAACGGAGTTCTGCGTGGACATCGTCGTCAAGGGCCGTAAGACCGAGGTGCCCGACCGGTTCCGCAAGCACGTGGCCGAGAAGCTGAATCCGGAGCGGATCCAGAAGCTCGACGCCAAGGTGATCAGCTTGGACGTCGAGGTGTCCAAGGAGCACAACCCGCGCCAGGCCGACCGTTCCGACCGCGTGGAGATCACCCTGCGTTCGCGGGGCCCGGTGATCCGTGCCGAGGCTTCCGCCGCCGACGCGTACGCGGCGCTCGACCTCGCTCAGGACAAGCTGGAGGCCCGGCTGCGCAAGCAGCACGACAAGCGCTACACGCGGCGCGGCGCCGGACGACTCTCGGCGGCGGAGGTCGCCGACGTGGTCCCGAACGCCGCCACCCTCAACGGCAACGGCGAGCCGGTCAACGGCGAGAAGACGGACGCGATTCCGACCACCCGGATCGGATCGCTGGAAGTGCAGGGCGACGGCCCGCTCATCGTCCGCGAGAAGACCCACTCGGCCGCACCCATGTCGCTCGACCAGGCCCTGTACGAGATGGAACTGGTCGGTCACGACTTCTACCTGTTCGTCGACTCCGACACCAAGATGCCGAGCGTCGTCTACCGGCGCCACGGCTACGACTACGGCGTGATCCACCTCAATGCCTCCGACGCCGCCTCCAGCTCAGGTGAGCTCGACGGCGCGGGAGCGGGCGGCGCGCTCGGCGGCTGACGCCGCACATCCCGGATGTCCGTGCGGTGCCCCCGCGTTCGCTTCGGCGGGCGCGGGGGCACCCGTCTGCGGGGATGGCCGGGAATCACCGGCCTGTAATCGTCTGCCCCCACCCGGTTACCTGGGCATGGAATCATGTCGGGCAGTCAGCCGACGGCCGCTCCCGTCGGATTGACCCAGCAGCTCAGCACATGCGGTGCAGGGGGAGGAACGATGGCGGACAGCTTCGGGCCGGTGCGCGTTGACGACGGTGCGGGCTGCCGTGAGGAAAGCCAGGCCGTGGAACCGATCCGGGTGCTCGTGGTCGACGACCACGCGCTCTTCCGGCGCGGGCTGGAGATCGTGCTCGCGCAGGAGGAGGACATCCAGGTCGTCGGCGAGGCGGGCGACGGCGCGGAGGCCGTGGACAAGGCGGCGGACCTGCTGCCGGACATCGTGCTGATGGACGTGCGGATGCCGCGGCGCGGCGGGATCGAGGCGTGCACCTCGATCAAGGAGGTGGCGCCCTCCGCGAAGATCATCATGCTGACGATCAGCGACGAGGAGGCGGACCTCTACGACGCGATCAAGGCCGGCGCCACGGGGTACCTCCTGAAGGAGATCTCCACGGACGAGGTCGCCACGGCGATCCGGGCGGTGGCCGACGGGCAGTCGCAGATCAGCCCTTCGATGGCGTCGAAGCTGCTGACGGAGTTCAAGTCGATGATCCAGCGGACCGACGAGCGGCGGCTGGTGCCGGCGCCGAGGCTGACGGACCGGGAACTGGAAGTCCTCAAGCTCGTCGCCACCGGGATGAACAACCGTGACATCGCCAAGGAGTTGTTCATCTCCGAGAACACGGTGAAGAACCACGTACGCAACATCCTGGAGAAGCTGCAGCTGCACTCCAGGATGGAGGCGGTGGTGTACGCGATGCGGGAGAAGATCCTGGAGATCCGGTAGGGGCCCCTGTCGGGGCCCCGGCCGGCCAGGCCAGCGGGAGGCCGGCTGCCTCAGAGGGCGGCCAACTCCGACGAGACCGCGGCGGCTTCCGCCGGGGACCCCGCCCGCTCGATGCGGACCGCGTCGCACCCGACCCAGGACGCCGCCTCCCGCAGGGCCTGCGCCATCGGGCGGGCCGCCTTCGGGGAGGTCAGGGAGAGCTGGCGGGCCACGAGGGTGGTGCCCTCGCGGGCCGGGTCCACCCGGCCCTGCAGGCGGCCGCCCGCCAGCAGCGGCATCGCGAAGTAGCCGTGGATCCGCTTCGGCTTGGGGACGTACGCCTCCAGCCGGTGCGTGAAGTCGAAGATCCGCTCCGTGCGCGGCCGGTCCCACACCAGGGAGTCGAAGGGCGAGAGCAGGGTCGTGCGGTGGCGGCCGCCGGGCGCCTGGGCGAGGGCCGCGGGGTCGGCCCAGGCCGGCTTCCCCCAGCCCTCCACCTCCACCGGGACCAGACCGGAGTCGGCGACGACCGCGTCGAACTGCGCGCCCGCCAGCCGGTGGTAGTCCGCGATGTCGGCCCGCGTGCCGACGCCCAGGGACTGTCCGGCCAGGGCCACCAGGCGGCGCATGCACTCGCGGTCGTCCAGGTCGTCGTGGAGGAGCCGGTCGGGCACGGCGCGCTCCGGGAGGTCGTAGACCCGCTTCCAGCCCCGCCGCTCGGTGCAGACGACCTCGCCGATGTCGAGGAGCCATTCGACGGCGATCTTCGTCTCGGACCATTCGAACCACTCGCCGCCGTTCTTGGCGCCGCCCAGTTCGGTGGAGGTGAGCGGGCCCTCGGATGCGAGGCGGTCCAGGACGGTCTTCGTCGAGCGGTCCTTGTCCTCCAGGACGTGCCAGCGGCGGCCGCGTGCCTTGCGGGCCCGGCGGCGGAAGGCGAAGTGCGGCCATTCCTCGATGGGCAGGATGCAGGCGGCGTGCGACCAGTACTCGAAGGCGTGCTGGTCCGACCAGTACGCGGCTTCGACGGCGGAGCGGCCGACCGCGCCGAGGCGCGCGTACGGGATGAGCTCGTGGGAGCGGGCCAGTACGGAGATCGTGTCGAGCTGGACGGCGCCGAGGTGCCGCAGGACCCCGCGCACCCCGCCGCGCCGGTCCGGCGCCCCCATGAACCCCTGCGCGCGCAGCGCGATGCGACGGGCCTCGTCGGCGGAGAGCGGCAGGGGCGAAGGTGTGGCGGTCGTCATGACCGCACCCTAGACGCGCCCACTGACAGCCGACGGCGACGGCGAGGGGGACGAAGAGGGGGACAGCGATGCGGACGGGGACGGCAGGTACGGCAGGCGGCTCGGCAGGGACAGGTCCGAGGGCAGCAGGGCGCCCGTCCAGCAGTCCCGCAGGGTTCCGCGGTGTTCCATGCCCGCGCGGGTGACGCCTTCGACGAGGAAGCCGGCCTTCTCTGCGACCGCGCGGGAGGCGTGGTTGCCGACGGCGGCCCGCCAGATCATCCGGACGCAGCCGGCCTCGGTGAAGGCCCAGTGCGCGACGGCGGGCAGGGCCTCGCTCAGGTAGCCGCGGCCGCGGTGCTGCGCGACGGCCCAGTAACCGACCTCGTGGGCGTGGTCGCCCTTCGGGGCGAGGCCGATGGTGGCGACGAGCGGGCCGTCGGCGCCGAGGCGGACCGCGAAGTTGTACTCGGAGTCGTCCTGCCACTTGCCCGGGACCCCGGTCACGTAGGCCTCGGCGTCGGTGTGCCCGTACGGGACCGGTACGGAGATGTAGCGCTGGATGAGCGGGTCCTGGCACGCCGCGTGCACCTCGCCGGTGTCCGCGGGGAGGTGCGGGCGCAGTACGAGGCGTTCGGTGGTCAGGGTGATCGGGTCCATGGCAGGGATTCTCCCGGCGCGCAGTACCCCCGGCGAACAGTTTTCAACAAGAGGGGCCGGCAAGAGGGGTCGCTCACACCGGCACCTTCGGCGCCCCCCACACGTTCTCATTCCGGGCAGTCCTGCCCCGCACAGAGTGCGGGCCTCCCGACGCGACCGCGTCCTCGCTTACGATGGCCGTTGCGGTGGGGCCCACCCTCCGTGCCCGTGTACGAACCAGTGCCAGGCCCGACCGGCAAGGAGACAAACCTCGGTGTCCGTCTTCAACAAGCTCATGCGTGCAGGCGAAGGCAAGATCCTCAAAAAACTGCACCGCATCGCGGACCAGGTCAACTCCATCGAAGAGGACTTCGTCAACCTCTCCGACGCCGACTTGCGTGCGCTCACGGACGAGTACAAGCAGCGTTACCAGGACGGCGAGAGCCTGGACGACCTGCTGCCCGAGGCCTTCGCGACGGTCCGCGAGGCCGCCAAGCGCGTCCTCGGCCAGCGTCACTACGACGTCCAGATCATGGGCGGCGCCGCCCTGCACCTCGGCTACGTGGCCGAGATGAAGACCGGTGAGGGCAAGACCCTCGTCGGCACCCTCCCGGCGTACCTGAACGCGCTGTCCGGCAAGGGCGTCCACCTGATCACGGTGAACGACTACCTCGCCGAGCGCGACTCCGAGATGATGGGCCGGGTCCACAAGTTCCTCGGCCTCGAGGTCGGCTGCATCCTGGCGAACATGTCTCCGGCCCAGCGCCGTGAGCAGTACGCCAACGACATCACCTACGGCACGAACAACGAGTTCGGCTTCGACTACCTCCGCGACAACATGGCGTGGTCCCAGGACGAGCTCGTCCAGCGCGGCCACAACTTCGCCGTGGTCGACGAGGTCGACTCGATCCTCGTCGACGAGGCCCGTACCCCGCTGATCATCTCGGGCCCGGCCGACCAGGCCACGAAGTGGTACGCGGACTTCGCGAAGCTGGTCACCCGCCTGACCAAGGGCGAGGCCGGCCAGCCGCTCAAGGGCATCGAGGAGACCGGCGACTACGAGGTCGACGAGAAGAAGCGCACCGTCGGCATCCACGAGACCGGTGTCGCCAAGGTCGAGGACTGGCTCGGCATCGAGAACCTCTACGAGTCGGTGAACACCCCGCTCGTCGGTTACCTCAACAACGCCATCAAGGCCAAGGAACTGTTCAAGGTCGACAAGGACTACGTCGTCATCGACGGCGAAGTCATGATCGTCGACGAGCACACCGGCCGCATCCTCGCCGGCCGCCGCTACAACGAGGGCATGCACCAGGCGATCGAGGCGAAGGAAGGGGTGGACATCAAGGACGAGAACCAGACCCTCGCCACGATCACCCTGCAGAACTTCTTCCGCCTGTACTCGAAGCTGTCGGGCATGACCGGTACGGCCATGACCGAGGCCGCGGAGTTCCACCAGATCTACAAGCTCGGTGTCGTCCCGATCCCGACCAACCGCGACATGGTCCGCAAGGACCAGGCGGACCTGATCTACCGCACCGAGGTCGCGAAGTTCTCCGCCGTCGTCGACGACATCGCGGAGAAGCACGAGAAGGGCCAGCCGATCCTGGTCGGCACCACCTCGGTCGAGAAGTCCGAGTACCTCTCGCAGCAGCTCTCCAAGCGGGGCATCCCGCACGAGGTGCTGAACGCGAAGCAGCACGAGCGCGAGGCCTCGATCGTCGCCCAGGCCGGCCGCCGCGGCGCCGTCACGGTCGCCACGAACATGGCCGGCCGCGGTACCGACATCAAGCTCGGCGGCAACCCGGACGACCTCGCCGAGGCCGAGCTGCGCCAGCGCGGTCTGGACCCGGAGGAGCACATCGAGGAGTGGGCGCACGCCCTTCCCGAGGCGCTCACGCGGGCCGAGGCGGCCGTGAAGGCGGAGTTCGAGGAGGTCAAGGAGCTCGGCGGGCTGTACGTGCTGGGCACCGAGCGCCACGAGTCCCGCCGCATCGACAACCAGCTGCGCGGCCGCTCCGGCCGTCAGGGCGACCCGGGCGAGTCCCGCTTCTACCTGTCGCTGGGCGACGACCTGATGCGCCTCTTCAAGGCTCAGATGGTCGAGCGCGTGATGTCGATGGCGAACGTGCCGGACGACGTGCCGATCGAGAACAAGATGGTCACCCGTGCCATCGCCTCGGCCCAGTCGCAGGTGGAGACCCAGAACTTCGAGACGCGCAAGAACGTCCTGAAGTACGACGAGGTCCTCAACAACCAGCGCACGGTCATCTACGCCGAGCGCCGCCGGGTGCTGGAGGGCGAGGACCTCCAGGACCAGATCCGTCACATGATGGACGACACGATCGACGCGTACATCACGGCCGAGACGGTCGAGGGCTTCGCCGAGGAGTGGGACCTGGAGCGGCTGTGGAGCGCCTTCCGGCAGCTCTACCCGATCAAGGTCACCGTCGAGGAGCTGGAGGACGCGGCGGGCGACCGTGCGGGCATCACCGCCGAGTTCATCGCGGAGTCCGTCAAGGACGACATCCACGAGCAGTACGCGGCGCGCGAGAGCACGCTCGGCTCCGACATCATGCGCGAGCTGGAGCGCCGCGTGGTGCTGTCGGTGCTGGACCGCAAGTGGCGCGAGCACCTCTACGAGATGGACTACCTGCAGGAGGGCATCGGCCTGCGGGCGATGGCCCAGAAGGACCCGCTGGTCGAGTACCAGCGCGAGGGCTTCGACATGTTCAACGCCATGCAGGAAGGCATCAAGGAGGAGTCCGTCGGCTACCTGTTCAACCTGGAGGTCCAGGTCGAGCAGCAGGTCGAGGAGGTCCCGGTGGCGGACGCCACGGGCCCGTCCCTGGCCAAGCCGGAGATCCGTGCCAAGGGCCTGGACGCTCCGCAGCGGCCGGACCGGCTGCACTTCTCCGCGCCCACGGTGGACGGGGAGGGCGGGGTCGTCGAGGGTGACTTCGAGTCCGAGTCCGGGGACGACGAGTCCGGGATGACGCGGGCGGAGCGCCGCAAGGCGGCGAAGGCCGCGGGCGGCCGCCGCCGCAAGAAGTAAGCCGGGCAGTAACCCCTCCGCTGTGCGCAGCGGACCCGCCGGGGCCGGACACCACGTCTTCGTACGTGGGGTCCGGCCCCGGCCGTTTTCGCTCACGGGCGCGGGCCGCGCAGTTCGACGGCCGCGCAGCGCCAGCGCAGGTCGGGGCCCTGTTCCAGGCGGAAGGCCATGGCCGTCAGGCGGTCGCCCGTCGCGATGCGGGCGAAGGCTTCGATGACCCCCGGGCCGGGGGTGAAGCGGCCGCACTGGCGGATGACGGGGCGCAGGCGGCCCTGGAGGGGGCCGGCGGCGGCCGTGGTGGCCGTGGTGGTGGCCGACAGGTCCGTCGGGTCCGCCGGGTCCGCGGCGGCCGGGGAGGCCAGGGTGATCAGCTGGTCGTAGGCCGGGCCGACGGTGTGGCCCATGAGCGAGTGGACCGGGCGGAGCCCGCTGAGCACCGCGAGCAGCCGGTCGGCGAACCAGTGGTGCGGGCCCCGGTGGATCGTGGCGGGCGGGCGGCGCTGGTCGTGGCGGCCGGGGGGCCGGACTGCGTTCCTGCCGGTCCTGGTGATCCTGCTGCTCATGAGGGCCGTCCCGAGGTGTCCGGGCCCGGTGCGGTACCGGGCGGTAACTTGGTAGGCAGACTTCTACGGGCCCGCGAACACGCTCCGCAACGGCCCCGCAGCCCCCGCGCGGACCCGGCCCGCCTTCACCTATCCGTGGTGGGTGCCCGCCGCCCCCGCGCACCCCGCGCCGCCCCGCGCGGAGCGAAGCTGACGGCCCCCGCCCCCGACCCGGCACCCCGAAGGGGGACGGACCCGTCACCGGACGGAGTCCCGTCGGGGAACGGCCGTATCCTGAAGGCGTTTCCGACTACCGAAAGCAGCCGGCCATGCGCGTGTACGTCCCCCTGACCCTTCCCGGGCTCGCCGAGGCGCACGAGGCGGGTGAGCTGGGTCCGGCTCCGTTGCGGGCGTACGCCGTCACGCCGGGCCTGCGCGAGTGGTACGTGTCGGACGACATCGAGGAGCTGGAGTACGCCGCCCTGAGCCGGGCCGCCGCCGCCAGCCTGCGGATGCTCGCCGAGGACGGGACCGCGCCCCGCAAGCGGGTCGTGGTCGCCGTGGACGTGGACGACAAGGCCGCCAGCGCGACCCCCGGGGTCGACGAGGCCACCCTCGGCCAGGTGGCCCTCGCGGGGGCCGTACGGCTCACCGTGGCCGCCGCCGTGCACGTGGACGCCCCGGACGCCCTCGGGGACGTGACAGCGGCCGTGCAGGCCCTCGCGGCCGCCGACCTGGGCGAGGCGGACGCACAGTTCACCGTGGACGGCGCCGAGGACCACGAGCTGCTCTGGTTCGGGATCCAGGAGATTCCGGGGCTGCTGAAGTGAGACAGCAGGCCCCCCACATCGTCTGGGACTGGAACGGCACCCTCCTTCACGACATCGACGCGGTCATAGCCGCGACCAACGCCTCCTTCGCCGAGTTCGGCTTCGAGCCGATCACGCTGGAGACCTACCGCGAGCTGTACGTCGTACCGGTCCCGAGGTTCTACGAGCGCATCATGGGCAGGCTCCCCACGGACGCCGAGTGGACCGTCATGGACGAGACCTTCCACCGCCACTACTGGGCCGCCGCCGATGCCGCCGGGCTCGCCGAAGGGGCCGGGGAGCTGCTGCGCGACTGGCAGGCCGAAGGGCTCACGCAGTCCCTGCTGTCCCTCGCCCCCCACGACAAGCTGGTCCCGCTCGTCCGGGCGCACGGCATCGACGGGCACTTCCTGCGCGTCGACGGCCGCATCGGGCCCTCCCACACCACCAAGGCGGGACACCTAGTACGCCACCTTGAGGCCCTGGAGGGGACGGGGGTGACGGCCGGGCGTACGGTGCTCATCGGAGACGCCGTGGACGACGCGCTGGCCGCCGCGCACGTGGGCGCGCGGGCTGTTCTCTATACGGGCGGTTCACACAGCCGTAGCAGTCTGGAATCAGCCGGTGTCCCTGTCGTGGACACCCTGGCGGAGGCCGTACGCGCTGCTCGAGAGTCGGCCGATTAGCCACTTGCACGCACGCGGGGGCCCGTCGCTGTCCAGAGTGTCAAAGTTCCACCCCCGGATTTGTACACATACAGCTCATGACGAGTCGGGGGTGGGGCGAGATAGCCTGGTACCCGTGATCAGCGCGATAGTCCTCGGAGGCACTGAAGCCTCCGGCCAGCGCCCGGCGCACTACCGTGCCCGGGCCATCGCTGATCCCCTCCGCCGGGACCTCCTGCCGATCATGGCCGATTCTCTCCCCGGCGGTTTTCTCGACGACATAGCGTCGATCCCGAACGGACCACGACACCCCGCCTCGCGGCGCTACGTCATTCCTTCCTTCACCTACGTCACGCAATGGCGCGCGACAGGAGCCAGAGGACATGCAGACCAAGCTGGACGAAGCAAAGGCCGAGCTGCTCGCGCGGGCGGCACGGGTAGCTGAGCACAGCCCGGCCGGGGGGCTACTTCCGACTGGGTCCGAGCAAGGGGAGCGTCCTGACCGTCCTGATCAGGACACGATGCTCGCGTACCTCCAGCGCTACTACCTGCACACCGCCCCCGAGGACCTCCTCGACCGGGACCCGGTCGATGTGTTCGGGGCGGCGCTCTCGCACTACCGGATCGCGGAGATCCGCCCGCAGGGCACCGCGAACGTGCGGGTGCACACGCCCACCGTGGAGGAGAACGGCTGGACCTCCAGCCACTCCGTCGTCGAGGTCGTCACCGACGACATGCCCTTCCTGGTCGACAGCGTCACCAACGAGCTGTCCCGCCAGGGCCGCGGCATCCACGTCGTGATCCACCCGCAGGTGGTCGTCCGCCGCGACGTCACCGGCAAGCTGATCGAGATCCTCGGCCCCGACTGCGACGCGCACGGTCCGCGCACCGCGCGCCCCCACGACTCCCTCGTCGAGTCCTGGATCCACGTGGAGATCGACCGCGAGACCGACCGCGCCGACCTGAAGCAGATCACCGGCGATCTGCTGCGCGTCCTGTCCGACGTGCGCGAGTCCGTCGAGGACTGGGAGAAGATGCGCGACGCCGCGCTGCGCGTCGCGGAGGAGCTGCCGAACGAGCCGACCGCGCCCGACCTGCGCGAGTACGAGCTCGAAGAGGCCCGCGAGCTGCTGCGCTGGCTGGCCGACGACCACTTCACCTTCCTCGGCTACCGCGAGTACAACCTCGTCGACGGCGACTCCCTGGCCGCCGTGCCCGGCACCGGCCTCGGCATCCTGCGCTCCGACCCGCTGCACAGCGGCAAGGAGGACGGCCACCCCGTCTCGCCCTCCTTCAACCGGCTGCCGGCCGATGCCCGCGCCAAGGCCCGCGAGCACCGCCTGCTGGTGCTGACCAAGGCCAACAGCCGCTCCACCGTGCACCGCCCCTCGTACCTCGACTACGTGGGCGTGAAGAAGTTCGACGCCGAGGGCAACGTCGTCGGCGAGCGCCGCTTCCTCGGCCTGTTCTCCTCCGCCGCCTACACCGAGTCGGTGCGCCGCGTCCCGGTCATCCGCCGCAAGGTCGCCGAGGTCCTCGCGGGCGCCGGCTTCGCACCGTCCAGCCACGACGGCCGCGACCTGCTGCAGATCCTGGAGACCTACCCGCGCGACGAGCTGTTCCAGACCCCGGTCGACCAGCTCCAGGCCATCGCCACCTCCGTCCTGTACCTCCAGGAGCGCCGCCGGCTGCGGCTGTACCTGCGCCAGGACGAGTACGGGCGCTACTACTCCGCGCTCGTCTACCTGCCCCGCGACCGCTACACCACCGGTGTGCGGCTGCGCCTGATCGCGATCCTGCAGGAGGAGCTCGACGGCATCAGCGTCGACTTCACCGCCTGGAACACCGAGTCGATCCTCTCCCGCATCCACTTCGTGGTCCGTGTCCCGCAGGGCACGGAGCTGCCCGTGCTGACCGACGCCGACGTCGACCGCATCGAGGGCCGGCTGGTCGAGGCCGCCCGCTCCTGGGCGGACGGGTTCGGCGAGGCCCTGGTGGCCGAGCTGGGCGAGGAGCGCGCCGCCGAGCTGCTGCGCAAGTACGGCACCTCCTTCCCCGAGGGCTACAAGGCCGACCACTCGCCGCGCGCGGCCGTGGCCGACCTGTGCCACCTGGAGCGGCTGTCCGCGAGCGACCGCGAGTTCGCGCTGTCGCTGTACGAGCCGGTCGGCGCGGGCCCCGGCGAGCGCCGCTTCAAGATCTACCGCACGGGTGAGCAGGTCTCCCTGTCCGCGGTCCTGCCGGTCCTGCAGCGCCTGGGCGTCGAGGTCACCGACGAGCGGCCCTACGAGCTGCGGTGCACCGACCGTACGAACGCGTGGATCTACGACTTCGGTCTGCGGATGCCGCTCTCGAACGGCAACGGGGACTCCGCGGCGGCATCCAACTACCTCGGCGACGACGCCCGCGAGCGGTTCCAGGACGCCTTCGCGGCGGTCTGGCAGGGCGACGCCGAGAACGACAACTTCAACACCCTGGTGCTGGGCGCCGGGCTGACCTGGCGACAGGCCGTCGTCCTGCGCGCGTACGCCAAGTACCTGCGCCAGGCCGGTGCCACCTTCAGCCAGGACTACATGGAGGACACCCTCCGCAACAACGTCCACACCACCCGGCTGCTGGTCTCGCTCTTCGAGGCGCGGATGTCGCCCGGCCGCCAGTCGGCGGGCAGCGAGCTCGTGGACGCGATGCTGGAGGAGCTGGACGGGGCCCTGGACCAGGTCGCCTCGCTGGACGAGGACCGGATCCTGCGATCCTTCCTCACCCTCATCAAGGCCACGCTGCGCACCAACTTCTTCCAGCTCAACGACGCGGGCGAGCAGCACAGCTACGTGTCGATGAAGTTCGACCCGCAGGCCATCCCGGACCTGCCGGCGCCGCGGCCGGCCTTCGAGATCTGGGTGTACTCCCCGCGCGTCGAGGGCGTCCACCTGCGCTTCGGCAAGGTCGCCCGAGGCGGTCTGCGCTGGTCCGACCGGCGCGAGGACTTCCGTACGGAGATCCTCGGCCTGGTCAAGGCGCAGATGGTCAAGAACACCGTGATCGTCCCGGTCGGTGCCAAGGGCGGCTTCGTCGCCAAGAACCTGCCGGACCCGTCGGTGGACCGCGACGCGTGGCTCGCCGAGGGCATCGCCTCGTACAAGATCTTCATCTCGGCGCTGCTCGACATCACCGACAACATGGTCGGCGGCGAGGTCGTGCACCCCAAGGGCGTGGTCCGCCACGACGAGGACGACACCTACCTCGTCGTCGCCGCCGACAAGGGCACCGCCACCTTCTCCGACATCGCCAACGGCGTCGCGGAGTCCTACGGGTTCTGGCTGGGCGACGCCTTCGCCTCCGGCGGCAGCGCCGGCTACGACCACAAGGGCATGGGCATCACCGCCCGCGGCGCCTGGGAGTCCGTCAAGCGGCACTTCCGCGAGCTCGGGCACGACACCCAGACCCAGGACTTCACGGTCGTCGGCGTCGGCGACATGTCCGGCGACGTCTTCGGCAACGGCATGCTGCTCTCCGAGCACATCCGCCTGGTCGCCGCATTCGACCACCGGCACATCTTCATCGACCCGAACCCGGACGCGGCGACCTCGTACGCCGAGCGCCGGCGCCTGTTCGAGCTGCCGCGCTCCTCGTGGGCGGACTACGACACCGCGCTGCTCTCGCAGGGCGGCGGGATCCACCCGCGCAGCGCGAAGGCCATCCCGGTCAACGCACAGATCCGCGCGGCCCTCGGCATCGAGTCGGGCATCACCAAGATGACCCCGGCCGAGCTGATGCAGGCCATCCTCAAGGCCCCCGTGGACCTGCTGTGGAACGGCGGTATCGGTACGTACGTCAAGGCGACGGCCGAGACGCACGCGGACGTCGGCGACAAGGCCAACGACGCCATCCGCGTCAACGGCTCCGACGTGTGGGCCAAGGTCATCGGCGAGGGCGGCAACCTGGGTCTGACCCAGCTCGGCCGCATCGAGTTCGCCCGCAGCGGCGCCGGCGGCGAGGGCGGCAAGATCAACACCGACGCCATCGACAACAGCGCGGGCGTGGACACCTCCGACCACGAGGTGAACATCAAGATCCTGCTGAACTCGGTCGTCGCCGACGGGGACCTGACCGTCAAGCAGCGCAACAAGTTCCTCGCCGAGATGACCGACGAGGTCGGCCGGCTGGTCCTGCGCAACAACTACGCGCAGAACACCGCCCTGGCCAACGGCGCGGCCCAGGCGCCCAGCCTGCTCCACGCCCAGCAGCGCTTCATGCGCCGCCTGGGCAAGGACGGACTGCTCGACCGGGGGCTGGAGTTCCTGCCCACCGACCGGCAGATCCGCGAGCTGCTCAACAACGGCCGGGGCCTGACCCAGCCGGAGCTCGCCGTCCTGTTCGCCTACACCAAGATCACGGTGGCGGACGAGCTCATCCACACCGAGCTGCCGGACGACCCGTACCTCGCCCGCCTGCTGCACGCCTACTTCCCGGGCGCGCTCCGGGCGAAGTTCCCGGACCAGGTCGACGGGCACGCGCTGCGCCGCGAGATCATCACCACCGTGCTGGTCAACGACACCGTCAACAGCGGTGGCTCGACCTTCCTGCACCGCCTGCGCGAGGAGACCGGAGCCTCCCTGGAGGAGATCGTCCGGGCGCAGCTCGCGGCCCGCGAGATCTTCGGCCTGGCCGGGGTGTGGGACGCCGTCGAGGCCCTCGACAACGAGGTCGCCGCCGATGTCCAGACCCGGGTGCGGCTGCACTCGCGGCGCCTGGTCGAGCGCGGCACCCGCTGGCTGCTGAACAACCGGCCGCAGCCGCTCCAGATCACCGAGACCATCGAGTTCTTCGCCGATCGGGTGGAGAAGGTCTGGTCGGAGCTGTCGAAGCTGGTGCGCGGCGCGGACCTGGAGTGGTACGAGGCGGTCCGGGCCGAGCTGATCGGCGAGGGCGTGCCGGAGGAACTGGCGGCCAAGGTGGCCGGCTTCTCGTCCGCGTTCCCGACGCTGGACATCGTCGCGATCTCGGACCGTACGGGCGTGGAGCCGCTGGCGGTGGCCGAGGTGTACTACGACCTCGCCGACCGGCTGAACATCACCCAGCTGATGGACCGGATCATCGACCTGCCGCGGGCCGACCGCTGGCAGTCCATGGCCCGTGCCTCCATCCGCGAGGACCTGTTCTCGGCGCATGCGGCCCTGACCGCCGACGTGCTGTCGGTGGGCAACGGCGCCTCGACTCCCGAAGAGCGCTTCAAGGCGTGGGAGGAGAAGAACGCGGCGATCATCGGGCGGGCCCGGACGACCCTGGACGAGATCCAGGGCTCGGACGACTTCGACCTGGCGAACCTGTCGGTGGCGATGCGGACCATGCGGTCGCTGCTTCGGGCGCACACGTAGCCCTGGCGGGCTGTGCTTGCCGGAACGGGCCGGGCCCGGGGACCTTGTGGTCTCCGGGCCCGGCCCGTTCGTGTGCCGGGTGCGGCGCCGTTGCCGGGGGCGCTGCCCCCGGACCCCCGCGCCTCAAACGCCGGCGGGGCTGGATTTTCCCGGCGGTGCCGGATTTGCCTGCGGGGCCGGATTTCCCGGCGGTGCCGGATTTGCCTGCGGGGCTGGAATTGCCGACGCGGCTGGGTTTTGCCTGCGGGGCCGGTCCTTGGCAGGGCTACTTTTTGCCCGACGTGAAGGCCTCGTACGCGTCGCAGACCTCTTCCGCGGGGCCGTCCATGCGCAGGACGCCCGACTCCAGCCAGATCGCCCGGTCGCAGGTCGCGCGGACCGTGCCGATGCCGTGGGAGACGAGGAAGACCGTGCCGGCCTGCTCGCGGAGCTCCTCGATGCGCGCCTGGCTGCGCCGCTGGAAGGCGGCGTCGCCGGTGGCCAGGGCCTCGTCGATCATCAGGACGTCGTGGTCCTTGGCGGCGGCGATGGAGAACCGCAGCCGGGCGCCCATGCCCGAGGAGTACGTCCGCATGGGGAGCGAGATGAAGTCGCCCTTCTCGTTGATCCCGGAGAAGTCGACGATGTCCTGGTAGCGCTCGCGGATCTGCTGCTTGGTCATGCCCATCGCGAGGCCGCCCAGGACCACGTTGCGCTCGCCGGTCAGATCGTTCATCAGGGCGGCGTTCACGCCGAGCAGGGACGGCTGGCCGTGCGAGAAGATCCGGCCGGCGGCCACCGGCTGGAGGCCGGCGATGGCGGACAGCAGGGTGGACTTGCCGGAGCCGTTGGTGCCGATCAGGCCGATGGCCTCGCCCTTGTACGCGGTGAAGCTGACGCCCTTGACGGCGTGCACCTCGCGGACCGCGCCGGGGGCCGGCTTGCGGGAGAAGATCCGGCTCAGGGCGGCGGTGGCGCCGCCCCTGCGGCCGCCCGAGCCGTGCACCTTGTAGACCACGTGGACCTCGTCGGCGATGACGGTCGGGACGCGGGTGTCGGGGACCTGCGGGGCGCGGGTCGGGGTGGTGCGGGGGGCGGTTGCGGTATCAGCCACGGCCGTACTCCTCCTCAGCTTTCCAGAAGAAGACGAACCCGCCGACGCCGACGACCAGGGCCCAGCCGAGTGCGATCAGCCAGACGTGGTGCGGGAGCTGGTTCGCCTTGTACGTGTCGATGAGCGCGAAGCGCATCAGGTCGATGTAGACGGCCGCGGGGTTGGTCTTGAGGGCCGTGGAGACCCAGTGCGGCAGGTGGTCGGTGCGGAGCATCGCGTCGATGGACCACATGACGCCCGAGGCGTACATCCAGGTCCGCAGGACGAAGGGCATCAGCTGGCTGACGTCGGGGCTCTTC
This sequence comes from Streptomyces sp. NBC_00454, assembly GCF_041434015.1. GTDB lineage: Bacteria > Actinomycetota > Actinomycetes > Streptomycetales > Streptomycetaceae > Streptomyces. The sequence continues at coordinate 2,924,778 of NZ_CP107907.1, read as the reverse complement.
GCACCGATCCTCGCCATGATCATGGCGCAGCCCGCGCAGAAGGAGGCCATGAGGAAGAGGGTCGGGAGGACGAGCAGCCAGTTCAGGGAGGGGGTCTGGCCGAAGATCAGCAGCAGGACGATCAGTGCGCCCATGGTGACGAGCAGCTGCTGGAAGAGCTGCACGACGGTGGACAGCGGCAGGGAGGCGCGCGGGAAGTGCAGGGCGCGCACCAGGCCGAGGTTGCTCTGGACGGCGCGGGTGGAGGCGTTGACGCAGCTGCCGATGAAGTCCCAGATGAAGACGCCGGTGATCAGGAACGGCAGGTAGTTCGGGACGCCGTGGCTGGCGTGCATGACCAGGCCGAAGATGAAGTAGTAGACGGCCGCGTTGAGCAGCGGGGTCACCAGGTGCCAGACCTGGCCGAGGCTGGCCTGGCTGTACTGGGCGTGCATCCGGGCGGTGGCGTAGGCGGTGACGAAGTGGCGCCGGTCCCAGAGCTGCCCGATGTAGGAGGGGAGCGAGGGGCGGGCGCCGCTGAGGGTCAGGTCGTGGGCCGCCGCCAGTTCGGCGATCGGGTCCGGGGCCTTGGACCCGTTCCTGGCGGGCCTGCTCTGGGTGGGGGCCGGGGGCGCGGTGGTCACTGTCACGTGGGTCGCTTTCGACGGGGTCGGGGCGTCGCTGGCGATGGGACGTTGCGATGGGACGGGTCCGTATCGTCGCTACGGCGAGGGTAGGACGTGAGTCGTCGAAACGCAACCGTATCGTCGTCGCGGGTTATGCTCTGCACATGACCACTGAGCCTGCTGCCCCCGCCCCCCGCAGAGCCCCCGCCGGGGCCGCCGTGCTGCGCGAGGACGTGACCGAGGCGATCCGGGCGGCCGTGGTCGAGGAACTGGCGACGGTCGGGTTCTCCCGGATGTCGATCGAGGGCATCGCGCGGCGGGCGGGCGTCGGGAAGACGGCCGTCTACCGCCGGTGGAAGTCGAAGCTGCACCTGGTCCTGGACCTGGTGGGGGCGTTCGCGGTGGACGGACTGCCGGTGCCGTCGACGGGCACGCTCTACGGGGACGTACGGGCGCTGCTGGAAGTGATGTCCCACGTGCTGCGGCACCCGGTCGCCTCGGCGGTGATCCCGGACCTGCTGGTCGAGGCGGCGCGCAACCCCGAGATCGCGGACGCGGTGAGGGGGGCTCTGCTGGAGGGGCAGCGGCGGATGGCCGAGGGGATCATCTCGGAGGCGGTCTCGCGGGGCGAGCTGCCTGTGGGGGTGGATGCGGGGCGGGCGCTTGATCTGGCGATCGGGCCGTTGTATTGGCGGCAGGTGGTTGTACGGGACGGGGTCCCCGGGGGGTACCTGGACGATCTGGCGCGGTCGGTGGTCGCGGGGCTGCAGGCCCTGCCCGCCTGACGGGCGTGCGGCCCTGCCCGGGCTGTGCCCGGGTTGCCGCTGCGCGGGGCTCGTCCCCTACCCGCCCTTCCACCGTTCCCTGGGGCTCCGCCCCAGACCCCGCGCCTCAAACGCCGGCGGGGCTGGATTCGCCCGGCGTTACGGCCAGCGGCCCGAGGTCAGGTGGGCCAGGGTTGGTTCCGGGGTGGCGGAAGGGGCTGCCGGGGTGGGGCGGCGGTCTTCCAGGGGGACGATGGGGGACGCGGGCTGGCTCAGGAAGACGCGCCGCACCACACGCTCCGCCGCGTGGCCGTCGTCGTGCGTGCAGAACCGGGTCCGGAACGAAGCGCGCAGCTGCGCGGAGCGCGAGCCCTGCCAGTGGCCGGTCGCGAAGATGTCCACCAGCTCGTCCTCGGTGCGGGCGATCGCGCCCGGCGGGAAGGCCCGCAGGTCGAAGTAGGTGCCGCGCGAGGCCTCGTACGCCTCCCAGTCGTCGGCGTGGATCACGATCGGGCGGTCCAGCGAGGCGTAGTCGAACATCAGGGACGAGTAGTCCGTCACCAACGCGTCCGAGGCCAGGCAGAGTTCCTCCACCGAGGGGTGGGCCGAGACGTCCAGCAGCCGCGGGTGCGGCTCCGGGGCCGCCGAGCCCGCGTACGTCAGGTGGGTGCGGGTCAGGATCGTGTAGCGCGGGCCCAGGTCGCGCAGGATCCGCTCGAAGTCCAGGTGGTCGGGGCAGCTGCGGCGGTAGTCGCGGTGCGTGGGCGCGTACAGGATGGCCGTCGAGCCCGGCGGGATGCCGAGGCGTTCGCGCAGTTCGAGGACGTCGGCCTGGGTCGCCCGGTGGAAGACGTCGTTGCGCGGGTAGCCGTATTCGAGCGTGGTGTACGAGGACGGGACCGCCTTCTCCCAGACGAGGGTGGAGTGGCGGTTCGCGGAGAGCAGGTAGTCCCACTGGTCCGCGCCCCGCAGCAGACCGGCGAAGTCCGTGGTGGGGGTGGCCGCGGGACGGTCCTGGAGGTCGAGGCCGACCCGCTTGAGCGGGGTGCCGTGCTGGGTCTGGAGGAGGACCTGGCCGGGGCGCTTGACCAGCGTGCGGTCGAAGTTGACGTTCGTGACCAGGTACGTGGCGCGGGCCAGCGCCGTCCAGTACGCCCTCGACCCCGGCCGCAGGGGGACGGTTTCGCGGGGCAGGGTCGAGGCGTGCGCCGGGTCGCAGATCCAGGCCGTCCGCATGCGCGGGGCGAGTTCGCGCAGTTTGGCCTCGATGGCCGCCGGGTTGCAGGCGTAACCGCCGTGCCAGTACGCGGAGAAGACCGCCAGTTCCGGGCGCAGGGGCAGCAGGCGCTGCGTGCGGTAGTGCAGGCGCAGGGCGGATTCGCGCAGGCCCCGGCCCAGCGTGAGGCCTGCGCCGCCCGCCGCGAGCGAGGCGGCGCGCAGCGAGGACAGCAGGCGGTACGTGCGCCGCGCGCCCGCCCGCATCAGGAGGTGGCGGACCCGGTCGGTGCGGTTCATGGACAGCGGGCGCGGGCCGGGCGCCCGGTAGCGGCGCAGCAGGGCACTCGCCCGGGCGAAGAACTCGGCGCGGGCCGCGCGCGGGAGCCGGCGCGGGTCCGCGTACAGGGCACAGAAGTGCTCGGCCATCCGCCGGTGCACGGCGGGCCGCCAGCGCTCCAGCTCGGGGCGGGTGGCGAGGTAGCCGAAGACGCGGTCGTACTGGTCGAAGATGTCGAGGTGGCGGCGGGTGGAGGTGGTGAGGATCGAGCCCGTGCGGCGCTGGCGGTAGTGCACGCAGACCCGGTCCAGGACGGCCACGGACTCCGCCGCGAGGAGCGCGGGGTAGGTCCAGGGGGTGTCCTCGTAGAAGCCGGGCGGGAAGGAGAGGCCCTCGCGCTCCGCGTACTCGCGGCGGTAGGTCTTGTTCCAGACCACCATCAGCATGCCGAGGAGGGCGGGGCGGTCGGCGAGGCGGAAGCTGGCCGGGCCCTCTTCGGAGAGGCGGTGGGAGAGGCTGTTGCGGACCAGTTCGCCGGTCCAGAAGGTGCGCGCGTAGTCGTAGACCAGGACGTCCGGGGAGCCGGTGGCCTTGAGCCGGTCGGTGATGGCCTGCAGGGCGCCGGGGGCGAGGGTGTCGTCGCCGTCGAGGAAGACCAGGTAGTCGCCGGTGGCCCGGGCCAGGCCCGCGTTGCGGGCCGGCCCGAGGCCGAGGTTGTGCGCCAGGTGCACGGCGGTGACCCGGGGGTCCCGGGCCGCGTAGTCGTCGATGATCGAACCGCAGGCGTCCGGGGAGGCGTCGTCGACCGCGATCAGTTCGAGATCCGGGTACGACTGGGTCAGGACCGAGTCCAGACTCTCCTGGAGGTACGCCTGGACCTTGTACGCGGGCACGATGACGCTGAACCGGGGCACGGCACATCCAGGGGTCGGCGCGGGCATATTGCCCAGGAACCCCCGGCGTGGCGATCGGGTTACGCAGGGTGTGGCATTCGGGTTACGCAGCGTCAACCGGGCACGTCAGCATCATGATCCAGGGGGCGTACGGGGCTGTTTGACCGGGCTGTCCGACCGGGCTGGTCGGCCGGACTATTTGACCGCTCCCGCCATCACCCCCGAGACGAACTGCCGCTGGAAGGCGAAGAAGACGAGGAGCGGCACCACCATCGACAGGAACGCGCCGGGCGCGAGGACGTCGATGTTGTTGCCGAACTGCCGTACCTGCTGCTGGAGGGCGACCGTGACCGGCGGGTGCTTGGAGTCCGCGAAGACCAGCGCGACCAGCATGTCGTTCCACACCCACAGGAACTGGAAGATGCCCAGCGAGGCGATCGCCGGACCGCCCAGCGGCAGCACCACCCGTGCGAACAGCCGCAGTTCGCCCGCCCCGTCGAGCCGGGCCGCCTCCAGCAGCTCGCGCGGGATCTCCGCGAAGAAGTTGCGCAGCAGGAACACTGCGAACGGCAGCCCGAAGGCGGTGTGGAACAGCACCACCCCGGCCGTGGTCTCGAACAGCCCGATGGAGCCGAAGAGTTCGGAGACCGGGATCAGCGCCACCTGGACGGGTACGACGAGCAGCCCGACCACGATCAGGAACAGCCAGTCCCGGCCGGGGAACTCCAGCCAGGCGAAGGCGTATCCGGCGAGCGCGCCCAGCGTCAGGACCAGCAGGGTCGCCGGGACGGCGATGTACGCGGTGCTGAGCAGGGAGCCGGTGATGGTCTCGTTGGCCAGCAGCCGCTCGTAGTTCCCGGCCGTCAGCCGCGAGGGCGCGGTCAGCGCCTGCCACCAGCCGCCGCGATTCAGTTCGGTGGGGGAGAGGAAGGAGGAGATCAGCAGACCGAGGGTGGGCAGCAGCCAGAACAGGGCCGTCAGGACCAGGAAGACGCGCAGCGCGCCGCCGGCCGCGCGCGAGCCGAGGGCGCGCAGGGGGTGCGGGGGGCGCCGCGGGGCGGTTCGGGGCGTGCTCATCGGCGGGCCTCCCGGCGGATCCGGCGGATGTTGTAGGCCATGACGGGAAGCACCAGAACCAGCAGCAGGACCGCGATCGCGGAACCGAGCCCCGGATCCGCGTCGGTGCCGAAGGAGGTCCGGTACAGCTGGAGCGCGAGGACGTTGGCATCGTCCTGCACCGCTCCCGGCGCGATCACGAAGACCAGGTCGAAGACCTTCATGACGTTGATGACCAGGGTGACGAGGACCACCGCCAGGACGGGCCCCAGCAGCGGCACGGTGATCCGCCGGAACACCTGCCACTCGCTCGCCCCGTCCACCCGCGCCGCCTCCAGCAGCTCGCGCGGCAGGGCGGCCAGCCCCGCCCCGATCAGCACCATCGCGAACCCGGCCCACATCCACACGTAGGCCCCGATGACCGCCGGAGTCACCAGCGTCGGGCCGAGCCACTCCACGCCCCCGTACGCCTCCCGGAAGTTCGAGGCGGGCAGCCGCAGCAGCGCTCCGTCGGCCCGCGCGGACAGGGTGAAGGTGCCGTCGGCCCGGGCCGTCGCCGTATCGACCACCCGGCCGTCCTTGACCGCCTCGATCCGCAGCCCGGCGAGCGCGGACTCTGTGGGGTCGACCGTGTTCACCGTTCCGCCGCCGCCCCGGGTGAAGTCCTGCCAGGCGGTACCGGTGACCTTCCCGGGCTCGGTGGCGGGCGCCTTCGCCGGGCCCGCGCCCTTGGGCAGGGCCTCCGGGGCGATCCCGACCAGCGGGAGCAGCGCGGGCACGCCCGCCCGTACCGGATCGCGGGTCACGTACGCGCCGCCGTCCGCCGGGAGCAGCGGGGAGTCCCGGCCGGGGCGGGCCTTGGGGAAGGCGGAGGACTCGGCGAAGGTGTCGTGGACGCCGACCCAGACGGCGTTGGCGACGCCCCGGTCGGGGTCGTGGTCGTAGACGAGCCGGAAGATGATGCCCGCCGCGAGCATGGAGATGGCCATCGGCATGAAGACGACCAGCTTGAACGCGGTTCCCCAGCGCACCCGTTCGGTCAGCACCGCGAAGACCAGACCGAGCGCGGTGGCGGTGACCGGGGCCAGCACCACCCACACCGCCGTGTTCTTCAGGGCGGTGCGGATGGTGGAGTCGTGGAGGATCTCCCGGTAGTTGCCGCCGCCCACGAAGGTGTCCCCGGGGCGGTCGAAGAAGCTGCGGTAGACCGAGTAGCCGATGGGGTGCACGACGAGCGCGCCGAGCAGGACCAGGGCGGGCAGGAGGAATGCCACCGCCGTCAGGCGGCGGCGCCGGGCCTCCCCCGCCCGGGTGGGGGAGGCCTTGGACGGGGTCGCGGACGCGGAGGCCACGGGGATCAGTTCCCGTAGGCCTTGGCCGCGTCAGCCTCCAGCCTCGCCTGGGTGCCCGCCACGTCCGACGGGTTCGCCAGGAAGTCCTGGAGCGCCTTCCACTCGCCCGCGCCCGGGGTCCCGCCGAAGGCCGCCGGGGCCTGGTCCGACATGTCGAAGCGGAAGTCGTCGCCCGCCGCGATCAGGGCCTGGGCGATGCCGCGCTGGATGTCGTTCGGGTACGCGCTCAGCTCGAGGGACTTGTTGGGGGACAGGAAGCCGCCCTCGCCCGCCTGGATCCGCGCCGAATCCGCCGAGGCCAGGAAGGTCAGCAGCGCCTGCGCGCCCTTCGAGGGCTTCAGCGCGACCGCCACGTCGCCGCCGGAGACCACCGGGGCCTTGGCGCCGACACCGGGGAAGGGGAAGACCAGGGCGTCCTTGCCCACCTTGGCCTCCGTCTGGGCGATGTTGACCGCCACGAAGTCGCCCTCGTAGACCATCGCGGCCGCCGGCCGGTCGCCGCCGGTGAAGGTCTGCGTCACCGACTTCGGGAACTCCGTCGCCAGCGCCCCGCTCTGGCCGCCCGCCAGGAAGTCCTTGCGGCCGAACAGCTCGCCGAGCGAGGTCAGCGCCTGCTTGACGCTGTCGTCCGTCCACTTGATCTGGTGCTTGGCGAGCTGGTCGTACTTCTCCGGGCCCGCCTGGGAGAGGTAGACGTTCTCGAACCAGTCCGTCAGGGTCCAGCCGTCGGCGCCGGCCACCGAGACCGCCGGGGTACCGGACGCGGACAGGGTGTCGGCCGCCGTCAGGAGCTCCTTCCAGGTCTTCGGGGGCTGGACGCCCGCCGCCTCGAAGGCCTTCGCGTTGTACCAGATCAGCGACTTGTTGGCGGCCTTGTAGTACACCCCGTACTGGGTTCCGTCGACCGCTCCCAGCGTCTTCCAGCCGTTCGAGTAGTTCTTGTCCAGCTGGGCCTGCGCCTCGGCGCCGACCGGCTGGACCCACTTGTTCTTGACCGCCGAGACCAGCGCGCCGACCTGCGGGAGCAGCGCCACGTCCGGCGGGGAGCCGCCCGCGATCTTCGTGCCGAGGAAGGTGACGATCGGGTCCTGCGCGGGCACGAAGGTGACGGTGGCGCCGGTCCGCTTCTCGAACTCCTTGAGCACCTTGGCGAAGTTGGCCTGTTCGGGGCCCGTCCAGACCGCCGCGACCTCCAGCTTCTCGCCGTCCAGCCGGGGTAACGCGACCGCGGGCCCGGCGGGCGTCGCGCTGCCGCCCTTCGGCCCGGGATCCTTGCCGCCGTCGTCGCTGCCGCACGCGGTGAGCGCGAGCGCGCCCGTGGCGATCAGCGCCGCCCAGGCGCGGGCTCTCGTACGGGTCCTCGCGCCGGTCCCGGTCTTCGTGCGGTTCGCTCCGTGCAGTCTGCGCATGGCTCTGCCCCCGATGCCTGTGTGGCCGTGGTGTGTCCCGTGCCACAAGGTCTACGCCGCCCCGCGCACCCCCGCAATACCGCCTAGGCCCCGGCGGGCGGCCCTCAGGGGGCGGGCGGGAAGAGCACCGGTATCGCCGAGACCAGGTGCGAGGCCCGGTCCAGGGCGCTGGCCAGCAGCGCGAGGTCGGTCGGGCCGTTGCCCAGCTCGCGGACCGGACGGCGGGTCGGCGGATCGCCCATCCGCTCCCACTCCACCGGCACCACCGTCGGCCGTTGAGTCGCCGTCCGGGGGATCCGGCCGGTGACCCGGCCGCCCTGGAAGGGGACGGCGCGGCCGTCCGCGTACCGGAGCAGACCGCGCCCGGGCCCCGGCTGGTCGGGGGCGTCGAGCTCGACCCGCAAGGTGGCCAGCCGGGCCAGCTCGGTGTCGGCGGTCCGGTCCGGGCGGGCGCTGGTGGCCACCAGGTGCACCCCGAGCCGGGCACCCTCGCGGGCCACCGCCTCCAGCGCGCGGACCACCGAACCGGCGGCGGGCCGGCCCGTACTGCCCAGGCCCGGCGCGACCAGCGCGTCGAAGTCGTCCACCAGCACGACCAGGCGCGGCAGCGGGCTCGGCCCCGCGGGGTCGGTGCGGGTGGCGGAGGAGCGCAGCCGCAGGGTGCCGGAGCGCTGGGGTTCCAGATCGCCGCGCAGTTCGCCCGGGGTGGGCTGACGGGGCGAGACCATCCGGTCGGAGACCTCGCGCAGCGCGTGCCACTCGGCGAACGGCACCCCGTTCAGGAGCTCCGCCCGCCGCTTGAGCTCGGCGCCCAGCGCCTGCGCGAATTCCCGCATGCGCAGCGGGTCGGAGGCGACGAGGTGGGCCGAGACGTGCGGCAGCTCGGTACAGGGCGCCAGCCCGTCTCCGCGCTCCCCGCCGGCCCCGTCGAGCAGCACCAGGCCGAGCCGGTCGGGCCGGGAGGCGGCCGACAGGGAGGCGGCGACCGAACGCAGCAGCTCGGTGCGGCCGCTTCCGGCGGGCCCCTCGATCAGTACGTGCGGGCCGTCGGTGACGAGTTCGGCGCCCACGGGCCCGCGCCGGCCGGAGCCGAGCACGATCTCGGCGAGGCCGCCGACGCTCTGGCCCTGGTCGGTGGCGGCGGCCCAACGGGCCATCAGGGAGGCCGGGGTGGCCCTCGCCAGCCCCAGCTCGTCGAGCAGCCGGGAGGTCTGGGGGAGGGTGGCGGCGGTCGGCCGGTAGCCCTCCGTGGCGGGCGAGTCGGCCTTCAGTGGGGCCAGGGCGCGGGCGAACCGCTCCGCCCAGGCCACCGAGACGGCGTCGGCCGTGGCCGTCTCGCCGGGCGGGACCGGCTTGCCGTGGGAGACCGCGAAGGTCCGTACCGCCGTGGCCACGTCCCCGCTGAGCAGGGCGACGGCGCCGCAGTCCCGAAAGGCGGGGGTGGCGGCGCAGGCGCTCTCGTAGGTCTCGGCGACGAGCGAGGCCGGGGTCGTGGCCGGGGACTCGGCGAGCGCCAGCACGTGGATCCCGGCGGCCGGCCCGTGCGAGGCGAGGCGGCCGGTGACGTCCCGCAGGGCGCCCGCTCCGGGATCCCCGTCCACGACGAGGAGGGTGTAGGGGCCCCGGTAGCCGTACGAGGCCTCGCGCACGGCCTCCGCGGAGGCGCCGGCCCAGTGGACGCCGAGGGGACCGTCGTCGAGGCGGCGGGTCAGCTCACCGGCGCGGGCGGCCGCCTGATCGCGGTCGTACGCGAGCAGCAGCCGGCAGTCCTGCCCGTGCGCGGGCCGTACGTGGGGCAGCCAGCCGAGCCAGCCCCAGTCGCGGCGGCGTTCGGCGAGCGGGCGGGCGCGGTCGGCGCAGAGCAGCACGATCTCCAGCCGCTGGCCGGGCGCGTGCAGGGCGGCGAGCTGGGCGATCACGGACCGGGCCACGCCGGTCAGGCGGGCCCGGGGCCCGGCGATGCCGAGCGCGCCGCTCTCCAGCAGCGCGACCTTGCTGCCGACGCCGAGCGTGACGTCGAGCCCGGCGGGCCCGGACCACAGCCGCGGGGCCGGACCGAGGGCGGCGAGCAGCAGCGCGGCGGGGTCGTCGACCCCGGGCCGCGCGCCGGAGAACGCGGCCGCGGCGGCCGTGGCCACCGCCTCGCCGCCGGCCGCTTCGGCGGCCTCCTCCCCGCGCACCCACTTGCGGGCCCAGGCCCCGATCCCGCGCCGGGCGGCCCGGCGGGGCGCGGAGGCTACGCCCGGACCGGCCCCGGAGCCGTGGCCTTGGGCGCCTTGGGCGCCTTGGGCGCCTTGGGGGTCCTGCGGGTCCGCGGTCGCGCCCGAGGGGGCGGCCCAACCGGCTTCGCCGTACTGCTCCACACCGGCGACACCGGCGACACCGGGCGATCCCGCGCCGGAGGTACCGTCCCACCCGTGCTGCGCCGGGACGGAGCCGCCTTCCCGGCGCGCTTCGGAGCCGGTGCCGCCGTCCCAGCCGGATGCGCCGGCGTGGCCCCGGCCGGAGGTACCGGAGTCGTGGCCCGTCGCGGGCGTGCCCCAGTCCGTGCCGGAGGTGTCGGAGCCCTCCCACCCGGCTGCGCCGTGCTGCTCCAGGCCCGGGGCGCCGGAACCGGACCGGGAGCCGCCGTCCGGGGCGCCGGGGCCGTGGCCCGTTCCGGAGGTGTCCCAGCTCGCGCCGGAGGCGCCGGAACCGGCCCGGCCCGCGCCGGGCATGCCGGGGTCGGGGGCGGAGCCCCCGTTCCGGGAAGGGGCGGGGTGGGGGAACTGTCCCTGCGGTCCCCCGCCGCCCGGCAGGGTGAGGGACAGGTGACCCTCCAGGTCGGGGGTCAGGGCCAGCGCCGCCGGCGTCGGGCCCGTCGTCAGGCGGAGGGTGGATTCGCCGACCTGCAGCAGCGCCCCCGGCGCCAGCGCCACCGGCTCCGCCCCGACCGCGGCCCCGTCGAGCGCGGTGCCGTTGGTCGAGCCGAGGTCGGCCACGGCCACCCGCCCGTCCGGGAGCACCGTGACGGTGCAGTGCAGTCGCGAGACGTCGGGATCGTCCAGCGGGACGTCCGCGTCGGCCGAGCGCCCGATCCGGATCGCCCCCGGGTGCAGCAGGTGCACGCCGCCCGCGTCGGGACCGGCCACCACGTGCAGCTGGGGGCCGTCCGCGGTCTCGGTGTCGGCCAGGACATCGGGGCCGGGCAGGTGCAGGGAGAGGACCGCCCCGTCCACGAGCGGCGGCTCGCCGAGCACGCAGCGCGCGGGATCGAGCCGCTCCGTACCGGCGTAGAGCACGACCGTGCCCCCGGTGTCGGGCCCGCCGACGGTGGCCGCAAGTCCGGAGGCCACCGCGGACAGGGCGGTGCCGACGGGCGCGGTGACGAGCACGTCACAGCTGGCCGGTCCGGCGCCGCCGGTGGAAGCGGAGGAGGTGTGGGCGGTCGTGGCCTGGTGGTGGCCGCTGCGCGACCCCGACCCAAGGACGGTCAGCCGGATCTGCATCGCTGTCAGCGGTCCCTTCTGCGCGGTGCGCGGTGTTAGCGCCCGGCAGGGATCCACGGGGCACGGCATCGGTTGGATGCCATGCGTGCCCGACCGCCCCCACCCGGCACGGACGCGTCGTCCGGTCAGGTCTGCCCGGAGCGGCGGGGCTCCCGTCCCGGCCGTTCCGTACGGGTGCATCCTCGCACCTGTCGTACACAACACGCCCGTCACCCACCGACAAGTGATCTTGATCGGTCGCGGACCGGCACCGGACCTGCGGCCGGGCCGATCGCATATGGACATCAAGGCGCGGAAAATCGCCCCCGGCATACGCCGCAAACATCACCCTTCGTGCATATGTGCGGCAACCAACCCTCCATGCCCCGCGTCTTCCCACAGGACACCCCCTAGAGTGGGCCGGAAAACCCAGCGCCGGATCGACCGAATCCGACGACGGAACCCGACGGGATCACGACGAGCTCACGACGAGATCGGCGGCGAGATCGACGGCGGGATCGACGACGAACAAGGAGCGCGCGACGTGCGGCCAGTCGGCAGCAAGTACCTCCTCGTGGAGCCGCTCGGACGCGGCGCCACGGGCACCGTCTGGCGCGCCAGCCAGCGGGAGGCGGCCGGCGCCGAAGCGGCCGTCACCGGCCACGCCGGCGAGACCGTGGCCATCAAGGTCCTCAAGGAGGAGCTGGCCCAGGACGCCGACATCGTCATGCGCTTCCTGCGCGAGCGCTCCGTCCTGCTGCGCCTGACCCACCCCAACATCGTCCGCACCCGCGACCTCGTCGTCGAAGGCGATCTCCTCGCGCTCGTCATGGACCTCATCGAGGGTCCCGACCTGCACAAGTACCTCCGCGAGAACGGCCCCTTCACCCCGGTCGCCGCGAGCCTGCTGACCGCCCAGATCGCGGACGCGCTCGCCGCCAGCCACGCCGACGGCGTGGTCCACCGCGACCTGAAGCCCGCCAACGTCCTGCTCGACGAGCGCGACGGCCAGATGAAGCCGATGCTCACCGACTTCGGCATCGCGCGCCTGGCCGACTCCCCGGGTCTGACCCGCACCCACGAGTTCGTCGGGACCCCGGCCTACGTGGCCCCCGAGTCCGCCGAGGGCCGCCCGCAGACCTCCGCCGTCGACATCTACGGCGCCGGCATCCTGCTCTACGAGCTCCTCACCGGCCGTCCGCCCTTCGCCGGCGGCACCGCCCTGGAGGTCCTGCACCGCCACCTCAGCGAGGACCCGCAGCGCCCGGCGAACGTCCCCGAGCCGCTGTGGACGGTCATCGAACGCTGCCTGCGCAAGGAGCCCTACGAGCGCCCGAGCGCGGAGAGCCTGGCGCGCGGCCTGCGCGTCGTGGCCTCCGGCATCGGTGTGCACTCCACGGCCGCCGAGGTCGAGGCCGCGCTCGGCGTCGGCGCGCTGCTCGCTCCGGACACCTCGCCCGCGCCGGTCCCCGCGACCCCCGGCTCCCACGGGCCCGCGGACGCGACCCAGGTGCTGCCCGGCGGCGCCGGGGCCTCCGGGGCTTCCGCCGGGGTCTCCCCGATGGGGGCGTACGACCCCAACGGCATGACCAGCGTGCTGCCGCCGGTCGGCGCGGCCGACGCCACGTCCGTGCTGCCCAGCACGGGCGGTCAGGGCGGTCAGGGCGGCGCGGATCCGACCTCGGTGATGCCGCCCGTGCAGCGGCCGGACCAGCCGCACCCGTGGCAGTCGCAGATGCAGGCGGCCCGCGACCGCAACGAGCAGACGCAGATGCAGTACCTCGACCCGAGCGAGGACCCGCTGCGCCGCCGGCCGCAGCGCCAGGCGCCCCCGCCGCCGCAGCAGCAGCCGCCCCAGTACCGCCAGCCGCAGCAGCCCCCGCAGCAGCAGCCGTACCGGCAGGGACAGCCGCAGCAGCAGTACCCGCAGCAGCAGTACGCGCCGCAGCCCCCGCCGCAGCACTACCAGCCGCAGCAGCAGCACCCCCAGCAGTACCAGCAGCCGCAGGGGCAGCCCCAGTACCGCCAGCCCCAGCAGCAGCCCCCGCAGGGCCCGCCGCAGCGGCAGCGGCCGGCCGAGCGGGAGCCGGCCGAGCCGCGCCGCCGCAGCGCGAACCCGGTGAAGATCCCGGGTCTGGGCTGCCTCAAGGGCTGCCTGGTGCTCATCCTGGTGTTCTTCGTCGCGGGCTGGCTGGTCTGGGAGCTGACCCCGCTCCAGGAGTGGGTCGGCACCGGCAAGGGCTGGTGGGACCAGGTGTGGACCTGGGGTTCGGACGTAGTGGACTGGGTCAGCACCATCGGCGACGCCACAGGAGGCGGTTCCACCCCCTGATCCGGAACCGGAACCGGTCGCGGCCCCCGCTCGGGAGCCGCAATCGGAACCAAAACCGGCCCGATGAATGGCGCGAAATGGCCCCTGAAACCGGCCCTGTAGCGCCGACTTCGTGGATTTGTCGACTTCTGGGAGGTGATTTCGCCCGCAGAAGTGAAGGTCGTCGCGATCCGTGGACTCCAACCCCCACCCGGCCGCGTAGCTTTGGTGCGTACGCCAGCCGCTGAGGGAGCAGTCGTGGCACGGAAGATCGGCAGCCGGTACACCGCGCACCAGATCCTTGGGCGCGGCAGCGCGGGCACGGTATGGCTGGGTGAGGGGCCGGACGGCCCCGTCGCCGTCAAACTGCTGCGCGAGGACCTCGCCTCCGACCAGGAACTGGTCGGACGGTTCGTCCAGGAGCGCAGCGCACTGCTCGGGCTGGAGCACCCGCACGTCGTCGGCGTCCGCGACCTGGTCGTGGACGGCAACGACCTCGCCCTCGTCATGGACCTCGTCCGCGGTACGGACCTGCGCACGCGCCTCGACCGCGAGCGGCGGCTCGCCCCCGAGGCGGCCGTCGCGATCGTCGCGGACGTCGCGGACGCACTGGCGGCCGCGCACGCGGCCGGGGTGGTGCACCGGGACGTCAAACCGGAGAACGTCCTGCTCGACATGCAGGGCCCGCTCGGGCCGGGCGGCGCGCATCCGGCGCTGCTCACCGACTTCGGCGTGGCCAAGCTCATCGACTCGCCGAGGCGGGCCTCCGGCGGCCGGGTCCCGTCCCCGACCACCCGGATCATCGGGACCCCGGACTATCTGGCCCCCGAGATAGTGGAGGGCCTGCCCCCGCGCGCGGCGGTGGACATCTACGCCCTCGCCACCGTCCTGTACGAGCTGCTGGCGGGTTTCACCCCGTTCGGCGGCGGGCATCCCGGGGCGGTCCTGCGCCGCCACGTGACCGAGACCGTCGTCCCGCTGCCCGGGATCCCCGACGAGCTGTGGCAGCTGATCGTCCAGTGCCTCGCGAAGGCCCCCGCATCGAGGCTGCGCGCCTCGGAGCTCTCCCTGCGGCTGCGGGACCTGCAGCCACTGCTGACGGGGATGCCGCCGCTGGACGTGGACGAGCCGGACGAGCCGGAGCAGTCGGACGCACCGGAACCGGAGGCCGTGGTGACGGACCCGGTCCGGCGCCGCGGCGTGGTCCCGCTGGTCCCCGGCTCCGGCTCCTCCACGGACTCCAACCGCGACACCCACACCTCGATGCGGGTGCCGGGTCCGGACGAGCTGGCGGGCGGCGCGCTGGGCACCGCCCGGGTTCCGCGCCCCGCGGGCGGCCACCGGCCGGGCTCCGCGCGGCACCGGGCGGAGACGGTCCGCAAGCGCCGGCTGGCGCTGTCGGCCGCCGCCGTTGCGCTGGCCGCGGCGGTGGGGGTCGGGAGCTGGCTGGCCGTCTCCTCCGACTCGGCGCCGCCGCCGCAGGACAGCAAGCAGTCGGGCTCGACGGCCCCGTAGGCACCCTGCGGGGCCGTCTCCTACCCATCCCCCAGACTCCGTCCGGGGGACCCCCAGTTCCACCGTTCCCTGGGCTCCGCCCAGACCCGCGCCTCAAACGCCGGCGGGGCTGGATTTACGCCCCCGCCAGCTCCGGGTGCCAGCGCCGTGCCACGGCCGGGTGGGCGCGGACCCATCCCTTGAGCTCGTTGCGGCCGTACTCCGCGTGCAGCGGGTTCGACGCGTCGTGCGCGAGCCCGGGGGCGGAGCTCAGGTAGTCGCCCGGGACCGTCTCGACCACGGCGTCCAGGCGCGGGTTGTAGAAGAACGGAACCGAATACCGCTCCACGGCGCCCGCCGGGCTCACCACCCGGTGGTCCGTGGCCGTCAGGTACCCCTCCGTCGCTATCTCCAGCAGCTCGCCCAGGTTGACCACGAAGGCTCCCGGCAGCGGGGGAACGTCCAGGAAGGCCCCGTCCCGGACCACCTGGAGGCCGCCGACCGAGTCCTGGAGCAGGAGGGTGAGGAAGCCGTAGTCCTTGTGGGCCCCGACCCCCTGGTCGGTGCCGGTCGGCGAGGATCCCGGGTAGCGGATCAGCTTCGTGTGCAGGTGGGGGCGGTCGGCGAAGGCCGCGTCGAAGAAGTCGGCGGGGGCGCCGATCGAGGCCAGCAGCTCCTGGAGCAGGCGGTGGGCGACGGCCGCCAGCCGGGACTGCCACTCCAGCACCACGTCCCGTAGCTGCGGAAGGGCCTCGGGCCACTGGTTGGGGCCCTCCAGCCACAGATAGGCCGGGTCGTCCGGGCCCACCACGGGCGCGGGCCGCTCCGCGCCGACGTCCAGCTGGTCCCGCCAGTCGGAGGCACCGCCCGTCAGCTCGTGGCCGATGCGGGTGTAGCCGCGGAAGTGCGGGGAGTTCAGATTGCTCACGGCCAGCCGGTCGGCCTCCGGGAGCGCGAAGAAGGCCCTGGTCAGCTCCAGCATGCGGGTGGTTTCGGCGGCGGTGACGCCGTGCCCGGTCAGGTGCAGGAAACCGCTGTCCCGGGCGGCCGCGTGCAGTTCCTTGCGGAAGGAGTCGCGCAGGGCCGGATCATCGGCCCGGGAGAGGTCCAGGACCGGGAGTGAGTCGGAAGAGTGGGCGGACGGCATGACGGCTCCGTTTCGGATGTCACGGGGTCCTGTCCCCCGGGGATGTCGGGGGTCGTGGCCGATGGGGGGCGGACGGCAGGGGTTGGCGCCGGGGCCGCGGGGCCACTTACAGGACCAAGTCGGATCGGGGTGGATCAGGCTTGGTGCGGGGCCGGCGGCAGACAGCTCGTCGTCGTGACGCGCATGTGGTCCACATGGCGGCGCTTGACGAGGAGGAGGACAGTCATACGGTGAGCGTACGCCCGTGCGAACGTCCGCCAATACGGGTGATTCGGCCTGGCCGGAGAGGCGCCTCCCCGGACCGGCTACGCTGGACCCGTGGCAGTCGTCGATGTTTCCGAAGAGCTGAAGTCCCTCTCCTCGACCATGGGGTCGATCGAGGCCGTCCTGGACCTCGACAAGCTGAGGGCAGAAATCGCCGTGCTCGAGGAGCAGGCCGCCGCGCCGTCCCTGTGGGACGACCCGGACGCCGCCCAGAAGATCACGAGCAAGCTTTCGCACCTCCAGGCCGAGGTCCGCAAGACCGAGAACCTGCGCGGGCGCATCGACGACCTCGCGGTGCTCTTCGAGCTCGCCGTGGAGATGGAAGACGCGGACACCCTCGCCGAGGCGGAGACCGAGCTGGTCTCCGTGCGCAAGGCGCTGGACGAGATGGAAGTCCGCACCCTGCTCTCCGGCGAGTACGCCGAGCGCGAGGCGCTGGTCAACATCCGGGCCGAGGCCGGCGGCGTGGACGCCTCCGACTTCGCCGAGCGCCTGCAGCGCATGTACCTGCGCTGGGCCGAGCGCCACGGCTACCCGACCGAGATCTACGAGACCTCGTACGCGGAAGAGGCCGGCATCAAGTCGACCACCTTCGTGGTCAAGGCCCCGTACGCGTACGGCACCCTCTCCGTGGAGCAGGGCACCCACCGCCTCGTCCGGATTTCGCCCTTCGACAACCAGGGGCGCCGCCAGACCTCCTTCGCGGGCGTCGAGGTGCTGCCGGTCGTCGAGACCAGCGACCACGTCGAGATCGACGAGGCCGAGCTGCGCGTGGACGTCTACCGCGCCTCGGGCCCGGGTGGGCAGGGCGTCAACACGACCGACTCGGCGGTGCGCATCACGCACCTCCCGACCGGCATCGTGGTCTCCTGCCAGAACGAGCGCTCGCAGATCCAGAACAAGGCCAGCGCGATGAACGTCCTCCAGGCCAAGCTGCTCGAGCGGCGCCGCCAGGAGGAGAAGGACAAGATGGACGCCCTCAAGGACGGCGGAAGCTCCTGGGGCAACCAGATGCGGTCCTACGTCCTGCACCCGTACCAGATGGTCAAGGACCTCCGGACGGAGTTCGAGGTCGGCAACCCGCAGGCGGTGCTCGACGGCGAGATCGACGGCTTCCTCGAGGCCGGAATCCGCTGGCGCAAGCAGCAGGAGCAGACCGCGTAAGCGCGTACACGTAACGGAAAGGGCCCGGACACCTCTCAGGTGTCCGGGCCCTTCCGCTGTGTGTCTTGAGAGCTGTGCGTCTGATCGGGCTGTGCTTCTGATCGGTACGTGGCGGCTGAGGAGCTACGCCGTCTGCTGGGCCACCAGTGCGAGCGCGGCCACCAGGATCACGAGCAGCGCGATGAGCGCCATCGGGTTCAGGCCGCCGGAAAAGGGGCCTTCCTGCTGGAGGCGCTGGCGGTTCGCCCGGCACACCGGGCAGCGGCCCTGGTTCACGGGCGCGGCGCAGTTCGCGCACACGAGCCGGTCGTATGTCATGCGCTCCTCCTTTCGTCCCCTCGGGTACAACGGCAGCGGGAACGACTCCGTTCCCCTACCACTGTGCCAGCTCCGGAGACATTAGGCGCGGCCCGTCCGGGCAATCGCGGTCGCGCACGCCCGGGACCAGGGGATATATCGGGCAACTCCGGACGCCGGGTCCCCTCCTCGCGCCCGTTCGCGTATGGTCACGCACACCTACTCCCGGCGACCGTGGTGCACCCGTGATCCGATTCGACAACGTCTCCAAGTCCTACCCGAAGCAGAGCCGTCCCGCACTCAGAGATGTCTCCCTGGACATCGCGAAGGGCGAGTTCGTCTTCCTGGTCGGCTCCTCCGGCTCCGGCAAGTCCACCTTCATGCGGCTCATCCTGCGCGAGGAGCGGGCGAGCCAAGGCCAGGTGCACGTCCTGGGCAAGGACCTCGCCAGGCTCTCCAACTGGAAGGTTCCGCACATGCGGCGCCAGCTGGGGACCGTGTTCCAGGACTTCCGGCTCCTGCCCAACAAGTCGGTGGCCGACAACGTGGCCTTCGCCCAGGAGGTCATCGGCAGACCGCGCGGCGAGATCAAGAAGGCCGTCCCGCAGGTCCTCGAACTCGTCGGCCTCGGCGGCAAGGAGGACCGGATGCCCGGCGAGCTCTCCGGTGGTGAGCAGCAGCGCGTGGCCATCGCCCGCGCCTTCGTCAACCGCCCGGCCCTGCTGATCGCGGACGAGCCCACCGGCAACCTGGACCCCCAGACCTCCGTCGGGATCATGAAGCTGCTGGACCGGATCAACCGGACCGGCACCACCGTGATCATGGCGACCCACGACCAGCAGATCGTCGACCAGATGCGCAAGCGCGTCATCGAACTCGAGCAGGGCCGTCTCGTCCGCGACCAGTCGCGCGGCGTCTACGGCTACCAGCACTGAAAGGCTCCTGAGACGCGATGCGCGCCCAGTTCGTCATGTCGGAGATCGGGGTCGGTCTCCGCCGCAATCTGACCATGACCTTCGCGGTCATCATTTCCGTATCCCTCTCGCTGGCCCTGTTCGGCGGCTCACTGCTCATGCGCGACCAGGTGAGCAAGATGAAGGGCTACTGGTACGACAAGGCCAACGTCACGGTCTACCTCTGCAACAAGAACGACGCGGAGGGCGCCGGCGGGGTCTGCTCGAAGGGGGCGGTCACCCCCGAGCAGAAGCAGGCCATCCAGGCCGAGCTCGAGAAGATGGAGCTGGTGGAGAAGGTCACCCCCGAGTCCGCCGACGAGGCCTTCAAGCACTACCAGGAGCAGTACGGGCACACCGCCCTGGCCGCTTCCATCACTCCGGACCAGATGCAGGAATCCCTCCGGGTCAAGCTCAAGGACCCGGAGAAGTACAAGGTCATCACGACCTCCTTCTCCGGCCGCGACGGGGTCCAGTCGGTCGAGGACCAGCGCAACGTGCTGGACAGCCTCTTCAAGCTGCTCGGCGCCCTCAACTGGGCCGCCCTCGGCATCATGCTGATCATGCTGGTCGTGGCGCTGCTGCTGATCGTCAACACGGTGCGCGTCTCGGCCTTCAGTCGTCGGCGCGAGACCGGGATCATGCGGCTGGTGGGCGCCTCCAGCTTCTACATCCAGGTGCCGTTCATCATGGAGGCCGCCTTCGCCGGCCTCATCGGCGCCTTCTTCGCCTGCGGGATGCTCGGCGCCGGCCAGTACTTCGTGATCGACCACGGGTTCGGGCTGCGCGCGAGGATGGAGCTCATCAACTTCATCGGCTGGGACTCGGTCCTGACCAAGCTGCCGCTGGTGCTCGTCATCGGCGTGCTGATGCCCTCCCTGGCCGCGTTCATCGCGTTGCGCAAGTACCTGAAGGTGTGACGAGCGCCCCGCGAGCGGTCCGGTCAACCACCGGTACCGTCGCGGGGCTTGTCCTAGACTCGGCGCCATGCTGGGCTTGCCGAGTATTCCCGCCTTCTGTCTCCGGCCCCGCGACCTGCGTCGCGGGGCCGCTTTGACGTTGGCCTTCTGCGCGGCCGTCGGCGCCGGTGCGTGCACGGGCAGCTGGGACCGGGAGGGCGACCGCAGGGACGCCCCCTCCGCCCTGGTGGCCCGTACGGGTCCTGCCGCGCCCTTACGGCCAGGGGGGTCCGCGGAAGCCGCGGCACCCCGCTCCGCCGCCACGGCCGACCGTGAAGCGGTGGCCGGCGCGGCCGCCGAGGCGGCCGCCGAGGGCAAGTCCGCCAAGAAGGCCGCCCAGGAGGTGGTCAGCCGCAGCGGGGACCGCTGGGGCACGGTGTACGACCAGAGCGAGTACGAGGCCTTCTCCGACGACCTCGACGGCCACTGGACCGGGGTCGGCCTGTGGGCCGGGCGCCTGCGCGACGGCCGCATCGAGATCGACCGGGTCCAGCCCGGCGGCCCCGCGGCCCGGGCCGGCCTGCGCGCCGGGGACCGGCTGCTGAGCATCGACGGGCAGGGCGTGACGGGCCTGCGCGTGGCCGAGGTGGTGGCCCTGCTGCGCGGCGCCGTCGGCACCCCGGTGGTCCTGAACCTGACCCGCGACGGCGTGGACCTCACCGAGACGGTGCGGCGCGAGGAGCTGCGCTCCGAGCCGGTGACCGTACGGCAGATCCCCGGCGGGATCACCGTCATCAAGGTGGCCTCCTTCACCCGGGGTTCGGGCGACAGCGTCCGGGCCGCCGTCCGCGCCGCCCCGCCCGGCGGCGGGGTCATGCTCGACCTGCGCGGCAACACGGGCGGTCTGGTCACCGAGGCGGTGACGGCCGCCTCGGCCTTCCTGGACGGCGGGCTCGTGGCCACGTACGACGTGCGCGGCGCCCAGCACGCCCTCTACGCGACCCCCGGCGGGGACACGACCCGGCCGCTGGTGGCGCTGATCGACGGCGGCACGATGAGCGCGGCCGAGCTGGTGACCGGCGCCCTCCAGGACCGCGGCCGCGCGGTGGCCGTGGGCACCCGCACCTTCGGCAAGGGCTCGGTGCAGATGCCCACGCAGCTCCCGGACGGTTCGGTGGCGGAGCTGACGGTGGGGACGTACCGCACTCCGGCGGGCCGCAGCCTCGACGGCGGCGGCATCGCCCCGGACCTGGCGGTGGCGGACGGGGTCGAGGATCGGGCCCGCACGGTATTGAGTGGCATCGGTGTGGGTCCGTAGTGCGAAAATGACCGCACTATGGCAAAGGAAACAGGGCGCAAGCTGATCGCCCAGAACAAGAAGGCGCGGCACGACTACACGATCATCGACACCTACGAGTGCGGTCTCGTGCTCACCGGTACCGAGGTCAAGTCCCTGCGCCAGGGCCGTGCCTCGCTGGTCGACGGCTTCGTGTCGGTGGAGAGCGGCGAGGCCTGGCTCTACAACGTGCATGTGCCGGAGTACAGCCAGGGCACCTGGACGAACCACAGCGCGCGGCGCAAGCGCAAGCTGCTCCTGCACCGCGAGGAGATCGACAAGCTGGACTCGAAGACCGGGGAGACGGGCAACACGATCGTGCCGCTCGCCCTGTACTTCAAGGACGGCCGGGCGAAGATCGAGATCGCGCTGGCGAAGGGCAAGAAGGAGTACGACAAGCGGCAGTCGCTGCGCGAGAAGCAGGACACGCGCGAGACGAACCGGGTGATCTCGGCCGTGAAGCGCAAGGAGCGCGGCCAGCTTTAATGTCCTGGCACACCGTGGTCCACTTCGCGTACGATGGCGTCAGCATCACGCGCTTGCGGGTGGTGCCGGTCGAGCGGGACGCATGGAGAGCGCCGGCTGGATCTCATAACTGAACAGCGTGAAACATGGGGATGATCGGTTTCGACAGCGGATGTCGATGTAGGGGAAGCGAGCCGAGAAAGCGGCAATGATCTCGTTAACCATATGTCGCAAACAATAATCGCCAACTCCAAGAGCGATAACTCCCGCTTCACCCTCGCTGCCTAATAACAGTGAGCTGAAGCCTCTGTGAGGAGCGTCAGCCCGGAAGTGGTCCCGGTCCGGATCCTGGCGTCAACTAGGGATCTAAACCTCTAACTCCGGTCACGGGGGATAGAGGGAAATCAAACAGTGACTGAGCCCGTCGGAGACTTGTCCGTGTGATCTCCGGGGCCGAGAAAAGCGCAGCGGAATGCGCTCGGAGAAGCCCTACTTCTGCACCGTTGGACGCGGGTTCGATTCCCGCCATCTCCACAACCCCATGTTGGGCAAAGGCCCCGCGGCCATCAGGCTGCGGGGCCTTTGTCATGCGGTGTCGCGGTCGCGGGCGACCGCTTCCCTCAGGCGCTTCGCGCTCTCCGGGGACCGGAGCAGGTCGTGCCGACGAGGAGGGCCAGCAGCGCCGCCCCCGCGGGGAGGGCGTACGGGGCCGTCGTGCCCCAGTGGTCGATGGCGGCTCCGGCCGTCGCGGAGCCGGTCGCGATGCCCGCGAAGATCGCGGTGACGGCCAGGGTCATGCCCTCGTTGAGGCGGCCCGGCGGGGTCACCCGGTGGATCCGGGACATCGCGGTGACCATGACCGGGGCCGTGGCCATGCCGGCCAGCAGCAGGGCCACCGCCAGGGGGAGCACCGAGCCGGTGGCCGCCGCGGCCCAGGGGAGCGCCATGGCTCCGGCCAGGGCGGCCAGGCAGGTGGTCAGTCCGCGCGGGCGGAGGGTCCCGTAGAGCAGGCCGGCCGCGCAGGAGCCCGCCGCCTGGAGGGCGAGGACCGGTCCCGAGAGCGCGCCGAGGCCGTGGGCCCCGAGGTGGGCGACGGAGGTGATCTCCAGCGAGCCGAACATCGTGCCGAGGACCAGGAAGAGGGGCAGGAGGGGCAGGAGCGGGAACAGGCCGCGCAGGCGGCCGCCGGACCGGGACGGCGGGGGCTCGGTGCCGCGGTGGGCGGTGAAGACCAGCATGCCGGTGAGGAGCAGCGCGGCGCCCGTGAGCGTGCCCGCCTCCGGGAAGACGGCGGTGCACAGGAACGCGGCGGCCACCGGGCCGAGCATGTACGCCAGCTCGTCGGCGGCCTGTTCGAAGGACATCGCCGTGTGGTGCGCGGCTCGGTCGCCCCCCAGCAGGTGGGTCCAGCGGGCGCGGGACATGCCGCCGATGTTGGGGGTGGTCGCGGTGGCGGCGTAGGAGGCGAACAGGGTCCAGGCGGGTGCCTGGGTACGGACGCACACGACCAGGCCGAGGGAGCCGAGGACCGCGATCAGGGTGGCGGGGACGGCGATGCGCGCCTGCCCGTGCCGGTCCACCAGCCGGGCCGTCCAGGGCGCCACGACCGCGGTGGCGGCCAGGCCGGCCGCGACCACGGCTCCGGCGAGGGCGTACGAGCCGCGCTGGCCCGCGATCATCATGACGGCGCTGATGCCGAACATGCCCGTGGGGAGGCGGGCGATGAGGTTCCCGCTGGTGAATCCGCGGGTGCCCGGGAGGGCGAACAGCCGCCGGTACGGGCCGGGGGCGCGGGCCGGGCGGGCCCGGGCGGCCGGGGCTGCGGCGAGGACCAGGGTGGCCCCGGTGACGGTCATCAGCGGGCCGGGGGAGCCGGGGGAAGCGGCCGTGGGCGCGGTCGTGGTGGGCATGGCATCAGGCTCGGGGCGGGGGCCGCCCGCGGTCCAACACCTGTTCGGACGCCATTCACCGGTTCTCGTTGTCAATCGCCGGTACTAGTCTCCTGGGGTGACGCCCCGAGACCTCGACCCCCGGCTGCTGCGCGCCTTCCTCGCGGTGGCCGAGGAACTGCACTTCACCCGTGCCGCCGCCCGGCTGTACGTCGCCCAGCAGGCCCTGAGCCGGGACGTGCGCCGCCTCGAACAGGGCCTGGGATCGCCCCTGTTCGTCCGCACCACCCGCGCCGTCGAGCTGACCGCGGACGGGGAGCGGCTGCTGCCCCTGGCCCGCCGGGTGCTCGCCGCCCACGAGGAGCTGGCCGCCGCCTTCACCGGGGACCGCGGATCCCGCCCGCTGCTCGTCGACCTCAACACCGACGGCCCCGGCACCGCCCGCACCGTCCTGGACCGGGCCCGCGAACTCGCCCCCGACTGCGAGCTGATGGCCCGCTTCGAATCCGGGCTCACCCACGCCGCCGCCGAGATCGCCGCCGGCCGCCTCGACGTCTCCTTCGGGTACGCCGACGGCCTCGCCCCGGCGCTGCGGGCCCGCCTCGCGCAGGTGCCCGTACGGTACGAGCCGCTCGCGGTGCTGCTGCCCGACGGGCACGCGCTGGCCGCGCTGGAACACGTACCGCTCCGGGCGCTGGCGGGGGAGACCGTGTACGCCGGGGCCGGCAATCCGCGGACCCTGGAGTGGACCGGGCTGGCCCGCGAGCTGTTCGCCGGGCGGGGGATCGAGGCGGCGCCGCCCGCGCCGGTGGCGGTCGGCAAGGACGAGTTCCGCCGGGTCATGGCCAAGACCGGCAACCCGGTCCTGGCGACCGTGGGCTTCGTCGATCTGCCCGGCTGCGTGAAGCGGCCGCTGACCGGCCCGGTGCCGCTGTCGCCGCTGTCGATGGTGTGGCGCGAGGGCTTCACCCACCCCGGGCTGGACGCGCTGCGCGCCGCCGCGGCGGAGCTGGCCGCCGGGCACGGCTGGCTGGAGGTGCCCGCGGACAGCTGGCTGCCCGCACCCGCGAGCGCGGCGGCGGCCACGCTCACACCGGGCCGCGGCGGCGGGTGAGAGCAAGGTTTCCCGGCGGTCATCCGGCGGGGACCAGGGCGGAAACGAGCCGTTTCTACGGTCGTCACCACGGACGAGATGCGACGCGACGCTACGAGGCGCGCCGCGATGCGACGTGATCGCAGCAGCTGTGGAGGCGTGTGATGACCAGTACGACCGCTACGACCGCACCGCGCAAGGGAAGCCGCTGGATCGAGCGGTGGGACCCCGAAGATGAGACCTTCTGGAGGGAGACGGGGGAGAAGACCGCCCGGCGCAACCTGGTCTACTCCGTGCTCTCCGAGCACATCGGGTTCTCGATCTGGTCCCTGTGGTCGGTGATGGTCCTCTTCATGGGCCCCAAGTACGGGATCGACCCCGCAGGGAAGTTCTTCCTCATCGCCACCGCCACCTGCGTCGGCGCCCTGGTCCGCGTCCCCTACACCTTCGCCGTGGCCCGCTTCGGCGGCCGGAACTGGACGGTCGTCAGCGCGCTGCTGCTGCTCGCGCCGACCGTGGCCGCGTGGCTGGTCATGGAGCCCGGGACCTCGTACGGCACCTTCCTGCTGGTGGCCGCGCTGACCGGGGTCGGCGGCGGCAACTTCGCCTCGTCGATGACGAACATCAACGCCTTCTTCCCGCTGCGCAAGAAGGGCTGGGCGCTCGGCCTCAACGCGGGCGGCGGCAACATCGGCGTCCCCGTGGTCCAGCTCGCCGCACTGCTGGTCATCGCCGTGGCCGGGGCCGGCCACCCGAGGCTGCTGCTCGGCGCCTACATCCCGCTCATCGTGATCGCGGCCGTGCTCGCCGCGCTGCGGATGGACAACCTGGCCCCCGTGCGCAACGACACGGGCGCCGTACTGGAGGCGGTCCGCGAACCCCACACCTGGATCATGGCGTTCCTCTACATCGGCACCTTCGGGTCCTTCATCGGCTACAGCTTCGCCTTCGGACTGGTCCTCCAGACGCAGTTCGGCCGCACCCCGCTCCAGGCGGCCTCGCTCACCTTCATCGGGCCGCTGCTCGGCTCGCTGATCCGGCCGGTCGGCGGGGCCCTCGCGGACCGGTTCGGCGGGGCGCGCATCACCCTCGGGACCTTCGTGGGGATGGCGGCGGCCACCGGAGTGGTGATCCTGGCCTCCGTACGGGAGTCCCTGCCGGTGTTCCTCGTCGGCTTCGTGGCGCTGTTCGTCCTCAGCGGGCTCGGCAACGGCTCCACCTACAAGATGATCCCCGGCATCTTCCAGGTGAAGGCACTGGTGCGCGGCATGAGCGGCGAGGACGCGGCCGCGTACGGGCGGCGGCTCTCCGGTGCCTCCATGGGACTCATCGGCGCGGTCGGAGCCCTCGGCGGGCTCGGCATCAACCTGGTCTTCCGGGCCGCGTTCCTCGGCTCCGGCTCGGGCACGGCGGCCTTCGTGACCTTCCTCGGCTTCTACGCGGTGTGCTGCGCCGTCACCTGGGCGGTATACCTTCGCCGGCCCGCCCGGGTCATGATCCCCGCGCCGGGCGCCGGGGCGGAGCCGCAGCTCACCTCGGTGTAACGGCCGCCACACCCTGGTTAACGGCACCGAAATACGCGTGAACCGAGCCTGATACGCCCCCGGGGCAGGCTCGGTTCACGCGAACTTCATGCGAGTGCGTGTGAACGCGACACCGGACCCGACGCCGGACCCGACCACTGCGCGAGGCAGGTCACCATGTACGACACCCCCACCGGGCCGGTCCCGGCCGCCGGGCCGCTCGCGGGCTTCACCATCGGGGTCACGGCCGCCCGCCGGGCCGACGACCTCATCGCCCTGCTCCGCCGCCGGGGGGCCACGGTGCTGCACGCGCCCGCCCTGCGGATCGTGCCCCTCGCCGACGACACCGAACTGCTGTCCGCGACCAAGGAACTGATCGGCTGCGCACCCGACGTGGTCGTGGCCACCACCGCCATCGGCTTCCGGGGCTGGATCGAGGCCGCCGACGGGTGGGGGCTCGGCGAGGAACTGCTCGGGCGGCTGCGGGAGACCGAGCTGCTGGCGCGCGGGCCGAAGGTCAAGGGCGCGATCCGGGCCGCCGGGCTCGTGGAGACCTGGTCCCCGGGGTCGGAGTCGCTCGCCGAAGTACTCGACCGGCTGCTGACGGCAGGGGTGGCCGGCCGGCGCATCGCCCTCCAGCTGCACGGGGAGCCCCTGCCCGGGTTCATCGAGGCGCTGCGGGCGGGCGGGGCCGAGGTGGTCGGCGTACCGGTGTACCGCTGGATGCCCCCCGAGGACCTCGGCCCACTGGACCGGCTGCTCGACGCGGTGGTCGCGGGCGGGGTCGACGCGGTCGGCTTCACCTCGGCGCCGGCGGCCGCCTCGATGCTGTCCCGGGCCCAGGAGCGGGGCGTACGGGAACCCGTGCTCGCGGCGCTGACCGGCGGATCGGTGCTGTCTGCCTGCGTGGGCCCGGTGACGGCCCTGCCGTTGCAGGCGGAAGGGGTGGCCACGGTCCAGCCCGAACGCTTCCGGCTCGGCCCCCTCGTACAGCTCCTCTGCCAGGAACTCCCGGGCCGGGCGCGGGTCCTGCCGGTCGCCGGCCACCGGCTGGAGCTGCGCGGCCACGCGGTCCTCCTGGACACCGAGCTCCGCCCGGTCCCACCGGCCGGCATGGCCCTGCTGCGGGCCCTGGCCCGCCGGCCGGGCTGGGTGGTGGCCCGCTCGGAGCTGCTGCGCACCCTCCCGGGCGCGGGCCGAGACGAGCACGCGGTGGAAACGGCGATGGCCCGCCTGCGGGTGGCCCTGGGGGTGCCCAACCTGATCCAGACCGTCGTCAAGCGGGGCTACCGGCTGTCGCTGGACGCGGGGGCCTGCGCGGACTGACGGGGATCCGTTAGCGTGCCCGGATGATCATTGACGGTGTGGAGATGAGGGAGATCCGGCCGGCGGACGCAGCCGGGCTCGCCGAGGTGCTGGAGCGGAACCAGGAATACATGGCGCCCTACGAGCCCCGGCGGGCCGAGGGGTTCTACACCGAGGCCGGGCAGCTCGCGCGGATCGAGGATCTGCTCGCGGACCGGGATGGCGGGCGGGTGCGGCCCTACGTGCTGATCGGCGGCGGGGTACCGATCGGGGCGATCAACCTGGGCTCCATCGCGCTCGGGCCGCTCTGCAGCGGCGGCGTCGGCTACTGGGTCGACCAGGCTTGGGCCGGGAAGGGGCTGGCCACCGCCGCGCTGGAGGAGGTCTGCCGGATCGCCCGCGACGAGGTCGGGCTGCACCGGGTCGAGGCCGGGACCCGGGTCGGCAACCTGGCCTCGCAGCGGGTGCTGGCGAAGGCCGGCTTCGAGCAGTACGGGCTCGCGCCCCGCTACCTGCACGTCGGCGGGGACTGGCAGGACCACCGGCTCTTCCAGCGGCTGCTCCACGACGACCCGCCCGCCCTCTGATCCGACCGGCCGCTCCCACCCGGTCCCCGTCCGTCTTACCGCCGTTCGCCCTCTAGCCGCCCGCCCGCGGGAAGGGCACTCTGGGGGCACGCCGACAGTGAGGCGGTGACGGGTATGTGGTTCGACTCCGGGCGGATCTGCCTGGACCTGGTGGCCACCTTCGAGTCCCGCAGGGACGGCGGGGGCGCGGAGGGGATCGGGGACGGGGACGAGCTGCGGCTGTGGCTCGCCGGAGCCGGGCTGGTGCCCGACCGGACCCCGCTCGCCCGGGTGGGGACCGACTGGGTCCAGGCCTTCCGGCTGCTGCGCGCCGACGTCGAGAGCCTCGTACGGGCCGAGCTCGCCGGGGACGCGCCGCCCGAGGCCGCGCTGGCCCGGGTCAACGCGGCGGCCGCCGGTCCACCCCCGGGACTGTGTGCCGTACAGGACCAAGAAGGGCACCTCGTGCGGGAGTTGTGCGGCGGCGTCGAATGCGCCGGGCTGCTCGCCGCCGTGGCCCGGGACGCGGTGGAACTGCTCACCGATCCCGGGGACCGGGCGCTGCTGCGGGCCTGCGAGGGGGACGGGTGCGCCCGGGTCTACCTCGACACCTCCCGCGGACACCGGCGCCGCTGGTGCTCCAGCGAGCGGTGCGGGAACCGCGAACGCGTGGCCCGCCACCGGCGCCGCGTGCTCGAAGCCCGGCCCGGATGACCCTGCCCGGGCAGGCCGTTCCGCCCCCGCCGGACGTGATCTTCGTCTTGATCCGCGAGCCATCCCGGAACGGGCGTGCGCGCAGGGGCCCCTTCGCGTACGGTTGACGGTCGCCCATGCACGACCGAAAGGGGCCTTGGTGGCCGCGCAGAATGCCGCTGTCGACAGCACGGCGGATTCCGTCCGTGATCGGGAGATCGCGGTCGAGCAGACGCATCTCGATCACGTGTACCGACGCCTTGAGGAGAAGATCCACGAGGCCGAGTTCCTGATGAACGACGCCGCCAAGCGTGGCCAGGTCGGCACGCCCGGCGCCCTCGCCGAGAGGGACGCACAGGTCTTCCGAGCCGGAATCCACCTCAACCGTCTCAACAACGAGTTCGAGGACTTCCTCTTCGGCCGGATCGACCTGGTCCACGGCAAGGACGGGGAGCGCGGGCCGGACGGCGCGTTCACCTCCGTCGAGCCCGCCGACGACGCGATCCGCGCCGATCTGACGGCGGACATCGCCGAGACGCTCCACATCGGCCGCATCGGAGTCCTCGACTCCGACTACGCGCCGCTCGTCATCGACTGGCGGGCCCCCGCGGCCGCGCCGTTCTACCGCTCCACCCCCAAGGAGCCCGGCCGCGTAGTACGCCGTCGCGTGATCCGCTCCAAGGGCCGCAAGGTGCTCGGCGTCGAGGACGACCTGATGCGCCCCGAGGTCACCGCCTTCCTTGACGGGAGCGAGCTGCCCGCGATCGGCGACGGCGCCCTGATGGCCGCCCTCGGGCGGGCCCGCACCCACTCGATGCGGGACATCGTCTCCTCCATCCAGGCCGAGCAGGACCTCGTCATCCGGGCGCCCGCCGCCTCGGTCGCCGAGGTCGCGGGCGGACCGGGGACGGGGAAGACCGCGGTCGCCCTGCACCGCGCCGCGTACCTGCTCTACCAGGACCGGCGGCGCTACTCGGGCGGCATCCTCATCGTCTCCCCGACCCCGCTGCTCGTCGCGTACACCGAGGGCGTCCTGCCCTCCCTCGGCGAAGAGGGCCAGGTCGCCATCCGCGCGCTCGGCTCGCTCGTCGACGGGGCCGAGGCGACCACGTACGACGATCCGGCCGTGGCCCGGATCAAGGGCTCGTCCCGGATGCTGAAGGTGCTGCGCAAGGCCGTACGGGGCGCCCTGGAGCTCGGCGGCCCCGGCGGGACGCCCGCCCCCGACCGGCTGCGCGTGGTGGCCTTCGGCCGCCGCCAGGAGCTGGAGGCCCCCGACCTTGAGCGGATCCGGCAGAACGTCCTGTCCGGCACCACCCCGCTCAACCTGCTGCGCCCGCGCGCCCGCAAACTCCTGCTGGACGCGCTGTACTCCAGGTCCGGCGGGGCCGGCCGGCACAGCGACCCGGAGCTCGCCGCCGAGCTGCGCTCCGCCTTCGACGAGGACATCTCGACCGAGGACGCGTTCATCGAGTTCCTGCACGCCTGGTGGCCCGAGCTGACCCCGCGCGGGGTGCTGGCCTCCATGGCCGACGAGCGGCGCCTGGCGCGCTGGTCGCGCCGCGACCTGAACCCGCGTGAGACCCGGCAGCTGGCGCGCTCCCTGCGCCGGGTGGGCCCGGACGGCAAGGGCGCGCTGTCGGTGCACGACGTGGCGCTGCTCGACGAGCTCCAGCAGCTGATCGGCGCGCCCGCGCGGCCCAAGAAGAAGCGGGAGCTGAACCCCCTCGACCACCTGAGCGGGCTGGAGGAGCTGATGCCGACCCGCGAGGAGACCCAGTGGGAGCGGGCCGAGCGGCTCGCGGCGGAGCGCACCGAGTACGCGCACGTCATCGTCGACGAGGCGCAGGACCTGACGCCGATGCAGTGGCGGATGGTGGGCCGGCGCGGCCGGATGGGCACCTGGACGGTGGTCGGGGACCCGGCGCAGTCCTCGTGGACGGATCCGGAGGAGGCCGCGGCGGCGCGCGACGAGGCGCTGGGATCGCGGCCGCGGCGCCGGTTCACCCTGACGGTGAACTACCGCAACCCGGCCGAGGTCGCGGAGGTCGCCTCCCGGGTGCTGAAGCTGGCCGCGCCGGGCATGGAGCCGCCGACGGCGGTGCGCTCCACGGGCCTCGAGCCGCGGTTCACGGCGGTGGCGGACGATCTGCGCACCACGGTCCGGGAGGAGACCCGGCGGCTGCTGGAGCAGGTCGACGGCACGGTCGGCGTGGTCGTGGCCATGGACCGGCGGGTGGAGGCCGCACAGTGGCTCGCGGACCTGGGGGAGCGGGCGGTCGCGCTGGGCAGCCTGGAGGCGAAGGGCCTGGAGTACGACGCCACGGTGGTCGTCTCCCCGGCGGAGATCGCGGACGAGTCCCCGGCGGGCCTGCGGGTGCTCTACGTGGCCCTGACCCGTGCGACGCAGCAGCTGACGGTGATCTCCACGGCGCAGGACGCCCCGGACGCGCAGGGCGTCGCAGCGCTGCTCCAGCCGTAGCGGGGGCGGGCGGTCCGGGGCCGGGTGGCTGTTCACCCGTGGTCCTCCGGGCCGCTCAGGGCCCCGTACGCCCGTCGGTGGGGCGGTCGGCGGGACGCCCGGCGCGGGCGTACGGCTGGTTGGTCGGCGGCCACCCGCGTGGTCGGCGGAAGCTTCTGCCGGTAGGGGGATCACTTCTGGCGAACCTTTGTTAGCCTGGTGAAGGCACCGACTCGATCCAAGCCCCCGGGCCCAACCTTCGTCGCCTAGAGCGACCACTTGCCGCGAGGCGAGCATGGCGGGTCGGTGTCATAGACGTACGAATCACCAGGTCCGCGCCCTCCACTCCGGTGGTGGGCGCGGACTTTTTTGTATGGGCCACCCATTCCGAAGACCCCGAGAATCTCGTATGGTGGAAGTGTCTTTCCGAAATTTGTAGCTGGTTACCTTGTACCGGCTGGTAGGTGGGACGATCGGACAACAGGTCCTGCCGCACCTGCCGTGTTCTGGGGGCGCGCCGTAGGACCCTGCGTGTACAGAAAAACCAGGGACAGAAGAGGAACACGGCAATGGCAACGGCGCCCAGCGTCTCGTACTCGATGACGGTCCGCCTGGAAGTGCCCGCGAGCGGAACCGCGGTCTCCCAGCTCACCACCGCCGTGGAGTCCTCCGGTGGCTCGGTCACCGGCCTCGATGTAACGGCCTCCGGCCACGAAAAGCTCCGCATCGACGTCACCATCGCCGCCACCTCCACGGCGCACGCGGACGAGATCGTCGGCAAGCTGCGGGGGATCGACGGGGTCACGCTCGGGAAGGTCTCCGACCGAACCTTCCTGATGCACCTCGGCGGCAAGATCGAGATGGCCTCCAAGCACCCCATCCGCAACCGCGACGACCTCTCGATGATCTACACCCCGGGCGTGGCCCGCGTGTGCATGGCGATCGCCGAGAACCCCGAGGACGCCCGCCGCCTGACCATCAAGCGCAACTCCGTCGCAGTCGTGACGGACGGCAGTGCGGTGCTGGGCCTCGGCAACATCGGCCCGATGGCCGCGCTGCCCGTCATGGAGGGCAAGGCGGCCCTCTTCAAGCGCTTCGCCGGCATCGACGCATGGCCGATCTGCCTCGACACCCAGGATTCCGACGAGATCGTCGCGATCGTCAAGGCGATCGCCCCGGGCTTCGCCGGCATCAACCTCGAAGACATCTCCGCGCCGCGCTGCTTCGAGATCGAGGCCCGCCTGCGCGAGGCCCTCGACATCCCCGTCTTCCACGACGACCAGCACGGCACCGCCATCGTGGTCCTGGCCGCCCTCACCAACGCGCTGCGCGTGGTGGGCAAGGCAGTTGGCGACGTCAAGGTGGTCATGTCGGGCGCCGGCGCTGCCGGTACAGCCATCCTCAAGCTGCTCCTCGCGGCGGGCGTCAAGAACGTCGTCAGCGCCGACATCCACGGCGTCGTGCACGCGGACCGCCCCGACCTCGTCGACGCGGCCGCGGACTCCCCGCTGCGCTGGATCGCCGACAACACCAACCCCGAGGGCTACACGGGCACCCTGAAGGAGGCCGTGGTCGGCGCCGACGTCTTCATCGGCGTCTCGGCCCCCAACGTCCTGTCCGGCGACGACGTGGCCGCCATGGCGGAAGGCGCGATCGTGTTCGCGCTCGCGAACCCGGACCCCGAGGTGGACCCGGCGATCGCCCGCCAGACCGCCGCCGTCGTGGCCACCGGCCGCTCCGACTTCCCGAACCAGATCAACAACGTGCTGGTCTTCCCGGGCGTCTTCCGCGGCCTGCTCGACGCCCAGTCGCGCACGGTGAACACCGAGATGATGCTGGCCGCCGCGACCGCCCTGGCCGACGTGGTCGGCGAGGACGAGCTCAACGCCAACTACATCATCCCGTCGGTCTTCAACGACAAGGTCGCGGGCGCGGTCGCCGGAGCCGTCCGCAAGGCCGCCTCGGCCGCCGTGGCGGCCCCCACCTCCGCCTGATCCCCACCTTTGCCTGATCCCCGGCGCGTCGCGATCCCCGGCGCGTCGCGGGATGCGGGCCCGCCGGGCCGCCTCTAGGGTTGCGGGGATGCCCGCGTGGCCCGCGATCGGCGATCTGATGGCGTCCGGACACCATCCGGACGCCTTCTGGTGCCGACGGAGCGTCACCGCGGCGTGACTGTGGCGCTTTTCGTGTGACCCCGGCGGGTGCCGGATTGGCTTTCCCGCCGCTGGTGGGGGCAGGATGCGTAACCGGGCGAGAGGGTCTGACGTCAGACCCGGGTCCGGGGACTGTCCTAGGGCCCTGGCAGCATCGGCTTCGATCTCACGCCTCTAAGGCACGTTGAACACGGGAGTACAACATGAACCGCAGTGAGCTGGTGGCCGCTCTGTCCGAGCGCGCCGAGGTGACCCGCAAGGACGCCGACGCCGTTCTGGCCGCGCTCGCCGAGACCGTCGGCGAGATTGTCGCCAAGGGCGACGAGAAGGTCACCATCCCCGGCTTCCTGACCTTCGAGCGCACCCACCGTGCCGCTCGCACCGCGCGCAACCCGCAGACCGGCGACCCCATCCAGATCCCGGCCGGCTACAGCGTGAAGGTCTCCGCGGGCTCCAAGCTCAAGGAAGCCGCCAAGGGCAAGTAGTCCGCCCTTGTGCCGGGGGCCCCAGCGGCCCCCGGGACGGCAGTAGTACGTAGTACGAGAGGCGGCCACCCGGCACCGGGTGGTCGCCTCTCTGCCGTCCCGCCGCGCGTCCCGGGTCCCGGAACGCCAGAACGCCCCCACAGGCCCTGTACGGGGCCTCTGGGGGCGTTCTGGGACGGTCTGTGTCGATCTACGGGGCTACGGGCCTGCGGGGGCCCGGGGCCCACGGGGCTTCGCCGCGCGTCCGCCGCCCGGGCGGGGTCGCGGCGACCGCCCCGTCAGACGAGGTCGCCGCCCGGCAGCTCGACCTTGGCGCCCAGCTCCACGAGCTTCTCCATGAAGTTCTCGTAGCCGCGGTTGATCAGGTCGATGCCGTGCACCCGCGAGGTGCCCTCGGCCGCGAGCGCCGCGATCAGGTACGAGAACCCGCCGCGCAGGTCGGGGATGACCAGGTCGGCGCCCTGGAGCTTGGTGGGCCCGGAGACGACCGCCGAGTGCAGGAAGTTGCGCTGGCCGAAGCGGCAGGCGCTGCCGCCCAGGCACTCCCGGTAGAGCTGGATGTGCGCGCCCATCTGGTTGAGCGCCGAGGTGAAGCCCAGCCGGGACTCGTAGACCGTCTCGTGGACGATCGACAGGCCCGTGGCCTGGGTCAGCGCCACGACCAGCGGCTGCTGCCAGTCGGTCTGGAAACCGGGGTGGACGTCGGTCTCCAGCGCGATGGCGTTGAGCGGGCCGCCCGGGTGCCAGAAGCGGATGCCCTCGTCGTCGATCTCGAAGGCGCCGCCGACCCGGCGGAAGGTGTTCAGGAAGGTCATCATCGAACGCTGCTGCGCGCCGCGCACGTAGATGTTGCCGCCGGTGGCCAGCGCGGCGGACGCCCAGGAGGCGGCCTCCAGCCGGTCCGGGAGCGCCTTGTGGTTGTAGCCGCCCAGGCTGTCGACGCCGGTGATCCGGATGGTCCGGTCGGTGTCGACGGAGATGATCGCGCCCATCTTCTGCAGTACGCAGATGAGGTCCTCGATCTCCGGCTCCACGGCGGCGTTGCTGAGCTCGGTGACGCCCTCGGCCAGGACGGCCGTCAGCAGCACCTGCTCGGTCGAGCCGACCGAGGGGTAGGGCAGGCGGATCTTGCAGCCGCGCAGGCGCTGCGGGGCTTCCAGGTACTGGCCGCCTTCGCGCTTCTCGATGGTCGCGCCGAACTGGCGCAGCACGTCGAAGTGGAAGTCGATCGGCCGACCGCCGATGTCGCAGCCGCCGAGGCCCGGGATGAAGGCGTGGCCGAGGCGGTGCAGCAGCGGGCCGCAGAACAGGATCGGGATGCGCGAAGAGCCCGCGTGGGCGTCGATGTCGGCCACGTTGGCGCTCTCGACGTACGTCGGGTCGAGCACCAGCTCGCCCGGCTCGTCGCCGGGGCGCACGGTGACGCCGTGCAGCTGGAGCAGCCCGCGCACGACGCGGACGTCACGGATGTCCGGGACGTTGCGCAGCCGGCTGGGTCCGCTGCCCAGCAGGGCCGCCACCATCGCCTTGGGTACGAGGTTCTTCGCGCCGCGGACACGGATCTCCCCCTCGAGCGGGGTTCCACCGTGAACAAGCAGTACATCGTCGCTGATGCCGGTCATGAATCTCGCGTTCCGGGAGGGATGGGCAGGGGGCCAGTGATAAAGGGTAAGGGGCAGCACCCCCCTGTTCGTAAGGCTGACGGGGCCGTAGGACTGTCATGAATTAGCCACAACACCCTGGGTGCCCGCCAGGTGGCGGAGCGTCTCCTTCCGTGCGGGGTCCTTTCGGGCCCTCCGTGCGCCCTCCCCGCTGCCGCCGTGCGCCCTGAGCTGCGTACGCTCCGAACGCGCCGTCCACTCCCCCTCGCGGGCGAATGTGCGAGACCATGGCGCCATGACCGAGGTGTCCTCCCTCACAGGGCGGTTGCTCGTGGCCACCCCCGCCCTCGCGGACCCGAATTTCGACCGCGCGGTCGTACTGCTGCTCGACCACGACGAGCAGGGTTCGCTCGGCGTCGTCCTCAACCGGCCCACCCCGGTGGGTGTCGGCGACGTCCTGCTGCCCTGGGCCGGGCTGGCCGGCGCCCCCGGAGTGGTCTTCCAAGGCGGCCCGGTGGGGCTGGACTCCGCGCTGGGGGTCGCGGTCATCCCGGGGGAGGAGGGGCCGCTCGGGTGGCGCCGGGTGCACGGGGCGATCGGCCTGGTGGACCTGGAGGCTCCGCCGGAGCTGCTGGCCGCGGCGCTGGGAGGCCTGCGGATCTTCGCCGGGTACTCGGGCTGGGGCCCGGGCCAGCTGGAAGCGGAACTGGGCGAAGGGGCCTGGTACGTCGTGGACTCGGAGCCGGGCGACGTGTCCTATCCGGATCCGGAACGGCTGTGGCGGGCCGTGCTGCGGCGCCAGCGCAGCGAGCTCGCGATGGTGGCCACCTACCCGGACGACCCGTCGCTGAACTGACCCTGCCCGGGATCGGTACCCTGGCTCCATGAGCACTCTTGAGCCCGATCGCGGGACTGGTACGGGGACCCTCGTAGAGCCGACGCCGCAGGTGTCCCACGGTGACGGAGACCACGAGCGCTTCGCCCACTACGTCCAGAAGGACAAGATCATGGAGAGCGCGCTCGGGGGCACCCCCGTCGTCGCGCTCTGCGGCAAGGTCTGGGTGCCGGGCCGGGACCCGAAGAAGTACCCGGTCTGCCCCATGTGCAAGGAGATCTACGAGTCCATGGGCCCCGGCGGGGACAAGGACAAGGGCGGCAAGGGCGAGTAGTCCGGCCCCTCTTCGCGAGGCGTTCGCGGGACGTTTGCGAGACCTTCGCAGGACCAAGGCCCTCGGGTGCGCTGTGGCGCGCCCGGGGGCCTTTGCCGTGCCCGGAGGGCGGGTTAGGGTCGCCGCGTAAGCGTCCTGTGCGTCCTGTGAAACGTGCGTTGCGCATGCTGCAACGGTGGAGGGTTGAGACCATGCCCGAGTTGATTCCGGAACCCCGGTACGCGCGGTTCGTGCCGGGCGCCGGCGTGCTGGAGCTCGCCGACCCGCTGCTCGCCGCCGGACCCGGCACCGAGGGCACGGCCCGCTGGCTGCGCCGGGAGCTCGGCGCGGCCACCGGCTGGGCGCTGCCGGCCGCGGGGGACCCGTCCGCCGACCGCACGATCGGGCTCGTGCTGCGCCCGGAGATCGCGCGGAGCCTGGGACCCGAGTCCTACGAACTCCACGTCGCGCCCGGGTTCGTACTCCTCGAGGGAGCCGACGAGGCGGGCCTCTTCTACGCGGCGCAGACGCTGCGTCAACTGCTCGGACCCGACGCCTACCGGCGGGCGCCGCTGCCGGGAGCGGTGTGGCGGCTGCCCGTCGGGGGCCTGATGGACGGCCCGCGCTTCGGCTGGCGCGGGATGATGCTCGACGTCGCGCGGCACTTCATGCCCAAGGACGGGGTGCTGCGTTACATCGACCTGCTCGCCGCCCACAAGCTCAACGTGCTGCACCTGCACCTGACGGACGACCAGGGCTGGAGGATCGAGATCAAGCGCTACCCGGAGCTCACCGGGGTCGGCGCGTGGCGGGCCCGCAGCCGCTGGGGCCACCGGGCCTCCCCGCTGTGGAACGAGACCCCGCACGGCGGCTTCTACACCCAGGACGACATCCGCGAGATCGTCGCCTACGCCGCGGAGCGGCACGTGCGGGTGGTCCCCGAGATCGACGTGCCCGGGCATTCGCAGGCGGCGATCGCCGCGTACCCGGAACTGGGGAACACCGACGTGGTGGACACCGCCGCGCTGGAGGTGTGGGACGACTGGGGGATCAACGAGAACGTGCTCGCGCCCACCGAGGCCGTCCTGCGGTTCTACGAGGGCGTCTTCGAGGAGCTGCTGGAGCTGTTCCCGGCGGAGGTCTCGCCCTTCGTGCACGTGGGCGGCGACGAGTGCCCCAAGGCCCAGTGGAAGGCCTCCGCGGTCGCCCAGGAGCGGATCCGCGAGCTGGGGGTGGACGGGGAGGACGGGCTGCAGTCCTGGTTCATCCGGCACTTCGACGGCTGGCTCGCGGAGCGCGGCCGCCGGCTCATCGGATGGGACGAGATCCTGGAGGGCGGACTGGCCCCCGGGGCGGCGGTGTCCTCCTGGCGCGGGTACGCGGGCGGGATCGCCGCGGCGGAGGCCGGGCACGACGTGGTGATGTGCCCCGAGCAGCAGGTGTACCTGGACCACCGTCAGGCGGGCGGCGAGGAGGAGCCGATGCCGATCGGGTACGTACGGACATTGGAGGATGTGTACCGGTTCGAGCCGGTGCCGCCGAAGTTGTCCGAGCAGGCCGCGGCCCACGTGCTGGGCGCCCAGGCCAATGTGTGGACCGAGGTGATGGAGAACCAGTCCCGGGTCGACTACCAGGTGTTCCCGCGCCTGGCGGCCTTCGCCGAAGTGGTGTGGTCGCGGCTGCCCGAACCGGCCGAAAGGGACTACGAGGGCTTCGAGGCGCGGATGGCCGCGCACTACCGGCGCCTGGACGTGCTCGGGGTCGACTACCGGGCGCCCGGCGGCCCGTTGCCCTGGCAGCGCAGGCCCGGGGTGCTCGGACGCCCGATCGAGGGAGCGCCCCCGAACGTGTGACGAGCCCCCCGTGCGGATGAGGCGGCGCGGGGGCGGAGCGGTGGCAGTGCGGTTGCAGCGCGGGGTCGGAGCGGGGGCGGTACGGGGGCCGTGCGGGGGGTGGGGCGGGGTCCGCGTGAGGTCGGGCGCGGGGTCGGGCTCGGGGGTGGCGAGGTGGTGGCCGACCCTCGCGTCCGGTGTTTCGGAAGATGTGCCAGAGTTGCCACCTCCCGGCGGTGAGCACGTACCGTACGGCGGACAGGCGTGAGCGCCGGGACCGGGACATCGGGAAGGGGCAGCTGGGTTGACCACGCACGCACCGCACGCACCGCAGGCACGGGATTCGTCCCAGGGCCCCCAGGACGACCCGCAGGCGGGCAACGCGGCGGGGAACGCGTCGCAGTCCGCGGCACAGTCAGTGACGCTGCCGACCTCGCTCGACGAGGCCGTGGCGGCGCTCGCCGCCATGCCCGCCGCCGTCCCCGTCGCGGGCGGCACCGACCTGATGGCCGCCGTCAACGCCGGGCAGCTGCGGCCCGCCGCCCTGGTGGGCCTCGGCAGGATCAACGAGATCCGCGGCTGGCAGTACCAGGACGGCCACGCGCTCCTGGGCGCCGGCCTCACGCACGCACGGATGGGGCGGCCGGACTTCGCCGCCCTGATCCCGGCCCTGGCGGCCGCCGCGCGCGCCGCCGGGCCCCCGCAGATCCGCAACGCCGGCACGCTGGGCGGCAACATCGCCACGGCCGCGCCCACGGGCGACACGCTGCCCGTGCTGGCCGCCCTGGAGGCCGTGCTCGTCATCGTCGGCCCGGGCGGTTCGCGCCGGGAGGTCCCGGTCTCCTACCTGCTGGCCGGGCGGGAGATGCTGCGCCCCGGTGAGCTGATCGGCTTCGTGCGGGTGCCGTTGCTGCACGCGCCGCAGGTTTTCCTGAAGGCCACGGGACGTACGGGGCCTGGGCGCGCGGTGGCGTCCGTGGGGCTCGTGCTGGATCCCGCGCGCCGGGGGGTCCGCTGCGCGATCGGCGCGGTCGCCCCGATGCCGCTGCGGCCGCTGGAAGCCGAGCAGTGGGTGGCTTCTTTGATCGACTGGGACGGGGACCGCAGTCTGGCCCCCGAGGCACTGGACGCCTTCGGCGAGTACGTCGCCGCCGCGTGCGTGCCCGACCAGGGGGAACCGGTGGCTCCCGGAGTACTGCATTTGCGGCGGACGGTGGCCGTACTGGCACGGAGGGCCCTGGGGAGGGCGCTGAGCTCATGAGTGAGAACGAGAACACGGGTCCCGCGGGCCCCGCTTGGGGCTGGGAGCCGGTGCCGCACGGCGGCGAGTACGACTCCGAGGCGACGGCTTTCGTGAAGCTGCCGCAGGACATGCTGGACGCGCTCGGCACCGGGGAGCCCCTCGCGGCACCCGGGCACGGGTACGTGCCCCCGCCGATGATCGTGCCGCTGGGCACGGCCAGCACGGACCCCTCGGCCACGGGGACGTGGACGATTCCGGTGCAGTGGCCCGAGGCGGGCGCGGCGGTTCCGGCGGATTCGGGTGCGGGGGGCGGGGGCGGGGCTTCTGGTCCTGCTTCTGGTTCCGGTGCCGGTTCCGGTGCCCGAGCTGGTGCCGCCTCTGCCGGGGCTTCCGTGCGGGCGCCGATCCCGGCTTCGGTGCCGATTCCGGCTTCGGTGGCGGCTGCCTTCGCGGAGCCGCTCCCCGCGGAGCCCGCGGGCGAGGCGTATGCCGAGCCGTATTC
Source organism: Streptomyces sp. NBC_00454 (assembly GCF_041434015.1). GTDB lineage: Bacteria > Actinomycetota > Actinomycetes > Streptomycetales > Streptomycetaceae > Streptomyces. The sequence goes on along the minus strand of NZ_CP107907.1, from coordinate 2,884,913 downwards.
CGAGACCTATCCCGATGCGTACTCCGACGCGTATCCCGATGCGTATGCGCAGCCGTTCGCCGAGCCCGCCGGCGAGTCCTTCGCGGAGCCCGTCGCCGGGCCGTTCGCCGGGTCGTACGCCGGGCCCGTCGTGGACGGGGAGCGCTCCGGGCGCGAATCGGGGGAGACCGCCGAGTGGCGGTTCCCCGGGGCGGCAGCCTCCGATGTGTGGGTGCCGGGCGGTACGGGCGACACCGGAAGCTTCGGGCAGCTCGCGCCTTCGGCCGACTGGAGCCAGGCTCCCGCGACGCTGCCGGGCGGGGCCCAGGCCCCGTGGGCGGCGCATCCCGACTTCGAGGGCGCGCGCGGGTACGTGGCGCAGCAGCCGGGTCCGGACGGCGGTCTGGGCTCGGGGGTGCTTCCGGGGGCTCCGGCCGCCGGTGGCGCGGCCGCAGCCGCCGGGGGGCCGGTCGGTGGAACCCTCGGCCGGGGGCCCCGGGTGCTCGGTGGCCCGGGGGTCGGCAGCCCGCTCGCGGCGGGGTTCGCCGAACCGGAAGGGGAGCCGGTCCATCCGGCTCCGCACGACATCGAAGCCGCCCACGGCCCGGCGCGGATCCCGGTGACGGGCGAGCGGCCGCATCCGGGGGCGGCGGAGCCCGAGCCGGCGCCTGCGCAGGCGGGGCCTGAAGGGGCCGTGCCGAGCCCGGGCGGAGCGGGGGCCGCGCCCGTCCCGGGTGAGGACGCCTCCGACCCGGCTGTGGCGGCGGGGCCGGGGGAACCGGGCGAAGGGACCCCGGGCGGGGAAGCGGCGTACGAAGAAGAAGCGGACTCCGACGGGGCGCAGGCCGAGGCCGTCGCCGGTGCCGACACCGCCATCGCTGTCGAGCACGGTGAGCAGGTCGGGCAGCACGCCCCCGTCGAGCACCACGAGCACCCGCCGGCCTCCTACGTGCTGCGCGTCAACGGCGCCGACCGGCCCGTGACCGGCGCGTGGATCGGCGAGTCCCTCCTCTACGTGCTGCGCGAGCGCCTCGGCCTCGCCGGCGCCAAGGACGGCTGCTCGCAGGGCGAGTGCGGCGCGTGCGCCGTGCAGGTCGACGGCCGGCTCGTCGCCTCCTGCCTCGTACCGGCGGCCACGGCGGCGGGCAGCGAGGTCCGCACGGTCGAAGGTCTCGCGACCGACGGGGAACTGTCGGACGTGCAAGAGGCGTTGTGCAGGTCGGGTGCGGTGCAGTGCGGGTTCTGCGTGCCCGGCATGGCCATGACCATCCACGACCTGCTGGAGGGCAACCACGCCCCCAGCGAGCTGGAGACCCGCCAGGCCCTGTGCGGCAACCTCTGCCGCTGCTCGGGCTACGCGGGCGTCATCGAGGCGGTGCGCGAGGTCGCCGCCGAGCGCGAGGCGGCGTCCGAAGCGGCCGCCGCGGCCTCGGCCGAGGCGCGCATCCCGCACCAGGCCCCGCCCGGCGAGGGCGGCATCCACGGGATGCAGGGCACGTACGACGGCCCGCGGGACGGCATGTACGACGGCTCGCGGGACGGCACGACCGACGGCTCGCACGGCGACCAGCAGGGAGGCACGGCGTGAGCGCGCACGACGCGGCGACGGTACCGACGGGCCCGGCAGGCCTGACGGGCACCGCGGGTCCGGCCGGCTCCACGGCCCTCTCCGATGGCCCGGACCGGGCGGAGGGTGCCGAGCGGGACGTCCCGCGCGGCATCGGCGCCTCCGTCCCCGCCACCGACACCCGGGCCAAGACCGAGGGCACCTTCCCCTACGCCGCCGACCTGTGGGCCGAGGGCCTCCTGTGGGCCGCCGTGCTGCGCTCCCCGCACGCCCACGCCCGCATCCTCTCCATCGACACCTCCGCCGCCGCCGAAATGCCCGGCGTGCGCGCCGTCGTCACCCACGCCGACGTCCCCGGCGCCACCACCCACGGCCGCCGGATCGCCGACCGGCCGGTCTTCGCGCACGACGTGGTCCGCCACCACGGCGAACCCATCGCCGCCGTGGCCGCCGACCACCCGGACACCGCGCGCCTCGCGGCCGCCGCGATCGCCGTCGAGTACGAGCTCCTCGACCCGGTCACCGACCCCGAACAGGCCTTCGGCGCCCCCGCCCTGCACCCCGACGGCAACCTGATCCGGCACATCCCGCTGCGCTACGGGGACCCGGACGCCACCGGCGAGGTCGTCGTGGAGGGCCTCTACCGCATCGGCCGCCAGGACCCCGCCCCCATCGGCGCCGAGGCCGGGCTGGCCGTGCCGCGGCCCGACGGCGGCGTGGAGATCTACACCGCCTCCACCGACCCGCACACCGACCGCGACCTGGCCGCCGCCTGCTTCGGGCTCGACCCGGACCGGGTACGGGTCGTGGTCACCGGGGTGCCCGGCGCCATGGCCGACCGCGAGGACGCCGCCTTCCAGCTCCCGCTCGGCCTCCTCGCCCTGCGCACCGGCTGCCCGGTCAAACTCGTAGCCACCCGCGAGGAGTCCTTCCTCGGCCACACCCACCGCCACCCGACCCTGCTGCGCTACCGCCACCACGCGGACGCGGAAGGCCGCCTGGTCAAGGTCGAGGCCCAGATCCTGATGGACGCGGGCGCCTACGCCGACGACTCCTCGGAATCCCTCGCCGCCGCGGTGGCCTTCGCGTGCGGCCCGTACGTGGTCCCGCACGCCTTCGTCGAAGGCTGGGCGGTCCGCACGAACAACCCCCCCTCCGGCCACGTGCGCGGCGAGGGCGCCATGCAGGTGTGCGCGGCCTACGAGGGCCAGATGGACAAGCTCGCGGCCGCCCTCGGCATCGACGGCGCCGAACTGCGCCTGCGCAACGTCCTGGCCACCGGCGACCTCCTGCCCACCGGCCAGACGGTGACCTGCCCGGCCCCGGTCGCGGAACTCCTGCGCGCGGTCCGCGACTACGAGCTCCCCGCGCTCCCGAAGGACGCGCCGGAGGAGGACTGGCTGCTCCCGGGCGGCCTGGAGGGCGCGGGCGAACCGGGCGCGGTGCGGCGCGGGGTCGGGTACGGGGTCGGCATGGTCCACATGCTCGGCGCGGAAGGCACCGACGAGGTGTCGACGGCCACGGTCAAGGTCGTGGGCGGCACGGCGACGGTCATCTGCGCGGCGGTCGACACCGGCCAGGGCTTCTCCACCCTCGCCCGCCAGATCGTCCAGGAGACCCTGGGCGTGGACGAGGTCGTCATGGCCCCGGTCGACACCGACCAGCCACCGGCGGGCCCCTCGGCACACGGCCGCCACACGTGGGTCTCGGGCGGCGCGGTCGAACGGGCCGCGAAAATGGTCCGCACCCAACTCCTCCAGCCGATGGCCCACAAGCTCGGCATGTCCACCGAACTCCTCCAGATCGCGGATGGCCGGATCACGTCGTACGACGGTGCGTTCTCCACGACGGTCGCGGAGGCCATAGACGGCAAGGAGCTCTGGGCGACGGCCCAGTGCCGCCCCCACCCCACGGAACCCCTGGACGCGGACGGCCAGGGCGACGCCTTCGTCGGCCTCGCCTTCTGCGCGATCCGCGCGGTGGTCGACGTGGACATCGAACTGGGCTCGGTCCGCGTCGTGGAACTGGCGGTAGCCCAGGACGTGGGCCGCATCCTCAACCCCCGCCAGCTGGCGGCCCGTATCGAAGCGGGCGTGATCCAGGGCGTAGGCGCGTCGCTGACAGAAAACCTCCGCACGGCCACAGGCCTCATCCGCCACCCCGACCTGACGGGCTACGCCCTCCCCACGTCCCTGGACGCCCCGACGGTCCGCATCGTCAAACTCGTCGAGGAACGCGACGTGGTGGCCCCCTTCGGCGCCAAACCGGCCAGCGCCGTCCCGGTGGTCACCTCCCCGGCCGCCATCGCCTCGGCAGTCCGCGCGGCCACGGGCCGCCCGGTCAACAGGCTCCCGATCCGGCCATCGGCGGCGGTGGCGGCGCCCAACTCATGACCTTGGGACCCTGATTGCACCTGCAACCCGGAACTTGGGGCTGTGGGTCGTTGTCGCTAGAGTGATTGGGGACACTGGCGACGTGCGTGTGCGAATGCGGGCGAACCTGGTGTGAACGGGGACGGGGAGCGGGGAGGCCACTGTGGCAGTGAACTATGGACCAGGCTTGTTGGGCGTGGACTACGGCGTGGGCGTGGCCTCGCCGGCCACCATGCAGGCGCTGCAGATCGAGTACGAATCGCTGACGGACTACAAGAAGCGGGTCGACGGTCTGCTGTCGAAGCTGGACGGGTCGCCGGCGAGCGACAAGAAGTTGGCGGACGGGACGCTGCCGGAAAGCTCCCTCGGTGAGGGCTTCCCGGAGGCCAAACGACTGTTCACGGCCTACACGAACGTCCACACGCAGCTCCTGACGCTGTCCAAGGGGCTGGCCGACCAGATCGAGGGACTGGGCATCGCGATCCAGACGGCGGGCAAGGGCTTCGGGGACGTGGACGAGGACACGAAGCGCCGGATGATCGCGATCAGTGAGCAGGCGAAGGCGAACTATGTCCCGGAACGGGACCCGTTGGCGCCGCCGCCGCCGCATAGCTCGGCTTCGCAGGGGACCAAGCCTGCAAGTACTTACGGGGAGAGCTTCTGATGGCGACCAACTTTGAAGGCCACACCCATCAGCAGCTGCTGGCCATGATCGCCTCGGCGAACGCGGAGACCCTGAAGACGCGCGGCGCCCAGCTGACGGACGCCGCCGCGGCCATCAAGGAGATCGGCGAAAGCCTCAAGGACCACCGGGTGACCGGCTGGGAGGGCGAATCGTCCACGGCCTTCCAGGACTGGGTCAGCCGCACGGGCAATGCGACGCTACGCCTGAGCGAGTACAGCGCCGAGGGCGGCAAGCAGATGACGCATGCCAGCCAGGTCGTCATCGAGGTCAAGGCCAACATGCCGGCGTATGACACGTCGGCGGCCGAGAACCTCAAGGCGGCCCGGGAGTTCCACAACGACCCGGACTCTCAGCAGATGGGCCAGCAGGCGAACTCGAAGCTGAACGGTGACCACCAGCAGGCGGTCCAGCAGATGACGAAGCTGGCGCAGGGGTACGAGGCTTCGGCGACTGGGATGGAGATGGCGGAGGTTCCGACGTTTCCGGAGCCGCCGGCGAGGTTCGTTCCGCAGGTTAGAGACGACGGGCAATCGCTAGAGCGGCCTGGAGGCGGTTCCGCGGGAGCAGGGGGGGCGGGCGGGTCCTCGTACGCGCCGGTGACGGCACATTCGGGTGGCTCCACGTCCGCACCGCAGCCGTCATCGGGCGGTACGGTGCACCCCCCGACGGGTCCAACGCCGGGCCCTGTCTCTGTGCTCCCGGACCGCAACGTCGGCGTAGGCCTCGACACCGTCAGCACTCTGCCTGACAGGACCTTGCCCCCGACTACGGGCCTGCCCGGAGGCGTGAGCCCGGTGGGACCGGGAGGCGGCAATACCGGTGTTGGCCCTGGTGGCTTCGTTCCGCCAGTGACGGTTCCGCCTGTCGGCGGCATGTCGAAGCCTGGCGGCGGGTTCGGCCCTGGCACCTTCGTCCCCGGTGTGAGCGGTGCTGGCGGGAAGGTCGGAGGTACCGCTGGCATCGCGGGGCTGCCTCCGCGCGACAGCGGGATCGTAGGTGGCCGCCCGGTGACATCCGCTGGGTCGAATTCGAGCATTCCTCGTGGCACGGTCATCGGCGGTGAGGGTGCCCAGGCAGCCGGCCGCGGCATGGGTGGCATGGGTGGCGGTATGGGCGCGGGTGGCGGTGGCGCGCACGGCGGTGGCGGCGGTTCCATGGCCGGTCGTCGTCTCGCCATGGAACCGGGCGGTGTCGTCGGTGGGCGCCAGGCGGGTGCGGGCGGTCGCTCGGTCGCCGGTGGGCAGCCGTTCACCCAAGGCGGCTCGGGGTTGGTTCGCGGTGGATCGGGTGCCGGTCCGGTTGGGGGTCCGATGGGCCACGGCGGCGCGGGCGCCCATACCCCAGGCAGGCGGGGTGCGGGTCAGAGCGGCGAACGTCCTGACTATCTGGCCGAGGACGAAGAGACGTGGCAGGGCGACCGTAGTGTCGTTCCGCCGGTGATCGACTGAGTGGAGCGGACGTTGCACGGGATGCGTATGCGTAAGGCGACTGCGGCCTTGGCGGGTTTCCTGCTGGCCGGGGTCGCCGCGACCCCGGCTCATGCGGAGACCATCCGGTCGCAGCAGTGGCATCTCACGTCAATGAAGGCCGATGAGATCTGGAAGACCAGCACCGGCAAGGGCGTGACGGTCGCTGTCATCGACACGGGTGTCGGTCGCATCCCTGAACTGGAAGGGCAAGTTCTTCCCGGGAAGAACTTCGCCACGATGGACGAGGGTGATGAACGGACCGACCGAGAGAAGCACGGGACCACCATGGCTGCGCTGATCGCGGCCACGGGTAAACATCCGAGCGGCGATGGGTCGTTCGGGCTTGCGCCAGGTGCCAAGGTGCTTCCGATCCGCGTACCGCAGGAGTCTGAAAAGGCTCCGTCTTGGACCGAGGCGATCCGATACGCGGCAGACTCGGAGGCCAAGATCATCAGCATCTCGCTGGGTATGTCTAAAGAGGACCCTGCGCGACTCGATGCCGTTAAGTACGCCCTGTCTAAGGGAAAGTTGATCTTCGCGTCCGTGGGTAACGAGGGCTCAATGAGCAACGATGTCCTCTACCCGGCTGCAACGCCAGGCGTGGTGGGTGTCGGAGCTGTTGACCGCGATGGAAAAGCGACTGCGGAGTCTCAGCACGGTCCCCAGGTCGACCTAGTGGCCCCGGGAATCGACATCGTCACGGCTTGCGCCAGCGAGACCCAACTTTGTAAGAATCACGGCACGAGTGACGCGACTGCCCTCGCCTCCGCATCGGCAGCACTCATCTGGTCTGCCCACCCCGAGTGGACCAACAACCAGGTGCTCCGCGTCATGATGAACACGGCTGGCAAGCCCACAGACGGCGCCGCGCGCAGTGACTTCGTCGGATACGGCATCGTCCGCCCCCGTATCGCCGTAGCCACCCCCGGCGACCCCGGCCCCGCGGACGTCTACCCCCTCCCCGACCTGGCGGCAGCCGGCGGCGGAACGGGTGGGACGAAGTCCTCGCCCGCCCCCTCCGCAGACGGCAAGACCCCCCAGTCCGGCGGCGCCTCCACCCCCGCCCCCCAGGCGGCGGACGCGGCAAAGAACGACGACGGCGGCAGCCTCCCCTGGCTCGCCCTAGGCCTCGGCGCCTGCGTGCTCATCGGTGGTGCCGTCACCGCGGTCGTCATACGCCGCCGGAACGGCTGATCCGGGTACAGCGCGCAGAACACACCGAGGCAGAGGGAGCAGGGCGCACCATGTCGTTCGACGAGGAATGGGCCGCGGCCCGGACCACCGCCGCCGCCAGCGTTTCCATGCGGCTCAACCACGTTCCGGCCGAGCCCGGCGGCCCCGGCGGCGCCGACCTGGAGCTCAACCAGGACCACATCGGCGAGATCGGCTCCGAGGCCTACAAGCTCCACACGCGGCTCTCCACGGACGGCAAACACGCCAACGCCTCCACCGCCGAGGCCGCCGCCGCGCTTACGCGCGAGCACTTCGCCAGTGGCGCCGCCCTGCTGAAGGTCAACACCCGCTGGGAGAGCCAGCTCAAGACCCTCGTCGCCGCCTGCGCGAACGTCTCCAACGGCCTGAACTACTCCCTCTCCTCCCACACCAAGGAGGAGCAGCAGCTGCACGCCGATTTCACGTCCTCCAAGATCGACCAGCTCCTCAAGTAAGGCGGCGGACACGTGCTGACGTACGAGAACGTGATGAACGCGCCCCTGGGCCAGCTCCAGACCGCGATCACCGACTGGGCCGCGATGGTCACGAAGCTGAACGAGCTGGCGGAGTCGGCGAGAAGCGGTATGAAGGCCAAGTCGGACAAGGCCCAGTGGAACGGCGTCACGGCGGGCGTCGGCCGCTCCTTCATCGACAAGACGGCCAAGGAGTTCGACGACGCGGCCCAGGAGGCCAAGGGCATCCACCTCCTCCTCGCCGACGGCCACGCCACCATCAAGGCCGCCCAGGACCAGCTCAAGAAGCTGGCCGAGGACGCCCCGGCCGCCGGCTTCCGGATCGACGACAGCGGCCGTGTCTCCGCCATCCCGCTCACCGACCCGCAGGACGAGTACGCGGCCCGCCACGACCCGGACTACCAGGCGAGCCTCCGCAAGAACCACGACCTGTGGCAGGACCGGGTCGACCGGGCCGTCGAGGACGCCCAGGACGCCGACGACTCCCTCGTGCGCGCGCTCCAGGCCAACGTCACGGACGACAACAACTTCAGCGGGCCGAAGTACAACTCGCTGGACGCCGAGCAGGTCGACCGCGCGGCCGCGCTGATGAAGAAGGTCACCGGGGAAGGCGGCACGGCACGGAACCCCGAGGCGCTGCGCGAGCTGGAGGACCTGCTCGACGACAACCGAGAGGATCCCGAGTTCGCGACGGGCTTCTACCGCACGATGGGCCCCGAGGGCACGCTCCAGGCGTACTCGAAGATGTCCCTGGACTCCACGGGCCTGGGTCCCGCCGGCGCGGACCGTGCGCTCATGGTGGGCAACATCCAGAGCGACCTTGGCGCGATGCTGGGCCTGGCCACGCACAAGGACGTCCCGAACCACCTCGACGCCGCCTGGACGAACCAGCTGATGAAGGCCGGCCACAAGCAGTTGGACGTCGGTCTGACCACGAACGTCTACGGGTACCAGGCGTTGGGCTCGCTGATGCGCGAGGGCACGTACGACAAGGAGTTCCTGACGGCGGTCGGCCGCGACATGGTGGCGATGGACCGCAAGAATCCGGGGATCTGGGAGAACGGCACCCCCCTCGACCTGCAGATGAGTCTCAACCCCGGGGGCGATGACGGTCGGGGCTTCTACCCGCTGACCGGCCTGATGGAGGCCCTCGGCAACAACCCGGACGCGGCGACGGCCTTCTTCAACGAGCCGGTACGCGAGGACAGCAACGGCGACGGCATCGTGACCAAGGCCGACAAGGCGGTCAAGGGGCAGCACGGGCAGGCGCAGGGCATGGTCGATTACATGCTCGACAAGACGCCCTACGCGGACAGCTTCGACGCCACACGAACCGGAGATCAGCACCCGGCACAGGAAGCGCTCGGCGGAGCCTTGGAGGCCGCGGTGTCGGGCCGGGCGACGGGCGACGACGACGCGAAGCCCGTGCCGCACACCGCGGCGATGACGGACGTCATGGAGCGGGTGGTCGCGAAGATCGGCGACAAGCCGGAATTGGTCGTGGCGGAGCCGGGTGAGGACGACGGGCCACTCAAGGGCTTGTCCGGGCACTTCGGGCAGATGGCGGCGGAGTACATGCCGGACCTCCAGGCCTCGGCCGAGAACGGCAGCCGGACGATCAAGGTGAACGGGGAGATGGCCCAGTTCCACAAGGCCGACATGGCGGCCTTCATCGGGGCAGTGGGCCAGGACCCTGATGCCTACGGAGCGATCAGCAACGCGCAGCGGGCGTTCACCACCACGCTCATCAACGACGTCATCGTTCACCGAGGTGAATACGAAGACGTGGATGCGGCGATCACGGTCGCGGTGCACCCCGGTGGCCAGATCGCCGGCATCCTCTCCGAAGCCAGGGCGGAGGGAACGTTCGCGGAGAACGGCCACAAGCGGGAGGAGTACGTCAAGGGCGTCGAGGACAACGCCAAATGGGTCAACCGCGGTATCAGCGCGGCGGGAGCCAAGTACGTGGAGATGCTGCCGCTGGCTGGAGATGTCGTGGAGTGGCTCCAGGAGGACGTCGCCGAGGGTGTGGTCGAGAGGGCGACGAAGGATCAGGCGAAGAAGACCGGCGAGTCCGACCACAAAGCGGTGGTCGACTACACGGACGCGCAAACGGAGGCCGGAGAGTCCGCGGCCCAGTCGGTGCGCAGGGTCGTGCAAGGTACGGGGATGAACCAGAGGACCATCGATGCCCTCGCGGGTGTGGCCTCGACACAGACGGCGAATGCCTACGCGGTCGGCCGGGGGCAGGTCGCGACGTCGAACGGAAGTCCTTGATGCGTATCTTCCCTGCCGGACGCGTGCTCGCCCTGACGCTGGGCGCGGCAGCAGTGCTGTCCGGCTGCTCTGAAGGGAGTGAGTCGGCGGCTGCGAAGCTGCCGGAACGCCCTTGCTTCGGGGTGTTCACCCGTTCCGATCTCGAGCCCTTGATGGGTGAAGGTCACGAGGTGAAGGACGACTCGCCGACAGATCTGAGCTTGAACGCTTACCGCCGTTCGGCCACTTGCACCATCGATGTGGACGGTGAAGGCCGGGTTCTCGTGACGGCCACGCGGCAGCCGTTGGGGGACCACTTCTTCTGGCCCCCCACCGATGCCAACCAGCCCGCGCCAGAGCCGCTGGCCCTGGGAGACAAGGGGATGGTGTGGGACACGGGTGCTCGCGTCACCCTCACCTGCAAGGGGCCCGCGGACTCTTTCGAGCTGGCGCTGGGGGTCAGTGGCTCCACGGAGCACATGAAAGCCGCCGACCGGCGCCCGCTGTTCACCGGGCTCATGAAGAAGTACCTGGAAGTCGCCAAGCAGCAGACCCGGTGTGGCATCTAGCCCGGACATGGCGCAGGCCGCTCGGGGGAGCGCCTGCCCCCGAGCGGCCTGCCGCGAAGCCGTGACCGGAATCGAACCGGCGTAACTCGCTTTGCAGGCGAGTCCCTCAACCACTCGGGCACACGGCTGGGTGGTGGTGATGGGTATGACCGTACGAGGGTGCGTGCGGGTGGGGAAGGGATGCGCGGGGGGTGCAATGCGACTGCCATGTCGCGTTCACAGTCCGGGGTCGGGGAGGGGTCGTGGAGGGGTGGGGGCGTCCTTTGGCCTAGGGCTTTGGGACGAGGGAGGATACGTCGGATGGACAGGGTCGATAGCCGGTCATGCCCCTTACTCTGAGGCGATGAGCGTTCTCCCGCAGCGAGCCACCGCACCCGCCTCCGTCCCGCCCCACCCGCAGGGCGGGATTTTCGGGGCCGCGTACCGGACGCTCAGCATCGGGATCATTTCGGTTATTTTCCTGATCGCCTTCGAGGCCACCGCCGTCGGGACCGCGATGCCCGTGGCCGCGCGGGAGCTGGAGGGGATCGGGCTCTACGCCTTCGCCTTCTCCGCCTACTTCACGACCAGCCTCTTCGGGATGGTGCTCTCCGGGCAGTGGGCCGACCGGCAGGGGCCGCTGCGGCCGCTGACCGTGGGGATCGGGGCGTTCGCCGCCGGGCTGGTGTGTTCCGGGACCGCCGGGACGATGTGGATCTTCGTGCTGGGGCGGGCCGTGCAGGGGTTCGGTGGCGGGCTCGTCATCGTGGCGCTGTACGTGGTGGTGAGCCGGGCCTACGAGGAGCGGCTGCGGCCCGCGATCATGGCGGCCTTCGCTGCGAGCTGGGTGGTGCCCTCCATCGTGGGACCGCTCGCCGCGGGCACGGTGACCGAGCACCTCGGGTGGCGCTGGGTCTTCCTCGGGATACCCGCGCTGGTCTTCGTACCGCTCGTGGTGGCGCTGCCGGCGATACGGCGCAGCGCGTCGGGGCCGGTGGATCCCGAGGCTGCGCCCGTCGCGTTCGACCGGCGGCGGATCCGGCTCGCCCTCGGGATCTCGGCCGGTGCGGGGCTGCTGCAGTACGCCGCACAGGATTTGAGGTGGCTGTCGCTGGTTCCGGGGCTGGCCGGGGCCGCGCTGCTGGTGCCCGCCGTGCTGGGGCTGCTGCCGCGCGGGACCTACCGGGCGCGGCGCGGGCTGCCGTCGGTGGTGCTGCTGCGGGGTGTGGCGGCGGGGTCGTTCATCGCGGCGGAGAGTTTCGTGCCGCTGATGCTGGTCACCCAGCGGGGGCTGAGTCCGACGCTGGCCGGGTTCTCGCTCGCGCTGGGCGGGGTGACCTGGGCGCTGGGTTCGTGGGTGCAGTCGAAGGGGCGGATGGTGCCGCACCGGGAGCGGCTGATGGTGCTGGGCATGGTCATGGTCGCGGCGGCCGTCGCGGGGGCGCCGGCGGTGCTGGTGGAGTGGGTGCCGGTGTGGACGCTGGCGCTGGTGTGGGCGCTGGGGTGCCTGGGGATGGGGCTGGTGATCGGCTCCACGAGCGTGCTGCTGCTGAAGCTGTCGGCGCCGGAGGAGGCGGGGGCGAACTCCGCCGCGCTGCAGATCTCGGACGCCCTGGCCAATGTGGTGCTGCTGGCGGCGGGTGGCGCGGCCTTCGCCGCGCTGGGCGGGGGTGCGGTGGGCGCCGCGCACTCCGTGGCGGAGGGGGGCGGCGCGTCGCATCCCGCGGCCTTCGTGGTGGTCTTCCTGCCGATGGCCTGCGTGGCGCTGGTGGGGGCCTGGGTCGCCACCCGGCTGGATGCGCGACCGGCGACCCCGGTCGCGAAAGTCGGCTGACACCGGCTGACACCGGCTGGTACCGCGCGGTACCATCGACTCATGGCTGGTCTCAATGTCAGGTTCACCGAAGAAGAGCTGGACGCCCTGCGCGAGCGCGCCGAGGCGGAGGGCCGCAGCATGCAGTCCTTCGCCCACGAGGCGGTGATCAGGGCCATAAACGAACACTCCCGGCTGTTCAACGAGGCGGCCGAGCACGTCCTGAAGGTCAGCGGCGAGCTGAACCGGAGGCTTGCGTGACCCATTACCTGACCCTGCCCGAGGTGCTGAACCTCGCGGAGCGGCTCGGGACCAGTGAGGTGCGCGACTTCGGGCTGCTCGACTCGGCGCTCGTGCGCCCCCAGTCGAGCGTGTTCGGTCAGGACGCCTACCCGGACATCTGGGAGAAGGCCGCCGCGCTGATGGAGTCGCTCGCCCGAAACCACGGCCTGGTGGACGGCAACAAGCGCATCGCCTGGTACGCGACCTGGGTCTTCCTCCACATGAACGGCCACCCCCTGGACGCCGGCTTCGATGTCGACGAGGCCGAGAGCTTCGTGCTGGCCGTGTGCCAGGGCTCGCTGGACGTACCCAAGATCGCCGCGCAGCTACCGCGGTTCGCTCGCTGACCCGCCGATGTGACGCTCACCGCACGCGCCGAGGTCACGGGCCTGTCCCTCCGCGAGGGGCGGGCCCGTGCCGGTAAGGTGGCCCGGTTGTCCTACGTACGACTGCCCGTGCCAGTAGATACGCCGAGAGCCCGAACCGGAGACCGTGACTACTACCGCCTCCCACCACCTCTCACCCGCCTTCCCCGGCCGCGCGCCGTGGGGTACCGCCAGCGCCCTGCGAGCTTGGCAGCAGGGTGCGCTGGACCGGTACCTGGAGACCCAGCCCCGCGACTTCCTCGCCGTCGCCACCCCCGGCGCGGGCAAGACCACCTTCGCGCTGACCCTCGCCTCGTGGCTGCTCCACCACCACGTGGTGCAGCAGGTGACCGTCGTCGCGCCGACCGAGCACCTCAAGAAGCAGTGGGCGGAAGCCGCCGCCCGGATAGGCATCCGGCTGGACCCGGAGTACTCCGCCGGGCCGCTCAGCAAGGACTACCACGGCGTCGCGATCACGTACGCGGGTGTGGGCGTGCGGCCGATGCTGCACCGCAACCGGTGCGAGCAGCGCAAGACCCTGGTGATCCTCGACGAGATCCACCACGCCGGTGACTCCAAGTCCTGGGGCGAGGCCTGCCTCGAGGCCTTCGACCCGGCGACCCGGCGGCTCGCGCTGACCGGCACGCCCTTCCGGTCCGATACGAATCCGATCCCCTTCGTGGCGTACGAGGAGGGGAACGACGGGATCCGGCGCTCCTCCGCCGACTACACCTACGGCTACGGGAACGCGCTCGGCGACGGCGTCGTCCGGCCGGTCATCTTCCTCTCCTACAGCGGCAACATGCGCTGGCGCACCAAGGCGGGCGACGAGATCGCCGCGCGCCTCGGCGAGCCGATGACCAAGGACGCCATCTCCCAGGCCTGGCGCACGGCGCTGGACGCGCGCGGGGACTGGATGCCGAACGTGCTGCGCGCCGCCGACCAGCGGCTGACCGAGGTCAGGAAGGGCATCCCGGACGCGGGCGGGCTCGTCATCGCCGCCGACCAGGACTCGGCGCGCGCCTACGCCAAGCTGATCCGCGAGATCACGGGGACCAAGGCCACCGTCGTACTGTCCGACGACACGGGCGCCTCGAAGCGGATCGACGAGTTCGCCGCGAGCAACGACCGCTGGATGGTCGCCGTCCGCATGGTGTCCGAGGGCGTCGACGTACCGAGGCTCGCGGTGGGCGTGTACGCCACCACCATCTCGACCCCGCTGTTCTTCGCGCAGGCCGTCGGGCGCTTCGTGCGTTCGCGCAGGCGCGGCGAGACGGCGTCGGTGTTCCTGCCGACCATTCCCTACCTGCTGGGCTTCGCGAACGAGATGGAAGTCGAGCGCGACCACGTCCTCGACAAGCCGAAGAAGCAGGGCGAGGAAGACCCGTACGCCGACTCCGAGAAGGAGATGGAGGAGGCGAACAAGCAGGAGGACGAGGACACCGGCGACGAGGAGCAGATGTCCTTCGAAGCACTGGAGTCCGACGCCGTCTTCGACCGGGTCCTGTACGACGGCGCCGAATTCGGGATGCAGGCGCACCCGGGCAGCGAGGAGGAGCAGGACTACCTCGGCATCCCGGGCCTCCTGGAGCCGGACCAGGTGCAGATGCTGCTCCAGAAGCGGCAGTCGCGGCAGATCGCGCACAGCAAGCGCAAGCCGGACTCGGAGGCGGACCTGCTGGAGCTGCCGGCCGACCGGCGGCCGGTGGTCTCGCACAAGGAACTGCTGGAGCTGCGGAAGTCGCTGAACACGATGGTGGGCGCGTACGTCCACCAGAGCGGCAAACCGCACGGGGTGATCCACACGGAGCTGCGCCGCGTGTGCGGCGGGCCGCCTAGCGCGGAAGCCACGGCGGGACAGCTGCGGGAGCGCATCAAGAAGGTCCAGGAGTGGGCCACCCGCATGCGGTGATTTCCTACGGAATGTGCGGCGGGGGCCGCGCGGACGTTCGTACGGCCCCCCGCCCGCCCCGGCCTCGTACCGGCATCGGGGCGCCCGTGGTGGGGCCGCCCGGGAGCGCTTCGGGCCGTGTGCCGGTCTCAAGGCGCCGTCGAGACTTGGGAGGTCACGAATTGACAGCAACCCGGGTTCACAACCGGCATAAATCGGCAGTAGGCGCCCGGATTCTGGACGAGCCCTTCCGCTGAGCGGACCAGCTCGCTACTGTCCCCGCATCGAACGCCCCGTGGCAGCGCCGCTGCGGGAGCGCAGCCGGTGCCATGGCCGCTACCGGCGGCCTCTCCGTGCGTCGCCGAGGGACCGGCGGCGCTGTATCCAGAGAGTCACCGCCGCCCACCGAAAGAGGGAGAGGCGTCGTGACCGCGGAAACCTCCCAGACTCTCGACCGAGGACTCCGAGTTCTCAAACTGCTCGCCGACACCGACCACGGTCTGACCGTCACCGAGCTCTCCAACCGCCTCGGTGTCAACCGCACCGTGGTCTACCGCCTCCTGGCCACCCTCGAACAGCACGCCCTGGTCCGCCGCGACCTCGGCGGCCGCGCCCGCGTCGGGCTCGGCGTGCTGCGCCTGGGCCGGCAGGTGCACCCGCTGGTGCGCGAGGCGGCCCTGCCCGCGCTGCGTTCCCTCGCCGAGGACATAGGGGCCACCGCGCACCTGACCCTCGTGGACGGAACCGAAGCGCTCGCCGTGGCCGTCGTGGAGCCGACCTGGACCGACTACCACGTCGCGTACCGGCCCGGCTTCCGTCACCCGCTCGATCGCGGGGCCGCCGGCCGGGCCATCCTGGCCGCCCGTCAGGGCACGCTCATCGAGCCCGGGTACACGCTCACCCACGGGGAGCTCGAAGCGGGCGCCAGCGGGGCCGCGGCGCCGCTCGTGGGCATCACGGGGCTGGAGGGCAGCGTGGGCGTGGTGATGCTGGCCGACGCCGTGCCCGAGCGGGTCGGCCCGCGCGTGGTGGACGCCGCCCGCGAGGTGGCCGACGCCCTGCGCTGAGCCGCGCGGGACCCGCCTGCCGCATCGGAACACCGGAACACCGAGCCGCGCCCCCGTCCGCCGGGGGCGCGGCTCGACCCGTTGGCGGGGGGCCACGCTAGATTGGCCGGGTGCTCTCTCGCCTCACACGTCTGCCGCGTCCCGCCGCCCTCGCCGTCTGCGCCGTGCCCGTGCTCGCGCTGTTCGCCGTCGCGGCCGTCGCACCGCTGCCCTTCGTGATCGCGCAGCCCGGCCTCACGGCCGACGTGCTCGGCTCCCGCGACGGCAAGCAGGTCATCGTCGTCACGGGGGCGCCCACCCGGGAGACCACGGGCCAGCTGCGGATGACCACCATCCAGGCCACCGGGCCCTCCACCTCCGTCGCCCTGCCCGAGCTGGTCGGGGACTGGTTCGACACCACCCGAGCGGTCATGCCCCGGGAGGCCGTGTACCCGTCGGGTGGAAGCGACAAGCAGATCGAGGAACACAACCTGGAGGAGATGACCAAGTCGCAGTCCTCGGCCTCCGAGGCCGCGCTCGGCTATCTCCACAAGGACCCCGAGGCCGTCAAGGTCGAGCTGAACCTCGCCGACGTCGGCGGCCCGAGCGCCGGGCTGCTCTTCTCCCTCGGCATCGTCGACAAGCTCGACGGGAACGGCAGCGGCGGCGACCTCACCGGCGGCCGCACCATCGCCGGTACCGGCACCATCAGCGCGGACGGCAAGGTCGGCGCGGTCGGCGGGGTGGCCCTGAAGACTCAGGCCGCGCGGCGCGACGGGGCGAGCGTGTTCCTCGTACCGGCGGCGGAGTGCTCGGACGCGCAGTCCGAACTCCCCGAGGGGCTCCGGCTGGTCCCCGTCACCTCGCTGACGGATGCGGTGAACGCTCTGCGGGCTCTGCAGAAGGGCGAGTCGGTTCCGTCCTGCTGACCTCGGCGGCCTCCAGGCCGCGCCAGGCCGGGAACACCACCGGGGAGAGCGTGGTGAGCAGGTAGAGGCCGCCGAAGACCAGCAGCGCCCGCGTCACCCCGAACCCGTCGACGAGCAGCCCGGCGGCCAGCCCGCCCAGCGGCATCGTCAGCTCGCAGCCGGCCGTGGTCACCCCCGCGACCCGGCTGCGCAGCGCCTCGGGGACCTTCTCCAGCATCACCGTGGTCAGGATCGGGTTGAGGACGCCCGCGCCCAGCCCCGACAGCGCCATGGTCACCGCGAGCGGCAGCGGGGTGTCGGTGAAGGCGGCGACGAAGTAGCGGGGGGCTCCGCATATGAGGAAGGCCGCGGCGAACACCGTTCTACGGGGGAACCGCGCTCCCCACGCTCCGTAGAGCAGGGCCCCCAGCAGGGCGAAGCCGCCGAACAGGGAGATCATCAGGCCCAGCGTGGTGGCGCCGCCGAGGGCTTCGCGGCCGTGCACGGGCAGCAGCACCGAGGACCAGCCCTGGTCGATGCCGTTGGTCATCATCACCATCGCGGTGATGCCGAGCAGCAGCGGAGTACGGGTCAGGAACCGCCAGCCTTCGCCGAGTTCGGCCCGGTACCCGGCGAGCGAGACCTTCGCGGCGGCGCGTTGCGGCTCGGCGGCCGGGACCCCGCGCAGGAAGGCCGCGACCAGCAGGGCCGATATCCCGAAGGTGGCCGCGTCGAGGACCAGGACGGACCCGGCGCCGAGCGTGGTGATCAGTACGCCGGCCAGCGCGGCCCCGATCATGCGGGCCCCGCGCGAGACGGCGTCGTAGAGGCTGGCGGCGCGGGCGACGCTGGTGCCGGCGTGCTCGGCGAGGTGGGGGAGCAGGACGTAGCGCGCGGTCATCCCGGGGGTGTGGACGAGCCCGCCGACGGCCATCAGCGCGCACAGCATCCAGAACTCCAGGAGCCCGGCGTAGTGCAGCAGGGGTATCGCGCCGACGGTCAGCGCGCAGATCAGGTCGGAGGCGGCGGAGACCCGGCGGCGGCCGAGCCGGTCGATGACCGGACCTCCGACGAGGGCGGCCACGACCACGGGCAGGGTGGCGCAGAAGGCGACGATCCCGGCCCGGCCGGCGCTGCCCGTGGTCTGGAGCACGAACCACGGGACGCCGATCAGGGTGAGCGAACTGCCCGCGATGGAAATGGTGTTGGCGGCGAGGACGGCGACGAAGGGGCGGCGGCTCATGCGGCGGAGCCGTACGGCTGCTGGTACGGGACGCGGGTGATGCGGGCGTGCAGGTGGGCGGGGCGTATCAGCCGGATCCCGGCGGCGATCAGGGCCTCGCCGAGCCGGTCGCGCAGGGCGGGCCCCGAGGGTGCGGGCGGGGTGGCCAGGGCCGCTGCCCGTCCCAGGCGCCAGGCGGCGGCCTCGGCGGTGCGGGTGGCGTGGAGCCCGGAGTGGATCTCGTCGTGGGTGAAGGCGTGCATGGCAGGACTCCCTCGGGTGTGGTTCGGTTACTCGCCGACGCGGCGGGGGAAGGCGTGCGTGTGGAAGCGGACCGCTTCCGTGTCCTCTTCCGGGGGCAGGTCGCGGTAGCTGTTGACCAGGTCGTGCATCTTGAGGATCAGCTCGTGGCTCTGCGCGGGGGTGAGCTGCAGGGTGAAGTCGCTGAGGTCGGAGCCCCGGCGCCATTCCACCGGCCAGCTGTGGGCCTGGCCCAGCCAGTTGTTCAGCTCCTGCGTGTGGATCTTCAGGATCTCGGCCAGGAAGACCTCGGCCGCGCCACGGGTGGCCGGGTCCTCGTCGAAGACCAGGGACTCGTCGAACGCCGTGCCGTCGTGGGCGGCGCGCCACCAGCGCTCGCGGCCCTTGCCGTGCTCGGGCGCGTCCTCGACGAACCCGTGCGAGGCCAGCTGGCGCAGGTGGTAGCTGGTGGCCCCGCTGGACTCGCCGAGCCGCTCCGCGAGCTGGGAAGCCGTGGCCGGACCGTCGTGGCGCAGGGCGCCGAGCAGGCGGATGCGCAGCGGGTGGGCCAGGCCGCGCAGCGACTGGGCGTCGAGCAGGCGCACCTCGGGTTCGGAGGGTTCGGGAGGGACGGACGGTCCGGCGGCTTCGGCGTTCTTCTCGGGCATGCCTCAACAGTAGAGTTGCAAAGACTCCTATGCAAGGGTTTCTTTGCAAGGACTTCTTTGGAACTCCGCCCCGGAGCTCGGGGAGGGTTCAGTCCTCCTTGATGAACCCCTCCCCGACCAGCCATTCCTTGGCCACGTCGTGCGGGTCCCGCCCCTCCACGTCCACCATCGCGTTCAGCCGCTGCGCCGTCTGCGTCGTCAGCCGCTTCGTCACCGGGTCCAGCAGCCCCGCGATCGCCGGGTGTTCGGCCAGCGTCCTGGCGTGCAGCTCGGGCGCCGCGTTGTAGTTGGGGAAGAAGTGCCGGTCGTCCGCGAGAGTGTCCAGGTCCATGGCCTTGATCCGGCCGTCCGTGGTGAACGCCTCGCCCAGCAGGCAGGAGTCGGACTTCGAGACCTGCGTGTAGATGATCCCGGCGTCCATCTTCATGACGTTGCCCGCCGGGATCTTCATCCCGTACGCCTTCTCCATCCCCGGCAGCCCGTCCTCGCGCGAGGCGAACTCGTTCTCCACGCAGACGGTCACCGCCGACGGGTTCTCCTTCGACAGCCTCGCCACGTCCGACATCGTCTTCAGCCCGTACTTGGCGTTGTTCTTCTTGCTGATGGCCAGCGTGTACGTGTTGTTGAGCGTGGACGGGGGCAGCCAGGCCACCCCGTTCTTCACGTCCGCGTCCCGCACGGCCTCCCACTGCTTGTACGGGTCCTCGATCGGCTTGTCGTGGCCCAGGTAGGTGATCCAGGCCGTGCCCGTGTACTCGTACATCGCGTCCGCGTCGCCCTGCCGGACGGCCTCGCGCGCGCTGATCGAGCCGGGCAGGTTGGTGCGGTCCAGCACCTCCGCCCCGGCGGCCTTGAAGACCAGGCCGATCATCTGGCCGAGGATGATGTTCTCGCTGAAGTTCTTCGAAGTGACCGTGAGCGAGGCGCCCTTGAGGGGCAGTCCCTGCCCGACCGAGCCGGGTACGACGTCGTCCACCATCGGCGATCCGCTCTTGAGGCCGCAGCCCCCGAGCGTCACCGCCAGCAGCGGCAGCAGGGCCGCCGAGAGAGCGGCCGTCCGCACTGCGGCGAGCTTGTGCATCTACGCCTCCAGCCCGCGCGGGGTCAGGGCCGTCTCGGCGAGCGAGGCCAGCCAGTCCACGAACAGGGCGAGGGCCACCGTCAGCACCGAGCCCAGCACCAGCACCGGCATCCGCTGCGTCTGGATCCCGGAGGTGATCAGGTCGCCCAGGCCACCGCCGCCGCCGAAGGTGGCCAGGGTCGCGGTGCCGACGTTGAGGACGAGGGCGGTCCGCACGCCCGCCAGGATCAGCGGGACGGCCAGCGGCAGTTCCACCTTGGCCAGCGTCCCCATGGAGGACATCCCGATCCCGCGGGCGGCCTCCACCAGCTGCGGGTCGATGGCGCGCAGCCCGGCGACGGTGTTCGACAGCACGGGCAGGACGGCGTAGGCCACCATGCCGATGATCGCGGTGGACGGGCCGATGCCGAGCCAGATGACCAGCAGGGCCAGCAGTCCGATGGCGGGCGTGGCCTGCCCGATGTTGGCGATCGCGGTGACCAGCGGGGCCGCCCTGCGCAGGCGGCGCCGGGTGAGGGCGATGCCGAGCGGGATCGCGATGACCAGCACCCAGAAGGTGGAGACGGCGGTGAGCTTCACGTGCTGCCACAGCCGGAGCTGGACGTTGCCGCCCGCGAGGGAGTTCTCGGCGATCGTGTCGAGGGTGGTGTTGGTGATCCACAGGAAGGTGGCCAGCAGCACCAGGGCGAGCACCAGCGGCAGGGTCACCAGCTTGGCCCAGGTGATCCGGCGCCCGGGGCGGGGCGGCGTGGGGGAGGTCATGACCTCCTCGCCGGGCTCGGGCTGCTCGGGATCGCGGAAGACGTGGCCCTTGAGCTCGTGCTCGCCGGGCGGGCGTTCGGGGGTGAGCGGATTCCTCGGGCTCATGAGTCGGCCGTGCCGTCCTCCGTCAGCCCCTCCAGGTCCCGCTCGACGCGGTGGTGGCGCAGTTCCTCCAGGTCGTGCGCGTGCTCGGCGGCCGTCAGCCGGTCGGCCTCCAGCATTTCGTGGACGGAGTTCATCAGGGTCTCCATGTCCACGACCCCGATGTACTCGCCGCGCCGCCCGGTGACGGCGACCCGGCCGCCACTGTCGATGAGGACCGCCTCCAGGGCGTCGTGCAGGGTCGCGTCCCGGGTCACCGTGTCGTGCACGAGCTGGCCGGCCCGTGCGAGGGAGCCCTTGGCGCGCATGAGGTCGCCTCGGCGCAGCCATTTGTACGGGCGCCCGCGCCGGTCCAGCATCAGCAGCTCGTTGCCCTGGCCGGTGCGCAGGGTGTTGAAGATCTGCTGGAGCGGATCGTCCACGGAGACGGTCGGGAAGTCGGCGATCTCCACGTCCCGTACGCGGGTCAGGTTGAGCCGTTTGAGGGCCGCGCCGGCCCCGACGAAACCGGAGACGAAGTCGTCGGCGGGGTTGGTGAGGATGGCCTCGGGGGTGTCGAACTGCGCGATGTGCGAGCGCTCGCGCAGGACGGCGATCCGGTCGCCGAGCTTGATGGCCTCGTCGAAGTCGTGGGTGACGAAGACGATCGTCTTGTGCAGTTCGTGCTGGAGCCGGATCAGCTCGTCCTGGAGGTGGTCGCGGGTGATGGGGTCGACGGCGCCGAAGGGCTCGTCCATCAGCAGGACGGGCGGATCGGCGGCCAGTGCCCGCGCCACGCCCACGCGCTGCTGCTGGCCGCCGGAGAGCTGGCGCGGGTAGCGGCCGTGGAACTCGCGGGGGTCCAGGCCGACCAGGTCGAGCATCTCCTCGACCCGGTCCTTGACCCTCGACTTGGACCAGCCGGTCATCTTCGGGACCAGGGCGATGTTCTCGGCCACCGTCATGTGCGGGAAGAGCCCGGAGGACTGGATCGCGTACCCGATCTTGCGCCGCAGCTTGACCGGGTCCATGTCGGTGACGTCCTCGTCGCCGATCCGGATCCGGCCGGAGGTGGGCTCGATCAGCCGGTTGATCATCTTGAGGGTGGTGGACTTCCCGCAGCCGGAGGGGCCGACGAAGACGACCGTCTCGCCCGCCTTGATCTCCATCGAGACGTCGTCGACGGAGGGGTTGGGGTTGCCCGGGTAGCGCTTGGTGAGGTTCTCCAGCTGGATGGTGGCGCCGGAGGTGGCGTGGGTCTTGTGCGTCGGTTCGGTCGTCGCCGTCGGCTCAGACACGGATCCCCCTGGGGATGGTGAGACGCCCGAGCAGGACGTACGCGGCGTCGAAGAGCAGGGCGAGGACGACGACGCCCAGCGTCCCGGCCAGGACCTGGTTGATGGCGTTGGCGCTGCCGAGCGAGGCGATCCCGCGGAAGATCTCGTTGCCCAGGCCCGGCCCGGACGCGTAGGCGGCGATGGCGGCGATGCCCATCAGCATCTGCGTGGAGACCCGGATCCCGGTCAGGATCGGCGGCCAGGCGAGCGGCAGTTCCACCTTGAGGAGCCGGGCGGCGCGGGACATCCCGATGCCCTTGGCGGCGTCGACCAGGGCCGGATCCACCCCGCGCAGCCCCACGATGGAGTTGCGGACGATGGGCAGCAGTCCGTACAGGGTGAGGGCGATCACGGTCGGTGCGACGCCGAGCCCGACCAGCGGGATCAGCAGGCCGATCATGGCGAGGGAGGGGATGGTGAGCACCGTGGAGGTGGAGGTGACGGCGAGGTTCCCGGCCCAGCCGCTGCGGTAGGTCAGGACGCCGATCCCGATGCCGAGCACGGTCGCGATCACCATGCACTGGAAGACCGCGCTGGCGTGCTGGAAGGCGTCGGTGAGGAGCTGCTGGTGGCGGTTGGACAGGTAGGTCCAGAAGCTCACGCCGCCTCACCGTGCCCTTCGCCCGGGTCAGTCGCCTGGGCCGGTCGTCCTGGGTCAGTCGTCCTGGGCCGCCTGTTCGACCAGGGGGATGATCCGCAAAGGCACGGGATTTTCCATGACGATCGCTGTCGAAGCCCTCACGATGCCATCAAACCCGACAACTCGGTCGATCACCCGCTGGAGGTCCGCGTTGGACCGGGCCACCAGCCGGCAGAGCATGTCCCCGTGCCCGGTCGTGGTGTGCAGCTCCAGCACCTCGGGCACCCCGTCCAAGTGGGCCCGTACGTCGGCCCCTTGCCCCTGTTTGATCTCCAGCGTGGCGAAGGCGGTCACGGGGTATCCCAGGGCCGCCGGATCCACCTGCGGGCCGAAGCCGCGGATGACTCCATTCGACTGAAGCCGGTCCAGCCGGGCCTGGGCGGTGCCGCGGGCCACTCCGAGCCGTCGCGAGACCTCCAGGACCCCGATGCGGGGCTCCCGGGCGAGCAGCACGATGAGCCGGCCGTCGAGTTCATCGATTCCCACGGGCACCTCCAGGGGTGGTCATAGTGCGCAGATATCCCAGCCATCCTGGGCTCAGACTGTGCAGCTTGTACAGCAGAAATGGAAACTATTGCGCATCTTGTGGAACGGCGGGACTCTGCGCTCATGACTGAGACCCAGCCTCTCGACACCGTCCCCCACACCGCGCGCAAGGCCGACCCCTTCCCGGTCAAGGGCATGGACGCGGTCGTCTTCGCCGTGGGCAACGCCAAACAGGCCGCGCACTACTACTCGACGGCCTTCGGCATGAAGCTCGTGGCCTACTCCGGACCGGAGAACGGCACCCGCGAGACGGCAAGCTACGTCCTGACCAACGGCGGCGCGCGCTTCGTCCTCACCTCGGTCATCAAGGCGTCCACCGACCGTGGCCGCTTCCTCGCCGAGCACGTCGCCGACCACGGCGACGGGGTCGTCGACCTCGCGATCGAGGTGCCGGACGCACGCGCGGCGTACGCGTACGCCGTCGAGCACGGCGCCCGCGGTCTGGACGAGCCGTACGAGGTCAAGGACGAGCACGGCACGGTGGTCCTCGCCGCCATCGCCACCTACGGCCAGACCCGCCACACGCTGGTCGAGCGCGTGGACTACACCGGCCCCTACCTGCCGGGCTACGTGGCCGTCGAGCCGATGGTCGAGCCCCCGGCCAAGCGGACCTTCCAGGCCATCGACCACTGCGTGGGCAACGTCGAGCTCGGCCGGATGAACGAGTGGGTGGCCTTCTACAACAAGGTCATGGGCTTCACGAACATGAAGGAATTCGTCGGCGACGACATCGCGACCGAGTACTCGGCGCTGATGTCGAAGGTCGTCGCGGACGGCACGCTCAAGGTCAAGTTCCCGATCAACGAGCCGGCGATCGCGAAGAAGAAGTCGCAGATCGACGAGTACCTGGAGTTCTACGGCGGGGCCGGCGTCCAGCACATCGCCCTCGCGACGAACGACATCGTCTCCACCGTGCGCGCGATGCGCGCCGCGGGCGTGACCTTCCTGGACACCCCCGACTCGTACTACGACACGCTCGGCGAGTGGGCCGGCGAGACCCGGGTGCCGGTCGAGACCCTGCGCGAGCTGAAGATCCTCGTCGACCGCGACGAGGACGGCTACCTGCTCCAGATCTTCACGAAGCCGGTGCAGGACCGTCCGACGGTCTTCTTCGAGATGATCGAGCGCCACGGCTCGATGGGCTTCGGCAAGGGCAACTTCAAGGCCCTGTTCGAGGCGATCGAGCGGGAGCAGGAGAAGCGGGGCAACCTGTAGGTCGCGAGGGCCGGGAGCGGTGCCCGTGCGGGGCCGCTCCTGGGGCTCCGCCCCAGACCCCGCGCCTCAAACGCCGGCGGGGCTGAAATTGCCCTGCGGGCAATCCGGCCCCGCCGCGCTCAGCGCGAAGGGCTCGGCTTCGCTCCCGGCTTCGGCTTCGCCTTCGGGAGTTCCGGGGCCACCCACGGGGTGGTGGGCTGCATGTTCTCCGGGCCGCCCGCCGGGGGCTGGCCGATCGTCGCCAGGGCGTCCTTCGCCAGCGGACCCCGCACCGGCGAGAAGTGCGGGTTGGTCCGCAGCGTCTCCTGGAGGTGGCGCCGGGCCCCCGCCTCGTCGCCCAGGCCCCGCTCGATCATCGCCCGGTGGTACGAGAACTCCGCGAGCCGCAGCCCCTTGTCGGTGGCCTGCTTCGCGTACTCCAGCGCCGCCGTGTCGTCGCCCGCCTTGTGCAGCGCCCAGCCCAGGGCGTCCGCCACCTGCAGGTTCTTGTGCCGCGCCCATTCCGCCGTCAGGCGCCGCACCGCCGCGGCCGGTTCGCCGTGGTCCGCCTCGAACTGGCCCAGCACCAGCTCCTCGTTGACCCCGCCGCTCGCCCCGCCGTCCGACCCGCCCCGGTTGGCCCGGGCCGCGAGGCCCTCGTACACCGTCCGTGCCTCGTCGCCCCGCCCCAGCGACTCCAGCAGCTCGCCCAGCTCCAGCGACAGCCTCGGCAGCGGCGCCCGGCCCAGCGCCAGCCGGTAGTCCCGTACCGCCTCCCCGCCCCGCCCCAGCGCGGCCAGCACCCGGGCCCGCCCGCCCAGCGCGTCCGCCTGCGCCGGATCGGTGCGCAGCGCGGCCTCGTACTGCCGCAGCGCCTCCGTCTCGTCGCCGCGCTCCCAGGCCAGCTCCCCGAGCCGGAACAGCACGTAGGCCTTCTCCGCCGGGGCCTTCGCCGCGCCGCCCGCGTGCTCCATCGACATGGTCGCGTCCTCGCGCCAGCCCCGGTCCCGGTAGACCTGCGAGGCCCGGACGAACGCCGCCAGCCCCGGCCGCATGTCCACCAGGCGCTCCATCGCCTTCTCGGCCGCCTTGTAGTCGCCGAGCCCGGCGTAGGCGTCCACGAGCACCGGGTACGCCGTCCACCGCTTCGGCGCCTGCGCCCGTACGAGCTCGCCCCAGCGCTTGCCGGTCCCGTAGTCCCGCCGGGCGTTGGCCAGCGCGCCCATGCCCGTCATTGCGTCGAAGTTCCCCTTCTCGACCGGGCGCACCTCCAGCGACCGCTTCAGCGCCTGCTCCGCCTTCGGATACCAGGCCGCATCGGCCGTCCGGCGCGCCTGCTCCAGGTACGCCGACCCGAGCACCGCCCACGAGGCGTCGTCGTCGCGGTGGCCCGCGAGCCACTTCTCCCGGTCAGCCACCAGCGCCGACAGGTCCACCGCCGCCGCGGGCGCGCCCATCCCGACCGCCGCGCGGGCCCGCTCGCCGGGCCCCGGCGGCCGGGCGTCGTCGCCGCCGCGGGCCGGCCGGATCAGCAGGGCTCCGGCGATCAGGACCACCGCGACCGCCGCCGCCACCAGGGTCTTGCGGCCGGTCAAGTTCACGGGAGGGGCAGGCTGGCGAGACTCCGCACGCCGCGGCTGCGGCTCCTGGCGGAGCTGCTCCTCGGCCGACGCCTTCTCGGGCGGCGCTTTCTCGGGGTGCACTGCCTGACGCATGGGATCCATGGGGTCACTGTGCGTCAATATGAAGAGCTCGCCGAGGTGTCCGAAGAACGTCGTGGGCGTGTTCACACCGATGGCCCCGGCTGTCACGCTGGCCCCATGGATGAGGAAGATTCCACCCGGCTCCACGGTTCGCCCCAGCGGCGGCTCCACGCGATGCTCCTCGAAGGCCTCCCTCCCGGGGCGCTGCTCACCGATCCCCAGGTGACCGCCTCCTACGCCACCGACATGGCGAGCTTCTGCGAGGCCGGCACCCCGGCCGCGGTCGTCCTGCCCCGCACCGCCGAACAGGTCCAGCACGTCATGCGCACCGCCCACGCGCTGCGCGTCCCCGTGGTCCCGCAGGGCGCCCGCACGGGCCTGTCGGGCGCGGCCAACGCCTCCGACGGCTGCATCGTGCTGTCCCTCGTGAAGATGGACCGGATCCTGGAGATCGACACCGTCGACCGGATCGCCGTCGTGGAGCCCGGAGTCGTCAACGCGGTCCTCTCCCGCGCCGTCGCCGAGCAGGGCCTGTACTACCCGCCGGACCCCTCCAGCTGGGAGCAGTGCACCATCGGCGGGAACATCGGCACCGCCTCCGGCGGCCTGTGCTGCGTCAAGTACGGGGTCACCGCCGAGTACGTGCTCGGCCTCGACGTGGTCCTCGCCGACGGCAGGCTCATGCGCACCGGCCGGCGGACCGCGAAGGGGGTCGCCGGGTACGACCTCACCCGCCTGTTCGTCGGCTCCGAAGGCAGCCTCGGCGTGGTCGTCAAGGCCGTCCTCGCGCTGCGTCCCGCACCGCCCCGCCAGCTTGCGCTCGCCGCCGAGTTCCCCTCGGCCGCGGCCGCCTGCGAAGCCGTCTGCGCCGTCATGGAGGCGGGGCTGACGCCCTCGCTGCTGGAGCTGATGGACCGTACGACCGTCCGCGCCGTCAACGCGCTGGGCCGGATGGGCCTGCCCGAAACCACCGAGGCACTGCTCCTCGCCGCCTTCGACACCCCGCACGCGTCGGCCGACCTGGCGGCCGTGGGGAAGCTGTGCACCGCCGCCGGGGCGAGCGCCGTCGTACCGGCCGAGGACGAGGCCGAGTCCGAACTGCTGCTCCAGGCCCGGCGGATGTCCCTGACCGCGCTGGAGGCCCTGCGGCCCGCGACGATGATCGACGACGTGTGCGTACCGCGCACCCGGCTCGCCGAGATGCTCGACGGCACCGCTGCCATCGCACGCGACCACGACCTGCTCATCGGGGTCTGCGCGCACGCGGGCGACGGCAACACCCACCCCGTCGTCTGCTTCGATCCGGCCGACGAGGACGAGACCCGGCGGGCCCGCGCCTCCTTCGACGAGATCATGGCGCTGGGCCTCGCGCTGGGCGGGACCATCACGGGGGAGCACGGGGTCGGCGTCCTGAAGAAGGAATGGCTCGCCCGCGAACTCGGCCCGGTGGGCCTGGAGATGCAGCGCGCCGTCAAGCACGCCTTCGACCCGGAGGGACTGCTCAACCCGGGCAAGCTGTTCTGATCCGCGCGAAGGCCCGTACGGTCCGCGCGAAGGCCCGTACCTGCGCGAAGGCCCGTACCGTCCGCCCGGCGGCCTTACGGGGCTGCGTGCGCGGGCGGCCGCGCGGGGCCTCACTCCCCGTCCGCGGATTCGTCGGACGGCCACGGGTCGCGCATCCACAGCTCGTCGGCCGGGGTCGGGGTGAGCAGCTCCGCCAGCGCGGCGTCGAGGCCGAGCCGCTCGGCCTCGGTGCCGGGCGGCACGATCCGCAGGGTGCGCTCCAGCCAGGCGGACACGGACGCGGCGGGGGCCTCCAGCAGGGCGTCCCCGTCGGGGGAGCTGAGCGCCATGCACAGGACGGCCTTGTTCTCGACCTTCGTGGGCCAGATCCGGACGTCTCCGTGGCCGCAGGGACGGAACACCCCCTCGACCAGCAGCTCGCGGGCGAAGGTCCAGTTGACCGGGGTGCTGGAACCGGTGTGGAAGGTGATGTGGACGGCGTACGGGTCGTCCGTGAGGTACAGGAGCCGGGCGGCGACCGGGATGCTGCGCTCGGGGGAGAGGACCAGCTTCAGTTCCAGCTCGCGTTCGATGACGGGGTGGTGCATGACGGCCTCACTTCGGTGCGGTGTGCGTACTTCTGCCGGTGAGCGGGGCCGGGAAACCGGTCCCACACCCGCAGAGAGCGCCGAAGTGCCCGGGTATGACGCGACTTCCCGGAGCAATCTCGGGATTGGCCGGATTCTGTCGGCTGACCGGAATCGTGCGTACGAGGCCGCGTTCGCTCAAAGGCTTGGATTCTCCCGTTACCGGACCTGTCGGGGGGCGGTTCTTGGCTATGGTCCACCCCTGCACAAGCCTCAAGCCACGATCGGAGTTGGGGACATTGACGGCCTCCCCTGGTGACGGCGAGCACGCGGCCCGCGAGGGCTACTACCCCGATCCGTCCATCCCCGGGTACGTCAGGTTCTGGAACGGCCTGAACTGGGTTCCCGGTACGAGCCGCCCCGCGGTCGCGGCGGACGAGACGGGTCCGGTGTTCCTCGACGAGACCGGTGTCACGGAGGCGTTGCGCGAGCCCGAACGCGAACCCGAACGCGAGCCCGAACCCGAGCCCGCCCGCTGGCCCGAACCGGAGGCGGAGTTCGGGGCCGAGCCCGTGGTGTGGCAGGCCGACCCCCTCCACCAGTCCGGCTTCGGAGGGCCGCGCGACCACCGGGTGTCCTGGGGCAACGAACCCGCCGCCCGCCCGGCGGGGATCTCGCTGGCCCGTACGCCGGTTCAGGTCCCCGGCCCCGGCCCCGCACCCGTCCCGGTGGCCGTGCCCGCGCCCGCGCCGCTGCCGGTATCCGCGCCGCTGCCCGCACCGCTGCCGCTGCCCGCGCGGGTGTCCGGCTCCGCGGCCCCCGAGGGGATCGGGATCCTGTCGGCCCGCTCCCCGGTCAGCGCGGCCGCCCACGCCGCTCCGGCCCCGGCGGCCCCCGTCCACGCGGCTCCGGCCCACGCGGCCCCTGCCCTTGCCCCCGCCGAGGCCTGGCCGCCCGCCCCCCTCCCGCCCGCGGAGCCGTCGGCCCGCTCCCGGCCCGCGGCGCAGCCGGTGGAGCGCGAGGCGCCCGTAGCGCCCGTGGTGCCGGCGAGGTCCGTGGAGCGGGCCGAGCCCGTCGCGGCGCCCGCCGCGCCGAGGCCCGTCACCCAGCGGGCCGTGTTCGAGCGGATGGCGGAGCGGGCCGTGCGCCCCGCCGGGTTCGGGCGCCGCGCCGCGGCCCGGCTGCTGGACACCCTCGTGTACGCGGGCGTCGCGACCGCGGTGGCGCTGCCCCTCGTACCCGGGGCGACCGCACACCTCCAGGCCAAGGTGGACGCGGCCCGGGTGAGCGGGCGGACCACCACCGTGTGGCTGTTCGACGGCACCATCGCGGGCGGGCTGGGCCTCGTACTCGGCGCCGTCCTCGTCTTCGGCGTCCTCTACGAGGCCCTGCCCACGGCCCGTTGGGGCCGCACCCCGGGCAAGAAGCTCTTCGGCGTGCGCGTCCTGGCCGCCGCCACCCTGCGTCCGCCCCGCTTCGGCGCGGCCCTGCGGCGCTGGCTCGTGTACGCGTTCCTGGGGCTCCCCGGGGCCGTGTGGGCCCTCGGGGACCGCCCGCGGCGCCGGACCCTCCACGACCGGCTGGCACGCACGTACGTGGCCCGCTAGCGCCTCGTCCGGGGCCGCCCGCGCGGGGCCGTCCCCCGAATGGCCGCGTCCCCGTTGCGGGTCGGGCCGGGCCGGGTTCGACTCGGGCCATGAGCACCGACCAGCCGCCGCCCGGCCAGCCGCCCGAGGACGACCCGTTCCTCAAGAAGCCCCAGGAACCGACGCCCCCGTCGGGTGGTTCGCCGTACGGCTCACCGCCCGCAGGCGGGTCCGGCTATCCCCCTCCGCCCCCGCCCGGCGGCGGAGGGTTTCCGCCGCCCCCGCCCGGTGGTGGCGGCTACCCGCCCCCGCCGCCCCCCTACGGCGGTGGCGGAGACCCGTACGGCGGTGGCGGAGGCATGCCCGACCCGCTCGCCGGGATGCCTCCGCTCGCCGACTTCGCCAAGCGGCTCGCCGCCCGCATCATCGACGTGGTGATCGTCGCCGTCCCGCTGTTCCTGATCCAGCTGGCCTTCGGCACGAAGCGCTACACGGTGGACACGAGCAACGGCGAGGACGTCTCCGAGGTCATCACCAAGTCCTACAGCGGCAGCGGCCTGATCATGACCTTGATCTCGATCGCCGCCTACGTGGGCTACGACTGGTGGTTCACCAAGAAGAACGGCCAGACCTTCGGCAAGAAGTGGCTGGGCCTGCGCGTCGCGATGCTCAACGACGGCAGCGTCCCGCAGTCCAACGCCGCGCTGTCCCGTGCGGCCGTGCTCTGGCTGCCGACGCTGATCTGCTGCTTCTGC
Source organism: Streptomyces sp. NBC_00454 (assembly GCF_041434015.1). Taxonomy (GTDB): domain Bacteria; phylum Actinomycetota; class Actinomycetes; order Streptomycetales; family Streptomycetaceae; genus Streptomyces. The sequence continues at coordinate 2,854,142 of NZ_CP107907.1, read as the reverse complement.
CTGTGGCCGATCGCGCTCGTCATCTCGATGCTCGTGGACAAGCCCTACAAGCAGGGTCTGCACGACAAGGTGGGCAAGACGGTGGTGGTCCAGTCCGGCTGACCCGGCCGGCGGTCCACAGGCGTACGCAGCTCAGCGCGCGGGCGGTCTCCCCAGTGGGAGGCCGCCCGCGCCGCGCTGTTCTGTTGCAATACGGTGCCCGGCAGATCAGTGGTGCACGGGATGTTCGGAGGCGGCGGCCGCCTCCACGTCCTGAGGGACGGTGTCGGGCACCGGGGAGGCGGCGGCGGTCCTCGTACGGGCCGAGGCCGCGTGCCGGCCGCGCCGGCGCGGGATCGGCACGGTGAGCGCGACGAGGAGCCCGAGGGCGAGGGCGGCGGCGGAGATGACCGCGACGCCGAGTCCCGTGCTCGTCTGCGAGAGCAGCAGCATGGCGATCGTCGAGACGATGACGGTGGCGGACCCGTAGGTGAGCTGTGCGGCAGTCGGACGCGGCATGGCGATTTCCGTCCTCGTAGCGGGAGGGGGAGTCGGCTCAACCTGGTCGGGCGTCAAGTGACTCTACGACGGTGGATGCCCGAGCGGCACTGCCGGTAAGCGCGACCTAACCCACAGCTGCGGAGCACAGGGGGCGCACGGGGCTCATTCTCCAGCCGGACTCGAGGCGGGGAAGCGTCGTTCGTCCCATATGGCCGGGGTACGTCCGCATAGCGGAACTCCGAACCCGCATAGTGCAGTTGTAAGGATCAAGTCAAGGTCTGTCTTTTCTTGCGACTCTCCGGTCAAATGTCGTCACTTGAGACGCGCGCCGCACGGAACCCCCCGCTCCTATGGAGACGTTCCGCACTTAGTCGCGGCCGCGGGAGGGGAACGACGTCAAGTGACCAGCAATTCCGCGAGAAGACGAGCGCTTCGCGCCGCCGCAATCGGCGCGACCCTGGCCGTCACGGCGGCCACCGGCGCAGCCTTCTCGATCGCCCAGGCGGACCAGGGCCCGACCGCCCACGCCGCAGACCGTCAGGACCCGACCTCCTCCGCCAAGGAGCAGGTCGACCACAACCTGAAGGGTCCGTTCAGCGACCAGCAGGCGCAGGCCAGGAAGGCCGCCCTGGAGCAGGTGCTCTCGGGCAAGAAGGAAGTCGAACAGCGCGGCGCCTCCAAGGTCGTCAAGCTCGCCGACAAGAAGTACGTCGAGCTCGGCCGCGAGAAGACCGACAAGATCTTCACGATCCTCGTCGACTTCGGTGACCAGGTGGACGGCACCACCATGTTCGACCCGGACGGTCCGAGCGGCCCCAAGCCCCCGGTCGTCAAGTACGGCGGCACCCCGGGGCCGGCGCACAACCAGATCGCCCAGCCCGACCGCGCGACGAACAACAGCACCGCGTGGCGCAAGGACTTCAGCCGTGACTACTTCCAGGACCTGTACTTCGGTACCGGCCAGGGCAAGAACTCGCTGAAGACCTACTACGAGAAGACCTCCTCGGGCCGCTACTCGGTCGACGGCCAGGTCGCCGACTGGGTCAAGATCCCGTACAACGAGGCCCGTTACGGCTCGAACTACTGCGGCCAGAAGAACTGCAACAACGTCTGGGACACCGTCAAGGACGGCGTGAACTCCTGGGCCGACGCGCAGAAGAAGGCCGGCAAGACCGACGCCGAGATCAAGGCGACGCTGTCCCAGTACGACCAGTGGGACCGCAACGACTTCGACGGCGACGGCAACTTCAACGAGCCCGACGGCTACATCGACCACTTCCAGATCGTCCACGCGGGCGAGGACGAGTCGGCCGGCGGCGGCGTGCAGGGCGCGGACGCCCTGTGGGCGCACCGCTGGTACGCCTACGGCACCGACGCGGGCAAGACCGGCCCGGCGAACAACAAGGCCGGCGGCACTCAGATCGGCACCACCGGCATCTGGGTCGGCGACTACACGATGCAGCCGGAGAACGGCGGCCTCGGCGTCTTCGCGCACGAGTACGGCCACGACCTCGGCCTCCCGGACCTCTACGACACCACCGGTGGCGGCGAGAACTCGGTCGGCTTCTGGTCCCTGATGTCGGCCGGCTCCTGGCTCGGCGACGGCAAGGACTCCATAGGCAACCTCCCGGGCGACATGACCGCCTGGGACAAGCTCCAGCTGGGCTGGCTGAACTACGGCTCGGCCAAGGCCGCGACGAAGTCCACCCACAAGCTGGGTGTCTCGGAGTTCAACACCAAGGACAAGCAGGCGCTCCTCGTCGAGCTGCCGAAGAAGCAGGTCAAGACCGACGTCGTCGCTCCCGCCGAGGGTTCCTCGCAGTGGTGGAGCAACATGGGTGACGACCTCAAGAACACCCTGACCCGCTCGGTCGACCTGACCGGCAAGAAGTCCGCCGCCCTGTCCCTCAAGGGCTGGTGGGACATCGAGCAGGACTACGACTTCCTGTACACCGAGGTCTCCACCGACGGCGGCGCCACCTGGACCGCCCTCGCCGGCACCGCCGACGGCACGGCCATCCCGGCCGACGCCTCCGGCAGCCCGTCGCTCACCGGCGCCTCCGAGGCCTGGAAGTCGCTGGCCTTCCCGCTCGACGCCTACGCGGGCAAGAAGATCGACCTCCGCTTCCGCTACCAGACGGACGGCGGCGCGGGCGGCAAGGGCTTCACGGCCGACGCCGTCAACATCACCGCGGACGGCTCCACCCTGTTCACCGACGGCGCCGAGAACGGCGACAACGGCTGGGCCGGCAAGGGCTTCTCGCGCATCGGTGCCGGCTTCACCAAGGAGTACGCGCAGTACTACCTGGCGGAGAACCGTCGCTACGTCTCGTACGACTCCACCCTCAAGGTGGGCCCGTACAACTTCGGCTTCGCCAACACGAAGCCGAACTGGGTCGAGCACTACGCGTACCAGGACGGTCTGCTGATCTGGCTCTGGGACACCTCCCAGAAGGACAACAACACCAGCGTGCACCCCGGCGCCGGTCTGATCCTGCCGATCGACGCCAACGCCAAGCCGATGAAGTGGTCGGACGGCACCCTGCTGCGCAACAAGATCCAGCCGTACGACGCCGCCTTCAGCTCGTACAAGACGGACGCCTTCACCCTGCACAAGAACGGCGAGTCGCTGTTCCTGAAGTCGAAGCCGGCCAACACGGTCTTCGACGACCACAAGGGCACGTACTACTACGACGAGAACCCGACCGGTTCGGTGAAGGTCACTGACACCAACACCAAGATCAAGATCGTCAAGGAGCCGCGCGACGGTCTCCAGATGACGGTCGAGGTCGGTCCCGCCGCTAAGTAATTCGGCAAAACCGCAGGTCAAAGCATGATCGGCCGTCGCCCCTCTAGCGGGCGGCGGCCGATCGCGTTTAGATGCGTGTTGCGAGTTTCTTATTGACGGGGGAGATGAAGGCATGCCCGGTGGAGGTTTCGTCAGATTGCCCGGCGGCAGCGTGGTCGTCGCGCTCACGCTGCCCAGACCGTCCGGAGAGGGCGGAAATGTCCGCGTGCTGGTGCACGCCGCGAACCGGGCCCGCGCCCTGACCAGGCTGCGGAACCTCGGAATGCGCGCCGTCTACCTGCGGGGCAACGCCCAGCCCCCGACCCTGGACGAGATCACCGCCGTCCTGCACCACCCCGACGGCCTGCTCTGGCGCGGAGCGCCGGACCGGGCGCAGGAGCTGTGGCACCCGATCAGGGCCCTGCTGGGCTGAACGCGGGGAGCGGCCCCCGCTCAGCCGGCCACCACGGGCGTGCCGCTCAGCTCGACCCCGGCCTCGCGGAGCTCGGCCAGGGCGCGGGTGGTGGTGTGCGGGGCCACGCCCGCCGTCAGGTCCAGCAGGACGTGCGTACGGAATCCCGCGCGGGCCGCGTCCAGGGCGGTGGCCTTGACGCAGTGGTCGGTGGCGATGCCCACCACGTCGACCTCGGTGACCTGGCGGTCGCGCAGCCACTCCGTGAGCCCGCGGCCGTTCTCGTCCGCCCCCTCGAAGCCGCTGTACGCGGCCTCGTACGCCCCCTTGTCGAACACGGCGGCCACGGCCCCCGAGGCGACGGCCGGAGCGAAGTTCGGGTGGAAGCCCACGCCCTCGGTCCCGGCGACGCAGTGCACGGGCCAGGAGGTCTCGAAGTCCGGCTCCTGCGGGGGGCGGGCGAAGTGCGACCCGGGGTCGACGTGGTGGTCCCGCGTGGCGACGACGTGCCGGTACCCGGCGGTGGCCTGCCCGATGAGCTCGGTGATGGCGGCGGCCACGTCGGCCCCGCCGGTGACCGCGAGGCTGCCGCCTTCGCAGAAGTCGTTCTGTACGTCGACGACGATCAGTGCGCGGTGCATGACGATGTCCTTCGGCTCGGTGTTCCTGTGCGGCGGCGGGCCCTGCGGGGGCTCTTCCCCCGGGCGGTGGCAAATCAAGCCCCGCCGGCGATTGAGGCGCGGGGTCCGGGGCGGAGCCCCGGGTGCCCCGGCTGCGCCGGGCCTGCGGCTCCGCCCCCCCCGCTACGCGTACTCGGTCGGGATGACCGCCTCGCCGCGCGAGAGCTGCGTCGCCGAGAGCGGGAGGCCCGCCAGGGCCTCGCGGTGGCGGTCGCGGGCCGTCTCCAGGGACTCGCGGGCCACGACCTCGCCACCCTTGACCAGCTGGACGAGGAGCTGCGTGTCGGCCAGCGCCGCCGGCACCGGCCCGGTCCCGATGACCTCCGCCTCCGCGACCCCGTCCGCGTCGACCCGCCGCGCCGCCCACTTGCGGCCCCCGACGGACGTCTTCCCGCCCGAGGACTTCTTCGCGACCGACACCAGCGGCGCCTTCACGTCGGCCGAGGCGGCCCGCGCCACCAGCTTGTAGACCATCGAGCACGTCGGGTGCCCGCTGCCCGTCACCAGCTGGGTGCCGACCCCGTAGGCGTCCACGGGGGCCGCCGCCAGCGAGGCGATCGCGTACTCGTCCAGGTCCGAGGTCACCACGATCCTGGTTTCCGTCGCCCCCAGCTCGTCCAGCTGCTGGCGCACCCGGTGCGCGACGAGCAGCAGGTCCCCGGAGTCGATCCGGACCGCGCCCAGGCCGGTCCCGGCGACCTCCACGGCCGTGCGGACCGCCTCGGCCACGTCGTAGGTGTCCACCAGCAGGGTGGTCCCGTTGCCCAGCGAGGCGACCTGCGCCGTGAAGGCGCCGCGCTCGTCGTCGTGGAGCAGGGTGAAGGCGTGCGCGCTGGTGCCGACCGTGGGGATCCCGTAGCGGAATCCGGCCGCCAGGTCCGAGGTCGAGGTGAAACCGCCGACGTACGCGGCCCGCGCGGAGGCGACGGCCGCCAGCTCGTGGGTGCGCCGGGCGCCCATCTCGATCAGCGGCCGGCCACCGGCCGCCGAGGACATCCGGGAGGCGGCCGCGGCGATCGCCGAGTCGTGGTTGAGGATCGACAGGATCACGGTCTCCAGCAGCACGCACTCGGCGAAGCTGCCCTCGACGCGCAGGACCGGGGAGCCGGGGAAGTAGACCTCGCCCTCCGGGTAGCCCCAGATGTCGCCCGAGAAGCGGTACGAGGCCAGCCAGTCCAGGGTCCGGTCGTCGACGACGGCCCGCTCGCGCAGGAACTCCAGTACGGCGCCGTCGAAGCGGAAGTTCTCCACGGCGTCGAGCACCCGGCCGGTTCCGGAGAGCACTCCGTAGCGCCGTCCTTCGGGCAGCCGCCGGGTGAAGACCTCGAAGACCGAGCGCCGGTCGGCGGTGCCGCTGGCCAGGGCGGCCTGCAACATCGTGAGCTCGTAATGGTCCGTGAAGAGCGCTGTCGACGGCACGTCCACCGGCAGGCCCAGGTCCGCAGGGTTCATGGCACGGATGCTAGCGCACATCTCGTCAGATTGACGAGATGTAGGGGCCCGTTTGTGCGACCGGCCCCCGGCAGTGGCAGCATGGGACAAGTGAGTGTTGCTCCTGTTGAGATCGAACGCACCGAATCGGCCGAAGAGACCTTCGCGGTCCCGGAACCCGACGTCCCCTGGGTGACCCTGGTGCACAACGACCCGGTGAACCTCATGAGCTACGTGACGTACGTGTTCCAGGCGTACTTCGGCTACTCCAAGGACAAGGCGAACAAGCTGATGCTCGACGTCCACCACAAGGGCCGGGCGGTCGTCTCCAGCGGCACCCGCGAGGAGATGGAACGCGACGTGCAGGCCCTGCACGGCTACGGCCTCTGGGCGACCATGTCCCAGGACCGCAACTGATGGGCGGCGTGTTCGAGGCCCTGGAGGGCGGCGGCGCCACCATCGCGCTGGACGAGATCGAGATCTCGATCCTGCGCTCCCTGGCCGTGCAGCTGCTCGAGCTCATCGGTCCCGGCGACCCGGAGCCCGAGCCGGACGCCGATCCGCTCGCCGTGCTCTTCGCGGCCTCCGACGGCCCCACCGAGCCCCCGTCCGACCCGGCCCTGGCCCGGCTCTTCCCCGACGCCTACGGCGGCCCGGAGACCCTGCCCGGGGCCGACGCGGAGGAGCTGCGGGCCCACTCGGCCGAATTCCGCCGCTTCACCGAGAACGACCTGCGCACCCGCAAGCGGGAGGACGCGCTGGCCGTCGTACGCAGCCTCGACGGGCTCAGCCCGGCCGCCGACGGGGCGGCCGTCCTGGAGGTGGCCGGCGAGCTGCGGCTGCGCTGGCTCGGCGCCCTCAACGACCTGCGGCTCACCATCGCGGCCCGCCTCGACATCACCGAGGACGACGAGAGCGCCGTCCTCTTCCGGCTCCCGGACGACGATCCGCGCAAGCCGATGGTGATGGCGTACCTGTGGCTCGGCGGTCTCCAGGAGACCCTCATCGAAACCCTCGTCGACAACCTCTGAGGATCCTCAAGCGGGATTCGCCCCAGGGGGCCGTTCGCTCAGCGGACGCTCAAATCCGGATAACGATCAGATCACCGCCATGCGGTGATCTGATCTGCTCCAGGCGCTTTGCCCCGATTTTTTTGAGCCTTGCGTCACACTTTCACCCCTCGATCACCCGTAAGCACGTGATAAATCTTCACGACCGCCGACGGGGCGCCACCCATGTCCCCCGGCCTGCTTGAACCGGCTGACCGCCGGCGTGCAACTCCATCCGTATCCGGGGGGATCGAGGACCCGATCCGCAGCCAACGAAGGCGCGGACCGGCGTGGAGAAAGGCGCACCAAGACATGACCTCCGTACAGGTCGACGAGCAGCAGCACGACAAGACGCCCGCACAGGGCGGCGGGGCCGAGGGCGGCGGCGAGGGATACCACCGCGCACTGGGCGCCCGCCAGATCCAGATGATCGCGATCGGCGGCGCCATCGGCACCGGCCTCTTCCTGGGCGCCGGCAAGGCCATCTCCAAGGCCGGACCGAGCCTGATCCTGGCCTATGCCATCGCCGGCCTGGTCATCTTCTTCATCATGCGGGCCCTGGGCGAGCTGCTCATGTACCGCCCCGTCTCCGGCTCCTTCTCGGACTACGCCCGGGAGTTCCTCGGCCCCTTCTGGGGTTACGTGACCGGCTGGACCTACTGGCTCTTCTGGGTGGTCACCGGCATCGTCGAGGTCACCGCGGCCGCGCAGTACATGGCGTACTGGACCCACGACAGCTTCCCGCAGTGGGCGTACGCGCTGATCTTCACCTTCGTCCTCTACGGCGCCAACCTGATCTCCGTGAAGCTCTTCGGCGAGCTGGAGTTCTGGTTCTCCATGGTCAAGGTCACCGCCATCGTCGGCATGATCCTGATCTGCGCCGGCATCCTCACCATCGGCTTCTCCGACGCCGCCGACACGGCCGCCGTCTCGAACCTGTGGAACGACGGCGGCTTCTTCCCCAAGGGCCTCGGCGGCACGCTGATGACCCTGCAGATCGTGATGTTCGCCTTCCTCGCGGTCGAGCTGGTCGGCGTCACCGCCGGCGAGTCCAAGGACCCCGAGAAGACCCTGCCCAAGGCCATCAACACCGTGCCGTGGCGCATCGCCGTCTTCTACGTCGGCGCACTGGTCATGATCCTGTCGGTCGTCCCGTGGCACGAGTTCCAGCCGGGCGTCAGCCCCTTCGTCGCCGCCTTCGAGAAGATGGGCCTGGGCGTCGGCGCGGCGATCGTCAACTTCGTCGTCCTCACCGCCGCCCTGTCCTCCTGCAACTCGGGCATGTACTCCACCGGCCGCATGCTGCGCGACCTCGCGCTCAACGGCCAGGGCCCGAAGGTCTTCACCAAGCTCACCAAGAGCGGCACCCCGCTCGCCGGCACCACCTTCTCCGCCGCACTGATGCTCGTCGGCGTCTGGATCAACTACGTCGCCCCCGGCAAGGCCTTCGACTACGTCGTCTCCTTCGCCACCATCTCCGGCATGTGGGCCTGGATCATGATCCTGGTCTGCCAGATCCGCTACCGGGCCGCCTCCGACCGCGGCGACCTCCCGAAGTCGCCGTTCCGGGCGCCCGGAGCCCCGTACACCAGCTGGTTCGCCCTGGCCTTCATCGGCATGGTCATCGTGATGATGGGCATCGACAAGGACGCCCGCGTCTCGCTCTACTGCGCCCCGCTGTGGGGTCTGCTGCTGGGCGTCTCGTACCTGGTGCTGAAGTCCCGCGCCCCGAGCTCCGAGGCCTTCACCAAGGTCTCGTAGCCCACCCGGGCCACCCCCGGAACCGTGAGTCCCGGCCGCCTGTCACGGCCGGGAACCACGCCCCCTTGGGCCTCGTGTCCATCATTCGGGCCCTCCCGTACCGCTCCTCGGTACGGGAGGGCCCGTCTGCTTATCCTGTCGAACATGCTGACCCTCACCCAGGCCCTGTACGACCAGATCGTCGCGCACGCCCGTCAGGACCACCCCGACGAGGCGTGCGGAGTGGTGGCCGGCCCGGCGGGCACGGACCGCCCGGAGCGGTTCGTCCCGATGCTGAATGCGGCCCGGTCGCCCACGTTCTACGAGTTCGACTCGAAGGACCTGCTGAAGCTCTACCGCGAGCTCGACGACCGGGACGAGGAGCCCGTCATCGTCTACCACTCGCACACCGCGACCGAGGCCTACCCCTCGCGCACCGACGTCACCTACGCGAACGAGCCCGGCGCGCACTACGTGCTGGTCTCCACGGCGGACAAGGACGGCCTCGGAGAGTTCCAGTTCCGGTCGTACCGGATCGTCGAAGGCGTGATCACGGAGGAAGAAGTGCAGGTCGTCGAGGCTTACTGACGGGTTACTGTCCAGTATGCGAGCGGTATCCGTCCACGATGCGGAATCACACTCCAAACCAGGGGTCGGGAATCGTTAACATGACCGCATGGTTTCCCACGACGTGAGCATCGAGACGCCCGGCAGGCTGCTGCTTGTGGCGCGGCTGCACGTCGACCTGTGCCGCCTCGCCAGCGCCATCTGTCCGGCTGCCTGAGCCCGGAAGCCCCCGTGCCGGGGCCCGTGCGCTCACGCCCGCGCGCCGCACGACCCCTCCGCCTTCCTTCTTCCCTCATCACCCTGACTGGAGCCTGCCATGGCCATCGAGGTCCGCATCCCCACCATCCTCCGTACCTACACCGGCGGCGAGAAGGCCGTCTCGGGTGAGGGCGCGACCCTGTCCGAGCTGTTCTCCGACCTGGAGACCCGCCACAAGGGCATCCGGGAGCGCATCGTCGACGAGGCGAAGGGCAGCGAACTGCGCCGCTTCGTCAACGTCTACCTCAACGACGAGGACGTCCGCTTCCTCGACGGCATCTCCACCGCGCTCAAGGACGGCGACAACGTCACCATCCTCCCGGCCGTAGCCGGCGGATCGAAGTAATGCGCTACGACTCCCCACTGGCCGCGGTCGGCAATACGCCGCTCGTACGCCTGCCCCGGCTCTCGCCCTCGGACGACGTCCGCATCTGGGCGAAGCTGGAGGACCGCAACCCGACCGGCTCGATCAAGGACCGCCCGGCGCTCCACATGGTCGAGCAGGCCGAGAAGGACGGCCGGCTGTTCCCCGGCTGCACGATCCTGGAGCCCACCTCCGGCAACACCGGCATCTCCCTGGCGATGGCGGCGAAGCTCAAGGGCTACCGGATCGTGTGCGTGATGCCGGAGAACACCTCGCAGGAGCGGCGGGACCTGCTGGCCATGTGGGGAGCCGAGATCATCCCTTCGCCGGCGGCGGGCGGCTCGAACACGGCCGTCCGCGTCGCGAAGGAACTGGCGGCGGAGCACCCGGACTGGGTGATGCTCTACCAGTACGGCAACCCCGACAACGCGGGCGCCCACTACGCCACGACCGGCCCGGAGATCCTCGCGGACCTCCCCTCCATCACCCACTTCGTCGCGGGCCTCGGCACGACGGGCACCCTGATGGGCGTCGGCCGCTACCTGCGCGAGCACGTGCCGGGCGTCAAGATCGTGGCCGCGGAACCCCGCTACGACGACCTCGTCTACGGCCTGCGCAACCTCGACGAGGGCTTCGTCCCCGAGCTGTACGACCCCTCGGTCCTGACGACCCGCTTCTCGGTGGGCTCGGCGGACGCGGTGACCCGCACCCGCGAGCTCCTCCAGCAGGAGGGCATCTTCGCCGGCGTCTCCACCGGCGCGGCCCTGCACGCGGCGATCGGCGTCGGCCGCAAGGCGGTGGCGGCGGGCGAAACGGCCGACATCGTCTTCGTCGTGGCCGACGGCGGCTGGAAGTACCTCTCGACAGGCGTCTACACGGCCGCCACGACCGAGGAAGCCATCGAGGTCCTCCAGGGCCAGCTCTGGGCGTAGCCCTTCTGTGCCGACGGGGCTGGCAATTTCAGCCCCGCCGGCGTTTGAGGCGCGGGGTCCGGGGCGGAGCCCCGGGTCCTCCCGGGTCCGGGCAGCGCCCGGGGAACGGTGGAAGGGCGGGTAGGGGACAAGCCCCGCGCAGCGGCCCACCCGCAGCGGGGCAGCGGCGGCCCGGCCCAGCCCAGGTCAGGCCAACAGTGCGGCCAGCACCCCCGCATGGCTGGCCCCCGGATCCTTGACCGCGGTCAGCAGCGTCACCGGCCCGCCCACCGCAAGGCCCCGCAGCCGCGCAAGCTCGGCCACGGCCCCCTCCGAGGCCAACTCCACCGCATACCGCTCCCGGAACTCCTCCACGGACCCACCCCCGTGAAACCACTTCCGCAGCTCCGTGGACGGGGCGACAGCCCTCGCCCAGTCGTCGACGCCCGCGGCCTCCTTCGACAGCCCCCGCGGCCACAGCCGGTCCACGAGCACCCGGACCCCGTCCACCTCCGGCTCGGGGGGATCGTAGACCCGCTTCAGTCGGACGACCCCAGCCCCCCGAGCCCCTTCAGCTCGTCCCACACCGCGGGATCCACCGTGCCCAGCGGCCGCGCCCGCTTGAACTCCCATACCGACACCTCCAGCACCCGCTCCGCCTCCACGAACGCCCCCCGCGACCCCACCACCCCCGGCGGCAGCGGAATCACCCCGGCGCTCCGGTCGTCGTACTTCCCGGTGATCCGCGCGATCCGCGCCCGGTGGCCCCGTACGCCCAGCACCAGGCAGCGCCGTCCGTCCGCCAGGGTCCACAGCTCTCCGGCCTCCGGCCGGGGCGGCGGACCCGGTCCGTGCGGCGGCTCCGCGGGCCGCCGCGCCCGCCGGGGTATCAGCACCAGCAGGATCACGGCCACCACCGCGGCGGCCGCCGGCCACCAGGACGTGTCCATACTCCGACCGTAGCCGTGTGGGGACACCGCGGCACGGCAGCGACGGCACCCCCGGGCGGCAACCCGCATCCGCCCCGTCGCTCCCCCGGGTGACAGCACAGGTGATTCCCCCCACAACGGCCCGCCGCGGAGGAGCGACGGGAGGTTTCGCGCCTTACGCTCGACCCACGCACGGCCCGCATTCCGTCCACGGACCGTCCACGGAGGTTCACGCTCCATGAAGCTCACCGTCGTCGGCTGTTCGGGTTCGTTCCCGTCCGCGGAATCGGCCTGTTCGAGCTACCTCGTCGAGGCCGACGGCTTCCGGCTGCTCCTCGACATGGGCAACGGTGCCCTCGGCGAGCTCCAGCGGCACATCGGGCTCTACGACCTCGACGCGATCTTCCTGAGCCATCTGCACGCCGACCACTGCATCGACATGTGCGCGTACTTCGTCGCCCGCTTCTACCGGCACGAGGGCGGCCGCTGCGGCACCATCCCCGTCTACGGCCCCGAGGGCACCGAGAAGCGGCTGTCCACGGCCTACGAGGACGTCCCCGACGAGCGCTCCATGAGCGAGGTCTTCGAGTTCCGGACCCTGAAGTCCGGCAGCTTCGAGATCGGCCCGTTCCAGGTCCGCACCGAGAAGGTCTGCCACCCGGTCGAGTCCTTCGGGATCCGCATCGAGCACGGCGGCCGCTCGCTCACGTACTCCGGTGACACCGGCGCCTGCCCCGAGCTGGGGCTGCTCACCGAGGGCACCGACCTCTTCCTGTGCGAGGCCTCCTTCACGCACGGCAAGGAGGACATCCCGGACCTCCACCTCAACGGCCGCGAGGCCGGCGAGTTCGCCCGCGGCGGCCGGGTGGGCCGCCTGGTCCTGACACACATCCCGCCGTGGACGGACGCCCAGCAGAACCTGGCCGACGCCCGCGCGGTCTACGACGGCCCGGTGGACCTGGCGTACGCGGGCGCGGTCTACGAGATCTGACCTGGGTGCGTCGACGGACCCAGGGTGCCGGCGGTCGCGGCGAGCAGGAGCCGGAGCTGCTCCAGGTCCGGCTCCAGCCCCCGGCCCGCCCCACGTTCCTCGGCGGCTGTGAGTGCGGGACCGAAGTCGCCGTACCGGCCGCAGGCCAGGGCCAGGGTTGCTTGCAGCTCGTACAGCCTGCCCATCAGATGGCGATTGTCCGGCGTCTCCCGGGTACGGACCGCATCGATGCCGTCGACCAGGGAGGACAGCCGTCCCAGCAGGCGGCCGGCGTCCATGAGGCTGGTGTAGAAGGCCGCCTCGACCTTCCTGCCCGCCGCGTCGAGGATTCCTGCCTGGAGCTGTATCTCCTCGGCGCCGCCGAATCGCAGCGCCAGCTCGCACAGCAGCGCCGAGGTGTCTGTCAGGCGCTCCGTGGCGTAGTCGCCGGCCCCCGCGGTGCGGGCGCGGTCCACGGCCGAGGCCAGTTCCTCGTAGAGACGCCTCAGGTGATCGGCGGGGACGGAGTCCAGGTCCATGGTGTCGCGCACCAGGTAGTACAGCCACTTGGGGTTGTCGGGTTCGGCTTCCCGGCACAGTTCGAGAAGTCGCCCATTGCGCCGCACCTTGTCCTTTCGGGCCATCTCCTGCGGGGTGTAGCCGGTGTGATCGAGACGGACATGGAGGTAGGCGCGCGGCGGCGTCATGCCCTCATGGTCGTAGGGCCGTTCGTGGATGCGTCCCCGGAAGGCGAAGGAGGTGCCACGGCGCAGGACCCGGTGGTTGTCGGTGTAGGCGCGGCCGTCCGCGTCCACGATCGTGGGTGAGGCGACGAATTCGGCTTCCGGTGCGAGGTAGTCCAGCACGCGCAGGGCGCGCCGCAGATTTCCCCTGTCGGAGGTGGCGATCGTTTCGTCGGCGTCGACGAAGAGGGTCCACCCCTGCTCGTCCCGCGTCAGTGCCAGATTGCGGTGGTACGCGAAGTCGTCCCGCCAGTGCGATTCGACGATCTCGACCCCGGGTACGGCCTCGCGTGCCCGGGAGACCGTACGGTCGGTGGATCCCGTGTCGACGAGGAGCACGTGATCGGCGTCCGCCGACAGTGAGCGCAGACAGGCGCGGATCTGATCCTCTTCGTTCCGGGTGAGAACGGCGGCCGTGACCGGCAGCGCGGTGAAGGCGGAGTAGGCGCCGAGCAGTTCGGCCCACGAAGAGAACGGAACCGTGACCTCTGCCAGGTCGGGACTCAGGGCCATCACGAGGGACGCGTCGGCGGCGAGCGGTGACGGCCCGGAAAGTGCCAGCTGTTCCAGCACCTCGCCCAAGTTCATACGAGTTCTCCGTAGGTGAGGGAAGACGCGCCCAGGGCGACGCGCTGGTCGAACGAGGCATCGCGGACCGCTCCATGAGCCACGACGATCTTGGTGGCCGCCAGGCCCGCCAGGTTGGCCCAGATCTGCGCGAACGTCTTGTCGTCGATGCCGCCGAAGCTCTCGTCGAAGAGGAAGACGTCGGGGTTGTGGAGGACGGCGCGGGCGAGCGACATCCGTTGCAGCTCGCCTCGCGACAGCTCGGTGCCGTCCTCGCGCAGCGCGGTGTCCAGTCCTTGCGGGAGCGTGCGCAGGACATCGTCGAAGCAGGCGATGCGGCAGGCCGCGAAGATCTCGTCGTCAGTGTGGGACCCGCCGAACGCGAGGTTCTCACGCAGTGCCGCGGTCAGGACGGTGGGAGCCTCGGGGACGTAGAGGATCCTGCGGCGCAAGGCGCTGTCGGGCAGTTCCCTGACCTCGACCCCGCCGAGGCGCACCGTACCGGTGTAGTCGTCCTGCAAACCCGACATGAAGCGCAGGAGCGTGCTCTTGCCCGCTCCGTTGGCTCCGTGGATCAGCACGCTGCTGCCGAAGGGGATGTGCAGGCTGAGCTCCCGCAGGATGAAGTCCTCCCTGCGGGAAGGCTTGAAGGAAAGGCGTTCGAGGTCGATGTCGCACTCGGACCTCTCCGCGTCCGGCATTTCCCGCTCGGGCCGGTCGAGTCTTTCATCATCGCGCTGGAGCGAGATGTCCCGGTACCGTCCGAGTGCCGCCGATGTTCTTTGGAGGGTCACTTGCAGGGACGCCATTGATTCCATTGCGCCGAGAAAATATCCGGCCATGGTCAGATATCCGAAAACCTGCCCGACGGTGAGCGAGCCGGAATTCATGAACGTCAGGGCGAGCCATGTAATGAGGATGGTCGACAGGGACTGGGTGCCCAGTTTTATGACAAGGTTGGTGTTTTCCAGTCGGCCGAGCCGTTGTTCTGCAGCGATTCTGCGATCCAGGAGACCCGATATTCGACCGATAGCATAGTCGCGCCTTCCGTACGCCTGGATCTCACTGACCCCGCGGATCAGGTTCACGGCCTCGGACTTCAACGTGGCGTCCCTCTGCAGGGACTCTTCCGCGGCTTCGCGTATCGACGGGTAAAGGATCAGGGAACTTCCCACGTTCACCGCCGCCGGCCCGAGGAGCAGGAGAAAGAAGACCGGTTCGACGTAGAGCAGGTAGCCGCCGACGGTGAGGACGACGAAGAGGTCCACGGTCGCGCCGATCGTGGTGCTCGTCACCAGTGCCTGTATCTCCTGGACGTCGTCCAGGCGCCCGGCCAGATCTCCTGTCCTCCGGGTGCGGAAGAAGGACCAGGGGAGGCGGAAGAGCTTCGAGACGTACGTATGGGAGAGCTGGCGTTGCAGTCGTTGGCTCAGCGTGACGACCAGCCGCCCGCGGGTGTACTGGAGGCCGGTGGCGGCGAGCGCCACGGTCAGGAAGGACAGGGACAGCAAGGCCAGTGCGCCGGGTGCGGACCCCTTCACCACCTCGTCCACCGCCAGCTGGACGAACAGGCTGATCGCCAGCGCCAGCGTGGAAACGACGACGGTGGCCGCCAGTATGGCGAGGAGCGCGCGCTTGTGGGCGGCAGCGGCCTGCCGCAGGAGGGTGGACGATCCGAATCGCCCGGTCCACGCGGCCCGCGCGAGACCATGGGCGGGAGGCCGCTCGGTGACCAGGGTCTCCGGGCGTCGCAGCTGCTCCATCAACGCCGCGGGGATGGTGCTCACGCGGTGGAAGAGCGGGTCGCTGACCTGGAAGTTTCCTTGGGCGTCGACTCCGTGGACGACGACGAAATGACGGAAGCCGTCATCGTCGAGGAGGACGATGGCGGGACCCGCGACACGGACCGCGGTCGCGAGCGCGGGGGTGTCGAGCCTCAAGAGCTCCGTGTCGATGTCGTATCCGGCCAGTACTCCGCGGAGCTGGAGGAGGCTCGACCCCTCGTCGCCGAGTCCGACCGACTCCCGGAGGATGGCTTGGTCGATGAAGACGCCGTGCCTGCGCAGTACGGTGCGCACGCTTGCGGGTCCGCAGTCGGTCTCCCCGTCTTGATGCGTGTGATATCTCTGCCATTTCACCAGCGGTGAACCTCCCCCGAAAAAGCGGGTGCCTGCCCTCTCGTCGCGAGAAGGCAGGCACCCTTGTCCACGATTAGGGACGGCCGTACAGCTTGTCGCAGCCGAGCGACTTCCAGAGCTTGTAGTAGTCGGTCGGGGAGCCGCCACACGGCATCGGGTTGAACGACTGCAGGTAAATGGCGGCGCACTGTGCGCGGCTGGGATTACCGGCGCCGGAGGCGGCAGAGGCCTCTTCGTCGGTCAGCTGGGCGAAGTTCATGCTGCGAAGGCTCGACAAACTCATGGTTTCCCCTCGAATGGTGCGTGGTCAATGCTTGGGCCCGAGAATCACCCTACGACACCGGATGATCTTGATGCAATCCCTGGCTGAAGCGTCTGATTCGAGCAATCACGGGGGGAAACAAAAGGGCACGCCAAAGGGTGTGCACACCGGATCCGGTGTGCACACCCTCGGAATTGCGTTGAGGCGTTTCCTACTTGGCCTCCGCCTTGAGCAGCTCGGCGAGCTCCTCGTCGGACTCGCGGCCCGGCGTCGGCAGGTTCCACTTGGTGATGGCGAAGCGGAAGACGAAGTAGTAGACGACCGCGAAGCAGAGGCCGATGCCGGCCAGGCCCCACGGGTTGTTCGCGATGCCGAGGTTGAGCACGAAGTCGACCGCACCGGCGGAGAAGCCGAAGCCGTCCCGCATGCCCAGGGCCCAGGTGAGCGCCAGGGAGACACCGGTCAGGACCGCGTGGATCGCGTAGAGGACCGGGGCGATGAACATGAAGGTGAACTCGATGGGCTCGGTCACGCCGGTCACGAAGGCGGTGAGCGCGAGGGAGAACATCATGCCGCCGACGACCTTGCGGCGCTCGGGGCGGGCGCAGTGGACGATCGCGAGGCAGGCCGCCGGGAGGGCGAACATCATGATCGGGAAGAAGCCGGTCATGAACTGTCCGGCGGTGGGGTCACCCGCGAGGAAGCGGCTGATGTCGCCGTGGACGGCGCCGGTCGGGGTGTCGAAGGAGCCGGCCTGGAACCACGGGAAGGAGTTCAGCAGGTGGTGCATGCCGATCGGGATCAGTGCGCGGTTGGCGACACCGAAGATGCCCGCGCCGACGGCGCCGGATCCGGTCAGCCACTCACCGAAGTTGTGCAGACCGGTGCCGAGGACCGGCCAGATGAGACCGAAGACGATGCCGGCGACCAGACCCGCGAAGGCGGAGAGGATCGGGACCAGGCGGCGGCCACCGAAGAAGCCCGCCCAGTCGGGCAGCTTGGTCCGGTAGAACTTCTGGTACAGCAGGGCGGTGATGACACCCATCACGACGCCGCCGAGCACACCGGCGTTGACGGTCGCGTCGACCAGGGCGACCTTGTGGTCGACGACCTTCTCGACCTTCGGCAGGTTGCTGTCGGTGAAGGTGGCGAGCACCTTCTGGAAGACCAGGTAACCGGTGACGGCCGCGAGGGCGGTCGAACCGTCCGACTTCTTGGCGAAGCCGATCGCGATGCCGACGGCGAACAGCAGCGCCATGTTGTCGAGGATCGCGCCACCACCGGCGGCCATGTAGCCGGCGATCTTGTTCACGAAGGCCGGGAAGGTGTCCTTCCCGAGCATGTCGCCCGCGCCCAGGCGCAGCAGGAGTGCGCCGGCCGGCAGCACCGCGACGGGGAGCATGAGGCTCCGGCCGATGCGCTGCATGACGGCCATCACGCCAGCGCCCTTCTTGCTTTCCGCAGCGGTAGCTGTGGACATGGTCTTCCTCCAGTGGACAAGGCGCTGCCAAGGCATGGAAAAGGGGGTTTGGCGGCGTCTCGGAACGGGGGACCGCGGGGCCGAAAGGCCTACGTGGTCTACACCACTCAGTGGTGTAGACCAGTTGTAGCACGGTGAGGTCCGCGTAAGGAACCCACCAATTCCGTGGGGGAAGACACATCCGGGCATACAACGCAAAGGCCTTCGGACCCTGAGGGTCCGAAGGCCTTTGGCTCTCATATGGGCGCCCCGAGCAGGGCGTATGGCGTTCGCGAGGGGGGTTTTCGGCCGCCCCGGAGGGGTCTTTCGCTGCGGGCCGGCGCTCTGGAAGCCGGTGGCCAGCCGCTCACGCCTTGGTGTTCTCCGCTTCCATCGCCGCGATCTCCTCGTCCGACTCCCGGCCGGGAGTCTTGATGTCCCACTTGGTGATCGCGAAGCGGAAGATCGCGTAGTAGACGACCGCGAAGCAGAGCCCGATCGGAATGATCATCCAGGGCTTCGTCGCCAGCCCCCAGTTGATGACGTAGTCGATCAGGCCCGCGGAGAAGGTGAAGCCGTCCTTCACTCCCAACGCCCAGGTCACCGCCATCGACACGCCCGTCATCACCGCGTGCACCGCGTACAGCGCCGGCGCCAGGAAGAGGAAGGAGTACTCCAGCGGCTCGGTGATGCCGGTGATGAAGGAGGTCAGGCCGACCGACAGCATCAGGCCGCCGACCTCCTTGCGCCGCGCCGGCTTCGCGCAGTGCGTGATCGCCAGCGCCGCCGCCGGCAGGGCGAACATCATGATCGGGAAGAAGCCGGAGAGGAACTGACCGGCGTTCGGGTCGCCCGCCAGGAACATCGGGATGTCACCGTGCACGGTCTGCCCGTCCGGCTTGGTGTAGCTGCCGAACTGGAACCACACCGGCACGTTCAGGAACTGGTGCAGGCCGATCACCAGCAGGGCGCGGTTCGCGAGGCCGAAGATGCCGGCGCCCACCGAGCCCAGGCCCACCAGCCAGTCCGAGAAGCTCTCCAGCGCGTCGCCGATCGGCGGCCAGATCCACAGGCAGAGCACGGCGAACACGATCGCCACGAAGGTCATGATGATCGGGACCAGGCGGCGGCCGTTGAAGAAGCCGAGCCAGTCGACCAGCTTGACCCGGTGGAAGCGCACCCAGAACCAGGCGGCCAGCCAGCCCATGACGATGCCGCCGAACACTCCCGGGTTCTGGTAGGTGTACTGGACGAGGGCGTCGCCCGCCCCCAGGCAGGCGCCCTTGATGTCCTTGGTGCCCTCCGGGCAGGACTTGGGGAAGGCGTGCAGCACGCTCCGGTAGACGAGGAAGCCGACCACCGCCGCGAGGGCGGTCGAGCCGTCCGCCTTCTTGGCCAGGCCGATCGCGACGCCGATGCAGAAGAGCAGCGGAAGGCCGATGTCGGCATTGAGCAGGGCTCCGCCCGCGGCCGCCATGACCTTGGCGACGTCCGTCCAGCCCAGGCCGTCCTTGCCGAACACGTCGTCCTGGCCCAGCCGGTTCAAGATGCCGGCCGCGGGCAGTACGGCGATCGGCAGCTGGAGGCTCCGGCCCATCTTCTGCAGCCCTTGGAACAAGCCGTTCCACCACTTCTGCTGTGGCACTGCTGCGGCGCTGCTCGCGCTCATCCGCGTCCTCCCTGACCGGCCCGTTTTTGGCAGCCGCCCCACGTGCGGCACACTGGTGTAGACCACTTGTGGTGCGATCGCATTTCACCCGCCCTCAGGGCAGGTTGATGCTGATCGTCATCATTCGGCAGATGGCGGGCATGCGCTCGCGTAGATGGGCCAATCGTGGGCTACCGTGACAAAGCGGACCCACGCTGGCAGGTCAGCCGCACCATTCGCCGGCCCACAGGCAACGGTGGCCGCCGAGACTCGTTCTTCGTAAAACTCAGGGAGAAACACATGGCCACCAAGGCTGAGAAGATCGTCGCCGGGCTCGGCGGTATCGAGAACATCGAAGAGGTCGAGGGCTGCATCACCCGCCTGCGCACCGAGGTCATCGACCCGAGCAAGGTCGACGAGGCCGCGCTGAAGGCCGCCGGCGCCCACGGCGTCGTCAAGATGGGCACCGCGATCCAGGTCGTCATCGGCACCGACGCCGACCCGATCGCCGCCGACATCGAAGACATGATGTGAGCTGAGCCCACCGGCTCGCACACACGCGTGCGCGCACGCTTCCGCGCACGCTTCCGCGCACGCTCCCGCGTACGACGAGACCCCGACCGGACGCACCCGGACGGGGTCTTTTCGCACCCTCGCACCGACTAGGCTCGGTGCCATGTCTCGTATCGACGGCCGTACGCCCGATCAGCTCCGCCCGGTCACCATCGAACGCGGATGGAGCAAGCACGCAGAGGGCTCCGTCCTCGTCTCCTTCGGCGACACCAAGGTCTTCTGCACCGCCTCCTTCACCGAAGGCGTCCCGCGCTGGCGCAAGGGCAGCGGCGAAGGCTGGGTCACCTCCGAGTACTCGATGCTTCCCCGCGCCACCAACACGCGCGGCGACCGCGAATCCGTCCGCGGCAAGATCGGCGGCCGCACCCACGAGATCTCCCGCCTGATCGGCCGTTCGCTGCGCGCCGTCATCGACTACAAGGCGCTGGGCGAGAACACCATCGTCCTGGACTGCGACGTCCTCCAGGCCGACGGCGGCACCCGTACCGCCGCCATCACCGGGGCCTACGTGGCCCTGGCCGACGCGATCTCCTGGGGCCAGGGCAAGAAGCTCATCAAGGCCGGCCGCAAGCCCCTGACCGGCACCGTCGCCGCCGTCAGCGTGGGCATCGTCGACGGCGAACCGCTCCTCGACCTCTGCTACGAGGAGGACGTGCGGGCCGAGACCGACATGAACGTGGTCTGCACCGGCGACGGCCGCTTCGTCGAGGTCCAGGGCACGGCCGAGGCCGAGCCCTTCGACCGCAAGGAACTCAACGCCCTCCTCGACCTGGCCGCCGGCGGCTGCGTCGACCTCCAGGCCCTGCAGCTGAGCGCCCTGGAACTCACGCTCTAGAGGCTTCGCCAGCAACCGGACGTCGCCCGCGCGCGTCCCTTGAAGTACGGGCGCACGGTGTCAAAACCGTGCGCCCGTCCACGCATCCGAATCTCCTGGGGGTCCAAGTGAAGCCGAAGCACCGCCTGGCAGTCGTCGCCCTGACGGCGGCCCTCGCCATACCCGCGATCACCTCCTGCGACGCGATCTCGACGGCGATGGACTGCGCGAACACGGCGGTCGCCATCACGGACGGCGCCAACGACCTCCAGCAGGCCGTCTCGCAGGCCGGCAACAGCCCGCAGGACGCCCAGAACGCGCTCAACCAGATCGAGGCGAACCTCAAGAAGGTCGGCGACCAGACGGACAACGCCGACCTGAGCAAGGCCATCACCTCGATGAACACGGCCGTCTCGAACGTCCGCACCTCCCTGCAGAACGGCAACTCCACCCCGGACATCACGCCGGTCGCGGACGCGGCGAAGGAGATCTCGAAGGTCTGCACGCCGGGCTGACCCTCGCTCCGGCTCGGGCGGAGGAGCTGGGACGGCCGGTACCGACCCAGCCCGCCCGAGATAATGACCCCATGACCTCGACGCCCACCCCCACGTCCACCCCTCGCCTGATCCTCGCCACGCGCAACGCGGGCAAGATCACCGAGCTCCGTGCCATCCTCGCCGCCGCAGGCCTGCCGCACGAGCTGGTCGGGGCGGACGCGTACCCGCAGATCCCGGACGTCAAGGAAACCGGCGTCACCTTCGCCGAGAACGCCCTCCTCAAGGCCCACGCCCTGGCCCAGGCCACCGGCCTGCCGGCGGTCGCCGACGACTCCGGCCTCTGCGTGGACGTCCTGAACGGCGCCCCCGGTATCTTCTCGGCCCGCTGGGCCGGCGCCCACGGCGACGACGCGGCGAACCTCGCGCTCCTGCTGGCCCAGCTCGGGGACATCGACGACGCCCACCGCGGCGCCCATTTCTTCTGCGCGGCCGCCCTCGCCCTCCCGGACGGCACGGAACGCGTGGTCGAAGGCCGCCTCCTCGGCACCCTGCGCCACACCCCGTCGGGCACGGGCGGCTTCGGCTACGACCCGATCCTTCAGCCCCTGAACGACACCCGCACCTGCGCGGAGCTCACCCCGGCGGAGAAGAACGCCATCTCCCACCGAGGCCAAGCCTTCCGAGCCCTGGTCCCGGCGGTCCGTGAGCTGCTGGGCTGACGCTGCCCCTTGTCATGCCGAGGGCCCCGTGCGCAGATGCTGCGTACGGGGCCCTCGTGCCGGTGCGGTCGGAGGGACTCGAACCCTCAAGGGATTTCTCCCACAACTACCTAAAAGTTGCGTGTAGGCCAATTCCACCACGACCGCGACTAACCGGGTAAATCGGACATTGATCCTGACCGGCTGGGGCTAGTCTACGACTGCCGAGGTCCGACGGGCGACATCATTGCGGCGGCGACCTCCCCGGCACCATGTGGCAGTGACGGCGTGGCAGTTGGGGCATAGCAGCCGCAGGTTCTCGCGGCGATCGTCGCGCCAGTCGCCGTTGATGTGGTCGATCTCGAGGGTCATGGGGAGTCCGTGCCATTCGGGAGGTGTGCGGCACCGGTCGCAGAGCTCGGGAACGTCGACATCGCGCAGTGCGCGACGCAGAAGCGCGGTTTTGGTCCGTCGCTCCCCATCGTGTTTGACGAGGATGTTTTCCGCGGGCCTGAGGGGCGTGGTTCCTGGCTTCCCGCGCTGGTGTGCCTGCCCCAGGAAATGTGATGTGTCGTGTCCTTCGTCGGCGATCCAGCGGCGTAATTGCACGCGCTTGCCGCTGTTGTCGGGCATGTCCAGGCGTCGCAGGGTTTCGGCGATGCTGACCGACTCGGCTATCGCTCGCCTGAGTTCGTCCTGGGGTGGCCGGTCGATACGCCTGTTGCTCATGCCCGCCGCCTCTTGCCTCGGCCTCGGTACGTGTCCGTCGTGGAGTGGCAGTTGGGACAGAGGAGCTGAAGGTTCTCGGGTCGGTTGTCGCGCCAGTCGCCGTTGATGTGGTCGACCTCCAGCGGGAGCGGCTCGCCCAGCCATACAGGCTCGGTGCCGCACTGCGCGCAGCGTTCTTCCGCGCCCAGTGCGGTCATGGCGCGCTTGAGGCGTTCACCAGGCACCCGGCGCACCCCCTCGGGTGCCTGTTCTACGAGTAGCGACTCCGGAGTCCGGCGGGCGTGGTATCGACCTGGCCCGGAGAGCGCGGTGAAGTGCGAGGTGTCTATCGCCATGGCCCTTACCTTGCGGCTGATGTGCGTGTGGTGGCCGCCGACGTTCTCCAGGCCCAGGTGCCGCAGCACCTCGCACATGTTCGTCGATGCGGATACCGCCTCTTGCAGCACCCTTCGCGTCCACTTCGTGCCCTCAGTCTCGAAGTGCGAGACGTCCACGCCCAGCTTCCGCATGCGGTCGTGCAGGTACCGCCTCGTCGGACTCTTCGGGTTTACTCCCAGCTTCACCAGCGCCTCGGACAGCGTCCGCGACCCCTCCGCCGCCTCCGCGAGGCGTTCCCTCGTGTACGGGCTGATCGGCATCGGCCCCTCCGTTTCCGGCCGCGTGTGCGGCCCTCGTACGGAGTAACGGACCGATAGTCGGACGGTTACGGGGGATCTCGTCCGATAAAGCGAGCGGCCCGCACCTGGTTCAGGTGCGGGCCGCTTCGTCAGGGACGGGGACTCAGATGCCCAGGTCCTTGATGATCTTGGCTACGTGGCCCGTGGCCTTGACGTTGTAGAAGGCGTGCTCGATCTTGCCCTCCTCGTCGACGACGACCGTGGAGCGGATGACTCCGGTGACCGTCTTGCCGTACAGCTTCTTCTCGCCGAACGCCCCGTAGGCCGTCAGGATCTCCTTCGAGGGGTCGCCGACCAGGGTGACCTTCAGGTGCTCCTGCTCGCGGAACTTCGCCAGCTTCTCCGGCTTGTCCGGGGAGACGCCGATGACGTCGTAGCCGGCCGTGGCCAGCACCGCCAGGTTGTCCGTGAAGTCGCAGGCCTGCTTCGTGCACCCCGGCGTCAGCGCGGCGGGGTAGAAGTACACGATGACCTTGCGGCCCTTGTGGTCGGCGAGCGAGACCTCGTTGCCGTCCGCGTCGGGCAGGGTGAAGGCGGGGGCGATGTCGCCCGGCTCAAGTCGCTCGCTCATCTAACAGTCTCCTCGGGAGGGGATCGGTACGGTCTCGAGACTAAGCTGCTGACAGACTGTTCATGGTGGGCTACACCCCTCCACACGACCGACCCGGTCACGACCACGACGACGGAGGCAGCGCGGTGCCCGAAGCCAGGACCCCCGCACAGATCGAGGCGGACATCGTCCGCCGCCGCGAGCAGCTCGCCGAGACGCTCGACGAGATCGGTGTGCGCATGCATCCCAAGACGATCATCGGGGACGCGAAGGCCAAGGCCGTCGGCGTGGTGGACCACACCGTCGGGCGTGCCGTGGCGACGGTGAACCGTCTCGTCACCGACGCCCGCGACGGGCTGCGCCACGAGGACGGCGCCCCGCGCGTCGAGCGGATCGTCCCGGTCGCGCTGCTCGCGGTCGGTGTGGTGGGGCTGCTCGTGCTGTCGGCGCGCCGCAAGCGCTGATGACAGTGCTCATGGCCCGGCGGGGCGCGGTGCGGGTGCGGGCGGGTAGGTTCGGGGCGTGAGCGAGAACACCACCACCCACGACAAGCTGCCCATCCGCATGCTCCACGACCGCGTGCTCGTGAAGTCCGACTCGCCCGAGGGCGAGCGGCGCTCCGGCGGCGGCATCCTGATCCCCGCGACGGCCGCGGTGGGCAAGCGGCTGGCCTGGGCGGTCGTGGTCGCCATCGGGCAGAACGTACGGTCCGTCGAGCCGGGGGACCGGGTGCTCTACGACCCGGAGGACCGGGCCGAGGTGGAGGTGCGCGGGGCGACGTACGTGCTGATGCGCGAGCGGGACCTGCACGCAGTGGCCGCCGAGCGGCTGGAGGGGTCGGAGGACTCCACGGGGCTGTACCTCTAGCCCCCCGATAGCCCCCCGAGATCTGGGAAACGGCCGGTGACCATCGTCACCGGCCGTTTTCGTGGGGTTTTGCTACGGTGGTGGGGAACCCCCGACGAGACGCGCCGTACCGGGTAGCCGCCAGCGATGGCGGATGACAAGACGACGCACCCCCCGTTCCGCTCTCGTCCCGGAGGTGCCTGTCATGGCCTGGGTTCTGCTTCTCGTCGCCGGTCTGCTCGAAGTCGGCTGGTCGATCGGTATGAAGTTCACCGAAGGATTCACCCGTCTGTGGCCGAGCGTCTTCACGGGCGCCGGCATCGTGGCGAGCATGGTGCTGCTGTCGTACGCGGCCAAGACCCTGCCCATCGGTACGGCGTACGGGGTGTGGGTCGGCATCGGCGCGGCCGGGGCCGCGGTGCTCGGTATGGCGGTGCTGGGGGAGCCCGTGACCGCCGCCCGGATCTTCTTCATCTGTCTGCTGCTGGTCGCCGTGGTGGGGCTGAAGGCGACCTCCGGTCACTGAGCCGAGTCGTTCTGGGGTGGCACCCGTCCGTTTGCCGAGGGGTGCCACCCCGGTGGGTGTTATTCCAGGAGGTCCGCCGGTGGGCGGCGCAGGCCTCCGGTGGTGACGCCCTGGTCGCCGGCCGTGGCGCCGCCGTCCGTCTGGCCGCCCGTGGTCTGGCCCCCGGTGGTCTGTCCGCCCGTCGTTTGGCCGCCGGTGGTCTGGCCGCCGGTGGTCTGGCCCCCGTTCGTCTGGCCCCCGGTGGTCTGACCGCCGTTCGTTTGACCGCCGTTCGTCTGGCCCCCGTTGGTCTGGCCGCCCGTCGACGGGGTCCGGGAAGGCCGGACCGGCGGGCCCGAGGGGCGTTCGTCCGGGGTTTCCTCTTGCGACTGGTTCGGATTCGGGTTCACGGGCGAGGGCGGCGGGGGCTGGTTGGCGCCCTGCATGAGCTCCAGGTCGAAGTCCAGGGGGTCGCTGTCCGACAGGGCCGTCTTCGTGTACTGCGCCCAGATCCGGGCCGGGTAGCCGCCGCCTCCGATGCGGGCCTCGCCCAGGGCCCCGTAGAGGGATTCCAGGGTGCCGGTGTCGGGGTCCTGGCCCATCATCGAGACGACGGTGACCAGGTCCGGGGTGTACGCGGCGAACCAGGCCGAGCGGTCCAGTTCGCCGGTCCCGGTCTTGCCCGCGGCGGGGTGGCCGGCGGCGAGGGCGGCCGTGCCGGTGCCGTTGTCCACCACGCTGACCAGCATGGACGTGGTCGTGTCGGCGGCTTCGCGGCTGACGGCCTGGGTCGGGTTGCGGTGCGGGAGCGGGACGGTGTCCCCCGCCTTGGTGATCTTCTCCACGAAGGTGTGCGGGGTGTGGCGGCCGTGGTCGGCGAGGGTCGCGTAGGCCTGGGTCATGTCCAGGACGCTGGCCTGCATGGTGCCGAGCGCCATGGCCGGACCCGCGTCGAAGTTCGGGGTGTTCTCGGGGATGCCGAGGGCGATGGCGGTCTGCTTGACCTTGTCGGTGCCCACGTCGACGACCATCTGGGCGAAGACGGCGTTGACGGAGAGGTCGGTGGCGGTGTTCACGGTGATGTTGCCGTAGCTGACCTGCCCCTCGTTCTCCGGGGCGTATGGGATCCGGGTGCCGACGACGCGCCGCTTGTTGTCGCCGTTGTAGATCGTGTACGGGGTGATCGTGCGGCCGTCCTGGGTGCGGGAGTTGTTCTGCACGGCGGAGGCGAAGACGAACGGCTTGAAGGTGGAGGCCACTTGGTAGTCGTGCCGGGTGGCGTTGTTGACGAACTGCTTGGTGTAGTCGATGCCCCCGTACATGGCGACGACCTTGCCGGTGGCCGGGTCGATGGAGACGGCGCCGGTGCGCACCAGGCGGTCGGCCTTGCGCTGCTCGGGTTCGAGTTTGCTGACCATCTTGTCGTTGACGGCGTCGACGACGGCGGTCTGGCGGCGCTTGTCGATGGTGGTGGTGATGCGGTAGCCGCCCTCGGCGAGGGTTTTGTCGTCGAGGATCTTGTTCTCGAGGATGTAGTCCTTGATGGCTTCGACGAGGTAGCCGCGCTGTCCGGAGAGGCCTGCGGCCGGGCGGACCTTGCCGGGCTCGGGGAATTGGGTGGTCGCGCGTTCGGCGGCCGTCAGCCAGCCCTTCTTGACCATGCCGTCGAGTACGTAGTTCCAGCGGGCGAGGGCGCGCGGGCGGCCCTGGGGGTGGGCGACGACGTCGAAGGCGCTGGGGGAGTTGAGGAGGGTGGCGAGGTAGGCGCCCTCGGCGGTGGTGAGTTTGTTGACGTCCTTGCCGTAGTAGGCCTGGGAGGCGGCCTGGATGCCGTAGGCGTTGCGGCCGAAGTAACTGGTGTTCAGGTACCCCTCGAGGATGTAGTCCTTCGACTTCTCGCGACCGAGTTTGATCGCGATGAAGAACTCCTTCACCTTGCGCTTGATGGTCTGTTCCTGGCCCAGGTAGTAGTTCTTGACGTACTGCTGGGTGATGGTGGAACCGGACTGGGTGCCCTTGCCGGTCGCCGTGTTCCAGGCGGCGCGGAGCATCGCGGCCGGGTCCACTGCCCGTTCGGCGTAGAAGTCGCGGTCCTCGGCGGCCAGTGCGGCTTCCTGGACGGACCGGGGGATCTGCGAGAGCGGCACGTTGACGCGGTTGACCTCGCCGTCGCGGGCGAGTTGGGAACCGTCGGCGTAGAGGTAGACGTTGGACTGGGCGGTGGCCGCCGCGTTGGCGGGCGGGATGTCGACCAGCAGGTAGCCGGCCACGAGGGCGCCGCCGCACAGCAGGGCGAGCAGCAGGAAGCCGCCCAGCACCATGCGCCAGGTCGGGAAGAGGCGGCGCCAGCCGGTGCGCTTGCGCTTGGTCCGCTTGCCCTGCTTCGCCGCGGCCGCTTCCGCCTTGGCCCGGTCCTTCGCCGCCTTCTTGGCTTCCTTGGCGGTCATTTCAGGTCCGGGGGGTGAGGCCGCGCCCGCACCGGTGGCCTGCGGTTCCTCGGGGGTGTCCGGATCGCGAGGGGTCCAGCCGGGCGGTGGTGACGGGTCGCTCATCTCCGGGACTCCTCGGCGCCGTACGAAATATCCACATCTGTACCTCATGGTGTCTACCCGATGGCCGCCGATTCCGCTTCGAACGGGCGTAAACCGTTCGCATGGATCGCCCCTCCGCACTAAGCTCGCGCGCTTTGGCCGACGTAGGAACGACGCAGCAACGACGTGGGAAACGGAGGGGCACGGTGCGTCAGGGAGTGATTCGCACAACGGGGCTCTACGGGGCGGTCGCGGCGGGGGGCTTCCGCCGGTACGCCACCTACGGGACGGCCACCGCGGCCGGGGTGTTCACCAACACGGTGTTCGGTTTCATCCTCGCCTGTACGTACGTCGCACTCTGGGACGAACGGCCCGGACTCGGCGGCTACGACCAGTCGCAGGCCCTGACCTTCATCTGGGTCAGCCAGGGGCTGCTCACCGCCGTCGCGCTGATGGGCGGCGGCTTCCAGGAGGAGATCCAAGAACGCGTCCGTACGGGTGACATCGCCGTCGACCTGTACCGCCCGGCCGACCTCCAGATGTGGTGGCTCGCGGGGGACCTGGGCCGGGCCGGGTTTCAACTCATGGGCCGCGGCATAGTGCCGCTGGCGGCCGGCGCGCTCGTCTTCGACCTGGCGCTGCCCGCCGACCCGCTGCGCTGGCTGCTGTTCCTGGTCTCGGTGTTCCTCGGAGTGCTCGTGAGCTTCGCGCTGCGCTACCTGCTGGGGCTGGCGGCGTTCTGGCTGATGGACGGGGCCGGGATCAACATGATGGCCACCGTCGTCGCGGTCTTCTTCTCGGGGATGCTGCTGCCGCTGAGCGTGTTCCCGGGCGGCTTCGGGGAGTTCGTCCGCGTCCTGCCCTGGTCGGCGATGCTCCAGGTGCCCCTGGACGTCCTGCTCGGCAAGGGCGCGGGGGCCGGAGTGGCGGCCGGGGCGTTCGCCTTCCAGGCGGCGTGGGCGCTGGGCCTGCTGGGACTGGGCCGGCTGCTGCAGTCGGCCGCGACGCGGAAGGTGGTGGTCCAGGGTGGCTGAGGGGACGGCCGGGACGGCGCTGGTACCGGACGGGGCGGGTGAGGGACCGGGTGACGGGCTGGGTGACAGGCCGGGTGAAGCGGCGGCGCCGGGGGAGCGGAAAGGGGAAGGGCCGCTCTTCGTACCGGAGCGGAACCGGGCCCTGGAGGGGCTGCGCGGCTACGGGCTGATCGCGGCGATGTGGATCCGGTCGACGATGACGTACCGCACGTCCTTCTTCCTCTCCACCTTCGGGAACGGGGCGATCACCCTCCTCGACTTCGTCGCGATCTACATCATGTTCTCGCACGTGGACGAGCTGGGCGGTTTCACCCTCCCCGAGATCGCGCTGCTCTACGGCTCCTGCTCGGCCTCCCTGGGCCTGGCCGACCTGCTGCTCGGCAACACCGACCGGATCGGCTCCCGGATCCGCGACGGCTCCCTCGACACCATGCTCGTACGCCCGGTCCCGGTGCTGGCCCAGGTCGCGGCCGACCGCTTCGCGCTGCGTCGGCTGGGGCGGATCGGGCAGGGGCTCGCGGTGATGGGCTGGGCGGTCTCGGACCTGGGGCCGCAGCTGGACTGGACGGTCGGGAAGGTGCTGCTGGTGCCCGTGATGATCACGGCCGGTGCGGCGATCTTCGGGGCGGTGATGGTGGCCGGTGCGGCGTTCCAGTTCGTCGCCGGGGACGCGGCGGAGGTGCAGAACTCCTTCACCTACGGCGGTTGCACGATGCTCCAGTACCCGCCGACGGTCTTCGCTAAGGACCTGCTGCGCGGGGTGACCTTCATCCTGCCGCTGGCCTTCGTCAACTGGCTGCCGGCCCTGTACATCCTGGGTCGGCCCGACCCGCTGGGGCTGCCCGTGTGGGCGGCGTACGCGAGCCCGCTGGTGGCGTTCGCGGTGTTTCTGCCCGCGTCGCTGGCCTGGCGCGCGGGGGTTCGTTCGTACCGGAGCACGGGGAGCTGAGGGGCTGTGACAGACGGGACCGACGCGTTGATCGAGCTGGACGGGGTCGAGAAGGTCTTCGACGTACGCCGCCGGACGGGCCTGATGCGCCGGGAGAAACGGCAGGTCAGAGCCGTGGACGGGATCAGCTTCCAGGTGAAGCGCGGAGAGGTGGTCGGCTACATCGGGCCCAACGGGGCCGGCAAGTCGACCACGATCAAGATGCTGACCGGCATCCTCACCCCCAGCGGCGGCCGGCTGCGGGTCGCCGGCATCGACCCGGCGCGGGAGCGGATGCGCCTCGCGCACCGCATCGGGGTGGTGTTCGGGCAGCGCACGACGCTGTGGTGGGACCTGCCGCTGAAGGACTCGTACGGGCTGATGCGGCGGATGTACCGGATCCCGGCGGCGCGGTTCGCGGAGAACCTGGAGCGCTGCGTGGACCGGCTCGACCTGGCCGAGCTGCTCGACGTACCGGTACGGCAGCTCTCGCTGGGGCAGCGGATGCGCGGGGACATCGCGGCGGCCCTGCTGCACGACCCGGACGTGCTGTACCTGGACGAGCCGACGATCGGGCTCGACGTGGTGAGCAAGGCGAAGGTACGGGGCTTCCTGCGGCAGTTGAACGAGGAGCTCGGGACCACGGTGCTGCTGACCACGCACGACCTCCAGGACATCGAGCAGCTGTGCGAGCGGGTGATGGTGATCGACCACGGGCGGCTGATGTACGACGGGCCGCTGGGCGGGCTGCACACGGCGGGCGGGGCGGGTCGGAGCGAGCGGACGCTGGTGGTGGACCTGGAGCGGGAGCTCCCGCCGATCGAGGTGGCGGGGGCGCGGGTGGTGAAGGTGGAGGGGCCGCGGCAGTGGCTCGCGTTCCCGGCCCTGGCCTCGGCGGCCCCGCTGGTGGCGGCGGTGGCCGCGGAGTACCCGCTGCTGGACCTGTCGGTGCGGGAGCCGGACATCGAGGACGTGATCGCGCGGATGTACGCGGGACGGGGATGAGGCGGGTGGCGGGGACGAGGTACGGGGCGGGGATAAATCAGGGACAACCCTGAGCCGGAGGCGGGGTGAAGTCATACAACTCTCATGGATGACTGCATAGGCTGGTCCTCATGAGTGACGAGCGGCCTGAGAAGTCGTTGTCGGGGAATCCGTTGCCTGGGAGTCCGTCGCCGGGGAATCCCTTGCCGGAGTTGAGGGCGTCGGACGCCGACCGGGACCGGGTGGTGGAGCGGCTGCGGGACGCCGTCGCCGAGGGCCGGCTCGACATGGAGGAATTCGAGGAGCGGCTGGAGGCGACGTACAAGTCCCGTACGTACGCGGAGTTGGAGCCCCTGACCCGGGACCTGCCCGGGGCGAGCGTCGCGGCCCCGGTGGCATCCGCGCCGGTCGGCCTGACCAAGAACGTGCCCGCCGGGTCGGACTCCGCCTGGCCGGCCCGGATCGGCGGCGGCGGCCCGATCGGCGGCCCCGCCATGGCCGTCGCGGTCATGTCGGGCTTCCAGCGCAAGGGCAACTGGACCGTGCCCGCCCGGTTCCACGCGGTGGCGTTCTGGGGCGGCGGTGAGATCGACCTGCGCGAGGCGAACTTTGCGGAGCGCGAGGTCGTGATCAACTGCGTGGCCATCATGGGCGGCATCCAGATCACCGTGCCGCCGGGTGTGGAGGTCGACGTACGGGGCATCGGCATCATGGGTGGCTTCGACCGTCGCGACAACCCCGGGCCGCCGGACCCGGGGGCTCCGCGGGTGATCGTGACGGGCCTCGCCTTCTGGGGCGGGGTGGACATCAGGGTCAAGCCGCCGAAGAACGGGAAGTCGCTCGGGAAGTCGAAGCCGCGCAAGGAGCTGTAGGGGCGTAGCCCTCGTAGGGCTCGTAGAAGCTCGTGGGGCGGCGGCACGGCGCGCCGGGAACTCCCAGGGCGCCTCGGGAGTCGGATGCTATGCAGACAAAACCGGCGCCCGGGGGAAGGCAGGAGCACGTGGAGCAGGGCAGCAGTACGAAGAAGACGGCGACGGTGACGGCGCGAGGCGGCTTCGTCTTCAGCGAGGCGGACGAGGAGCGCCGCCGCGGGGTCCGGCAGATGAAGCGGATCGCCACCGGTCTGCTGGTCCTGGTGGCGCTGGTCTACGTGGCGGCGAAGTGGGCTCAGCACGCCGGTGCGGGCGGCTGGGCGGGCTACGTCGCGGCCGCGGCCGAGGCGGGCATGGTCGGCGCGCTCGCGGACTGGTTCGCCGTCACCGCGCTGTTCCGGCGCCCGCTGGGGCTGCCGATCCCGCACACCGCGATCATCCCGACCAAGAAGGACCAGCTCGGCGTCTCCCTCGGCGAATTCGTCGGGGAGAACTTCCTCTCCGCCGACGTGGTGCGTACGAGGCTGCACGCCCTCGGCATCGGCGGCCGGCTCGGTGCCTGGCTGGCCGAGCCCGCGCACGCGGACCGGGTCACGGCGGAGCTGGCCACCGCGCTGCGCGGCGCGCTGACGGTCCTGCGGGACTCCGATGTGCAGGCCGTCGTGGGCGAGGCGATCACGCGGCGCGCGGAGACGGCGGAGATCGCGCCGGGGATCGGCAAGACGCTGGAGAGGGTCGTCGCGGACGGCGGGCACCACCGGGCC
This sequence comes from Streptomyces sp. NBC_00454, assembly GCF_041434015.1. Classification (GTDB taxonomy): domain Bacteria; phylum Actinomycetota; class Actinomycetes; order Streptomycetales; family Streptomycetaceae; genus Streptomyces. The sequence continues at coordinate 2,821,744 of NZ_CP107907.1, read as the reverse complement.
GTGGACCTGCTCTGCTCCAAGGCGCACGACTGGCTGGTCACGCACGCCGACTCGGTGGAGGCGGCGGTCCAGGGCGGGGCGCCGGGATGGACCCCGAGGTTCGTGGACCGCAAGATCGGCGACCGGGTCTACAAGGAGCTGCTGCGCTTCGTCCAGGAGATGCGGGACATGCCGGAGCACCCGGCGCGGGGGGCGGTGGACCGTTTCCTCAAGGACTTCGCGGCCGACCTGCAGTCGGACACCGAGACCCGGGCCAAGGTCGAGCGCCTGAAGTCGGAGATCCTGGCGCGGGGCGAGGTGCAGGACGTGATCGCCTCCGCGTGGACCGCGGTCCGCTCGATGATCATCTCGGCGGCGGAGGACGAGCGCAGCGAGCTGCGGCTGCGCGTGCGGTCCTCGCTGATGGCGCTGGGGGCCCGGCTGGCCACGGACGGCCGGCTCCAGGACAAGGTGGAGGGCTGGATCGAGGGGGCGGTGGTGTACGTGGTCACCAACTACCGGACCGAGATCACCTCGCTGATCACGGACACGGTGGCGGGCTGGGACGCGGAGCACACCTCGCGCAAGATCGAGGCCCACATCGGCCGCGACCTCCAGTTCATCCGCATCAACGGCACGGTGGTCGGCGCGTTGGCGGGGCTGCTGATCTACAGCGTGTCGCGCGCGTTCGGGGCGTAGGCGGGGGCTTAGGCGCGGAGGCGCAGGCGGGGGCGGGCCGGGCTCAGCCCGGCCCGGCCCGCCCCCTCGGCTCCGCTCAGCCCCGGTCGGCGACGGCCCAGGACGCCGCGGCCACGACGGCCGCGGCCCCGAAGACGGCCGGCCACGCACCGACCTTCTTCGCCAGCGGGTGCGCCCCCGCGAATCCGGCGAGGTACAGCGCGCCGAGCCCGGCCGCGGCGGGGACCCCGCCGCTCTTGTGCCACTCCCGCCCGGCGGCGATTCCGGCGGCGCCCAGCACGACACCGCCGAGCGGCCGCTTCTTGGTCCACCGGGCGACGGCGTACCCGCCGACCAGACCGGCGGCCGCCACTACGGAACTCGGTACCCGTGCCATGCCCAACTCCTTCACGTCATCAGCCAGTACGCTCATCGACCCGCATGCTCATCAGGTCACACGTTCACATGCTCATCGGCTCGCAAGCTCGTTCTACGAGGCTAACGCGCCAACGCGCTAGCGCGAGGCCTTGACCGCCCGCCGGGCGCCCAGCGCCCCCAGCACGAGAACGGCACCGCCGATCACCACATTCGGAACCGCGTCCCGCACACCGGGCGGCAGTACCGCCACCACGCCCAGGACGAGAAGAAACGCGAGTCCGCACCCGCCGGCGACCCGAAGCAGTCTGTCCACGCGCTGCTCAACGCGGCCGCCCCGCCGCCGACACGGAGGGCGGGGAGGGGATTTGTCGCACACTCGCCGGATCCGTGCGATGTCTGCCCAGGGAACCTGATGGGCATAAATTCAATCTCCCACCCAAAGGGGCAAACCACCTCAGCCCCCGCGGCCCCCTCCGGTGCCCACCACCCCCCTATCAACATCAGGAGCAAGGACATCGTGATCTGCTACGGACAGGCCGTCCTCGACCTCGCGGACGAACTGGTCGACGCCTACGCCGAGACCTTCTCCGCCCCGCCGTGGAACGAAGACGAAGAAACCATTCGCCAGTTCGCCGCCCGCCTCCCGGCCGACGCCAGGCGCCGTGGATTCCGTACGGCCCTCGCCCAGTCCTCCACCGGCATCGACGGGTTCGCGACCGGCTGGATCACCCCGGCGGCCTTTCCGAAGAACCGCGCGTACGCCCAGGTCGCCGCGCAGCTCGGGACGGCCCGGGTGAAGGAGCTCCTCACCGGAGCCCTGGAGATAGACGAACTGGCCGTACGCCCCTACGCCCGCGGCCGCGGCACCGGCCGGGCCCTCCTCACCGAGATCACCACCGACGCCCCGGACCGCCGCGCCTGGCTGCTGACCTCCCGCCTCGCCAGGGAGACGGTGGCCACGTACCGCCGCCTGGGCTGGCACGAGGTCACGGCCCTGCCGGGCACGGAGACGGGCGTGATCGTCTTCCTGTCCCCGGAGCACCCGAACCGGGCGGCGTAGCCGGGCCCTCGGGATCCGCCGCCCCCATGGTCGCCCCAAGGGGGCATCCGCAAAACACGGCCGGCGCGGCGGGGCGTCCGAGCCCCCGGGGCGGGGCATACCGCGCCCATGAACCCCACCACACGCCCCACCCGCACCCCCCGGGCCACCCACCCCCGCCAAGCCACCCGAACCTCCCGCACCACGACACCCACGGGCGCCCCCACGACGCCCCTCACTCACCGACAGCTCAACCTCGCCACGCGCCACCAACTCACCACCACGGCAGGCATCCCGCCCGGCACGATCACCTCCCGCACCCGGCCCGGCGGGCCCTGGCAGCGCCTGCTGCCCCGGGTCTACCTCCTCCAGACCGGCCCCCCGGACAGGTGGTTCGCGGCGGGCATGGCGGCGTAAGAGGACGGCCGCCAGGGCGCGTTGGCGGTGGTCCGGGGGGCCCGTCTGGAGGAGGTAGAAGCGAGGGTCTACTGACTCCGCGAGAGAGTATCCCTGGAAGTCGACTCGACGGAGTACCACTACACCGTTCCTGGCGATGTCGGCCGCTAATGGCCGGATCGCTGTTTACCGGACTGGCCGGTTGTCTTCCCGAACGGTCTTGGGAGACGGGAACAGCGCGAGCTGGTCGTTTCGGTCCCGGCAGGTCTTGTCACCCGGGTGGGGTGTGCCTGTGGTCCTTGGCGGGCTCGCGGTTCCGCGTGCCCTCGGTACAGTGACGGTCTGGCCGGTAGCTCTCCGCGCGACGATCCTCTGGTCGTGTGCGGTCACACCTGGCCGACGCCGTGTCCCGTGTCCGAGGGCGCGTCTGCCGATCGCCACCGCGGCCGCGTGGTGGCCGGTGACGATCGTGGTCTTCGACTGCTGTTGAAGGGGTTGCTTCCAGTGCTGGGCGCCCCAGCGGCTGGTGTAGGCGGGGCCGACCGCGACGACGATGAGCCCGGCGTGGTGGGCCATTCCGGACAGCCGGTCGCGGAAGCGTGCGGTCGGCAAGCCCGCGACGGTGCGGCGGAACGTCTTGCCGCGCTTGCCGCGGCCCATCGTTTCGCGGCCGGTGGCGCGGGCGTCGGCGAAGCCGAGGTTCTCGATGGAGAAACCGGCGCAGTCGTAGAGTTTCGCGAGGTGGATGAGTTCGCTGATCGCCTGACGGAGGCGGCCGTCGCGCAGGGATGTCGGGCCAGTCAGTTCGGTGGGTACGGTGATTGGCTGGCCGACTGGGTTGCCGTGGACGTCTACGACGCAGGCGGCGAGGTGGCCTGCGTTGAGGTCCACGGCCATTAGCCGGACACCGCTGGCGGCCAGCTCGGCAGGGGTCGGCAGAGTCGCTGCCGGGGTGGACCACGAGGCGTCGAGGTACCAGCGCTCACGTTCGGGGGCGTACACGATGTCGTAGCGCACCGCCCGGTTGGCCGTGATCCGATCCGCCCATTCGCCTTGGCGGTGGTTGAAGGTGACGGTGCAGGTGAGCCGGTAGCGGCCGCGCGGTGCGTTGGCGAGGTGTCGGAGAGGTTCGGGCAGGACTATCGTGACCGTGCCGTCAGTGGGATCGACGGTGATCGTGTAGTTGCCGTGCGGCGCACCGGACTCCCCGTCAGCGGTGAGGAACATGCGCTGCGCGTCCCAGCGCTCCCGCCACTCGGCCTCGGTGAGATCGGCGTCGGCAAGGTTGTTCCGGGTCTTGGCGAGCCTTCGGCCGCCGATGACGATCGCCGGATGTCCGGCCTCGATGCGCCGCTCGACATCGGCCAGGCGTGCGGTGAGCGCACACACTCGACGCTGCTTCTGTGCTCGTTCAGCCTGGTTCGGATAGCCGCGCACGCCAGCCACACATCGACCGCAGGGCACCGCCAGACGCTTGCTGATCTTCGTGATGCTGCGGCGTAGGGACGCCCGCTCGTCGGAAAGGCAACGCATGGAGAGCTGGTATTGGTCCTCGGACGCACGGGTGATGGCACCTGCCCACCGGGACGACGACACCTGCGTCAGCGCGCGTTTCCGCTCCGCCCGCCGGTTCTCCCTGACGGCTGCGTTCCCGATTCGCACGCGTTCCGCCAGATCGGCACGGGCGTACCCGCCGAGAAGCTCGCCAACCATCCATAAGATCTCGGCATCACGGATGGATAGGCGCAGGCGATCTCTGATACGTGCACCCGCGGGCGCCGACACAATGAATGGACCAGTCAGCATGCGCAGCGGACGCTGACGCTTCCCCCCACCGCGTGTCACCATTCACCCCCATTTTGTGCGTCGTGACTACAGTCCTGACGGCCCCCAATCACATTGACCTGTCCGGCCCAGACCACGTGCCCACAGCCCTCCTCGTTCACCCGTACGAGGTACACGATGGCCAACCACGGCCAATAGGTGAACAAACCAGGTTCTACGCCACTTCATGTGCAGGTTTACGTCCATGGGCTCATAGAGATCGTTCATGTGTCGCCCAACTCGTACGGGGTTGCTTGACGGAGCCGCCCTCACGCCGGGGGCCTACCGCCGCACGCGTTGGCATCGCTCAGACACGAACGGCCGGAGAACCAATGTTGCGTGCATCGGGTGCTGTCGCTGTGATTCCGTTGCGGGGGCTGTGCGGCGTCAGTATCGTTTCGGTCAACGCGTCGACGGAGACGAGTAGCTACGGATCATGCGAGTAGAGAGAGCCGCCGGTAGCTGTGAAGGCGGACTCGCACCCGTGGTGAAGACCCTCCCGAGCGCGGGGAGGAAAGGCCCTCGGGCCCAATGCCCCGCCGGTTTGCCCCCGTCATCGGGCTGAATGAGGCCGCCGCTGTCTGGCGGTGGCAAAGGCGTGGTGGCACCGCGAGTACCCTTCTCGCCCACGCTTCCAAGGGATCATGACGACGCCCCTGGAGGGCTGCGATGATCCACACGACTAGCCGCGTACTGGCTTCTGACCTACGCGCACACCTCGACCAGACCGTCACCGTCTCCGGCTGGGTGAACGCGCTCCGGCTGCAGCGCAAGATGCAGTTCGTCATCCTGCGGGACCACTCCGGCATGGCCCAGGTGACCCACAAGCGCGACGGCGGCCCGCTCGAAGCCGTCATCGAATCGCTCACCCCCGAGTCCGCCGTCCGGATCACCGGCCGCGTCGTAGAGGCGGCCCAGGTCAACCTGGGTGGCCTGGAGATCGTCCCCGAGACGATCGAGGTGCTGAACCGGGCGGAGACGCCACTGCCGATCGACGAGCACACCGGCCCCGAGCACCGGCTCGACTGGCGGTTCCTCGACGTACGCAAGCGGGCCACCGCGCAGATGGTGTTCGCCGCGCAGACGACCCTGGAGCAGGGGCTGCGCGAGTACGCCATGCAGAACGGCTGCACCGAGATGCACACGCCGAAGCTGATGGGCACTGCCTCGGAGTCCGGCGCGGAGGTGTTCAAGCTCGGGTACTTCGACCGGTCGGCCTACCTCGCGCAGTCTCCACAGTTCTACAAGCAGATGGCCGTGGCCGCCGGCATCGACCGGGTCTTCGAGATCGGGCCTGTCTTCCGCGCCGAGCCGTCGTACACCTCCCGGCACGCGACCGAGTTCACCGGCGTGGACATCGAGCTGTCGTGGATCGACGACGTCGAGGACGTGATGGCCTTCGAGGAGCGGATGCTCGCCCACGCCATCGCGAAGGTCGCCGAGATCCACGGTGAGGCGATCCAGGAGATCTTCGGGATCGAGGTCGTCGTGCCGGAGGCTCCGTTCCCCAGGATCACGATGGCCGAGGCACAGGAGATCCTGCGGGCCAGCGGCTGGGACCCCGAAGGCGTCAAGGAGGATCTGGACCCGGAAGGTGAGCGCACCATCGCCGCCCACATGAAGGAGCTCACCGGCCACGAGTTCGTGTTCATCACGCACTACCCGGCCAGCATCCGGCCCTTCTACCACATGCGTCCGGCGGACCGGCCGGACCTGACGCTCAGCTTCGACCTGCTCTGGAAGGGCCTGGAGATCACCACCGGGGCCCAGCGTGAGCACCGCTCCGACGTGCTGCTCAAGCAGGCGGAGGAGAAGAGCATGGACACCGAGCCGATGCAGGACTACATGAACATCTTCCGGTTCGGGTGCCCGCCCCACGGCGGCCTCGGTGCCGGCCTGGGGCGGATCCTGATGGTCATGCTCGGCTTGGACTCGATCCGCGAGGCAGCGTTCCTCTTCCGGGGACCGAACCGCCTCACCCCCTGAGCCAGGGGTAGACGCTCCACTGCCCCACCGCCTGTCTGGCGGTGGGGCAGCTGGGGCTCGCTCAATACCGGGTGTGGCCGAGGTCGAAGGTCCACGCCTCGGCGGGGTTCTTGTCCCAGTGGTCGCGCAGGGCCAGCTCGCGGTCGGCGTATCGGCCGCGGTGGGACAGGCCCCCGTGGGAGAGGGTGACGCTGAGCGCGAGTGGCGATTCGGTGGTGACCCAGTGCGGGGTCAGGGCGTGGCTCCACAGCTGGTCGCCGGGCTGCATCGTCACCGACTGCCGCTGCGCCTCGTCGTGCGGTGGGGGATCTTCGGCGGTGGTCTCACCGAGGACCGCGGCTTCGGGGGACAGGTGCTTGTCGGGGTTGTGGTAGCTGTGGAAGGTCTTGATCCCTTGGACCTGCCACACCAGACCGTGCGAGTTGTCGTTGTGGTAGGTCGAGGCCGCCCCCTCGGTGGACAGGAAGAGGATGGGCGCGCACCGCTGCCACGTGAATCCCTGCGACGACAGGTGAGTGCGCCAGGGCACCATGACCTCGTCCTGGAAGCCGGCCAGGATCTCGCTGTAGAGCCGGGTCAGGTTGAAGTGCACCAGACGGAACGGCCACGTGGCGATCTCCTCGACCGGGGCCGTCCGGAACGCGGCCGTGCGCTCCATGCGCACCGCCCAGTCATCCTCGCCGAGGACCGTGAACCGCACCTCCTCGTCCCGGCGGACGTGGTCGAGGATGTCGATCGCCGGTAGGAACAGGTAGTCGAACGGGACCTGCATGCGGAAGTTCGGCGGCTGCCTCCAGTGGCTGTTGAAGTCGTTGGGATCGGTGACGGAGACCGACGGTTGCACGTGGACCCCCAAGGTCAGGCCGCCGCGCAGTCGCGGGACGCGGGCCGGCAGATGGCGGCGCAGTCGGGCCCGACGCGGTCCGTGGCCGGCGCGTCGAGGAAGGCTCGGATCTCGGTACGTGGGGCGTGGACACTGACCTCGGATGCTCCGTAGGGGCAGTGCCGCACCTCACCGTCGGCCGACATGTAGAGGGTGGCCGATCGACAGGGGTGGCTCTCCTCCTTGGACAGCTGTAGCTGCCGCAGGTCGTCGAGGTAGGACCGGTATCCGTTGGACAGGCGGAAGTACTGGTCGAGTGCCGCCGTGTCGCGCGCCCTCTGCATCAGGGAGTCCTGGAGTGATCGGCTGTCCCGGCGCAGGGCGCTTTCGGAGAGGAGGACGGGGCTCAACTGGATGTCGATCCCCGTTCCCGCTACGAGGTCGGCGAGCTGGGCGGCTTCCTCGTCGTCCACATCCCAGTAGGTGAGGTGAAGGACCTTCGAGGGGGTGTCGACGGCGTCCAGCGTCGCGACAGCCGAGGCCGCCGTCCGTGTGGTGCGGCCAAGCGTCATTGCGCCCTGCGAGTCCGCGGAGACGGTCACGTTGGTCAGAAGGCGACCGACCTCCGCGAGGGCAGCGACCTCAGCCTGGGAGCGGGCCGAGGTCACCATGGACACCGTCATGCCGAACTGGAGGGCCAGGCGGACGAGCTGCCGGAGCTCTGGGTGGTGGGTCGGCTCACCGCCCGTGAGGCACACGCCCTCGACCCCGGTCTCCTTCAGCCGCGACAGGGCACGCGTGTACGTCGCGGTGGTGAGGAAGCCGCGGGCGCGGTCGGCCCGGAAGCAGAAACTGCACGCGACCTCGCAGTGCCCCGCCGTCGAGATCAGCGCCGTACGGACCGGGGTGCTCATTGCACCCCCGTGTTGTCCCATACCGCGATGGCCACGGTGTTGGTGTAGAAGGCGCACATCTGCGGGTCGGGGGTGCTGCCGCCGATGAGGGCCTGCTCGTTGCGGGACGGGCCGCCACAGATGGCCAGCGCCGGGCAGTCGCCGCACGCGGGGATCGGCGCGACCTTCTTCGTCGCCCTTGTGAGGCGGCTGGGGTCCGACCGCAGCTCGTCGAGTGTGTGGAGGAACTCGGGCTCGGTGAAGTTGATGTCGCACACGCTGACCCGGTTGCCGGGTAACAGGGCGGCGTTGAGGCTGCGGTCGCCCTGCATGTGGTCGAACAGCATCGGCCGACGGGTGTCGAGGGCCTGGAAGGCCCGGTCAAGGACGGAGAAGAGCATCCCGCCCTTCCCGAGCGCGGTCAGGCGGGCCTCGTAGAGCTCCCGGGCCAGGTCCGCGCCGTTCACCCGCCACTCGCCCCCGGTGGGGATGGGCGTGTTGACGTAGATGAACTTGAGGCCGAGGTCGTCGATGATCCACTGCACGCTCTCGGCGAGGCGTCCGATGTTCGACGCCGTCGGGGTGAGGTTGCAGCCGACGTGCAGGCCCTTCGCCTCGACCAGGCGCCGGACGTTGCGGCGGATGCGGTCGTCGGCGGGCTGGCCGCCGAGGAGCAGCCGGTTCGCTGAGTTGATCCCCGGAGGGCCGTCGATGGAGATGCCCACCCCGTACTCGCGCTGTACGAAGTGGTCGAGGGCCTCGTCCGTCAGGCGGGCGCCGTTGGTGACGACCGTGCGCCGGACCCGCTCGACGCCGTAGCGGGCGGCGAGGGTGTCGGCGAGTTCGTCGCCGTACTGCATGAGGTCGAAGCGGATGGTCGGCTCGCCGCCGAACCACTGGATCGAGACCTCCTCCTGCCCCGCGTTCTGCTCGAACAGGAACTCAAGGCCGGCGGCGAGCTCCTGCTCCGTCATATCCGGCTTGCCGCTGTTGGTGTCGACGAAGCAGTACGTGCAGGCCATGTTGCAGCGGTCGGTGAGCACCACCCGAAGGCCGCTGATCCTGCGCGGCGTCGGGTCGATGCCCAGGGTGTGGAGGCGGTGGTGGAGTGCTTCACGGCGGTCGGCCGCGGGGCCGTCCTTCGTGAAGCCGAGCCCGGCGAGGGCTAAGTGGGTCGCGGTCGGGGGGACCCCGGCGAGGTCAGAGACCTCGCCGGAGTCGAGAAGCACACTCTCCAGCGTGACCGGGTCGAGGAGGACAGCCTCGCCGTCCCGGTCGTACTGGAAGTATTTCCCCCACAGCAGCTGGGGAGCGGCCACTGGGTCAGGCCGCCGATTCCTCTTCGGCGATGCCCAGCTCGGCCATGACGGCGCGGACCTTGTCCTCGGCGTCGGCCTGGAGCCGGGCGGAGGCCGCGGGGGAACCGCCGTCGGAGAGGACGATCACACCGGGGAGCGTCGGGTTCGGCGCGATGACCGTGAGACCGGCCGGCTCGGTGCTGATGACCATGACCGCGCCCTCCAGGCTGACCCAGTCGGTGCGGTCCTTCAGGGCTTCCAGGATGCGGCCCTGCTTGTCGCGGAAGGAAGCACGCTCACCCATCCACACGCCCGCCTTGGACTTGGAGTCCACGACGTCCGCGTAGATGAGGTGGTTCTGCTTCTCTTTCCTGGGCTTCGGCATAGCTGATCTCCTTGGTGGAAGGGTGACTGCCCGGGACGGGCAGCTTGGATCCGCTCTGGTGCCGCCGGTCTGGTGCCGTGTGGCACCTCGCCGGTTTCGTGCATGGCGCCCGGGGCGCCGTTCCCCACCGGTGCCGACCGCTTGATCAGCACCGGTCGGGAAGCCTGTTCAGCCCTTCGTGCGGCTGGTCTGTGCCGAGTGGGTGATCGGCTGGAGGAGCTGGAGAGTGTCCGGATCGGCGGTCCATTCCCGACCCGAGTGGTCCAGCGGGCGCATGTGGGCCACCTTCCTGGCCGGCCTATCGGTGAGTTTCGATACGTAGATCAGGACTGCACCCACGGTTCCGCGACGTCCGCTGGCGGGGTGGGCGACGTCCTGGCCGAGGAGCCGGTGCCCGGTGTCCTCCGTGACCCAGACATTCGCCTCCCCAGCCGTGCTCATTGGGCTCCGCCGAGGCCGAGGAAGGCGTCGAACTGGGCGGAGCTCCAGGTGGAGGGATCGCCGTTCCTGCTACGGAACGCCTCGGCGGCCCTGGGCAGACCGCGGCGCTCCGACGGGGTGCTGGCGTCCGTCTCCAGGTACGGGGACACGACGGCCTCGTAGCGGGTGTTGCTCGCGCCGGGGGTTCGTCGGGGAAGCCGGGGGCTGCTCACGTCCCACTCCCTTTCGCCGGGGGTCTTCGAGGTGGCGTAAGAGTCCCTCTGGTGCGGGTGTCACGACCACGATGCGGTTGGTGTCATCTGGTGCTCGCCAGGGTGATCGGGGTGTCATGGAGGTGGCACCGCGATGTCATCTGCACGGATTTCATTGCGCAGCAGGGGTGTTGGCCAGTAGGCACGAAGTGGAACGGGGCGCGATGTGGCCCGTCTCCTGACCTTGAGGGAGCGACCGATGGGCGATCCGGCGACGCTGCTGCGCGTGTTAGTCCAGCAACGGCATTGGCGTTACAGGGACTTCGTCACGGCGTTCGAGCGTGCGGCCTCACAGGCCGACGTGCGGGGCATGTCGGTCTCGGAGGCACAGTTCCGGCGGTGGACGTCGGGCCGGATCAAAACCATGCCCGGACCGGACACGTGCCGGGTACTGGAGCAGCTCTTCGACGTGGAGGCCACGTCACTGTTCGGGCCGCCGCCCGCACTGTCGACCTCGACCTCGGTGGCTCCCACTGCGTACGACCTCGAAAGTGAAATCGCCATGACCGCACGTGACGCCGCTGATGAGGCGGGGGCTGCCGCCGCGCAGTCCGTATCCGACACGACCATCGACCAGCTCCGTGACGACGCCCTGTTTCTCGCCCGCGCGTACGGCACCGTGAGCGCCTTCGACGTGTTCCGGCGGGCGAAGGTCCTACGCTCGGAGGCGGAGCACCAACGCGGACTCACCAAGGTGCCCGTGCAGCAGCAGGACCTGCTGATAGTGGCGGGACAGGCGTGCGCGCTGCTGTCGACCGCCGCGTTCGACCTCGGCGCCCTGGACGACTCGGCACGCCTCGCCCGATCGGCGGCCCTCTACGGGGAGATGGCGCGCTTCGATCCTCTACGGGCCTACGCCACCGGGTCCTTGGCAATCTGCGCCTATTTCACGGGCCGACCTTCGGAGGCCATACGGCATGCGCGGACCGCCCTGGCCTACGCCGGTCTGGGCGACACGGCCAGGCGGCGGCTGCTGTCCATCGAAGCCCGCGCCCACGGGCACCTCGGGGACCGCGAGCGGGCCACCCGCGCGCTCATCGCGTCCACGCGGCAGGACAGCGGCGAGCGGGACGCCCTGCACGATGACGTCGGCGGTGAGTTCGCCTTCAACGAGGAGCGACTGCTGATGTCCAACGGCACTACCGCCCTGCTCGTCGGCGACGGGGCAGGGGCGGAGGTGACGGCGCAACGGGCGCTGGATCTGGTCGCATCCCGGCCGTCGGCCCGGCAGTCGGTACCGGTACGCGGCAAGGCCGCAGCCGACCTCGCCGCCGCGCAGCTGCTCCGGGGCGACCTGGACGCGGCGGCAGCGACGCTGGAGACGGTGTGGGCGATCCCGGCGGAACAGCGTGTGGCGGGGCTGCTGGAGCGCACCGGCGGTTTGCGCCGAGCTCTGACGGCCCCCTCGTTCAGGGAGACGCGGGTGGCTGTCACGCTCGGCGAACAGATCGAGGAATTCGGGCGCCTCTCGGCGCCGAGGCAGCTGGGTACGGGAAGTGGGCTCCTCGCCATCGAGCCTTGACCCCGCCCCCATGCCTACGGGTGACCAAGGGCGGCGAGGATCCGGGCTTCCTTGGCCGGGTCCACGCCGTGTTCGGCCCACCGCGGGTGTTCGACCGGTCGGCCGTCTGCCTGCATCCACGCCCAGGTGTCGGCAATGGTGTCGGCGAGCGGACGGCAGCGAAGCCCGGCCGTCACGGCGCGGGAGGCGCCGACTGACCACACCCCGGAGTGGGTGCGCCACAGCGGAAGCTCCGTCCATTGCTTGACGCCGTGCGCGGTGAGTTCTGCCGCATCGGCCCACGCTGGGCTGCCGGTGCTATCGGTGACGGCCAGGCACGTGGCAATGAAGTCGCCCCAGCTGATGCCCTCGGGGTGGGCGATGTTGAACGCCTGTCCCGGGCCATCGGTGCTGGCGGCCTGATCGACTGCGAAGGCAGCGACGTCCCGCACATCCACGGGCTGGATCACCTGGGCGGCTGGCGCCGGCACGACGATCGGGCCGCCACGCTGGGCACGGGTGAGCCACCATGGCAGGCGGCCGACGTACTCACCAGGCCCCAAGATCACCCCGGGCCGCAGGAACGCCACGTCGTCTCCGAAGGCGGAGCGCACGGCAGCTTCTCCCCCTGCCTTCTGGAACCCGTACTTCGTCGGGCTGCCGTCGCCACCGGTATGCCCGAACGCTTCATCGGCGTCCGGCGGGCACTCCAGCAGCGGGGAGTCTTCGGTGAGCGGGTGATGGGGCCACTCCTCGTAGACGGACACCGTGGAGATATGCACCCACTGAGCGGCGACCGGGCGCAGGGCATCGGCGGCGAGCAGTACATCACGGGGAGGGAACTCGCTGCTGGAGGTGTCGATCACGGCATCCCACGGTCCGTGTGAGGCGAGCCGTTTCAAGTCCTCGGAGCTGGTCCGGTCACCCCGGACGGTGTCGGCGCCCTCGACCGCACCGGAGCGGCCCCGGTTGAACGCCGTCACGTCCCACCCGCGCCGGAGGGCGTCTTCAACGATCGCCCGACCCAGGAACCAGGTACCGCCCATCACCAAAATCCGCATAAGACCGACCCTGCCACGAAGCACCATGCGGGCACCATCCCAGCCTGATGACGAGCGGGTGACCCCACGAAGTGCCTGGCGATCTTCCAGGGCTTTCTCTGCGGCTGCGGACTGCGGCTATGGCTACTGGTTCCCCAGCCCATCGATGAAGGCGCGCCAAGCCGCATCCCCGAAGGAAACGGTTCCCCGGGTCGGTCGCTTGGAGTCACGCAGAGCGGTCGAGTCAGCGAGGAATGCTGCCTCGACACACTCGCTGTGCTCGGCTCCGCTGTAGGAGGACTTGAACCAGACGGCGCTGCCTATGGCCGGGGAATCGGGATGCATTACAACTCCTCGTGGACGCGTTCGATCAGGGCTGATGATGCAGCCATGTCCAACGCTTGTGCGCGGAGGTAATCGAAAGCAAGCCGGTAACGGTCCAGCTCTTCGTCCTGCTCCATGAACAGCGAGCCGACGTGAGTGTCCAGGTACACGACATCCAAGGACGGCTCCGGGCCGCCGATGATCACGAAACTGCCCATGGCGGCAGAGTGCGCTCCCCTAGCGAAGGGCAGTACCTGCAAGGTGATGTGCCGAGATTCGTTGGCCTCAAGGAGGCGTTCCAGCTGAGCTCGCATCACCTGCCGCGATCCCACGACCCGACGGATCACCGACTCGTCGAGGATGGCCCAGACGTGCGGAGGCCTGGGGCGGTCGAGGATCTCCTGCCTCCTCATCCGGATATCGACGAGCCGCTCGATCTCCTCGGGCGGCAGCCTCATCTCCGAGGCGTACTGGACGGCCTCTGTGTAGGCGCGTGTCTGGAGAAGCCCGGGAATGTAGAGGCAGTTGAAGTGGTCCTCCCTCACGGCCTCGTCCTCCAGGGTGAGCAGCAGATTCATGCTCTCCGGAATCGAGTCGGCGATGGAGTTCCACCATCCTTGCCGCTTCACGCCCTTCGCGAGCTCTACGACGGCCTTCCGCTCGGCATCCGTGGCCCGGTATTCACGGCACAACGCCTCCACGATGGGCCACTTGATCGGCCCCTCCTGGGTTTCGTACCGGCTGACGGTGGCCTTTGATACGCCGACGAGGCTGCCGGCCTCCTCCAGAGTCATGCCGGCGCGGGCACGCAGCTTGCGCATGGTCGCCCCGAGCTGTCGGCGCCGGGTGGTCGCTCTGGCTGACATGGGTGCCGTCTCCCGAGATGCTCTTCTGCTGCCGGAGTGGAGGCAACAAGGTTATGTGCGACGGGCGTTGTGTCGTCGGGGATTCACCCGGACGATTCTCGTGAGAAGTTACATCGTGAGATCTCTCAATGCCATACTCCACTCGTGACGCTACGCGGCGCAGTCGTACGGATACGGCTGGTGCAGGCGCTGTCGTGGCATGGGAGGGAGCCCCATGAGCGGATACCCGACTGTCGATACCCGATCCCGCTGTGTTCTGCCGTTCGCAGCGGAGCCTGTGGAACTGCCGCTCCTGCGGCGCATCGTCAGAGATCAGCTTGCTGTCTGGGGCCTTCCGACCCTCACTGACGATGCGCAACTGGCTGTCACGGAACTCACGACCAATGTGATCAAGCATGTGGGTGTTGGCACCTCCGCGACGCTGGTACTGGAGCCGACGCCGACGGAGGGCCGTCTGCGCGTAGAGATCCACGACAAGAGCCATAGCGCCCCTGTGGTGGCGCAGCAGTCCCGTGATGAGGAATCCGGCCGCGGCCTGCAGATGCTGGCCGCCCTGGCGGTCGACTGGGGCACGGTTCTAACGGCCACAGGCAAGGCGGTTTGGTGCGAACTTGCACTCCAATCGGACCGCCAGTGCCGGCGGATCCAACGCGGAGCGGCCGTCCTGGCGGCCTACCGCGACCTCTTCGACAGTCCGTTCCCTGCAGCCGTTTGGCGCCCGCAGGCGATGGAGGAGTCTGTGACGGACCTCATCACCGATGTCCTCCAGTGGCTGGCTGCCCAGGGCTGCGACCCGGACGACATTCTGGATCGTGCCCAGAGCTGCTACGAGGGGGAGGCCGAGGCGGCATAGGGACGTGGTGGAGGAGGAGTAACTCTGCGAACCCGCGGCCACCGGCATCTGTTGTGGCCGCGGGGGTGACCCAGGTAGGCGCTCAAGTCGCGTGCCAGTAGCGCTGTTCCGTGGCGCGGGATGGGATGCGATCCAGGCGGACCTGCTGACGCTCTTCTGAGTTAGGAAACGTTCGAGGAACGGCCGGAAAACGTATACGAGAGGAGGCTGCTTGGGTCTACCGTGCTCTGCAGCAAGGGCAGCTGTCCTTGCCGACACTTCTAGGGCTTGAACGCTCTAGGGGATAAGGAGTGCGTGATGCCCAGGTACGTTCATGTGCCCACGGAAGCAACCCATCAGCTGATCCGTCAGGCGTACGAGGCAGGTGGCCCCTATCAGTGGGCCAGAGAGGCCTGGAGGAACTCCGAGGAGAGCAACGCCTCAGTCATCCAGTTCGGCATCGAGGAGCAAGCGGCCGAGAGTCAGGGTGTCCTGCGTCGGACGATCATGGACAACGGCGAGGGTATGGCGCCGGAGGACCTCAAGATCTTCCTGACCACATTCGGTGGCGGCGGCAAGCCGATCGGGATGGATGCCAACTTCGGCCAGGGCTTCAAGTCGGCAGTTCTACCTTGGAATCCACACGGTGTCGTCGTGATCAGCTACACGAGGGACCATCCTCAGGGCGCGATGCTCTGGATCTATCGGGACAAGGATGGGAACTACGCACTTCGAGAATGGCGTGCACACGACGATGAGGGAGAGTTCGTCTCCCATGTGCCTGTGGTCGAGCCCTTCGCCGATGCCGAGTACGGGTGCGACTGGGGCGCCATCAAACCGGCGTGGATGGAGACCGGGACCATCATGGTCCTGCTCGGAAACTCTGCCACCTGCGACACTTGGCAAGGCGACCCCGAACCCTCGCGCAACGAGTCCGTGGATGGGTTGATCCGTTATCTCAACGGGCGCCTACTCGATGTTCCTCGGCGAAGTGGTGAGCCGATCGAAACCACGGTCCTCGACCTCTATGAGCGCAAGAGCGCCGATCGCCGTGGGAGCAAGGACAAGACCGTCATGCTTCCTCTGGGGCAGGACATGGTTTGGCGCCCCCGCAGGATCTATGGTCTTCGCCACTTCATTCCTGACAGTGCGATCAGCGGGTCTGTGGTTGTCGACGATCACGGGACAACTGCTGAGTGGTTCTACGTCCCCGAGCCGGAGGCTCCGGTCAAGGGCGGCAAGGACTACGTCAACCCGCACCCCGTCGTCGCAGTCGACTATCAGAGCGAGCTCTACCACGCGGAGTCGACGAAGAGCCGCTATCGCCAGTTCGGCATCACGGATGAAATCAGAGGGCGAACCTGGCTGATTCTCCACCCTCCTGTGTACAGCGACACGCGACCGACTGAGTGGGGCGTCCTGACGCAAGCCTCGCGGAACATGCTCATGAGTAAGGGTGGTGTAGATCTCCCCTGGGAACGGTGGGGAGACAGCTTCTTTGCGATGTTCCCCGAAGAGCTTGCTCGCGTTCGTGATGAAGCACGGTCGGAGAGCAAGGGGCATGGCGACAAGGACATGGCCAAGAACCTCTCCCGCATCCTGGACCGCCTCAACCCGAGGTTCAAGGCGTCGCGACTGCTGAGCTCCGCAGCGGGCCTCGTCATGGGGTTTCCGAGTGGGGGGGCTGCGGGGACTCCGGGGCGACGTGTGGTTGCCCCGAGGAGTGCGCGCGGTGTTGGGGGCGGCACGGGCGGCACCGAAGGCGTACGTCAGATCCTGGCGCCGGCGGTCGGAGGCTCTGTTCCGGGCAGTGTCGCTCGTCTGCGAGGAGGGTTCCCGGGTTACAAATGGAAGAGGTTCGAACAGGACGAAGCCAAATTCCTCGCTCGGTATGACGAGAAGGATGGGCGACAGATGGAGGATGGCAATCAATCACGAGGTCTCGTGCTCCTGAATGAGCGCCACCCCGTCTTCGTTCAGGAGATCAATTACTGGACGGAGAGTGTGTGGCCGAAGGCCGACCCGGGGAAGGTCGCGGATCTGATTCAGAAGGTGTACGGGGAGGAAGCTGTGGCTCACGTGGTGCACGCCCAGCGTCTCAACGGCACCCTGGTCGCCAAGGGGATTGACGGCGAGCCGCTGGTAATCGGTGAGGAGGACGTTCAGGAACTGCTCACCCCGCAGGCACTTTCTGCAGCTCTACTGGGGCTCGTGAACGTTGAGCAGCGGATCCTGACGCAAGGCGGCGGTCAGTTCGGCAGCAGGGCGAACAGCCAGTAGTGGAGTGAGTGAGCCCCCACCGCTCATCTGTGCGGTGGGGGCCATCTTCTTTGCTTTATCGGTGCTGTGCAACCCGAGACAGGTGGTTGTGCAGGTGCTTGGCAAGCGCGGCTGAGAGTCCGATCGGGACAGCGTTCCCGATTTGACGAGCGATCTGAACTTTGGTGCCGCACCACTTGAATGTCTCAGGGAAACCCTGGATGCGCGCGGCCTCGTAATGTGTAATCGGGCGATTCGCTGAAGGGTGCAAATAGCGCCCCTTCTCAGGCTTGAAGAATTCGGTGCGGATTGTCACAGAAGGCGCACCAAGTCGGAGCCTTCCCATCACGTCACCGGAGCCCTTGTTATGGCGATCCCAGCTCTCCGTGGAAAGGTCGACGACCTCTCCTTCTATGAGAGCGGTTTTCCCTCGCAGGTCGTTCCTGTTCCCTCCAGGCCCGATCGCGCGGTATCGAGCTAGTGACAGGGCGGTTGGATTTCTGCGAAGGTGGAGTTCGCTGGTGAGAAAAACCCCCGGGAACTCCCTGTTAAACAATTCTGTCTTACGTTCGGGTAGTGTAGATAGTTCCATCTTTGTGGTTTCGGCAAAGATTTCGTCGATCGTCTCCCATGTCCCACCCGGGTGATCGAACAAGGCTAGTTCTCTGTCGATCCGGTGCTTCGTGTGGGTGGGTGTCGGGATTTCGATCATGGGTAGATCGCGACGTGTGGCGATCACGATCGCCCGCTTTCTAGCCTGCGGGACGCCGTAATCGGCAGAATTTAGGATCCCCTCACTGAGGTTGTATTTCCTCAGTAGGCCATTTTTCTTTGACCTCAACAGGGCCTGATATTCTGCAGACCTGAAGAATCGATCAACATTCTCGATGACGAATACCTTGGGCTCCAGTGCGGATACAACCTTCACGTATTCGCGCCAAAGTTGATTCCTTGGATCCTTGGGGTCTTCCTTCCCCAATCCCGAGAATCCCTGACAGGGGGGGCCGCCCAGGATTACATCAACGTTCCCGATGTGAGGCGTCGGGTCCCATTTTTTAATGTCTCCAGGAAAGACGACTTCTTCGCCGAAGTTCGAGGCGTAAGTGGCTGCTGCGGCCTGGTCGAACTCAACGGCAGCGACGGTCTTGAAGGGGGAGGGTCCACCCGAGGGCGGCTCGTACGAGTGGAACCCCTGGGTGAAGCCGCCGCAGCCGGCGAAGAGGTCGACGACGTTGAGGGGGGCAGAAGTGCGGGCGGGCATAGCAGACAGACTACAGACTCGCGGACCCCTCGATCGACCGCCCGAGGTCAGGGTCAGGGTAGAGGCCGGTGCATTCACGCGGCCGTGCCTCCTGCCGCAGAGGTCAAGGCTTCTGCGATCGAGGACGCAACGGCCCGCGCTACGGGTGGGGGGAAGGCGTTGCCGATCTGCTTGTAGGCCGCCGTCCTGGAGCCGGAGAACCTCCAGTCCGGTGGGAACCCCTGCAGCAAAGCCGCTTGTGAATAGGTCAGCTTGGGATACCCCTCCCATCCGTTCTTTCCGTGGTTGTGCTTGAGGATGAAATTAGGGTCAGGGGGAGTCGCGGCTGTCGAGTTGCCGTTGACGCGCATTCGAGCCCATTCGAGTTTGCTCCTTCGGGGGCCCAGGTCGCCGCCGCCATGTTTCATGGAGCCGCCCACCAAGGTGGGGGCGACGCTGGATGCGCCCCGCGCCCATTCGGCCGCTCCCGACCAGCCGTTCGAAGCCATGGACTCTTGGAGGACTTCACCCACTGTTGGGGCAAGCTCCCAGTTGGGCAGTGGCCATTGGAATGTCGCGGAGATGTCGTCTCTGAGGGCGACCACTACGGTTCGGCGACGCCTCTGAGCGACGCCAAAGTCTTGGGCGTCCAAGACGTTGATGTGAAACCTATATCCCAGATCCCTCAAGCGATCGGAAAGCGCCTTGCGGGTGCCCGCAAACTTCTTCTGCACCGCCAAAGTCTCGACATTCTCAATCATGAGTGCCTTCGGGCGGAGGATCTCTGTGAGTCGAAGGGCTTCTGGGAGCAGGTCGCGTTCATCCTTGTTCCCGAGCTGTTGGCCAGCCTCGGAATATGGCGTGCAGGGTACTCCGCCTGCCAGGAGGTCGACGTGATTGATACCAGCATCTCTGGGTGGATCGAAGTCCCGGACATCTTGCCTAAATATTTCCCAGTGACTGCGATTTAGTGCGAGGGTGTCGCATGCATCGCTGTTGTACTCGACGAGCGCTGTGTGTTCGAAGCCGGCCTGTTCCAGTCCTATTGCCTGGCCTCCAGCCCCTGCGCATATCTCCAGCGACGTCAGCTTCTGCTTGTCCGACAAGGCGCCCCTCCCACCTAGATGAAGTAGGGCTCAGGCTAGATGACGGAACTGACAGCAAGCATTGAGTTTGGGCCTACCGGCGGCGGGTGTTTTGTCGGACAATGCGCACTGTGTTGGCGATTGTGGCGGCTTCCTCGTGCTCCCAGAACCGGAGAACAGTCCAGCCTGCTGCTTCCAGATGGGCACTGGTTTCGCGGTCGCGGGCCATGTTCCTTTCCAGCTTGGTTCGCCACCACTCGGCGTTCGCCTTGGGGCGTGTCGCGTGCTCTGGACAGCCATGCCAGAAGCAGCCGTCGAGGAACACGGCGATCTTGGCGCCACGCCAGGCGATGTCGATCGTGCGTCGGGGCATCCCGGGGACAGGAACATTCACGCGGTAGCGCAGGCCTGCCCTGTGCAAAAGGCGGCGTACCGCCATCTCGGGTCCGGTGTCGCGTGATGGCTGGCGGCTCATGCGGGCCGAGACATCTGGCGAGGAGGGGGCCGCATCTGACATGGGTGCATGATGCCGGCCCCCGGATGCCTCATGACTTCAGAACGAGGTGCCGTGGCAGTCCGTGTACGGACGGCCCGAGGTGCACCAGCAGAGGGATGTGCCCGTCGGGGGCCAGGGGGTGGCTTTGCCTCGGGCCGCCAGGGTGGTGGCGTACTCGGCCAGGAGGGACGGGGAGGACGGGGAGGTCTTCTCCGAGGCTGCGAAGGCTTCGTAGGAGGGGACGCTTGCCGTGACGATGCCCAGGTTGGTCGTGCCCGAGGCGGCCAGGGCGCGCAGGGAGGCTTCGACCTCGGCCAGGTGGGCGTCGTGCGAGGGGTACTCCGCCGCCAGGGTGGGGTACGAGGTGAGGAGCTCCGCGAGTTCCCGTGCGGGCCAGTGGAGGATGGCCACCGGGAACGGGCGGGAGAGCGCGGCGCGGCGGTCGCCGAGTTCGGCGCGCAGGCGGGCGATCTCGGCGCGCAGTTCGGCGGGGTCGTCGGAGCCGAGGGCCCAGATGCGCTTGGGGTCGTGGAGTTCGTCCAGCGGGATCGGGCCGATGTGACGGGTGTCCGCGACCATGTCCCAGTCGTCGTGCGGGAGTCCCAGGAGGCGGCGTACGCGGTGGCGGCCGGTGAGGAGCGCGGTCGTGGCGGGGGTCAGGGGGGCGTTGTCCGGGGCCAGGAGGGTCGCAGCCTCGGTGAAGCACTCGTGGGAGGCCTCCAACTCGTCGTGGGCCTCCAGGGCTTCGGCGATGACCTCCCAGGGCGCCGGGTCCGAGGGGGCGGCCGCGCGGATGCCCTGGATGAGGGCGCGGGCCTCGGGCTCGTGGCCGTACTCCCAGAGGTTGGCCGCCTGGAGGGCCTTGATGAGGGACGGGTCGTCGACCGTTTCGCTGGACAGGAGTTGGTCGTAGAGGGCGCTCGCCCGTTCGCGTTCGTCGGCCAGTTCGAGGTGGGCCGCGGCCTGGAGGAGCAGCGGCTCCTGGTCCTCGGGGTAGCGGGTCGCCGTGCGGATGAGGCGCTCGGCTTCGGCGATGTGCTCGGCAGGCGTGTCGGGGCGCATGGTTTGCAGCGTACTGCCGCTGGTCAGTTGAGGGGGGAGGACTTAGGGTGCCGCCCGTGCGAGATCGCGTGCGGGTCGTGGTGCAGGGGAAGGGCCGGCGGGCGTGGCATGCGCGCCGGGCCGGTCTCGCGGGGGTGCTGTGGGCGGCGGGTGAACTGGCCGTCACGGTAGGCGTGGTGGTGTTGTTGCTGGTGGTGCACCAGGTGTGGTGGACCAACCGGCAGGCCCTCACCGCCGCGCACGAGCGGGTCGCGGAACTGGAGGGGGAGTGGGGTGCCCCCGGGGCGAGTTCCGGGTCCACCGGAGCGTCCGACGAGCCGGTATCCGACGACCCTGCGGCCGAGGAGGATTCCGTCGTCCCGGGCGGGGGCGATGCGAGTGACGGGAGCGCCCGAGCCCCTGGATCCGGCTCCGGTTCCGGTTCCGTCAGCAAGCCGCCGCCCCAGGAGGGCGCGTACGGGGTCCTGCGGATCCCCCGCCTCGGCGTGGTCGTGCCCGTCGCCCAGGGGGTCGACAAGCGGTCCGTCCTGGACAAGGGGTACGCCGGGCACTACGCGGGGACCGCGCAGCCCGGGGCGGAAGGGAACTTCGCGCTCGCCGGGCACCGCAACACGCACGGGGAGCCCTTCCGTTACATCAACCGGCTGAAGGCGGGCGACGAGCTGATCGTCGATGTGAAGGGGCGCAGGTACGTGTACGTCGTGGGGAAGAGCTTGAATCAGACGACCGAGCACGACACCGGGGTGATCGCGCCGGTCCCGCGCAGCACCGTCGATCCGGAGGCCGGCTACAGCGAGCCCGGCGCGTACATCACGCTCACCACCTGCACGCCCGAGTACACCTCCAAGTACCGGCTCGTGGTGTGGGGGACGCTCAAGCGCTGACGAGCGGCAGCGGCAGCGGCAGCCGATATTGCGCATGCGCGCCTTAGTGTGGGGCGGTGCGTGTGAAATGGGTGAAACGTCCTCAGTTGCTGTGGCTCGCCGTGCCGTTCGTGATGTTCGTCGGGGCGCTGCCCTTCGTGAACCGGGTGGAGCCGGGGCCCGGCGGCGTACCGTTCCTGCTCCTCTGGTTCATCGGGTCGACCCTGGTGACCCCGCTCGCCGTGTGGCTGACCTGGCGCGGTGATCACCGGTGAGCGCGGCGGCCGTCGCGACCTCCGTCTTTGCCGTGTTCATGGTGGCGACCGTCGCGCTGGGGCTGCTCGCGGTGCGCGGGCGCGGCGGGGGCGGCGGCGGGCTCGCCGAGTGGTCGGTGGGCGGGCGCTCGCTGGGGACCGTCTTCATCTGGGTCCTGATGGCGGGGGAGGGGTATACGAGCTTCAGCTATCTCGGCGCGGCCGGCTGGGGCTACAACTACGGCGCCCCCGTGATGTACGTGGTCGCGTACATGTCCTGCGGGTACGCGATCGGGTACGTGGTCGGGCCCGTGCTGTGGGACTATGCGCGCCGCCACGGCCTCGTCGGCATCACCGACATGGTGGCCCACCGCTACGGGCGCCCCTGGCTGGGCGCGGCCGTCGCGGTCCTGGCCACGGTCTTCCTGCTCCCCTACATCCAGCTCCAGATCACCGGAATGGGCGTGGTGGTCTCGACCGTGACGTACGGGACGGTGTCCCTGGAGTGGGCCTACTTCATCGCCTTCGCCGTCACCACGGGCTTCGTCGTCGTCAGCGGACTGCGCGGCAGCGCGTGGGTGTCGGTCCTCAAGGACGTGCTGGTCATCGGCACGCTCGCCTTCCTCGCGGTGTACGTGCCCCTGCACTACTTCGGCGGCTACGGGGAACTCTTCGACCGGCTCGCGGCCGAGCGGCCGCAGTGGCTGACGCTCCCGGGCGCCGGGAGCGGCGAGGGCGGGCGCGGGGAGCTGGGGGTGGCGTGGTTCGCGTCCACCTCGGTGCTGAACGCGCTGACCGTGGTCATCTTCCCGACCACCGTGGCCGGGTACCTGGGCGCGCGCAACGCCGACGCGCTGCGCCGCAACGCGATCCTGCTGCCCGCCTACAATGTCCTGCTGTTCGTGCCGATGCTGCTGGGCATGGCCGCGCTGTTCGTCGTTCCGGGACTGGCGGGCGCCGGGTCCAACCTCGCGCTGTTCAAGCTGGTCGTGGACTCGCTGCCGGCGTGGGCGGTGGGGGTGATCGGGGTGGCGGCGGCGCTGTCGTCGATCGTGCCGATGGCGGTGTTCATGCTGGTCATCGGGACGATGTGGGGGCGCAGCGTGCTCTCGCTCGTGCCGCGTTGGAGCTCGGGCGAGCGGCAGAAGCTCGCCTCGCAGCTGGTGGTGGCGGCCGGGACGATCGCGCTGGTCATGACGTACACCGCGCCGAACACCCTGGTGAGGCTCTCGCTCATCTCCTACGAGGGCATGGCGCAACTGGTACCGATGCTGCTGTTGGGGCTGGTGTGGCGCAGGTTCACGCTGACTGCCGCGGTGAGCGGGCTGCTGGCGGGCGTCGGGGTCGACTGCGGGCTGGTCTTCACGGGCAACGACCCGGTGTGGGGCGTGAACGCGGGCCTGGTCGCGCTCGGCGCGAACCTGGCGGTGGCGCTGGGGGCGACCTGGTTCGGGCCGCGGGAGGCGGGGGACCGGCGGCCGGACGAGGAGGTGCTCGCCCGTGATCCACAGCCCCCGCGGGTTGTGGGCACGCGGGGTTAGTATCGGTGTCGAGTACCGAATGTCGTACGGGAGTTCGTGCGTGGGAGTCGGAGGGGGGTGGTTCGCATGGCCGGGCACAGCAGTCTTCGCCGCATGCTGTCGCCGCTGCCCGCACGGCTGCTTCCCGCACGGCTGCTGCCGGCCCGCCTGGTGGCCGTGCTGCTGCCGCTCGTGCTGCTCGGCGGGTTCCTCGGGCTGTTCGCCGGTGAGGGCGGGCTCGGGGCGGTGGTGGTCGCCCTCGCCGCCACCCTGGCCGTGGGCGCCTCTGCTCTGGCCGCCCGGCTGGTCCGGGCCGTGCCGCCGAACCGAATACGTACCGCGATCCGTGATCGCGAGGAGCGCACGGCGTTCTTGCCGCAGCGCGACCCCGATGCCTCGGGCCGATCGCGGCCCAGGGCGCCCGGCCGTCTGGTCCCGACGGCCGCGTAGGGGCGCAGCTCCTTCCGATCCTTCCGATCACTGATCCGTGATCGTTGATCCGTGATCGCTGATCACCGTTGTCGCCCCTCGCGGGTCGTCACGCCGAAATGCATGTCTTTCGACGTTCGACGAGACCCCTCGGAGGGCCCACGTGTCCGTATTCACTCATCTTGTTGCCCTGCTGGGCCAGCTCCTGGAGCCGGTGCTGGCCGAGTCCGCGACCGCTGCCGCGATCGTGCTGTTCACCGTCCTCGTGCGGCTCGCGCTGCACCCGCTCAGCCGGGCCGCCTTCCGCGGGGCGACCCCGGCGGCCGGCTGCCTGCCGGTCCTGCTCCAGCTGCCGGTGTTCTTCGTGATGTATCGGGCCTTCTCCTCGGCGGAGATCGGCGGCGCCGCCAACGAGCTGCTCGGTCACCGGCTGCTCGCCGCCCCGCTGGGCGGCCGGTGGACGGACGCCCTCGGGGAGGGCGGCCCGTTCGGGGCGCAGGGGCTGGTGTTCCTCGGGCTGTTCGCCGCCATCGCGGCGGTGGCCGCGTGGAGCGCGGTCCGCGGGCGCAGGGCCGCGGCGCTGGCGTCGGCCGCGGCGGCGGAGGCCGCAGCCGAGGCGGGGGCCAGGGCGGGGGCAAGGGCCGGAGCAAGGCCGCGGGCAAGGCTGCGGGCAAGGCCGCGGTTGCCGGGAAGGGCGCGGGCAAGGCTGCGGTCGCCGGGGTGAGTGCCGAGCAGCAGGAGGTCATGCGCAAGCTGGGCGGCGTACTGCCCCTGCTGTCGTTCGGGACGCTGATCACGGCTGCCGTGGTGCCGCTGGCCGCCGGGCTGTACCTGGTCACCACCACCGCCTGGTCGGTGGCCGAGCGGGCCTGGCTCCAGTACCGCAAGGAGCGGGCCGGACGGGAGATCGCCGGAGGGGTCCGTTCCAGTCTGTGAACAGGGTCTTGCGGATTGGGTCGACATCTTGGAGGATCGACCAATCCTCCGATGGCCGCAACCCATCGTCCGGCCCGGGGCATGCCCATGGGTCGACCACCCACGACCACGGGAGAATGCCCATGAAGCTGCTGCGTGTAGGACCCGTCGGGTCGGAGCGCCCCGCGCTGCTCGACCAGGACGGCATCCTGCGGGACCTGTCCGGCCTGATCACGGATGTGGACGGCGCGCTGCTCGCCGACGACTCCGTGCTGTCCCGAGTACGGGAAGCGGCCGCGGCCGGGGACCTCCCCGTGCTCGACGCCGAAGGTCTGCGCATCGGGTCCGCGGTCGGCCGCATAGGCAAGGTCGTGGGCATCGGCCTGAACTACCACGGGCACGCGGCCGAGGTCGGCGCCGAGCCGCCGGCCGAGCCGATCCTGTTCCTGAAGGCCTCCGACACCGTGGTCGGCCCGGACGACACCGTGCTGATCCCGCGCGAGAGCGTCAAGACCGACTGGGAAGCCGAGCTCGGCGTCGTCATCGGCAGCACCGCCCGCTACCTGGCCTCGGCCGAGGAGGGCCTCGCCCACGTCGGCGGGTACGTGCTGGTCAACGACGTGACGGAGCGCGCGTTCCAGACCGAGCGCGGCGGCACCTGGGACAAGGGCAAGAACTGCGAGACCTTCACGCCGCTCGGCCCCTGGCTGGTCACCGCCGACGAGATCCCGGACCCGCAGGTCCTGGACGTGAAGCTGTGGGTCAACGGCGAGCTCAAGCAGGACGGCCACACCTCGGACCAGATCTTCCCGGTCGGCGAGGTCGTCCGTTACGTCAGCCAGTTCATGACCCTGTACCCGGGCGACGTCCTCGTCACCGGCACCCCGGCCGGTGTGGCCGCGGGCCAGCCGGAGCCGAAGCCGTTCCTGCGGGCCGGTGACGTGGTCGAGGTGGAGATCGAGGGCCTCGGCCGTCAGCGCCAGGAGTTCAAGGACGCGTAGTTCGAGCAGCCCGAGCAGTTCGCGTAGCTCAAGGGGGAGGGGCGGTGCCGTCGTCGACGGCGCCGCCCCTCCCCCGTAGGCCGACAGGAGCTACGGAGAAGTCCGGCGGCGCCGGTTGACGAGGACCAGGCCGGCGCCCGCCGCGAGCGCGGTGGCGGCGCCGCCCGCGAGCCAGCCGTTCTCGGCGCCCGCGCCCGTGCTCGCGAGGTTGCCGGACGCACCGCCCGCCGGGGTCACATGGTTTCCGGTGCCGGTCCCCGGCGCGGTGCCGTTGTTGTCGACGATCGGCTTGACGCCCGCGCCCTCGCCCTTGCCGTCGCCCTCGTCCTGGCTCCCGTCCTGGCCGCCGTCCGGCTTGTTGGCCGCTTCCTCGGCGGCCTTGTCCTTCGCGCGCGCCTCGTGCTGGCCGGTCCTGAGGAATTCGACGCGGTCCTCGGGCGTGCCGAGCATCGCCGCCCGCGCGGCCTTCCTCACCTCGGGTCCGCCGACGCTCGAGATCTGGGCGATCAGGAGCTCGTTGTCCAGGTCGCGCAGCCCGTGCTGGGTGGTCGTGACGAACTCGCGCAGCTGGGCGGGGGAGGGGTTGCTGCCGAGAAGCCTCTGGACGGCCGCCTTCAGGCTCGGTCCCGCGTCCTCCAGCATCCGCAGGATCGCGACCCTGTCGTCGTCCGCGCGGATCGAGTGCTGCTCCGTCTCGACGAACGCGCGGATCTGCTCCCGCGTTCCGTGGCTGAGCAGGTAGTTGACCCGTTCGGTGATGCCCTTGCCGGCGCCGGTCAGCATCTGCAGCATTGCGAACCTGTCGTCCTCCAGGCGGGCCACGTGCTGCCCGTTCTCGAGGAACTCCGTGAGTGCGGCCTGTGTGCCCGCGTTGAGGGCCCTTTCGGCCTCCCGCTTCACGCCGACGCCACCGGCGCTGTGGATCCGGAGGACCTTCACCCGGTCGTCCGTGAACTGCTGCTGTGCCCGGACGACCTCAAGGAAGTGCCGCATGTCCGCGGCCGTTCCCTTGAGCGCCTTCTCCGCCGCCGCGCGCACACCCGGGCCGGTCTCCGGGTCCGCGAGGATCGCCCCGATCGCAGCCCGGTCCTTGGCCGCCTGCCCGTCGTCCTCCGTGGCACCGCCGTTCCCCGCGCCGCCGTTCCCGGCGCCGCCGTTCCCCGCGCCGCCGTTCCCGGCGCCGCCGTTCCCTGCGCCGCCGTTCTCCGTACCGCCGTCCTTCGTGCCGACGCTCCCCGTCGCACCCTGGTCCGGTGCAGAAGGCGCCGGGGGAGCGGAGGGTGACGAGGCGTCGGTGGCGAAGGCCGGAGAGGAGAACAGGACGGCGGGGGCTATTGCCGCGGCGATGACGGCCGACGCGACCCGGGGCAGCTTCACGGAAGACTTCCTCACTCTTTACACATGCGACGATCTTTCGCTTAAGCAAACCATAGGTCGACTCCCGTACCCATTCGGCCAGTTTTCATTGCGGATCGGACACAACGGGACGGATCTCCACGACGCCACCGTCCCTCGACGACTTGCGCGCCGCCTCCAGCACGTCCAGGCAGTGCGCCGCCTCGTGAGCCGTGACCGGGGCCGGTCCGCCGTCGCGCAGCGCCGCGGCCACGGCCGCGTAGTACGCCGGGTAGTCGCCGGGCGTGGTGGCGACCGGGATCCCGCCGCCGGTCAGCGGCGACTCCCCGGAGCCGAGCCGGCCCCACAGGTGCTCGGGCTCCTCGCCCCACGAACGGTCGGGGTCGCCGGGCCGAAGCCCCTCGCGCAGGGCGCCCTCCTGCGGGTCCAGGCCGTACTTGACGTAGCCCGCGCGGGACCCGAGGACGCGGAAGCGCGGCCCCAGCTGGGCGGTGGTCGCGCTGACGTACAGGTGGGAGCGGACCCCGCTCGCGTGCGTGAGGGCGATGAAGGTGTCGTCGTCCGCCTCGGCGCCGGGCCGGCGCACGTCGGCCTCCGCGTAGACCCGTACGGCAGGCCCGAACAGCACCAGCGCCTGGTCCACGACATGGCTGCCGAGGTCGTACAGCAGTCCGCCGATCTCCTCCGGGGCGCCGGACTCCCGCCAGCCGCCCTTGAGTTGCGGACGCCAACGCTCGAAACGGGACTCGAAGCGCTGGACCTCGCCCAGTTCGCCGTCGGCGAGGAGGCGGCGCAGGGTGAGGAAGTCGTTGTCCCAGCGCCGGTTCTGGAAGACCGACAGGAAGGTCCCGGTCCGGTCGGCGAGCGCGGCCAGCTCGCGGGCCTCGGCGGCGGTGGCGGCGAGCGGCTTGTCCACGACCACTGGGATCCCGGCCGTGAGGGCGGCGGTGGCCAGTGGGACGTGTGTCTTGTTCGGGGAGGCGATGACGACGAGGTCGGGCGCGGGGCTCTGCGCGAGCAGCTCGTCGGCGGTGCCGGCGATGCGGACGCCCGGGTAGGCCTCGCGCGCCTGGGCCGCGCGGCCCGGGTCCGAGGTGACGACGGTGTCGAGGACGAGGCCGTCGGTCGCGGAAACGAGCGGGGCGTGGAAGACGGAACCGGCCAGTCCGTAGCCGATGAGTCCTACGCGGAGGGGGGTCGTGGGAGTGGAGGGGGTGGTGTCGTTCATGCCTCCACTTTGGCAACAGTGTTTCCTAAGTGCAAGGAGGGTGGACAATGGGCAGGTGGACAGGGGTAGCAGGGGCATGGGGAGCGGCGTGAATCTGCCGGCGCTGCGCGGGCACAACGACGCGCTGGTGCTGCACCTGCTGCGCGGAGCCGGCCCCGTCGGGCTCGGCCGCGGCGACCTCGCCGACCGTACGGGGCTCACCCCGCAGGCCGTCGGCAAGATCACGGCGCGGCTCCGGGACGAGGGCCTGGTGGCCGACGCCGGGCGCGAGGCGTCCACGGGCGGCAAACCGCGCACCCTGCTGAGGCTGGTCCGGGAGGCGCGCCACGCGGTCGGGCTGCACCTGGACCGCGACGAGGCCACGGCGGTACGGGTGGACCTGGCGGGCCGAGCCGTCGCCCGGTGGCGGGGCCCGCTGGACTTCGGGGCGGGCCCGGAAGCGGTACTGGAGGAGGCGGTACGGGCGGTCGCGCGGGTACGCGGTGACCGGCCGCTCCTCGGCGTCGGCGTGGCCGCGCCCGGGCCGTTGGACTGGCGCAGCGGGGTGCTGGGGCGGGTGACGGGATATCCGCAATGGGAGGGGTTCCCGTTGCGGGAGGCACTGGAGGGGCGGCTCGGAATCCCGGTGCGGGTGGACAAGGACACCAACGCGGGCGTGGCGGCAGCCACCCTCCCCGGGGTCGGGTCCGAGGGCGCCGACTCCGAAGGAGCCGTGGCGTACGTACACGTCGGCACCGGACTCGGAGCCGGGCTCCGGCTGCTCGGCGGCGGCGAGGTGTACCGGGGGCGGCGTTCGGCGGCGGGGGAGTTCGGACACCAGGTGCTGCGGTTGGACGGCCCGCCGTGCCGCTGCGGAGGGTACGGGTGCGCGGAGGTGCTCTGCCTGGACGCGGTGGCGGCCGGCCGGCCGCAGGAGGCGGCCCGGATCGTGGGGGAGGCTGCGGCGAACCTGGTGGCGCTGCTCGACGTGGACCGCGTGCTGCTCGGGGGGCGGGTGGTGGCGGCCGCGCCGGAGATGTTCGTGGAAGGGGTCCGGGCGGTGCTGGCGGCGCGGTCCGTTGCCCTGGCCGGCGGTGAGGGCGAGGGCGAGGGCGTACGGGTGGAACTCGCGCGGGTCGGCGTGGCGGAGGGGGCGGCGGAGCTGGTGCTGGCACCGCTGTTCGGGCGCGGGGGCTGAACGGTGCCCGTGCCGTGCCGTGGCTCGGCTCGCGGTGGCCGCCGGGGCCGTCCCCGCCCGGTCGGCGCGAGGCTGCGGCTGATCGGCCCTGCGGGGCATGTCCCCTACCCACCCTTCCACCGTTCCCCGGGCTGCGCCCGGACGGGCCTCGGGCTGCGCCCGGACCCACCCCCGGGCTGCGCCCGGACGGGCCTCGGGCTGCGCCCGGACCCACAGACCCGGGCTGCGCCCGCCCGGACCCACCGCACCCCGGGCCCCCATCCCCACGCCCAGCCATCGGCCAAACGGGCGGAATCCAGAACAACCCAGGCGCGGCGCAGGACAGGCGTTCGCGGGCGCGTGGGAGGGTGCGGGCAGGGCCGGGGTGATTGTCGCCTCGTCCGACTATCGTCCTGTCCGTCGGTCCGGTGAGTAGCGAAGGTCTTCCATGCGACTGCGCAAAGCCCTTGCCCTCTCCGCCGTCCTCGTAGCCGTCACCGCGGCCACCGCCCCCACCGCGGCCGCGGACATCGGCACCGGCGGCGGGGCCCGCCCCGCCCCCGCGCTGCCCTCGCGCGTGGAGGCCAGCTGCGGCGACGGGAAGGGCGCGCAGTTCCCCATCGGCGCGCGGATCCGCGGCGGCCCGGCCGTGTACCGCACCGGCGGCGACGCGCAGACCTGGTACCTCGACCTCACCAACACCACCGGCAGCGAGTGCACGGCCATCCACCCCGTCGTGGTGTTCACCGACAAGGCCCGCGCCCTGCGACCGGCCCATTTCCGGATGGAGTTCGACGCCCCCGGCACGCACGCCGGCACCTTCCCCGTCAGCCTGGAGCACACCGACCGGGACGAGGTCATCGCGGTCTTCGACGGCGGCGACGCCTTCTCGGGCTTCGCCGTCGGCCCCGGCGGATCCCTGACCGTCACCGTCCGCCTCGCCTTCGCCCCCAACGCCCCGCACGGCGAGGCCGTCGCCGACGCGGCCCTGGTGCAGCGCAAGGGGGACGACGGCGACTGGGTCGGCGAGGCCGGCGGCTACCGCTTCGACGTCCAGGGGCCGGACGCCGAGACCGGCGAAGCCGGAGCGCTGGCCCAGACCGGGCGCAGCCGCGAGGCCTGGACGTACGGCGCCGGAGCCGCGACCGCCCTGGCCGCGGGCGGCGGACTCCTCCTCGGCGCCCGCCGCCTGCGCGCCAAGTCCGCCGGATCCACCCCCTCCTGACGTCTGGCTGACGGCAGCCCCCGCGCGCAGTCCACGTAGAGTCCGAGGGTGGAAGAACCGATCCAGTACGCGCACCACCACCAGCCCGGCCTGCCCGTCCGGTCCGGCATTCCGGAGCACGGGCGCATCCCCAAGTACTACGCGGTCAAGGCCCGCATCGCCGGGCTGCTCGACGAGCTCGGCGAGGGCGGCCTGCTGCCCACCGAACGGGATCTCGCCGAGCAGTACGAGGTCTCCCGCGAGACCGTCCGCCAGGCCCTGCGCGAGCTGCTGCTGGAAGGCCGGCTGCGCCGTTCCGGCCGGGGCACCGTCGTCGCCGGGGCCAAGCTCGAACAGCCGCTGTCGCTGGCGAGTTACACCGAGGGCGTGCGCCGCCAGGGCCGCCGGCCCGGCCGCAATCTGATCGGCCTGGAGCGGTTCCCCTGCCCGCCCGACGTCGCCACCGGAATCGGCGCCGAACCCGGTGAGCCGATCTGGCATCTGGAGCGGGTGCTGCTCGCCGACGACGAGCGGGTCGGGCTGGAGAGCACGTACCTCCGGGTCGCCCGCGCGCCCCGCCTCGACATCGATTTCCAGCCGGACTCCTCCTTCTACGGATACCTCCGCGACAGCCTCGGCATCTCCTTCGGCGATGCGGACGAGAAGCTGGAAACGGTCCTCGCCACCCCGCGCGAGGCCCTGCTGATCGGTACCCCGCCGGCGCTCCCGATGCTGCTCATCCACCGTTTCTCGCGGGACCAGGACGGCCGGCCGCTGGAGCGGGTGCGTTCGCTCTACCGTGGCGACCGGTTCAGCTTCACGACCCACCTGCGGCCCGAGTAGTCCCCGTCAATCTCCCCAACCCGCCCCAAAAAGGGCGCATCTACATCACGTAATGATAACGGGTCTAGTCCAAGCGTTGGAGGCTGTTCACCGGGAGGTCGCCCGCCGGATCCTCCCGGGTCACGCTCCGCCGACACCGTGGACGACGTGAGAGTCATAGTCGTCGGAGGCGGCGTGGTAGGCACCATGCACGCCTGGCAAGCAGTCGAACGCGGCCACGAGGTCGTCCAGATCGAGCGAGAGGCCGAGGCCCGGGGCGCGTCACTGCGCAATTTCGGCCAGATATGGGTCAGCGGGCGGGCCGGGGGCGAGGAGCTCGACACCGCCCTGCGGGCCCGCGAGCTCTGGGAGGGGATCGGCGAGCGGGTGCCCGGCCTGGGCTTCCGCGCCATCGGTTCCCTGACCCCCGTGCGCAACGCCCGCGAGTACGCGGTCGCCGAGGCGGCCGTCGCCCGCCCCGACGCCGCCGCCCGCGGCTACAAACTGGTCACCGCCGCCGAGGCCCGGGCGATCAACCCGGCACTGCGCGGCGCGTTCGAGGCCGCCCTGTGGTGCGAGCGGGACGCGGCCGTCGAACCGCGCACCGCCCAGCTCCACCTGCGCGAAGCCCTCAAGGCCTCCGGCCGCTACACCTTCCTCCCGGGACGCGAGGTCCGCGACGTCTTGGAAGACGGAGCCGGCCCCGCCGTCCGCGACGACCACGGTGACGTCCACCGCGGCGACGTCGTCGTCCTGGCCACCGGCGCCTGGCTGTCCGGCCTGGTCCGCGA
Source organism: Streptomyces sp. NBC_00454 (assembly GCF_041434015.1). GTDB lineage: Bacteria > Actinomycetota > Actinomycetes > Streptomycetales > Streptomycetaceae > Streptomyces. Next base: position 2,789,129 of record NZ_CP107907.1, on the reverse strand, counting down.
ACTGGCCCCCGAACTGCCCGTGCGCCGCGTCCGCCTCCAGATGATGCAGACGGCCCCCCTCGGCGAGTCCCTGACCACCTCGGTCGCCGACGCCGACAGCTTCCGCTACTACCCCGCGTACAAGAGCCGGGCCCTCGACGAGCTCAACGCCGAGCAGGCCCAGGCGCCGATCGCCGCCGCGCACAAGATGCAGCTGCTGATGGTCCAGCGCAAGGACGGCGGACTGACCATCGGCGACACCCACGAGTACGAGCACCCCTTCGCGTTCGACACCCTCGAAGACCCCTACGAGCACCTCACCGAGGTGGTCGAATCCTTCCTGGGCCGCCCGCTGCCCAAGATCCAGCACCGCTGGGCGGGCGTGTACGCGCAGTGCACCGACACCACCCGCGTCGTCCACCGCCAGCAGGTGCGCGATGGCGTCTGGCTGGTGACCGGACCCGGCGGCCGGGGCATGACCTGCTCGCCCGCCATAGCCGAGACCACCGCGAACGAACTGGGCTGGTAAGCACGATGACCGACAACACCCCCCACGCGACGACCCCCCACACCGACGCCCGGACCCACCGGCTGGTCGTCCTCGACATGGCCGGCACCACCGTCGCCGACGGCGGCCTCGTCGAGCGCGCCTTCGAGCGCGCCGCCGAACGCCTCGGCGTCGAGCCCGGCAGCGCCGACCACCACACGAAGCTCCAGTACGTCCGCGACACCATGGGCGAGTCGAAGATCTCCGTCTTCCGCCACCTCTTCGGGACCGAAGAGCTCGCCCAGCGCGCCAACTCCGCCTTCGAAGAGGCCTACGGCGAGCTCGTGGACGGCGGCCTCATCGCCCCGATCCCCGGCGCCCGCGAGGCCATCGAGAAGCTCCGCGCCGACGGCCGCACCGTGGTCCTGACCACCGGGTTCGCCCGCGTCACCCAGGACGCCATCCTCGACGCGCTCGGCTGGCAGGGCCTCGCCGACCTCACCCTGTGCCCCGCCGACGCGGGCGGCCGCGGCCGGCCCTACCCGGACATGGTGCTGGCCGCCTTCCTGCGCACGGGCGCCGTGGACGGCGTGCGCGAGATCGTGGTCGCGGGCGACACCGCGTACGACATGCTCAGCGGGGTCCGCTCCGGCGCGGGGATCGTGGCCGGTGTCCTCACCGGCGCCCACGACCGCGCGGCCCTCACCGGGCACGGCGCGACCCACGTCCTGGCCTCCGTCGCCGAACTTCCCGCGGTCCTGGCCGAGCAGGAGCGGGAGTCCGGCGCGTGAGCGGCATCCGCTTCGACGCGGTCTCGGTCGCCTACGGCGGCAACACCGTCCTGGACCGGCTCGACCTGACCGTGGAACCGGGCGAGGTCATGGCGCTGCTCGGCCCCTCCGGCTCCGGCAAGACCACGGCGCTGCGCGCGGTCGCCGGTTTCGTGCGGCCCGCCTCGGGCCGGGTGCTGATCGGCGGCCGGGACGTCACCGCGCTGCCGCCCCACAAGCGCGGCATCGGCATGGTCGTCCAGCAGTACGCGCTCTTCCCGCACATGCGGGTCGCCGACAACGTCGCCTTCGGCCTGCGGGCGCAGAAGGCGCCCAAGGCCGAGATCCCCGGCCGGGTCGCCGAGGCGCTGGAGATGACCGGGATGGCGGCCTACGCCAGGCGCTATCCGCGCGAGCTCTCCGGCGGCCAGCAGCAGCGGGTGGCCATCGCCCGCGCGCTCGCCATCCGTCCCGGGGTGCTGCTGCTCGACGAGCCGCTGTCCGCGCTCGACGCGCAGCTGCGCTCCGGGATGCTCGCCGAACTGGCCCGGCTCCACCGCGAACTGCCAGAAGTATCGATTCTCTACGTCACCCACGACCAGGTCGAGGCGCTGACCCTGGCCGACCGGATCGCGGTCATGGACCAGGCCCGCCTCCAGGACTGCGGCACCCCGCAGGAGCTGTACCGGGCCCCGCGCACCGAGTTCACCGCCTCCTTCGTCGGCAACGCCAACCTGCTGCCGGTCACCGTGGCCGACGGCGGGGCGCTGTTCGCCGGGCACCCGCTCGCCCTCGACCCCGGCCGCGCGGCCGTGGGCGCCAGCGCGACCCTGTGCGTACGCCCGCACCTGCTCGGCCTGGGCGCCGGACCCAACGCCCTGTCCGGCACGATCACCGAGGTCCAGTGGCGCGGCTCCACGCACCGCCTCTACGTGGACATCGAGGGCCACCGCGTCAAGGCGGACCTGCCCGAACTCCGCGAGACCCCGGCCCTGGGCGACCACGTCACCCTGCACTTCGAGCCGAGGGACGCGGTCCTGCTGTCCGCGGGGGTATCCGATGGCTGACCACCCGGCAACGGCCCACCGCCCCCCGGATCCGACAGCCGAACCCGAGGCTGTCTCCGTTCCCCACCAGCAGGTACGAAGCCTTGCCCCGGGCGAGCCCGAACCCCCGGCCGGATCCCCGGGCGGCTTTGCGGCCCAGGCCGCACGAGGGCCCCGTACCGTGCCCGGCTGGCTGTGGGCGGTGCCTCCCGTGGCCGTGCTCGCCGCCGTCTTCCTCTACCCCCTCGCGCTGGTCGTCCAGCAGTCGCTCAGCCCCGAGAACGGCGGCGGGGCCTTCGACGCCTACGCCTCCGTCTTCGCCTCGCACTCCTTCCGCGAAGCCCTCGGCACCACGGTGTGGCTGGCCGTCGGCGCCACCGCGGGCTGCCTGGTCCTCGGCTTCGCGCTCGCGCTGGTCATCGCCTTCGTCCCCTTCCCCGGGGCGCGCGCCGTGGCCAAGTTCATCGACGTCTTCCTCTCCTTCCCCTCCTTCCTCATCACCCTCGCCCTCCTCTTCGTCTACGGCACGGTGGGCATGGCCAACGGGCTGTGGACCGACGTCTTCGGAGTCACGGACGGGCCCTTCCACTTCCTGGCCACCCCGTGGGGGGTCCTCCTCGCGGAGATCACCTACTTCACCCCCTTCGTGATGCGCCCGCTGCTGGCCTCCTTCTCCCAGCTGGACACCGCACAGCTGGAAGTGGCCTCCTCGCTCGGCGCCAAACCCGCCCGGATCGTCCGGCGGGTGATCCTCCCCGAGTCCCTCCCGGCGCTCGCCGCCGGTGGCAGCCTCGTCCTGGTCATGTGCCTGAATGAGTTCGGGATCGTCCTGTTCACCGGAGCCAAGGACGTCACCACGCTCCCGATGCTCATCTACGGCAAGGCGATCCTGGAATCCGACTACTCGGCCGCCTGCGTGGTGGCCGTCGTCAACATCGCGATCTCCGTCGGCCTGTTCGGCCTCTACCGGGTGGTGAGCAAGCGTGCTGGTGCATAGCAAGGCCGGCCGCTGGGCCGCCTGGAGCCTCTTCGGACTCCTCTTCCTGCCGCTCTTCGCGCTGCCGCTGCTCGTGGTGGTGGCCGCCTCCTTCTCGACCCACTGGTCCGGGGCCTTCCCCTCCGGCCCGACCACCGGGAACTACGCCGCCGCCGTGCAGGGCGAATCCCTCCAGGCCCTGACCACCTCCCTGGTCACCGCCCTGGTCGCCAGCCTGCTCGCGCTCACCGTCGGCACCTGGGCGGCGCTCGCCGCCGCGGGGCTGCGCAGGCGCGGCAAGCGGTCCCTGGACGCGCTGTTCATGCTGCCGGTCGCCGTGCCGTCCGTGGTCGTCGGCCTCGCCGTGCTCGTCGCCTTCAGCAAGCCCCCGCTGCTGCTCAACGGCACCAGCTCGATCGTGATCCTGGCGCACACGATTCTTGTCACGGCGTTTGCCTACCAGTCGGTTTCGGCTGCCATCGTGCGTCTCGATCCCGCGTACGAACAGGCGGCGGCCTCCTTGGGCGCCGGCCCCGCGTACGTACTGTGGCGGGTCAAGCTCCCCCTCCTGCTGCCGTCGCTCACCGCGGCCGCCGGACTCTGCTTCGCCCTGTCCATGGGCGAGCTGAGCGCCACGATGATGCTCTACCCGCCGGACTGGATGCCCCTCCCGGTCCGGATCTTCACCGCCACCGACCGCGGTTCGCTCTTCAGCGGCTCCGCCGTCGCCGTGGTCCTGATGGCCGCCACCCTGCTGGTCCTCCTGGCCGTCTCACGTGTCCGCACCAAGGCCACGTACCGCTGAACCCCTGCCGCTCCACCCGCTGAAATCCCCGCTGACTCCCTTTCCCCGTAAGGAAGTTCCATGCCCAGCAACAAGTACCTGCGCGTCACCGCGGCCGTCACCGGCTGCCTCGCCCTCGCCGCCGGTCTCACCGCGTGCGGCGGCTCCTCCTCCGCCGACTCCAAGGACGGCGGCGAGAAGATCGTCACCGTCTACAGCGCCGACGGCCTCAAGAGCGAGAAGGGCGACGGCTGGTACGACAAGGTCTTCGCCGAGTTCACGAAGAAGACCGGCATCGAGGTCAAGTACGTGGAGGGCGGCTCGGGCGAGATGGTGCAGCGCGCCGTCCGCGAGAAGACCAACACGCAGGCCGACCTGCTGATCACCCTGCCCCCCTTCATCCAGCAGGCCGACGGCAAGGGCCTGCTCCAGGCCTACACCCCGCAGGGCTCCGACAAGGTCAACGGCGCCGACAAGGCCGCCAACGGCAAGTGGACCTCGGTCGTCAACAACTACTTCGGCTTCGTCTACAACAAGAAGGAGCTCGCCGAGGCCCCCAAGACCTGGGAAGAGCTGCTGGACCCCAAGTACAAGGGCAAGCTGCAGTACTCCACCCCGGGCGTCGCGGGCGACGGCACCGCCGTGCTCATCAAGGCGATGCACGACTTCGGCGGCAAGGAGCCGGCGAACGAGTACCTGAAGAAGCTCCAGGCCAACAACGTCGGCCCGTCCTCCTCCACTTCCAAGCTCGCGCCCAAGACCGACAAGGGCGAGCTGCTCGTCGCCAACGGCGACGTCCAGATGAACTTCGCGCAGTCCAAGTCCATGCCGAACCTGGGCATCTGGTTCCCGGCCAAGGACGGCGGCAAGCCCACCACCTTCGCCCTCCCGTACGCGGCCGGCCTGGTCGACAAGGCCCCGCACACCGAGAACGGCAAGAAGCTCCTCGACTACATGCTGAGCGAGGACGCCCAGAAGCTGGTCAGCTCGGTCGGCGGCGGCTTCCCGGCCCGCACGGACGTCAAGCCCACCGACGCCAACGCCGTCGAACTCACCAAGATCCTGACCGGTGTCGAGATCTTCGAGCCGGACTGGACCGATATCGACAAGAACCTCACCGGCTACGTCGACGCGTGGAAGTCGGCGACCGGAAGCTGACCGGCAGCCGACTGGTCGCCTCCCGGTCACCCACGACCGGGATAGTGACGCTTGCATAACGGGTCTGGACCGAAGACCGCACCTTCGGTCCGGACCCGAGGTATGTCCCCCTGAGTCCTCTCCCACGATTACTCCCGGAGGAGTACGTGCCCACTGTCCTGTCAGGACGCGCCCTCGCCGTGGCCGCCACCGCCACGGCCCTGCTCGCCACCACCCTCGGCGCCGCGGCCACCGCCGCACCCGCCGCCGCCGAGGCCGCCACCACCAACAAGGTCCTCGTGATCGGCATCGACGGAACGGTCCTGGACCGCGTCAAGGCCGCCGACGCGCCCAACCTGAACGGCCTGATGGCCCAGGGCCTGACCGCACGCAGCACCCTGTACGCGAACCCGATGGCCGCCACCTCCTCGGGCCCCGGCTGGTCGACCATCGCCACCGGCGTGTGGCCCGACAAGCACGGGGTGAAGGACAACTCCTTCACGGGCAAGAACTACACGGCCTACCCGGACTTCCTGACCCGCATCGAGAACGCGAAGCCGGAGCTCAACACCTACGCGGCCGCCGACTGGGAGCCCATCACCTCCACCGACCAGAACGGCCCGATCTTCTCGGCCAAGGTCGACAAGCGGCTCAGCCTCAAGGGCGACCGCGACGGCTACGGCAGCGAGGACCCGAAGATCGCCGCCGCGGCCGCCGCCGAACTCCGCGACCAGAACCCCGACGCCGCCTTCGTCTACTTCGGCGAGATCGACCACGCGGGCCACGCCTCCGGCGCCGCGAGCCAGGAGTACCTGAACACGATCGGCCGCGTGGACAAGCTGATCGGCCAGCTCCTCACCGCCGTCCAGGCGCGCCCCACGTACGGGCAGGAGAACTGGAAGATCCTGGTCACCACCGACCACGGCCACACCGACGCGGGCGGCCACGGCGGCTCCACCATCCAGGAGCGCGGCACCTTCGTCATCGCCAAGGGCGCGGGCATCGCGGCCGGTTCGGTACGCAATGACGTGAAGCTCGTCGACGTGGCGGCGACCGCGCTGTCCCAGGTCGGGGTCCCGGCCGGCTCCGCCATCGACGGCATCCCGCTGGACGCCCCGGACGACAACGACCCCTTCGACACCCTGCGCCCGGTCCTCCAGGCGCGCGTGGACGAGACGGGCATCCCGGCCGCCACCAAGGGGTTCACGCACACCCCGCCGGCCGGCTGGTCGATCGACAACTCCAAGATGGGCACGGGCGGTGTCACCGAGTGGGCCGGATGGGCCTTCGCCACCGACGAGTTCTGGAGCCAGTCGCAGCGCGACCAGTGGCGCGAGCTGAACGTCCGCTCCCGTGACGTGTTCGCCGTCGCCGACTCCGACGAGTGGGACGACAAGAGCCACACAGGCTCCTACGACTCCACCCTGATCACCCCCAAGTGGCCGGTCACCGGCGGCTCGGTGAAGAACCTGACCTTCCAGACGCACTACCACCACGAGGCGGGCCAGACCGCCCAGGTCCTGGTCTCCTACAACGGCGGCACCCCGTCGGTCGTCAAGAGCTACACCGCCGACGCGGTCGCCAAGTCCGAGTCGATCGCGCTCCAGGTCCCGGCGGGCGCCACCGACGTCCAGGTCCGCTTCCGCTACGCCGGCAGCAACAACTGGTACTGGACCGTCGACAACGTCAAGCTCGGCTGACGGGACCTTCGCACCCCGTCCCGTTCTGCCGTGCGGTCCGGGCCGTGGACGCCGAACGCGTTCACGGCCCGGCCCCGATAAGGTGGTAGAGACCAGAGGTCACCGTGGTCAGAGGCCACCGAGAGCGGAGAACAGTCCCGTGGCAGAGCGCAAGCCGATCGAATCCTGGCTCACCGACATGGACGGGGTCCTCATCCACGAGGGCACTCCGATCCCCGGCGCCGATGCCTTCATCAACCGGCTGCGCGAGTCCGGCAAGCCCTTCCTGGTGCTGACCAACAACTCCATCTACACCCCGCGCGACCTCCAGGCCCGCCTGTCCCGGATGGGCCTGGAAGTCCCGGTCGAGAACATCTGGACCTCGGCGCTGGCCACCGCGAAGTTCCTCGACGACCAGCGTCCGGGCGGCACCGCGTACGTCATCGGCGAGGCCGGCCTGACCACCGCCCTGCACGACATCGGCTACATCCTGACCGACCACGAGCCCGACTACGTGGTCCTGGGCGAGACCCGCACGTACAGCTTCGAGGCGATGACCAAGGCGGTCCGCCTGATCAACGCGGGCGCCCGCTTCATCTGCACCAACCCCGACGAGACCGGCCCCTCCACCGAGGGCCCGCTGCCCGCCACGGGCGCGGTCGCCGCGCTGATCACCAAGGCGACCGGCAAGCAGCCGTACTTCGCCGGCAAGCCCAACCCGCTGATGATGCGGACCGGCCTGAACGCCATCGGCGCGCACTCGCACAGCAGCGCGATGATCGGCGACCGGATGGACACCGACATCCTGGCCGGGCTGGAAGCGGGCATGCAGACCTTCCTCGTGCTGACCGGACTGACGTCCAAAGAGGACACCGAGAAGTTCCCGTACCGCCCGACCAAGACGGTCAACTCCATCGCGGACCTCGTCGACCTGGTCTGAGCCCCGCCGGGACCCCAGTAGCCCCGTTCGGCCTCGTCCGACCGGCCCAGCTATTAGGGCGTACGGCTGACACGTACGGGCCAAGAGAGCGCCGCTCCGGATGCGGAGCGGCGCGCCGCGCGTGAATCTCCTTGTTGAGGAGGTTCACCATGCGCAGTGATCTGATCGCTCTCCGTGTCGCCGGGTTGGCCGTCGCCCTGACGGCCCTCTCCGCCGCGACCGCGCCCTTCGCCTTCGCGGAGGAGCAGTGGAACCGTGGCAGCGTCTCGGCCGACCCCAATCCGGCCCAGCCGGGGGCGCAGGTCAAACTGCGCGTCCGCGGCTGCGACGACGACTGGGCAGTCGCCCAGTCACCCGTCTTCGTCTCCGAGGTCCGGCTCTCCAGCGGCCGCGACGACCGACACACCCTGTGGGGCGACGCGATGATCCGCTCCTGGGCCGACCCCGGGCGCCACCCCATCCGGGTCAAGTGCGGAGGCCGCGGCGACGAGAAGGAGTTCGGCTCCGTCGAGATCGAGCACCGTCGCGAGCACAACCCCAACCCCCACCACACGCCGGTCTGGCCGGTCCACGCGGGCGGCGGCGGCATGTCCGAGGAGATCGCCGCGAAGGCGAAGAAGGACGCGGGCTCGGCGGAGCAGGCCAAGGCCGCGGACTCCGCCCAGCTGGCCGCGGCGGCGAAGAAGAGCCACACGGGCGACGGCCCCGGTCTGCCGCACACGGTGATCGGGGCGGTGCTGGCCGCCGTGGCCACCCTGGCGGTCGCCGGCCGGGCGCTGAGCCTGCGCCGCCGTCGCAGCGGCGAGTGAGCGCGGGGTGAGCGGGGAGCCGAGGAGCTCCGGCGGCTCCCGGCTGCTGACCTTCGCCGCCTGGTCGGTGCTGGTCCTGGGCCTGTGGCTGTGGGGCCGGGAGATCACCGGGGTGCCGAGCCCGCTCCCCGGCCAGGCCGGAGGGCCGGCGACCCCGGGGCTGCCGACGGCGCACGTCCCGCTGGGGCCGGCGCCGCCCGCACGGGTCGACGTACCGTCCATAGGCATCCAGGCCCCGGTGATCACCCGGGACCTGGACACACAGGGGGCGATCGAGCCGCCCCCGTACGAGAACCCGGGGACGGTCGGCTGGTGGCGCGGCGGAGTCCAGCCCGGCACGGCCGGGACCGCGCTGATGGTCGGGCACGTGGACACGCAGTCGAAGCCGGCGGTGTTCTACGGACTGAGCTCGGCGAAGCCGGGCGACAAGATCCGCGTGGTCCGGGCGGACGGCTCGGTCGCCGAGTTCACGGTCGAGGACGTACAGGTCCACGAGCGCGCGGGCTTCGACCCGGCCAAGGCCTACGGCCCGCGGGTCAAGGGCAGGGCCGAGCTGAGGCTGGTGACCTGCGGCGGCGCGTACGACAAGGCGGCCAGGCAGTACTCGGCGAACGTGGTGGTGTCGGCGTACCTCACGGGCGCCGGAATCCGCTCGGGAGCGGCGGCCTAGGCCCCTGCGGAACGAGGTGAACGAAGAAGCCCCCGTAGCTTTCGCTACGGGGGCTTCTTTGCGTCTGTGCGCCGCCAGGGACTCGAACCCCGGACCCGCTGATTAAGAGTCAGCTGCTCTAACCAACTGAGCTAGCGGCGCTTGGTGACAGGGAAAACTCTACCCCACCCGCACCCGTGCTCGTGACAGGCCGCGCCCACGCTGTCCGATTAACCCATGTTTGGGGGTTTTGTCGTGCACGATATGTCTGGGCCGGGCTGATTCTGATGCCCCGTCAGACGCGGTCCCGGCCGACCAGCGGACGAGCAGGGGAGTGACGGAACCGCATGACGATGCAGCCTCCGACGCATGTGCACGAAGCGAAGCCCACAGCGACACAGACAGTGACAGGGGCGTCGGCGCCGATGCCGCTACCCGCACTCACCCGCGCCACGGAGATGCCCGTGCCGGCCTTCGAGGAATACGAACCCGCCGGCGACTGCCCGTGCAGGGGCTGCGCCCAGCGCCGCCGCACGCTCGCCCGCGCCCGAGCCATACCGCTGCGCGACGGCGGACATCCCGCCGCGCGCGGAGCCCGCCGGGCGCTGGTCCTGGCCACCGCCGCGGGGGTGGTCCTCGGCGGCGGTACGGGAGCGGCCGTGGCGGTGACCGCTCCGGGCCCCGGCGGCACCGTGTCGCTGGACGACCCGGGCTCGCCGCAGGGCGGCCGGGCCCCGCTGCACGGAGGCAAGAAGGGCGCGCCCGCGAAGCCCGCCGGCCTGCCCGGAGCGCCCTCGGCGGTGAAGCGGACCGACCGGGCGACGATCATCAACCGGGCGAAGCTGTGGCTGGACGCGCAGGTCCCGTACAGCATGGAGCAGTACTGGTCGGACGGGTACCGGCAGGACTGCTCCGGCTTCGTCTCCATGGCGTGGAACCTCGGTACGAACGAGTGGACCGGCAGCCTCGACAAGTTCGCGACCAGGATCACCAAGGACGAGCTGCTGCCGGGAGACATGCTGCTCTTCCACAACCCCGCCGACCCCAACAAGGGCTCGCACGTCGTGCTCTTCGGCGGATGGGGGGACGAGTCGCGGACCTACTACACCGCCTACGAACAGACGCGGCCCACGACGCGGCGCCAGGCCACGCCCTACGGCTACTGGAACAACGCGACGAAGTACATCCCGTACCGGTTCAACGGGGTGGCCGGCGGGGTCGTTCCCGAGAAGCCGGTCCCCGACCCGCCGGCGCCGGGCGGCACCCCGGTCGTCTCGGCGACCTACCCCGGGGCGTCGAAGTTCGGGCCGGGCGCCAACAACGCCTACGTGACCCAGCTCGGCCGGATGCTGACCGAACGCGGCGGCTCCCGCTTCTACCCGCAGGGCATCGGCCCGCTGTGGACCGACTCCGACCGGCAGGCGACCCAGGCCTTCCAGCGCGCCCAGGGCTGGACGGGAGCCGACGCCGACGGCATCCCGGGCGCGGAGACATGGCGGCTGCTCGCGCAGCACCAGGGCAAGGACATCCCGCCGACGACGGGCGGCGCACCGGGCCCGGCGGGCAGGCCCGCCTTCCCGGGCTCCTCGGTCTTCCGCCCGGGGGTGTCCCACCCGTCCATCACCGCCCTTGGCCGCCAGCTGGTGAAGAAGGGCTTCGGCAAGTACTACACATCCGGGCCGGGCCCCCGCTGGGGCGAGTCCGACCGCCGCAACGTCGAGGCCTTCCAGCGCGCCCAGGGCTGGCGCGGAGCCGAGGCCGACGGCTACCCGGGCCCGGAAACCTGGCGCCGGCTGTTCGCATGACGGAGGCAACGATGTACCCCACGCGCACGACATCGACCACGGGCAGCTTCCACGTCCCCCCGGTCCCGGAACCCCAGGCCCCGCCGGCCGCCACCACCAGCGGCTGGGCCGCACAGACGGGCTGGGAGGTGGCCCGGACACCGGAGCCGGAGCACGAGCCGGTAGCGGTGCCCGTGCCCGCGGACCCCGCCGCCACCCCGGCCGAGACCACCGAGCCCTGGCAGCAGGACCGCGCCGGGGACGGCCCGGCCCGGGCCGCAGCCCCCGCATGGGTACAGGCGGCCACCCCGGAGCTGCGGACCCGGACCGAAACGGGCCCACAGCTGCCGCACCTCCCGCACCCGCAGCCGGAGGCGGGCCCGCACCTCCCGCACCCGCAGCCCGAGGCCGTCCCCGAGTTCGCGCACGCTCAGGCCGAGGCGGGCCCGCACTTCCCGCACCCGCAGCCGGAGGCCGTCCCCGAGTTCGCGCACGCTCAGGCCGAGGCTGGCCCGCACTTCCCGCACCCGCAGCCGGAGGTGGACCCGCACTTCCCGCACCCGCAGCCCGAGGCCGTCCCCGAGTTCGCGCACGCTCAGGCCGAGTCGGGCCCGCAGGCGGGTCACGCCGGCGCGACCGCGCTCCGTCTCGGCGGCCTCGAAGCCGAAGCCGGGCGCTCGCACCCGCAGGACGACGTGTGGCCGGTCCCTTCGCCGGTCCGGGGCGAGCCCCTGGCGGAGGCGGGTTCCCCCGCCGAGGGCGAAGCCGCCCGCCGCGGCGGCCTGTTGATCGGGGCGCCCGCCCCGGAAGCCGATCCGGCCGGGCGGGAGCCGTCCTGGTCGGTGCCGGCTCCTGCCGCCGCGGAGGCGGTCGCGTCCGGCGCCGCGCCCGCTCCGGCCGAGTCGCTCACCTCCGTCGGCGAAGCCGCCCCGCAGGGCGGCCTGTTCATCGGGGCTCCCGCCCCGGAAGCGGAGCCCGTCGCGCGGGATCTGTCCTGGTCGGTGCCCGCGCCCGCGGGGGAGGCCGCCGCGCACGCGGAGCCCCGTACCGACACCTACGGCGAGATCGGCATCGACTTCGCCTCCGACGCCCACGGCGAAGCCGGGCGTCCGGCGGAACCGGAAGTCGCGCAGGCGGGCCCGTCCAGTGAGGTCTCCGAAGCCGAAGTGCCCGGTCCCTCCTGGTCCGTGCCCGGACCCGGACCGGGGGTCGTGGAGGTGGTCGCGCGGGCCGTGGCGCGGATGGGGGAGGACGATACGCAGGATCTGCCGCGGATCGGGGCGGTGCGCGGGATCGCGGTGAGCGAGGTGCCGGTGCACCTCCCGTTCCGGGGCGCCGCCCGGCCCCCGGCCCTGGGTGACGCCCGGTCCCGGGCTCACGCCCACGCCCCGGCCGAGGCCAAGCCGAAGCCCCCGGCCCGCCCAACCCCCGGCCGCCGCGTGCCCCGTGGTGACGACCGGCTGCGCGAGCACCACGGCCCCGTGCTGCCCGGCTGGATCGGCGTGGCCGTCGGCGGGCTCGCGCTCGCCGGCTGCGCGGTGGTGCTCTGGCGGGCCGGGGCCGTCCCCGATGCCCTCGCCGTGGCGTTCGGTGCGGAGCCCCGCCCCTACCGCGGGCTCCAGGCCCGGTTCTGGCCCCCGCTCGCCTTCCTCGGGATCGTCGCCCTCCTGGCCCTCGGCGGTCTGGGCCGCGGCCGGGCCGGACACGCCTGGGTGCTGACCCTCTTCGGCCGCTACCGCGGCACCGTCCGCCGCTCCGGTCTGACCTGGATCAGCCCCCTGCTGCTGCGCCGCCGGGTCGACGTGCGGCTGCGGCACTGGCGCAGTGACCCGATGTCCGCCGTCGACTCCGGGGGCCTCGCCCTCCAGGTGGTCGTCCAGGTCGTCTGGCAGGTCAAGGACACGGCCCGCGCGACCCTGGCCGTCGCCGACCACGTGGACTACCTCGCCGAACAGGTCGAATCGGCCATGGCCCGCGTCCTGTCCCAGCTCCCCGCCGACGCCTTCCACGAGGACGCCCCGACCCTGCGCGACGCCGAGGCCGTCGGCGACGCGCTGACCCGGATGCTGGCGGCCGAGACCGAGGCGGTGGGTGTGGAGGTGTTCTCGGCGCAGCCGACCCGGATCGAGTACGCCCCCGAGGTGGCGGAGGCGATGCGGCGGCGCCGGGTCGCGGCGATCGACGCCAAGCACCGGGACACCGTCCTGACCTCGGTGGTCGACGCGGTCGACGACACCGTCCACCGGCTGACCTCGCGCGGGATCGTGGAGCTGGACGACTACGAGCGCAAGGCGCTGGTGAAGGACCTGACCGTCGCCTTCTACACGGGCCGCCCGGAGTAGCGCGAACGAGCAACCATCACGGTGGTGCTGGAGAACGGGTGGATCCGGAGGGCCCGGACCACCCGTTCTTCCATTGGTCTGGACATGGCCAAGTCCCGTCAATACTGTGGGACTTGGTCTAGACCTAAAGAATCGAGAACGGGCCATGCCGGTGGCAGCACCGGCACGGCCCATCCCCACGCGTGCGCACGCTCTCGCCGAACCTCCCCCCACGTTCAAGGAGCATCATGCGTTCCTTCCGCATGTCCAGAGCCCAGCAGGCCGCGGCCACCGCCGTGGGCCTCGGCGTCGCCGCGGCCCTCGCGCTGGTCACGGCCCCCACCGCGAGCAGCCACGGGTACACCGACACCCCCATCAGCCGCCAGAAGCTCTGCGCCAACAAGACCGTCGCCGACTGCGGCCCCATCCAGTGGGAGCCCCAGAGTGTCGAGGGCCCCAAGGGCTTCCCCGCGGCCGGTCCCGCCGACGGTCACATATGTTCGGCCAACCACTCCGAGTTCGCCCAGCTCGACGACCCGCGCGGCGGCGCCTGGCCGGCCACCCCGGTGACCAGCGGGCAGAGCTACAGCTTCCGCTGGCAGTTCACCGCGAACCACTCCACCACCGACTTCCGGTACTACGTCACCAAGAACGGCTGGGACCCGAAGAAGCCCCTCACCCGCGCCGACCTCGACCCGCAGCCCTTCCTGACGGTCGCCTACAACGGCGCCCGCCCCGACATGACCACCGTCCACCAGGGCAGGATGCCGAGCGGCAAGAGCGGCCGGCACCTGATCCTCGCGGTGTGGACGGTCAACGACACCACCAACGCCTTCTACTCCTGCTCCGACGTCCAGTTCTGACGGTTCGGACACCCGGTAGGGCCGTTCCGGCGTTCATTTCTGACTGGACGTCAGCTATCCTCCGGCGGCATGCGGTCAACGACGACACCCGAAACCGTCGCGGAGCTCATCGCGAGCCAATGGGGCGACCACCGGCCCGGCCTGATGCACGCCGAAGGCGTCCTCAGCCACCACCGGACCGCCCTGGAGGCCGCGGCGCGCGCCGCGCTCCTCGTCGACCTGCTGCCGCCGGGGGCGGAGCCGCACATCGGGGTGCTGCTCGACAACACCCCCGAGTTCCCGTTCTGGCTCGGCGCGGCGGCCCTCGCGGGGGCCGCCGTGGCCGGGATCAACCCCACCCGGCGCGGCCCCGAGCTGGCCCGCGACATCCTGCACACCGACTGCCGGATCCTGGTCACCGAACGGACCCACCTGCCGCTCCTGCGCGGACTCGACCTGCCCGGCGTACGCCTCCTGGTCACGGACACGCCGGAGTACGAGGCCCTGCTCGCCCAGTACGCCGGCGCGAAGCCCGGCGACGCCACGCTCGGTGACGGCCCCGGCCCGTCCTCCCGGCTGCTCCTGTACTTCACCTCCGGCTCCACCGGCGCCCCCAAGGCCGCCATCTGCACCCAGGGCCGCCTCGCCGCCGCGGGCGACTCCCTAGCCCGGCACTTCTCGGTGACCCCGGACGACGTCCACTACATCTGCATGCCCCTCTTCCACGGAAACGCCGTCATCGCCGACTGGCTCCCGGCCCTCGCGGCCGGCGCCGCGGTGGCCCTGCGCCGTCGCTTTTCGGCCTCCGCGTTCCTGGACGACGTACGGGCCTACGGGGCGACCTACTTCACCTACGTCGGCCGCGCCGTCCAGTACCTCCTCGCCACCCCGCCCGGCCCCGACGACCGCGCCCACGCGCTGCGCCTCGGCTTCGGCACCGAGGCCGGCGCCGTCGACGCGGCGCGCTTCGCCGAACGGTTCGGGGTGCGCCTCGTCGAGGGCTACGGGGCCACCGAGGGCGGGGCCTCCGTCCAGCGGACCCCCGAAACCCCGCCGGGCGCCCTGGGCCGCGCGGGCGCGGGCGACGACCTGGCCGTCATCGATCCGGAGACGGGCCGGGAGTGCCCGCCGGCCGTCCTCGACCCGCAGGGCCGCCTCCTCAACGGCGCCGAGGCCATCGGCGAGCTGGTCAACAAGGGCCGCAGCCTCTTCGAGGGCTACTGGCGCAACCCCGAGGCGGAGGCGGCGCGCACCCGCGAGGGCTGGTACTGGACCGGGGACCTCTTCTTCCGAGACGCCGAGGGGTTCCTGTACTTCGCGGGCCGCACCGACGACCGGCTGCGCGTCGACAGCGAGAACCTGGCGGCGGCCGTGATCGAGAACATCCTGGCCCGCTGGACCCGGGCGGCCGCCGTCGCGGTGTACGCGGTCCCGGACGAGGTGGCGGGCGACCAGGTGATGGCGGCCGTCGCCCTGCGCGAGGGCGCCGTCTTCTCCCCGCAGGGCTTCGAGGCCTTCCTCGCCGCCCAGCCGGACCTCGGTACGAAGATGGCCCCGCGCTACGTACGGATCGTCCGGGCCATGCCCGTCACGGCGACGAACAAGGTCCACCGGGTGTCCCTGCGCCGCGCGGCCTTCCTCCCGGAGCTGCTGCCGGGAACCGGGGCCGGGGCCGCCCCCGGCCCGGACCCGGTCTGGTGGCGGCCGCCGGGCGAGGCCTCGTACCGGCTGCTGGACCCGGCGGCGCTGACCGCCCTCCTGACCTCCTACGAGGCCCAGGGACGGGCCGATCTGCTGGGCCGCTGAAATGCGGTTTTGAGCACCCCTGAGGAGCAGGTAGTATTTTCTCTGTCAGCAGGCGCCGCTAGCTCAGTTGGTTAGAGCAGCTGACTCTTAATCAGCGGGTCCGGGGTTCGAGTCCCTGGCGGCGCACCTGTCCTTCGGGCGGTTTCCGGTTTCACCGGGAACCGCCCGAAGTGTTTTCCGGGCCTGTCCCCGGGCCCGGGTCCGAACGGACCAGGGCCCCTTCCGGGGCCCCGGCCGTTCACAAGGTGAGCGACAGCAGCAGTGGCGCGGCCTTCCGGTTCAGCGCGTCGGCCGCGGCCCGCAGCCGGTGGGCGTGCTCGACCGGCATCGACAGCGCCAGGCAGCCCACCGAGGCGCCGGCGGTGATCGGGACGGCCGCGCAGACCGTGCCGACGGCGTACTCCTGCAGGTCCAGCATCGGCACCGTGGCCGGCTGGCTGTCCAGCTTCGAGAACAGGATCCGCTCGTTGACGATCGTCTTCGACGTCAGCCGCGCGATCTTGTGCCGGGACAGGTGGTCGCGCCGCCCGTTCTGGTCGAGCTGGGTCAGCAGGCACTTGCCGACCGCGCTGGCGTGCGCGGCCGAGCGGAAGTCGACCCACTCGTGCACCTTGGGGGTGCGCGGGCTGTCCGCGAACTGGGTGATCCGGACCTCGCCGTCCACGTACCGGCTGATGTAGACCGCCGCGCCGACCGAGTCCCGCAAGCGGTCCAGGGTGTCCTGCAGCTTGTTCTGCAGGGCCTGCTGGCGGTCGACGCCGGAGCCCAGGAGGACGAGGGAGTCCCCTATGGCATAGGCGCCGTCGGACACCTGCAGCACGTACCCCTCACGGCGCAGCATGAGGAGCATCGGGGCGAGATGGGCCGCGGGCAGGCCGGTCTCACGCGCGATCTGTACATCGGTCACGCCGCCGGTATGGCGGGCGACCGTTTCAAGTACGCGCAGGGCGTACTGCACCGAGTGGAACGGCGCGGTCGGCTCGGGCTTCAGCGCCACGGTTTCCCCCTAGCAGGTTGTTACCGCTTGCCCTACCACGATAGCCATCAAGAGGCCCATGTGGAGCGCCTGTTGAAGAGTTTGATGGCTAGATCACGCCCCTCTGCCTGGATCTACTCTAATGGCATATGCCAAGGTCATGAGCGTGCCCCGGTGTGCCGGGAATGCCCGACGGGCGGGCGGCGGTTGCCCCCTGCGTAAGGACGACCGAGCGGAGCGGGGAGCACGATGAGTGACACGGCCGAGAGCACCGAGACCACCGGCGGCGCGGGCGCCGACGAGATCAGAGGAACCGCCCTCGGACACGCCCCCGCGCCGCTCTCGGTACTGGACCTCGCCTTCGTCGGCGCCGGCTCCACGGCCCACGGAGCCCTGCGCACCAGCGTGGAGATAGCCCGGCTCGCCGAGGCCCGCGGCTACCACCGGCACTGGGTCGCCGAACACCACTCCCACCCCGGTGTGGCGAGCTCCTCCCCGGCCGTGATCCTGGCACACCTCGCCGCCCACACCTCCCGGATCCGGCTCGGCTCGGGCGGGATCATGCTGCCCAACCACGCCCCGCTGGCGATCGCCGAACAGTTCGGCACCCTGGAGGCCCTCGCCCCGGGCCGGATCGACCTGGGCCTCGGCCGCGCGCCCGGGACCGACGGGCAGACCGCCGCCGCGCTGCGCGGACCGGGGCGCCGCGAGGAGTCCGTGGACGAGTTCCCCCGGCAGCTCGCGGAGCTGATCCGCTTCCTCGACGACGACTTCCCCGACGGGCACCCGTACGCCCGCGTGCGCGCGGTGCCCGGCCCGGCGCAGGGCGCCACCGGGCGGCCGCCGGTCTGGCTGCTCGGTTCCTCCGGTTTCAGCGCGAGCCTCGCGGGACAGCTCGGACTGCCCTTCGCCTACGCGCACCACTTCTCCGCGCCCGGCACCCTTCCCGCCCTGGAGCTCTACCGGCGCTCCTTCCGGCCCTCGGCCGTCCTGGACGCCCCGTACGCCATGGTCGCGACCGGGGCGCTCGCCGCCGAGACCGCCGAGGAAGCCCGCGCCCAGGTGCTGGCGGGCGCGCTGTGGGGGCTGCGGCTGCGCACCGGGAAGCTGGGGCCGGTCCCGACGCCCGAGGAGGCGGCGGCGTACGCGTACTCGCCGATGGAGCGGGAGATCGTGGACGAACGGCTCTCGAGCGTGGTCCACGGCACCCCCGACGAGGTGCGCAAGGGGCTCGACGCGCTGGCCGAGCTGACCGGTGCCGACGAGCTGATGCTGACCTCCAACGCGCATTCCGGCGAGGCGCGGTTGCGTTCCTACGGCCTCATCGCAGATGCGTACGGGATGCCGGGGGAGGACCCCGCACGGCTCTGACCGCAGGCGAACGGGGTTTGGCTGGTTTGTTGCCGAAACCTTGCGCGCGGATGGCATAAGAGGTCCTTAAACTGCTCGTCACCCGGGGTGGCGGGCAGTTTTTGGTATGCGCTCACGCCTCTGACTAGGGGGTTTGTCCCGCGAGTGGTCTAGTCCTTCTTTGGTCCAAACCATTGACGCGGGTGGTGCGTGATCGCTATCACTTCTCCCACCTGATGTTCTCGCTCTCCCCTCCCACCCCCCGGAGGCAGTTCATGCACTTCCGTAAACCCCTCATCGCGGCCGCCGCCACGGCAGCGCTGGCAGTCGGAGCGCTGGCCACCTTCGCGGGGCTCGGTACGGCCGCGGCCGCCGAATCCTCGACCACCGCGACGGCCGGCAACGTCAAGATCGCTTACTACGACCAGTGGAGCGTGTACGGGAACGCCTTTTATCCCAAGCACCTCGATACCCGTGGCATAGCGAGCAAACTGGACGTCATCAACTATTCGTTCGGCAACATCCACCCCACCGACCTCACCTGTTTCGAGGCGAACAAGGCGGCGGGCGACGACAACAACGCCAGCGCGGGTGACGGTGCGGGCGACTCGTACGCCGACTACCAGAAGTCCTTCAGCGCGGCCGACAGCGTCAGCGGCGTCGCGGACAAGTGGGACCAGCCGATCGTGGGCGTCTTCAACCAGTTCAAGCAGCTCAAGGCCAAGTACCCGAACCTGAAGATCAACATCTCGGTCGGCGGCTGGTCCTACTCGAAGTACTTCAGCGACGCGGCCAAGACCGACGCTTCCCGCAAGAAGCTCGTCTCCTCCTGCATCGACCAGTACATCAAGGGCAACCTGCCCGTCGAGGGCGGCTACGGCGGCGTCGGCAGCGCGGCGGGCATCTTCGACGGCATCGACATCGACTGGGAGTACCCGGGCTCGGCGGGCGGCCACCTCGGCAACCACTACGCCCCCGAGGACAAGCAGAACTTCACGCTCCTGCTCAAGGAGTTCCGCACCCAGCTCGACGCCTACGGCGCGGCCAACGGCGGCAAGCACTACATGCTGACCTCGGCGCTCCCGGCCGGCCAGGACAAGATCAAGAACGTCGAGACGGACAAGATCGGCGCGTACCTCGACTACGCGAACATCATGACGTACGACATGCACGGCGCCTGGGACGCGGACGGCCCGACGTACCACCAGTCCCCGCTGCTGAACTCGGCCGCCGACCCGACCGACGCGATCGCCCCGGGCACGCAGAAGTACAGCATCAAGAACGCCATCGACTCCTGGATCGACGGCAACGCGGCCTACGGGATCACCGGCGGCTTCCCCGCCAACAAGCTGACCCTGGGCTACGAGTTCTACTACCGCGGCTGGAAGGGCGTTTCGCCCGGCACCACCAACGGCCTCGCCCAGCCCGCCACCCTGGCCTCCGCGGCGCGTCCGACCAGCCAGCAGGCCGGCATCGCGCTCTACAAGGAGCTCGGCGGCATCGTCGACAACCCGGCGACCACCTTCTGGGACGACCAGGCCAAGGCCTCGTACTTCTTCAAGGACGGCGAGTTCTTCACCGGCCTGAACCAGAAGTCCATCCAGGCCCGGGTCGACTACGGCAAGCAGCGCGGACTGGCCGGCGCGATGATGTACTCCCTCCTCGGCCTGGACAACAACGCCACGCTGCTCAACCAGATCTCGGACTCCCTCGGCGGCACCACCCAGCCGCCGACCACCCCGCCGACCACGCCTCCGACGACCCCGCCCACGACCCCGCCGACCACGCCCCCGACCACGCCTCCGACGACGCCGCCCAGCACGGGCTGCACCGCCGCGGCCTACGTCCCGGGCAACATCTACACCGGCGGCAGCGAGGTCTCGTACAACGGCCACAAGTACAAGGCCCAGTGGTGGACGCAGAACGAGGTGCCCGGCACCACCGGTGAATGGGGTGTCTGGAAGGACCTCGGCGCCTGCTGATTCCCCCCACCCCGCGCCGAGCGCCGGCCGCCCCTGCCCCCTCTTCTCTCGGGGGGCGGGGGCGGCCGTGTTGCCGTGTCACATGGTTGGCGGATTCCCCGTCCCGGAGCGTGCCGAAGTCACTACGCTCGGCGATGACTTGATTCCGCACGCGTTCTTCATGGGGGTGACCATCCCATGGTCAACATCCGCGACCTCGACCCCAGCGCCTCGCCGCTGGACTACTACGGCTCCGAACTCCGCCGCCTGCGGGAGGCCGCAGGCCTGAAACAGCAGCAGCTCGGCGACATCATCTTCTGCGCCGCCTCCCTGATCGGGCAGGTGGAGACGACCAAGAAGGTCCCGACCCGGGAGTTCTCGGAGCGGCTGGACGCGGCGCTGGGCACCGACGGGCACTTCTCCCGGCTGGTGGGGCTGGTGCTCAGAAGTGTCCTGCCGACGTGGTTCCAGGCGTATGCGGAGATGGAGGCCCAGGCCGAGTACATCTCGGCGTTCCAGCCCCAGTTGGTGTACGGCCTGCTCCAGACGGAGGCCTATGCCCGCGCACTGATCGCCGTCGACTGCCCTGACCAGATCGACGAGCTGGTGGCTGCCCGTATGGAGAGGCAGCGCATCCTGGGGCGCGAGCTCCCACCAGCCCTCTGGGTCGTCCTCACCGAGGCGGTGCTCCACCAAGAGGTCGGCGGCCGTGAGGTCATGAGGAACCAGCTCGCGCACCTGCTCGGCTTCGCCAAGCGGCCCTGGGTGCAGATCCAGGTGTTGCCCTTCTCGGTCGGCGCGCACACCGGAATGCTGGGGTCGTTCAACCTCCTCCGTTTCGACCGCGACCCAGACCTGATCTACGAAGAGGGCTACGCGCAGGGCCTCATGACGGCCAACCCAGCAGTGATCAGGGAGCGTTCGGTCGGCTACGCTCGGCTGCAGGCCGAGGCGCTCTCACCGGAACGCTCGGCGGCGCTGATCGCTCGCGTAATGGAGGAACGTTATGGGGAACGGCCTGCACCTGACGAGCGCGCACTGGCGTAAGTCGTCGTACAGCGGAACCACCGGCGGCGACTGCGTCGAAGTCGCCACCCAGCCCTGTCAGGTCGCCGTCCGGGACTCCAAGCGTCCCGACGGGCCCGTCTTCACCGTGGCCCCGGAGGCGTTCGGGGCGTTCGTCCAGAGTCTCTGATGGCAGTCTTCCGCATCGGCGGGGACCTGGAAGTGCGCCGGCTCGGCTTCGGAGCCATGCGGCTGCGGACCGAGCCGGGGCCCGACCGTAAGGCATCCCTCGCGGTGGCCCGGCGGGCCGTGGAACTGGGCATCACCCTGATCGACACCGCCCACATGTACGGCTGGGGCGCCAACGAGGAGTTGCTCGCCGAGGCCCTGCACCCCTACCCGGACGGGGTCCTCGTCACCACCAAGGTCGGCATCGTCCGGGACGACTCGGGTGAGTGGACGACCGACGCGCGCCCCGCCGCGCTGCGCGGGCAGGTCGAGCAGGCGCTGCGCCGGCTGCGGGTGGAGCGGATCGAGCTGCTCCAGCTGCACCGCCTCGACCCGGCAACCCCGCTCGCCGAACAGCTCGGCGCGCTGCGGGACCTGCGGACCGAGGGCAAGGTCGGCCGGATCGGGCTGTCCGAGGTCACCGTGGACGAGCTCGCCCGGGCCCGGGAAGTCGTCGACATCGCGAGCGTGCAGAACCGGTACAACCTGCTGGAACGGCACCACGAGCCGGTGCTCGCGGCCTGCGAGGCGGCGGGCATCGCGTTCCTGCCCTGGGCCACCGTCGCCTGGGGGAACGCCGGGGCCACGGCGGACATCGCCGCCGTGGCCGCCGAGACGGGGGCCACCCCGACCCAGGTGGCGCTGGCCTGGCTGCTCGGGCACTCGCCGGTCGTCCTCCCGATCCCCGGCACCACCCGGATCGGTCACCTGGAGGAGAACCTCGCCGCGGAGCAGCTCCGGCTGACCGCGGACCAGCGCGCCCGCCTCGACCGCCTGGCGGGGGACCGGCCCGCCTGAGTGGCGGCTGTCAGACCTGGTACTGGCCGACGGTCACGAAGTAGCGCAGCTCCTCGGGGGTGCCGTCGATGGCCTTGTTGGCCGCCGCGCGCAGGGCGTCGCTGATGCCGGGGCGGGCCAGGATCCTGGCGACGGTGACGCGGTCGTCCTCGGCCCGGGCGAGCCGCAGGCCGGTGGCGAGGAAGGTCGCCCGGTCCGCAGGGGTGCCGTTGAGGGCCTTGTTGGCCTCGCGGATGACGGCCTTTCCGGAGGCCGGGTCGGCCAGCAGCCGGGCGATGGCGACGGCATTGTCCTCGTCCGTCGGCGTCGTCGCCGATACGGCGGCGGGCGCGGCGGCCGGGCCGGCGGCGAGGGCCGGGGTGGACAGGAGCAGGGCCGGAGCGAGTGCGCCGGCCGCCAGGACGAGGGCGGCTCGGGTCGGCTTCATGTGGTTCCCCCTGGGGCGAAGAGCTGCCGGCGGTCTGCCGACAGGAAGATCGTTCCAAGGAGCGCCCGGCGGGGTAATGCCGGAAACCGGCAATACCTCGACACTGTTGCCTGCCGTAGGCCTCCGGTCGACCTAGTGCCGTGGCCGCGCGGCGATCATCTCCGCGATCAGTTCCGGGGCCACCGCCCGGGAGTACAGCCAGCCCTGGCCGGTGTCGCAGCCGACGCGGCGCAGCCTCGCCGCCTGGCCGGCCGTCTCCACGCACTCGGCCGTCACCGTCAGGCCCAGCCGGTGCGCGAGCTGGACCATGGCCTCGACGATGGTCTCGTCGGCCGGGTTGGGGTGGGTGCCCTCCTCGTAGCGGAAGCCCCGTACGAAGGAGCCGTCCAGTTTGAGGACCGAGACCGGGAGGCGGCTCAGGTACGCCAGGTTCGAGTACCCGGTGCCGAAGTCGTCGATGGCGATCCGCACCCCCATGTCGCTCAGCGCCTGAAGGGCCTGGAGCGGCCGGCCCGCCGAGCCCATCACGGCGGACTCGGTCAGCTCCAGCTGGAGCAGCTGCGGGGCCAGTCCGGTCTCGGCGAGGATCTCCGCGACGTCGCCGACCAGGTCGGAGTCCCAGACCTGGCGCACCGCGACGTTGACGGAGACGAAGACGGGGGAGTCGCTGGGCTGCTCGATCTGCCAGCGGCGCGCCTGGCGGCACGCGGTGCGCAGCACCCAGCTCCCCAACTGGACGATGGAGCCGTCCTCTTCGGCGATCCCGATGAACCGATTCGGCGTCAGAGTGCCGAACTGCGGGTGGTTCCAGCGCACCAGGGCCTCCACCCCGCGCACCACCCCGCTCTCCAGGTCCACCAGCGGCTGGTACTCCAGGGTGAACTCCCCGCGCTCCACGGCCGGTCGCAGGGTGGAGGAGAGGGCCTGGCGGGTCATCCGGTGCGCGTTGCGCTCCGGGTCGAAGAGGGTCCAGCGGGCCTTGCCGTCCGCCTTGGCCCAGTACAGCGTGGTGTCCGCGGCCTGCATCAGCCCGGTCGCCGAGGTCCCCTCGGCGGCCCGTTCCACCACCCCGATCGAGGCGGAGACCGACAGCCGCTGCCCGGCCAGGTCGAACGGCTCCTGTACGGCGGCCAGTACGCTCCGCGCCAGGTCGGCGAGCTGCTCGGTGCCGGTGGAGTCCTCGACCAGCAGGGCGAACTCGTCGCCGCCGAGCCGCGCTACCAGGTGGCCGCCGGTGCGCCCGTAGCCGGACTGGTCGGCGCACCGGGTCAGCCGTTTGGCGACGGCGGTCAGCAGCCGGTCGCCGACCCGGTGCCCCAGGGTGTCGTTGACGGCCTTGAACCCGTCGAGGTCCAGGTAGCACAGCCCGATCCGGCCGGTGCCGCCGTGCTCGTAGGAGGAGGCCTCCAGGGCGGCGGAGAGCCGCTCGAAGAACAGCGCCCGGTTGGGCAGCCGGGTGACCGGATCGTGCATCTGGAGGTGGCGCAGCCGGGCCTGGAGGTCGCGCCGGTCGCTGATGTCGGCGACGGACAGCAGGACGTCACCGCTCCCGGGAACGGGCCCGAGGGTGACCTCGGTCCACAGCGAGTGCCCGTCGGGGTGTTTGACCCGGCGGGTGCAGCGCAGCCGGGCCTGGCGTCCGCGCAGCACCTCCTGGTACGCCTGCCAGGTCCGGGCCTCGGAGGCCAGGTCCACCAGGTCGGCGGCGGCCCGCCCGGTGAGGGCGTGCGGCTCGGCGCCGAGGAGGTCGGCGAAGGCCCGGTTGGCGCCGACGACGTGACCGGTGCGGTCGACGACGGCCATGGCGAGGTGGGCCGCGTCGAAGGCGGACCGGTAGTCGGCCGGGAGGTCGGAGGGTTCCGCCGCCGGGTGACGCTGTGTCATGGCCGGTCGGATTCCGTCGGCCGCCGAACCGATTCCTTCTGAGGTTCCGCTCACCGTTGGCTCCCGCAGTGCGTGTGAGTGTCCGTGCAGGAAAGTGTGCCGATCATAGAGGCTGCCGTACGGCCCTATCCAGCGGCGTCGCCGTGCGGGGCGCGGGAGTTCGGTGGGATGACGGATCGTCGGCCCGGGGCGGCGTGATCGTTTCCGCACATCTGTGAGCACGCGGCGGCCGCCAGTGACCTCACCTGATCGGTCGTGACGTTCTGTAGGCGGGTGCGTGAAGTCCGGGGGTCACCGGCTTGCCCTAGTGCTCACTCGTGTGGGGCAGCGGAACAGGGCATTAGTAAGACAATCGCCCCAAGGTGGATGAAGAGGTATGAAATCCACCACCGGAGGTCGATGTGCCGCGACAGCAGACACCCGGGGGAGTGGACCGCTCCCACTTTCGCACCACGGCAGCGGCGCTCACTTCCCTGACGGCGCTCGCCGCCATGTCGCTCGTCGCGGGACCCGCGGTCGCCGCCCCCGGAGCCGGACCCTGCGCGCTGACCCGTACCGCGGCCCACCACTCCCTGGGCCTGGACACCTGGAACGCCGCCTACCCCAAGCCGGTGCGCACGCTCAACGCGGTCATGGTCTTCCTCTCCTTCCCCGACCACCGCACCAACCTGACGACCGAGCAGCTCACAGGCGACTACTTCCCGGCGACCAGCGAGTTCTTCGAGCGGGCCTCGTACGGGCGCTTCCGCCTGGTCCCGCACCCGCAGAAGCAGTGGATCAGGATGCCGAAGCCGTCCACCGCGTACGGGATACAGCGCGACTGGGCCCCGGCCGACCGTGCCGCGTACCTGCGCGACGCCGTCGCCGCCTCCGACCCCGAGGTGGACTTCTCCCAGTACGACGTCGTCTACTTCGTCGCCGACCCGGAGGCCCCCGGGGTCGACTCGGACGCCACGAAGGTGGTCAACTTCGACCGCCCGATCGTCGCGGACGGTACGGAGCTGCGCCGCATCGTCACGGTGTTCGAGAAGCACCCGCCGGACCGCAACGTCCTCGCCCACGAGACCGGGCACGTCTTCGACCTGCCCGACCTCTACCACCGGCCCTCGGACGGCAAGGGTGACTGGGACACGTACGTGGGCGACTGGGACGTCATGGGCAGTCAGTTCGGCATGGCCCCGGACCTCTTCGCCTGGCAGAAGTGGAAGCTGGGCTGGCTGGACGCCTCCCAGATCGACTGCGTGCCGTCGGGCTCCTCCCTGCACACCCTCCAGCCCCTGTCCGCGACCCCTCCCCGGGGTGGTACGGGAGGAACCCGGCTCGCAGTGATCCGTACGGGTTCCGGCAGCGCGATCGCCGTCGAGGCGCGGGGCTCCGCCGGCAACGACGGGGACACCTGCACGGAGGGCGTCCTCGTCTACCGGGTCCGCAACGAGGCGTCCTCGGGCGGCGGGCCGATCGAGGTCGTGGACGCGCATCCGAACACGGAGGCCTGCTGGGACCGCTCGGTGTACCCGCCGCTCGCGGACGCGCCGCTGGAGGTCGGGGAGACGTTCACGGTGCCGGGGGAGCGGATCACGATCGAGGTGGCGGACCGGACCCAGTCCGGGGCGTACACGGTGAAGATCACGCGCTGATCCGGGACGCTGGACACGAAGAAGGCCCCCACTTGCGTGGGGGCCTTCTTCCGTCTGTGCGCCGCCAGGGACTCGAACCCCGGACCCGCTGATTAAGAGTCAGCTGCTCTAACCAACTGAGCTAGCGGCGCTTGGTGACGAGGAAGACATTAGCACCCCGACCGGCGATCCGAAAAATCGATATCCGCAGCTCGGGCGGCCCGGACGAACGCCCACAGCAGGGCCTCGGGTCCGGGCAGCCAGGGCAGCCGGGTATCGGGGGCCACGAGCCACCGGGACGGCCCGGGTACGGCGGCCAGCGGGGGTACGGTGACGGCGTCGCCGCGGCCGTGGCAGAGCGGGGCCGCGACCGGAGCACCCCATTCCTCCCAGGCGAGCAGGGCCGGGAGCCGGTGGGCGGTGCCGGGCGCGGCGAAGAGCAGCATCCGCCCGCGGTGCACGGCGGCGGGCCCGGAGCCGGGGCCTTCGGCCCACAGCAGGTCGAGCATGCGGCGCCCCAGGACGGGTGTGACGTTGACGACGTCGAAGGCGGTCCCGCAGGGCAGCGCGGCGGGCGCGGTGGGCCGGGCCTGCCAGGCGGCCAGGGTGGCGCGGGGGTGCACGCAGGCGGAGGCCAGCCATGCGGCACCGCTCGGGGTGACGTGCGTCGCGGGTGCGGCGGTCCGCGCGCCGCGGGTGTCGAGTGCGGGACAGCCGGTCATCGTCGTCATATGCCAGGTCTACCCGGCGTAGCGGACCGATCCCCGGGAGTTACCGAAATCCGGGACAGCCCGCCCGCGGCTGCGGTATGTTGCGCCCGCATATGCCACTGCATATGCCCTAGGGGAGCTCCGGGGCGGTGCCGCGCAGGAGCGATTCGCCGAATTCGATCATCTTGAGGGCGTAGTCCTCGGTCCACTCCGCCTGCTCCGCGATCGCCGCCGCGGGCAGCCGGTCGAACCGCCTCGGATCCGCCAGCTGCGCCGCCGCCACCGCCTGGAACTCCACCGCCCGCTCCTGCGCCGCACGGAAGGCCAGGGTCAGCTCCGTCGCCCGGGCCAGCAGCTCGCGGGGGTCCTCGATCGATTCCAGGTCGAAGAAGTGCTCCGGGTCGGCGACGGTCTGCGTGGGCTCGAAGAGCAGCTGCGCGGGTCGCAGCCTCCGCTCGGCCTGCTGCCGCTCGGGCTCTGCCATGCGTGTCCTCCTGCTGCGCGTGGGAAGGGCTTGGGGCCCGCAACCGTCCGGTCGGAAGGATTCCGGGCCACCGTCCATTGTCCAACCTCGCGCAAGGGCGCCCGAGGGTGCCCGTGCATCGGCTAGAACATCCGTATGGCCGATGGTGTGCACGGGGAACTGGACCGGCTCTGCGACGCGGGTGTCGGGCAGGTGATCGAATGGCGCCGCCACCTGCACCGGAATCCCGAGTTGCCGAACCGCGAGTCCGCCACCGCGCGGCTGGTGGCGCGGGAGCTCTCCGGCTTCGGGCTGGACGAGGTGCGGACCGGCATCGCCGGGCACGGGGTGGTCGGCGTGCTGCGCGGCGGCCTGCCGGGAGACCGGGTGGCCGCGCTGCGGGCCGACATGGACGCGCTGCCCGTCCCCGACCGCTGCGGCGCGGAGTTCGCCGCCCCGGGCGGGACCTCGCACGCCTGCGGCCACGACTGCCACACCGCGATGCTCCTCGGAGCGGCGCGCGCACTGGCGGGCGTGCGCGACCGGCTGCCCGGCACCGTCCTGTTCGTGTTCCAGCCCGCCGAGGAGGGTCCACCGGTCGGCGAGGACGGCGGAGCGCGCCTGATGGTGGCCGAGGGGGCCTTCGACGACCCCGTCCCCACCATGGCCTTCGGCATGCACGTCACCCCCCACCCCAAGGGCTGGGTGGGCTACCGGTCCGGCCCGGTGTACGGGGCCTCCTGCCTGGTCCGCATCACCGTCACCGGCCGCCAGTCGCACGCCTCTTCCCCCTGGCAGGGCATCGACCCGATGCCCGCCGCGGGAGCGCTGCTGACCGGCATCGGCCAGCTGTACCGGCAGGTCTCGGCGTTCTCCCCGGTCACCGTCTCCATCGGCCACATCGAGGACGTCGGCCGGTACAACGTCATCGGCGAGACCGTCACCCTGTGGGGCACGATCCGCTGCGCCGAGGAACGGGACATGGACGGGGTCAAACGCCGGCTGACCGTGCTGGCCGAGCACACGGCCCTGGCGTACGGGGCGGAGGCGGCCGTCGACCTGCTCCAGGACGTGCCCGCCGTACGCAACGCCCCCGGCTGGGTCGAGGCCGCACTGCCCACCCTGCGCCGGGTCGCGGGCGCGGACCGGGTGGTGGAGACCGGCGCCACCCTCGGCTATGACGACGTCTCAGAACTCATCACCCGCTTCGGCGGCCTGTACGTGATGCTCGGCGTCCAGGACACCGCCCTGGACCCGGCCACCGGCGAGCCCGCCGCGGTACCCGGCGGGCGGGGCATGGCGGGCAACCACCACCCCGGCTTCTACGCCGACGACGACGCGCTGGCCACGGGCGTACGGCTGCACGCGCACGCCGCGTACGACCACTTGACCGGAGCGCTGGTCACGCGCTGACCGGAGCCTTCGCCAGCGCCGCCACCTCGTCCAGCACGCGGGCCAGCTCGCCCGCGAGGCCCCCCGGGGCCCGGAAGCCCTCGGCCGACACCAGCCCGTCGATGCCCGGGACGGCCACCGAGGACTCGGCGGGCACCATCCCCACGGCCTCCAGCACCGGCCGCAGCATCCGGGCGGCCGGGGCCCCGCCGGTACCTCCGGCGCTGTACGAGACGAGGCCGACGGGCTTGCCCCGCCATTCGGCGTGGAGGAAGTCGATGGCGTTCTTGAAGGGGGCGGTGAAGCCGCCGTTGTACATCGGGAGCACGAAGAGGAAGGCGTCGGCGGAGTCCGCCAGCGCGCTCCAGGCCCGGGTGTGGGGGTGGGCGTAGATCCCGCTGGAGGCGTACTCGGGCTCGTCGAGGAAGGGCAGCGCGAGATCGGCGAGATCCACGGGGGTGACGTCGAACCCGCCGTGCTCGCGGGCCCGCCCGGCGACCCATCCGGCGACGGGCCGGGCGGCGGAGGTCGGGCGGACGGATGCGGAGACTACGTGGAGGCGCAGGTGCGGGCGCAGGGTCATGGCTGGGCTCCCGGGAAGTGGTTGACGTGTCACCTATAAGACCCCCGAGATGGGTGACGTGTCAACCAGATAGATGACACGTCACCCATCGGTCTACACTCCACCCATGACCGAGACCGAGGACGGGCCGCGCTGGCTCACCGCACCCGAACAGGACGCCTGGTACGCCTGGCGGAGGATGTTCCCGCTGGTCAACGCCGGTATCGCCCGCGACCTGACCCAGGACAGCGCGCTCTCCGAAGCCGACTACGACGTCCTGTCCGTCCTCGGCTCCACCGACGGCCACCGCATGCGGATCAGCGCCCTCGCCGTCCTCATGCAGTGGTCCCGCAGCCGCCTCTCCCACCAGCTCACCCGCATGGAGCAGCGCGGAATCGTCCGCCGCGAGGAAGTGCCCGGCGACGGCCGCGGCGCCGAGGTGGTCCTCACCGACCACGGCGTCACCACGATCATGACGGCGGCCCCGCTCCACGTGGAGTCGGTCCGCCGCCACCTGATCGACATCCTGACCCCGGAACAGCTGCACACCTTCGCGGAGGTCGGCGAACTCCTGCGCACCCGCCTGGGCGTCGAGCGCAAGTCGGGCTAGGGACGCCGCGGGCCGCAGGCCGAGGCGTCAGATCGGGGCGTCAGGGCTTCCAGCTCACGCGGTGTTCCGCCAGGTGGGCCAGGACCGAGTGGTTGGCCTCCCAGCCGTCCGGGAACTTCACCGTCACGCCCAACTGCACCGGTTCCGTCGACGGGTGGTCGTCCAGCAGCTGCGCTATCCCCGCCCGGGCCACCACCACGCACGCGTGCCGGTGCCGCGAGGCGAGCACGCACAGCCGGCCCGTCTCCAGGTGGAAGGCCGTGGCGTCCGGGCGGCCCGACAGGGGGTGGAGGACCACCGTGAGGTCGTACTCGCGCCCCTGGAGCCGGTTCGCCGTGTCCACCGTGACCCCGGTGACGCCCAGCGCGGCCAGTGCCGCGCGGACCGCCGCCGCCTGGTCCCGGTGGGCGGTGCCGACCGCGATCCGGTCGGCCGTCAGCGGGGCCGGGCCGCCGGGCTGTTCGTCCACCGTCACGGCGCCGCGGTCCAGCGCCCGGCGGACCACCAGGGCCACCGCCCGCACCGCCTCCGGGTCGGTCCGCGGGGTGTGCCGGGCCGGAAGCTCCAGCAGCCCCCACCCCGACGCGGCGGCCTCGTCCAGCACCCGGTCGGGGCCCGAGCCGTCGCCCGCGACCCCGTAGGACAGCCGCCGCTCGCCCGGACCCGTACCGCTGCGGAACCGCGTGTACGGGTAGAACGCTCGGGAGACCAGCGGCGCGGCCGAAGCCGGCAGCCGCCACGACACCGGCAGCCGGTGCTGCGGCAGGGTCGGGTTGTGGGCGAGGAGGGTGGAGACCGCCGAGGCGGAGGGGTCGTAGGACAGGCCCGCCCACTGCTCGGCGCCGACCACGCTGAAGGGGTCCAACTGCCCCGGGTCGCCCACGAACAGCGCCCGGTCGAACAGCCCGGCCACGGCCAGCAGCGCGTCCGAGCGCATCTGGTACGCCTCGTCCACGATGGCGTGCTCCCACGGCTCCACGTCCTTGACCCAGGCCCACTTGGCCGCCGTGGAGATCGTGACCGGCAGACCGGCCAGGTCCGCCGGCTTCGCCGACAGGACCACCGAGTCCAGCTCGCGCAGCGCGGGATCGTAGGCCTCGCCGTCGCTGCTGTGCAGCCGGCCGACCTTCAGCTCCGGATCCTTCTTGTGCAGCCGCAGCACCAGGTCGTCCACCTGCGCGTTGGTCTGCGCGACCACCATCAGCCGGCGCCCGGCCGCCGCCAGCTCCCGGGCCGCCCGCACCACCAGCGTGGACTTGCCGGCCCCGGGCGGGGAGTCGACGACCACGCCCCGCGCCGAGCCGTGCAGGGTGTCGCGCAGGATGGCGTCGGTGGCCCGGTCGGCCGCGGTGCCTGGATCGAAGGTGGCCGGATCGAAGGTGCCCGGATCGAAACTCACAGCAGGTCCTCGTCGGTGACGGCATCGGGCAACGGAAGCGGCGGTGCGGAGGCGGAGCCGGCGCTCAGGTGCGCGGGCGGGCCGCCGTGGGTCCACGGCGTCTGCTCGGCGTCCGGCAGCTTCGGGCCGCCGCGCGAATCGTGCTCGAACAGCGTCCAGCACACCCGGTCGCCCTTCTCCGGCACCGAACCCGCCTCGGGCTCCTTGCCGCGCCCCATCTTGTCGAGCAGGCGCAGCACCGCCCGGCCGTCCTCGTCCCAGCGCACGAACCGCGCGCTCTGCGGGCGTCCGTCCAGCGAGCGGAACACCTTCCCGCCGCCGCTGCCGTCGTCGCCCCCGTCCGCGAGCTGCGGCCGGTCCTCCGTGGCCACCGTCACCAGCGGGCGCGGGCTCGGCCGCTTCGACTCCGTCCACTCCATGACCACTTCGGTGACCTCGCCGGCGAAGGCCTCGCCCGCGAGCCGCCGGCCCGCCATCACCAGCGGATCGTCCAGCGCCTCCTGGGCGTCGAGCCTGACCTGCTCGTTCTCCCGGGTCGCGAGCTTGCGCGCCGCCGTCACCGCGTCGTCGCGGCGCGGCTGCGGGGCCTCGCCCGCCCGCACCCGGTCCCGGTGGCCGGTGTACGACCAGCGGTCGCCGGTCCAGCGGTCCTCGGCCCGCTCGCCGACGGGCAGTTCGCGCAGCAGCCCGACGGCCTGCCAGGTCGCCCGCCAGGTGCTCTCCATCTGGTCCACGACCAGCCGGCGCACCGCCAGCTCGGCGGCCCGCACCCCGTCGCCGTCCCCGTCCCGCGGACCGGCCGCCCGCGACGCCCGCGCCGCGTCGAACTTCGCGATCGCCGGAGCCAGCAGCTTGTTGTCGAAGGCCGGATCGGTGGCCGGACCGGCCGGCGGCACCAGCAACTGGCCGTCCGCGCCCCGGCCGAGCTCCGCGCGCAGCGCCCACTCGGCTCCGGACCTGCCCTCGGGCGGGTCGATCCAGGCCAGCAGCGCCTGGAGGTGCTGGTCCTCCAGGTTGCTCTGGCCGGTCGCCCAGTGCCGGGACAGCAGGTCGGTGGCGGCCAGCAGCATCGAGGACCCGGGCACCCGCGAGCGCTCGGCGAGGTGCGTGAACCAGCGCCCCAGCAGCGGTACCCGGGCGGGCGCCGGATAGGGGTTCTCGGGATCCTCCTCGGCGGTCCGCCGGAACCGCATGGACCGGCCCAGGAGCCGTACGTACTCGATGCCCGCGCGGCTCGGCACGATCAGCTGCGGCGCGTCCAGGCACAGCTCGGAGGTCACCTTGAGCCCGGTCTCGGGATCGGTCTCCCGGCCTTCGATCAGCTCGACGGCGTCCGCGTACTCCTCGAGGTACGGGACCACGTGCCCGGCCAGTTCGGCCAGGAACTCCCACCGCAGGTCGCGGTCGCGCGGCTGCGGTATCACCAGGATCCGCGGCTCCTCGGGATCGGTCCCGAACATCGCGCCGAGCGGCGCCCCGGCCTCGCCCGCCGTCGTCAGCGGTACGAGGACCATCGGGCGCTCGCCCAGATGCCGGTGTCGTACGGTCGCCAGGGCCTGAGCCCGGCCCGCCCGGACGGCTTCCAGCCGGGCCAGGGTGTTCAGCAGGGACATGCGGCGGCCTCCGGACGCATACGGGCGGGGGCGTGCTCCAGCGCTTCGGCGCGCAGCCGGGCGGCGTACCGCAGCGCGGCCGCGGTCGGGTCCCCTTCGAGGCCGGTCCCGGAGTCAATCCTGGCGTCCGTCCCGGCGTCGGTCCCCGTGCCGGTCCCGGCGTCGCCCCCGGCCGCCGCGAGGGCGGCTTCGACGGTGGTCAGGGAGCCCAGCTCGCCCCGTACGGAACGGCCGAGCGCGCTCACCTCCCCGGCCCCGCGCGCCCGGTCCCGGCAGTGGAAGGCCAGCTCGCAGGCGGCCAGGCACTCGGGGGCGTAGGAGGCGGACACGGCCGAGACGGCCTCGGTCAGCTCCTCGGCGGAACGCGCCGGGTCGAAGTCGAGCCCCTCGGGCAGGGCCGCGGCCAGCTCCTCGACCCGGGTGAGGCGCTCCAGCTGGCGCCGGGTCACCGAGAGTTCGCGGCGGACGTCGACGGGGGAGGCGGTGGGCAGGTTGGAGAAGTCCTTGGGGCAGACCAGCAGCACGGTGTGCCCGACCTCGGCGCCGGTCAGCTTCCCGGCGGTCCGCTCCAGCGCCAGTACGTAGACCGCGGCCTGGCGGGCGGCTGCGCCCACCTTCGCGGCGTCGGCGGCTCCGTCGATCATCGGGAACGACTTGATCTCCACGACGGTCCAGCGGCCGTCGGGGTGCACGACGACGGCGTCCGGCTCCAGATAGGCGGGGGAGCCGGCCACCTCCAGGGCGAGCATCGGGTGGTCGAGCAGGGTCCACGCCCCGGCGGCGGTGGCCTCCCGCAGCGCGAGCGCGGTACGGGCGGCGCGGCCCTCGGGCCCGGCGCCGGTGAGATCGGGTACGAGGGCGCCCGCCCCGGGCGGTTCGGACCCGGCGGCCACGTGCGCGTGGACCAGCCGCAGCAGCTCGGCGCCGCCGTCGCCCTTGACCTTGGCCTCGAAGGAGTTCCCGCGGACGATGGCGAACTGCGACTGCCCGAAGGCGGCCGGCGAGCCGAGCGCCGAGGCCAGGCTCGTCTTGTCCACGCCGGCGCCGTCCAGCAGGGCCCGTCTGCCGCAGCCGGGGTTGGCGGCGAGGGCCGCCAGCGCGCGGGCGTCGAGCGGGCGGGGCGGGACCGC
This sequence comes from Streptomyces sp. NBC_00454, assembly GCF_041434015.1. Taxonomy (GTDB): domain Bacteria; phylum Actinomycetota; class Actinomycetes; order Streptomycetales; family Streptomycetaceae; genus Streptomyces. The sequence continues at coordinate 2,754,996 of NZ_CP107907.1, read as the reverse complement.
GGGGCCGCGCAGGTCAGCGAGCCGCTGCCACAGTGCCGTCGGGCGCTGAGTCGTCGAGGGCTGCGCCGTCGGGGCCTGGGCCCTGGGGAGCCGGGCCGTCTGCTGCGGGGTCTTCGGCGGCTGACCGCTGGGCGGGTAGGAGCTCACCCGCGGAAGTCTCCCATCCGCCACTGACAACCGTGGACTTACGGCGGAAACCGGCTGTTCGGGTGCTGTGCGGGAGCCACCCGCCGGCCCGGGCCACAGCGCGGGCGGCGAGGAATCCGGCGCCCATCACGGCGGCCCCGGCGACCGCGTCGAGGAAGTAGTGGTTGGCCGTGCCCATGACCACGAGGATGGTGACGGCCGGGTACGCGGCTCCGAGCGCCCGGAGCAGCGGATGGCGCCCGCAGCGCCACAGCACGATCCCGCACCACAGGGCCCACCCCACGTGCAGGCTGGGCATGGCGGCGAACTGGTTGGTGAAGGAGCCCAGCCCGCGCGGGGCGCTGGCCTCGCCGCCCCACCAGCCGTAGGCGCTGTACCGGGCCATGGTGTCGGTGAACCCGTACGGGGCTTCGAGCAGCCGGGGCGGGCAGGTGGGGACCAGGGCGAAGCCGATGAGCCCGAGGAGGGTGGAGAGCATCAGCCAGGTGCGGGCGAATCGATACTGCACAGGGCGGCTGCGGTAGAGCCAGACCAGCACGGCGGGGGTGACGAGGTAGTGCAGGGAGGCGTAGACGAAGTCGGCGGGTATGCCGAGCGCGCCGTGGTGGGTGAAGAGCCGGTTGAGCGGCCGCTCGAAGTCGATCCGCAGGAGCTCCTCCAGGCGCAGGATCGCGAGCCCGTGGTCGACGGCGAGGCCGACGTCGCCCCGGGCGAGGAGTCTGCCGCCGGAGTAGGCGCCGTAGACGAGCCCGAGGAGCAGCAGCTCGGCCCACCAGCGCGGGGGTTGCCGCCGATTGGTCATACGGCGTATGACGTGCGTAAGGCGCCCGAGGTTGCGCGCCGTTCATCTGATGGATGATGGTCGGACGACGGAATCCCCGCAAAGCCGTGTGAATGGTTCCGCCCCTTCCGCTACCCCTCCGCCCCCTCGACCGGGAGAACACACATGGCCCCCCGCATCCTCCTGGCCCGCCACGGCCAGACGGCGTGGTCCCAGCTCGGCAAGCACACCGGACGCACGGACGTGCCCCTGCTCGAGGAGGGCAGGCGGGGCGCGAAGCTGCTCGGCGAGCGCCTCGCCCGCGATCCGTGGGCGAGCCTGCGCGGCCTGGAAGTGCGCACCAGCCCGCTGGTGCGCGCGAGCGAGAGCTGCGACCTGGCCGGCTTCGGCATCCAGGCGGAGCCGTGGGACGCGCTCATGGAGTGGGACTACGGCGACTACGAGGGCATGACCCCGGCCGAGATCCAGGCGGTCCGGCCCGGCTGGCTGATCTGGCGCGACGGGGTTCCGGGCGGCGAGTCCGTAGCGGAGATCTCGGCCCGGGCGGACGAGGTCGTCACCTGGGCCCGTTCGGCCGAGCGCGACGTCCTGGTCTTCGCCCACGGCCACATCCTGCGCACCCTGGCGGCGCGCTGGCTCGGCTTCGACGCCTCCTTCGGAGCCCGCATCCGCCTGGAGCCGACCTCCCTGTCGGTCCTGGGCTGGGCGTACGGGGCTCCGGCGCTGGAGCGCTGGAACGACACGGGCCACCTGGACATGTAGCCGCCGCCCGACAGCCGCCGCCGGCGGCCCCCGTACCCGGTCCTGGTCCCGTACCCGGTCCTGGTCCCGTACCCGGCTCAGGCCGACGCGTGCCGGGTCAGGAAGGTGCCCACGCGCGGGGAGCGCTGGTGGGGGACCAGGGTCCGGGCCGTCCCCGCCAGCATCGACTGGATGCGGGTCGACTGGACCTCGCTCAGCAGGTCCAGCACCCGGCCCCCCGCCCAGGAGGCCTCGTCGGGGGCGCCCGCGTGGGCCAGGTTGTCGGCGAGCTCCGCCGTGTACAGGGCGACGTTGCGGGCGAAGTGCGGATCCTGGAGGTCCGCCGCCCGGCGGGCGTGCCGGGCCGCGCGGGCGTGCTCGCCGAGCGCCGCCCAGCAGCGCGACTCCAGCGACTCCAGCTCGGCCTCCCCGAAGAAGGACATCCACTCGGGGTCGGCCCCCGCCGCACCGCGCGAGAACTCCGTGTGCGCCCGGGTCAGGGCCTCCTCGCACGCCTTGCGGTCCGCCAGCCCGGCCCAGCCCCCGGCCTCCCGCAGCGCGAGGAGGGACAGGAGCCGCGGGGAACCGAGGGAGCGCGCGGCGCGGCGGCCCGCCTGGGCCGCCCGTACCGATTCGCGCGGCCGCCCGCAGTCCCGTGCGAGGAAGGCCATGTTGCTGAAGGCGTGCGCCTCCAGCCCGGCGTTCCCCGAGACCCGGGCCGTGGCGAGCGCCTCCGCGTAGTGCGAGCGGGCGTCGTCGAAGCGGCCCGAATCGTGCGCGAGCCAGCCCACCGAGATCGCCAGCTCGCCCGCGCCCGCGTGCAGCCGGTCCTCGGTGGACTGCCGGGTGGCCCCCGCGTCGAGCAACGCGTAGGCGGTGCGCAGGGGTTCCGAGGCCCGCCGGTACAGGGCGTCCGCCCCGTGCCGGTCGTCCAGCAGCCGGATCTGGCGTACGGCGTCCTCGACCGCGTCCGCCTCCGCCTCTCCGGCGCGGGAGGGGAGCCGGCGGGTGTCGCCGAGCAGGGTGAGACCGATGGTCGCGGCCGCCACGGTGGCGGAACCGCCCGCCATGAACGCGCGACGCAGCACGTCGCTCTCCTTGAAACGCGAAGAGGGAAGGGGGTTGGGGCGTTGGTTGAACGGGGAGAAGGGCGAGACCTGCTCGCGCTGGGCCAGCCGGCCGCGCACCGTCTCCCGGGGGGAGAATCCGAGATCGGCCAGAGTCCGGCCGGGGAACATGTGGAGGAAGACCCGCTCGTAGGCGTAGTTGGGGCAGCGGATCTCGCCGGACTCGACCCGGCCGATGTAACGGGCGTCGCAGGAAACCGTTTCGCCGATCTCCTTCGCCGCCCTGCGCACCAGTGCGGCGAACTCGGCCGGGGAATGCTGACCGCGCAGCCGCCGGAAGGTGGAATTGGGTGAGTGGGGGGACGCCGCCATGGACGTGGCCTCTCTGGGGCAAGGGACGCGCTGCCGGTGACTGTGTGACGTCGACTGCTCAACGTGACGGTGACGGTGGTGCGGGGTGCCCGGCGCGCATGAACGTACCGCCAGCGGCAGCCGGTTGACTCGCTGTTTGGCTACAAAACGGATATCTCACCCGCGATCCGCCATGAACTGCCATCCTTTGCAGCGTCTTGCCGCCGCACCTGTTGACGTCCCCGTGCGTTGAACCCATGCGGAGTGGGAGGAACCTTTCTCGGTTCCCGGCCCCCTCCCGCGATGCTCGTACGCGGATCGAGGAGGGGTTCCCTTGGTGGAGGGCGGCATGGAGAGCAGTGGAACGGACACCGCGCCCGAGCCCGGCGCGCCCCTGATGCCCACGGTCCCCCCGGTACCCGGCGCGGCCCTGGTCGCGGGGGCCCCGGACCTGGTCACCGTGCCCACCCGGCAGGGCCTGGAGGCCGTCGACATCATCCGCCGGGCCGCCGGACAGGTGGGCAGGGCCAGCCAGGCCGGCGGCGTCGGCCCGGTCCTGCACGACGGCTCCGGCAGCACCCTCGGCTTCCTCGTCCCGCCCGGCACCGCCGACGCCTGGGACCTCCCGGGCAGCGCCTGTACGCAGACCAACGGGCGCGGCATGCGGTTCGGCGACACCTCGCCCACCGCGGGGGGAACCGGCTGGCTGCTCCCCCCCGAGGCCGTCGGCCCGGTCACCGACCCCGAGGTGCTGCGGGCGGCGCTCGGCGAGGCGGCCCGGCTGATCGAGGCCGCGGACAACTGCCGCTGACCGCTCCGTACCCTCGGTGGCCGCAGGTTCTGACCAGCCATAATGGGAACGTGGCAGGCAAGGGCAAGGACAAACGGCGCGGACGCGAATCCTCAGAGGAGATCGCCGGGCAGGTCGACGGCGGCCGGGCCGCGCTGGAGCCCGACCGGGAGCGGTCGCGGGCCTGGACCCTGCTGATCGACGGCGCCCCGCAGTCGCACGTGGACCTGGACGACCCCGGATACCTGGACTTCTCCTACCAGCGCCGGATCGGCCACCTGATCGACCTCTTCGGCCCGGCCCGTCGGCCCCTGAACGTGCTCCACCTCGGCGGCGGCGCCTTCACCCTCGCCCGCTACACCGCCGCCACCCGGCCCCGCTCGTCCCAGCAGATCGTGGAGATCGACGCCGGGCTCGTGGCCTTCGTACGGGAGCACCTGCCGCTGGACCCGCAGGCGCGGGTCCGGGTCCGCGCGGTCGACGCCCGCGCGGGACTGGCCAAGATCCCGGACGGCTGGGCGGACCTGGTGATCGCGGACGTGTTCAGCGGCGCCCGCACCCCCGCGCACCTGACGAGCGCCGAGTTCCTGGACGACGTACGCCGGGCCCTGGCGCCGGGCGGCTGGTACGTGGCGAACCTCGCGGACGGGCCGCCGCTCTCCCACCTGCGGGGTCAGATCGCGACGGCCGCGACCCGGTTCCCGGAGCTGGCCATGGCGGCGGATCCCGTGGTGTGGCGGGGCAAGCGCTTCGGGAACGCGGTCCTGGTGGCAGCCGACCGGGAGCTGCCCGTGGCGGAGTTCACCCGCCGGGTCGCGAGCGATCCACATCCGGGCCGGGTGGAGCACGGCCGCGCCCTGGCGGACTTCGCGGGCGGCGCCGCGCCGGTCGCGGACGCCTCGGCCGTGGCCTCGCCGCAGCCGCCGCCCTCGGTCTTCCGCTAACGGTCTGCCCTCAGGGGTCGACGATCTCCACCAGCGGCGGGTGGTCGTGCCAGGTGCAGAACACCGACACCTCGCGCCCGTCGCGGGTGAAGGTGACGCGGATCCAGAACTCCTGCTTCCACACCTGCATCCGCCAGCCGGCCGCCGGGGTCGCCGAGACCAGCTCGGCCGAGGAGGAGCCGAGGCCGAAGACGGCCCGGCCGCCGGAGACGCTGTACGCCTTCACGTCCTGGTTCGCGGCCCCCTGCCGGGACGGCTGCGGGGTCGCGGACGGTGCCGGGGGCTTGGCCGGGGAGGGCGCGACGGACCCCGACTGGGAGGGCGACGGCGTCGCCGAGGGGGAAGTGGACGGCGTGGACTCCACCCCGAACGGGGTCGGCGGCAGTGTGCTGTGCGTCGAGGAGGAGAGCGGCTGCGTGGCCAGCGGCACCGCGAGCGGCGGATCGTAGGCCGTCCCGGACATCACCGTGTGCACGCCCCACCACGACAGCGTCACCGCCGCGCCGGTCGCGAGCGTCCACGCCCCCGCATGTGCCAGTCCTCTTCGCATCGGGGGACATACTGCACCACCCGTCACAGACCTGGCCCGCCACCCCGGGGTATCCCCCGAATGGGCTACGGTGCGGGCCATGGCAAGTGTGCTCGTGGTCGAGGACGACCAGTTCGTACGTTCCGCCCTCATCCGGCACCTGACCGAGGCCTCGCACACCGTGCGCAGCGTCGGCACCGCCCTGGAGGCACTGCGCGAGGTCGCGCACCACCGCTTCGACCTGGTCATCCTCGACCTCGGGCTGCCCGACCTGGACGGGGCCGAGGCCCTGAAGATGCTGCGAGGCATCACCGACGTGCCCGTCATCATCGCCACCGCCCGCGACGACGAGGCGGAGATCGTCCGGCTGCTCAACGACGGCGCCGACGACTACCTGACCAAGCCCTTCTCCGTGGAGCACCTCTCGGCCCGGATGGCCGCCGTCCTGCGCCGGGCCCGCTCCGCCGCCGGGGCCGAACCGCCCTCCCGGGTCCTGCGCGTGGGCGGCCTCGCCATCGACCCGCTGCGCCGCCAGGCGGAGCTGGACGGGGCGGTACTGGACCTCACGCGGCGGGAGTTCGACCTGCTGACCTTCCTCGCCGGGCGGCCGGGCGTGGTCGTGGCCCGCAGGGAGCTGCTCGCCGAGGTCTGGCAGCAGTCGTACGGAGACGACCAGACCATCGACGTCCACCTGTCGTGGCTGCGCCGCAAGCTCGGCGAGACCGCCGCCAGCCCCCGCTACCTGCACACGCTGCGGGGGGTCGGGGTCAAGCTGGAGCCGCCGCAGTGAGCGGCGGGGCCGGGGGCGCGCCGTGAGGTGGGCGCTCGTCAAGGTGTGCCTGGCCGTCACCGCGATGGTGGTGGTGGCCTTCGCCGTACCGCTCGGGCTGGTCGTCCAGGAGATGGCCAGCGACCGGGCGTTCTCCAACGCGGAACGGCAGGCCGCCACCATCGGGCCGACGCTGTCCATCACCACAGATCCGGTGCAGCTGCGCAGAGCCGTGGAGTCCTCGCAGATGGGCGCCGCGGGGCGGATGGCCGTGCACGTCCCGGCCGTGGGCGACAAGCCGCGCGTGGACATCGGCGGCGGCTGGGCCGGTGAGCACGCCGTCTCCGAGACCCGGCGGATCGGCCGGGCGGCCACGGCCCCGGTGGCGGGCGGCGGTTCCGCCCTGCTCCAGCCCATCGCGCTCGGCTCCGGGGACATCGCGGTCGTGGAGATCCACGTACCGGAGAGCGAGGTCAGCAACGGCGTGGCCACCGCCTGGGTGGTCCTCGCCGGAGTCGGCCTCGCCCTGATCGTGGGCTCGGTGGCGGTCGCGGACCGGCTCGGGGCCCGCCTCGTGCGGCCGGCCGAGCGGCTCGCGGACGCCGCGCACCGGCTGGGGGAGGGCCGGCTGGGGGCCCGGGTCCCCGAGGAGGGGCCGAAGGAACTCCGCTCGGCGGCCGTCGCGTTCAACTCGATGGCGGACCAGGTGATGGAACTCCTCGCCAACGAGCGGGAGCTGGCCGCCGATCTCTCGCACCGGCTGCGCACGCCCCTGACGGTGCTGCGGCTCAACGCGGCCTCGCTCGGCGACGGTCCGGCGGCGGAACAGACGCGGGCGGCCGTGGAGCAGCTGGAGCGCGAGGTCGACACGATCATCCGTACGGCGCGCGAGCAGCGCGCCCCCGCCTCCGCGCCGGGCGGCGGCGCCGGCTGCGACGCCTCGGAGGTGATCCGCGACCGGATGGCCTTCTGGTCGGCGCTGGCGGAGGACGAGGGCCGCGAGGTGCGGCTCGCGGGGGTGGACCGTACGGTACGGATCCCCGTGGCCCGGCCGGAGCTCGCCGCGGCGCTCGACGCCATGCTGGGCAACGTCTTCCGGCACACCCCGGAGGGCACGCCCTTCGCGGTGGACGTCCACGACGCCGGGGACGCGGTGATCGTGCTCGTCTCGGACGCGGGACCGGGCATCTCCGACCCGGACGCGGCGCTGCGCCGGGGCAACGACGGGGGCCGCGACGGTTCGACGGGCCTCGGCCTGGACATCGTGAGGCGGGTCGCCGAGTCGACCGGAGGCGACGTACGGCTGGGGCGTTCGGTGCTCGGCGGGACCGAGGTACGGGTGTGGATCGCGCTCGACGGGCGGGCCCGGGGCGAGTCGGCCCGGCGCAGCCGGCGCAAGCGGCGGGGCAACTGATCTAAACCGGGGCCGGTCGGGGGCGCGCCGCGCGACCGGTGTGTCCCCGTGTCGATACGGTCCGCGCCATGGACACCCTCATCTTCGGCGGCCTCCTCGCCACGCTCATCGCGATGTACCGGGACACGTCGCGGATGGTCGTGCTCGGCGCCTGGTGGCTCATGCTCCTCGCCGTGATCCTGCTGATGGCGCACCACATCACCAGCGGTCTCGCCCTCACCTTGAGCTACTGACGGTGGCCGCGATGTACAGCCTCCTCCCGGAGGCGCCGATGGAGGGCGGCCTGCTGGGGCGCGTCCAGTACTGGTTCGCCTGCCTGTTCGTCATCGGCTGGACGGGCGTGGTCTGCGGCGGGCTCTTCTACCAGTTCGGGCTGTGGGAGTACCCGTGCCCGCTCTGCATCGTGCAGCGGATGTTCATGCTGCTGGCGGCGCTCGGAGCCGGGCACATCGTCCGCACGGCGCTGACGCGGGGAGCGGTGACCGGCCGCGACTACATGATGGGCTGGGGCCTGTCCCTGGTCGCCGTCGTCGCCGGCTCGTTCGCCTCGTGGCGCCAGACGATGCTGCACGTCCTGCCGGGCGACAAGGGGTACGGGAGCGAGGTGTTCGGCCTGCACCTGTACGTCTGGGCGTGGATCCTCTTCCAGGCCTCGGTCGTCGCGGTCGGCATCGTCCTCGCCTTCGCCCACGCCACGGCGGACCGCGCCATTCCGGCCGAAGGGCCGGGCGCCTACCGGTCGGTGGGGCTGGCGGCGCTGTGGTTCCTGGGGCTGGTGATCGCCGTGAACGTCGTGGCCGTCTTCCTGGAGGAGGGTTTCCACTGGTTCCTGCCGGACGACCCGTCGCGGTACCAGTTCTTCTACGATGTCGGGATCCTGGACGAGCCGACGGCTCGCTGATCGCCCGTCATTCGATTGGAAGTTGTCATGCGCTACGCAGTCCTCGGCACCGGAATCGTCGGCCGCACGATCGCCACCCGGCTGCTCTCCCTCGGCCACGACGTGGTCATCGGCACCCGGGACCCGGAAGCCACCCTCGCCCGCGGCGACTACGCCGAGTGGCAGGCCGCCCAGCCGCAGGCGGGCCTCGTAGGGTTCGCGGAGGCGGCCCGGCAGGGCGAGACGCTGATCAACGCCACCGGCGGGCAGGTGAGCATCGCCGCCCTGAACGAGGCCGACGCCGAACACCTCGACGGCAAGATCCTGATCGACATCGCGAACCCGCTCGACTTCTCGCACGGCTTCCCGCCCGTCCTCGACCCCGTGGACAGCGACAGCCTCGGTGAGCTGATCCAGCGGACCTTCCCCGGGCTGCGGGTCGTCAAGACGCTGAACACCATGAACTGCCAGGTCATGGTCGATCCGGCCAGGGTCCCCGGCGACCACACCGTCTTCCTTTCGGGTGAGGACGCCGACGCGAAGAAGGCCGTGCGGGAGCTCCTGGACTCCTTCGGCTGGGGCGAGCGCACCATCATCGACCTGGGCGGCATCGAGACGGCGCGCGGCACGGAGATGCTGCTGCCGATCTGGCTCCGGCTGATGGGGGCCCTGGGGCACGCGGACTTCAACTTCCACATCCAGGGCGCGGTGCGGACGCAGTAGCCGTACCCCGGGACGGGTGAGGGCGCGCCCGGACGGAGGCGGAGATGTTGCCGCCGCCCGGGCCCGCACCGAGGGTGGCCGTGACGAAAGGAGCCGCGCATGAGAGTCATGCTCAGGGCCCATCTCGACACGGCCGCGGCCAACGAGGGCATCAAGAGCGGTGCCCTCATCCAGGCCGTGAAGAAGCTCATGGAGGCCATCAAGCCGGAGGCCGCCTACTTCGGCCTGCACGAGGGCGTCCGGTCCGTGTGGATGGTCTTCGACCTCCAGGAGAGCTCGCAGCTGCCGGCCCTGGCGGAGGACCTGTTCATGCAGTTCAACGCCGAGGTCGAGGTCGGTCCCGTGATGAACGCAGAGGACCTGGCGAAGGGACTCGCCGCGCTGCAGTCCTCGCCGGGCTGAGCCGCAGCCCCCGTACCCGCCCGGCCGCCGCCGTCGCCACCACCGCGGAGGCGGCCGTCGCGCCGCAGGACAGTGCGAAGGCGGCCCGGTGGCCGTGGGCCTCGGCCAGCGGTCCCGCGAGGGCCGCCGCGAGTCCCTCCCCGAGGAGCAGCCCGCTGCCGGTCACGGTCATGGCCTCGGCCATCCGCCGCGCCGGGGCGGCCCGTTCCACGAGCCCGAACAGGGCGATGAGGTGCGGAGCCACGGCCAGCCCGATGCCCGCCACCGCGAAGGTCGCGCCCCACACGCCCGACACCGCGAGCAGGGGCAGCGTCAGCAGGGCCTGGACGGTGATCGTCCGGCGCAGCCGGACCGTCAGATCGGACCTACCCGGCCGGGCCACCGTCACGAAGCCGGTGACCGAGCTGGTCACGGCCATGGCGGACCAGATGAGCCCGGCGGAGCCCGCTGATCCGGCCGACTCGGCCAGCGCGTTGACCCCGGTGTTGGCCGCACTCCAGGCGGAGCCCTGCAGGACGGCCATGGCGAACAGCAGGGCCAGCCCGGGCGACCACAGCCGTACGTCGTCACGCGCGGCCGCGGTCCCCGGCGTCGGCCCGGGCGCCGTGGGATGCACGGCGAAGAGCGTCCCGAAGACCATGATCAGCACCGCTGCGAGGACGAGCCCCGAGGCGGGGTGCACGGTCACCGCGAGGATCCCGGCCAGCGCGGGCCCCACCATGAAGCCGACCTCGTCGAGGGTGGTGTCGAAGGAGAGCGCGGCCCCGACCAGGGCCCTGTCGTCTCCGGCCAGCCGTGCCCAGCGGGCCCGGGCCAGCGGCCCGATCTGCGGCACGGTCAGACCGGCGGCCACGGCGAGCCCCGTCCGCGCGGCCAGCGGCAGCCCGCCGAGGACGGCGGCGACCAGGGCGGCGAGCACGGCGGCGTTCGCGGCGCAGGCGAGGAGCAGGACGGGGCGGTGGCCGCGCCGGTCGGCGAGCCGGCCGATGACCGGGCCGCCGAGGGCCTGGCCGAGCCAGAGGGCCGCGGCGACCGTCCCGGCTTCGCCGATGCCGTCGCGGTCGTTGATGAGCAGGAGCGTCCCGATGGGGCACAGCGCGGCGGGGAGCCGCGCGAGGAACCCGTAGACGGGGAGTGCGGTACCGCCGAGTGCGAACACCCCGCGGAAGCCGCCGGGGGCGGCGGCGGATGCGGACAGGGACACGGACAACCTCCAGCCGCACGCCGACCCTCCCGTTTCTCCGGCGCGCGCCGTTGCCCGTTGGAGGGACCGTAGCGGCGGAGCGGGGGCTTGGGTAGGTGTGCGGCTGGCTGGCTGGCTGGCAGACGGTGGACGGCGGTTGGTGGCTGTCCGCGTCAGCCGGTGTCGCCCGTGCCGGAGGTCAGCCGCTTGGCCTGGGCGCGGCCGACTTCGGCGGCGCGGTGCAGGTAGTCGCCGATGACGGCGAGTTCGGCGTCGGAGTAGCTCTCCAGTACGGCGCCGAAGGCCCGGCCGGGGGTGTCCCACGCGGCGCCGATCCGGTCGCGGGCGGCGGGGGCGAGGGCGACGAGCGAGCGCCGGCGGTCGTGGGGATCGGCGTGGCGCTCGACGATGCCGGCCTTGACCATGCGGTCGACCAGGCGGGTGGCGGAGCCGGAGGTGAGGCCGGTGAGCCGGGCGATGTCACCGGTGCTGACGGGGCCGGGCTCCATGTCGAGGAGGGCGACGCACTGCAGGTCGGTGGGGTGCAGGCCGATGTGGTCGGCCATGGCCTGGCTGAAGAGCGAGTAGTCGGCGTAGTGCCGCTGGCTCTCGGTGACGATGCGCGCGAGCAGCTCGGCGCGGCTCCAGGACTCACCCGAACGAGGGTTATTGGTTGACATCCGCTTCTCCGTGCTTCAAATTTAACTGTGTGACGCAGAGAATGTGCAACGCAGAATCTGCGTCACGTGTTCAGTCTACTCAGAAGGAGCGTTTCCCATGTCGGACATCCTCGTCACCGGCGGCCGCGGCGCCATCGCCCGCGCCCTCTCCTCCCTCCTCACCGCCCGCGGGCTCCCGCACCGCCTCGCTTCCCGCGAGCCGGACAAACCCGGGACCGTCCACTGCGATCTGAGCGATCCGGCCACCTTCCCCGCCGCCCTCGCCGGAGTCCGCTCCGTCTTCCTCTACGCCGAGGCCTCCGCCATCGACGCCTTCGTGAAGGAGGCCGTGCGGGCCGGCGTCGAGCACGTCGTCCTGCTCTCCTCCTCCTCGGTCCTGGATGCCGACGCCGAGCAGAGCCCGCTCGCCGCGGGCCACCTCGCGGTGGAGCGGGCCCTCCTCGCCTCCCCGCTGCGCACCACCCTGCTGCGCCCCGGCTCCTTCGCGAACAACGCCCTCGCCTGGGCCTGGTCGCTGAAGTCCGGCCGCCCGGTGCACCTGCCCTATCCGGGCTCCTACTGCGACCCGGTCCACGAGGCCGATGTCGCGGAGTCCGCCTTCGCGGTGCTCACCGACCCCTCGCTCGGCGGCCGGGCGTACACGCTGACCGGCTCGCAGTCGCTGACCTTCGCCGCCCAGCTGGCCATAGTGGGCGAGGCGGTCGGACGCTCCATACCCTTCGAGCCCGTCTCCCGCGAGCAGTGGAAGGCCGAGGTCGACGGCTACATACCGGGTCCCTACGCCGAGGCCCTGCTCGACTTCTGGGCCGCCACCGACGGCCTGCCGGTCAGCCTGACCGACGCCGTCGAGCAGCTCACCGGCCACGCACCCCGGACCTTCGCCACCTGGTCCGCGGACCATGCGGACGCCTTCCGCGGCGAGGCGTCCCGCGCCTAGTGCGGCAGGACGCGGAGCCCCGTGGGAAAGGTCTCGGGAAACGCAGAAGGCCCCGCTCCGCTTTCGCGGAACGAGGCCCTCTCGCAGGGTGAGTGACGGGACTTGAACCCGCGGCCACCTGGACCACAACCAGGTGCTCTACCAACTGAGCTACACCCACCATGTCCGGTCGGAAAACCGACCGGCCGAAGAAAAGCGTACAGGGTCCGGGAGGGTGCTCGCGCCCCCCTTTCCCCCGCCGGCCTCCGGGAGGTGCTGAGGGCGGAGTTACTCGCCCGGGACGACGTGCTTGGCGGCGATGGTGCGCGCCGTGTCCGAGTCCGGTCCGGGCTGCGGCACGAAGACGGCCTCCCGGTAGTAACGCAGCTCGGCGATGGACTCCTTGATGTCCGCGAGCGCCCGGTGGTTGCCGTTCTTCGGCGGGCTGTTGAAGTAGGCGCGCGGGTACCAGCGGCGCGCCAGCTCCTTGATCGAGGACACGTCCACGATCCGGTAGTGCAGGTACCCCTCCAGCGCGGCCATGTCGCGCAGCAGGAAGCCGCGGTCGGTACCGACCGTGTTTCCGCAGAGCGGGGCCTTGCGGGGCTCCTTCACGTGTTCCCGTACGTAGGCCAGGACCTGCGCCTCGGCGTCCGCGAGGGTGGTCCCGCCGGCCAGCTCGTCGAGCAGGCCGGAGGAGGTGTGCATCTCGCGCACCACGTCGGGCATGGTCTCCAGGGCCGCGTCCGGCGGGCGGATCACGATGTCCACGCCTTCGCCGAGCACGTTGAGCTCCGAGTCGGTGACCAGTGCGGCCACCTCGATAAGTGCGTCGTCCGTCAACGAGAGCCCGGTCATCTCGCAGTCGATCCACACCATGCGGTCGTTCATGCGCCCCACCTTATGCGGAAGGTCCCCCACATCGGTGATTCCGATGTGGGGGACCTTGTCCGAGCAGTGCCCTTACGGGGCTGCGCGCGCTACGCGTGCTCGCGCAGGACCCGGCCCGGGGCGTACAGCTCCGTCACCGTGGGACCCGCCGCGGCCAGTGCCGCCGCGGTCCGTTGCGGCTGCGGAGTGCGCTGGTGCGGAACCGGCGACTCCGACAGCTGGGCCACCTGGGCGGCGTCCGCCTGCGGGCGCCTGGCCCGGTAGGCGGACCGGTAGGCGGCCGGAGAGGACCCCAGCTGGCGGCGGAAGTGCCCGCGCAGGGCGACGGGCGAGCGGAACCCGCAGCGTCCGGCGACCTCGTCGACCGAGTAGTCGGAGGTCTCCAGCAGCCGCTGTGCCTGGAGCACCCGCTGGGTGATCAGCCACTGCAGCGGTGCGCTGCCGGTGAGCGAGCGGAACCGCCGGTCGAACGTGCGCCTGCTCATGTAGGCGCGCGCTGCCAGCGTCTCCACGTCGAACTGCTCGTGGAGGTGTTCCAGCGCCCAGGCCACGACCTCGGCCAGCGGATCGGCGCCGATCTCTTCCGGCAGCGACCGGTCGAGGTAGCGCTCCTGGCCGCCCGTACGGCGCGGCGGGACGACGAGCCTGCGGGCCAGGGCCCCGGCCGCCTCGCTGCCGTGGTCCGTACGCACGATGTGCAGGCACAGATCGATTCCGGCCGCGGTGCCCGCGGACGTCAGCACGTCGCCGTCGTCGACGAACAGCTCGCGCGGATCGACGTGGACGGACGGGTAGCGCTTGGCCAGCGTCGGCGCGTACATCCAGTGCGTCGTCGCGGGCCGGCCGTCCAGCAGACCGGCCGCGGCGAGCACGAAGGCTCCCGTGCACAGTCCGACGATCCGGGCCCCCTCCTCGTGCGCCAGACGCAGTGCGTCGAGCGCCTCCGGCGGCGGCGGTGAGGTGATGGAACGCCACGCGGGCACGACGACCGTGCCTGCCCGGGCGATCGCCTCCAGCCCGTATGGCGCGGTCAGTTCGAGTCCGCCGGTGGTCCGCAGTGGACCGTCCTCACCGGCGCACACGAGCAGTCGATAGCGTGGAACTCCCGCATCCTGCCGGTCAATGCCGAACACGGAAAGTGGAATGGAGCTCTCGAAGATCGGCCCGCCGCTGAACAGCAGCACCGCGACGATCTCCCTGCGGCGACGCCCCGCGAGCTTCCTGCCGTCTACGACGACGGCGGTGGAATCCTGGCTCATGGCGCTAAGCCCCCCTTGGGTGTCGCGACTCCTTGGTCTGGTCGCACCTGCACGTTTCCCCTCGGCCTTGCACGTGGATCCCCCGCCGTAAATACATGATCGAATCTACTGCGTCCCGTGGTGTCGGCGTGACAAGTTCAGCACGCAGCGCTATGTCGACTTGGCAACTTGGCGAAAAGCATTCGATCAGGAAGCGTTCCACTCCGCTACCCGGGTGGGAAGCACGCTGTCCGGCCATGGCCAGTACCCATAGGGTCAAAGCCCCCCTCCGGCGCCGTCTTCGCTGATGGTGAGGGGGGTGGGGGGACATTCCGGCAAGGAGGGTGACCTGCCGGGAAGTTGGCTGAAAACATGCGGGTGTGGATGTGCGAACCGGTCAGTCGTGAGGGGACATCCCGCCGGAACCATGACAACCGCGGTGGGTTCCGGCCCCGGCGCGCGAGTGCCGGCCGCGCTGGGCGGCCGCCGTACGGTCCTCCGCGAGAACCGCTGCCGCACTCCTTCCGGCCTTCTCCGAGTGGCGCAGCAGCACCCGGCAGGCGGCCGTGACGGCGGCCAGGCCGAGGGTGGCCACCGCCGCCCCGCCGAAGGAGGTCCCGTAGACGACGAGGACGACGGGGACGAGCAGGCAGCTGAAGGCCGCCCAGCGCACCACGTCACCCGCGGGGTCCTCGTGGGGGCGCCTCGCGGATGGCACGGACGGGTGAAGCGGTGGAGGCGGCATGTGGACGGACTGCGTCGGCTGAGCGGGCGACTGAGCGGGCTGGACGGGGTGAACCGGATGACCGGGCACGGCGTGCTCCCTGCGTGCTCTTCCTGGACGGTCGGACTCGTGTCCAACGGCGGGCGGCGCGGCTCGGTCACTGCGCGCAGGGGTGGCACGTGCCCGGCAAGGGAGTGGCTCGTCACTGGCTGTAGGGGGCAGCGGCCATTGCCAAGGCAGCGTCGCTGCGGCATGCTCCCTTGGACGCTCTCCAGGGGCGGCAAGCCCTGTGCAGCACAGGAGTGTCGCCGTACCCTGGTGGGTATGGGCTTGGGAAGATGCTTCCCGGACAGAGCTCAGTCACACTGAGTTGCCATTCTCCGAATCTTCACCGTTCGCATCGTCACTTCCACCCACTGCCGCCCAGCCGCCTTGTCCCTTCGCCCGAGGACCTCTTCGCCGAGACACCCATGGCCGGTCACGAATTCTCCGAACCCGCGGACCGCAAGCGCAAACGCCTCGCCGACCCCGAATCGGCCGACCTGCGCGCGGTGGAACAACCACGTCATCCCTGCGACCCGGCCTTCCGGCACGGGGTCGTCGTGGGATTCGACGGATCCACGTCCAGTGAGCGCGCCCTCGCGTACGCGATCGGCATGGCCCGTCGCTCCGGATCGGGTCTGATCATCGTCCATGTCGCCAACCGGCTCCCCACCACCGTGTGGGCCGGCTGCGAGCCGCCCGTCTTCGTGGACGTGCCGGACCACCGCACCGAGGTGCTGGGTCTGGAGCTGGCCTGCGCGGACTATCTGGCCGAGGTTCCCTGGATCCTCGTGGAGCGGGGCGGGGACATCTGCCACGAGCTGGAGGAGGTCGGCCGGGAGTACTCGGCGGACGCCATCGTGGTCGGCTCCACGCACGGGATCGTCGGCCGGATCTTCGGATCGGTGGCGGGCCGGCTGGCGAAGCGGGCGCAGCGACCGGTTGTTGTCATCCCGTAACCGACTGTATGTCGATTGTGTGGTTGTGAACCCCCTTGTAAGGGGTAGATAAATGCTGCTGGGACGCAGCAAACAACTGCAGATCGAAGGGAGCCCGCCGTGGACAATGGTGTCTCTGCGGGAAGCACGGCCTCGACTTCGACCCTCGGGCACATCGCCCTGGGTCTCACCCTTCTCGCGTTCGGTATCGGCCAGACCGGAATCATCAGCGGTGTGACCGTCGCCAACTCCGTGTCGCTCGCGACCTTCCTTGGCGGTCTCGCCCTGTTCGTCCTCGGGATCCTCGAATTCCGCGGCGGCAACGGCTTCAACGGAACGGCGTTCGCGGGCATCGGTGCCTTCTGGTTCACCTGGGCCAACGGCGCCGACGGAAAGGTTTCGGCACACGCGGCCGGACTGTTCCTCGTCCTGTTCGCCATGCTCGCGCTGACCCTCACCGCCGCTGCTCCGGGCGGCCTGTTCGGTCAGGGTGTGTACGGCCTGTTCACCCTCTCCCTGCTGCTCCTGGCGATAGGCACGTTCGCCGACACCGGCGGGCTGGTCAAGGCGGCGGGCTGGGCGGCCGCGCTCTCCGGGCTGCTGGCCTGGTACGGGGCCACCGCGGCGCTGGCGAGCTGGCCTATGGCGCTCGGCAAGGGCTCGCGCGGAGCGGTCGCCGCGAGCTGACGGCCGGCGCCTGCGGCGCAGGTGCGCGAGAAGGCCCCCGGGGGATCCCCGGGGGCCTTCCTCGTGCGCGGCCGACAGCTCTACGGCCGCTGCGCTGCTACTCGACGGTGACGGACTTCGCCAGGTTGCGCGGCTTGTCGATGTCCCGGCCCAGGGCCAGGGCGGTGTGGTACGCCAGGAGCTGGAGCGGGATGCCCATCAGGATCGGGTCCAGCTCGTCCTCGTTCTTGGGCACGAGGATGGTGTGGTCGGCCTTCTCCTGCTCGCGGTGGGCGACCGCGAGGATCCGGCCGCTGCGGGCCTTGATCTCCTCCAGCGCCGCGCGGTTCTTCTCCAGCAGGTCGTCGTCCGGGACGATCGCGACCGTGGGCATCGCCGGCTCGATGAGCGCCAGCGGGCCGTGCTTGAGCTCGGAGGCCGGGTAGGCCTCGGCGTGGATGTAGGAGATCTCCTTGAGCTTCAGGGAGGCCTCCAGGGCCACCGGGTAGCCGCGCACCCGGCCGATGAACATCATCGACTTGGCCTCGGCGTACTCGGCCGCGAGCTTCTTGATGTCTTCCTCGCCGTCCAGGATCTCCTGGATCTGGGCGGGCAGCTTGCGCAGGCCCTCGATGATCCGCTTGCCGTCGGTGACGGACAGGTCGCGGATGCGGCCGAGGTGCACGGCGAGCAGCGCGAAGGCCACGACCGTGTTGGTGAAGCACTTGGTGGAGACCACGCAGACCTCGGGGCCGGCGTGCACGTACACGCCGCCGTCGGCCTCGCGGGCGATCGCGGAGCCGACCACGTTGACCACGCCGAGGACGCGGGCGCCCTTGCGCTTGAGCTCCTGCACGGCCGCGAGCACGTCGTACGTCTCACCGGACTGGGAGACCGCGATGTAGAGGGTGTCGGGGTCCACGACCGGGTTGCGGTAGCGGAACTCGGAGGCCGGCTCGGCGTCGGCGGGGATCCGGGCGAGGCCCTCGATGAGGCCCGCGCCGATCAGGCCGGCGTGGTACGAGGTGCCGCAGCCCAGGATCTTGACGCGGCGGATGCCGCGCGCCTCGCGCGGGTCCAGGTTCAGGCCGCCCAGGTGGACGGTGTTGAACCGGTCGTCGATCCGGCCGCGCAGCACGCGGTCGACGGCGTCGACCTGCTCGGTGATCTCCTTGTGCATGTACGTGTCGTGGCCGCCCATGTCGTACGAGGCGGCCTCCCACTCCACGGTCTCGGGCGTGGCGGTGGTCGTCGTGCCGGAGGTGGTGTAGGTGCGGAAGTCGTCGGCCTTCAGGGTGGCCATCTCGCCGTCGTCGAGGGTGACGATCTGGCGGGTGTGGGCGACGAGCGCGGCGATGTCCGAGGCGACGAACATCTCCTTCTCGCCGATGCCGAGGACGACCGGGGAGCCGTTGCGGGCGACGACGATGCGGTCGGGGAAGTCGGAGTGCATGACGGCGATGCCGTAGGTGCCCTCGACGACCTTGAGCGCCTCGCGGACCTTCCCCTCGAGGGTGTCGGCCTCGGAGCGGGCGATCAGGTGGACGAGCACCTCGGTGTCGGTCTCCGAGAGGAAGACCACGCCGTCGGCCTCGAGCTTGGCGCGCAGCTCGGAGGCGTTGTCGACGATGCCGTTGTGGACGACTGCGACCTTGTTGTCGGCGTCCAGGTGCGGGTGGGAGTTGGTGTCGCTCGGGGCACCGTGGGTGGCCCAGCGGGTGTGCGCGATACCGGTGGTGCCGGCGAAGCGCTTGGGTACCCGGGACTCCAGCTCGCGTACGCGGCCCTTGGCCTTGACGACCTTCAGGGCCGGGGCCTTCGGGCTGTTGACGACGATGCCCGCGGAGTCGTATCCGCGGTACTCCAGTCGCTGCAGGCCCTCCAGCAGCAGCGGTGCCACGTCACGCTTGCCGATATAACCCACGATTCCGCACATAAGGTCTTACCCCTCCTGAAGTTCGAATGCTCTTGCCACTGCCCTGCGCCCGCCCTCGCGGGGGCCGGCGGTCAGCCGTAGACGATGCGCCGCAGTTGCCGGAGCGACAGCTCCGGCGGGGCCACCGCACGGTGCGGCAGCTCGGCCGCGATCCGCTCGAAGATGTCCGCGTTGACCGCGCCGCCGGACTGGAGCTCACGGTGGCGGCGGCGGACGAACTCCTCCGTCGTCTCGTCGAAGTACGCGAGCACGTCGAGCACCACACGGGCGGCTTCCCCTCGCTGGAGCGAGGTGCTGCGCACCAGGTGGTCGACGAGGTCGTCGTACGACGGGCGGCGGTCGGGCATCCGTCGATATTGACGGTCCGAGCCGCAGAACGCAAAGATCCTGCCCGAAATCGGGCAGGATCGCTCTGGTCTGGACCAGAGGAGGGGGTAATTCCGGTCTATGGTGCTCAGAAACGTCCCAAAATCGCCGCTTTCGCCGTGGTGAACTCCTCGGTCGTCAGGACCCCGGCCCGCTGCAGCTCCCCCAGCTCGCGCAGTCGCCGCAGCAGGGCGTCGTGGGTCCCCTCCGAGGGCGCCGTCGCGTGATCCGCCGAGGGTGCCGCCGGGTGGGGCATGCGGACCGCCACGGCCGCGGCGACCAGCGCCATCAGCGGATCCTTCTTGAAGCCGGACAGCTCCACCGCGTGCGGGTCGTACTTCGGAGCGGGCGCGGCCGCCGTCGCACCGGCCAGGGTGAAGCGGAGCCACCCGTTCGTCAGCCCCTTCGACGGAGCCCACTCCACCGACCGCACGTCCCCGATCCGGAACTCCCGGGGCCCGCCCGAGCGCTTGGCCTCCTCCGTGGTCCAGTTCCAGTCCAGGGCCACCCGGTCCCCGTCGAAGGCCACCGTCCCGTCACCCGCGCCGACCGTGATCGGCACCGGCGGCCCCGGCAGCAGGTAGGAGTCCGCGGGCCCGGGATCCACCTGGTCCAGCAGCAGCGAGTTGCGCACCTCGTCCACGAAGTACTCCGCGACCCCGGCCCGGTCCGGCTCCACGGTCAGCCGGTACGGATCGGAGGCCTCCGGCAGCCGCCCGCCCGTCACCTGGAGGAGCGGATCGGCGCCGTCACGCAGCCGCAGCCGCAACCTGCCCGCCTTGCGCCCCGGTTCGTAGGAGATGCCGGCGAGCGCGCGCAGCGGGACGACCACCTCGCCCAGCGTCTGGCGCAGCAGTCCCACCGCCTTGTCGCGGCCCGGCACGATGCGCACCGAGTCCCCGTCGAAGGTCCACGTACCGTCCTTCTGGATGATTTCCGCCACCTCGGGATTCTCGCACCGTCCTCGCGGGCCCATCTGGTCTATACCTGGTGGCATGAGAGTCCCGCGCCGCGCGCTCGCCGCCCTGCTCGTCCTCGCCGCCGTCCCCGCGACCGCGTCCTGCACCGCCGCGCACGGGGCCGACGACCCCCGGCCCGCGGGCGCGGGCCCCGCCGCGCTCGCCCCCTATGGCCGGATCCTGCCGGCGCCCGTCTCCGCGCACGCCGCGGGCCCGGGGTACGCCTTCGGTCCGGGCACGGTCGTCCGTACCGGCACCACGGACGACGAAGAGGTCCGCAAGGTCGGGGAACTCCTCGCCGAGCAGCTCCGGGGACCCAGCGGACTGCCGGTGCCCGTGGTCGACGGCGCGGAGGGCGACGGGATCCGGCTGCGGATCGACGAGGGGACCGAGGGGGCGGGCGCCGAGGGGTACCGGCTGGAGTCCGGCCCCGACGGTGTCACCCTCACCGCCCGCACGCCCGCCGGGCTCTTCCACGCCGGCCAGACGCTGCGCCAGCTGCTCCCGGTGTCCGGTCCGGGGACGGTGCCCGGCGGGACGGTCACGGACGCGCCGCGCTTCGCGTACCGCGGGGCGATGGTGGACGTGGCCCGCCACTTCTTCACGGTCGAGCAGGTCAAGCGGTACGTGGACCAGCTCGCGCAGTACAAGGTCAACACCCTGCACCTGCACCTGACCGACGACCAGGGCTGGCGCCTGGCGATCGACTCCTGGCCGAAGCTCGCGCAGTACGGGGGAGGCAGCGAGGTCGGCGGCGGGCCCGGCGGGTACTGGACGAAGGACCAGTACCGGGACCTGGTGGCGTACGCGGGGGAGCGGTACGTGGACGTGGTCCCGGAGATCGACATGCCGGGCCACGTGAACGCGGCGCAGGCCTCGTACGCGGAGCTGAACTGCGACGGCAAGGCGCGCGAGCGCTACACCGGGATCAAGGTCGGCTTCAGCTCCCTGTGCGTGGGCAAGGAGCGGACCTACGAGTTCATCGACCAGGTGCTCGGGGAGCTGGCGGAGCTCACGCCCGGCCCCTACCTCCACATCGGCGGCGACGAGGCCCACTCCACACCGGCGGCGGACTACGCGGCGTTCATGGACCGGGCGCAGGAGGCCGTGGCCAAGCACGGCAAGACGGTGATCGCCTGGCACCAGCTCGCGACGGCGCACCCGGCGCCGGGCGCGGTGCTCCAGTACTGGGGCCACGACCGCACGGCGGCCCCGGAGAAGGCGGCGGTGGCCGCGGCCGCGAAGGCGGGCCACCCGCTGATCCTGTCCCCGGCGGACCGGCTCTACCTGGACATGAAGTACGACGCGACGACCAAGCCGGGCCTGGCCTGGGCGGGCTTCGTCCCGGTCCGCCGCGCCTACGACTGGGACCCGGGGACCTACCTGGCCGGAGTCCCGGAGTCCGAGATCCTCGGGGTGGAGGCCCCGCTGTGGACCGAGACCATCGCCACCCGCCCGGACCTGGAGTACATGGCCTTCCCGAGGGTGCTGGGCCTGGCGGAACTCGGCTGGTCCCCGCCCGCCGCCCGCGACTGGACCGCGTACAGCCGCCGCCTGGCGGCCCAGGCCCCCCGCCTGGACTCCCAGGACGTCAACTACCACCGCGCCCCGGACGTGCCCTGGCGATAGGCGCAGCACGTTCACCGGGATCGGACGGTGATGCAGGATGTGCGGATGATATTCGGGAGAAAGAAGTTCCTGGACGCCGTGGGGGACTTCGAAAGGGCCGTACGCGCACAGAGCCCGAAGCGGGCGCAACGGGCGCTGGCGCCGCTCCACCGGACGAGCGGGAACGCCGGTGACGGCGAGTACCTGGAAGCGGGGCCGCGTTTGGCGGTGCTGCTTCCGGACCTGCCGCCCGGTCCCCGGTCCACGGTCGCGGTGGTCGTCGGGGCGTGCGTCGAGCGGGGCGCGGACGCTCCGGCGTGCGCGCCGGTGATCTTCGCCGGGGCGCGCGAGGCCTTCGCGGCGGCCGCCGACTTCAGCGCCCGCTGGGCGGATACGGGGGGCGGAGAACTGCCCGACCCCGACGGCGCGTTCTCCGACGAGATCGTCGAGCGGGTGGGCTCCGGGCCCGCGGTCGGCTGGTTCACTCTGCCGCAGTGGGAGATGGCGGCCGTCGCCGTGCTCAACGACCCGGCCGTGCGCCGGACGGCCGAGGGCAAGGCGGAGCTGCTCGCCCTCGTCGAGCGGGTCGCCGAGGCCTCCGGTCACGAGTTCAAGTGCCTGGACTACGCGCTGCGCGTGCTGGACGACGAGCCGCTCGTCGTCCTGCACCGCGAGAGCGGGACGGGATACGCCCTGCGCATGAGCGGAATCGGCGACAACTTCCAGCTGCACACGCTGCTCGCGGACGTGCTCGCCGGTGGGCGGCACGTGCCCGGCGAGGCGCCTTCGGCGCGGGAGACCGCCGTGTGCCGGGACGCCGCGGGGCAGGTCCCGACGACGGGGGCGTTCAACTTGGTCGGCGCGGACGGAGGCTGGATCTTCAACGAGGGCACGCCGGCCGACATCGCCGTCGTGGACGGCGTCCGGCTGCTCGTCCTGGACCCGCCCCCGTACCGGCGGAGCTGGCCCGCCGGGCGGTTCTTCCCCGGTATGCACGGCGACCTGGTGCTGGAACGGGTGCTGAGCGCGCAGGAGGCCGCCGACTGGTTCGCCAAGCTGGCTCCCGCCAAGGGGCCGACGGGCTCCTGATGCGGGGTCCCGCCGCAGGGGGGTAGGGGAGGGGCGGCGTCGAGGGACCGTATCGGTACCGCCCCTCCCCCGGTCACCGCCGCGCGGCGTAGGGCGCGACGGGGTTCTTGAGGGTGCCGATCAGCTGGAGGGCGGCGGAGGGGTCGGCGAGGTCGACCATCTGCTTGTTGTTGCGCAGCTGGAGGCGGTTGAGGCAGGACAGCTGGAACTCGTCCGCGAAGAGGTCGTAGCGGGCGAAGCGGTCCGCCAGGGCCGGGACGGAGTCCTGGTAGTCGTGGGCGCAGTCGGCGACCGCCCGCCAGAAGGTGGACTCCTCGCAGATGCCCTCGGAGACCAGGATCGAGTTCAGGAAGCGGAAGAAGCAGTCGAAGACGTCCGTGAAGATCGACAGGAGCTTCATGTCTTCCGGGATGTCGGCCTTGACGCGCTCCACGGCCGGCGGCAGGACCGCGTCCGGGTCCATGACCACGATCTCCTCGGCGATGTCCTTGAAGATCGCCCGCTTCACCACGCCGTTCTCGATGACGAGGATCGTGTTCTCGCCGTGCGGCATGTACGCCAGGTCGTACTGGTAGAAGCAGTGCAGGAGGGGGACCAGGTAGGCGCGCAGGTACGAGCGCAGCCATTCGGCCGGGGTGAGGCCCGACTCCGCGATGAGGGCGCCGACGAAGGAGTCGCCCGCGGAGTCCACGTGGAGGAGCGAGGCCATGGTGGCCAGGCGCTCGCCTTCCTGGAGCGAGGCCACCGGGGACTCGCGCCACAGGGCCGCCAGCATTTTGCGGTACGGGGAGTAGCGGTCGGTCGCGCGCTCGTACTGGCGGTGGTGGTAGCCGATCGCCGCGCGCTCGCGGATGATCGAGAAGTCGACCGACCGGAGGACCTCGTCCGACTGGATCAGCTGGTGCAGCCAGTCGTTGATCGCCGGGGTGGCCTCCATGTACGTGGCGGAGAGGCCGCGCATGAAGCCCATGTTGAGGACCGAGATCGCCGTTTTGACGTAGTGCTTCTCGGGGGCGCTGGTGTTGAAGAAGGTACGGATCGACTGCTGCGCGAGGTAGGAGTCCTCGCCCTCGCCCAGCAGGACCAGGCGGCGATTGGCGATCTCGGCGGCGAAGGTGACCGTGGTCTTGTTCCACCACTGCCAGGGGTGGACCGGGAAGAAGTGGTAGTCCGCCGGGTCCAGGCCCAGGGCCTTCAGCCGATCCTCGAACCCCTCGACGGCCGCCTCGCCCAGCTCGGCCCGCATGAAGGAGCCGTGGTCCAGGCCGGAGCCCGCCGTGAAGGTGGAGACGTCCTTGCGGGCCGCCACCCACACCAGGTGGACCGGGCTCGCGGCCTCCGGGGCGTACGAGAGGTACTCGTGCACACCGAAGCCGAGGCGGCCGTTGTTGGCGACGAAGCAGGGGTGGCCCTCGGTCATGCCGGTCTCGATGTCCTGGAAGGAGGACTTGGCCAGCACCGACGAGGAGATCTGCGGCTTCGTGTACTTGAAGCCCGATCCGGCCAGGGTGGAGGAGATCTCCTCCAGGTAGACCGGCAGGACCTCGGCGCTCAGGCCGAGGGAGTCCTTCAGCTCGATGTGGAAGTCGATCGCGTCCAGCGGCAGCTGCGCGCCGTCCCGGTGGCGGGTGACGGAGGCCTCGTCCACCGCCCAGTGGTCCAGGGCGTGCAGGGCCGCGGTGAAGCGGTACTCCACGGAGCCGTCGTCGCTCAGGACCGAGTAGCGGGAGTCGCCCAGGGGGGCCGGAGCGAGCAGGCGCTCGTGGGAGAACTCCGCCAGGGCCTTTTTGACCAGGGCCCGGTTGGCGCGGGCCCACAGCTCGGGGGAGAGGTGGGAGACGGCGTCGGCGAGGCTCATATCGACTCTCCCGTGGTGAGGCCGGTGGTGGGACCGGTGGTGAGGCCGGAGGTGAGGCCGGTCGCGAGACCGGTGGCGGCTTCGAACTGTTCGCGGGTGCAGAAGCTCAGCAGGGCTTCCTTCTCCGGCTTGACGACCGGGCCGTCGGGTACGAAGCCGACGGCCTCGTTCAGCGCGTGGACGGCCGTGTTGCGGACGTCGGGCTCCACCACGACGCGGCGGGTGGCCGGGTCGGCGAAGAGGGAGGCCATGACGGTGGTGATGACCGCGAGGGTGAACCCGTGCACGGGGGTGTCGCTGGGGGCGACGAGGAAGTGCATGCCGACGTCCCCGGGCAGGGCCTCGTAGAGGCCGACCAGTTCCAGCCGGCTCGGGTCGTAGCGCTCCATCAGGAAGGCGGGTCGGCCCTCGTGGAGGCCGATGAAGGCCTCGTGGTGCTCGGCGGCGGCGATCTTCATGTACTCGCGCTCCACGTCGGGCAGCGAGGCTTCCTGCATCATCCAGAACGCGGCTTTGCGGTGCGTGACCCAGCCGTGCAGCAGTTCCGCGTCGGCGAAGGGGTCCAGCGGGCGGACCGAGAAGGCGCCGAGGGCCGGGTCGGTGCGGGTGAAGGGGGCGTCGGTGGTGGTGCTCATGCGAAGGTGCCTTCCGGGGCGGCGAACTGCTGGAACGCGATGGACTTCTCGACCTTGTAGTACTCGCGGCCGAGCAGCTCGCCGATGATGTACGCGTTGCGGTACGCGGCCATGCCCAGGTCGGGCGAGGTGATCGAGTGGTTGTGGACGGTGCCGTTCTGGAGGAACACGCCGCGGCCGGTGGTGTCGATGCTGTAGTTGCGTGCCGCGTCGGGGCGGCCGTGGCCGTCGAAGTTCAGGCGGCCGCGTACGGGGTTCAGGAACTCGGGGAGCTCGTACCGGTAGCCCGTCGCCAGGACCAGGCCCTCGCTGGAGAGGGAGAAGTCGCGCTCCTGCTCCTCCTGGCGCAGCCCGAGCGTGTACGTGCCCGTGGTGGTGTCGTACGCGGCCGAGTTCAGCGAGGTGTTGGTGAGCAGGGTGGTGGTGACCGGGCCCGGCGAGGTGACCTTCTTCTGGTAGAGCAGGTCGAAGATGGCGTTGATGAGCTCGCCGTCGATGCCCTTGAAGAGGTTCTTCTGCTGGCTCTCCAGGCGGTAACGGGTGTCCTCGGGGAGCGCGTGGAAGTAGTCCACGTACTCGGGTGAGGTCATCTCCAGCGTCAGCTTGGTGTACTCCAGCGGGAAGAACCGCGGGGAGCGGGTGACCCAGTTGAGCTGGTAGCCGTGCACGTCGATCTCGGCGAGCAGGTCGTAGTAGATCTCGGCCGCGCTCTGGCCGGAGCCGACCAGGGTGATCGACTTCTTCGTCTGCAGGGCGGCCTTGTTCTGCATGTAGGCGGAGTTGTGCGTGAAGTCGCCGCCCACCTGCGCGCACGCCTGCGGTACGAACGGCGGGGTGCCGGTGCCCAGGACCAGGCGGCGGGCCAGGTGGGTCTCGCCGCGGTCGGTGTGGACCTCGTAGAGGCCGGCCCGCTCGTCGTAGGTGACCTCGGTGACCGAGGTGGAGTACTGGACGTTGTCGAGCCGGTCGGCGGCCCAGCGGCAGTAGTCGTTGTACTCGGCGCGCAGCGGGTAGAAGCTCTCGCGGATGTAGAAGGAGTACAGCCGGTCCTTGTCCTTCAGGTAGTTCAGGAAGGAGAAGGGCGAGGTCGGGTCGGCGAGGGTGACCAGGTCCGACATGAACGGCGTCTGCAGGTGCGCGCCGTCCAGGAACATCCCGGCGTGCCACTCGAAGTGCGGCTTCGACTCGATGAAGAGGCCGTCGAGCTCGTCGATCGGTGCGGTCAGGCAGGCAAGTCCCAGGTTGAAGGGACCGAGGCCGATTCCGATGAAGTCACGGGGCTCACGAGTGGACGACAAGGGATTCTCCCAGGAACTGCTCGGCGTGTGCGGCGAGGAGGTCGAGCACGGCCGTGATGTCGGCCGTGGTGGTCTGCGGGTTGAGGAGGGTGAACTTCAGGTACTGCCTGCCGTCCACCTTGGTGCCGGCCACCACTGCCTCGCCCGAGGCGAACAGGGCCTTGCGGGCATGGAGGTTGGCCTCGTCGACCAGATCTGCGCGCACCTCGCCCTCGGGCACGTACCGGAAGACCAGGGTGGAGATCTGAGGCTTGACCACGACCTCGAAGCGCGGGTCGGCGTCGATGAGGTCCCAGCCGGCCGCGGCCAGGTCGACGACCTCGTCGAAGAGCGAGCCGATCCCGTCGGCGCCCATCACGCGCAGGGTCATCCAGAGCTTGAGCGCGTCGAAGCGGCGCGTGGTCTGGATCGACTTGTCGACCTGGTTGGGGATGCGCTCCTGCGCCATCCGGCGGGGGTTGAGGTAGTCCGCGTGGTACGTGGCGTGCTTCATCGTGTCGCGGTCGCGCACCAGCAGGGCGCTGGAACTGACCGGCTGGAAGAAGGACTTGTGGTAGTCGACCGTCACCGAGTCGGCGTGCTCGATGCCGTCGAGCAGGTGCCGGCGGGTGGGGGAGACCAGCAGGCCGCAGCCGTACGCGGCGTCCACGTGCATCCAGGCGGAGTGCTCGGCGGCCAGCCGGGCGATCTCGGGGAGCGGGTCGATGGACCCGAAGTCGGTGGTGCCGGCGGTCGCGACGACGGCCATCGGGAAGAGGCCCTCGCGGGCGCAGTTCTCCAGCTCCAGCGCGAGGACGGAGGTGTCCATCCGGCGGTTGCGGTCGACGGGGACGGCGATGACGGCCTCGTAGCCGAGTCCGAGCATGGCGGCCGACTTCTTGACGCTGAAGTGGCTGGCCTCGGAGGTGAAGATCCGTAGTTTGGGGAGGACTTCGGACTTCGGGAGCTCGCCGGTGCTGTTCTTCATCACGATGCGGCAGGCCTCGTCGCGGGCCAGGAGCAGTGCGTGGAAGTTCGACTGGCTGCCGCCGGAGGTGAAGATGCCGTCCGCGCCGGGGCCGAGGCCGATGCGCCCGGCGGTCCAGTCGATGAGGCGGCGCTCGATGAGCGTGCCGCCGATGGACTGGTCCCAGGTGTCCAGCGAGGAGTTGACGGCCGAGAGGACGGCCTCGCCGAGTACGGCCGGGATGACCACCGGGCAGTTGAGGTGCCCGAGGTAGCGCGGGTGGTGGAAGTAGACGGCGTCGCGGAGGTAGACGTCCTCCAGCTCGTCGAGGGCGGCGGCCGCGTCTTCGAGGGGGGCGTCCAGGTCGATGCCGGCGATGACCGGGGCGAGTTCGTCCACGGATACGCCGGTGTGGGGCCGCTCCGTGGTCGCGATTTTGGCCGCGACGCGCGCGACTCCCTCGGTGACGGAGCGCCGGTAGAGGTCCGCGGTCGTCTCGTTGAGCAGATGCTGACGCATCAACTTTCCTCCGGGCAGGGGGGAGAGGGGGGCGTGGGGTGTGTTGATTAGGTTAGCCTAACCTAACTTACTCTCCAAATGGGGATGGGCCCCGGCGGGAAGCCGGGACCCATTTCAAGTGTTCTCGGAGGAACGGAAGTTGACTCGACGGCGGCTAGAGGGCAGCGCCCGGGTCCTCGCTGGGCGCCCGGCCCGCGTACGCCTCCGCGAGGAGTTCCTCCTCGCTCGCGCCGAGCCGCCAGTAGCCGGTGAAGCGCACCGCGCGGCGGTCGACGCCGCGCTCCTGCACGAAGTGCCTGCGGACCGCCCGGATCGTCGCGGCCTCGCCCGCGATCCAGGCGTACGGGGCTTCGGCGGCCGGTATTGCGGCCGCCCGGACCACCTCCAGCAGGTGGTCGGTGCGCTCACGGCCCGCGCCGCCGGCGCGGACGACCCAGGTGATGTCGGCATCGGCGAGCGTCGGCAGGACCAGCCGGTCGTCCTCGTGCGGCACCTCGAACCAGGCCTTGACCCGGGTGCCGTCCGCGAGCCGGTCCAGGATCGCGGCGGCGGCCGGCAGGGCGGTCTCGTCGGCGTACATCAGGATCGCGTCGGTGCCCGCCGGCGGCTGGAAGCGCACGGACTTGTTCTCCGCGACCATCGGTCCGATGGCCATGATCCGGCGGCCGGTGACCGCGCGGCCCGCCCAGTACGAGGCCGGAGAAGCGTCTCCGTGGAGCACGAAGTCGATGTCGACCTCGTCCACCCCCTCGGGAGTCCGCCGCTGCTCGCGGACCGTGTACGAGCGCATCACCGGGCGCTCCTCGTCCGGCATCGCGCGCCACTGCGCGAACCAGGTGTCCTCGGCCGTGGACGGCAGCACGGTGTGCTCCCGGCCGGCGGGCGGCAGGAAGAGGGACAGGCTCTGGTCGTAGCCGCCCGAGCGGAACCCCGCGAGGGACGCGCCGCCGAAGGTGATCCGCAGGAACGAGTGGCCGAGGCGGCGCGTGCGGAGGACTTCGAGCTCGAAGAAGCCGAAGTGCGGGATGTCTTCGGCTGTTTCGGCGATCTCGGCGATCTCGGCTGTTTCGGCGGCCTCGGTGGTGGCGGCAGATGCGGTGGCGGTCATGCGGAGAGTCCCCCCGGGAGTCGGTTCGATGACGGGCTACGGCAGCCGGCCCCGGCGCCTGGGTGAGGCGCCGGGGCCGGCCGGGCACGGGATCAGCTGGTTCAGCTGACCTTCTTGGCGTTCTGGATGGACTTCGTGAGCTCTTCCAGGATCAGCGCGCACTTCTCGTACGAGTAGATCGGCTCGGTCACGCGGGGGGTGATCTGGCCGGCCTTGACGGCGGGCATCTCGGCCCAGGTCGGCTTGGCCTTCAGCTGCTCCGGCTGGAGGGTGCCGGTGCGGTTGTCGAGGAGGACGACGTCGGCCTTGTACTTGCCGGCGTTCTCCCAGCTGAGGCTCTCGAAGAAGCCGCCCTCCTGCGTCTTCTCCGGGACGACGAACTCGACGCCGAGCGACTGGAAGTACTTCAGGTCGGCGGAGGTGGCCGGGGTGGAGACGTAGAACAGGTCGGCGGAGCCGGAGCCGACGAGGACCTTGATGCCCGGGTTGGCCTTGGTGGCCTCGCGCAGCTTCGCGGAGGCGGCTTCGAAGCGGGCCTTGGCGTCCACGGTCTTCTTGGCGTTCAGGTCGGCGCCCAGGGACTTGGCCAGGTCCGCGGTGCGGGCCAGGGCCTTGTCCATGGTGACGTCGCCGCCCACGCCGATCGCGGCGGCCGGGGCCACCTTCAGGATCTTGTCCTTGGAGGCCTCGGGGACGTACCAGTACGTGCCGTCCCAGGTGTTGGTGACCAGCAGGTCGGGCTGGAGGGCCGCGTACTTCTCGACGTTGAACTCGTCGTAGACGTTGCCGAGGATCTCGACCTTGGAGATGTCCATCGAGCCGGCCTGCACGTCGGCCTTGCCGTCGGCGGTCTTCGTCGGGCCGAAGACGCCCTTGACGTTGACCCCGTAGTCGTACAGCGCGGCGGCGGTGCCGGTGAACGCGACGATGTTCTTGGGCGTGGACTTGACGGAGACCTCCTTGCCGAGGTCGTCCTTGAAGCTCCAGGGGCCCGAGGCCGCGGAGCCCTTGTCCTTGCTGCCCGACCCGTCCTTCGCGGAGTCGTTGCCGCCGCAGGCGGTGAGCGCGGCGACGAGGCCGAGAGCGCCGCCTGCCGCGATGAGACCGCGGCGGGTGAGGAGGGAGGAACGGGACTTGGGCATGTCGATGTCCGCTTTCGTGCGTGCCGGGCGGCCGTCGGGCCGTTCGAAGGGAAGGTTAGCCTAACCTTGGCTGAAAGCGGTAAGGGGGCCCTAAGTAATAGGGCCCCCTCTTGGTGCGGAACGCTCTGGGTCAGCCGGAAAGCCCCAGCTCACGGGCGATCAGCATGCGCTGGACCTCGCTCGTGCCCTCGCCGATCTCGAGGATCTTCGAGTCCCGCCACATCCGGGCCACCGGGTACTCGTTCATGAACCCGTACCCGCCGTGGATCTGCGTGGCGTCGCGCGCGTTGTCCACGGCCACCGTCGAGGAGTACAGCTTGGCGATGGCCGCCTCCTTCTTGAACGGCTCCCCGGCCACCAGCCGGGAGGCCGCGTCGCGCCAGCCGATCCGGGCCATGTGGGCGCGCATCTCCATGTCCGCCAGCTTGAACTGGATGGCCTGGTTGTCGCCGATCGCCTTGCCGAAGGCGTGCCGCTCCTTCGCGTACTTCACCGACTCGTCCACGCAGCCCTGCGCGAGCCCGGTGGCCAGCGCCGAGATGGCGATGCGGCCCTCGTCGAGGATGCGCAGGAACTGGGCGTAGCCGCGGCCCTCCTGGCCGACCAGGTTGGCCACGGGGACCCGTACGTCCGCGAAGGCCAGCTCGCGGGTGTCCGAGGAGTTCCAGCCGACCTTGGAGTACGGGGCGGCCACCGTGAAGCCGGGGGTGCCGGACGGGACGATGATCGAGGAGATCTCGGGACGGCCATCCGCCTTGCGGCCGGTCACGGCGGTGACGGTGACCAGACCGGTGATGTCCGTACCGGAGTTGGTGATGAAGCACTTCGAGCCGTTGATCACCCACTCGTCGCCGTCCCGGACGGCCGTCGTACGGGTGCCGCCCGCGTCGCTGCCCGCGCCGGGCTCGGTCAGGCCGAAGGCGCCGAGGATCTCGCCGGAGCACATCCGCGGCAGCCACTCCCGCTTCTGCTCCTCGGTGCCGAAGAGGTAGAGGGGCATGGCGCCCAGCGAGACGCCCGCCTCCAGGGTGATGGCGACCGAGGAGTCGACGCGGGCCAGCTCCTCCAGGGCGATGCCGAGGGCGAGGTAGTCGCCGCCCATGCCGCCGTACTCCTCGGGGAAGGGCAGGCCGAAGAGGCCCATGCGGCCCATCTCGGCGACGATCTCGTACGGGAACTCGTGCCGCTCGTACAGATCGCCGATCTTCGGCGCCACGACATCGTGCGCGAACGCCTCTACGGTGCGGCGGAGTTCCTCGTGCTCGGGGGTGAGCCGGTGGTCGAGGGCCATGGTCTTCGTTACTCCTTGTGGGAGAGGGCGCGGACGGTACGGGAGGGGCTGGGGCGCCCCAACTGCTCGGCCATCCACACGCTCGTGGCGGTGAGGGCGGCCAGATCGACCCCGGTCTCGATGCCGAGGCCGTCGAGCATCCAGACGAGGTCCTCGGTCGCGAGATTGCCGGTCGCGCTCTTCGCGTACGGGCAGCCGCCGAGGCCGCCGGCGGAAGCGTCGACCGTGGTCACGCCGTGCTGGAGCGCGGCGAGGGTGTTGGACAGGGCCTGGCCGTAGGTGTCGTGGAAGTGCACACCGATCCGGTCGGTCCCCACGCCCTCCTCGTTGAGCTCGCTCAGGAGGGTCTGGACGTGCCCCGGGGTGGCGACGCCGATGGTGTCGCCGAGGCTCAGCTCGTCACAGCCGAGGTCGAGCAGGGCCTTGGCCACGCCCACCACCTGGTGGACGGGGACCGGGCCCTCCCAGGGGTCGCCGAAGCACATGGAGAGGTAGCCGCGCACGTGCGCCTTGCCCTCCTTGGCACGCGCCACGACGGGCTCGAACATGGCGAGGGACTCGGCGACGGTCCGGTTGAGGTTGCGGGAGGCGAAGGTCTCCGTGGCCGAACCGAACACGGCGATGCGGGTGGCACCGAGCGCGAGCGCGCGGTCGAGGCCGCGCTCGTTGGGGACGAGGACCGGGAGGTGGACCCCGGGCAGGTCGCCGAGGTCCGGGAACAACTGCTCGGCGTCGGCCAGCTGGGGAACCCACTTGGGGTGTACGAAGCTGGTCGCCTCGATGGTGGTCAGCCCGGCGGCGGCCAGCCGGTGGATGAACTCGGCCTTGACGGCGGTCGGAACGGCCGTCTTCTCGTTCTGCAGCCCGTCCCGGGCCCCGACCTCGTGGATCCGGACCCGGGACGGGAGCCCGGGTGCGGGGACGGCCATGGGCAGCCCGTTCATTCGCCCTCCTCCTCTTCTTCCGGGGTCACCACGGCCAGGACCTGGTCCATGGCGACGGTGGTGCCGGGGGAGACGTCGAGCTCGGTGACGGTCCCGGAGTGCGGGGCGGAGATGACGTGCTCCATCTTCATGGCCTCCACCACGAGCAGGCTCTGCCCGGCCTCCACCCTGTCCCCGACGGCCACCTTCACGACGGTGACGGTGCCGGGCATGGGGGCGGCCAGTGTTCCGGCGCCGGTGTGACCCCGGCCGCTCAAAGCTGCCGCCACGGGGTCGTACGCCTGCACGTGCCATGAGTCCGCGTCGCGGCCGAGCCAGGTCCCCTCGGGGGAGGGCGCGTAGGCGAAGCGATGCGTGACGCCGTCGAGTTCGACCGTCACGTGGTCGGGGGTGCGCGCGACGATCCGGCCCCGGGCCGGTGTGCTGGGGCTCCGCCCCAGACCCCGCGCCTCAAACGCCGGCGAGGCTGGATTTGGGCCGGCGCCGCCGTCAGGTGCGGGCAGTGGGGCGTCGGCCGAGCCGAGGAGGACCTCCGTGGCGGCTCCGGCGTCGGGCCCGGCGGGCCGGGTGCGCACCTCCACCGGGTCCTGGCCCGGGAGGCGGAAGTGGTGGACCGTCCAGGCGGGGGTCCCGCCGAGACGCCAGCCGTTGGCGGAGCCGAACGGGTCGACCCACCTGTTCAGCCCGCCCGGCGTTTGAGGACCGGGGTCCGGGGCGGAGCCCCGGTTTCGGGAAGGGGCGGGGTGGGGGAAAGATCCCCCGGCCAGCAGCGCAGCCGCCGCGTACACCTCGTCCGGGACCGACTCCGGCAGGAGGGACGCCAGGTCCCGCTCGACCAGCCCGGTGTCCAGGTCCCCGGACACCACATCCGGGTGCGCCAACAGCCGCCGCAGGAACCCGGTGTTGGTCTGGACCCCCAGGATCACGGTGTCGGCAAGGGCACCCCGCAGCACCCGCAGGGCCGCCGCCCGGTCCGGCCCGTACGCGATCACCTTCGACAGCATCGGGTCGTACGTCGACCCGGTGTCGACCCCTGCCACCAGCCCGGAGTCCGTACGCACGGAACCACCGTTCGGCTCCGACAGCGCCAGCACCGTGCCCCCGGAGGGCAGGAACCCCCGGGCCGGGTCCTCCGCGCAGACGCGGGCCTCGATCGCATGCCCGGTCAGGACCACGTCCGCCTGTCCGAAGCCCAGCTCCGCGCCGGCCGCCACCCGCAGCTGCTGCTCCACCAGGTCCAGGCCCGTGATCAGCTCGGTCACCGGGTGCTCCACCTGGAGCCGGGTGTTCATCTCCATGAAGTAGTACGAGGACGGGTCCCCGCCCGGGACGATGAACTCCACCGTCCCCGCGCCGACGTACCCGCAGGAACGCGCCGCCTCCACGGCCGCCGCGCCCATCGACTCCCGCAGTTCGGGGGTGAGCAGGACCGAGGGGGCCTCCTCGATCACCTTCTGGTGGCGCCGCTGGAGGGAGCATTCGCGCTCGCCCAGGTGCACCACGTTGCCGTGCGCGTCCGCCAGTACCTGGATCTCGATGTGCCGGGGCCGGTCCACCCACCGCTCCACGAGCAGCGTGTCGTCCCCGAAGGAGGACCGCGCCTCGCGCCGGGCGGAGGCGATCTCCTCGCCCAGCGCCGCCGCGTCCCGGACGAGCCGCATGCCCTTGCCGCCGCCGCCCGCCGAGGGCTTGAGCAGCACCGGCATGCCGATCTTCTCGGCGGCGGAGACCAGTTCGGCGTCCGAGAGCCCGCTCCCGGAGGATCCCGGGACCACCGGGACGCCCGCGGCCTGCACGGTCTCCTTCGCCCGGATCTTGTCCCCCATCAGGGAGATCGCCGAGGCCGGCGGCCCGATGAAGGCGAGGCCGGCGTCCGCGCAGGCCTGTGCGAAGGCCGCGTTCTCCGCGAGGAAGCCGTAGCCGGGGTGGACGGCCTGCGCCCCCGTACGGCGCGCGGCGTCGAGCAGCCGCTCCACCGACAGGTAGCTCTCGGCGGCCGCCGCCGGGCCGATCCGGACGGCCGTGTCGGCCTCCCGTACGTGCCGGGCGTCGGCGTCCGCGTCGCTGAAGACGGCGACGGAGCGGATGCCGAGCTCGCGCAGCGTGCGGATGACCCGGACCGCGATCTCGCCCCGGTTGGCGACCAGAACAGTGCTGAACATCGAAGAGGTCCTCACGTCACATACGGAAGATGCCGAAGCCCGAGTCGCTCAGGGGAGCGTTCGCGCAAGCCGTCAGGGCCAGTCCCAGCACCTGCCGGGTCTCCATCGGGTCGATGACCCCGTCGTCCCACAGCCGTGCGGTGGCGTAGTAGGCGTTGCCCTGGGCCTCGTACTGGGCCCGGACCGGGGCCTTGAAGGCCTCCTCGTCCTCCGCCGGCCACTCCTGGCCCGCGCCCTCGATCTGGTCCCGCTTGACCGTGGCGAGCACGGACGCGGCCTGCTCGCCGCCCATCACCGAGATCTTGGCGTTGGGCCACATCCACAGGAACCGCGGCGAGTACGCCCGCCCGCACATCGAGTAGTTGCCCGCGCCATAGCTGCCGCCGACCACCACCGTCAGCTTCGGGACCCGGGTGCAGGCCACGGCCGTGACCATCTTGGCGCCGTGCTTGGCGATGCCGCCCGCCTCGTAGTCGCGGCCGACCATGAAGCCCGAGATGTTCTGGAGGAAGAGCAGCGGGATGCCGCGCTGGTCGCACAGCTCGATGAAGTGCGCGCCCTTCTGGG
Source organism: Streptomyces sp. NBC_00454 (assembly GCF_041434015.1). Classification (GTDB taxonomy): domain Bacteria; phylum Actinomycetota; class Actinomycetes; order Streptomycetales; family Streptomycetaceae; genus Streptomyces. Next base: position 2,719,752 of record NZ_CP107907.1, on the reverse strand, counting down.
CGGATTCGGAGAAGAGGATGCCGTTGTTGGCGACGATCCCGACCGGGTGGCCGTGGATCCGGGCGAAGCCGGTGACCAGGGTCTGCCCGAACTCGGCCTTGAACTCCTGGAACCGCGACCCGTCCACCAGCCGGGCGATGATCTCGCGGGCGTCGTAGGGGGTGCGGGAGTCGACGGGGACCGCGCCGTACAGCCCGTACGGGTCCACCTTGGGCTCTTCGGGGGCCTCCACCGACCAGGGCAGGGCCCCGCGCTCCGGGAGGGTCGCCACGATGTTGCGCACGATCCGCAGCGCGTGCGCGTCGTCCTCCGCGAGGTGGTCGGTCACGCCGGAAATCCGGGAGTGGACCTCGCCGCCGCCCAGCTCCTCGGCCGTGACCACCTCGCCGGTGGCGGCCTTCACCAGCGGCGGGCCGCCGAGGAAGATCGTGCCCTGGCCGCGCACGATGACGGCCTCGTCGCTCATGGCCGGTACGTACGCCCCGCCGGCCGTGCAGGAGCCGAGGACGGCGGCGATCTGTGGGATGCCGGCGCCGGACATGCGCGCCTGGTTGTAGAAGATGCGGCCGAAGTGGTCCCGGTCGGGGAAGACCTCGTCCTGCATGGGCAGGAAGGCGCCGCCGGAGTCGACGAGGTAGAGGCAGGGGAGACGGTTCTCCAGGGCCACTTCCTGGGCGCGCAGGTGCTTCTTGACGGTCATCGGGTAGTACGTGCCGCCCTTGACCGTGGCGTCGTTGGCGACGATCACGCACTCGCGGCCGCTGACCCGCCCGATGCCGGCGATGACCCCGGCCGCGGGGGCCGCGCCCCCGTACATGCCCTCGGCGGCCAGCGGGGCCAGCTCCAGGAAGGGGGATCCGGGGTCGAGGAGGGCGTCCACGCGGTCGCGCGGCAGCAGCTTCCCGCGGGCGGTGTGGCGGGCGCGGGCCTTCTCGCCGCCGCCGAGCCGGGCCGCCTCCAGCCGGGCGCGCAGGCCCTCGGTGAGCTCGCGGTGGGCGGCCTCGTTGGCCCGCCAGGCGTCGGACGCCGGGTCGGCGGCGCTCGTCAGCACTGGTGCCTGCTGCATCGGTCGAGCTCCCTTGCTCGGTGCGCTCTTGTTAATGAGCGTTAACGCATGTGGGACTTAGGTTAACGACCGCTAACGGCCCTGTCTAGAATGGATTCCCATGAGCACCAGAGCGGCCGCCCCGACCCGGCGCGAGCAGATCCTCGGCGAGGCTGCCCGCCTCTTCGCCGAGCGTGGATTCCACGGCGTCGGCGTGGACGAGATAGGGGCCGCGGTGGGCATCAGCGGCCCCGGCCTGTACCGGCATTTCGCGGGCAAGGACGCCATGCTCGCCGAGCTCCTCGTCGGCATCAGCGAGCGGCTGCTGACCGGCGGCCGTCACCGGGTGGCGGAGGCGGCGGGAGACCCGTCCGGCGTACTGGCCTCCCTCATCGACGGCCACATCGACTTCGCGCTCGACGACCGGGCGCTGATCACCCTCCACGACCGGGAGCTCGACCGGCTCCGCGAGGCCGACCGCAAGCTCGTACGGCAGCTCCAGCGTCAGTACGTCGAGCTGTGGGTCGACGTCGTGCGCGAGCTGCACCCCGAGGTGGGCGAGACGGAGGTACGGGTCTGCGTGCACGCGGTCTTCGGCCTGCTGAACTCCACCCCGCACCTGGCCGCGCTCGGCCGGGAGGCGACCGAATCACTGCTGCGCCGGCTCGCGAACGGGGCCTTCGGAGCGCTGTCGGGATGACGGGACGCGTCCGCTGGGAGGGGTGGAAGGGACGGCTCCGGGCGGGCGGCGGCAGAATGGGCCGCATGCCGAAGCCGATAGAGACGCCTGTCCCCAGCCGAGCCGAACTCATCGACCACCTGGTCCGGACGCGGATCGCGGGTGACGTGGCCACCCCGCGCGACAATTGCCTCTCCCACTACCGCAAGCTCGCCAACGGAGACCGGCACTACTGGCTGGGCCTGGAGCTCGGCGACCGCTGGACGGACGAGCAGGACGTGCTCGCGGTGATGGCGGAGCGCTGCGGGGTCGTGGACGACGCCGCGTACCGCTTCGGCCAGGAAACCATCGACCCGGAACTGACCGTGGCGGGCCTGGACCGGCTCGCGGCGCGGCTGCGCAAGGCCGCCCTGGACCGGCAGAGCGTGCTGCTGGCCACCGGGCACCCCGGGGGCCTGCTGGACGTTCACCGGGCGACGGCGGATGCCCTGCGCGCGGCGGGCTGCGAGATCGTGGTGATCCCGCGGGGCCTGACAGCCGACGAGGGCTCGGTGTGGCAGTTCGCGGACGTCGCGGTCCTGGAGCGGGGCGCGACGCTGTGGCACACCCACTCCCCGGAGCCGATGGCGGCGATCCTCGACGGCCTGGCCGCGCTGAACCGCCCGCAGCCGGACCTGGTCGTCGCCGACCACGGCTGGGCGGGCTGCGCCGCGCAGCGGGGCCTGGACGCCGTGGGCTACGCGGACTGCAACGACCCGGCGCTCTTCCTGGCCGAGGCCGAAGGCACCCTCCAGGTGGCGATCCCCCTGGACGACCACGTCCGCGACCCGCGTTTCTACGACCCGATGGTCTCCTACCTCCTGGACGCGGCGGGGCTGCTGTAGCTGGTATATCCAGCCTCGCCGGCGTTTGAGGCGCGGGGTCTGGGGCGGAGCCCCAGGGAACGGTGGAAGGGTGGGTCGGGGACGGCCCCGCAGGGTCCAGCCCTGGGGCCGGTCGGCTCACCGCACCCAGCCGCCGGTCAGGCCCTGCACGGCCGAGCCGTCGACATCCGCGAGCTTGGTGGCGACGAACTCCCGTGCCCAGTCCGAGGTCTGGACGCGGAACGCGGGCCGCTCGGCGGCCAGTACCTCGACGATCGGGGCGGCGGCCTCCGCGGAGGTCTGGGCGCCGGCGCTGTCGTAGGACTTCGTGGTCCGCTCGATGTACGCCTGCAGCGCCGGGGCATAGGGGCCGGCCTCGGCGAGCATGGCCGGGATGTCGAGCTTCAGGCTCGCCACGAACTCGCTGGCCACGGCGCCCGGTTCGACGACGGTGACGTGGACGCCGACGCTCGCGGCCACCGGAGCGAGCGACTCCATGAACCCCTCGACGGCGAACTTGGCCGCGCAGTAGGACTCGTTGAAGGGCTGGCCGACCACTCCGCCGACGCTCGTGACGGTGATGACCCGGCCGCCCGAGGCGCGCAGGTGGGGGAGGGCCGCGCGGGTGAGTTCGACGACCCCGAAGTAGTTGACCTCCATGGCGGAGCGGACCGCGTCCATGCCGTGCTGCTCGATGGTGCCGACGGAGCCCGCGCCTGCGTTGTTCACGACGGCGTCGAGCCGCCCGTGCTCGGCGACGACCTCGGCCACGCAGGTGGCTACCGAGGCAGCGTCCGTCACGTCCAGCCGCTTGACCTGCACCAGGTCGCTCACCCCGGCCTCGTCCGCGGCCTTGAGCAGGGCGTCGGCCCGGCGGGTGTCGCGCATGGTGGCGACGGTGTGCCAGCCGGCCTGCGCGGTGGCCACGGCGGCCGCCAGGCCGATGCCGGAGGAGGTGCCGGTGATGAGAACGGTCTTGGTGTCCACGAGGTCTCCCTAAGTTTGTGCGTGCACACACACATTATCTTTGTGTGCGTGTGCACGCAACCCGTATCCTGTCCACATGGCGCACAACGAGCTCACCATGGGCGGTCTCACCCCCCGCGACCACGCCTTCTACGGACTGGTCTGGGCCGGTACCACCCTCACCGCACGGGTGGACCAGGCCCTCACGCGCCGCCACGACCTGCCGCTGTCCTGGTTCGAGGTCATGCTGTGGCTGAACGGTCAGACGGAGCCGGTCGCCCCCTCCGAACTGGGGGCCAGGACCCTGCTCAGCCGCAGTCAGGTCTCCCGCGTCACCGACGCGCTCCAGGCCCGCGGGCTGGTCGAGCGGATACCGTCGCCGACCGACGCCCGCTCGACCGGGATCGCCCTCACGCAGGCGGGCCGCCGGGCCTTCGCCGAGGCCGACGCCACCCGCCGCGAGGCGCTGGCCGAGGCGTTCGACGACCGGCTCGACGACGCCGACATCGCCGCGCTGGAAGGGATCTGGGCCAAGCTCAAGGCCCGTCCGTCGAAGTAGGCGAAGGCGTCGGCGTGGGTGTCGGCGTGGGCGTCGGGTCCAGGTACACCCGGCGGACCGCCGGGAACCGCTCCCGCAGCTGCGCCTCCGCCACCTCGCACGACTGCTCCACCTGCCGCGCCGAGGCCAGGTCGTGGAAGTCGATCTTCGCCGCGATCAGCACTTCGGCCGGCCCCTGCACCAGCGTGGTCAGCTCCAGCACCGCCTCGATGTGCGGCACCGACAGCAGCTCCTCGCGTACGTCCGCGCGCATCGCGGGGGGCAGCGGCCGCCCGATCAGGTACTGCGCGTTCGAGCGGCCCAGCTCCCACGCCACCCACACCAGCAGCAGCCCGATCAGCAGCGAGGCCACCCCGTCGTAGACGCCCGACCCGGTCAGCTGCGCGCCCAGCAGTCCGCCCGCCGCCAGGGCCAGGCCGATCAGCGCGGCCACGTTCTCCAGCAGGACGGCCTTCACCGCCGTGTCCGGGGTGTGCTTCACGTACAGCCCCAGCGGTGCCTGCATCCGGGCCGCCTCGCGCCGCACCTGCCGCCAGGCCACGAGCAGCGAGTAGCCCTCCAGCAGGAAGGCGATGGCGAGGATGACGTAGGACAGCGTCGGGTTCCCCGGGTCCTCCCCGTGGATCAGCGTGTGGATGCCGTCGTAGACCGCGAACACGGCGCCGCCGACGAACGTGGCGATCGACGCGAGCAGGGCCCAGATGTACCGCTCCGGCCCGTACCCCAGCGGGTGCGCCTCGTCGGCAGGCCTCGCGCTGCGCTTCAGCGAGGCCAGCAGCATCACCTCGGTCACCGTGTCGGCGACCGAGTGCGCGGCCTCGGACAGCATGGCGCTCGACCCGCTGACGACCCCGCCGACGGCCTTGGCGGCCGCGATGCCGAGGTTGGTGACCACGGCCACGACGACCGTGCCGACGCTTTCCTCTTCACTTCCGCTGCTGCTCGACATGGAGTGACGGTACGTCGGACGGCCGTACTACGCGCGCGGGACGCGCACCACACCCTCCTGGATGACGGTGACGGCCAGCCGGCCGTCCTGGGTCCAGATCCGGGCCTGGCCGAGGCCCCGCCCGGCGGCGGCCGAGGGCGACTCCTGGTCGTACAGCAGCCACTCGTCCGCGCGGAACGGCCGGTGGAACCACATCGCGTGGTCCAGCGAGGCGCCGACGACATCGCCGACCGCCCACCCGCCCCGCCCGTGCGCGAGCAGTACGGAGTCGAGCAGGGTCATGTCGGAGACGTACGTGGCCAGGCAGGTGTGCAGCAGGGGATCCGCGCTCTCCAGCTTGCCGGCGGTACGGAACCACACCTGCGAGCGGGGCTCGATCGGTTCGCCGACGCTGCCCCAGGGCGGGGTGGTCGCGTACCGCAGGTCGACCGCGCCGCGCGCGTCGATCAGCCGCTCCACCGTGCCCGGGTCGCGGAAGATCTCGCGGTAGAGCGGGAGGGATTCCTCGGCCGTCGGCAGGGATTCCGGATCGGGCGCGTCGGGCATCGCGGCCTGGTGGTCGAGGCCCTCCTCGTGCGTCTGGAACGACGCGGAGAGGTGGAAGATCGGCTGTCCGTGCTGGACGGCGACGACCCGGCGCGTGGTGAAGGAGCGCCCGTCGCGGATCCGGTCGACCGAGTACACGATGGGCGCGCCCGGGTCACCGGCGCGCAGGAAGTACGAGTGCAGCGAGTGCGCCGTGCGGTCCTCGGGCACGGTGCGCCCGGCCGCGACCAGGGCCTGGGCGGCGACCTGGCCGCCGAAGACCCGCGGTACCAGCGCCGAACGGCTGGTACCGCGGAAGATGTTCTCCTCGATCTGCTCGAGGTCGAGCAGATCGAGGAGCGTCGTCAGTGCCTCGTTCATGAGGGGAAGGGTAAGTCCCTTGTCCCGACGGACCCTTACAGGCCCATCGACTTGGCGATGATCGACTTCATGACCTCGCTGGTGCCGCCGTAGATGCGGTTCACGCGGTTGTCGGCGTACAGGCGGGCGATCGGGTACTCGTTCATGTAGCCGTACCCGCCGTGCAGCTGGAGGCACTTGTCGATCACGCGGTGCGCGACCTCGGTGTTGAACAGCTTCGCGGACGCGGCCTCGGCGGCGGTCAGCTCACCGGCGTCCAGGGCCTCGAGCGCGCGGTCGGCGACGGCCTCGGCGGCGTCCACCTCGGCCTGGCAGGCGGCCAGTTCGAACTTGGTGTTCTGGAAGTGCGCGACCGGCTTGCCGAAGACCGTGCGGTCCGTGACGTACTGCTGGGCGAACCGGACGGCGGCCTTGGCCTGCGCGTACGCGCCGAAGGCGATGCCCCAGCGCTCGGAGGGCAGGTTCGCGCCGAGGTAGTAGAAGCCCTTGTTCTCCTCGCCGAGCAGGTCCTCGACCGGGACCTTGACGTCGACGAACGCCAGCTCGGCGGTGTCGGACGTGCGCAGGCCGAGCTTGTCGAGCTTGCGGCCGATCGAGTAGCCCTCGGACTTGGTGTCCACGGCGAAGAGGGAGATGCCGAAGCGGCGGTCGTCCTCGCGCGGGGAGGAGGTGCGGGCGCAGACGATCACGCGGTCGGCGTGCACGCCACCGGTGATGAAGGTCTTGGAGCCGTTGAGGACGTAGTGCGTGCCGTCCTCGGAGAGCTTGGCGGTGGTCTTCATGCCCGCGACGTCGGAGCCGGTGCCCGGCTCGGTCATCGCGAGGGCCCACATCTCCTCGCCGGTGACGAACTTCGGCAGGAAGCGCTTCTTCTGCTCGTCGCCCGCCAGCATCTTGATGTAGGGGAGGGCGAGCAGGACGTGGACGCCCGAGCCGCCGAACTGGACGCCGGCGCGCGAGGTCTCTTCGTAGAGGACGGCCTCGAACTTGTGGGTGTCCAGGCCCGCGCCGCCGAACTCCTCGGGCACGTTGATGCCGAAGATGCCCAGCTCGCCGAGCTTGTAGTAGAACTCGCGGGGCGCCTGCCCGGCCGTGAACCACTCGTCGTAGACGGGGACGACCTCGGCCTCGATGAAGGCGCGGATGGTCTCGCGGAACGCCTCGTGGTCCTCGTTGAAAACGGTACGGCGCACGGGCCGACTCCCCTCTTTTGCGGCTAAACCGCCGCCGCTCTCGCGGAGGTGGTTGCGCGCCGTCGTGGTTCCTCAATTGATGGCTGAGGTCTAAGCGCTTGCTCAGATTAAGTTACCGGCGAGTTGTGGTGCGTGTCCAGGCTACGTAGCGCAAACCACAGCTCCATGCGCGTGTCCGGGTCGTCCAGGTCGCGGGCCAGGAGCGCCGCGCAGCGGGCCACGCGCTGGCGGACGGTGTTGCGGTGCACGCCGAGGGCGATGGCCGTACGGTCCCAGCTGCCGTGGTGGGCCAGCCAGGCGCGCAGGGTTTCCGACTGGACGGGGGTCAGCGGCGCCAGCAGCGCACGGGCGTGGGCCTCGGCCGCGCCGGGCGGGACCAGGGCCGCGAGTCCGCCCTCGCGGTGCCGCAGCAGCGCGGCGCGGGCCGCTTCGGCCCGGCGCAGCGCCCCGGCGGCCTGCGCGTCGGCCGCGGCGAGCTCCCCGGCGGCGGCCGGGGCGCTGATGCCGAGCCGCCACCCGGGCCGCGGAGCGGGATCCCGGTCCAGGAGCAGGCGTACGGTCCCGCCCGCGCCGGCGGGGGCGGCGAGGGTCGCGCCGAGGCCCTCGGCCAGGGCCGCCACGGCCTCAGGGTCGGAGGCCGAGGCGGCCCCGGCCCCCGGCAGGGGCCGGGCGTGGGCCACGGTCCACGGGCCGGGGCCCAGCAGCGCGGCCGCCTCGGCGGCCGGCCCGCCCAGCAGGAGCGACAGCAGGGCCGCCGACCGGGCGCCGGCTCCGGCGGTCTGCCGGGGCGCGGTCAGCAGGGTGAGGAGGACGGCGGCGGCGCCCGCGATGGTGTGGTCGCCGGGGGTGCGCTCCGGGGCGGCGAGGAGGAGCACCGGGCCGGGCACGCCGCCGCCCGCGCCGCCGGTGTCCCGGGTGGCGGGCCGGCGGCCCAGGGCGTAGGCGGTCAGGTGCCAGCCCGCCGCGGTGTCCGTCGCGGTCACCGGCCCGCTGCCGCCCACCCGGGCGGCGAGCGCGTCCAGGGCCTCGCGCACCGGCGGCGGGACCGCCCGTTCGGAGGTCTGCGCGACGGGGACGTCGGGACCGGCCGTGACTCCCGGACGCGCCGAGCCCGCCGACCCGGCCGGACGCGCCGACCCGGCCGGGTCGACCAGCTCCGCGTGCCCGCCCAGCGCGGCGGCCAGCCGGCCCAGGACGGCCGGGACCGGGTCCGGGCGGGAGGCCGCGGCGGCCAGCGACCGCTGGGCCTCGGCGACCCGGCGCAGCTCCCGGGTCCGGGCCTCCGCCATCAGCCGCCACACGGTGCGCGCGACCGCCGCGAACGGGGTTCCCGGCTCCACCTCCACGAGCGGGAGTCCCGCCGCGGCGCAGGCCGCCACCAGTTCCTCCGGAACCCGCTCGTGCACCGGGGTCACGCCGAAGCCGAGGGCCGCCACCCCCGCCCGCACCAGCCGGCCGACGTACTCCCGCGGGTCGTCGGACCAGGCCCCCGCCGTGAGCAGCAGTTCCCCGCCCAGCAGGTAGGGCGAGGGGTCGGCCATCTCGGAGGCGTGCACCCCGTGCACCTCGGCCGCTTCGGCCCCTTCGGGTGCGGCGAGCAGTCGCAGGCCCAGCGCCGCCAGCGGCACCGCTGTGGTGGGAGGGGCTCCGGCCCCTTCCGGAAGCTCTGACATGGATGCTCCGTACACTCCGAGGGCGATTCGTGGATGAAACCTACACTTCGGGCGCGCCGGGAGGCGCCGTACGCTCGAAGGACCGCACCGTTCAGTCATCCAGAAGGGCACCCCCTCATGAGCACGCAGCCGCGCGGCCCCGTCGACTCCTCCCGCATCCCGCGCTACGCGGGCCCCGCGACCTTCGCCCGGCTGCCCCGCCTCGACGAGGTCGGCGGCAGGGCGGACGTGGCCGTCGTCGGCGTGCCCTTCGACTCCGGGGTCTCCTACCGCCCCGGCGCCCGCTTCGGCGGCAACGCCATCCGCGAGGCCTCGCGCCTGCTGCGCCCGTACAACCCGGCGCAGGACGCCTCCCCGTTCGCGCTCGCGCAGGTCGCCGACGCCGGTGACATCGCCGCGAACCCCTTCAACATCAACGAGGCCGTCGAGACGATCGAGGCCGCGGCCGACGAGCTGATCGGCAACGGCTCCCGCCTGATGACCCTCGGCGGCGACCACACCATCGCCCTCCCGCTGCTGCGCTCGGTGGCCAAGAAGCACGGCCCGGTCGCGCTGCTGCACTTCGACGCGCACCTGGACACCTGGGACACGTACTTCGGCGCCGAGTACACGCACGGCACCCCGTTCCGGCGCGCCGTGGAGGAGGGCATCCTCGACACCGAGGCGCTGTCCCACGTCGGCACCCGCGGCCCGCTGTACGGCAAGCAGGACCTGGACGACGACGCCAAGATGGGCTTCGGCATCGTCACCTCCGCGGACGTCTACCGGCGCGGCGCCGACGAGGTCGCCGACCAGCTGCGCCAGCGCATCGGCGACCGTCCCCTCTACATCTCGATCGACATCGACGTCCTGGACCCGGCGCACGCGCCCGGCACCGGCACCCCCGAGGCCGGCGGCATGACCTCGCGCGAGCTGCTCGAGATCATCCGGGGCCTGTCCTCCTGCAACCTGGTCTCGGCGGACGTCGTCGAGGTCGCCCCGGCGTACGATCACGCGGAGATCACCTCGGTCGCGGCCTCGCACACCGCGTACGAGCTGACCACGATCATGAGCCGTCAGATCGCGGCCGCGAAGGCCGCCGGCTGACGGCGACGGCGAACCCGAAGGGCGAGTAAGCGCACGTGACGCACGACCACGACCTGGTACTCCGTCCCACCGAAGCCCAGAAGGCGGCGGCGCTCTCGCCGCCGCCGGGGCGCTCGGGCGGGGACCTGGTCGTGGAGACGCTGCGCTCGCTCGGCGCCACCACCGTCTTCGGACTCCCGGGCCAGCACGCCCTCGCCCTCTTCGAAGCCGTAGGCCGCTCCGACCTCCACCTCATCGGACTCCGTACGGAGAACAACGCGGCCTTCGCGGCCGACGCGTACGGCCGTATGACGGGCGAGGCGGTCCCCCTCCTCCTCTCCACCGGTCCGGGCGCGCTGATGGCGCTGCCCGCCCTCGCCGAGGCGGCCGCGGCATCCGCCCCCGTCCTGGCGATCTCCTCCCAGGTCCCGACCGCGGGCCTGGGCGGCGGCCGCCGCGGACACCTGCACGAGCTGCGGGACCAGGCGGCCTCCTTCCGCGACGTGGTCAAGTCCGTCCACATCGCCCGCACCCCCTCCCAGATCCCCTCGGTCATCGCCGAGGCCTGGGAATCGGCGCTGAGCGCCCCGCACGGCCCGGTATGGGTGGAGATCCCGGAAGACGTCCTGCGTGCGGATACCGTCATCCCGCAGGTCACCGGCATGGACGCGACCCCGCACGAACTGGCCCCGCGCCCCGAGCTCACCGCTCTGGCCGCCCACTGGCTGGAGAACGCGGAGCGCCCGGTGATCATCGCGGGCGGCGGAGTCATCCGCTCGGACGCGGCGGGCAAGCTCAAGCAGCTGGCGGAACGCCTCAACGCCCCCGTGGTCACCACCTTCGGCGGCAAGGGCGCGTTCCCCTGGAACCACCCGCTCTCCCTCCAGTCCTGGATGGAGGACCGCCACATGACGGACTTCCTGGAAGACGCGGACGTCCTGCTCGTGATCGGCTCGGGCCTGGGCGAACTCAGCTCCAACTACCACACGTTCTTCCCGGAAGGCCGGGTCGTCCAGATCGAGGCGGACCTGGGCAAGCTGGAATCGAACCACCCCGCCCTGGGCATCCACGCGGACGCCCGCCTCGCCCTCCAGGCCCTCCTGGAAACGGTCGCCGAGCGCGAGGACCCGACCGCCCCCGAGCGCGTCGCCCTGCTCCTGTCCTCCATCGCCGGCCGCCTGGCCTCCCAGGACCTGGCCCTGGAGCAGCAGCTCCTGACCTCGATCCGCGGGGCCCTCCCGCCCCGCTCCCCGTCCTTCTGGGACATGACGATCCTGTCCTACTGGGCCTGGTCGGCCTTCGACCCGAAGCACCCCAACACCATGCACTCGGCCCAGGGCGCGGGCGGCCTCGGCTACGCCTTCCCGGCAGCCCTCGGCGCCTGCCTCGCCGACCCGGGCACCCCGGTCCTGGCCGTCTCGGGCGACGGCGGCGCGATGTACTCGATCGCCGACCTGGCCACCGCCCGCCAGCACGACCTGGACGTCACCTGGCTGATCGTGGACGACGGCGGCTACGGAATCCTGCGCGAGTACGGCTGCGCAACGGGCACGACCCTGACCCGCCCCGACTTCGTGGCCCTGGCCGCCGCCTTCGACATCCCGGCCTCGACCACCACCCCGGAATCCCTCCGCGAGGACCTGGCCAAGTCCCTCAAGACCCCCGGCCCTTCGCTCCTGCTACTTCCGGCCAACCTCAAGATGTTCGCCCCCACCCACGTCTAAGGGGTGCGCGGGCCGGGTTAGGTTGTTGGTGATCAGTCCCGGTCGCAAATCTTTGGGGGAGCGGTGTCGTTCGAGCAGGAGTGGGCCCAGCAGAAGCAGCCGGGCGACGGAGTCCTGGGGACGGCCCCTCCCGCGAAGAAGAAGGCGGCCGACACCATCGAGAACGTCCTCCAGCCCGGCACGACGAAGGCGGCCGACGCCGCTGACGAGCCGACGACCACCGCGGTCAAGGCCTTCACCGGTTGGGAGACCGCTGCGGGCCTGACGAAGGCGCACGCGCACTGGGACGACCAGGTGAGGCGCCTGATGGGGCGGCTGAGTTCGGAGAAGACGGCCCTGCGCGGGGCGTCGAACCTCTTCACCGGGAACGACCAGCTGACGGGCCAGAGCTTCCAGCCGGTCCAGTCCAAGCTCGCGGGCCTGTAGGGGAGACGGACGCGATGCCGAACTACCACGAGATCATGACCACCGACCTCTCGGCGCTCACCACGGCCGCCGACGGCTGGAAGTCCATGGCCACTCAGTTCAAGACGCTCGAGGACGTGTACGAGAGGGAGGTCCAGAGCGTCTCCGCCGGAAACGGCTGGATGGGCAGCAGCGCACAGACGGCCGGCAGCAACTCCGCCCTCACCCGCCAGGAGTTCGACTCGGCCCAGACGGAGGCGCTGGCCATGGAGTCCCTGCTCCGGGACGCGCATGCCCGGTTCACGGACCTCAAGGGCCGGGTGACCTCCGCCGTCGCGGACGCGGTGAAGGCCGGGATGAAGGTCTCGGATGCCGGCATCGCGAGCTACGACTTCAGCAAGGAGGACGCGGCGACCGCGAAGGCGGTGCGCCACGACCCCGACCTCCCGGAGATCGAGAACTCCTGGACGCGTCACATCGCGGATGCGGTCAAGGCGGTCACGGAGTTCGACGAGGACGTCAAGACCGCTCTGCTGAACGCGTCCGGGGCCGACGGCACCTCGCTCTTCGGCTTCAACTCCAAGGCAGTGAACGACGTCGAGGCCGTGGAGGCCCTGGCTCTCACGCACAAGATCCAGTCGGGCGACGCCTCTCCGGAGGAGCTGCAGCACTACAGCGACCTCCTCAAGCAGAACTCCGGGGACAAGCACTTCAGCGAGGCGTACCTGCACTCGCTGGGCGCGAAGGACACCCTTCACCTGGCCGACCAGATGAACCTGGCGTCCAACGGGGCGTCGGGCAACGAGAAGAAGCTCTACGAAGCGATCAATTCCGGCCTCGCCGGGACGATCGCCTCGGGCACCAAGGACCCGGAGAGCTACGCCTACAAGCCCTTCATGGCCGGCCTCAAGGAACAGGGCCCGGAACTGGTCGCCAAGGGCCTGCGCCCGACGTACGGCTACCAGGCGCTGGTGACCCTGATGGGGCACGGGGACGGCTACGGCAAGCAGTTCCTCAACGACCTCGGCGACGGCATGATCGAGGCCGAGAAGTCGAAGCCCCACATGTACGACCACGCCTACGACTCCCAGCGCCCGAACCTGGTCTCCGACCCGCTGGACGGCCTGCTCGGCATCATGGCCAAGGACCCGGACTCGGCGACGCACTTCCTCGACCCCGAGGCGCCCGGCAACAAGAACGAGCACCTGAAGTACCTGCTCACCGACCGGGACATGCCCGACCCCTGGATCTCGACCGGCATCGGCCAGCCGATGGAGATGCACGGGGACAAGACGGCCGGCCTGGGCGCGGCCCTCCAGGCGGCGGCCACGGGCCACGTGGACGGCGAGAAGCTGGGCCCGCCGGGACCGCACACGGAGGGCCAGGCGCGGGTGATGCACGACGCGATCCGGCTGCTGGACGACGACATGGGCGGCGACGAGTTCCCGAAGGACCTGGAGGGCCTGCGCCGGCCGATGGCGAAGGCGCTGGTGGACTATGTGGGCGACACCCACGTGATCCTGGGCGGCAAGAGCCTCGACCTGGGCGCCGTCCACGGCATCGACTCGATCCATGGCTCGGGCGACAAGGCCCAGATCGCGGTCGGCCAGGCCAGCCTGATCCGCGTGATGCGCGGTATCGCGGACGACGGCCCGTCCTACGCCCTGATGGTGGAGGCGGAGCGGGCGTACTCGGCGGAGCAACTCGCGACCGCCGCCCCGTTCAAGGCCGACTCCCCGCACGCGGTCAGTGCTGACTGGGACAACCGTGCGCACGACATCGGGGTGGCCTCCGGGGCTCTCAACGGCATCGGGGCCGACGTCTACAAGGACAAGGAAGACGACAGGGGCGACTGGGCGGAAGGCACGTCCGAGTACGCGGCTGCCGGCGTGAACGGGCTCATCGGCGAGATCCCGGTGGTGAGCACGGTCGGAGGCTCGCTGATCGACGTGGCCAAATACGACTGGGTCAAGGAAGTGAAGGACGCTGCTGAGGAGCTGAGCAAGAAGGAGTCCAGTGCCAATTACGCGGCGGGGGTGGAGGGGACCAACGAGTTGTTCAGAGCATGGAGGGAGCAGCCGGAGGTCGGTGCCTCCGACGCGGCGGCCGTGCATGCCCAGAACGAAGCGAACACCGCCTACTCGACCGGACGAGAGGCAGCCCGTGCGCACCTCAGGCCGTGACGTGCTCAAAGTCCTCGTACGGTCGACGGCCGCGCTCGTCTGTGTGCTGGCACTGGCATCGTGCAGCTCGGGTAACTCCGAGGCGAAGGCTGCGAACCCTTGCGGGATCAGCCCGACTTCGGAGGAAGCGGCGCTTGTACGCGAGCTCCTCGGTACGGAGAACTTCGAGACGAAGTCGTACCGCACCACGAGTCGGTTGGTGGACGAGTTCGGAAGGGCATTGCCGAATCTCAGTCCCGACAAGCACATCTTCTACACGCACGCATGCGAGTACGGCACGGATGACGCCCGCATGACCTTCGCACCCGGGTGGTTTCTCCGCGCCGCCGAGGTGCCCTCCTTCCCCGGCGAATCGACCTACTCGTTGAACGGTGCGCGCGGAGTAACGAGCAACAGCCGCTCGACGCTGCTCGTCCAGTGCGACATGCCCGGCGAACTCAGGGCGCAGTCGCAGAAGGTGTGGCTCACATCGGACACCAGTTACACGTTCAGTCCGTCCCGGCCGGATGCGGACCAGGGGGCCAGAGACCGGCGGATGACCCTCACCTACCTGATGGCCCAGCGCATCGCCGAAGCCCTCGGCTGCGAGAACAAGCCGCTGGAACAGCCCCCCGTGGTGAAACCGCTCCCTACCCCCTGACCCCCACCTCGGCCCACACGGCCTTCCCGATTCCGTGGAGCCGGGGGCACTGCCCCCATCGCTCGGCCAGTGCCGCCACGATGGCGAGCCCCCGCCCCCGCTCGTCCGTATCCGCCACCACCTGCGGCGTGAGCTTGACGGCGGGGCCCGCGTCGGCGACCTCCACCCGCACCAAGCCGTCGTACCGGGCGACCCGGATCCCGATGTCCCGGCCCTGCGGCGCACGGGAGTGCCGTACGGCGTTGGTGACCAGCTCGGAGAGCAGTAGCTCCGCCGTCTCGGCGGGCTGCGCCCCGATGCCCTATTCGGTGAACTGCTCGCGCAGCAGCGCGCGGGCCCGGCCCGGGGCGCGGGCGCTGCGGGGCACGATCCAGTAGTTCTCGTCGGCACAGGGCAGTGTCATGGGACCTCACCTATCTAGATACCTGAGATCAGTGAAGCGAGAGCCCCGTCGCCCGTCAAGTGCTATCTAGATATGTCCAACACTGGCGAGTGTTGCGCGGCCGGGCGGCGTCCGCCGCTCCGATGCGCCCCTAGGCTGTCGGGAGATGATCGGGGAGGACCGCATGCCGAAGGACGGCTCCGCACGGCAGCCCAAGTACCTGCGCATCGCCGCCGCACTTAAGGACGCCATCACCTCCGGCGAGTACGGGCCCGGCGACCGCCTGCCCGGCGAGAGCGACCTCATGGCCACCTACGGTGTCGCCCGGATGACGGCCCGGCAGGCATTCGCCGTCCTCCAGGCAGAGGGGCTGACCGAAGCGCGCAAGGGTGCAGGAGTCTTCGTGCGCGAGTTCCGGATCGGCATCCGGCGGCGCGGCATCCAGCGGCTGGCGGTCGAGGTGTGGGGTGCTGGTGGCTCCATCTGGGCGGCGGACGGCAAGGGGCGCGAACCCGTAGTCGACTTCCTCGGAGTCACCGAAGAGCCCGCCCCCGGCGCCGTCGCCGCCGTGCTCGGGATCACCGACCACGCACCCGCATGCGTCCGCCGTCGGAGGTTCCTGCTGGACGGGAAGCCCGTCATGTTCGCGACCTCGTACCTCGACGCCGCCCTCGTGGCGGGGACGCCCATCACCGAGCCCGACACCGGCCCCGGCGGGATCTACGCCCGCCTCGCCGAGCTCGGGCAGAAGCCGGCCCGGTTCCGCGAGGAGGTCCGGTCGCGGATGCCGAACGCGGAGGAGGCCGCGAGCCTCGGGCTGGCCGCCGGGACACCCGTGGTGCTGGTCGTCCGTACCGCCTTCGCGGAGGGCGGGCGGGTGGTCGAGGTCAACGAGATGGTCCTCGACTCCGCCGCCTACGTACTGGAGTACGAGTTCGACGCTCCGTAGGCGCAGCCCCGCGCGCGGGATCCGCGTAACCCAGTTCGAATTGTTGCGGCGGGATGAAATCCGCCGGTCGGAGCGTTGGCGCTTCCGGCAGGACAGGACGAACGGGGAGGCAGTACGTGGCTACGGCGGCGGGTACGGCGGCTGGGGACAAACAGGGGTGGGGGAGGCGGCTCGCCGCCTACACCTGGCGCTACAAGGTCAATGTGCTGCTCGCGCTCGGGTCCTCGCTCGGCGGCATGGCCGTCATGGCGCTCGTGCCGCTGGTCACCAAGGTGATCCTCGACGACGTCATCGGGGACAAGAGCAAGCCGATGGGCCCCTGGGCCGGGATGCTCATAGGCGCGGCGGTTCTCGTTTACGTGCTGACCTACATACGTAGGTACTACGGCGGGCGCCTCGCCCTCGACGTGCAGCACGACCTGCGCACCGACATGTACGACTCCATAGCCCGTCTCGACGGGCGCAGGCAGGACGAGCTGTCCACCGGGCAGGTCGTCGGGCGGGCGACGAGCGACCTCCAGCTGATCCAAGGGCTGCTCTTCATGCTGCCCATGACCATCGGCAACTTCCTCCTCTTCGGGATATCCCTCGGGATCATGCTGTGGCTCTCGCCGCTGCTGACCCTCGTCGCGCTGCTGATGGCCCCCGCGCTCTGGTTCATCGCCAAGCGCAGCCGCAAGAAGCTCTTCCCCGCCACCTGGTACGCCCAGAGCCAGGCCGCCGCCGTCGCCACCGTGGTCGACGGGGCCGTCACCGGCGTCCGCGTCGTCAAGGGCTTCGGCCAGGAGGAGCAGGAGACCGGCAAGCTCCGCGACGCCGGCCGCGGACTGTTCGCCGGGCGCATGCGCAGCATCCGGCTGAACTCCCGCTACACCCCCGCCCTGCAGGCCGTACCCGCCCTCGGGCAGGTCGCGATGCTGGCCCTCGGCGGCTGGATGGCCACCCGGGGCCAGGTGACGCTGGGTACCTTCGTCGCCTTCTCCACCTACCTCGCCCAGCTCGTCGGACCCGTCCGCATGCTCGCGATGGTCCTCACCGTCGGCCAGCAGGCCCGCGCCGGCGCCGAGCGCGTCTTCGAGCTCATCGACACCGAGCCCCTCATCGAGGAGGGGACCCACCCGCTGCCCGGCGACGCGCCCGCCACCGTCTCCTTCGAGGACGTGCGGTTCGGGTACGACCCCGAGCGGCCGGTCCTGGACGGGTTCTCGCTCTCCCTCGCCGAGGGCGAGACCGTCGCCCTCGTCGGCGCCTCCGGCAGCGGGAAGTCCACGGTCTCGCTGCTCCTGCCCCGCTTCTACGACGCCGATCACGGCACCGTCCGCATCGGCGGGCACGACGTGCGCGAGCTGACCTACGAGTCGCTGCGCTCCGCGATCGGCCTGGTGCCCGAGGACTCGTTCCTCTTCTCCGACACCATCCGCTCCAACATCGCCTACGGGCACCCCGGCGCGACCGACGCGCAGATCGAGGCGGCCGCCCGCGCCGCCCAGGCCGAAGGGTTCATCCAGGCCCTCCCCGCCGGGTACGACACCAAGGTCGGCGAGCAGGGCCTGACCCTCTCCGGCGGCCAGCGCCAGCGCCTCGCGCTGGCCCGCGCCATCCTCACCGACCCCCGGCTGCTGCTCCTCGACGACGCCACCTCCGCCGTCGACGCCCGCGTCGAGCACGAGATCCACGAGGCCCTGCGGGCAGTCATGGCCGGCCGCACCACCCTCCTCATCGCCCACCGCCGCTCCACGCTCGCGCTCGCCGACCGGATCGCCGTACTGGACCAGGGACGGCTCTCCGACATCGGTACGCACGAGGAGCTGGAGCGCCGCTCCGCCCTGTACCGGCGGCTGCTGACCGACCCGGACGCGCTGGGAGCCGGTTCGCCGCGCACGCCCGAGGCCCCGGCCATGGGCGAATTCGAGCGCGAGCTCGACCGCGACATCGAGCGGGACATCGAGCTCGAGGCCGAGATCGACTCCGAGCCCGTCAACTCCAAGCGCCGGGTGTCCGGCGGGATCACCCCCGAGCTCTGGCAGCGCCAGGAGGAGGCGGACGAGAAGACCACCGCCCCGGCCGGCATGCCCGCCACCCCCGAGCTCCTCGCGCAGGTGGCCGCGCTGCCGCCCGCCGAGGACACCCCGGACGTGGACGAGACCCGCGCCGCGTCCGCCGAGGACAGCTACAACCTGCGCCGCCTGCTGCGCGGATTCTGGGCCCCGCTCGCCATCTCCCTGCTCCTCGTGGCCATCGACGCGGGCTCCGGACTGCTCCTGCCGATCCTGATCCGGCACGGCATCGACAAGGGTGTCGAGCAGGCCGCCCTCGCCGCCGTCTGGGTGGCCGCCGGACTCGCGCTGGCCGTCGTCGTCGCCCAGTGGGCCGCGCAGTTCGCCGAGACCCGGATGACCGGCCGCACCGGCGAGCGCGTGCTGTACGCCCTGCGCGTCAAGATCTTCGCCCAGCTCCAGCGACTCGGCCTCGACTACTACGAGCGCGAGCTGACCGGCAAGATCATGACCCGGATGACCACCGACGTCGACGCCCTGTCCAGCTTCCTGCAGACCGGGCTCGTCACCGCCGTCGTCTCCGTCTTCACCTTCTTCGGCATCCTGATCGCCCTGCTCGTCCTCGACGTGGAGCTGGCCCTGATCGTCTTCGCCACGCTCCCCGTGCTGATCCTGGGCACGGTCGTCTTCCGCCGGAAGTCCGTGGCCGCGTACGAGCTCGCCCGCGACCGGGTCGGCCTGGTCAACGCCGACCTCCAGGAGTCCGTGGCCGGGCTGCGCATCGTCCAGGCCTTCCGCCGCCAGCGCGCCGGAGCCGCCCGGTTCAAGGAGCGCAGCGACTCGTACCGCGAGGCCCGGGTCCGCGGTCAGTGGCTGATATCGGTCTACTTCCCCTTCGTCCAGCTGCTGTCCTCCGGGGCCGCGGCCGCCGTGCTGATCGTCGGCGCGGGCCGGGTGGAGGCCGGCACGCTCACCACGGGCGCGCTGGTCGCGTACCTCCTCTACATCGACCTGTTCTTCGCCCCCGTCCAGCAGCTCTCCCAGGTCTTCGACGGCTACCAGCAGGCCACCGTCTCCCTCGGCCGGATCCAGGACCTGCTGCGCGAGCCCACCAGCACCCCCCGCGCGGCCGACCCCCGGCCCGTACCGGAGCTGCGCGGCGAGATCGCCTTCGAGCAGGTCCACTTCGGGTACGGCACCGCCGAGGAGCGCGGCGAGAAGGAGCCGGCACTGGCCGGAATCAGCCTGCGCATACCGGCCGGCCAGACCGTCGCCTTCGTCGGCGAGACCGGGGCCGGCAAGTCCACGCTGGTCAAGATGGTGGCCCGGTTCTACGATCCGACGTCCGGCCGCATCACCGCCGACGGCACGGACCTGCGCGAGCTGGACCTGACCGGGTACCGCCACCGGCTCGGGGTCGTCCCCCAGGAGCCGTACCTCTTCCCGGGGACCGTGCGCGACGCCATC
The DNA here is from genome assembly GCF_041434015.1 of Streptomyces sp. NBC_00454. GTDB lineage: Bacteria > Actinomycetota > Actinomycetes > Streptomycetales > Streptomycetaceae > Streptomyces. The sequence continues at coordinate 2,700,107 of NZ_CP107907.1, read as the reverse complement.
GCCTACGGGCGGCCCGAGGCGAGCGACGCCGAGGTGGAGGCCGCCGCGCGCGCGGTCGGCGCCCACCAGATGATCGCCACCCTCGACGGCGGCTACCTGCACACCGTCGCCGAACGCGGCCGCAACCTCTCGGCCGGCCAGCGCCAGCTCATCGCGCTGGCCCGCGCCGAGCTGGTGGACCCGGACGTGCTGCTGCTCGACGAGGCCACCGCCGCCCTCGACCTGGCGACGGAGGCCCTGGTCAACCAGGCCACCGACCGGCTCGCGGGCAAGCGCACCACCCTCGTGGTGGCGCACCGGCTGACCACCGCCGCGCGCGCCGACCGGGTCGTGGTGATGGACCGCGGCCGGGTGGCGGAGGACGGCACCCACGCCGAACTGCTGGCCCGCGGCGGCCGGTACGCGGAGCTGTGGCGGACCTTCGCGGGCGAGGAGGAGCCGGCCGCCGCGGCCTAGCTCTGGACGTTCAAGGGCTCAGAGCTCGCCGAAGAGCAGGTTCCCCGGGGCGTCCTCGTCGTCACCGGTGTAGTACTCGCGCACGGCGCCGAGGAGTTCGTCCACCGACAGGAACCCGTCGTGGTCCTTGTCGATCCGGATGAAGAGCGCGTCCGCGTCCTCGCGGCCCAGCTTCGTGTCGAAGGCGAGCTGGGCCTTGTGGAACTCCTCGGGGCTGATGCGCCCGTCGCCGTCGGTGTCGACGACCAGGAGCATCGCCTGGACCATCGGCCGGAACGACTTGTCGTACGCCGCGCCGCCGTCCGCGTAGAGCCGGGTCATGCCCTGCTTGTACTCCTCGGGCGTGAGCTTGCCGTCCCGGTCCAGGTCCAGCTCGGTGAACAGCTCCTGCCAGAAGTCGACGAGCCCGCCCATCACCTGGGTCGCCTTGGGCGAGGTGGCCGGCTCACCGAGGGCCGACAGCAGGCGGGAACCGAGCCCGATGATGTCGTGCTCGTCGATCACCCGGTCCTCGTTGACGTCCAGGTGCGTGAAGGCGCGGTCCAGCTTGCGGGTGAGCAGGTCGTTCGTCATTTCAGTTGCCTTTCACGGCTACGGTGCGCGGTCTTGCGTTCACCTACCGTAATCTCCTTCTTGATCGTGAACTCCCGTTCTCCGGCTAGGAAGTTGTGGATGCACTCTTACGAGGTATGGGTCGACGGCGCCGCCGAACCCGGAACCCGTTGGGTCTACTGGCCCCGGGTGGGTCAACTCCTGCGCGAGCCGTTCGAAGTGCTCGGACTCAAGGCCCGGCTGGAACGCGGCGAGGACCTGCCCCACGACGACCGCCTGCTGGCCGGACGCGTCGCCATGTCCACCCCGGAGCAGGGCCTGCGCGCCCTGGCCGCCGCCCGCGCCGCCCAGCCGGCCTGGGCGGGGGTCCCGCTCGGCGACCGGCTGGAGCTGCTGCACGGGGTCCACCGGGCCGTCGTCGAGCGGCGCGAGGAGCTGACCGCACTGCTGGTCGCCGAAGGCCACCCCGTACGGCTGGCGGCCTGGGAGCTGGCCTCCGTGGCCGCCTCCTTCCATCCGGACTCCGTCGCCGATTTCGCCGAGCGGCTGAGGGAGCCCGAGCGGACCGCCGCGGGCCGGCGGATCCGCATGGTGCGCAAGCCGGACGGAGTGGTGTGCCTGAGCCCGCCGCGCAACGCCCCGACCTCGAACTCCTTCTACGGGGCGATGGTGCTCGCCGCGGGCAACGCCCTGGTCGTCAACGCGCCGCCGACCGCCCCGCTGGGCGTCAGCTTCGTCTACCGGGAGATCGTGGCCCCGCTCCTGGAGCGGCTCGGCGCCCCGCCCGGCACTCTCAACGTGCTCTCGACCCATGCCCGCGCCGTACTGCGCCAGTGGCTGGACAGCCCCGACTGCGACGACCTGGTCTTCTTCGGCGGCTCCGAGCAGGGCCTCAAGCTGGAGCGGGAGTGCGTGGCCGCGGGGAAGAAGCCCGTACTCGAACTGTCGGGCAACGACGGGGTGCTGGTCTGGCGCGACGCGGAGGCCGATCTGGCCGCGCGGGCCCTGTGCGAGCGGTACTACGGCTCCGGACAGATCTGCATGACCCCGAAGTTCGCCATCGTCCACCCCGAGGTGGCCGACCGGCTGCTGAAGGAGCTGGTGGAGCGGGTGCGGGCCATCCGGCCGGGGCCGCCGGAGGATCCGGACACGGTGCTGAGCCCGGTGGTCAAGCGGGCGGAGTTCACCGAGTTCCTCGACGAGGTGCTGGCGGCCGGCGGGGAGCTGCTCTGCGGCGGGGAGTTCGTGGACGTGGACGACGTGCCCGCCGCGGCGGGACCGTTCATCCGTCCGGCGATCGTGCGGGTGGACGGGCTGGCCGCCGCGGGACGGTTGCGGGCCTTCCGCGAGGAGACCTTCTTCCCGCTGCTGTGCGTGGTCGTGCCCGAGGCGCCGGCCGGCCTGGGCGAGGCCATCGGCTTCCTCAACGCCAACCGCTACGGCTTGCGCAATTCTCTGTGGACGCAGGACGAACGGGTCGTCGAGCGGTTCTGCGAGGAGGTGGTCACCGGCGGCATGCTGAAGGTCAACGATTCACACATCGGCTGCCTGCCGGTGCTCCCGTACAACGGCGGTACGGGGGCCACGGGCGGGATCTTCGGCGAGGCCAACCAGCCCGCCGTGCGCACCACCCACCTCCAGTCGATCGCCGTCGCCACCCTGGTCCGGCCCCGGGAGTCGGTCTTCGATCACGAGCTGGGGTCCGCGGCGGTCCCGGCGGGCTGAGTTTCCTTGTCCACAGCAACCTTTCGGGGGCATCGGGCGTCGTACGTGCGTACGCACGTTGTACGTACGACCGATGGGGGACAGGGTGTTGAAGGCGCGGAACCGGCGCGGCCGGTGGGCCACCTGCCTGGGGGTGTTCGCGGCGGCGCTGTGGCTCGGCGCGGGCGGGCTGCTGACGGCGCAGCCGGCCCGGGCGGCGACCGGTGGGTGCGCGGGGGACCTGGTGCGGACGCTGCCGTTCTCGACCGGTGAGGTCCGCGTGTACAAGACCCGCGACCACGCCTGCGCCGTGGCGGTCGCCCGCGAGCCCGGAGCGCGCCGTCCGATGTCGGTGAGCATTCAGCCGCGCGGGGGATCGCCGGTCCGCGACGCGGGGCAATTCACCCGGTATGCCGGACCTGTCACCGCCCACGCGATCGCGCGCTGCGTGTATGTAAAGGGGAGCGTGGGGGCCGGATCTGTCGATTCCGGCTGGATTCTGTGCTGACGGTGCGACCCAACTAGGTCTGGTCAGCTGTGCATTGACCCCGCTAGGTTCACGGCGACCGAAGTGAACTCAAGGGGAGGGTGAATGCGCAAGACGCTCGGATGGCTGCTGTCACTCGTGGTGCTCATCGGCACCATGGGGGCAGCCGGCTTCACGGCACAAGCGGCCACCGCCGCAGGGCCGGCCGCCGCCACGGATGCCACCGCCGCCACGACCGCCGACATCAAGGACCAGATCCTCTCCATCCCGGGGATGAGCCTGATCGAGGAGAAGCCGTATCCCGGATACCGCTTCTTCGTACTGAACTACGAGCAGCCGGTCGACCACCGCGCGCCGTGGAAGGGCACCTTCAAGCAGCGTCTGACCCTGCTGCACAAGGACGTCTCCCGGCCCACCGTGTTCTTCACCTCCGGCTACAACGTCAACACCAACCCGCGCCGCAGTGAGCCCACGACCATCGTCGACGGCAACCAGGTGTCGCTGGAGTACCGTTTCTTCACCCCCTCCCGGCCCGACCCGGCCAACTGGTCCAACCTGGACATCTGGCAGGCCGCCAGCGACCAGCACCGGATCTTCACCGCGCTGAAGAAGGTCTACAAGAAGAACTGGCTGGCCACGGGCGGCAGCAAGGGCGGCATGACGGCCACCTACTTCGAGCGCTTCTACCCCCGTGACATGGACGGGGTCGTCGCGTACGTCGCGCCCAACGACGTGGTCAACAAGGAGGACTCGGCCTACGACCGGTTCTTCACCCAGGTCGGCACCAAGGAGTGCCGCGACAAGCTGAACGCGGTGCAGCGCGAGGCGCTCGTGCGCCGCGACCCGCTGGAGGTCAAGTACGCGGCCGCCGCGGCCGAGAACGGCTGGACCTTCACCACCGTCGGCAACCTCGACAAGGCCTACGAGGCCGTCGTGCTCGACTACGTGTGGGCCTTCTGGCAGTACAGCCTGCTCTCCGACTGCGCCTCCCTCCCGGTCGCCGCCACCGCCAGCGACCAGGAGATCTGGGACACGGTCGACACGATCTCCGGCTTCTCGGCCTACGCCGACCAGGGACTCGAGACGTACACCCCGTACTACTACCAGGCGGGTACGCAGCTCGGTTCGCCCGACATCAAGCAGCCCCACCTGGGCAACCTGAGCCGCTACGGCTACCAGCCGCCGCGCAACTTCGTGCCCCGCGACATCCCGATGACCTTCCAGCCGGGAGCGATGAAGGACGTGGACGGCTGGGTCAAGCACAACGCGAACCAGATGCTCTTCGTCTACGGGCAGAACGACCCGTGGGGCGCAGAACCGTTCCACCTCGGCTACGGGGCCCGCGACAGCTACGTGATGATCGCGCCGGGCGCCAACCACGGGGCCAACGTGGCCAAGCTCCAGGACGGCGAGAAGGCCCTGGCCACCGCCAAGATCCTGCAGTGGGCCGGAGTGGCCCCGGCCGCCGCGCTCGCCGATTCGGCGAAGGCGGCGCCGCTGGCCAAGCCGGACGCGCAGCTCGACCAGCGGGACGTGGAGCGCGAGCCGATGCTGCGGCCGTAGTACCGCCGTAGTACCGCCGCCACAGGGGCCACGGGCCGGCCGGGCGCCAGGGACATTCCCTAGGGCGCGTAGGCCAGCCCGTGGCCCAGCGGGTAGCGGCCCGGCACCGGGACCGGCAGGCGCCCGGCGGGCCGCAGCGCCCCGGTGATCACCCGGGCCGCCGCCCGCAGCTCCACGTCGGTCCAGGTGTACGTCGCCAGCTCGGCCGCGCACGCCGGCAGCCGGGCCGGGTCGTAGGGGTTGCGCAGCGCGAGCAGGACCACCGGTACCCCGGTGGCCAGCAGTTCCCGGACCAGCTCGCGCTGCGGGCTCTCACCCTCCGGGACGTTGTACGTGCACACGAGCACGGCGGCGTTCCCGGGCGCGGCCGCCACCGCGCGGGCGGGCGCCACGGCCGTCGCCCGGCAGCCCAGCGCGGACAGCTCCCGGGCCAGTACCGACGTAGGGGGACCCGTAGTACCCGTGGGGGAGGCCGGATCGGCCCCGGTGACCAGCAGCAGCGGCCGGGCCGCCGGGTCCAGCGGGAGCAGCTTCACCGGATTGGCCAGCAGCGTCGTCGTGCGGGCCGCGATCTCGTCGGCGGCGGCCAGGTGCGCCGGGATCCCGACCGTCGCGTCCACCGCCGCGGTGACCGCCTCGGCCGTGGCCGCCGTCCGTACCGTGTCGAACAGGCCCCGGCGGGCCTTCAGTTCCAGGATCCGCAGGACGGACTCCTCGATCCGGGCCCGCGTCAGCTCGCCCGATTCCACGGCCGCCAGCACGCTGCGGTGCGCGAGCCCCAGGTCCGGCGGGTTCAGCAGCTGGTCGCAGCCCGCCTTCAGGGCCAGGACCGGGACCCGGTCGTCCCCGTACTTCTGCCGTACCCCGGCCATGTCCAGGGCGTCGGTGACCACCACCCCCTGGAACCCGAGGCGTTCGCGCAGGATGCCGGTGACGATGGGCCGCGACAGGGTCGCCGGATCCCCCGAGGGGTCGAGCGCGGGGAAGACGATGTGCGCGGTCATGACCGCGTCCACACCCGCCGCCACGGCCGCCCGGAACGGAGGCTCGTCCAGCTCCTCCCACCGCGCGCGGGTGTGGGTCATCAGCGGCAGCCCCACATGGCTGTCGGTTCCGGTGTCCCCGTGCCCCGGGAAGTGCTTCACGGTGGCGGCCACCCCGGCGCCCTGGTACCCGCGGACCTGGGCGGAGACCAGGGCCGCCACGGCGTGCGGGTCGGAGCCGAAGGACCGTACACCGATCACCGGGTTGGCGGGATCGACGTTCACGTCGGCCACCGGCGCGTAGTTGTGCCGGATGCCCATCGCGGCCAGCTCGGCGCCCGCGATCCGCGCGGCCCGGCGGGCCTCGGCGCTGGACCCGTCCTCTCCCCGCGCCAGCGCGCCCAGCGCCATCGCCCCCGGGAGCAGGGTCGCGGGCTTGCCGATCCGTGCGACGGCGCCGTGCTCCTGGTCGATGGACAGCAGCAGCGGGATGCCCGGGACTCCGTCGGCGCCGGGGGCCGTGGCCGCCCGCTGGAGACCGGCCGACAGCTCGGCGATCTGGTGCGGGGTACGGGTGTTGTGCGCCCAGCCGAAGTAGACGATCCCGCCGAGGTGGTAGCGCGAGACCAGCTCGGCGGCGGTGCGCACCCCGAACAGCGCCCGGTTCTGCTCGGCGTCCTCCGGGTCGGGATCGGTCGCCGAATGCCCGTACGCCCGCGACACGAAGAGCTGCCCGACCAGTTCGGCCGGGCTCATCCGGGCCATGGCCGCGCGCAGCGCAGCCCGGTCGGGGGTGCGCGCGGGGGCCTCGTCGCCCGGCCGGTGGTCGTCGGGGAGCGGTCCTCCCGGGGCCGGTCCGGCTGGGGTCCGGGAGGTGGTGACGGCGGCGGTGACGGCCCCCGCGGCGGTGACGGCGGCCATGGCGGCCGCGGCGAGCAGGGTCCGGCGGGAGGCTTGGTACGGCACGCGCCGGACGCTACTGCCGGGCCGCGCCCCCGGAGCGGCGGACACTCGGCAGGTCCCCCGGACGGGGGCCATCGGGGTCATCGGGGTGTCATCGGGGCCCTGCCGGTCAGTGCTCCTGCCGCCAGTGCTCCTGCAGGGTCCGCACCGCCTCGGTGATCGCGGGCCGACGGGCCGCCCCGGTCCGCCACAGGGCGTACAGGCGGCGCACCGGACCCGGCTCCAGGGCCACGGCCACCGCCCCCGGCGGCAGCGCCCCGGTTCCCAGGCGCGGTACGACGGCCACCCCGAGCCCGGCCGCGACCAGCGCGACGATGGTGTGGTTCTCCTCGGCGACGTGTGCGATGTCGGGCTCGTACCCGACCGCGCGCAGGGTCCGTACCAGCCAGTCGTGGCAGACCCGGCCGGGCGGCTGGCACACCCACCGCAGCCCGCCCAGATCCTCCCTGCGGATGACGGCGCGGCGGGTGAAGGGGTGCCCGGCCGGCACCACGAGGTCGCAGGGGTCGTCCCCGATCACCGCCTGCTCCACCCCCTCGGGGGTGGGCAGCGGGGCGATGTCCCAGTCGTGCGCTACCGCCAGATCGGTGACGCCCCGGGTCACCAGGTCCACCGAGAGGTGGGGGTCCACCTCCGTCAGGCGTACCTCCAGCGCCGGATGCCGGGCGGCCAGATCGGCCAGCACCCCCGGCAGCAGCCCGCGCGCGGCCGAGGCGAAGGCGGAGACGGTCAGCAGCCCGCTCGGCTGCCCGCGCCGCTCCTCCAGAGTGGTCTCGGCGCGCTCCACGATGGCCAGCAGCTCCTGCGCGGTGTCCGCCAGGTGGTGCGCCTCCTCGGTGAGCGCCACCCCGCGCCCGCGCCGCTCCAGCAGCGTGGTCCGGGTCTCGCGCTCCAGCTTGGCGATCTGCTGGGAGACGGCGGAAGGGGTGTATCCGAGTGCGGCCGCGGCGCCCGCGACCGAACCGTGGACGGAGACGGCGTGCAGGGCGCGGAGCCTGGCGAGATCGAGCATGGGAGAAGCGTAAGCGTTGCTTCATCCATCCAGGAAGAGATCCGTGCTGGTGCTAAATGGTCGCGGGGTCGATGCTCGGAGCATGCGTCCCGTACACATCGCACTCGCCGTACTCGTCGCCGCCGTCTGGGGCTTCAACTTCGTCGTCATCGAGATCGGCCTCGGCCACTTCCCTCCGCTGCTCCTGTCCGCCCTGCGCTTCCTCGTCGCCGCCGTCCCCGCCGTCTTCTTCGTCGGACGGCCCAAGGTCGCCTGGAAGTGGGTCGTGGGAGTCGGAGTCGCCCTCGGCATCGCCAAGTTCGGCCTGCTCTTCACGGGGATGGCACACGGGATGCCGGCCGGGCTCTCTTCCCTCGTCCTGCAGATCCAGGCCGTCTTCACCGCCGTCCTCGCCGCCGTCGTCCTGCGCGAACGCCCGGGCCGGGTACGGATCCTGGGCATGGCGGTGGCGCTCGCCGGGATCGCCGTCGCAGCCGTGGACGGGGGGACGTCCGGCCCGGTACTCGGCTTCGTGCTCGTGGTCGCGGCCGCCGCCTGCTGGGGCGTCTCCAACGTCCTGACCCGCAGGGCCGCGCCGCCCGACGCGCTCAACTTCATGGTCTGGGTGTGCGTGGTCCCGGTGCTGCCGCTGTTCGCGCTCTCGCTGCTGATCGAGGGCCCCGAGCGGGATCTGGCCGCCCTGAGCGGCCTCGACTGGTCCGGGGCCGCCGTGATCGGGTACGTCGCCTGGGTGTCCACCGTCTTCGGCTTCGGGGCCTGGGGCTACCTGCTGCGCCGCTACCAGGCCTCCGCCGTGGCGCCGTTCTCCCTGCTGGTCCCGGTGTTCGGGATGTCCTCGGCCGCGCTGGTCCTCGGGGAGGGGATCTCGGGGCTGCGCTGGGCGGCCGCGGCCCTGCTCGTCGGCGGGGTGGCGCTCACCTCGCTGGCTCCGGGGGGCGCGAAGCCCCGTACGGCCGACCCTGAGGGGGCGGCGGATTCCGGTTGGACCACGGGGCCTACGAGGCCTACGGGTGCTCCCGTAGGGGCAGCCGCCAGTCCTGCCCCGTGAGGGTGACCCCGTAGGACCGGTGGGGGCGTTCGGCGACCAGGGTGAATCCGGCGCGCTGGTAGAGGGCGCGGGCCGAGGCCAGTACGTCGTTGGTCCAGAGCACCAGCTCGCGGTAGCCGACCGAGCGGGCGAAGTCGACCACCGTGGCGACGAGCAGGGCTCCGATGCCGTGGCCGCGGCCCGCCGGGTCCACCAGGAGCAGCCGCAGCCGCGCGGTGCCGGGGGCGCCGTCCTCGCGCACGCACATCACCGAGCCGACCGGAAGGCCGTCCAGCTCGGCGATCCAGACCCGCTCCAGATGCGGGTCGTGGTCCAGGGCGAAGTCGGCGACGATCCGCGCCACCAGGCCTTCGAACTCGGCGTTCCAGCCGTACTCGGCGCAGTAGAGGGCGCCGTGGCGCTGCACGATCCAGCCCAGGTCGCCCGGCTCGGGCTCCCGCAGCCTCAGGCGTCCGGGGGCGATGCCACCACGAGGTTCCATGGCGCCCGAGGATAGCGCGGCGTGCCGGGCCCGGGCATTGCCCTTGCTCCGCCCCCGCGTTGCGCCGTACGAGTGAACGCGGGGGCGCGCCGAACGCGGGGGCGGGGCGAATACGGGGGCGGGGCTAATGCGCGACGGGCCTACTTCTTGCCGCCGCCCAGGATCTGGCCCAGCAGGTCGCCGAGGCTGCCTCCGGCCGACGGGGCGGTCGGGGCCGCGCCCGCCGCTCCCGGTACGGCTCCGGGGGAGGGGATCGGGGAGTCGGCGCCGGACCCGGAGGCCGACGGGACGGCGCCCCCGCCCTTGCCGGCGGCCGCGCGCTTGGCGAAGACGGCCAGCAGCACCGGGATCAGCAGCTCGATGACGCGGGCGACGGTGGGCGCGGGGATGCCGGTCTTCTTGGAGACGGCGTTGGCCACGGGCTTGCTCACCTTGGCGAGCACCCCGGCCATCATCCCGCCGCTGAGCATGCCGCCCAGGCCGCCGCCGAGGGTGGCCACGCCTTCCAGCGGGGCCTCGCTCACCTCGGCGAAGGCCTGGCGGACCTCGTTGCCGTCGTCGTCATCGGTGTCGGCCTTCGCCTGGAGGTCGCCGGTCATCGCGCCGATGGTGGTCGCGACGGTGTCGCGGGCGCCGGTCGCGTCGGTGCCGAGGAGTCCGGCGATCTCGGTGAGCCGGTCTTCGCCGAGCTCGTTGATCACGTCGTCCTGGAATGAAGGTTCGCTCATGCCTGAAACGCTACTTCTGTGGTGATTTACCGGCACCTTGTATCGCGCTGGGGTCACCCTTGGGTAATGGTGGAGTAAAGCTGTGAATCGGCGTGCAACCACCGGCGGGGGTCGCGGGTCGTATGTTGCGTCGGCGCTTCCGGGGAGGGATCTGGGGGGATCGGGAAGTCCGACGAGGGAGGGGTAACCGTGAGGGGGTCCGGCCGGAAGGCCGGACCCCCTTTCGGTTTTCCGGGCCGGGGCGGGGAGTTGTCCACAGGCCCGGCGGGCTGTCGGCGCCACGCGGTAGTTTCGGGTCGTGAATACCAACGCGGCGGTGCAACCGGCAGTGGTCGAGGGGGTGCTTGAGCGCATCACCTATGCCAATGAGGAGAGCGGATACACGGTCGCCCGGGTGGACACCGGCCGCGGCTCCGGTGACCTGCTGACGGTCGTCGGATCCCTCCTCGGGGCCCAGCCGGGCGAATCGCTGCGCATGGAGGGCCGCTGGGGCTCACACCCCCAGTACGGCAAGCAGTTCACCGTCGAGAACTACTCCACGCTCCTGCCCGCGACCATCCAGGGCATCCGGCGCTACCTGGGATCCGGCCTGATCAAGGGCATCGGCCCGAAGATCGCCGACCGGATCGTGGAGCACTTCGGCACGGACACCCTCGACGTCATCGAGGACGAGCCGAAGAGACTGATCGAGGTGCCCGGCCTCGGCCCCAAGCGGACGAAGATGATCGGCGCCGCCTGGGAGGAACAGAAGGCCATCAAGGAGGTCATGGTCTTCCTGCAGGGAGTCGGTGTCTCCACCTCCATCGCGGTGCGCATCTACAAGAAGTACGCCGACGCCTCCATCTCCGTGGTCAAGAACCAGCCCTACCGGCTCGCCGCCGACGTCTGGGGCATCGGCTTCCTCACCGCCGACCGCATCGCCCAGGCCGTGGGGATCCCGCACGACAGCCCGGAGCGGGTCAAGGCCGGCCTCCAGTACGCCCTGTCCCAGTCCACCGACCAGGGTCACTGCTTCCTGCCCGAGGACCGGCTCATCTCCGACGGGGTCAAGCTGCTCCAGGTGGACACCGGTCTGGTCATCGACTGCCTGGCCGAGCTCGCCGCCGATCCCGAAGGGGTCGTACGGGAATCCGTGCCGGACCCGGCGGGCGGCCCGGACCTCACCGCCGTCTACCTGGTGCCCTTCCACCGGGCCGAGCTCTCCCTGGTCGGCCAGGTGCGCCGGCTCCTGAACGCCGACGAGGACCGGATGCCGGCCTTCCAGGACGTGGACTGGGAGAAGGCCCTCGGCTGGCTCGCCGGCCGGACCGGGGCCAAGCTCGCCCCCGGCCAGCGGGACGCGGTCCGCCTCGCCCTCACCCGCCGGGTCGCGGTCCTCACCGGAGGCCCGGGGTGCGGCAAGTCCTTCACCGTCCGCTCGATCGTGGAACTGGCCCGCGCCAAGAAGGCCAAGGTGGTGCTCGCCGCCCCCACCGGCCGGGCGGCCAAACGGCTGGCCGAGCTCACCGGGGCCGAGGCCTCCACGGTGCACCGCCTGCTGGAGCTGAAACCGGGCGGGGACGCGGCCTACGACCGCGACCGGCCGCTCGACGCCGACCTGGTGGTCGTGGACGAGGCCTCGATGCTCGACCTGCTGCTGGCGAACAAGCTGGTCAAGGCCGTGGCACCCGGAGCCCACCTGCTGCTGGTCGGGGACGTGGACCAGCTGCCCTCGGTCGGCGCCGGCGAGGTGCTGCGCGATCTGCTCGCCGAGGGCGGGCCGGTCCCCGCCGTCCGGCTGACCACCATCTTCAGGCAGGCCCAGCAGTCCGGGGTGGTCACCAACGCCCACCGGATCAACACCGGCCTGCCGCCGATCACCGACGGACTGCCCGACTTCTTCCTCTTCCCCGAGGAGGACACCGAGGAGGCCGGAAAACTCGCCGTGGACGTCGCCGCCCGTCGTATTCCGGCCAGATTCGGACTCGACCCGCGCCGCGACATCCAGGTGCTCGCCCCCATGCACCGGGGCCCGGCCGGAGCCGGAAACCTCAACGGCCTGCTCCAGCAGGCCATCACCCCGGCCCGGCCGAACCTGCCCGAGAAACGCTTCGGCGGCCGGGTCTTCCGGGTGGGCGACAAGGTCACCCAGATCCGCAACAACTACGAAAAGGGTGCCAACGGCGTCTTCAACGGCACGGTGGGCGTGGTCACCGCCCTCGACCTGGACGAACAGCGCCTGACGGTGCGCACGGACGAGGACGAGGAAGTGGAGTACGAGTTCGGCGAGCTCGACGAGCTGGCCCACGCGTACGCCGTCACCATCCACCGCTCCCAGGGGAGTGAATATCCGGCCGTGGTGATCCCGGTCACCACCGGGGCCTGGATGATGCTCCAGCGAAACCTGCTCTACACGGCGGTGACCAGGGCGAAGAAATTGGTCGTCCTGGTCGGGTCCCGCAAAGCCCTTGGTCAGGCGGTGCGTACCGTTTCCGCAGGCAGGAGGTACACGGCTGTAGCACCAAGACTGTCCGGACGTATACCGGTGGGAAACATCACCTAGATGATCGATCATTTGGGGTTCCACCAACCGGCGTGGAGGGGCAGGATGAGCAGCTTGGCGGCACTGAGTGCCGTCGAAACCGCCAAAGGCCGACCCCGAGTGCACTCTCCTGCGCCAAATGGGGGAAGGTAGAGGCAGTCAGGGCACCTCGAAGAAGAGGCACTACGTCGGTGAGGGATGACGTGAGCGACAACTCTGTAGTACTGCGGTACGCGGACGGTGAATACACCTACCCGGTGGTCGAGAGCACCGTCGGTGACCAGGGCTTCGACATCTCGAAGCTCAGGGCTCAGACCGGGCTGGTCACCCTGGACAGCGGCTACGGAAACACCGCCGCCTATAAGTCCGCCATTACCTACCTCGACGGTGAGCAGGGCATCCTGCGCTACCGCGGATACCCGATCGAGCAGCTGGCGGAGCGCTCGACCTTCATCGAGGTCGCCTACCTGCTGATCAACGGGGAGCTGCCGACCGTCGACCAGCTCGCGTCGTTCCGCAACGAGATCACCCAGCACACGCTGCTGCACGAGGACGTCAAGCGGTTCTACGACGGCTTCCCGCGCGACGCGCACCCGATGGCGATGCTGTCCTCCGTGGTCAGCGCGCTGTCGACGTTCTACCAGGACAGCCACAACCCGTTCGACGAGAAACAGCGCAACCTCTCGACGATCCGGCTGCTCGCCAAGCTTCCGACGATCGCGGCCTACGCGTACAAGAAGTCGGTCGGCCACCCGGTGGTCTACCCGCGCAACGACCTCGGCTACGTCGAGAACTTCCTGCGCATGACCTTCTCCGTGCCGGCCCAGGAGTACGACCTGGACCCGGTCGTGGTCGCGGCGCTCGACAAGCTGCTGATCCTGCACGCGGACCACGAGCAGAACTGCTCCACCTCCACCGTGCGTCTGGTCGGCTCCTCGCAGGCGAACATGTTCGCCTCGATCTCCGCCGGCATCTCGGCCCTGTGGGGCCCCCTGCACGGTGGCGCCAACCAGTCCGTTCTGGAGATGCTCGAGGGCATCAAGAACGACGGCGGCGATGTCGACGCCTTCATCCGCAAGGTGAAGAACAAGGAAGACGGCGTCCGCCTGATGGGCTTCGGGCACCGCGTCTACAAGAGCTTCGACCCCCGGGCGAAGATCATCAAGGCTGCGGCGCACGATGTCCTCTCGGCGCTCGGCAAGGACGACGAGCTGCTCGACATCGCGCTCAAGCTGGAAGAGCACGCGCTGGCCGACGAGTACTTCGTCGAGCGCAACCTCTACCCGAACGTGGACTTCTACACGGGCCTGATCTACCGCGCGATGGGCTTCCCGACCGAGATGTTCACCGTGCTCTTCGCGATCGGCCGGCTGCCCGGCTGGATCGCCCAGTGGCACGAGATGATCAAGGAGCCCGGCTCCCGCATCGGCCGCCCGCGCCAGATCTACACCGGCGAGGTCCTGCGCGACTTCGTCCCGGTCGAGTCCCGCTGACCCGAGGTTCTCGCCGCAGTACCCGTAGGACCGCAGTACCCGCAGTACCCGTAGGACCGCATTGCCTGTGAATACAGGAAAAGCGCCCCGCCATCGATCCCCCCACGGGTCGAAGGTCGGGGCGCTTTCCTTACCCCGGAACGGATTCCCCCCACGGGACCCGGACCGGGTGTCTGTGTGCCGGGATCCGTGGATCGGGGAGGCCGCTCAAAGCTCCCCCAGAGGCTGCACGCCCCGGCCGACGATGCCGGAAGTCCCCCAAAACCTTCCCGGCATCGCCCCATTAGACCCACGGGCCTGCCCGATGGTTACGTTGCGGCCCCTGTGATCTGCGTCTCGCGTGAAGGAAGTGTGTGCGAGATGCGAAGGGGGATCACTAGCGGAAGGAGCGCAGCCGCAGGCTGTTGGTGACCACGAAGACCGAGGAGAAGGCCATCGCGGCCCCCGCGATCATCGGGTTGAGCAGTCCGGCGGCCGCCAGCGGCAGCGCCGCGACGTTGTAGCCGAAGGCCCAGAACAGGTTGCCCTTGATGGTGGCCAGGGTCCGCCGGGAGAGCCGGATCGCGTCCGCCGCCACCCGCAAGTCTCCCCGTACCAGGGTCAGATCGCTCGCCTCGATCGCCGCGTCGGTCCCGGTGCCCATCGCCAGGCCCAGGTCGGCCTGGGCGAGCGCGGCCGCGTCGTTGACCCCGTCGCCGACCATGGCGACCGTACGGCCCTCGGCCTGCAGTCGGCGTACGACGTCCACCTTGTCCTGCGGGAGGACCTCGGCGATGACCTCGTCGATGCCCACCTCGCGGGCCACCGTCTCGGCGACGGCCCTGTTGTCGCCGGTCAGCAGCACCGGGGTCAGCCCCAGGGCCCGCAGCCGGGACACCGCCTCGGCGCTGGTCTCCTTGACCGCGTCGGCCACGGTCAGCACCCCGCGCGCCTCCCCGTCCCAGGCCACCAGGACGGCGGTGGAGCCCGCGGCCTCGGCGGCGGCCTTGGCCTCGGCCAGGGCGGCCGGCAGCGTGATCGACCAGTCGGCCAGCAGCTTCTCGCGGCCCACCAGGACGGCGTGTCCGTCGACCACGCCCTGGACGCCGAGGCCGGCGAGGTTCTCGAAGTTCTCCGGGACCGGCAGGGCCCCTGCCCTCTCGGCGGCGCCGGTGGCGATGGCCCGCGCGATCGGGTGCTCGGAGGCGTGTTCCAGGGATCCGGCCAGGCGCAGCAGTTCGGCCTCGTCCACGCCCTCGGCGGGGTGCACGCCGGCCAGGGTCATCCGGCCCGTGGTCACGGTGCCGGTCTTGTCCAGGACGATGGTGTCCACGCGGCGGGTGGACTCCAGTACCTCCGGGCCCTTGATCAGGATCCCGAGCTGCGCGCCCCGCCCGGTGCCGACCATCAGCGCGGTCGGTGTGGCCAGGCCCAGGGCGCACGGGCAGGCGATGATCAGGACGGCCACGGCCGCGGTGAACGCGGCCGTCGGGTTGTCGGTGATCAGCAGCCAGGTCACCCAGGTGCCCAGGGCCAGGACGAGCACGATCGGCACGAAGACGCCGGAGATCCGGTCGGCGAGGCGCTGCACCTCGGCCTTGCCGTTCTGCGCGTCCTCGACCAGCCTGGCCATCCGGGCGAGCTGGGTGTCGGAGCCGACCCGGGTCGCCTCGACGACCAGGCGGCCGGAGGCGTTGACGGTGGCGCCGGTGACGGCGTCGCCGACGGCGACCTCGACCGGGACGGACTCGCCGGTCAGCATGGAGGCGTCCACGGCGGAGCTGCCCTCGACGACGGTGCCGTCGGTGGCGATCTTCTCGCCGGGCCGGACGACGAACCGGTCGCCGACGGCCAGCGCGCTCACGGGGATGCGCACCTCGGCGCCCCCGCGCAGGACGGCCACGTCCTTGGCGCCCAGGCGCATCAGGGCCTTGAGGGCGGCGCCCGCCTTCCGCTTCGAGCGGGCCTCCAGGTAGCGGCCGAGCAGGATGAAGCTGACGACTCCGGCGGCCACCTCCAGGTAGATCGCCGAGGAGCCGTCGGTGCGGGAGACGGAGAAGTCGAAGCCGTGGCGCATGCCGGGCATTCCGGCGTGGCCGAAGAACAGGGCCCACAGCGACCAGGCGAACGCCGCTCCGGTGCCGACGGAGACCAGGGTGTCCATGGTGGCGGCGCCGTGCCGGGCGTTGGTCCAGGCGGCCTTGTGGAAGGGGAAGGCGCCCCAGACGACGACGGGGGCGGCGAGGGTGAGCGAGAGCCACTGCCAGTTGTCGAACTGGAGGGCCGGGACCATCGCGAGCAGTACGACGGGCAGTGAGAGCGCGGCGGAGACCAGGAGGCGCTGGCGCAGGGCGGCCAGTTCGGGGTCGCGCGGGGCTTCCCCGGGCTCCTCGACCCCTCCGGCCTGCGGCTCCGGTTCGGGCTCCGGCGGCGGGGGCTCCTCGGCGGTGTAGCCGGTCTTGACGACGGTCGCGATGAGGTCGGCGACCGCCACGCCTTCGCCGTACGAGACCTTGGCCTTCTCGGTGGCGTAGTTCACCGAGGCGGTGACCCCGTCCATCCGGTTCAGCTTCTTCTCGATGCGGGCCGCGCAGGAGGCGCAGGTCATCCCGCCGATGGTCAGCTCGACCTCGGCGGCGGCGGTCGCCGCTTGCGCCACCGCTATGGGTCCGTCGTGCACTGTGCTGCTGCTCATGTTCCGGCTCCAGGGGGATGGCCGGGCCGTACGGAACCAGTATGAGCTGGCCGGTACGGCCCGGCGGGGTACTGCGGGGTACTGCGGGTTCTGCGGAAGAGGAAGGGCTCAGACCTGGCCGGCGAGCTCGTACCCGGCCTCGTCGACGGCGGCGCGCACGTCGGCCTCCTCGAGCGGGGCGGCCGAGACCACGGTGACCTCGCCGGTCGCGGCGACGGCCTTGACCGAGCTGACGCCCGCCAGGGCGGAGAGCTCGGTGGTGACCGCGCCCTCGCAGTGCCCGCAGGTCATGCCGGTCACCCGGTAGACGGTGGTGGTCTGGGTGTCCGTGTCGGCGCTCATGTCGTTCTCCTCTTCAAGGGCGTATCCGGGCGGCGGGAACCGGTGGATCGCTCCACTGTGCCCCGACACTCAGAGACTATACCCCTAGGGGGTATCGATGCGAGCATTCGCCGGGATCTTTCGCGGAGGCGGCGACGGGGCGCCGCCCCGGGCGCTGTGAAGTGGACAAGCTCCGGAAACCGTATGTAAATGGCACATATGGCGCACTCGGGGACGACTCTTATCCTGATCATGGCGATCGCGGTGCTCGCCCCCCTGCTTGCGTACGGGGTCTCGCGCTGGCTGCCCGTTCCGCTGGTGATCTTCGAGATCCTGCTGGGCATCCTGGTCGGGCCCGACATCCTCGGGTGGGCGCACTCGGACCAGGTGATCGACGTACTGAGCGAACTCGGCCTGGCCATGCTGATCTTCCTGGCCGGCTATGAGATCCAGTTCTCCCAGGTCAAGGGCGACACCCTGAAACGGTCGGTGTGGGCCTGGCTGGCCGCCCTCGTACTGGGGCTCGGCATCGGGCTGCTGCTGTCGGGCGGCGGATTCGACAAGGGCGTCTACATCGGCACCGCGCTCACCAGTACCGCCCTGGGCACGATCCTGCCGGTCCTGCGGGACGCCGGGGACACCCAGAGCCGGTTCGGCTCCGTGATGATGGCGATGGGCGCGGTCGGTGAGTTCGGCCCGATCATCGCGATGGCGCTGCTGCTCAGCGGGCGGGCGCCGGGCCGCTCGGCGGCCCTGCTGATCGCCTTCGCGGTGCTCACGGCAGCGGCGGTGTTCTGGGCGATGCGGCCCAAGCCGCCCTGGTTCTCCCGGGTCATCGCCCGGACCCTGCACAGCAGCGGGCAGTTCGCGGTGCGGCTGGTGGTGCTGATGCTCGTGGCGTTCCTGGCCCTCGCCGAGGTGCTCGGCCTCGACGTGCTGCTCGGTGCCTTCGCCGCCGGGCTGATCACCCGTCTGGTCCTGCACGGGGCCGCCCCGGAGAGCAGCGAGGTGGTGCTCTCGAAGGTGGAGGCCATGGGCTTCGGCTTCCTGGTTCCGCTGTTCTTCGTGGTCACCGGGATCGAATTCGACCTGAAGGCGCTGCTCGAAGGCGGGCGGGTGCTTCTGCTGCTGCCGGTCTTCCTGCTGCTGTTCCTCGTCGTGCGCGGGCTGCCCCTGTGGCTGCTGGCCCCCCGGGACCTCGGTCGGCGGGACCGGTCGGCGCTGGTGCTGTTCGGTTCCACGGCGCTGCCGCTGGTGGTGGCGATCACCACCCTCGGCGTGCAGGACGGCAAGCTCGGGTCGGGGGAGGCGGCGGCGCTGGTGGGGGCCGGAATGGTCTCCGTACTGGTGTTTCCGCTGCTGGGGCTGCGGTTGCGGTCGCGGGCCCCGGAGGCCGGGTCCGTGGCGGGCGGCTCCGGGGCGGCCGGTGGGTCGGGGGTGCGGGTCAGCGAGGAGGAGGCGTGGTGAGCATCGGGTCCAGGTAGCGCAGCAGGACGGTCTTCAGCTCGGCGACGTACGCGGCGCGTTCGGCGCCCTCGCTGGCCAGGATCAGTTCGAGCGAGGACTTGACGATGCCGAGGACCATGTGGGCGACGTGGGTGAGCTCGGCCGGCTCCGGTGACCCGGCCGCGGCCGGGGTGCAGGCGCGCAGCACCGCCTCGACCCGGGTCAGCATCCCGGCGTGCAGTTCCTCGTGCTCCTGGGCGATGCCGGGGATGCCGGAGCCGTGCATGAGCGCCAGGAAGGCCGGGTTCTCGCAGTTGAAGGCGACGACCGGGTCCAGGACGGCGTCGAGCAGCTCCGGCAGCGGCCGTTCCAGGTTCTCCGGGAGGAAGGCCTGGCCGTGCGCCTCGTGGGCGCGCTGGAGCAGCTGGCCGCCCAGCTCGACGGCGATGGCCTCCTTGTTCGGGAAGAACTGGTAGAGCGTGCCCGGGGACACGCCGGCCTCGCGGGCGATGGCATTGGTGCTGGCGGCGGCGTAACCCGTACGGCAGAACACCCCGGCGGCGGCCGACAGGAGCTGGGCGATGCGGCGCTCCCCGCGGGCCTGGCGGCGGCGGGGGGCGGTTTCTGGGGTCGCTCCGGGGGCCGCTTCGGAGGTCGCTTCGACGGCATCGGGTGCCGTCGCTCCGGTGGCCGTTTCGTCCGCTTTGCCGGTGCTCTTGGTCCTAGAGCTCTCCCGCATGTCCAATCCCTTGCTTCCCGTTGCTTCCCGTGGGTGATTGACAAACGCGAGAGATCGCTCGCATTCTTGGGGAACGCGAGCGACTGCTCGTATTTGCCAGTCTATGTGGCCTGGTAACCACGGTGAAGGGGACACCGACTCATGTCCGAAGTCAAGAAACCGCCGTCGCCCGGGGAGGGCGGCCGGTGGACCCGGTTCGTCACCGCACGTCCGAGGCTCTCGCTGCTGCTCGCGCTCGTGGTCACGGCACTGGCCGTCTTCGCGGGGGGCGGAGCCGCGGACCGCATGGGCAGTGGCGGCTGGGAGGACCCGGGCGCCCGGTCCACCTACGCCACCGAGGCCCTGGAGCGCGAGTTCCCGGGCTCCCAGCCCAATCTGCTCCTGCTCGTCGACGCCGGGGCCGGGGTGGGGGCCGCCGGGGTGGACGATCCGGCCGTCGCCGCCGAAGCCGAGCGACTGACGGCCGAGCTCGCCGCGGAGCACGGGGTGACCGGCGTGGGCTCGTACTGGCAGACCCGACTGCCCACCCTGCGCTCCGAGGACGGCCGCCAGGCACTGATAGCCGCCCGGGTGCTCGGAGACGAGAAGACCGTCACCACCGTGCTCGACCGGATCGCCCCGCGCTACCGGGGTGAGCACGGCCCGGTGAAGGTCTCCCTCGGCGGACCGGCCGCCGTCCAGCGCGAGGTCACCTCCACCATCCAGGAAGACCTGCTGCGCGCCGAGCTGATCGCCCTGCCCGTCACGCTCGTCCTGCTCATCCTCGTCTTCGGCAGCGCCATCGCGGCCCTGCTGCCCCTCGGCGTCGGCATCGTCGCCATCATCGGGACCAATGCGGTGCTGCGCGGTCTCACCGAATTCACTGACGTCTCCGTCTTCGCGCAGAACCTGACCACCGCGCTCGGGCTCGGACTCGCCATCGACTACGCCCTGTTCATCGTGCGCAGGTTCCGCGAGGAGCTCGCCGCGGGGCGCGATCCGGTGGCGGCCGTCGGAGTCACCCTGCGGACCGCCGGGCGCACGGTCCTCTTCTCGGCGCTGACCGTCGCCGTCTCCCTCTCGGCCATGCTGTTCTTCCCGATGTACTTCCTGCGCTCCTTCGCCTACGCCGGGGTCGCGGTGGTCCTGCTCGCAGCAGCCGCCGCGCTGATCCTGCTCCCGGCGGCGCTGGTGCTGCTCGGCGAGCGGGTCAACTCCTTCGACCTGCGGAGGCTGTGGCGGCGGCGCCGGACGGCCGCCGGAGGCAGCGCGGCCGGGGACGGGGCCGGGGGCGGTCGGGGCTGGGCCCGGCTGACCGGGCTCGTGATGCGACGCGCCCCGCTGTTCGCACTGGCCACCACGGCCGGACTCCTCTTCCTCGGACTGCCCTTCCTCGGGGTGAAGTTCGGCACGGTGGACGACCGGCAGCTGCCGAAGACCGCCGAATCGCACGTGGTGTCACAGCAGATACGGGACGCCTTCCCGGGCAGTCCCGGCGGCGCGCTGACCGTGCTGACCGAGGGGGCGCCCGCCGCGGCCGACCTCGACGGCTACAAGCGGCGGGTGGAGGCCCTGCCCGGGGTGCTGCGGGTGGACGGGCCGGTGAGCTCCGCCTCCGGCGGCGGGTACGCGTACCTCTCGGTCCTCACCGAAGGCGAGGCCGTGGGGGAGCGGGCCCAGGACCTGGTGGGCCAAGTCCGCAAGGTGGATGCCCCCTTCGAGACCTCCGTGACCGGACAGGCGGCGGTGCTCGTCGATGCCCGCAGCGCCATAGCCGAGAAGCTGCCCCTGGCGCTGGGTGTCGTGGTGCTGGCCACGCTGCTCCTGGTCTTCCTGCTCACCGGGAGCGTGCTGATACCCCTCCAGGCGGTCCTGCTCAACGCACTGAGCCTGACCGCGATGTTCGGCGCGGTGGTCTGGGTCTTCCAGGACGGGCACCTCTCCGGACTGCTCTCCTTCACCGCCACCGGCGACATCGAGACCACCCTGCCCGTGCTGATGTTCTGCATCGCCTTCGGACTCTCCATGGACTACGGGGTGTTCCTCATATCCCGGATCAAGGAGGAGTACGACCGGACCGGGGACCACGAGGGAGCGGTGCGCACCGGACTGACTCGCACGGGCGGACTGATCACCGCCGCGGCCGTGATCCTGGCGGTGGTGATGGTCGCCATCGGCAGCTCGAGGGTGACGAACACCAAGATGCTGGGCCTCGGCATCGCACTGGCCGTACTGATGGACGCGATGATCGTCCGGAGCCTGCTGGTCCCGGCGGTCATGAAGCTGACCGGGAAGGCCACCTGGTGGGCGCCGGCGCCGCTGCGCAGACTGCACGAACGGTTCGGCCTGAGCGAGGGCGGGGGCGAGGCCGAGCCGGCCGCCGGGGAGGCGGAGGTGGAGCCCGTACCGGCGGGGAGCCGTTAGAGGCCGGCGGACGGGGCCCGGGAGGGCCCGTCCCCGGCCAGGTGGCCGGGATCAGTCCTCGCGGCGCCCCCGGTTGCCCGGGCGGCGGGCCACCCAGGTCCGGATGGTATCGGCGTACCAGTAGGGCTTTCCGCCCTCCACATGGTCGGGCGCGGGCAGCAGCCCGTGCTTGCGGTAGGAGCGCACGGTGTCCGGCTGGACCCGGATGTGAGCGGCGATCTCCTTGTACGACCACAGCTGTCGGTCGCTCATCCTCGACACCTCCTTGTCCACGTCGCGGGGGCCGGCCGGGAGGCCGTCGGGGGAGCCGGCGCGTGGACACTGACGATCACTCAAGTTCTGCCCGGGGAACGACGGGCGGTGATGTGAGGGGAGGGGCTGTCGGTCGGCTGTGACGGAAAACCCGCGTAATGGGGATATGCGTGACAGAAAGGAGACTCCTGTGACACGGACGGCACATACCGCCCATGCGGCCCAAGCAGCCCATGTGGCTCATGCAGACCATGCCGCCCAAGCCGCCCAAGCGGCACATGTGGCACAGGGGTAAGCCGGAGTGCCGGCCGGGAGGGTGCGGCCGGGAGGGGCCGGCCGGGGCCCGGTTCAGCGGTAGAGGGCCGGGCGCTCCGCCAGCTCCACGAGGGTCCGTACGCCGCTGCGCGCCGCGGCCAGGCCCGCCTCGGAGACGGCCGCAGCCGCGTAGCCGTCCCACGCGTCGGGCCCGTCCACCCGGCCCCGGGAGGCCGCGGTGACCCAGCGGCGCAGCTGGCGGTCGTAGGCGTCGGCGAACCGCACCGTGAAGTCCTGGTCGATCTCCCCGCCCCACCGGCCCGCCGACTGGACGACCATCGCGTGGCCGTCGCCGATCCTGGCGCTGCCGGACTCTCCGACCGCCTCGCACTGGACCTGGTAGCCGAAGCCGCAGTTGACGAAGATCTCCACGTCCACGACGGCCCCGCCGGAGGTCTCCATGAGGACGAGCCGGGGATCGCGCAGCCCCTCGCGGGCGGCGGAGGTGGGCGTGGGCGAGAGCACGGTCACGGCGGTGATCTCCTGGCCCAGCAGCCAGCGGGCCGCGTCCACCTCGTGCACCACCGAGTCGCTGATCAGCATGTCGCTCGTGAAGAAGGACGGGGAGGAGGCGTTGCGGTGGCGGCAGTGCAGGAAGAGCGGCCGCCCGATGCCGCCCTGGTCGAGCAGTTCCTTGAGCCGGGCGTACTCGGCGTCGTAGCGCCGCATAAAGCCCACCTGGACGAGCCGGCGCCCCTGCCGGGCCTCGGCCTCCATGATCCGCAGGGAGCCCGCCGGATCCGGGGTCAGCGGCTTCTCGCAGAGCACCGGCAGTCCCCGTTCCAGCGCGTGCAGGATCGCTTCCTCGTGGGCCGGACCGGGCGAGGCGATCAGCACCGCGTCCACGCCGGGCGCGGCTATCGCGGCCGCCGGATCGGTGTGCGCACCCGCGCCCTCCAGCCCGGCCGCGACCTCCTTGACCCGGTCCCCGTCCGGGTCGGCCACGGCCACCACCCGGGCCCCGCCGACGGTCCGCCCGATCCGGCGGACGTGGTCGGAGCCCATCTTCCCGGTGCCGATGACGGCGATGCCGAGCGTGCTGGTCATGTCGGGTTCTCCTCCGTGAGGGGTGGCGGGGCGGTTCGGGGTGCGGTCAGCGGGCGCCGCAGGAGCGCAGGTAGGCGCGGGTGCGGCGGGCGATCGGCAGCGGCCGGTCGGGCGGGCACGGGTACATGTCCTGCTCCACGATGGCGAACAGGTCCACGCCGAGCCGCTGGGCGGCCGCCAGCACCGGTTCCAGCGCGGGCACCCCGGCGGGCGGCTCGCACATCACCCCCCGGGCCACGGCCGGCCCGAAGGGCACCTCCTGGGCGAGGACTTCGGCCAGGATCCGCGGGTCCACCTGCTTGAGGTGCAGGTAGCCGATGCGCTCCGCGAAGGTCTCGATGGCCTCGACGCTGTCCCCGCCGCAGTACGCGTAGTGCCCGGTGTCCAGACAGAGCGAGACCAGCGCGGGATCGGTGGCGTCCAGGAACCGGGCCACGTTCTGCGGGGTGTCGATGTGCGTGTCCGCGTGCGGATGGACGACGATCCGCAGCCCGTACAGATCCTGGACCCGGCGCCCCAGCCGCTCGGTCTGGGTGGTCAGTTCACGCCATTGGCCGGGCGTCAGGGTGCGGTCCTCCAGGACCTCGCCCGTCTTGTCGTCCCGCCAGAAGGAGGGGATCACGACGAGGTGCGCCGCGCCCATGGCCCGGGTGAGTTCCGCGATCCGCGACACGTGCCCCCAGGTGTCCTCCCACACGGCGGGCCCGTGATGGAGTCCGGTGAAGACGGTTCCGGCGGACACCCGCAGGCCGCGCCCACCGACCTCGTCGGTGAGCCGGACGGGATCGGTGGGCAGATAGCCGTAGGGCCCGAGTTCGATCCACTCGTACCCGGCGTCGGCGACCTCGTCGAGGAACCGCTCCCACGGTGTCTGCCGAGGATCGTCGGGGAACCAGACACCCCAGGAGTCCGGAGCCGAACCGACGCGGATACGGGTCAACGCGGGCGATGAGGACGTCATGCGGCCACCTTAAAGTGCGAGGCTCGAAGGGACGGGGAGCATGGGGCCGGGAGGAATGGCGTGGTGATGAGTACGGATCCGTTGGCGTTCGACCTGATCACGATGGGGCGCATCGGGGTGGATCTCTACCCGCTGAAGACGGGCGTACCGCTCGGGGAGGCGGACACCTTCGGGAAGTTCCTGGGCGGTTCCCCGACCAACGTCGCGGTCGCGGCGGCCCGGCTGGGGCGGCGGACGGCGGTGATCACGCGGACCGGCGCGGACCCCTTCGGGGCGTATCTGCGGGCGGAGCTGCGCGGGTTCGGGGTGGACGACCGCTGGGCCGGCGAGGTGGCGCGGTACCCGACCCCCGTCACCTTCTGCGAGATCTTCCCGCCCGACCACTTCCCGCTGTACTTCTACCGCTACCCGAAGGCACCGGACTTGGAGATCCGCGCGGAGGAGGTGGACCTCGACGCCGTCCGGGCCGCGCGGGTGTTCTGGATGACGGGTACGGGGCTCAGCGCCGAGCCGAGCCGGTCGGCGACCCTGGGCGCGCTGGAGGCACGGGCGAAGGCCGGGATCACCGTCTTCGACCTGGACTGGCGCCCGATGCTGTGGCCCTCGGGGGGCGGGCAGGCATCCGGGGACCCGGGCGGCCCGGCATCCGGGGACGCGGCCGGGCCAGCGCCCGGTGACCCGGGCCCCGTCGAGTGGTACCGCCGGGCCCTGGCCCTCGCGACGGTGGCCGTCGGCAACGCCGAGGAGTGCGCGATCGCCACCGGCGAGACCGAGCCGCACGCGGCGGCCCGCGCCCTGCTCGCGGCCGGGGTCGAGCTGGCGGTGGTCAAACGGGGACCCGAAGGAGTCCTGGCCGTCCACCGGGACGGGACGGTGGCGGAGCTCCCGCCGGTGCCGGTGAACGTGGTCAACGGGCTGGGCGCGGGGGACGCGTTCGGCGGGGCCCTGTGCCACGGACTGCTCGCGGGATGGGAGCTGGAGCGGGTGATCCGCTACGCGAACGCGGCCGGGGCGATCGTGGCCTCGCGCCTCGCCTGTTCCACGGCGATGCCGTTCGCGGAGGAAGTGGAGGAGGTGCTCGGCCGTGCCGGTGGTGTCTGAGCGGGTGATGGAGTGGACGAGGCTGCTCGTGCTCGACCTCGCGCCGGGGGAGGCGTACGCGCACGACTGCGGGGACGCGGAATGGATCGTGCTCCCGCTGTCCGGCGGCTGCCAGGTCCGCTGCGAGGAGCTGCCCGGATCCGTCCCGCACCTCTTCGAACTGCACGGCCGGCGCGGGGTGTTCGACGCGGTCACCGACTTCGCCTACCTCCCCCGCGACGGGCGCGCCGGGATCACGTCCGCCGCAGGCGGGCGGTTCGCGCTCGTCGGGGCGCGCTGCGAGCGAGTGCTCCCCGCACGGTACGGGCCCGCCCGGGAGGTCCCCGTGGAGCTGCGCGGGGCCGGTCAGTGCTCGCGGCAGGTCAACAACTTCGCCGCCGCCGACTCCTTCGACTGCGACCGGCTCATCGCCGTCGAGGTGCTCACCCCCGGCGGGAACTGGTCCTCGTACCCGCCCCACAAGCACGACGAGCACCGGCCCGGCGAGGAATCCCGCCTGGAGGAGATCTACTACTTCGAGATCCGGGACCACGAGGGCACGCCCGGCCTCGGCTACCAGCGTGTCAGCCCGTCCCCCGCCGGGAAGACCGACATCCTCACCGAAGTGAGGACCGGGGACGCCGTGCTCATCCCGGACGGCTGGCACGGGCCCTCCATCGCCGCACCCGGCCATGACATGTACTACCTCAACGTCATGGCGGGACCCGGCGCCACCGGCGCGCCCCGCCAGTGGCTGATCCGCGATCACCCCGATCACGGCTGGATCCGCTCCACCTGGACCGCTCAGGAAGTCGACCCCCGGCTGCCCTTCTACCGCGCGGAGGACCCCGTATGACGCCGACGACCGGGACCGGAAGGTACGTCCGGCTCACCGTCGCGCAGGCCCTCGTCCGGTTCCTCGGCAGCCAGTACACCGAGCGCGACGGGCGGCGCAGCCGGCTGATCGCGGCCACCTGGGGGATCTTCGGCCACGGGAACGTCGCCGGGATCGGGCAGGCGCTGCTGGAGAGCGGCCCCGAGGCCATGCCGTTCCTCCAGGGCCGCAACGAGCAGGCCATGGTGCACGCCGCCGTCGGCTACGCCCGGCAGAGCGGGCGGCTCTCCGCGCACGCCGTCACCACCTCCATCGGTCCCGGGGCCACCAACCTCGTCACCGGGGCGGCGCTGGCCACCATCAACCGGATCCCGGTGCTCCTGCTGCCCGGGGACACCTTCGCCACCCGCCCCGCCGACCCCGTGCTCCAGCAGCTCGAAGTCCCGTACGCGGGTGACATCTCCGTCAACGACACCCTGCGGCCCGTCTCCCGATACTTCGACCGCGTCACCCGCCCCGAAGCCCTGATCCCCGCGGCCCTCCAGGCGGTCCGGGTGCTCACCGACCCGGTGCGGACCGGCGCCGTCACCCTGGCCCTGCCCCAGGACGTGCAGGCCGAGGCGTACGACTGGCCCGAGGAGTTCTTCGCCGAGCGGGTGTGGTCCGTGCGCCGCCCCCGCCCCGACCGCTCGGAGCTCGCGCACGCGGCCGAGGCGGTACGGGGCTGCGCGCGCCCGCTGATCATCGCCGGCGGCGGGATCCGGCACAGCGGGGCCGAGGCGGCCCTGGCGGAGTTCGCCGGGGCCACCGGGATCCCGGTGGCCTCCACCCAGGCGGGCAAGGGGGCGCTGCCCTGGGACCACCCCGCCGACGTGGGCGGGATCGGGCACACCGGCACGGCCACCGCCGACGCGCTGGCCCGCGAGGCCGATCTGGTGATCGCGGCCGGGACCCGGCTCACGGACTTCACCACCGCGTCCTCGACCCTCTTCCGCGAGCCCGGCGTCAGGTTCCTCGGGCTCAACCTCGACCCGTACGACGCCCACAAGTACGCCGCCCGCCCCTTGGTCTGCGATGCGCGAGTGGGCCTGGAAGACCTCCGGGACGCGCTTTCCGGGTACCGCGTGGACCCCGGGCACGTGTCGGCGTACAAAGAGAAGAAGAGGGAATGGGAGCTGCTGGTCGACCGGGCCTGCGCGGCTCCCGACGAGGACGCCCTCCCGACGCAGGCCCAGGTGCTCGGGCTGCTCGACGGGCTCGTGGACGACACCGACATCCTCATCAACGCCGCCGGCTCGCTCCCCGGGGACCTGCACAAGCTGTGGCGGACCCGGTCCCGGGACCAGTACCACGTGGAGTACGGCTACTCCTGCATGGGCTACGAGATCCCGGCCGCGATCGGGGTGGCGCTGGCCGCCCCCGGCCGCCCCGTGTGGGCGCTGGTCGGAGACGGGACGTACCTGATGAACCCCACCGAGATGGTCACCGCCGTGCAGGAGGGGATCCCCGTCAAAGTCGTCGTCCTCGACAACCACGGCTACGCCTCGATCGGAGGGCTGTCGGCGGCGGTGGGCGGCGAGGGCTTCGGGACGGCGTACCGCTTCCGGGCGCTGGACGGTTCGTACACCGGGGACCCCCTTCCGGTGGACCTCGCGGCCAACGCGGCCTCCCTCGGGATGGTCGTCATCTGCGCCCGGACCGTGCGTGACCTGCGGAAAGCCCTCGCCGAGGCGCGGGCTTCGGACCGTCCCACATGTGTCTACGTGCAGACCCGAACACCCGACACTGTGTCGGGCCCACCCCCGGCACAGGCATGGTGGGATGTTCCTGTGGCCGAGACCGCGACCCGTGCGGAAGCGGCCCAGGCCCGCGAAGAGTACGACCGGCAAGCCGCGCAGCGACGTCGCCATCTGTGAAGGAGCAAGGCATGAAGACCGTCAACCACTGGATCGGTGGCAAGACCGTCGAGGGCGCGTCGGGCAACTACGGCCCGGTCACCGACCCCGCCACCGGCGAGGTCACCACGCAGGTCGCCCTCGCGTCCGCCGACGAGGTCGACGCGGCCGTACAGGTCGCCAAGGAGGCGTTCCTGTCCTGGGGCCAGTCCTCGCTGGCCGCCCGCACCAAGGTGCTGTTCGCCTACCGCGCCCTGCTGGACGCCAACCGCGACGCGATCGCCGAGCTGATCGTCGCCGAGCACGGCAAGGTCCACTCGGACGCGCTGGGCGAGGTCGCCCGCGGCCTGGAGATCGTCGAGCTGGCCTGCGGGATCACCGTGCAGCTCAAGGGCGAGCTGTCCACGTCCGTCTCCAGCCGCGTGGACGTCTCCTCGATCCGCCAGCCGATCGGTGTGGTCGCGGGCATCACCCCGTTCAACTTCCCGGCGATGGTGCCGATGTGGATGTTCCCGCTGGCCGTGGCCTGCGGCAACACCTTCATCCTGAAGCCGAGCGAGAAGGACCCCTCGGCCTCCACCCTGCTGGCCCAGCTGGCCAGCCAGGCCGGTCTGCCGGCGGGCGTGCTCAACGTGGTCCACGGTGACAAGGTCGCCGTCGACGCGCTCCTCGCGCACCCCGACATCGCGGCCGTCTCCTTCGTGGGCTCGACCCCGATCGCCCGCCACATCCACACCACCGCCTCCGCCAACGGCAAGCGCGTCCAGGCCCTGGGCGGCGCCAAGAACCACATGCTGGTGCTGCCGGACGCCGACCTGGACGCGGCCGCCGACGCGGCGGTCTCCGCCGCCTACGGCTCGGCCGGCGAGCGCTGCATGGCCATCTCCGCGGTCGTCGCCGTCGGCTCCATCGCCGACACCCTCGTCGACAAGATCCGCGAGCGTGCCGAGAAGATCAAGATCGGCCCCGGCAACGACCCGACCTCCGAGATGGGCCCGCTGATCACCGCCGCCCACCGCGACAAGGTCGCCTCCTACGTGACGGGCGCCGCCGCCCAGGGCGCGGACGTGATCCTGGACGGCACCGGCTACACCGTCGAGGGCAACGAGAACGGCCACTGGATCGGCCTCTCGCTGCTGGACAACGTCAAGACCGACTCCGACGCCTACCGCGACGAGATCTTCGGCCCGGTGCTGTGCGTGCTGCGCGTCGAGACCTACGAGGAGGGCGTGGCGCTCATGAACGCCTCGCCGTTCGGCAACGGCACGGCGATCTTCACCCGCGACGGCGGCGCCGCCCGCCGCTTCCAGCTGGAGATCGAGGCCGGCATGGTCGGCGTCAACGTCCCGATCCCGGTGCCGGTGGGCTACCACTCCTTCGGCGGCTGGAAGGACTCCCTCTTCGGGGACCACCACATCTACGGCAATGACGGCATCCACTTCTACACCCGGGGCAAGGTCGTCACGACCCGCTGGCCCGACCCGTCGGACGCCCCGGCCGGCGTGGACCTCGGGTTCCCGCGCAACCACTGACCGGTTGCACGTTTCGTAGGACCGCACACCGCCGGACCGCTCGCCCCCCGCAACCCTCACCGCGGGGGGCGAGCCCGTTTCCGGCCGTGGTCAGAGCAGGGACCAGACGTCCGTCTGCGCCGTAGCGGACCAGACCGCGTCGCCGTGGCCGTAGCCCGGGACGAGGGTGAACGCCACCCGCCCGTTGCCGCCCGCGCGGATCAGTGCCGCGCCGCGCGCGTGGTCCCCGCGGCCCAGTTCGGTGTTGATCCACACCACTTCGGCGCCGATCCGGTCCCAGTCGATCGCGTACGTCTTCCCGTCGCCCGCCCACAGCGCCGCCAGATCCCGCATCAGGGCGGTCGGGATCAGCCCGCTGCCCAGGCCGGCCGTGGCCGCGTGCCAGGTGGCGAGCGGGGTGTGGGTCAGGGTGAAACGGTCCTCGGCCGGGGTCCCGCCGAAGGCGTAGGAGCCCGCGCTGTGGCCCTGGGAGTAGATCCAGTTCGCGGGGCCGGGCAGTGCCGAGGTGCGGATCAGCGCGAAGTGGGCGAGCCCGGCGTTGGTGAAGCGCAGCGCGGGATCCGGCGGCCAGGGGACCGGGGAGGGGGCCGCCGGGTCGGTGACGGCCCGCGCGACCAGCGCCGCCAGGCCCGGGTCGGTGGCGTACGTACCCTGCGCGAGCTGGGCCTCGCACGCGTCCCGGAGCAGGGCCGCCCGTTCGGCCCGGTCGCCGGTGTACGGGCCGGTCGTGTCCAGGGCCACCACCCGGGTCAGCCGCGCCGAGGGGTCGTGCGAGGCCGCGTCCAGCGCGAGGGCGGCCCCCGCGGAGTGCCCGGCGTACTGGTACGGCAGCCCGAGTACGCCGTCCAGCGCCGCCACGACCGCGGCCAGATCCCGGCGGTGCGCCGCGAGCCCCCAATCGGCGGTGACCTCGGCCGCCGTGGCGGAGTCCTCGCGCGGGGTGACGCCTACGACCAGCAGGCCCTGGCGGAGCAGGTGGTGGGCGAGGCCGGAGTCCGGGGAGGCCGCCGTGTGCGGCGTGAGGAACTCGGCGGCGAAGTTCAGGCCGCCGCCCGGCAGGAGGTACGCGATCCCGTGCGGAGCCCGCCGCGGATCCGCGAGCACGTCCACCGTGACCGGAGCCGGGCCGCCGTCCTCGAGCGGGAGCGTCAGCCGGATCCAGCCGTCGCCCGGCAGGTACGCGGCGGTCCCGGTGCCCAGCGTCCGCTCGATGCGGGTCAGCAGCCCGATCCCGTGGGCGGTGGGATCCGGGGCCGCCGGACCGTCCGCGGACGCCTCGCCGGGAACCGGCCGGCCGGGCCGCCCTGCCTCGCCGTGCTGTCGTTCCATCGGTGGCGCCTCCCCCTAGCGGTGATGGCTGGATGCCGTCGCCTGGGGACACCCTTACCGGTCAGCGGGCTCCAGCCAAGTCCGGGACGGATTCCGGCCGTTCGGACCCGGACCGGCGGCGTCGGCGCAGCACCCGCAGGGCGATGGCCGCGCCCGCCAGCACCAGGAGGAGGCCCAGGGCGGGCCACGGAACGGCGAGGAAGTCCGTAGCGGATTCGGACACCAGGTCGGGGTAGGCCGAGGCGCCGGCCGCGATGTGGACGGTGACCCAGTCCGACTGCGGGGCGTCGGCCCACTCCTCGGTCAGCTCGATCCGCTGGCCCGGCAGCAGCACAAGCTTCAGCTCACGGGCCGGCCGGTCCAGGACGGTGCGGCCGAAGAGGCCCTCGGCGGAGACCGTCACCTTCGGCTCGACGACCACGTTGCCCCGGTTGACCAGCGAGTACGTGATCTTCGCGCGGGCGTCCTTGACCCAGGGCAGCAGCGGCGCCGCCCGGCTCACCTTCACGTCCTCCACGCTCAGCCCGGGGGTCACCGGTCCCGGGACCCGGAAGTAGAGCCGGGCCCCGACCTGGCGCTTCACCCCGACCTTGACCTGGCCGTCCTGCTGGACGCCCTCCACGGCCGTGTTGAGGGCGACGATTCCGCCCACGTGGTCACCGGGGGTCGCGTCCGCCGGGACCTTCACCGAGAACGGGACGTCCTTGCGGCCCTTGGCCGGCACGGTGACCGTGCCCTTCGTCTCGGGCGGCAGCGCTATCCAGGTACCGACGTCCTTGGGCTTCGTCTCCACCGGCAGCAGCGCGAAGCCGCCGCCCACCGGGGTGTTCACGGCGTCGGTGGCGAAGATCTGGAACGTCATCTCCTTGTCGGAGGAGTTCACGATCGTCGCGCTGTCCTCGACGGTGGTGCCGGCCGCGCCCTGGTGGAAGAAGTACGCGCGGTCGGTCATCGCGGCGCCGGCGGGCGGAGTCGGGAAGACCCCCCAGGTGCCGTTGTCCGCGGCCGTCGCGGTGGCCGCGGTGAGCAGGCCCGTACCCAGCAGCAGGAGCGTGACGAGCAGACCGTGGATCAGGGTGCGGGTGCGCATGGGCGGTTCTCCAGTCGGCGCGGACGGGGGCGGGGCGCGGAGGCGCGGGAGGGCGGCGGGGAAGTGCGGAAGGGTGGTGCGGCGCCGGAGCGCCGCACCACCCGGGTTGGAGCGGGGCCGTACGGGTCAGGCGATGGAGAAGGTGACGACCGACTCGTAGCTGTCCGCGAACATGAACGGCGGGAGCTGGATCATTCCGGCACCGCCGACCTCGAACTCGCCACCGGTCAGGTTGTCCCCGCCCGCGGCCTGGGAGGCGATCTTCATCGGGGTGTCGGAGATCGCACCGGGCGTACCTGCGGTGCAGGTGCTCGGGCTGTCCGCGTTGGTCACCTTGCAGGTCGGCTGGATGCCGATCTGCGCCTTGGCCATGGAGTGGCCGGTGACCTCGTTCAGGAATGGCGTACGGGTCGCCGAGACGTCCCAGCCGAGGGTCCCGCCGCGGAAGTCCTGGACGGCCATCGCGGTGAACTGACCGACGACGGACTGGGACTTGCCGTTGATGGTGACCTTGCCGAAGTTGACGGCCGGGTTGCCGGCCTGCGGGCCGATGGCCAGCGGGCCGGGCAGCACCTCGACGTCGACCGGGTTCTTCACACCGGGCTGGTCGACGACGAAGACGAAGTCCTTGTACGGGGTGATCGAACCGTCGATCTTGATCTGGTCGGCGGCCTTGGTGACGGTGATGTTGCAGGTCGCGACGCCGGCCGCGGTGGCCGTGCCGGTACCGGTGTCACCGGTGGCGACGCCCGCCTTGAGCGCGGAACAGGTGACCGCGCCCGCCGGGAAGTTGGCGCCCGTGACGGTGACCGCGGTGCCGGCCTTGCCGCTGTTGGGCGTCAGCTTGGTGGTGATCGGGTCCTTGGGCAGGGCCTCAACGGCCACCGAGCCCAGGGAGGCGCTCGGGCGCGGTGCCGGCGTGCAGGTGGTGGTGAAGACCGAGCCGGAGAGGTCTGCGTCGACCACCGACAGGTCCAGCGCGACGTCGACCGTGGTGCCCTCGGTGCCGTCCGGGATCTTGATGGTCCCGGAGAACGCCTTGGGGTCGAGCGGCTGCCCGGCCACGACGCTGACCGTCTCCGGCGGGCTGGTGACCACCTGGGTGGTGGCCCCGACCTTGAGGGTGACTTTGGAGGTGTTCACCGTCGTGACGGAGAAGCCGGGGAGCAGGGGGCTGGCGCCCGGGTCGATGGTGATCGGGACGACATCGCCGGCCTTGGCACCGTCGGGCAGGGTGATCGTGTAGTTCTGGTTGCCGGAACCGTCCGCCTGAGGTGCCGGGGCGTCACAGTTCTCGAAGACGGGGGTGGTCTTCGTCGCGGCCTGCGCGGAGCCTGCCAGGCCCACCACGCCGCCCGTCAGGGCCAGGGACAAAGCGCCCGCCCCGGCCAGAACTCTTCGTCGGAACGTTGTACTCACTGGGTCGCGACTCCTTCGTCATACGAACCCTCCCCCCACCCGCTGTGTGGGGGAGGTCGAGCCGGTGCGGTGGCCGACATTGACGCGTCGCGGGATTGAGAAGTCAATGACTTGCTTTCGCCCGAAGCACACAGAAATTGATGTGCCATCAGGCCGGGTGGCGGACCGGCCGGGATACCGACCGGACGGTGAGCTGGGCGGGTGGGGCGGATGGGGCTGCCGGATGCGCCCGCTCCGGTCCTGAGCTGGGCCTCGGCGCGCGCCGGACCGGTGCCCCAGCCCGCCCCCGGTGGCTCCCCGCCGGGGCGGGCGGGAGCGCCGCCGGCGGGTGTCCCCGTACGGGCTACTCGGCGGCCGGGAGGTGCAGCAGCAGGTTCGGCGTTCCGGCCGGCAGGCCCGTGATCCGGTCCGGCACGGCGCTGCGCCGAAGGGTTTCGGCCACCTGCGCGGGCGTCTTGCGCGGGCCCCCGGCCGCGAGGCCCTCCGCGAGCACCAGGGCGGCGACGCCCGCTGCGTGCGGGGCCGCCATGGAGGTGCCGGAGGCGCGGGCCAGGGCCGTCGCGGAGCCCTTCCAGGCCGAGACGACGGCCACGCCCGGGGCGGAGAGGTCCACGCAGCGACCGTAGTCGGAGAAGGTCGCCCGCCGGTCCTCGGCGTCCGTCGCGCCCACGGTGACCGCCTGCGGGACGCCGGCCGGGGAGCCGGTGCAGGCGTCCTCGGCAGAGTTGCCGGCCGCCACGGTGAAGGTGATCCCGGACGCGATCGCCCGCGTCACGGCCCGGTTCAGGGCGTAGCTGTAGCCGCCGCCCAGGCTCATGTTCGCCACGGCCGGGACGCCCGGCGACTTCAGGGAGTCCCGCACCATCCAGTCGATGCCGCCCGTGATGGCCGACAAGGTCGCCTCCCCGCGGCAGTCGGCCACCTTCACGGCGACGAGCGAAACCCCCTTCGCGACCCCGTAGGTGGCCCCGCCGACGGTCCCCGCGACGTGCGTGCCGTGGCCGTTGCAGTCGGTGAAGCCCTCCGTGAACACCGCGTTGGCGCCCCAGCGGGCGCGGCCGCCGAACTCCTGGTGCAGGGTGTTGATCCCGGTGTCCACGATGTACGCGGTGACCCCCTGCGCCTTCGTCGGGTACGTGTACGAGCCGTCGAGCGGGAGCCCGGTCTGGTCGAGCCGGTCCAGGGACCAGGGCGCGGGCGTCTGTACGAGGGGCTGGACCTCGGTGTCGTTCGTCCGGAACACCGCGTCGGGCTCCACGGACGCCACCCGGGGATCGGCGGCGAGTTCGGCGGCGCGGGCCGCGGTGGTGCGGACGGCGAAGCCGTTCAGCGCGGTGTCGAAGACCGTCCCGACCCGGCCGCCGGAGGCCTCGGCCTCGGCGGCGAGGGCGCGGGTGGCGGCGACGGCGGAGACGCGGGAGGTGCTGTCCTTGAGGACGACCACGTAGGGGGCGGTGGGGGGTTCGGCATCGGTGGCGGCTGCGGCGTCGGCGCCGGGCGCCACGGCGGTGGCCGCCGCCAGCAGGGCGGCGGCCGGGAGCAGCGCGGAGAGTGGGCTCATGCGGCCGATGCTCGGCGAGCCGCGGTCCGGCCGCGCGGAGGGTGCGCCGACTGGCCCCACGACACGCCGCCGCGGGAGCTAGGGGGTGTCCGGAAAGGCTCACCGCGTTCGGATCTTGCCGACCTGACCGACGAGATCTGGAAGAGACGGCCTAGACCGGGGCGATGGGCCAGCCGCGCATGGCGAAGACGCCTTCGTCGAGGGCGCCGGCCGCTTCGTAGGTGGCCAGCGCGGCCTCGTTGTCGGTGTCGACGCCCACCCACATGCCGTAACAGCCGCGCGCCTTGGCCTCGGCGGCGAGTGCCTGCGTCAGGGCGCGGCCGATGCCGCGCCGCCGGTAGCCCTCGTCCACGGAGAGCTCGTACAGGCACATCTCGGTGCCCTTGTCGGGGTGGCTCATCTCGATGCCGGAGACCATTCCGGCGGGTACGCCGTCCACGTAGGCGATGAGCATCAGGTGCCCGGGGGCGGCGAGGAACCGCTCGGACCAGTCCGGGCGGACGGGCCCGTCGAAGAGGGGTTCCGCGGCTTGGAGTTCGGCGGGGGTGCGGGCGGCTCGGATGTCCATGGCGGCGACGATAACGGCCCGGTGTCCGGGGGAGAGCGGGATTTCGCTACGGCGTGGCGCGTCGCGCGCGGCTCCCGCCCCGGGTCAGGTGGCGGTCGGGTCCGCCGTGCGCAGGGCGAGGGCGGCCGCGAAGCCGGGCGGGGCGGGGAGATCCGCCAGGGTCCAGCCGGGGATCGGTGCCGGGGTGGCGGCGGAGCCGACGTAGGGCTCGGCCAGGCCCAGCGCCACGCCCGTCCCGGTGGCCTTGAGGCAGGCCTCCTTGCGGGACCACACGCGGGCCAGCGCCTGCGGCCGGTCCGGCTCGGCGAGCGCCGTGAGTTCGGCGGTCTCCGCCGGGTGCAGGTTGTCCAGTACGGCGGCCACCACGGCCGCGCCCGGAACGGCCTCCACGTCCACGCCGACGGGTACTCGCGCGAAGGCGAGGTAGGCCAGGCCGTCGCTGTGCGAGAGGGAGAAGTGCGGGGCGCTGCCGCCGTCGTGGCGCGCGTCGGCGGCGACGGCGGGCCGGCCGTGCGGGCCGCCGCAGCACGGGCACTCCTCGCGGATGAACGCCACCTCGGCCGGAGCCAGCCCCAGGTAGGCGCCGAGCAGCACCCGCAGTCCCAGGTGCGAGGCCACGTATTGGTGCCGGGCGTCCGCCTTCAGCAGCTGCTCGGCGCGATCGCGCTCGGCCGCGTCCAGCACCGGCAGCGCCTCGTCGACACGGAGCCCGCCGACCACGTCCAGCGTGGTGTCCAGGGACCACACCGAAGGCAGCACCCCGACGCGCGGCGCGTCGGCGCCGAGCCGGTTCACGCCCAGGTCGTCCGCATGCGTGGTCACCTCGAAAGCCTAACCGCACGCGGTGTGAAGGGAGTCCGAGCGTGCGGATCAGCGGGTGTGGCTCGTCGCCGGATGGGCCGGGGCGCCGTCGTGCGTCTTCGCTCCGGGGGACGGGGTGCCGTCGGTCCAGGCGTAGACGTTCTTTCCGCGCACCGCGACCTGGTACTGGTAGTAGTCGCGGCATTCGGGGCTCGCCTCGGCCCGGATGTCGCCCGGCCACCACTTGGCCGCCAGCGCCGTCCGCGCGTTCTTCTTCGGCTTGCCCGCCGAGCACTGCGGACCGTCGAGCGGGGTCGCGCCCAGCGTGAACCGGATCAGCCGGGCCCCGCCGTCGGTCCGCGCCTTTATTCGGACGTCGGTGGCGTCCTTCGGTATCCAGCCGGGCAGTACCCACGCCGGCTTCCCGCGCGTCGGTGCGTCGGCGGCCGTCGCGAACCGCTTGCCCTTCTCCTTGAACACGTGGTCGTTGATCGTGTCGGTCAGGGGGTTGTTCGGCAGGTTGGGGAGGGCGATGGCGGCGGTGGCGAGGACTCCGACGGTTGCGGCGGCGATGACGAGAGGACGGCGGCTCATGTCTACGAGTATTCGTGGCGGGATCCGTAACCCGCGTCCCTCTCGAGGACGAACCGGATCTCTGCCGAAAGAGTGACACCGACTCATACCTGAGTCCCGGTCCCGCCCTTGGACAGGAGGCCGCGGAGCCGGAGCCTGAGGCTTACGCCGTCGCTACGAGGCTCTGGGTAAAGTGCCCTGACCTGCACGAAAACCCTCCCCGGGGGGAGGGTTCGGGGCGGGACGCGGGAAGTGCCCCCGGCAGGACTCGAACCTGCGGCCAAGTGCTTAGAAGGCACCTGCTCTATCCACTGAGCTACGGGGGCCGGAAGGTGGCCGTGGTGGCCTGGAGCCCCGGGGTGGGGGTGGGACTGTGGTCCGTGCCGGGTCAAGGATAGGGCTCCGGTTGCCTTGTCCCGGTTGCTTCACTCGCGTGCCACGATGTGTAGGTTCGGTGAAGCGGTCCCGATAATCGCAGGCAGGTGCGATTCTCGCATCGCTTTTGCGCCGTGGCGCCCTGGGTGTTGTGCACTCGTTATGCCTGCGCCCCACTCGTCCGCACTGTCCAGGATGTCCCAGTGGAGTAGCGCTCGGCGCGCAGAGGACGTATAAGCTTCAAAAATGGTCCCAAATTGGGCATTCTTCGCATGTGGTGACCTTGGATGTTCGGCCTCAGCTGCTCGATGCCCTGTCCGCCCTGCGCGACCGGGTCGCGTCCGTGCGTCTGCCGCTGCCCCTGCCCGGCGCTCCGCGCGCCCGCCAGACCAGAGCCGAGCTGCTCGCGCAGCTCGACGACTACCTCGTACCCCGGCTGAAGGCGCCCGAGGCGCCGCTGCTCGCCGTAGTCGGCGGGTCCACCGGAGCCGGTAAGTCCACCCTCGTCAACTCCCTCGTGGGGCGCAAGGTGAGTGAAGCCGGAGTCCTCCGGCCCACGACCCGGACCCCCGTGCTCGTCTGCCATCCGGATGACCATCACTGGTTCGCCGGGATGCGGGTGCTCCCCGACCTGACGCGCGTCTGGGATCCGCAGGCCGACGAGGACTCCCTTCCGGCCATCCGGAAGACCCCCCACCGTCCGGGCGACAGGCACGCGAACGCCACCCGGGAAGTCCGCATCGAGACCGTCTCCACCCTGCCCCGCGGTCTCGCCATCCTCGACGCCCCCGACATCGACTCCCTCGTCGTCGACAACCGGACGCTCGCCGCCGAACTCATCTGCGCCGCCGACGTCTGGGTCATGGTCACCACCGCCTCGCGCTACGCCGACGCCGTGCCCTGGCACCTCCTGCGCACCGCCAAGCAGTACAAGGCCACCCTGGTCACCGTCCTCGACCGGGTCCCGCACCAGGTGCTCACCGAGGTCTCCCGGCAGTACGGGGCCCTGCTCACGCGGGCCGGGCTGGGCGACGTACCGCGGTTCACGGTTCCCGAACTACCCGAATCGGCCGGCGGGGGCGGGCTCCTGCCCGCCAGCGCCGTCGCGCCGCTGTTCGCCTGGCTCGCCCACCACGCGCAGGATCCGGCCGCCCGCCAGTACGCCGTCGGGCGCACCGCACTCGGCGCGCTCGACTCCCTCGGGCGCCGGATGCCCGAGCTCGCTTCGGCCGTCGCGGCCCAGCACGCCGCATCCGTGCGGCTGACCTCCGCCGTCGAGGACGCGTACAAGAGGGAGGGCAAGCGGGTCCGGGGCCGTCTCGACCGGGGTGCCGTACTCGCCGGGGACGCGCTGACCCGCTGGCGCGGCTACCCGCTCGACACCAGCGCCGACGAACTCCTCGACTCGCTCGCGGAATCCCTCGCCGCACTCCTCCAGTGCGCCGTCGCCGCCGCCGACGAGCGGATCGCCGACGCCTGGCGGCGCGAGCCCGCGGCCGGCGCCGTGGCCCTGCCGGCCCCCGACCGAGAGGCGGCGGAACGTATCGGCATGGCCGTACGGCGCTGGCGGCGCGTGCTGGAGGAACTCGCCGAGGAGGAGGTCGCGCGCCTCGACAAGCAGCCCGCACCCGATCCCGACGGGATCGCCGCCCTCCTGGTCGCCGCCCTCCTCGGCGGCAAGCGGGCCCGCCCGGCGGGGGAGAAGCTCGCCGAACGGATCGGCGTACAGGCCGCCGTACGCCTGCGCGACCGGGGCGGGGAACTGGTCGGAGAACACCTCGACGAGGTGCTGCGCGCCGAACGCGACCGCCGCCTCGCCCCGATCGAGGCGCTCGAAGTCAGTCCCGAACCCCAGGCCGAGCTGATCGCCGCCCTGTCCGTACTGCAGAAGGAGAGGTGACGCGGTGACCGCCTTGACCGACCGGACCGACGACCGCTGGGACGACGGGCTCATCGCGCGCTCGCGCCCCCGGGTGGCCGACGACGACTGGCCCGCGACCGGAGACGACGAGGGCGACGAAGCACTCGTACGGGCGGTCTCCGGCGCCGGCAGCGACGGCGGCAAGGCCCCCGCGCCCCCGCTCAGCCCCGAGGCGCAGGCCCTGCGCGTCCGCCTCGACGCACTGCGCCAGCTCATCGGACTCTCGCGGACCCGGATCCTCGACGGCAAGACCCTCACCGAGGCCGGACGGGTGCTGGACGAGGCGGCGGCGCGGCGCGGGCTGTCGGCGCAGCACACCGTCGTCGCCATCGCCGGGGCCACCGGAAGCGGCAAGTCGACCCTCTTCAATTCACTCGCCGGAGTGCAGATCTCCGAGACCGGGCTGCGCCGGCCCACCACCGCCGCACCCATCGCGTGCAGTTGGTCGGACGGCGCCGCCGGCCTGCTGGACCGCCTCGAGATCCCCGGGAGGCTGCGCCGCCGCCCCCGCGAGACCTCGGAGGCCGAGGCGCTGCGCGGCATGGTCCTCGTCGACCTCCCCGACCTGGACTCGGCGGTAGGCGCGCACCGCGACCACGTGGACCGGGTCCTGGCCCTGGTCGACGCGGTGGTGTGGGTGGTGGACCCGGAGAAGTACGCGGACGCGGTGCTGCACGAGCGGTACCTGCGCCCGCTGGCCGGTCACGCCGAGGTGACCTTCGTCGTGCTGAACCAGGTGGACCGGCTGCCCGGCGAGTCCGCCGACCTCGTACTGGACGACCTGCGCAGACTCCTCGACGACGACGGGATCGCGCTCGGCGAGCACGGCGAGCCCGGGGCCACCGTCATCGGGCTTTCCGCCCTTACGGGTGAAGGCGTCGGGGAGCTGCGCGAGATGCTCGGGCAGTTCACCCAGGAGAAGGGCGCCGCGACCCGGCGGATCTCCGCCGACGTCGACCGGGCCGCGGCGCGCCTGCGGCCCCTCTACATCGCCGACGGCCACACCGGGCCGGAGATCGGGGAGACGGCGCGCGCCGAGTTCGAGGACCGGCTCGCCGAGGCGGTCGGGGCCTACGCGGCCGGCCTCGCCGCCGAGCGGGCCTGGCGGCGCAATGCCGGAAGGGCGTGCGGGACCCCGTGGCTGCGGCTGTGGCGGTGGTACGAGAACCGGCGCGCCCCGCGCTCGCTGGTCGGCCTCGCCGCCCTGGCGGCGATCGGCCGCTCACCGGCGGCCCCGGAGCTGCCGGCCGAGGAGGAGGTGACGGCCCGCCAGCGGGTGGAACAGGCCGTGCGGACCGTCGCCGACGAGGCGGTCCGCGGCCTGCCCGACCCCTGGGCGCAGGCCGTACGGGAGACCGCGGTCCGCGGCGCCGAAGGGCTCCCGGAGGCGCTGGACGAGATCGCGGTGACCCTCGGCGCGGCGGTCGCGGTGCCCGGCGCGAAGCCGCCGCGGCCCTCGTGGTGGCCGGCGGCGGTGCTCGCGCAGGCGGCCATGACCCTGCTCCAGATCTACGGCGGGCTCTGGCTGGTCGGGCAGATCGTCGGGGTCCTGGAACCGCGGCTGATGCCGCCGGTGCTGCTGATGGTGGCGGGCATCATCGGAGGCCCGCTGGTGGAGTGGGCCTGCTCGATCGGGGCCCGGGGCCCGGCCAGGCGGTACGGGCAGGACGCGGAACGCCGGCTGCGGCAGGCGGCGGCCGGCTGCGGACGGGCCCGGGTGCTGGAGCCGGTGGCGGCGGAGCTGCTGCGCTACCGGGAGGTTCGGGAGCAGTACGCGACGGTGGCGAGGTTTTCCACAGCCCGTCAGTAATCCACAGGCCCGAGCGGGTTCCGGCGGACCGGGCCAGCATGGTCGTACCTCGTGCGGATGGTCCGGGCGGGTACGGAATGCGGATCGGGGCGGCGCGTTGCCGAGCGCGCGGCCGCGACCCCGGGAGGACGGCCGGGATGAACGACACCCAGGTGACGCTGGTGGGCTACGTGGCCACCCAGATCGACTACAAGGAGACGACGAGCGGTCCGGCGGCCCGGTTCCGCTTCGCCGTCACCCCGAGGTACTACGACCGGAAGAAAGAGGCCTGGGCGGACGCTCCCACCAGCTTCTACACGGTCTGGGCCCGGCGCAGCCTCGCCGTGAACCTCGCCGGATCCGTTTCCGTGGGGGAGCCGCTGGTGGTCCACGGGCGGCTGAGGGTGCGCGACGCACCACCCGACGCGGAGGGGAACAGGTGGTTCTCCGCGGAGATCGACGCGACCGCCATCGGGCACGACCTGAACCGGGGAACGGCCGCCTTCCGGCGGGTGGTCAGGACGGACACACCGCTGATGGGTACTCAGAAGGCGGCGGTGGTCTGAGTGTTCGAGGCGGCTAGGATTCCCCGGTACTCACGGGCGCCTGGGCCTTCGGCCCGAAGGGGAAGACTGTGTCGATTGCCGTTCCCGCATCCTCCGTTCCTGCTGCTGCTCACACCGAAGCTCCGGATTCCGTTTCGGATGACGGTCGGACTCCTGCCGTTCTTCCGGGTTCCGGTCAGGGTCCCGGTCCGGCCCGCGTCCCGGCCGGCGCGGCCAGACGGGGCTCCGCGCGGCTGCCCATCGCGGTGGCGCTGCTCGCCGCGGCGCTCGCCACGGCGCCGGGCGCACGGGCGGCCGCCGACACCGGTCCGCTCCCACCCCGGGCGCTGGAGGGCGCGAGCGCCGTGCTCGACG